>CAVQSQ010000001.1:0-26602 GCA_963715955.1 Candidatus Sulfomarinibacteraceae bacterium
CAAATGGCGAGACGCCTCGTTTCCCGGTAGGTCATCCCGAGGGCGCGGAACAGTTCGGATCGACCGATTTCAAACCATCTCAAATAGTTGGCGTAATAGGCATAGCCCATATGGTCTGTGTCGCCGTAGCGAACCCGACTGGTCGTCCGGTTAGAGATCATCTTTTTATCCTTATTTGAAGACGAGACTGGTCCGGGCTTAGAGCCCATTGGCGGCGAGTTTCAGCCGTCTTTTGCAACCGTTCATCCGGATGGAGGTGCCCACCTTGTTCGGTTGTGTCCGTTGAGCCGGTTATGTCAGGCTAAGGATGTGACCCAAATTCTATTTTCGTACTAAACGCTGATTGCCCTGGGCCGCCACGATGCATGAAAATTCTATTTTCGTACTAAAATCCGGCGCAATTTTGGGTCATAATTTCTTGCGAGGACTTTAGACCATCGGGAAGATGCCGGCTGACAAGTTATGTTACTGCGACCCGTTCAGGACTGAGGCTATCAGCGTCTTCAAGTCATCGTAAGTGTTCGAAACCGGAAACTGCGGAAACTCTTTCCTGACGTTTTCCGGCGGGCGAAACGGGATCCGTGATCGGCTTCCTTGAGCATCGTAATGTCGTTGTAAGAGTCGCCGATCGATAGGACGGTATAGTTCAGATTTTTCAATGCCAGCACTGTATGGTATTTATTGTCCGGCTGACGCAGATTGTAGTCCTCGATGGTGCCGTCGGCGGCAACGCTCAGGTGATGGCAGATAGTGTCGGCCAACCGAGCTTTTCAATCAGCGGACGGGCGAACTCGACGTACGTGTCGGACACGACAATCACCTGGGTGCGGGCCCTCAGCCAGCTCAAAAGTCCTCGGCCCCTGCCAGCGGCGCCATCGTCGCGATCACATGCATCGGAATCCGACTCGTTCGGAACGCATTCCGAACGAGTCATACGATCTCGGAGTCATTTCTCTATCCTGCACTGTCGGTCGTGGTTGAGGGCCGGTTGATTCTTCACAGGCAGCGACCCTGAAGGTGGGCCAAGGCCCACCCTACCCCGGGCCCATCGCTGGATGGCGGGCGAGGCGTCCGGGCCACATGGCTGCGTTTCGTTCTCATTTGGAGGCTTCGTTTTCGAGGTACCAGTTGTAGGTGGAGCGGATGCCGTCTTCGAGGTCGATGGTGTGGCGCCAGCCGAGGCGGTGGAGCCAGTCGACGTTGAGTTTTTTGAAGGGGGTGCCGTCGGGTTTGGTGGTGTCGAAGACGAGGCGGGCGCCGGGGTGGACGATGGAGCCCACGAGATCGGCGAGCTCGCGGATGGCGAGGTCTTCGCCGGTGCCGACGTTGATGTGGGACTCGTCGTCGAAGTTCTGCATGAGGAAGAGGCAGGCGTCGGCGAGGTCGTCGACGTGGAGGAACTCGCGGCGCGGGCTGCCGGAGCCCCAGATCACGACCTCGTCGCGGCCCGCGACCTTGGCGTCGTGGAACTTCCGGATCAGGGCCGGGAGCACGTGCGAGCTCTCGAGGTCGAAGTTGTCGTGGGGGCCGTAGAGGTTGGTCGGCATGGCGGAGATGAAGTTGGAGCCGTACTGGCGGCGGTAGGACTGGCAGAGCTTGATGCCGGCGATCTTGGCGATGGCGTAGGACTCGTTGGTCGGTTCGAGCGACGACGACAGGAGGAATTCCTCCCGCATCGGCTGCGGGCAGGCGCGCGGGTAGATGCACGAGCTGCCGAGGTAGAGCAGCTTGTTCACCTCGAACTGGTGCGCGGCGTGGACCACGGTGGCGTGGATCATCATGTTGTCGTAGATGAACTCGGCCGGCCTCGTTGAGTTGGCGAGGATGCCGCCGACGGTGCCCGCCACCAGGAAGACGTACTCGGGGCGGTTGGCGCGGAACCAGTAGTTGACGGCGGCCTGGTCGCGCAGGTCGAGCTGCTCGCGGGTGGCGGTGAGGACGTGGGTGAAGCCCTCGCGCTCGAGACGGCGGAGGACGGCGGAACCGACGAGACCGGTGTGGCCGGCGACGAAGATTTTTGAATCTGGGGGGAGGGAGGTCATTTTTGAGTTCTCAGTTTTGAGTTTTTAGTTTTGGTTCATCCCGGAAATGCCGGGGTGGCCTCGTGAAGGAACGCCAGGCGAAGTTTGAAGTAGTCGATATCTCGAAAGCCGTAGGCCTGCCTTTTGAGGACCTTGATTTTGTTGTTGATCCCTTCGAGGGGCCCGGTTGAGATTGGGTAATCAAAGTAGGCGAGCAGTCCTCGCCGGTGAGCTCGGAGAGACTTGGCGAGGCTGACCATAGGTTTGATTCGAGTGGCAAGGCATCGGGCGATCCAGGCGCCGAGAAATTTGCGAGCGGCTTTCCTGGAAGGCATTCTCCAAAACCGACGAAGATCTTCCTTTAGGAGGTACGCCTGAAAAAGCGGTTTGTTGAGGGATTCAAGCCGTTCAAGGTGGAGGAGGGCATCGTGATCGAGTCTCTCGCCGCCCCTGAGAAGAAGAAAACGGCTTCCTTTCAAGACCTTTCGCTCGGGACCCTTCAGGTCGCGATACATATCGCGTCGTGCGGTATCGATGGCCGTGTTTGCCAAAGAAACGACGTGGTACGGGTCGTGGACGATTGCGACTTCTGGAAAGACATCTCTTACGGCGAGCAAATAGGCGGGCCACATATCCATGGCCACCGCCTGGAGCGGCGCCCGTACAGCTTTGAGTCTCCGAAGAAAGGGAATGACGGAGTCAGCGCTTCTACCTTCTGCAGAATGAAGGATTTCGCCGTTTTCAAGATCCAGGACGACGGTCATGTACTGGTGACCCTTGCGGATCGAGAACTCGTCGATTGCGATCAATCGGACCGACTGCAGCGATCGTTTTCCCAGCCGGCGACGTAGATGCCTTTTGAAAACATCCTTGACCAACGTCCAGCTGACGCCGAGCAACAGCGCAACATGCTTGATGGGAGCGATCCTGCACAGATCCACGATGAACCGTTCGAATGCCTTGATGTGACGCCTCTTGCCTACTGCGAATGCAATTGGCTCTCGAAGCTTCAAACCGCATCTTTGACAGAGTTGCTCATGTCCGTGAAGAACAACGAACTGCTTCCTCGAACCTACTGGAAGCGCTCGAAAGGTCCGCTCGAAACGCCCCTCGAGCGTCAACTCATGGGACTTGGCACCGCAGCCTCGGCAAGTGCGTCGATCAAAGCGCAGTTCGACGTGGTGGTAAACAGCTCCACCTCGATAGTCCGTCCTCAAATGCTGATAGCCTCGCAGGCCAAGGGCGTGATACAAAAAGCTCGTCGTCGCCATCGTGGGTCTCCTCTCCTTTGTTTTTGTCTTCAAAGAAGATGACCCGCCTGGCGGCGACTTTTCAAGTCCACGTCAGGCCTGTCTGAACGCCTTTACCCCTTCATTTGCGCGATGAACCTATTTGAGTTTTCGGGCGGGCTCCACGCCTGACGGAGGAGGTTGTCATCTCTCCCATCCACCCGGCAGGCGGGACGCCTGCTCCACAAGGTGCCGGTCGGGCGATCTGACGGTCATGGGCGGGGATCAGATGATATTTTCATATGCAGTTGCCGAGACGCTGGCGTCGAAAGCTGTAGTCACGACACGTCGCGAAAGACATCCTCGTCGGTAAACCAGCCCTGCTTTTCTGCGAGCGGCACCAGTACGTCTCTCGCTTCGCCCAAGGCCAGGATGGCGAGGTGGCTGCGCAATACCTTGCGAACCACTTCGCTTCGGTTCTTCCCCGTGCGTGCCGCAGCCACGTCGAGAGATCTCAGAGTCTCGTCATCCAGGCGAATGGAAAGTCGCTTACTCATAGAAGACAATTTGGTTCATTTGTCAGAAATTCGCAACATTAAAACGATTATTCTCTATCGGCGACCCTGAAGGTGGGCCAAGGCCCACCCTACGTCGGACCCATCGCCGCATGGCAGCCGGGACGGCTGCCCCACAAGGGGCGGGACCGGCTTGTGGTGCCGGCGTCCCGCCGGCACAATTCGACGTACTGCTACGTCGGACAGGCACTTGTCGGAAATCACTGTCGGCATTCATGCCGGGTGGACCTTGTCTGTTGTGATCGCGGTAGACACCGCGGGTGTCGATGATCAACGGGGCGTGTTTGGCGACGAGGTCGTAGTCGACGGCTTTGTGGTTGGTGACGAGGATGGCGGCGTCGATTGCTTGCACGGTCTCTACGGTGAGCGGCTTCGACTCCATCGCCGGGAGGTTCGGCCAGCTGCGCATCTTGGGGGCCACGGGGATGTGCGGGTCGTGGTAGCTGACCTCGGCGCCGAGGTTCAGGAGCCGTTCGATGATCTCGAAGGCCGGGCTCTCGCGGGGGTCGTCGATATCCGGCTTGTAGGCCAGACCGAGGACGAGGATCTTCGCGCCCTTGACCGCCTTGCCGTTTTCGTTGAGCGCCGCCTGCAGTTTTTCGATGACGTAGCCGGGCATGGAGGTGTTGATCTCGCCGGCCAGTTCGATGAACCGGGTCGGCACGCCGGCCTCGCGAGCACGCCATGCGAGGTAGAAGGGGTCGAGCGGGATGCAGTGGCCGCCAAGTCCCGGACCCGGGTTGAAGCGCATGAAGCCGAAGGGCTTGGTTTCGGCGGCGTCGAGGACTTCCCAGATGTCGATGCCGAGGCGGTCGTAGATGATCTTGAGCTCGTTGACGAGGGCGATGTTGACCGAGCGGAAGATGTTCTCGGTGAGCTTGGAGGCTTCGGCGACGCGGGCCGAGGCGACGCGGATGGTCGAGTCGATGATCTGGTCGTAGAGGGCCTGGGCGAGGTCGCCGGAGATCTGGTCGACGCCGCCGACGACCTTGGGGACGTTGGTGGTGCCGAAGGTGGGGTTTCCCGGATCCTCTCGTTCGGGCGAGAAAGCGAGGAAGAAGTGTGTCGCCACATTTCATGAATTCGGAATTCGGAATTCGGAATTCGGAATTGTCGGCGCGCCCGGCATCATCTCGCTCGACTTGTTTCGTTGTTCCCGCGATTGGGGGGTTGGTCGTTGATTTCAGTTCTTTCGTTCGGCAGGCGGGACGCCTGCCCCACAAGGGGCGCCGGCGCGGTTTGTGGGGCAGCCGTCCCGGCTGCCATTCGGAGCTCACCGCAGTCTTCCAGGATGGGGAGGAGGAGGTCGTCGGTGGTGCCGGGGTAGGTGGTGGATTCGAGGATGACGAGTTGGCCGGGGCGGAGGGTCTCTCGGATCGCTCTGGCGGAGGCCTCGACGTATTGGAGGTCGGGTTCCTTGTGGGGACCGAGGGGCGTTGGGACGCAGATGAGGACTGGCGTCGGGTTCGGAGAGCCGGGAAAAGTCATGGTGCTGAGCGGGGCCTCGAGGTCAAGTTCTGAGTTTTGAATTTGGAGTTTGGAATTGCCAGCATCACTTTCGATTTCGGATTTCGGATTTCGGATTTCGGATTTGCCGCGCCCTCCCCATGACCTCGGAGTCGAAGGCCGATGGCCCGAGTGAGGCGGTTGGGATCGAGGTGTTTGATGTAGCAGTCGCCGCGGTTGATCTTGTCGACCTTGACGGGATCGGTGTCGAAGCCGATCACACGGAAGCCCTTTTCGGTGAAGGCGAGGGCGAGCGGCAGGCCGACGTAGCCGAGGCCGATGATGCCGATGACGGCAGTGTGATCGGTGATTTTCTATTGGAGTTGTTGGGCTTCAGCGTTCATATCAGTCACTTGGAAATCGGCTTGCGAAGTCGATGATCAGGCCGCGGGTCAGGGAATACTCCGAGCAGACATTTAGATCGAACGTCGAGCGCAGCCCGGATCCAGCTGACTTTTCGAGCACGACCCGTGCACGACTTTGAGGGCGTCACCTGATTTCACATCAGAATCTCTGCTCTCGTTGCGCGGAGGGCGGTGTCAGAGCCTCCTGTCGATTCTTTTGGGGTGCTCCGCAAGCCAACTCCGGATTGCGTCGGAAACCGCAACGACATCTGAGATTCTCTCGGTCAAAATCGCGTAGAGCTCGCCCGGGAAGACGACATCGTATTCGTGAACGAGACGATTCCTGTAGCTCGCCATGAGCTTCAACTTCGCAGCGAGGTCTCTTGAAATGACGCCTTCCGCTCCGAGCTGATCGGCGATGGCCGCATACTCGGCGACCGGCAAGCCAAACCCCTTCGCCAGGACATGGCGCCCAAGATCGAGAAGCGCCTCCAGTGACCGGCGGAGATACGACTCGCCCGCCGCTACCATCCGGGGATCGTGGGTGAACTCTCCCTCAGAGGAGAGGGGCAGGGATTGCACGCCGCTGAGCATTTCGCTGATGATGTTCAGCTTCGCCACGACGATCTTCTGAGTGATGAGGCCCGGTCCCATCATTCGACTCCGGCGGTAAAGGGCGAATCAAGAAAATAGGCACGCCGCTCGCGTTCGAAATACTCGAGGTCACCGGCCCTTCTGAGCACGTAGAGGTCGAACACGTCGGCGGCGGCCTCGTCTCGGCAGAAGAAGCGATTTCCACGGATGATCTCGAGAGCGACGAATGGACGCGCGCGTTTCACGTCCACCAGATCGACCTTCGGAGGGATCGCCTCGTTGAGCCGGCCCTCGATCCGGATCAACTCCTCGAGGGGGATGTCCGTGCAAAACAACACGCCGACATCGACGTCCGACGAAGCGTGCGCCGTCCCTTCGGATGACGAACCGAAGTGATACGCCACGAGAACCTGAGGTTCGTCGTCGAGCACTTCGGCCAGGGCCCGAATCATTTGATTGTCGGCTTCAGACATTTCATTTTCAGTCTATTGACTCTGGGTTGTTGCCGCAACCGCTGTCATCCCGCCTTGCCCTTCGGCTCGACGGCCTTGTGGGCTCCCGATTTGGCGGGGGCGACGTCGCCGTAGTAGCCGTAGCGGGTGTAGGAGTAGTAGCCGCCGTAGTAGTAGGGGTCGCGCTCGACGTCGACCTGGTTGAGGACGGCGCCGGCGATGCGGGTGCCGGTGCGGCCGAGCAGTTTTACGGCTTCACGAACGACCTGTCGTCGGGTCGAACCGTACAGGGCGACCACCAGGGTGAGGTCGGCCGAGGAGGCGCAGATGACGGGGTCGGTGACCGAGGCCACCGGCGGGGTGTCGAGGAGGACCCAGTCATACACGGCACGCGCCTCGTCGAGCAACCGGTTGAAGCTCTGCTTGCCGAAGAGCTCCGGCGGGTTCGGCGGCAGCGGACCGGAGGTGATGAGCTCGAGATTCGAGATGTTCGGCACGTGGTGGATCACCTCGGAGGCGGTGCGTTCGCCGAGCACCACCGAGGTCAGACCGGTGATGTTCTTGGCCTTGATCATGCGGTGGAGGCGGGGTTTGCGGAGGTCGGCGTCGATCAGCAGCACCCTCGATCCGCCCACGGCGAGGGCCTTGGCGAGGTTGTAGGCGACGGTGGTCTTGCCCTCGGACGGCACGGCCGAGGTCACCATGACGGTGTGGCAGCCTTCGCCGCGCGCAGCCAGCATCACCGCGGTTCGCAACGACTGGAAGCTCTCGCGCAGCGCATGCGAGTTGTCGTCGGTCATCTTGGGCAGCGCGGTCAGCATCTCGAGACCCACGTAGCGCTCGACGTGATCGGGCGAGCGCAGGGTGTGGTCGAGATAGTCCAGACCGAGCACCAGCCCGATGCCCAGGAAGAGCCCCATCAGGGTCGCCATCATGACGGTGCGCTGCGGGTTGGGGCTGTAGGGGCCGCCCGGCGGCCGCGCCGGTTCGATCACCCTCACGTTGTTGACCGACCCCGTCGACGAAATGTCGGCCTCGTTGGACCGCGCCAGCATCTCTTCGAGGAACTGCTTGTTCTGGTTGTACTCGCGCTCGAGGCGATCGAGCTCGAGGGTCTGTTTGGAGAGGTCGATGGTCTGCGACCGCAGGGACTGAATGTTGTTGTAGAGCGACTGTTCGCGGCGCGAGACGATGTCGAAGTCGGTCTGGAGCGAGACCTTGATGGTCTCCACCTGCTGGGCGATCTGTTCGTTGATGCCTACGATGCGGGCTCGCAGGTCCCTGACCTCGGGGTGGCCTTCCCTGAGTGAACCCAGCTTCTCGTTGAGCTGAAGCTGAAGATCGTTGCGCTGTTTGACCAGGGCCTGCACGTTTTCGCTCTTGAGGACTTCGGGGAAACCGGCCTCGGAGATGTGCGAGGCCCGCATGTTTTTGAGCGCGTTGAGTTTGGTTTCGACGCGGATCCTCTCGGCCTTGGCGTCGGCATACTCGGTGGTGAGCTTGTTGACCTGCTCGGTGATGACGTTGCGGTCCTGATCGGCGAAGAGCACGGCGTCCTCGCGTTCGCGGAAGGTCATCAGCAAGTCTTCCGACGCAGCGACTTTTTCGCGCAACGGGTCGAGCCGCGACTGAATCACGTCGTAGACCTGGCGCGTGCGTTCGAGGCTGTCCTCGATATTGGCGGCGATGTACTCCTCGATGTAGATGTTGAGCCACTCGGCCAACGCCGCCTTTTCGCGGCCGGCCATGGTGACCTCGACCACGAAGGTCCCTTCAACGGGCTTGGCGGAAATGCTGCCCAGAATGGCGCCGGTGGCGTCGCCGCCGACAAAGGACGGGTGGCTGGCGAGACCGAGGCGGTCGACCACTCGTCCCTGCCAGCTCGCGGGTCTTCAGGATCTCCACCTGGTCGGCGATGATGCGGTCCATCTGGTACCAGCTCATGGCCATGTCGAACTGGTTGTTGGAGAGCTGCGGCGGCGGCTGCAGCGCGATCTTGGTCGACGCCCGGTACATCTTGGGCCGGGTCAGGGACCACGCGGTCGCGAACGCCACGGTCGCGACCAGCACGCCGAGGACGAGCCACTTCTTGGCCCACACCAGCCGCACGTACTCCATGACGTCGATCTCGGGCTCCGACTCCTCCGCCCACGACGAACCGTAGGGGTTCACCGGAGTCGGCAGGGCAGGGCCGCGGGGGGAGTTGAGTTCCCAGAGAGAGCGTTGGTTGTCGTCAGACATGGCGAACCTCGCAGACGGTATTTCGGATTTCGAATTTCGAATTTCGGATTTGTCGACGCGCTGAGCGTCGTGGCGACTTGAATTTCAGTACCCGCGATTCGGGATTCTCGGAGACGGAAAGTCGAGTGTCGCAGATGTGATTTCGAATTTCGGATTTCGAATTTCGGATTTGTCGGCGCGCTGAGCATCGTGGCGACTTGGATCTTAGTTCCCGCGCTTCGGGGTTCTCGAAGGCGACACGTCGAGCCTCGAGCCGCTGACGCCCCAAATACCGGAGGGAATATTCAATCCCCATTGTCAGTCACCAACCCGACGGGCATGAGGTCATCGACATCCATCTCGAAGTGGTCGCGGGCATAACTGGGCTCCGCGGTCGTGGACACTTGCGCCCGGGATTTTTCCTCGAGTGATCGTTCACCGGATCGCATCGAGCGACCGATCGAGGTGAAGATCGCCAACAGTTCCCGGGACTCAGCCAGAAGTTCCTCACAGGTCTGCCGCGCACCAAGGCTGGTTTCCAAACAGATCTCCAACCAATACATGGTCTCCGACGCTTCTTTTTCGGCGATCGAAATCTTGTAGGTGAAATCCCGCCGAGACACCGCTCGATTCGCCTCGCGGTAATTCGCGCCAATGGAAGTACCGGCCTTCAAGAGCTGATTGCTGATCACTCGTCCGATATGCCATAGAGTTGAACTCTCCGACAAAACGAATGACCCTCACCGCAAACCTTTTTGTCCGGTCCTCGAGTTCGCTCTTGTCCATCAGTTGCCTTTATCCGTCAAATTCCAAGTCCATCTTGTCCAATCGCGGGCAATCACGCCTCAAGGTCAGAATCACCTCTCATCGCGCCGTCATCAAATTCGAAATTCGAAATCCGATTCTCGAAATCCGAAATTCATACCTGGTAGTACTCCCGGTACCACTCAACAAACCGCCGGATGCCTTCTTCGATCGGGGTGTCGGGCTTGTAGCCGACGTCGTCGGTGAGGGCGGTGACGTCGGCGTAGGTGTCGGGGACGTCGCCGGGCTGCAGCGGGAGCATGTTCATCTCGGCCTTCTTGCCGAGGCACTCCTCGATGACCTCGATGTAGCGCATGAGTTCGACCGGCTGGTTGTTGCCGATGTTGTAGACCCGCCAGGGGGCGCGGCTGGTGCCCGGGTCGGGGTTGTCGCCGGACCACTCGGCGTTCGGTTCGGGGAGCTTGTTCATCACCCGCACCACCCCCTCGACGATGTCGTCGATGTAGGTGAAGTCGCGCCGGTGGTTGCCGTGGTTGAAGACATCGATGGGCTCGCCGGCGAGGATGTTCTTGGTGAACTTGAACAGCGCCATGTCCGGCCGGCCCCACGGACCGTAGACGGTGAAGAAGCGGAGGCCGGTGGTCGGCAGGTCGTAGAGGTTCGAGTAGGTGTGGGCCATGAGCTCGTTGGCCTTCTTGGTGGCGGCGTAGAGCGACATCGGGTGGTCGACGTTGTCGTGCACCGAAAAGGGCATGGCGGTGTTGGCGCCGTAGACCGAGCTCGACGAGGCGTAGACCAGATGGCCGACACCGTTGTGGCGGCAGCCCTCGAGGATGTGGAGAAAGCCCACCAGGTTCGACTCGACGTAGGAGTGCGGGTTTTCGATCGAGTAGCGGACGCCCGCCTGGGCGGCGAGGTGCACCACCGTGTCGAAGCCGTAGGTGGCGAAGAGGGCTTCCATCTTGCGGCGGTCGGCGAGGTCGATGCGGACGAAGGTGAACCCGTCGTGGACGGCGAGCCGCTCGAGCCGCGCCTCCTTGAGCGCCGGATCGTAGTAGTCGTTGACGATGTCAAGTCCGATCACACGGTGGCCGTCGGCAAGCAGCCGCTCACAGAGGTGATAGCCGATGAAACCAGCCGCTCCGGTTACGAGCACGGTTTTGCTTTCAGATGAGGTCATGGCTGAGTGATGCTCCAGCACGCTTTCATTCGCACAAAATTTTGAATTTTGAATTTTGAATTTTGAATTGCGGCCTTCATTAACGCGCGTCCACAACATTTGAGGTTCATGGGATCAGCGAGGGACGCGAGCCATTTCACGAGTCCTTCATTTTCTTGACGCGAGCGTGGTCGTCTTGACTATTGAGGTCAGCATCCGGACGAGTTCTTGCGCGTGAACCGAGTTCCGAGGAGACATCGATGATCCGGGACGAGATCCGAATCGGACAGGAGTCGCAGCCAATACACGGTTTCGCGGGCCTCTTTCGAGGCGAGCGCCATCTTGTGGACGAAATCCCGCCGGCTCTCCGCTGCGATCGCCTCTTCAACGTTGGCGCCGATGCTGGTGCCAGATCGGAGCAGTTGCTTCGAGATCACATACTCCCTCTGTTCCTGGACACGGCGGTAGAGCTTGATGACCGCCAAAGCGAACTGGTAGCTCTTCTCACGAATGGGGTTCTCGGAACCTTTCGGCAACACCGACCCACTCCGAGTCGCTGTCGAGGTCGTCGTAACGGATCTCCTCGTCTCCTTGGGTCTCGTTGGCGCTCACGACCGTGTCAATCGTCTTCGGTCCATAATTCAAAATTCAAAATTGAGAATTCAAAATTGCGTCCGTGGCAAGGCTTCCGCACTATGATTGCATGTGCAACCTATTGATTTGATTTAATTTAGCGGATCGAAACTGGTTTCGACCCGTCAGGCTCGCACGACGGCGAGCAACTCTGTCTCAACCTCCACCAGGCTTCGCTGGCGGAGGAATTCCATCAGTACTCTGGCGCGCTGGCCGCCTCGGAGGTAGCCCCTGAAGACCCCCTCCATGTCCTTGAGGGGGCCGGCCATGACGCGCACCTTGCGGCCGTTCTCGATGCCGCACTCCATCTCGGTCGGGACCACATAGCCGCGATCGGCTTCTCGCAGTTTGATGGCGGCAATCACCTCGTCGCTGACGGTCGCCAATTCACGGTCGAATTTCACCGGGTGGTGCACTCCCGGACAGAAGCTCACGGCGTTGAGCTGCACCTGAGGCGTGCAGCGGACGAAGATGTAGCCCCCGAACAGCGGGATCGGCCCCTTCGGCGCCCGCGGATGCCACGGCGGCTCGAGAAACATCGGGCAGTACGGTTCCACCCCGCGTTGGCTCAGGTGGCACACGGCGACCCGCTCCTGGCGGGGCTTGGTGCGAACCACCAGCCACTCGCGCGGCAGGTCGTCGACATCGATGGGGAATCGGTTGGAATGACCTTTCATCCAAAGCAATTATCTCATATGCCGATGATGCGATAGAATCCGGCCCTGCAACCCATCCGGTCGGCGCGACCCATCGTCGTTGCGACCGCTTCTCTGACGAAAGGACACACGATGACCACCACCACGACCACCGATTACAAGGTGAAGGACATTGCCCTGGCGGACTGGGGCCGGCGCGAGATCGAGATCGCCGAAAAGGAGATGCCGGGACTGATGGCGACCCGGGCGAAGTACGGCCCGCAGAAACCGCTGCGGGGCGTGCGCGTGATGGGCAGCCTGCACATGACCATCCAGACCGCGGTCCTCATCGAGACCCTCGTGGAGCTCGGCGCCGAGGTGCGCTGGTGCTCGTGCAACATCTTCTCGACCCAGGACCACGCCGCCGCTGCGATCGCCGCGGACGGGGTGCCGGTCTTCGCCTGGAAGGGCGAGACCCTCGAGGAGTACTGGTGGTGCACCCAACAGGCCCTCAGTTTTCCGGGCGGCAAGGGCCCGCAGCTGATCGTCGATGACGGCGGCGACGCGACCCTTTTCATCCACCGCGGCTACCAGGGCGAGGACGACCCGTCGATCCTGACCGAACCCACCGACAACAAGGAGCTGCAGATCATCAACAAGCTCCTCCAGGAAGTGCAGGGCGTCGAGCCCCGACGTTGGCACGACGTGGTTGCTGAGTGGAAAGGCGTCTCCGAGGAGACCACCACCGGCGTCCACCGCCTCTACCAGATGGCCGAGCGCGGCGAGCTGCTGGTGCCGGCGATCAACGTCAACGACTCGGTCACCAAATCGAAGTTCGACAACATCTACGGCTGCCGCGAGTCGCTGGTGGACGGCATCAAGCGCGCGACCGACGTGATGATCTCCGGCAAGGTGGCGCTGATCTGCGGTTTCGGCGACGTCGGCAAGGGCTCGGCCGAGTCGCTGGCCGGCCAGCGCGCCCAGATCTGCGTGACCGAGATCGACCCGATCTGCGCTCTGCAGGCCTGCATGGCGGGCTACCGGGTGATGACCGTGGAGGACGCCCTCCCCATCGCCGACATCTATGTCACGACCACCGGCAACAAGGACATCATCACCGCCGAGCACATGAGCCGCATGAAGGACCAGGCCATCGTCTGCAACATCGGCCACTTCGACAACGAGATCCAGGTCGAAGCTCTCGAAAAGTGGCCCGGGATCGTCAAGACGACCATCAAGCCGCAGGTCGACAAGTACACCTTCCCCGACGGTCACTCCATCTTCATGCTTGCCGAAGGGCGGTTGGTCAACCTCGGCTGCGCCACCGGCCACCCGAGCTTTGTGATGTCGAACTCCTTCACCAACCAGGTGCTGGCTCAGCTCGACCTGTGGCAGAACGAGCACGAGGTCGGTGTGACGACCCTGTCGAAGAAGCTCGACGAGGAAGTGGCGAGGCTCCACCTCGACCAGCTCGGCGCGAAGCTCACGAAGCTGACGCCCGAACAGGCGAAGTACATCGACGTGCCGGTCGAGGGGCCGTACAAGCCGGAGTGGTACCGCTATTAAATTTTGAATTTTGAATTTTGAATTTTGAATTTCGGAATCTCGATTTCGGATTTCGGGCCGTAGATTTCGGAATTCACGTACTTCTACAATACTGAAGGTGGGCCAAGGCCCACCCTACCTCGAGCCCAAACCTCGCGAAAACGGGTAGGGTGGGCCTTGGCCCACCTTCAGGGTCGTTTCCATATCGCCGGCCCTCGATGGCCGGCGGACAGACACTCCATGCCATGGTGGCCCTCTGGTCGATTGACCGTATCAACGGGCGACGGAGAGCATCATGGTGCCGCCGCCGAGGATTTTTTCGCGTTCGACCGTCAGGCCGTGGTCTTCGATCAACGCTGGCAGGCCCCTTCGGCTCAGGAAGTCGCGGTGGTTCCTGAAGTGCTCGAGACCGGCGGCGATCTCGATGGGGACGATGACGGCCCTGTAGAACCAGCCCTTCGGGAAGCTGTAGGGCCCGTGGTGAAAATCGACGAACACGATGCGGCCGTCGGCGCCCGCCACCCTGGCCATTTCCGAAACCACCGGGCCACGAACGTGCCGCGGCATTTCGTGGAGGGTGAGGAATCCCAAAACGAGATCGAATGCCCCATCGTCGAAGGGCATGGCTGAGGCGTCGCCCAGCCTGAGGTCGGCACCGTCGCTCAGCTTTCTCCTGGCCAGGCCCAACATCGAAGGTGAGAGATCGATCCCCGAGACCTCGCACCCCGCATCCGCGAACAGCGCGAGATTGGTTCCCGTCCCACAACCGACCTCGAGGACCTTCATGCCTGCCGAGGGCTTCGCGACCTTGAGGACGTACTTTCTCAGCGACGCGTTGAAGGGCTCAACGGCGGTATCGTAGAACGACGCAATTCTGCGGTAGGGATCCTTCATGTGACGATCGAGTCAATCCGGCACGACGGTAGCACGGAGAAACATCCACGGTGCAGCCGGGACGGCCGCACCACAAAACCATGCAGGTTCATCCGCGGTGTAGCCGGGACGGCCGCACCACAAGACCATGCAGGTTCATCCGCGGTGCAGCCGGGACGGCCGCACCACAAAACCGTGCAGGTTCGTCCGCGGTGCAGCCTGGCAGGCCGCACCGCAACACCCACGGACAGATTTCTTGTGGCGCGGACGATTCATCCCCTGCAATACCTTGGCGGCAGGCCTTGAAGGAACTGCCCCAAATCATTCACGGCACCGAATCGCCCGGGCAAAAACGAGAGGCCGGACGTGGTATAAAAATCGATGGTGATCCGAGCGAAGCCGAAGGCCGTGCTCTTCCTGCTGATTGCAGCCGTGCAATTCGCGGGCGTCGGCGCCGTCGCGAGCAGCGGTTCGAGCCGGGCATCGGCGGCGTACTACTGCTGTTGCCCGGGCGAGTGCCACTGCACGGCAGACTGCTGCCATCACGCGCCGCCCGGTCTGGGCGACGGTGAATCCGACACCCCCAGGATCGGCGGCGGATCGCCGATCCTCGAGGCGCCGCGAAGCTGCGGCACATGGATGGGCACCCTCAACCGGTCGCCCGAGTCGCCCAAAGCTCTTCTGACGATCGATCAGCGCCGAGCCACAATACCGACGGATGAACGTTCCCGCCGGCTGCCGTACTCGGCTTCTGTCGATTCCTCTCGTGAGGCGCTCAGACCTTCGCCTCCCCGCGCTCCCCCAGAGTCTGTAAAAGTCTCCTGACGACCACAGACCACCATCGCCGACGATGGTTCAAACAGGGGAAACAATGAAAAGGCTGAAACTGGAGCGCTCTTCGGCAGGTCTTGCACTGCTTCTATTTTCTATCGTCAACACTGCTGCGACGGCTGCCGGGACGGGATCGCTGGTCGGCGTCGCTCGTGGACCGGGCGGCGTCGGGCTGCCCGGCACCACGATCACCGTGCGCTCGGCAGATGACGTCGAGGAGGCGTCGGTGGTCACCGGCGAAAGCGGCGCCTTCCGGATCGACAACCTCGAGCCCGGCACCTACACGGTCGAGGGTGAGATCCACGGCTTCCACCCGACGTCGGCGTCGGCGGTGGCCGTCGCCAGCGGCGGCACCTCGAGGGTCGAGTTGTCACTGTCGGTGGCGACCTTTCGCGACACCATGCAGGTGGACTCCCAGTCACCCCACGACTCTCTCGAAGCCTCGGAGCTGAGGGAGAGCACGGCCCGGGACCTCGGCGAGGCGCTGTCGGCCAAGCCCGGAGTCTGGAAGGTCCGCAAGGGCGGTATCGCCAACGACGTGGTGATCAGGGGCTACTCGGAGGACGACCTGACGATGCTGATCGACGGCGCCAGGGTGGCGGGCGCCTGCCCCAACCGCATGGACCCGCCGGCGTTTCACCTCGACTTCGCAGAGGTGGACCGGGTCGAGATCGGGCCCACCACCGCCCGCATGGCGGCCCAGGGGAGCATGGGCGGAATCGTCAACGTCGTCACCAAGAAACCGGGCAGCGGGTTTCACGCCGATGTTGCAGCGGTCGCGGGAAGCTGGGACATGATCAATCCCTCGGCCACCGTCAGCTACGGCAACGAGACATCTCGCCGTGCTCGGCGGGATCTCCCACCGCTCGAGCCAACCCTACGAGGACGGGTCGGGAACTCTCTTCACCGAGGGTGCGAACTACAATTCACTGGTCGACGGCGTCGACGCCTACGACGTGAACAGCTTCTGGACGCGTCTCTACTATCGACCGGCGGTTGGTCACGAGCTCCACTTTTCCTATGCCCGCCAGGAGTCGGACGACGTGCTCTACCCGACTCTGATGATGGATGCCGCCTACGACAACACCGACCGATTCGTCGCCGGCTACCGATGGGAGTCCGAGACCGGGCTCTTGCACGCCCTACGGGCCACGGCGTATCTCACGCAGGTCGATCACTGGATGGTGGACAGCCTGCGCACCACCGCAACCGGAACACCGCGAGGCTGGAGCATGGGCACGCAGGCCAACACGCGCATCATCGGCGGCACCGCCGAGGGCGAGCTGGGGCCGGTGGTCATCGGTCTCGAGGCCTACACCCGGAACTGGAATGCGTGGACCGAGATGGCCGGAATGGGTTACATGCCCCAGTACTCGATCCCCGACGTGGACATGAACGTGCTCGGGATGTCGGCCAGGTGGTCGCACGCACTCGCAGCGCGCACGCGGATGGAGATCGGCGGCCGCATCGACCGGGTCTCCACGACTGCGGATGCCACCAGGGCCAACACGTCTCTTTATTACGCTTATCACGGGGAAGCCAGCACCTCGCGGACGGACACCGAGCCGTCGTTCTCGCTTCGCGTCGCCCATGAGTTCAGCCGCGACTTCAGCCTCACCGCCGGCGTCTCACGCACGGTCCGTTCCCCCGATCCCCGCGAGCGGTACTTCGGCTTGCGGCGGATGGGCGGCGACTGGGTCGGCAATCCGGAGCTCAACCCCCCGAAGGCCGACGGCGCCGAGATCGGATTCACCTGGAGCTCGGGAGGCGCCGTGGTGACGGCCACCGCGTGGGCCGACCGGGTCGACGGCTACGTTCTGGTCTACAGCCAGCAGCGCATCAACATGGTCCCCGGAGTCATGAACACCAAAGCCCAGAGCTACACCAACGTCGATGCGAACCTTCGCGGGGCGTCTGTCGACGCATCGATGGCCGTGAGTTCGTGGGTCTTTCTCTCCGGCAGCGCCTCGTATATCCGGGGCACCCAGGACCCGATCCCGGACCCTCGGCATCGACTCCACGAACCTCCCGGAGATGCCGCCCCTGACCGGCAGGCTCGCGGCCCGCTGGCAGAACACCAAGGTCTTCTTCGAGGTGGAAGGTGTGGGCAGCACGAGCCAGAACAACGTGGATGAGGACCTCAGCGAGGCCCCGACGCCCGGCTGGGCCATCCTCAACCTCAAGACCGGCTACGCCTCGGGCCACTGGCGTCTGCAGCTGATTTTCGCCAACGTTTTCAATCGCACCTATCACGAGAGTTTTTCGTACCAGCGCAACCCCTACCGCTCGGGCTACATCATCAACGAACCGGGGAGGAACTTCAGCGTGACTCTGGGCTGGACCTTGTGACCTGAAGACCGGACCGGGCCTGCTGGGGCCCGGTTCGGCTGCCTGGGAAAATCACCGGTTTTCGGCGCCGCCGGGATCGCCCTGGTCGAGAAGCCGTTACAGCGCCGCCTGGCGGATCTTCCAATCGATATTCCCAAGCGGTACTGCGCCTCCACCGGTCGAAACCCGTCACTGGGCTCGGCCGGCGCGTGCCGAAAGTCACTTATTGCAGCAGCCCCTCGCCTCGGAGGAGGTCCTCGACGGTGGACTTGGTTTCGGGTTTGGGGCCGTCCGTGGCCACGGTGTGGAAGAGCTCGGCGTGGTCGGTATTCGGCCCCTCGAAGTCCGCGCGCTGGTGCTCCATCAACTCAACACGACCATCGGAACGGGTGTCGTGCTGTTGCCGCTTGGCGAGGCGCCGGTGCTGCTCTTCGGCCTTACAGGTCGTTCTGAGGAAGACCAGCCTCGCGCCGGCGCGTTCAGCGAGCTCGATGACCGGCAGCCTCTCGTCCTGTCTCTTGAAAGCCCCGTCCACCACCACGTCGAACCCCCCCAGGAGGAGGTTTTCGGCCCGCTCACAGACTTCGGCGTAGGTCGTGCGGTTCATCTCCGGCGAATACAGACCCTCGTTGTAGGGCACGTACACGCGCGTGGCCTCCCCCACCCCCGAGATCTGTTTGCGGATCGCGTCGGTCGAGAGCATGTGCCAGCCGTACTCCTCACGGAGGTGGCGCGCGATCGACGTCTTCCCCGAACCCATCAGCCCGTACAACACCACCAATGACGGCTCGTCGGCGCCCCCCGCATAGTGGTAGGCGAGGCCGAAATAGCGCCGCGCGAGGTTGCGCTGTTTCCGTTTTGCGGTGTCGTCGAGAGCGGGGTCGACCGAGGTGAAACAGGCGATCTTGGCACGAACGTAGGCGCGGTAGCACTTGTAGAAATTGAGAAGCTCGAGGAGTTCCACGTCTCCGGAAGCTTCCACGTAGCGTTCGACAAAGTGCGTCGCCAGATCCGGCCGGCCGTTGAAATCGAGGTCCATGGCCAGGAAGGCGAGATCGACCGCCACATCGCCGCAACGGAACCGCTCGTTGAACTCGATGCAGTCGAAGATGACCGGAGGTTCTTCGAAGAAGATATTGCCGAGGTGGAGGTCGCCGTGGCTTTCACGGATTCGCCCCTCGGCGATCCGTCGCTCGATGAGGTCCGCCCGCTCGCCGAAGAAGGTGTTGGTCCACTCGACGATGTGATCGAATCGTTCGCGGGAAATCAGCTTGCCGACGTAGGACTCGGTCTGGTTGAAGTTTTCGTCTGTGTTGAACTTGACTGCGTCGATCTCACCGTAGCGGTCGATGCCGTTGCCGGTCGCGGCATTGCGGTAAAACGGCACCAGAACATCGACCAGGGCGTTCATGTGCTCAGGCGCGAGCTCGCCGCGGGCATTGACCTGGGTGCCGAGCTGCCGCTCGTCGAGCTCGCGCATGACGACGACCCAGTCGACCACTTCACCTTCGCCCTCGAGAGCAAGATGTTCGCCGTCAAACGTGATGGGCGCCGCTCGCAGGTAGACCTCGGGCGCCAGCCGGCTGTTCAACTCGACTTCGGCACGACAGTAGAGCTTCCGCAGTTCGAGCGTCGAAAAATCCAGGAAGCCGAAGTTGACCGGTTTCTTCAGCTTGTAGACGAAGTCGCCGGTCAGAAACACCGACGAGATGTGGGTCTGAAGAAAACGAACTTCCTCCACGGGGTGCGGGTAGAAGGACGGTTCGGACATGGCCTTGACAAGCTTCGTGTGTTCCACCGGGTCCTCCCGTGCGAGCTCTCCGTCGGCGGGCAAGTTGTCACAGCGTACCGGAGAGGTCAACCGGGCGGGGTGAAACGCGCAGACGCTTCAACGGTGAATCCGGGGGAAGTCGCCCCTCAGCGTGAGGCTTGACCTCACTACACCGTGGATCCGCGCTGCGGGTTGGATTGCGAATGTTCGAACCACATCTGAAAATCGTCGACCAGATTCTCGTAGCGCTGTTTGAGCGCGTCGAACATCTTGGCGTTGTCGATGGCCAGCGAACACTGTTCGCCGATCGCCGCCATGAGCTGTTTCTCGTGGTTGGAAAAGAGGTATCTCTTGTGGGTGTAGATGCTGAGGACTCCGATCACCCGCGCGCGGCTGACCAGCGGTATGAGAAGGACCGATGCGACCCCCTCGGCGGCCATGAGATCCGGAAACACCACGCGGTCGTCCTCCCGGACGTCGCTGATCGCCACCGCATTCCCCTCGAGAACATCGTCGGCGACCTTTTTCGAGAACGAGTCAGCCAATTTGTCGACGAAGGCGTTGGTCAGTCCGTACGCAGCGCGTGCCTCCAACGCGGAGGAGGTTTCGTCAACCAGGTGCATCGCACAGCCCCGGCTGCGAAGGTCTTCGCAGACGACGCGAACGATGCTGTCGAGAACCTCGGGCAGTTCCAGAGTCGTCCGAATCGCCTGGGTCACACGGGTCAGGATCCGGTGGAACATCGAGTCGATGATGGCGCTGGTGCAGAACAAGGCCACGACCTTGAAGAACTCGATTTCGACTTCGGTGAACTCCCGCCGTTCACCGGTAAACAACCGCATCACGCCGATCACCTGGCCGCGGCCCTCGAGCGGTACGGTCAGCATTGAAGCGATGCCCTCTGATGCAAAGGCGTCGGGGTACTGAACCCGCGGGTCGGAAACGCAGTCGAGAACCATCACCGCTTCGCCACCCAGCGCTTGGGAAACGCTCCGTTCCGCATCCACCGGCCCTTTTTCGAGAAAGCCCCGGCTCAGCCCGAACGAGGCCACGTCGTCAAGCGTCCGCAGGTCGCGGCTGAGAAGCCGGAAGTGGCAGGCTTTGAGCTTGAACTGCTCGACGATCGACTGCGCCGCATGTTCGAGGAGCACGGTGGTATCGAGTTGCTCGCTGAGAGCATCACCGATGACTTGAAACACCTTGCTGCACTGACTGCATTTGACCATGCACCCCTCCCTCCGACGAGCACCGGCGCCACGAGGGGTGCCGCGCAGTCACCTGGCCCGTCGGCGCGGTTCACGCGGGGACGGACCGGCCCTCGATCGGACGCGTCCGTTCCCGCTCACCGCTCAGTTGTAGAGATCGATCTCTGTCTTCAATGTATGTCTATTTGAGCGAATCGTCAACTAATTGAGAACAAACCGCTTCCACAGTGCAGTAAACGCGAAAAGCGCGCTGGCGCGCCACTTTCTTTGGCGGATCCAACGGAATTGCCCGGTGCTTCACTATGGAACAACCACAGCGCTCACTCGGGTCAGAACTGTTCTCTTCGTGGAATTCGTGGCGGCCACGACTCGCACGATCGTGGCATTCATCTTGCTTTTTCCAGGTTTCCGAAGAACGGACGGCGAATGTGGCAGTCAACAGGAATCGGAGGAAACCACGTGAAATCAAGGTTTGTGATGGTGTTGGCACTGGTGGTCATTGCTTTCAACGGCGACGCCGCCACCAGCCTCGACGGGCCCATCCGCGTCACACCGGAGCTTCAACAGTTCGTCGTCCAGACCAGCGACGGAAGACTGGTCCTGCAAATCGACGACATGCTGATTCCTGTCGACACCGGCGAGAAATCGGCCCAGGACGGCATCACCTGGACCGGCGGAGTCGTGTACTACCAGTTCGATTCCAACGTCGACCTCACCGACGACCGCCCCCTCTCGGGCGACGGCGCCGCGCGCCGGGCGGCCTGGCGGGCCGCGGCGATGGAGTGGGAGGCCACCGTAGCCGGTCTCACCTTTGTGGAGGGAACCGGTACCGGAAACTACATCCGGGTCCAGAGCTCGGGCGGGAACAGCTCGTGGGTCGGTATGGTGGGCGGCTCTCAGGAGATGAACATCTACAACTGGAACTGGCGCTTCATCATCGCCCACGAGATCGGCCACGCTCTCGGGCTGATGCACGAGCAGAGCCGTACCGACCGCGACACCTACGTCACCGTCAACTACGGCAACATCCAGGACGACAGGGAAGACAACTATCTCACCTACGGATCCACTACGAGTTTCGGCCCCTACGACTACGGCTCGGTGATGCACTATGGCCGCTGTAGCTTCTGGGATCCCGCTGCAGGCAGCTGCGGCGCCAGCGGCTACACCATGGACGCCACCGTCGCGGGCGCATCCGCGGTTGGGCTGACCCAGGGGGAAGCCAACTCCGCAATGGGCCAGCGCTCGGACCTCACCGGAACCGACATCGCCGGTATGCGGGACCTGTACCCCGGGACTGGCGGGCTGTTCTTCGCCAGCTGTTTTGAAAACGGCCGCACCAACGCCTGGTCGTCCGTGACTGGAGAGACCGTTTCCTGTGCCCACGATGTCTGCGATATCGGCCTTGCGCTCGATGCAGAATGCGATTCCTGCGTCGCCCAGATCTGCGCTTTCGACTCGTACTGCTGCAATACGCAGTGGGACTCGATCTGCATCGGCTACGTCATATCGATCTGTGAAGGCTCCTGCAGCTGATTCAACTTCACAGAAATGAACATCCGATCATCAACTGCAATTCAGGGGGGCGGCGCGTCGTACGCGCCGCCCCCCTGAATTGCCGGAGGTGGGATTCGAACCCACACAAGGTTGCCCTCGGAGGATTTTGAGTCCTCTGCGTCTGCCATTCCGCCACTCCGGCGCGGCGCCATTCTGTAGCTGCCGGTGGCCTTCGGTCAAGTCTTCAGTTTCCGGGCCGTTTCTTCGATGACCGCGAGGGCGTCCCGGTCGACCGGCGGGAAGGGGAAATCACCGAGGCTGTTGGTCGGCATCAGGTGGATGTGGACGTGCTGCACCTCGTAGCCGAGAACCACCACCACGACGCGCTCGCACCCGGTCTTGTGCTTGAGGTGGCGCGCCACTTTCTGGGCCGCGGCCCAGAGGTTGAGGAACGGCTCCTCATCCATGGCGAAGACCTCGAACCAGGGCTTTTTCGGTATCACCAACGTGTGGCCTACCACGCGGGGATTGATGTCGAGGAAGGCGAGGTGATCATCGTCCTCCCAGATCTTGTGACACGGGATCTCGCCGCTGACGATCAGATCGAAAATGGTCGACATGGTGACCTCCATCAGGGATTGTGGGGCGGCATCAGAATACCACCGACATTGAGTCATATACTCATTCAACAACACAATCTTTGTTCCTGCGAAGACGTTGACCTCGCCTGCAAACAGGAATATATTACTCTTGGGTGATAGAACTATTTGGGGAGGGACCGTGATCGCATCGGACGAATTGCTCAGTCGTATCGCAGAAGTCCTCAAGGCGATGGCCGACCCGACCCGCCTCAAAATCCTGCACTGTCTCCACAACGGCGAACGCTGCGTGTCGGACATCCTCGTGGTGGTCGGCGGCAGCCAGGCCAACGTGTCGAAACACCTTTCGGTGCTCAAACGGGCCGGGCTGGTGGATTGTCGCCGCGCAGGGCTCAACGTCTACTACCGGATCATCGACGAGGGCGTTTTCACCATCTGCCGCAACGTCTGCGACTCGCTGGAGTTGCGGATCGAGACCGAACACCAGACCATCATCGAGGGCCGCCTGCAGATGGAAGAGGCGGAAGCTTCGAAGACCTGACGGGCCGGTTTCTGAGAGGGCAGCCATGCCGATCTACGAATACAAATGCACCTTGTGCGACGAGCGATTCTCACTCCTGCAACCCGTCGGCGCCGATAAGACCACCGTCCACTGCCCCAAGTGCGAGACCACCAAGGTCGAACGCGTGTTGTCGACCTTTGCCAGCGGGCCCTCGAGTTCAGGCGGCGACTGCCCCTCGGCGCCCAGCTGCCCCAGCGGATTCACCTGAGGGGTCTGACCCCGCCGGCCCGTGCGGCCGCGCCACATTTTCAAACACGTCCCAGAACGAAGACGGGTGCGGCACGAAAACGTTTGAACGTTGAACGTTCAACGTTTCGGGCGCCTCCGCCGCTCATGGCACGCGAGACGCGTGCCCCACACGACCATCCCGGGGCGATTGTGGGGCAGCCGTCCCGGCTGCCAAGAATCCGAAATCCGAAATCATCCTCCCTCCCCATTTACACGCCGTCGCGACGCAGCTATATTCGAGGGCGTCACAATCTCTGGTTTGTGGTTTCGTTGCGGTCCACGAGTTTCGTGCCCGTTCCAAAACCTACGTTGCAGGAAGGGAGATATGCATATGAGGGCGTCCGTTTGGAAGATGTCGGTGTTGATTCTGGCCGTGGCGGTGGTCGCCACGGGACAGACCATGAAACCCATGACCCTGAGAACCGCGCCGGTGGAAGCGGCCGCAAACGTCAAGACCGACCCGGTGACCACCACCCGCGATGCCCAGGGCGTCTGGTTCATCGAGGGCGGATCGCTGTACGACGTTTTCGAGGCCCAGGGATATGCCGTTGCGACCGACCGGCTGTTTCAGATGGACCTTTTCCGCCGTGGCTCCCGCGGTACGTTGTCCGAGTTGTTCGGCGCCGAGCTCCTGGGGCTCGACTTCCTCTCGACCGACATCACGGTCCGTCTCGTCTTCTACTCCGACGACGAGTACACCGAGATGTTCAGTGCCCTCTCCGAAGACGCCCAGATCGCCGTCCAGGCCTACGTGAACGGCGTCAACCGGCGCATCTTCGAGATCTACACCAACTTCTACGTCATGCCATTCGAGTACTGGGCCGGAAGCATTCTCACCATTCTCCAGTTGCATCTCGCCTACAACGTCCTGCCCGAACCGTTCGAGGTCAATGACGTGCTCGGAATTCTGGTCCTCTTGCAGCGGCAGAACGACCCCAACGGGGAGGCGCCGCGGGGCCAACTCGAAAACGCGGTGCTGGCTCCGACCCTCGCGGCGGTCCACGGACAGGAAGGCCTGGCGATGTTCCAGGACCTCCGCTGGTTCAACGACCCCTCGGCGCAGACCATGATCCCCGCCCCCCAGCGAAGAACCGTTGTCGATGCCACGGCTACCGAACATCGAGGCCGACACGTTCCCCGATCTCCGGCAGGTGGTCGAGGAGATTCGCGCGCGCTTCGAGACCCGCCAGCAGGCGCTGGACAGGATTGGTGCCACGATCAAGCTGGGCAGCTACGCGTGGACGATCTCGGGCGACAAGACGGCGTCGGGCAACCCCATCGTCTACTCCGGGCCGCAGCTTGGCTTCGATTTCCCGTCCAAGGTCATGGAAGGCTCGATCCGCGGCGGTGGACTCGACATCTCCGGAATGACCATTGCGGGTGTCCCAGGCATGATTATCGGCCGTACGCCGCACCACGCGTGGTCGCTCCAGGTCGGCATGGCCAATACCATGGACTGGTTCCTCGAGGCGTCGCAGAGCGTTTTCTTCCATCGGATGGAGACGATTTACCCGGCTGGTGGGGAGCCGTTCACCTTCCCCGTCGTCCGGAGTCCTCACGGCCCGATCCTCTCACCCTTCCCGTATGATCCGACCAATCCGCCGCCGCCGGAGACGCCCATCGTCGCCTTTGCTTACGGCAACTGGGGGCACGAGATCGATACGATCGATTTCCTCTTGCAGTTCGCGCGGTCGGAAAGCACGGAAGTACTTTGACGCGGTTGAGATGGCCGGCGCCAGCTTGCACCTGACTTACGCGGACCGCGATGGCAACATCGCTTACTGGATGACGGGCTGGGATCCCGTCCGGGCGCCGGGCGTCGACCCGCGCTTCCCGATGTTCGGCAACGGCCAGCAGGAGTGGACAGGAGAGCGGCGTCCACGGGCTCACGCGATGAACCCCGCCCAGGGTTATTTCGGCGGCTGGAACAACAAGGCGTCGATTGACTACAACAACCCGTACAACGCATTGTGGCATTACAACGGCACGGCCCACCGCGCCCGCGTTATCGACGATTATCTGTCAGCGCATGACGATCTGACATTCGAAGAGGTGCGCGACCTCGCCCTCAACATCGCGACCACAGATTCCTTTGGGGGAGCCTCCAACAGCGGCGGCGGAAACCCCTGGACCTTCGTCGCAGACGACTTCAAGGCCGCGGTGGCCGCCAACTCGACCCCGGACCGCGATGCGGCCGTCGCCATGCTCGATGCGTGGGACGGGCACTTCGTTGCCGGCGGTCCTCCGGCGTGGCGTTTCGGAACGCTCAAAGCCGACGCCTGGGTGATGATGGACGCCTGGATCAGGGAGGTCATGCGACTGACCTTTGAGGACGAGTTCATGTCCATCGGGATGACGTGGACCAATGCGCAACCGATTTCGGTGAGTTTTAACGTCTTGCTCCGTGCCCTTGCCGGCGGCGACGCTGCGTTGCCGACGCTTTACGGCTGGTTCCAAGACAAGCTGGGCACTGGAAAGCCGACCACCGCCGAAGGCATCATCGTGCAGGCCCTCGACAATGTGATAGCTGACATCGGCCTTGGTCCGTACAACGTACCCCGTGGTGTGGATGCCTATGGCCATGCACTTCTCGGCGCGCTCGATCCCGCATTTAAAGCGATTCACACAACCCCGAAAGCGGCCCGTTCGGCTTATGCGCACGTTGTGGAGTACGGAGAGAACGGCCCCGTCCGTATTGAGAGCATGTTCCAGCTCGGCCAGTCGGGGGCGATGTATTACAACGGCACCCTGACGCCGTCCTTCGACCCCAACTGCTTCACTATGGCGCCGTTTTACGACACCTGGACACCGCGATCGTTCCCGTTGTTCGACTGACGTCGTTTCACGAACGCACTATCCGCCCCGCTCTCACGAGCGGGGCGTTTTTTGGCTTGGGGCTTGGGGCCTGGGGCTCGAGCAGCGCCAGGATTGCTCGCTGGAATCACGACCGGCTCGTCTCGTTTCTGAACACCGTAGGGGCGGGGTTCATCCCCGCCCGGCCCACCGGTTTCTGACGCGCTCTTCGGGCGC
>CAVQSQ010000002.1:0-131936 GCA_963715955.1 Candidatus Sulfomarinibacteraceae bacterium
AGACCCCGGCGCTCGCCGGCGCCTCATTGACGTCCCAGGCCGCGACCTTGCACCCCTCGGCGGCAAACCGCTCGGCGGTCGCGCGGCCGATCCCGGCCGCCGCGCCGGTGACGATGACAACTTTATCCTTCAGACCGGTTTCTATCATTCACTGCTCCCCTTCGAAAAAACACGGGCGCGCCGCCTCGACGGCGCGCCCGCGAATCAGATCAACGGATCATGCTCTGCCTTTCGACTCCCGACTCCTCAGAACTGCCAGCGAACGCCGAGCTGGATCTCGAGCGGGTCGAGGGTGGCGCGGTACTGGCCGAAGCCCGGGTTCGCTGTGAACGGAATGGCCGGATTGATCAGCGTCGGGCCGGTGAAGAACTCGGCGCTGTCCATCGAGGTGACGTCGTAGTTGACGGTGTCGAAGAGGTTGAAGGCCTCGGCGATGAACTCGAGCCCCGTGCCGCCGAGCCCGAGGGTCCTCGTCACGCGCAGGTTGAACTGGGAGAAGCGCGGGCCGTCCATGCTGTTGCGGTCGACGCCCGGCAGCCGGTCGGAGTTCTTGCCGTCGCCGTTGTAGTCGTAGCCGTAGCCGTCGGGTTCCACGGCTGACCGGAGCCGTACTCGTAGGTCGGCGCGACGGTGAAGCCCAGGGCAGCGTGAAGACGCCGTGGCGACGAAGCGGAAGCCGCTCGTGCGCCGCGGCTGCGGCCCCACTCCGCCTCGATGTTCGTGGGGTCCGACGGGTAGCCGGACGGGAAGACCGGGCGAGAAGTCGTCGGAGATGTTCTTCTTGTCGGCGCAGGTGAACGAGGCGGTCACGACGTGGCCGCCGCCGAAGCGTGCCGTTGAGGCCGGCGACCAGCGCCTTGTACTCGGAGCGGCCCTCGTTGGTGTAGATGTTGATCTGGTCGTACGCCGGGTTGGGCCGACACCGGCGGTGGCGTTGCCGCCCAGTTGCGGTCGCGGACGTGATCTCGTTGTCGCCCTTGACGTAGATCGCCCTCGAGGTCGAAGAAGAGGTTCGAGTCGACCGAGGCGCTGGGTGAAGCCGAACGTCGCCTGGTCCGCCTCGGGCGCGTCGAGGTCTGTCCGAGGAGCGGTCGATCTGCGGCGCTCGAGCAGAATGCCGGTGGTCGTGCGGGTCGTCGGGGTCGAGCCAGAACGGCCGGTGGCCGACCGCAGAAGCGCGACCGTTGAGCGTGGACGGAACAACGGCCGGCCGGTCACGCCGTTCTGCTGCAGCTCGACGAACGACGGCACCAGCAGGTAGCGCCCGGTGAAGCGGCCGGCGCCGCCGCGCAGGATCGCCGTCGTTGCCGACGTCCCAGGTGAAGCCGACACGCGGCTGGATGTTGTTCGTGTCGGTGCGCGGCCTCGACGAGCGGGGGCGGAAGTCGGGGTTGTTGCCGTCCGCGTCGTAGTCGTAGCGGACGCCGAAGCTCAAGGTGACGTTCGAGGCGATCGCCAGTCGTCCTGGACGAAGCCGGCGTAGATGGTGGTGGACTTGTCGATCGGGATGCCGACGCCGTAGGAGTAGGCCAGCGGGATCGCACGGGTGTCGGTGATGTAGAGCATCAGCCCGTGCTGAAGGTGTCCTGCGTGTAGGTCTCGTCGATGTGCTCCACGCGCGCCCATCTTGATCTCGTGGTTGCCGGGCCTGAACAGGTGCGCAGGTGTCGCGCACCTCGAAGTAGTCGCCGTCGTCGAGCAGGTCGCCGACCGTATTGCTGCCGGTCTTCAGGGTGTTGCCGGAGGAGAACCACTCCTCCATGGCGTCGGAGTTGGTGGGCTCGAAGTACTCCCGGTGCCCGGCCTGGAAGCGTAGCTCGTTGAGGTAGTTGCCGAGGGACACCAGGACGTGCTCGAGGGATGAGGTTGCAGTTGTCACGCTTGAGCTTCTGCCCACGCGACTCGGAGATGCCGCCGACACGGAAGTTCTTCCATCGTACGTGTCGTACACCAGCTTGGCGGTCACGCGTTGATCTGGCTGAAGGAGTGGTCGAGGCTGACGAACGCAAGACGTCTGCGCGAACGGGTGCTCGATGTCCTCGGCGAGCGACGCGTAGGCACCCCCTGGCCGGAACAGGGTGACGTTGTCCTCGTCGATGTACTCGCCCGAGAAGAAGTAGTGCATCTTGTCCTGGACGATCGCGCCGCCGAGGGTGAAGCCGAACTGCCCGCGGGTGGACGGGATGTTCTCTCTCGAGGGTGCCGGTCTCGCGCAGCGGTCGTCGCGGTAGAAGGCGAACACCGAGCCGGCGAGGTCGTTGCTGCCCGAACGGGTGACGACGTAAAGCGCGCCGCCCTGCGACTGGCCGATCTCGGTGTCGAAGCGGTTGTCGATCACGCGGAACTCACGGATCGCGTCCTGGCTGAAGCGGGCGCGGGCGAGGCCGAGCGCCTGGTCGGTGAGATCGACGCCGTCGACCAGGATCGTCGCCTGCGAGGCGTTGCCGGAAGCGCCGATCACCGGACCGCCCTTGATGAAGCGGAAGTCGCCGCGCTCGCGGTAGACGCCGGGGGCGATGAACGCCAGCCGCTCGAACTGGCGGTCGGGCACCGGCAGTTCCTGGATCTGCTCGGGGGTGATGTTGGTCGAGGAGTCCATCTTGAGGACGTCAACCACCGGCGCTTCGGCGGTGACGGTGATGGTCTCCGACAGCTGCACCTTCATGGTGAAGACCAGACGCGCGGTCTGGCCGATGCGGATCGTGACGTCTTGGTTGGCCGGCGCAAATCCCGGCAGCTCCACGCCAACGTTGTACATACCCGGCGGCAGCGCCGGGATGATGATGAGACCGGCCACGTCCGAGACCGAGGCGCGCTGGGCGCCGGTTTCGGTGTTGACCACCCGCCCCGTCACGCCCGGCATCGGCAGCGCCTGCTCGTCGACGGTGTTGATCTCGATCGTGCCGGTCGAGACCTGTGCTGCCACCGGCAGCGCCAGCCCCATGACCAGCGCCAATCCGACCGTGACGAGCATCCTGAGTTGCTTCCCTCTGTCCATGATTCCTTCCTCCTATTCCTTGTCCTCGGGTACCGTGTTGCCGTTTCCGCGACGCAGCACCCCATTTCGCAAAATGCGGATAAAACCGTCCACCGCTTGATCGGCGTCCATGCCGAAGTGCATGGGCACACCAAAACATTTCTCCACCGTGTAGAAGTAAAAGAGCCACCGGGTCGCCACCATCACCGCCACCAGCGGGTCGGCGTCGGCAAGACGCCCCTGCTTCGCGAGATCCTCGAAATGCGGGCCGTACTTCTCCCTGAAGCGGTCCGCCATGGTCTCGTAAAAGGACCGGATGTGGCGGCCCTGGTGCTCGATGACGTCGACGAAGACGAGCAGGATCGAGGCCTTGTTCTCCTCGACGGTATGTTCGATCGCAGCCGCCAGATCCTCGAGGTCGTCGGGGAAATTGGCCCTGGAGAAAACCCTCTGAAGCGGATTTTCGGGATCGAGCAGCCGGGCCCAGTAATCATCGATGAGGTTCTGGTAGATATTTTCCTTGGAACCGAAGTGGTGGTAGAGGTTGCCCACCGACTGGTCACAGGCCTCGGCGATCTGGCGCATCGAAGTGGCCCCGTAACCCTGGGTCGAAAACAGCTCGAGCGCAGCCTCCAGCACCCTGGTGGTCGCGACCTCAGACCTTGCGGCCTGGCGTCCGTTGGTTCCTCGTGGCATCTACATAAAAACCGAACGTTCGTTTTGTAAGTTAGGGCGCACGAGCCCGTTTGTCAAGGCAATTCGCCGCCGCGAATTGCTAGCGCTTGAAGGTCTTCTTCCGCGGTCGTCCGGACTTGCGCGCGGCGCGGGCGTCGGGTTTGACGCCGACCGGCAGGAACTGGAGCTGCATCGCCTCGATGTCGACTCTCACCAACCGAATCTCGATGGCATCGCCGAGGCGCCACACCTTTCCCGTGCGCTCCCCCACCAGTCGGTGGTGGCGGTCGTCGTACTGGTAGTAGTCGTCGCCGAGCTCTGAAATGTGGACCATCCCGTCCACCGAAATCTCGTCGAGGCGGACAAAGAGCCCAAAGTCGGTCACCCCGGAGATGTGGCCGGCAAAGACCTCGCCCTCCCGCTCGCGGAGGAAGATGATCGTCTTCCACTCCACCGCGGCCCGCTCCGCCGCCTCGGCGCGCCGTTCGGCGGCCGAGCACGACTCGCCCAGCTCCTTGAGTTCGGCTTCAACGGCAGTCCGCTTCTCGCCTTCCCGCAACGGCCCCTCGTGATTGAGCTGCCGCAGCATCCGGTGCACCACCAGGTCGGGGTAGCGCCGGATCGGCGACGTGAAGTGAAGGTACTCCTCGGTGGTCAGGGCGTAGTGTCCCCGCGGCTCCGGGCTGTAGAGCGCCCGCGCCAGGGTCCGCAGCACCAGCATGTCCACCAACCGCTCCTCGGGCCGCCCGTCGGCCGCCTCGAGCAGATCCTGCAGCGCCGACGGCTGGAGCGACTTCGAGTCGCCCTTGAGCTGGAAACCGAGATCCGTCACCACCTGTTTGAGTTCTTCGACGCGGGACGGCTCGGGTTGGTCGTGGACGCGGTAGAGCCCCGGCTGGTCGGCATCCATCAGGATCCCCGCCACACACCGGTTGGCGGCCACCATCAGCTCCTCGATCAAACGGTGGGCGCGGTTGCGGGCCGCCGGTTGGATGGCCACCACCCTGCCCTCGGGGTCGAGGATCAGCTCGGGCTCGGCGAGGTCGAAATCGAGGCTGCCGTGCTCGCGACGCGCAGCGCCCAACCTTTTCGCCGCCTCGGCCAGCAGATCGAGCGAATCCGCAAACCGCAGCGGTCTCGGCCGGCCACTCCGACCCGCGGCAGCTCCAACCACTCGGCCACCTCGTCGTAGGTGCAGCGGCGGCGCGATCTGATCACCGAATCGTAGGTCGATGTCGAGGTGATTCCGCCCTTGCGATCGACCGTGAACCGCACGCTGAACGTCAGACGGTCGACATCCTCGCGCAGCGAGCACAGATCGTTGGACAGCCTCTCCGGCAGCATCGGCACGCACACACCCGGCAGGTAGACCGAGGTGCCGCGTTCGCGGGCCGCGTCGTCGAGGGCGGTGCCGGGACGGACGAAGTGGCTGACATCTGCGATGTGGACCTCGACCTCGATCGCGCCGTTCTGGCCCCGGCGGGCGCTCACCGCATCGTCGAAGTCCCGGGCGGTGGCGCCGTCGATGGTGATCGTCATCTCGCCGCGCCGGTCCTCGCGGCGGGCGATCTCCTCAGCCGAGATCTCGCCGGGCAAGAGCTCGGCCTCCTGCAGGGCGGCCGCCGAGAAGTCCTCCTCGATCCCGTTGAGCCGCAGGACCACCCGCTCCACCACCCCCGGATCCTCGACGCGGCCGAGCCGCTCCAGCAGAACACCACGGGCGTGTTCGCCCTGGCGAGTCGACCGTGTCCAGCGAGATCACAACCATCTCGCCTTCGGTCGGTTGTCCTTCCACCCGCGAGCCCGTGGGCGTCACCTTGAACCGCATCCGTCCGGTCGAGCGGCCGCACGTGCGGCCGGCCGCCGCCCACCACCCAACGTCCGACGACCTCTTTCCGGCTCCGTTCGATCACCCGCACCACCACGCCCTCGCGGACGCCGTCGGCACGGGCCCTCTTCCGCGGCTTCTCCAACCGCACGAGGACCGTGTCACCGTCGAGCGCTCCGCGGAGACCGCGCGGCGGCACCCGCACCGGCGGTCCGGGGAGACCCGGCGCCACCAACTCCACGTGACCTCCCGGCACCCGCCGCAGCCGGCCGCTCACCAGATCCGATGCCTCCGGCACGAAATAGCGCTTACCGCGACCCAGCACCACCAGCCCGTCGCGCTGCATCTTCTTGAGGACGGGACGCAGCCGGTGCCGCGTCTCCGATCGATCCAGATCCTGTTCCGGAGGCCACCCGGTTGACCAGCTGCTGGATGGTCAGACCCTTCTGTCCCCGCTCGTGGATCGCGGCCAGCACTCCGGCCGCGTCGATTTCATTGTCTCTGTTTGTCACTGCCATGGTTGCTATTGAAACACACTGGAGTCAATTTTGAATTTTGAATTTTGAATTTTGAATTCGCGGCTGCCCTCCTACGGGACTTGATCAACTCTGAAGGTGGGCCAAGGCCCACCCTACGAACCGACTCGACACCTGGGTTCGAAGTAGGGTGGGCCTTGGCCCACCTTCAGGCCCACCGCGGTTGGGTGGAATCTGGATTTGAACTCGCGCCACCCAAGATCCCGTCTTGGTCACGAGTGATTCCGAAATCCAAAATCGCCGGCGCTATTTGCGCGCCGGCCAGCTTGTTGTACAGCCACGCGAAGATCGCGCCGCCGATGGTCCCATCCACGAAGCCCCAGATGGTGCCGATGACGGCCCCGGACCAGCTCACGGTGTAGCCGTAGTAGATGGCCGAGAAGTTGTCCATGAAAGTGCACAGATCGTTGCGCAGGACCATGAAAACGGTCATCAACAGCATGGTCAACGCCCACAAAATGCCGCAGGTCAGGGCAAATGCCTTGATGTTCAGTTTCAAATCGATCTCCTTTGGGAATCGCTGTTCGTTTCAGCTTCGCCGACAGCCTAGCACCCAATGATGATTGCGGGGTTGAGAACTTGACAGCCCACCCACCCGGATCTACCATGCACCTCCCGCTTACGTGCGAAAGTGGCGGAATTGGTAGACGCGCAAGATTCAGGTTCTTGTGCCCGCAAGGGTGTGGGGGTTCGAGTCCCCCCTTTCGCACCACACTTACTTCATTCTTCGAGGGTGTCGGACTGCCCGTTGGGGGTTGCTCGCGCGCAGGGCGCGCGGCCTCCCACCGTTGCCAGCGAGTGGTCGTAGGCCGTCTCAACCCCGTCGCCAACTCACTCTCATCCCGGGCTCGGCCACGACCACACATCGCTGCCACCGGCGTGATCGAGTCCCCCCTTTCGCACCACACTTCCTTCATTCTTCGAGGGTGTCGGACTGCCCGTTGGGGGTTGCTCGCGCGCAGGGCGCGCGGCCTCCCACCGCTGCCAGCGAGTGGTCGTAGGCCGTCTCAACCCCGTCGCCAACTCACTCTCATCCCAGGCTCGGCCACGACCACACATCGCTGCCACCGGCGTGATCGAGTCCCCCCTTTCGCACCAAACTTCCTTCATTCTTCGAGGGTGTTCGACTGCCCGTTGGGGGTTGCTCGCGCGCAAGGCGCGCGGCCTCCCACCGTTGCCAGCGAGTGGTCGTAGGCCGATTCGTACACGTCGGTTCCGTCCGGGTCGGAGGTGCCGACCATCGCCGACCACCCCGCGAAATCGCCGGACTCGAAGCCGTCGATCATGACGACCGCCGTGTTTTCGCACGGCGGCATTCCGAGCCTCATCAGATACACATCCTGCTCGCCGTTGAAGGTTGCGGAAAATGCGAGATAGGCGCCCTCGGCCAGCGAGACCAGCTGGTAGTAATCTCCGATCTTCTGCTGGCTCAACGGCCACCCCACGGAAGTGTCGAACTCGGAGGTCACGACCCTGGCCGGAAACCACGTGCGCCCGCCGTCGTACGAGCTGGTCGCCCTGATTTCGTTGACCTCCGGCACCGCCGGATCCGGTGTGTTCACGAATGCCACGTCGACCCGTCCGTCCGGTGCGACGGACAATGTCGGGAACCACTGCCATGTCGAACGGTGGTCCCGGAACACGTGCACCGGCTCGGTCCAGGTCACGCCACGATCGTCCGACCGCGCCACCATCACGTCGAGGGGATCGGGGCCCGACGGATCGACGGCCGCCAGCAGATACGCCGATCCCCGAAAGGGCCCGTTGGATCGATCCACTGCAATCCAGGCCTGGGTCGAGAGACCACCGGGGTTCGGCGGCTCCGTGAACGGAAAGTCACCGCCGAGATCCACGGTCGCGAGCTCGAACTGAAGCGGGCGGTCGGGGTCGTACGGGGAGTCGGCGCGTGCGACACCGATCGAGAAATCCTCCAGGAGCCCTGCCATGTACACCTCGCCGTCGACTCCGGTTGCCACCGTCCCCAGCACCGGGATCTTCGGCACTTCCACCGGCTGCTCGAAGCTGAGGCCGCCGTCGAGCGATCGGCTGAAAGTCCGCCTGCCGCAACACGATGGCACATCGTCCCACGAGAGATAGAGCGCGTCGCGGCTTGCATCGGCGGTCATCCAGGGTTTATCGCCCCCGAACGCGGGTCCGCCCGCGGTCCACGACGTTCCGCCGTCGTCGGAGAGAAAAACGTCGACGGATTCGAAGCCGTCGGCCAGACCGACGTAGGCGAACCGCCCGTCGCCGAGAGCGGCCAGGACCGGGTCGCTTCTGAAAACGTCACCGCCGATGGCGCCGCCGACGTGCCACGAGCAGCCACCGTCGACAGACGTCGCCCAACCGGCCGTGCGGTGTTCGGAGGAGACTGAATCGAACTGCCGCCACGCCATGACCAGGTGTGACGGATCGTCGACGTCCACTGCGAGGCTCGGCTCGTTGGCCGCATCGCCTGCGATGTTGCGTCCCTGTTCGTCGACATTGACCTGGATTGGCGCCGGGCCTGCCGGAGCGACACGCCGAGAACCGTGCCGGCGCGGCGGCGCCGGCGCCACGCAGTTTCGACAGACGAGGGCGAAATCCTGGTCTGTGAGGCCACCGTTGAAGGGCACGCCGTCACCGGGAAGGTTCGCTGCCTGAACCCGAATCGTGACCCGATCACCGGGTTGGGCGACAAAGACGTTTTCGAGGTTGTTGATCTGATCGCGGAGGCCTCCCTCCGCCGACCAACCCTGAACAAACACGTTGCCGAGAAACTCGTGGCCCCCGGTTTCGACCCGAAGGTCGAGGTCGTTGACGAGCGCGGGATCGGCCTCCGGAACCGCAGGGGCATCGGTCCAGGCCAGCGTGACACGGAGCGGCAGCGAGGGGTCCGCGACCGCAACCTCGACCTGCCAGGCATCACCGGTTTCACGCAGCAGTTCGGCTTGATCGACGTACATCATCGCCGTCCCCGGATCGAGAACCCGCCCGAGATCAACCCGCCCCCAGCCCTCTTCCACGTTCGGCACCGGCGCCGTGCCCTCCAACGCGACGGCACCGTTGACCAGCAGCGCTTTCCCCATGGCGGGGCTCGGGTCCTTGCCTCCATGGCTCTTTCGCCACCACCCGGTGATGACGGCGAGGCTGCCGGAGACGTGTGGCGCCGCCGCGCTTGTGCCCTCGAACTTGATGTACAGACCGTCCGTGCCCTCGATTTCCCCGATGTCTCCGAGGATCCCACCGTCGCGGTGGGCGGTCGTTGTGACGGCGTCACCCGGAGCGACAACTGTCGGCGCGATGCGCCCGTCGCTGGTCGGTCCGCGACTCGAGAACTCCGTCATGGTTTCCGCGTCGCCGGCGGACCGCCAGTTGCGGATGGCGCCGACGGTGATGATGTTCTTGGCGTGGTTCGGCGGCCGCAGGGTCATCGACTCGGGACCGTCGTTGCCGGCCGCGAAGACCATCGGGCAGGGATCCGGCACGCCTTCCGTCTCGAAGTTTCCGTCCCGGACCAGGATGTCCATCGCCCTCGCGCTCGCATCGTAGCCTTGCTGCTCGGCGGTCCCGCTGAACCACGAGGCGTTCATGCCTGTAGCTCCTGCAGACAGAATCGCCCGGGTGAGACTCTCCCACCCCTCCTCGGGCGGCCACGGACCGAGACCGCAGATGCCGTTGTGGACCACGAGACGCGCGCCGGGCGCGACGCCGAGCCCGTACAGGAAGCCCTCGGAGTCGGCTCGCGCGGTCGCGGCGTTACCACTGAGCAGTCCGGCCACCGGGGTGCCGTGCTTCATGATGGAAATATCATCACCGGGGACCTCGGTCTCACAGCCGGGGCCGTTGATCCCTTCGACGATGACGAGGTCCGGGTGCTCCCGGTCGGCCCCCGAGTCGACCACCGCCCAGAGCACGCCGCTGCCGTCGAAGCCGTGGTCTTCCAGGGTTCCGCGATAACCGGGCACCGGCCCGCCGGATTCGTCGAGTCCGGCGTTGACCACGCTCGACATCTCACCGCCGAAAGCCGGACCATCCGGAGCGGGACCCATCCACATCGTCCCGGGCAGCCGGGCTGCCGCTTCCACGGCTTCGTCCGTCGCCTCGAAGATGACCGACCACAGCCGCCCGTCGGCCTGCGCCCGGAAACGGCTCGTCACACGGCACCCGGCGGCTTCGATCCGACTCAGCGCCGAGTCGATTCCGTCGCCCCCGTACACCAGAGCCTCGTAACGGGCGACTCCGTCCGATGTGGACTTCGCCGACGTCGATCTCTTGAGGTCGCTCGTGAGCGGCCCCGTCCAGCGCACGAAGGGGGCAGCTTCAAGGCGCCGTCCGTCGGCTTTTATCGCCGCAGCGTTCCGCCAGACGAGGTAAGCGTTGACGGGAAGGTACTGGACCGGATCCATTCCGGATTTCCGGAGCCACCACAGCCAGTCGTCGGTCACCGGTCCGACAAACTGCACGATCCACCATCCCGGTGCGGACGTGCCCTTCAACGCCATCGACTCCGCCGACTCGACGGAACTGAGGAGGGGGTCGAACCTTCGGCCGGCGATCCGGACTTCCAGCGCCGAGCGCTCCGGCTCGCAGTCGATCCCCGAGGCGGCGAGGCGGTCGAGGTCGCTCTCCTCGAGGACCAGCCACCGGAACGAGCCGTAGTCGAGGTCGCGGACGATCCTCACGCCCGCTTTCTGCGCATCGAAGATGCTGGCATCGGGGGCAGGCATTCGACACGGGACCTGTGAGGCCGCCGCTGACCCTACCTGCACCACTCCCTGCAGAAGAACGCTGAGCGCAAGAGCTCCGGCCGAGTCCACGAGATGCATGTTGAGTTCTCCCTTCTCAGGCCGTTCCGACGGACGCGTTGTCGCCGCGTTCGATCAGAGAGAAGCCTTTTAATGTTAACTATACGATTAATTAATATAAATGTTGTGGCCGAGGTCACATCGGGCGCGGAGTGCGCGTTCGGTAGGGAGCGGAAGGCACTGCGATCGGCGGCTCGGGTTCAGCGCTTCGCGTGCACCACCAGCGTGATCATCTCCTCGAACGCACGCAGGGCACCTTCCGCTTCGGTCGCCGGATCCAGTATGAAATGGATCATCAGCCCGTCCATCGCCGCAGCCATCACAGCGGCGTACCGTCCGAGGTCCTCGGCTGCCATCCCCTGTCCGGCGAGAAAAACGCTCAGTCCTTCGCGGAACGCGTGCATCTGGTCGATGACGGCTTTCTTGATCTTGTCATCGTGGGCGCCCTCGAGCATCGCTGCAAAGAGGAACTTGAAGTTCTTGTTCCGGCGCACCCGCGGAATCGACTCGACGCTCTTGTCGATGTAGGCGGCGAGCGAAGGCGCTTCCATCCAGGGCCCGAAGTCCTTTTCGATCTCGTCCACGCACCGATCGAGAGTGGCCTTGAACAGACCGGCCTTCCCCTTGAAGTGGAAGTTGATCAGCGCCTGATTGACCCCGGCACGCTCGGCGATGGCACGGCTCGAGGTCGACGACCAGCCGTTCGCGACCACGAGGTCCCGCGTCGCGTCCAGGAGCCGTCGTCTGGTCTGCTCGCTCTGCCGTTCGTGTCGGGTCTTGGGCATGCACCATCGTAACGCGCCCGGCGCGGTAATTTGCTGGAAAGCAGTGCCAAGCGGCGCCGAGACCGGAAAGCCGATCTCGGAGTCGTAGCCCTCGACCGGCGTGTCGAAGCGGAAGATGTGAGTCAACGGTTGACGAACAGCAACGCGTAGGAGACGAAGATCACGACGTCGGGAACGAAGTGGATGAACCAGGGCCAGAGCATGCCTCTCGTCTCCAGCATCGCCTTGCCGAGCAGGAAGGCCAGGAAACCGGTCATGACCGCGCCGGGGATGCCGGGTGGTGAGCCGCTCAGGTAGTGCGCCAGGCCGAAGAACAGGACGGTCATGAGCAGGGCATGTGAACGACCCACCGCTTCGGGCAGGGTGGCGAGGAACGAGCTGCGGAAGTAGACCTCCTCGGTGAAGGCGTTGATCGCCGCGAACAGGAGCGCAGCAGGAAGGAGCGGGAGGGCGCGCAGCAACATGCCCCCGGACGGTTGCATGCCGAGCACGGTCGGCACCGCCACACCGAGGCCAGCGACAAGCGCGAAGATCCAACCGAACAGCCGCCACGACTCACCCTGCTTGATCCCGAGCCAGCGGACCGGTTCGATCGGCGCACTCGTGTCACCCTTGACCAGGAAGATCGCACATCGGCTACGTTTCACCACCATGAGAGCGACGATGACTGCGAGCGCGACAATGATGTCGAGGGCATAGACTGCGCAGTACCCACGAACAAACGAGACTCCCTCGAAGTTGAACGATGACTGGAACCACTGTGTCCGTCGGATCATCCCGGTGCCACCGAGCGCCAGGTAGAAGACTGCCAAAACCCAGGCAAACGACAGCAGCGAACGCACCGCCCTCACCACCAGGGTCACCAATGCGAACGCGACGATCACGGCCAGCTTCACCCAGAACAGCCAGCTGGGTGCCGGGCCGAAACCGCTGTGGTGGAGGACGATATCGGGCAGGTCGGACACGAGCAACACCAGGAGCCAGGCTGGAAGGACGATGGAAGCGGTTGGTCTGTTGGTCGCAGCGGCAGCGGCATTGAGATGGCTCATCGGAACGCACCTCTCGAGCTTGGCACGGTCAACCCGTCCGAACGCGCCCGGCTGGCCGCCCATCGGCCGCCCACCGGCGACTTGGACCACGATTTACTCGTCTCAGCCGGTCAAGCTTATCACCCGACCCGGCTGGTGAGCTGTGGAAGCCGCCGCATTACCCGCTAAAACGAAGAGGTGTCGGGCACCGATTTCCGTATTTAGAGCTCAAATTGCGGAACTACGTGCCAGGCACTTTATTAATTCAGTATTGATTTCTGACTTCTTACGGATTATATTCCATCCGTAGGGAGTCCACCATGTCGAACTTACGAGTCGCCAGAGACATCGTCCCGTTGAGTGATTTCAAGGCTCGAGCGTCGGAACTGCTCAAGCGGCTGGCCGAAACCGGGGCACCCATGGTCATCACTCAGAACGGCCGCGCGGCCGGCGTGCTGCTTTCCCCCGCCGAGTTTGATTCTCTGACCGAACGCGTCCGGTTCGTCAACGCAGTCGCGAGGGGTCTCGAAGACGCCGGTTCGGGCAAGGTCGTCACCCACGAAAGCATGGTCGCAGAGGTCCAAACGAGATACGGCGACCAGGAATGAAGACCACGGTTCTGTGGTCCGAGCGGGCGCGCCTCGACGTGCTTGAGATCGGCGATCTCATCGCCCGCGACAAACCGCAGGCGGCTGCAAAGTGCGTGGGGAAGATTCTGCATGCGGTCCAGCGCACGGCGGTCTTCCCAGCCTCGGGCCGAATCGTTCCCGAAATCGATCGATCCGACATTCGCGAGGTCGTATTTGAAAACTATCGCATCGTCTACCAGCTCAGCGAAACCACGATCATCGTTCTCACGGTTTTCGAAAGCCACCGGTTTATCGACGGGACCTTCATTGAGCAGCCGGACACCCCGTAACCCGCCCTGGTATCAGCAGCTATAGAGCTCCAGTTGCGGAACTGCGTTCAGGCACCTTTTCCTGGTCAGGCCGTCGCGTTCAACGGCCTCGGGAGGCGGTAGTCCCAGGCGCAGAAGCCGTCGCCCTCGAGGATCGAGTGGGTGATGGTGCAGCTGGTGAACTCCATCCCGAGGATCGGTTCCCAGAACTGGCGCGCCCAGCCCGCCGCGCGGTAGCAGAAGATCGGGTCGACCTCGGGCTTCTCGGCCTCGCGGATCAGGTTACAGAAGCAGAAGGCCTGCCGCTTTTCGGCCTGAGTCGTCGCAGCGTCGTAGGCCGCACGATCGCGCGCCACCTTGCTCACGTGGAGCGTCGTGCCGTCGCAGCGCGGCGGGTCGAGGAAGCCGCCGGTCGGGGTGGTCGCGAGCTTCGCCTCCTGGGCCTCGAACACCGCGTTGATGTCGCCGGTGGCTTCGTAGATGGCCTTGTACACCGCGATATCCTCCTGCGGCCGCACCAGCGCCACTCGAGAGAGGATGTCGAACTGCTGGTCGGGGGTGCTCCGCGCCTTGAGCCGCTGGATGCTCTTGCCGACCCACGCGCAGCGCGGATCGACCGGGGTGTGCGGCGTCAACCCTTCACCCCCCTGCCAGATCGCTGCGGCCGCCGCGGGGCCCAGCACGCGTTCGAGCTGGGCGCGATAGACCTCCGGCCAGGCGAGGAAGGAAGCCATCACCTGCACCGAGCCGCCCTGCGGCTGTGCAGGGCGATGCTCGTCGTACACCTCGACCAGCTCGAGCTCGGGCGACAGACCCCTGGTCCGCATGTAGGCGAACAGCGAACCGATGGTCTCGCCCAGGGTGTCCGTCGGCCCGTCGTGGTGGCGGCTGAAGAAGTGCATGTCGCGCAAGGTGTGGGTCGTCACCTCTCCGGTGTTCACCGGCGCCGAGACCGGAAAGCCGATCTCGGAGTCGTAGCCCTCGACCGGCGTGTCGAAGCGGAAGATGTGAGTCAGCGGACCCTCGACATTGTCGCCGCACGCCGCTTCGAGAACCTCAATCCGCGGTACGAGCTCGGCCCGCGAGTTGATCGGCTTGCGGATCCCGGCGAACAGGGTCGGAGGCCGCACCACGGTCTCGATCCCGCCGCCTTCCCCGGCGGCAGCCTGGTCACCTCGCAGGGGTGCCGGGACCGTCGCCCACGCCGCCGCGCCGATCCCGATCGCAATGAAACACCGCCGATCACAGCCGCCACCGCATCGTACCCTCATGCGTCCCCCAACCCGGCAACGCCGCGGGACCTCGCGACCGGTGTCGGTGTCCGGGCCGTTGCCCGCGGATCGTCATCTCTTTCGGCGGGAGCTACGATGCCGCGGGCAGTGGGTTTCCCCGAAGGTTGTGAATGGATGCCAGATACGGAGTTACGCAGTTACACTTCACAACTCCGTAACTCCGCACCCGGCACTCATTTCAGGCACCCACTCACCGCCCTCGGAAAAGAACCTCGGCGGGGCGGGATCTTCACTCACTTGGAGGTCGATATTCTCCAGCTCGTAGCTTTCGATCGGTTTTCCCACGAGAACTGCGACGCGAAGAAACCTCTCGGCCACTGAAGTCATTCCTCCATCACGGGGGTGCTCCCATCGAGTGACGGTTTCCGGTCTCACTCCGAGAGTCCTGGCGAAGTCCTGACTCGAGTAACCAAGATACGTCCGCAAGAACCGGATTTCTCCTGGTGAGAGTGGGCCGCGCTTCTTGGCAAAGGAAATGGCAATCGCCTTGTGAAGACCCTCGATGTTCGGAATTACCTCGAATTCTTCACCGCAGTCGCTACAGTGCCGCACCTCGACGTCGTCCAGCACGATGTTGATTTGGCGCCCGTACCGCCGCGCTTCTCTTCGTATTGACAACTTCCCGCCACACTCGATGCAGCGTTTTTGTTTTGTCATCAACCGTGCCTCCTGTATCTCCAAGCCGTGATAATCACGAGCTCGTCAATCTCACCCGCCTCCGGTTCAAACGTGACCACAACCGCCACTCGCCCGGTCGACATTCGATATCGCCAGTGATAGCTGACCAACTCAGGCGGCGAATCGATCACGCCGCATCGAAGAGTATTCACAATATCTCCCTCGATCAGATCGTCGTTTTCCATCTCTTTGCGGGCATGTGTTGTCCACACGACTGCCCCTTCTTTCAGGCACGTGCGAATAGCTTTCTTTGCGATGTTTGGCGGTAACGGATCTGATGGATCACTTTCAACCATCTATTTGAAAAATAGTACTCGCTTGACAAAATGTCAAGACTATACAAATACACAATCGAAGTCGAGCTTCAGAGAAAAGGTGTCGCTCACCGACTTGCTTGGTCATTCGCCAGTTGGGCACCGACGAGACGGAAGTCCTGCACTCTTGCCCGCACTTCTCACCAGGTATCTGCCGCAGCCGATACCTGGTGAGAAGTGCGGGGTGGCAGGTGTAAGATCGATCTCCAGTGGATTTCGAACGCGTACTCCGGATTCTCTCAGGGTTCTTCGACGAAACCGGTGCGCGATGGGGAGTCATCGGCGGCCTCGCGATGGCGGCATACGGTCCTGCGCGCACGACTCTCGATGTCGACATCGTGGTGGACGTTGACGATCAGGATCGACTGATCGATTTCTTGCAATCTCAGTGCTTCACGACGCTGCACCGGTCCAATGGGTACTCAAACCACATCCACGACGACCCGGACCTGGGCCGCGTCGACGTGGTGTACGTCCGGGGAGAAACGAGCCGTCAGGTCCTCGACAACATGCGAGACCATTCCGGCCCTGGAGGAATGACTATCCGGGTGCCTCGTCCGGAACACCTGGCGGCATTGAAGGCGTATTCCATCAAGAATGACCCCACACGCACGCTTCGCGAGCTTGCCGACATCCGCGTGTTGCTCGACTCGCCGGGCGCGGACAGAGCGGAGGTCAACGGCTATTTTGTCCGATACGGTCTGGAGGATTTGATTGACCTACTCGACGAAGCCTGAACCGCGATGCCTCGACCTCGAGCGGGACGTCCCCACCACCGCTGAGGATGTCCGCGTACTGGCCAGCCTGAGGACGGCATTCGCCGAGGACGGTCTGCTTCAGGTTCGGCGTCTTGTGGCGCCGGATTGGACCCTCGCGGCGGCAGCTTCCCGGCCGACCTTCAAAGACTGTGATCCGTTCGAACTCTAGCCCGCCGCTTCGTAGGCGGATCGGATCCACCCGATCAGCTCGGCGTCGACCTCGTCGGGCGAGGCGATGCGCACCTTGTACTGGCACATCCCACCCGGTTTGAGCGCCACGAGGCGGTCGCCCGGCGGCAGGTCCTTGGCGTTGAGGCCGATCTCGACCTGGGTCTTGGTGGCAGGGCCCACCATCGCGAACTGCTTTGCTCGCCGCAGGCTCAGGTAGGCCTTTTTGGGTGCGATCTCGAACGGTCCGAACTTCCCGATCGCCGCCATCACCCGGTCGTGGACCGGGCGCAGCGCGGCCTTCGGCCCGGTGTAGATCTCGTCAACGGCGGCGTCGGGGGTTGCTGCCGGAGCGCCGGCCGAGCCGGTTGAACGCCGGAACAGCGTGACCAGGGTGTTGGCGTCGCCGTGGCCGAGTCCGAGATCGTTCTTGGCCGCGTCGCGGAGTTGACCGTGTTTTTCAAGCCCGGTCGATCCCAACCACGCGTAGAGCTGGTCGAGCGTCTTGCCGGTCTTTTTCTGGATGTTGGCGAGTTGGGTCTGCACTGCTTTGTCGATGTCAACCATGTGGCTTCCTTTCAGTCAACCGGCCAGTTTTCGCTGCGGCACTTCTTCGGCGTCATCGGCTGCATCATTCGAAACATCAGATAGAGGAGGCGGATCCCGAGGCTCGGCCTCCCGGTTTCGATCACGCTCTTGAGCGTGTTGCAGATCATGGTGCCGCCCTGCAGCATCTGCTTGGCGGTCTTCGTGCCGACCGGCAGGTCCTCGATCGTCAGGGTGAAGCGCGTGCCGCCCTCGACCTCCTCGAGATCGTAGATCACCTTGCACGGCGGATCGTCATACGCGGGAAAGCGGAAGGTGTGGGCAAAACGCCGCGGAGGGTCGTAGTCCAGGATCTCCCCCACCACACCGGTGTAGCGGCCGTCGGGAGAGCGCATCGCCAGCTTGGAGCCCGGCGCCAGGGTCCCGACATGCATCTGGTTGTTAAAAAAGGCGGCGATCGGCGCGTCGGTTCGGGTGATCTCCCGCCACACTTCCTCGACCCCGCCGCGGATCTCGATCTGGAACTTGGCTCGGGTCTCTCCCCGGGTTTCCACCCTGACGTTCTCAGGCACTTCGCTCCTCCTCTTCTTCCCGCCGGCGCTCATCGATTCGCGTTTCGAGGTCGGTCAATCGCTGAGCCCAGAACGCGCTGTAGCGGGTCGTCCACCGGTCGTAGATCTGCTGGATCGGGACCACATTGAAATACAACCGCCGCTCCCGCCCCCGGCGCTCCGAAAGAACGAGGGAAGCGCTTTCCAGGGTGGCGACGTGTTTGGTCACAGCGATCCGGCTGCATTCGAAGTTCGAAGCCAGCGCGCTGACGCTCATGCCGGGCATCCCGATCAGCAGGTCGATCATCCGCCGCCGCATCGGATGCGCCAGCGCCGCGAACACGAGATCGATCTGGGATGATTCCATGTGTAACTTATAAGTTACACATTTTTTTCGAGCTGTCAAGATGCTGAGGCCCCGCACCTGAACCCAAAGGGCCGGCACCGCCGGCACGCCCTGATCGCTCTATGTCTTTCCCGCCCAGGGTCTGCGGGTGAACCTCCCCCCCGGAACATTCGCCTTCGGAGCTGATCTCTCGCCTTTTTATAACGTGGCGAGCACGTACACCGTCTGGCTCTCCACCGGCGAGGTCTTCAACTTCACCCCGGCACTTGTGCCCTGGACGCCGGACTTCTTCGGCGTCAACAGTCCGGTCGACATCACCTGGGTGGAGTTCTCGCTCGACAACACCTATCTGGTTCTGGACAATTTCGCCTACCTGCCGGGTCAGCAGAAACTGTCCATCGACATCAAACCGGGTGATGCGAACAATCACGTGGACCAACAGAGCGCCGGGAAAGTCGCGGTGGCCGTGTTCGGGTCTCCTTCGTTTGATCCGTATCAAGTCGACCTCGCCAGCCTGCGGCTGGGTGCGACCGGGCAGGAAGCGGCGCTCGCGGGCAAGGGTTTCAAGGACGTCGATTCGGACGGGAACATCGATCTCATCGCGCGGTTCACGATTGCCGACATCGCACTGGCCTGCACGACCAGGCAGTTGATGCTCACAGGCACGTTGCTGAGTGGAGAGGTGATTGTCGGAACCGACCAGGTCCACGTCGTGAATTGCACGCCGTAACGACGGAAGAAGGGAGGGGATCTCGACCCCTCGACCCCTGAAATCAAAAAGGGCGGGGCTGATCCCCGCCCTTTCTCTTATTTTCGTTCGATCGTCAGTCTTCGACGACCTCGAGACCGGTGTCGTCGATCGCCATGCTGCAGCCTTCCGAGACCTCGTCCTTGTGCTCGAGAAGGCAGGTCGCGACCTGACCTTCGCCCAGTTCGACGTCGGCGCAGAACTTCATCAGATCGGCCTCGCACGCCGTCGCGACCTCAACCAATGCATCGACGAAAGCTTCGAGCTCTGCGACACCCTTGTAGATCGCCCAGCTGCACTCTCCGGAGAGCTTGTCCTCGTGAGCGTACGCGCAGGCGAGCAACCGGCCTTCACCCGGAGTCACCTGGCTGCAGTAGGTCTCGATTTCCGTCGCACAGGCGGCCATCACTTCGTCGACGATTTCCTGTTGCGCCCAGGCCCCCGACACGCTCAACAACAACGCCACCACCGCTACCAACACGATTCGTTTCATCTTTTCCCCCGTTTTTCGGTCGTTTCAAGAATTCACACACCGACGGATTTTGCAGGCGGGAACATATCATGAGTCGATCACAATTCTAGCTGCCAGTGCAGCCTCTTGCAAAAACATCCGCAGGTGAAATCGTGGCACAGAAAGACCCGAAAGGGAGGGGATAAACCCCTCCCCTACGACTTTGAGGACGGCATGTGCCTGCAAGGGCTGGGCTTGTCTCAACCCGTCCGCGTGTCTGAAAACCGTAGGGGCGGGGTTTATCCCCGCCCGCATTGAATATTGCAAGAGGCTCAGTTCTCACCAGGTTTCGCCACAAGGGCGACGGTCAGGGCGCCACGCACGCCTGAGTGAGAACCCCCTCGATCCGTTCGCGGCCATCGCCGTGGAACTCGAGAAAACGAAGTCCGATGCCGTCCACCCCACCGCGCTCGGCAACCGCGCGCCGCACGACCCAGGCCTTTCCTGACACCATTTCGCCGCCGCCGTTGGCGAGAAACTCGAACGCCACCATCTGTCCGATCTCGACGGTCGCACTGGTCTCCAGCAGCATCCCGGTCACCGACACGTTCTCGGTGCGGCCGATGATCTCCAGTTCCCCATCTTCGAGAACGGTGGTCAGCCGCGCCTTGAACCGAACGGCGGCGCGCGGTGCGACATCGAGAAGGTCGGCCACGTGCTGCTCGATGATCTCCTCGTGCATATCGAGAGTCACGACGCGGTTGACGCCACGGCCGATGAGACCACATGCCTCACGACCTGCGCCCGGTCCGGCGACGACCAGAAGGGAGCACGCGCGGCTCGCGCAACCCCTGATCCGAAGCCTGCCGACAAGCTCGGCGAGCCCGAGCCGCTCGGGCTCGGCATCGAAGATCACCAGGTCGAAGGGCTTCGTGAAGGCGAGAGCAACCGCCTCCTCCGGTTCGGTGATGTGTTCGATCTTGACGTGGCGGCGGTCGAGGACCGGGGCGATCGCCTTGAACGGGCCGCGGCCGATCCCCGCCAGGAGAACCGTCGATATCTTGTCAGTCACCCTACCTCCCCGGATCAACACCATGCCTCGTCGATTTTGCAGGTCTGCAGCACACTATAACCTGTTTTTTTTCGGCGGCTTTCGATAAGGAGGATCGCCACCACGTTCCCGATATTCCTCGTTTTTTCCTTCCGCGTTCACTGCTGTCCGAACGTCGTCGCCGCTTCCCTGGTCACGTGAGCCTCTTTAAAAAATTCGATATTCGTCGCCGAAATCCACATATTCGTGCCTGATCGAGGCCGGGCGGCACAGGTGCCGCCCCTACCCATCAACGACATTCCCCTGGAGTGACGGGGCCTGCCCCGCCTTTGACAGTCGTTTTTGCACGAGGCTCACGTGAAAAAACATCCCCCCTCCCGCAGCGGAAGGGGGGCGATCGATTGTCGCGAAAGCCCGCTCAGGACTCAGCTGGTGATCAGCTCCATGCCGCAGGCGCAGTTGCCCGGCGCGGTGGATACGAAGTTGCAGGTGCACGAACCGCCGCAGTTGCAGAAGTAGATGCCGCTGCCCTCGAGGCTCACGCGCCGGACTGCGGTGCCGCACGAGCAGGTGGTCTCGTCTTCGGCGTTGATCTCGCAGGTGCAGTCGCCTGCACAGCCGCACACCAACGCCTCGTTGCCCTCGACCTTGACCATGTGCGCCGCCGCCAATTCGGTGCCGCAGCTGCACGTTCCGGCCTCGGCGCTCACCGAGCCGCAGTCGCACTCGGGACCGCAGTTGCAGGCATAGAGGATGTCGTTGCGGACCGCCTCGACCGATTCTTCGGCCACGACCTCGTCGGTGACCGGCTCCATGGTTGCCTCGGCCTCGGCTTCGACCACCGGGTCCGGCTTGCTGCAGCCGGCTACGGCGATCAGCGCACAGCACACGAACACGACCATCAGATACGACTTTTTCACGGGTCCCCCTTCGCGCCCCGGCCGTCACGTCCGAAAGTGTCTCCGGTACAGGGCGGGGCTCAACGGCGACCATCCTACAGCGATTCCAGACGCCGGAGGAGGTTTTCGGCGACACATCTTGAGTTTTCGTGGCAAGAGCGTATCCTGTGCGACCGCGAGAACCCGAAGAAATATCGGACTTTGCAGGAATAGAAGTGGCCGTGGCGGTGGTTGAATTGAGGTTAGGTCGATTCGCTTGGGAGGGCGGCGCGACCTGGAGAGAAATCATGGAAGCTGTCATGCCTGTTCCGCACACCGACGACCGGATCGCAAAGCTCGAGGCCGAGCTCGCGAACTTCCGGTCGATGATGAACTACGTCCACTGGATCCCGGACACCCTGAGCCTGCCCAACGTCGAGGCCTACGGTGAGACCTTTCCTCTCAACGGTGTCCTCGGCGGCGACCACATCATCTTCGTCGACTTCAAACGCCGCTACAACCTCGGTGCGCGCATCGAAAAGGCCCTCAAGAAGGGCCACATCGAACGGGCCGACCGGCTCGAACAGTGCCGGGACCGGGTCGGCATCGTGGTCGCCGATTCCACCGGCCACGACATGACCGACGCCCTGCTGACGGCGATGCTCCACCAGGCTTTCCTGACGGGGGTCCTGTACGAACTCGAGACCGAGGGCCACGTCACGGCCAGGCTCTTCGAGATTCTCAACAACCGCTTCGCCAAGTCCTCGAGCGTGAGCAAGTTCATCACCATGATCTATGGCGAGATTTCGAGCACCGGGACTTTCCGCTTCATCTCGGCCGGCCACCCGCGGCCGTTGGTCTTCTCCGCAGAGTACGACCGGCTGGTCGACATCGACCCCGAGCGCATGAAGAACGTGCTGCCGATCGGCGTTTTCCCGACCGAAGGCGACATCGACGAGCCCGTCGCCATCAGCCCACTGCCCCACAAGAAGCGGTTCTCGGTGAACGAGGTCAAACTGATGGGACGCGGCGACATCCTGCTGTTGCAGACCGACGGTTTGTACGAGCACGCCGACGGCGATCGCGCCTACACGCCCCTCCACCTCGAAGCGGCGATCCGGCGCGTCAAGCACCTCTCGCCGAAAGAGATCGTCACGGCCATCCGAGACGACATGGTGCGCTTCGCCCCGCCGCAGGACGACACCAGCATCGTCATCATCAAACGGACGGACTAGCCCGCCTGATCGATTGTCCGGCGGTACACCGTGGGCGCCATCCCGGTCCAGCGCTTGAACGAACGCGAAAAACTCGAAATCTCGGAAAAACCGAGCAGGTAGGTGATCTCGTTGAGAGTCAGACCGTGATCGCTGATGAACCTCTTGGCGAGCTGCCTGCGGGTCTCCTCGAGAACCTTCTTGTAGGTCGTGTTTTCTTCAGCCAATCGACGCTGAAGGGTGCGCGGGCTCATGTGAAGGGACTCCGCCACGTTCTTTTCCGTCGCGTCGCCCGACGAGAGGCAATCGACCAGTCGAGCCCTCACCTTCATCGCGACCCCACCACCCCGGAGTTCTGCCAGGTAGTCCGCGATGACACGTTCGTTCGCATGGGCGAGATCGGCATTCGCCGTGGACAACGGCTTGCACGCGACCTGGCGCTCGATCTCGACGGCGGTCTCGTCGGCGTCGTAGCGAATCGGACACCGGAAGAACTCCCGGCGATGCCTGCGGCAACCTTCCCCGGGATGGGCCAGTTCGATCCGGGACGGATTGAAGTCCGCGCCGTAGGTCAGGCGGCACATGTGAACCACATTGGCGGTGACCGCGTCGATCGCCACCGCGCCGGGCTCCACCCCCGATTCACGGTGAGCCCGCATGCCCAACCTGAAACCGCCCCCGGCCTCGGTCAGCTGAAACTCCGCCGCATTCGAGACCACTGCCGAATAGCGAACCAGACGCCGGAGAGCCTCCTCGAGAGTCGCGCTCGCCAGCCACGCGTAACCGAGACCGTGCCAGGTGGTCGGGTACCACTGCTCCGCCGCTCTCAATCCGAAGCACGGGTCTCCGCTGCGATCGCGGGCGAGGATCCAGAGGCGGGTCATCGATGCCAAAGGGTAGCGGGCGCCGGGATCCTTGAGCGCCCCAGGATCCAGACCCACCTCTCGGAACACCGCGTCGGCATCCACACCATAGGTCCGGAGACCTTCCCAGATCAGCCTCGCCCACGATGTGATGGTGGAAAACGGCATTGCGGACTCCTTCCGCCGCCTGCGGATCAGTCAAAAACCCGCCCGCAGCCCGGCCCCATTTCGAAATCGAGTGCCCAGCTGACATCAAATGTCAACGATCCGTTTTCAAAAATCAAGCCATCTCCGACACCTTCCGGATCGACGAGAATCCCACATCAGCGTCAGATTCGGCCTCGAGCCTCAGTATCAAGCCTCTCACCCGTTCGTTTCTGCCCTTTGACAGCAACGGCAAATGACGCAAAATGTCAAAATAACGACGCAGTTCGTCAAGCGCGGAAGGCCCCCATGACCGACATTCATCCTGGAGACCAACCACCATGAATGCCGATACCGGGAGACACGAAATGACCCCCATGCCGCCGCAGGTCATCGAGCTCATCCTCGAGGAAGGCCCGTTCCCCCGGGCCATCGTCAGGAAGTGGCCCGAGGACCTTCAAAACGACTACTTCGAACTACTCGGGCTCGACCTGCAGACGCTCGGACTTGACGAGTTTCGTCGGATGGGCCGTGCCCTCGGCGAGGCCTACCTCTTGAGCCTCAATCGACCCATCGAGTCCGACCCCGGCCTCCTCGCCGCCTGGACCGCGCTGACCGGCAACGCCTGTCCGCCAACGCCGCCCGATTTCTTTTTGACCTGAATTTCTTCCGGTCTCGACCGTTCCTTCCTGTCACGTCAAGCCTGCGAACCGCGACCGCCGGCCCCCGGCCGTCCTCGGTTTTTTCGGCGACCTACTTGATTGTCGGGCCGCCATGCCTCACCATGTACACTCGCTGATGGGAGCAACGGAGGGCCGCAGATGGCTGGAAAGCAAGAGACCTTGTGGTTTGGGTACCTGGAAGCCGGAGAGAAGGGCGGCCCGGTGGTGCGCGACGTGACTCTGGGAACCGGCACCCCGACGACTTTCTATCTGTTCAACCTCAACCGGGGCGCCATTCTGGAGTACCGGAGAGACATCGCCGAACCCAAGCTGCGCGAATTGACCGAAGAAGAGATGGAAACGGTCGGGGACCTGCGCCAGGCCTTCGAACAGGTGCGCAAGAAGTTCACCCCACGAGAAGCGCGCAAACCGAAACCGCTGCCGCCGACCAGGAAGAAGGCGCGCATCGAGGAAGACGACGAGGCTGACGGTGAGGACGACAACAGGGCCGTCGCCAAGTCCGATGACGACGACGACGACGAGCCCACACTCGATGACGATGGAGACGCGAAAACGGACGACGACGAGGACTGAGACCTTGCGGCTCTCCCGCGAGGGAGTATTCTCGTAGCACCCTCATGCCGCAGAGAACCACGATCCTGCACGACACGCTGGCCCTCGTCCTGGCCGGCGGCCAGGGTGAGCGTCTGTTTCCCCTGACCCGCGACCGCAGCAAACCCGCGGTGCCCTTCGGCGGCATGTACCGCATCGTCGACTTCACTCTCTCCAACTGCGTCAACTCCGGCCTGCGGAACATCTACGTCCTCACCCAGTACAAGTCGGGCAGCCTCGAGCGCCACATTCAGCTCGGCTGGAGCCAGCTCTTCTCCCCCGGCCTGCACGAGTTCATCTTCACCGTCCCGCCACAGCTTCGGATCGGCCAGCGCTGGTACGAAGGAACCGCTGACGCGGTGTACCACAACATCTACCTGATCGAGCACGAGCGGCCGGAGCGGGTATTGGTGTTGTCGGGCGACCACGTCTACACGATGGACTATCAGAAGATGATCGAGTTCCACGAACGCAACCGGGCGCTGGCGACCATCGGCGCGATCGAGGTCCCGGCGGCTCAGGCCTCGGCTTTCGGTGTCATCGAGGTCGACGAGGAGTGGCGCATTCTCTCGTTCGCCGAGAAGCCGGCCGAGCCCCGGCAGATCCCGGGCCGGCCCGGGTGGTCGCTGGTCAACCTCGGCGTCTACTGCTTCGAGCGCGAGGTGCTGCTGCAAGCGCTCCATGAGGACGCCGCGATCGAGAGCCGCCACGATTTCGGCCACGACGTGCTGCCGTCCCTGGTCGACACCGGCGCCCTGTTCGCCTATCCCTTTGTCGACGAGAACCGCGAAGGCGGCCGCTATTGGCGGGATATCGGGACCATTTCGTCGTACTACGAGGCGAGCATGGATCTGGTCGGAGTCGATCCGACCTTCAACCTCTACAACCGCGATTGGCCACTGCGGACCCTGCCGCGGCAACTCCCGCCGGCGAAGACCGTTTTCGCCCAGGAGGAGCCCGGCGGGCGCCTCGGCACAATTCTCGACTCGCTGATCTGCAACGGGGCAATCGTCAGTGGCGGCCGGGTGGAGCGCTCGATCCTATCGCCCCAGGTCCGCGTCAACTCGTATTCGTCGGTCAAGGACTCGGTCCTCATGGACGGCGTCGAGGTCGGCCGGCACTCCCGTTTGCGGCGGGTCATCGTCGACAAACGGGTCGTCATTCCCCCCGGCACGGTCATCGGCGAGGACCCCGACGAAGATCGCAGACGGTTCTGGGTCGACGAGAGCGGGATCGTCGTCATCCCCAAACGGATCTCCTTCGACGCGTCCGCCCCTCGATCCAGGCCGGAATGAACGCGCGGCAAGGCCGTCGGCGATTCAGCCGTTGAGCATCGACATCGCCTGCTCCGGGTAACGGGTCCCGACCGCCATGTCCCGCGGGATCACCTCATCGATCTCGGCCAGCTCGTCCTCGGTCAGATCGATGTTCACCGCTCGGGCGTTCTCGTCGAGCCGTGAGCGGCTGCGGGTTCCGGGGATCGGCGCCACGTCCGGCCCCTGGGCCAGCACCCACGCGAGCGCAAGCTGGGCCGCGGTGCATCCCTTGCCTGCCGCCATCTGTTCGATGCGCTCGACCAGCTCGAGGTTCCTGGCGAAATTCTCGCCCTGGAAGCGGGGCATGTGGCGGCGCCAGTCGTCCTCGGCCAGGTCGTCGATACTCTTGATGGCGCCGCTGAGAAAACCGCGTCCGAGCGGGCTGTAGGCGACAACTCCGATCCCGAGTTCGCGGCAGGCGGGGATGATCTCGTCCTCGATGTCGCGGGACCACAAGGACAACTCGGATTGAAGAGCCGAGATCGGGTGGACGGTGCACGCCCGTCGCAGGGTCGACGCCCCGGCCTCGGACGATCCCAGATACCGGACCTTGCCCGCCTCGACCAGCCCGGCCATCGCCCCGACCGTGTCCTCGATCGGAACCTGCGGATCCACGCGGTGTTGGTAATACAGATCGATGTGGTCGACACCCAGCCGCTGCAGGCTGGCATCACAGGCCGAGCGCACGTAGTCGGGAGCTCCGCTGACGCCCCTGAAGCTGTCGTCCTCACCCCGGACCACGCCGAACTTCGTGGCGAGAACGACCTGGTCGCGGCGGCCGCGCAAGGCCCGGCCTACCAGACGCTCGTTGACGCCGACGCCGTACATGTCGGCCGTGTCCCAGAAGGTCACGCCGATGTCGACGGCGTGGTGGAGAAGATCCACGCTCGCCGCCTCGTCGCTCGCCCCGTAGAACTCCGACATGCCCATGCAGCCCAATCCCAGCGCCGACACTTCGAGACCTTGTGAGCCCAGCTTGCGTTTTTCCATGATTTCTCCCACCTCTGTCGAGTTTTGGTCTACAACATTTCAAGACCTCGAGAGAATTTCGAGGCCTCTGATTTTCTCAAATATTGAGAATGAGATTCGAAACTGATAGACTCCGCACCATCACAGCCAGTTCAAACGACGCAACCGGCCGTTCGACACAGCCTGTGAGCCCGGACCGAAGGGTACCGGCGCCTAGGGGGAACAGCTCATGATCGGTCAGACTCTTGCGCACTACAGAATTCTCGACAAACTCGGCGAGGGCGGGATGGGCGAGGTGTGGCGGGCCGAGGACACCACGCTCGGGCGCGAGGTCGCCATCAAGGTACTGCCCGACGCCTTTACGGCCGATCCTGAGCGGCTCGCCCGCTTCGAACGCGAGGCGCGCCTGCTCGCGAGCTTCAACCATCCGCGGATCGCCGGTATCTACGGTCTCGAGGACGTCGACGGACAAAAACTGCTGATCATGCAGGTGGCCGAGGGCGAGACCCTGGCCCAACGCATCGACCGCGGCCCCGTCCCCGTCGATCAGGCTCTTCAGATTTCGTTGCAGATCATCGACGGACTGGAGGCCGCGCACGAGAAGGGCATCGTCCACCGCGATCTCAAACCCGCCAACGTCACGATCACAGCCGACAACCGGGTGACCCTCCTCGACTTCGGGCTCGCCAAGGCCCTCGAGACCTCCGACGCCGCGTCCGGTTCGCGCCCGCAGAGCGTCTCGCTGTCGCCAACGCTGACCGCCCAGATGACAACCGCCGGGGTCCTGCTCGGAACCGCCGCCTACATGAGCCCCGAACAGGCCCGCGGTGAAAGCGCCGACCGCCGCGCCGACGTCTGGGCCTTCGGGATCGTGCTGATGGAGATGCTGATCGGCAAACGGGTGTACGCCGGTCGCACCGTGTCCGACACCCTGGCCGGCGTTCTGGCCAGAGAACCCGAATGGGACCAGCTCCCCGGTGACACCCCGCCCGCGGTTCGCCGCCTCCTCGAGCGCTGCCTCGAAAAAGAGGTCGGCCAACGCCTCCAGGCGATCGGCGAGGCGCGAATTGCCATCGAACACTATCTCGAGAACCCGGAGGCCGATGCCGACCCGATGGTCGCCGCAGCGCCCACGGGCTTTCGCCGCCTGCTGCCGTGGGCCGCAGCCGGCGCCCTGGCGGTCGCGCTGGCTCTGGTCGCCGTCCTGTCGCCGCGGGGCGCGGCGGACGAACCCACCATGCGGCTCGAGGTCAAGGTCTCGGACGACCCCTTGTATGTCGAGCTGGGCGCAGCGGCGGTGCTTTCTCCCGACGGTCAACGCATGATCCTCGTGTCGGACAGCGCGGCGGGACGGACGATTTCGGTCCGTTCTCTCGACCAACTCGAAGGCACACCGCTGGTCACCGGAGACTCATCCACCCAGCCCTATAACCCGTTCTTCTCACCCGACGGCCAGTGGGTCGGTTTCGTCACACCGGGCGAACTCAAAAAGGTGCCGATCACCGGCGGCACTCCGATCGCCCTGTGCAAGGTCAACCGCAGCCGCGGCGCGAGTTGGGGGCCCGACAACACGATCGTGATCGCGCCGACCCGGAGCGGTGGTCTCTTTACGGTCTCCGCCGCGGGTGGCGAACTCGTGCCGTTGACGACCGTTGACCCCGCGAACAACGAAACTGCCCACTACTGGCCGCAGGTCGTGCCTGGTGGGCACGTCATCTTCACAGCCATCCTTGAAGGCTCGGCCAGCGCCGACGACGGCGTGATCGAGGCGGTGTCGCTGGCGACCGGTGAGCAGAAAGTGCTCCACCGCGGAGGCGCCTACGGCCGTTGGGTGCCGTCCGGCCACCTGGTCTACGTGCGCGAAAACACCCTCTTCGCCATGCCCTTCGACGTCGAACGGATGGAAGCCACCGGTTCGTCGGCGCCCATCGTTCAAGGGGTCACCGCCAACAGCTCCAACGGCGGCTCCCAACTCAGCTTCTCGCAGAACGGGACCCTGGCCTACGTCAGCGGCATCGTCGGCGTCCCCGAGTACCCGGTGATGCAGATGAACCGCCAGGGCGTGGTGTCGCCGCTGTGGACGCAACCGGGGACCTATGCCAACCCCAAGCTGTCGCCGGACGGCAAGAAACTCTCGCTGACGGTCCTTCGCGACGGCAACTGGGACGTCTGGGTCTACGACCTCGAACGCGAGGTGGCCACCCGTCTCACCTTCCACGACGGTTATGACGGCGATCAGGTGTGGTCGCCCGACGGCCGGTACCTGACCTTTTCCTCGGATCAGGACGGACGCGAGAACCCCTACCGCAAACGGGCCGACGGATCGGGAGAGGCCGAGCGCCTGGCCGAGATCGATCACGATTTCTGGGCCACCTCGTGGTCGCCGGACGGCAGGTGGATCCTCGGCGAGGTCCAGGCCGAGACGTTCGACCTGTGGGCGGTACCGGCCGACGGTTCGGGCGAACCCGAGGTCTTTCTGGCGACCGCCTTCTTCGAACGTTTTCCGGCGATCTCGCCGAACGGCAGGTGGGTCGCCTACATGTCCGATGAATCCGGACAGTCCGAAGTCTACGTCCGACCCTTTCCGGCCGCAGGCGGCAAGTGGCAGGTCTCCGACGGCGGCGGCAGCTGGCCGGCGTGGTCTCGCGACGGTTCGCAACTCTTTTTCCGCAGCCAGGACGGCCTGATGGCAGCGACTGTCTCCGGTGACGACGGTACGTTTCGCGCCGGCAGGCCGCTACAACTGACCGCCGGGGCCTTTTCCGGCGACCAGGTCGGCATCGCGGTCAGCGGCAGCGTCTTCTCGGACTTCGAACCCATGCCCGACGGTGACGACTTCGTCGTCTTGTTGGGTAGTGACGCGCAAGGCGTCCAGAGCCACGTCACCCTGGTCACCAAATGGTTCGATGTCCTACGGGCGACTTTTCCAGGATCTTGATCCATTCGACGGACCCGAGATTCGGGCACGATCAACCCAAGGGAGGCATGGACGCCGTAACTGGCGGCCCTCGGCTCCCGTTCACTCGAGGAGGAACATGATATGCGTCAAGTGAAGATTGCAAGCGTCCTGATCATCGGAGCCCTGCTCCTGTTGCCGGCCGTCGCCGGTGCCGGTGTCGAAGAGGACATCATCGCCCTGGCCAAGAGCCAGTGGGCCGCCGACATGGCCAAGGACCCCGCCAAGATGATGGCGACCGTGGCCGACGACTACACCGAGTTCAATGCCCAGTATCCGACCCGCATCGACGGCAAGGCCCTCAACGCCAAATTCGCCGAGGCCTTCACCAAGAACCCCGGCTCGGTGGTCATCGCCGAGATGGCCAACCCCAAGGTCCAGGTCTACGGCGATGTCGCCATCCTGACCTACAACTACCTCGGGATGAACCGTGACAAGGACGGCATGACCCACGCCAACGCCGCCAAGTCGACCCGCGTCTACGCCAAGATCAACGGCACCTGGAAGCTGGTCCACGCCAACTTCGCCCCCATGTCAGGCGACGACGACTGAGCCCTGCCACCGCGGACGAGGGGCAATCCCTCGTCCGCCGTTTTTGTCCGCTCCCTCCCTTTCCCCATCATCAGTTGAACCCACGCCCGGAGTCCTGTCGCCCCTCCTGGGGCTTGTCCAGGTGAATGGCTTCTGGTCCCGGGGCTCACGCCCCGGGCTATTTCCTGTCGCCGCTCCGCGGCTCGACCCACGTCAGCCCCGGGTTTCCGCGTTGACTGAAATCACGAGCCCCGGCGGGGCGACAGATAACCCGCGGGGGGCTCCAGCCTGGCTCGTCATATGAACGGTTGAACAAGTCTTAGTTTTATGCCTCGTATCGAGAAGGATGTTTCAACACAGAACACGTGAACGAAAACAAAACTGGTAATCGCTCCGATTTCATGGCACCCCTTTTGCATCCTCCGGACGCCCAGAGGGATTGTGAATTGTTATTCAGTCGGAGGAGACCCCACAAAAACTCGATGCATCTACCCAGGCCTGTCGGGCATGGGTGCCATTGAATTGAGAGCCGACCGCCCCGTCAGTTACGCAGGGCCGGGCGGCTCGAGCTGTGCGTTCGATTTCACATCAGTTTCCGAGGAATGGAGTAGACCATGAACCGTCATCACGCCGCGTCGTCAACCCTTTCCATAGTTGTATTTTTGATCCTCGCCCTGGGAGCGTGGGGCGCTGTCGAGGCCGTCGGCTATCCCTTTACCGACGACTTCGAGAGCGGCCTCGGCAACTGGACCGCGGAGACGCCGTGGGGTGAGACGACGGCGTTCTATGCCTCGCCGGCCCACTCGGCTACGGACAGCCCGTCCACCCTCTACGGCACGTCGGTGGACGCCTCGCTGACCCTGGGAACCTCGGTCGATCTCTCGTCGGCGACCCGGCCTGTCCTGAGGTTTCAGCACCGCTATCAGATCGAGGACGGATACGACTTCGGATTTGTCGAGGTCTCGACCGACGGCGGCTCAACGTGGGACGCGCCCGTAGCCACCTATACCGGGGCGCGGGCGCAGTGGGTCCGCGAGCAGATCGACCTCGAGGTCTACACCGGCTACTCAGACGTTCGATTCCGTTTCCGTCTCGTCTCCGACGGGACCGTCAACCAGGACGGCTGGTATATCGACGACGTCGCCATCGCGGAAGGACCTGCGCCAGTCACCCTCGACACACCTTCGACCATCACACCGAACTCGATTGAACTCTACTGGGACGAGTACCCGGAGGTGGACTTTGCGGCCTACCGGATCTACCGGACCACGAACGCCGACTTCGACTGGCGGACGGCGACGTTGGTGGCAGAAATCGACGACTCTGAAGTGACCGAGCACGTCGACATCACCGTCACTCCCAAGACCACTTACTACTACAAGGTGATGGTGCTCACCACGTCGGATCTCCACGGACTCAGCGAAGAGGTCGATGCCACAACCCCGGCCGGCATGGACTACCCCTTCCTCGACAACGGCGAAGGCACCGGAACCGCCTGGTCGGCGGACCCGCCGTGGGCGCTGTCGGATGAGGACGCCTTCTCGGCAACCCACAGCTGGTCGGACTCGCCCGGCGCCGACTACGCGAACTCCATCGCGTCGCAGAGCCTGACTCTGGTCAGCCCGATCGATCTCTCCTCGGCATCGCAGCCGGTGCTCAGTTTCGCTCACAACTGGACATTCGCTGTTTCCGATTCAGGAAACGTCGAGATCTCCACCGACGGCGGCAGCTCCTGGACTCCGATTGCCTCCTACACCAACGGCACGTCCGACGGGTGGCAGCGCAAACGCTTCGATCTCGCAGCACACAAGTGGTCGAACAACGTCCTCGTCCGCTTCCGCATCACCACCGACGCTGTCACCGGGGCCGACGGGTGGCACGTTGACGACGTCTCGGTGGCCGAGAGCCCGACCGTCATCGACCCGCCGATCCTCGACCAGGTCACCTCGCACTCGATCCGACTCACCTGGGCGCGCTCGAACGACCTCCTCTTCTCCCACTACGCCATCCACCGCAGCACAACGCCCGGCGTGGGCATCAACTCGGCGCTGGTGGCCGAAATCTCCGACCAGGACATGATCTCCTTCACCGACACCGGACTCGCGGTCGACACCGACTATTACTACCGGGTCTACGCGGTGAGCCCCTATAGGACCTATTCGCCGGACAGCGCAGCCGAGAGCACCAAGCGAACGGGAGGCAACCCCTACCCGTTCTATGACGACTTCGAGGGCTCGTTGGAGAACTGGAACTTCACCGGAGATTGGGACGCCACGGACACCGACCAGCACGGCGGCGACTCTTCCCTCACCGATTCGCCGGGATCCCCGTACGACCCGTCCACCACCACTTCGGCGACGACCTCCATCGACTTGACAGGCTCGGTTTCGCCGGTGCTGCGCTTCTGGGATCGTTTTGCCCTTTCGGACGATTGGGGCTCTCTCGAGGTCTCACCCAACGGCACCAACTGGTACCGAATCTACACAGTCACCGGCGCCCACACGTCGTGGTCCGAACATGCCATCGATCTCGCGCCCTGGAAGGCATCAAACAACGTCAGAATTCGTTTCACCGTGAGTACGGGGGGCTCCGATGAGGACGATGGCTGGTATATCGACGACCTCTCGGTTGCCGACCACCCCGGCAGCGCCGTCAGCCTGCCCTTCTTCGACGACATGGAGTCGGGCACCGGCAACTGGCTGGTTTCCACGTGGGAGCCGTCGGCCGACAACCCGCACGGCGGCACCACGTCCGCGCTCTCGCTCCCCCAGAGCGTGATGCTGAACTCAACCGAGCACGTCATGAATCTCGGCGGCGACCTCGATCTGTCGTCGACCGTCAACCCGCAGCTCACCTACTGGATCCGTGGCGTGCTCACATATCGCGGCGGCTTCCAGGCACAGATTTCACTCAACGGCGGCATCAACTGGAGCGACCTCCCCGGCACCGCCATCGGCGAGTCCTCCATCCCCGAATGGCGGCGTTACCAGGTCTCTCTGGACACCTACCGCCAGAGCGGCGTCAAGATCCGCTTCCGTGTGAGCCAGGGCAGTACCTACGCCGGCAACAACATCATCTTCCTCGACGATGTCTCCATCGAGGAACTGCCGCAGCCTGTCACCCTCGGCATCGCGACCCCGCACCTCAAGTCGGTGGATCTGTCGTGGTCCGAAAGCGCCCTCGGCGATTTCGACCGCTACGAGGTCTACCGCTCCACCTCGGCCAACGTTTCGGTGGCCAACGACCTCGTCTTCTCGTCGAGCACCTCGACCGACACCACATTCACCGACACCGGACTGTCCATCGGCGCCACCTATTACTACAAGGTCTTCGTCTTCAATTCGCGCCAGGTGGCCACCCCGTCCAACGAACGCCTGGCCATCACCGTGCCCCTGACCTTCCCCTTCAGCGACCCCATGGAGAGCCTCGACAACTGGGACGCCACCGGCATATGGGGGCCCGACGGCACTTCCGCCGTTGAAGGGTCCTTCTCGCTCAACGACTCCCCGGTCGACAACTCCACCCCATCGTCGAACACCTACATCCTCACTGCCATCGACGTCTCGGGCTCAACCTGGCCGGTCTTGCGCTTCTGGGATCGTTTTGCCCTCGCGGACGACTGGGGCTATCTCGAGGTCTCACCCAACGGCACCAGCTGGTACAGGGTCTACACAGTCACCGGCCCCCACACATCGTGGTCCGAGCACTCGATCGATCTCTCACCCTGGAAAACGGCCACCAACCTTCGCATCCGCTTCACCGTTGCAACCGGCGGCAGCAATGTCGACGAGGGCTGGTATATCGACGACCTGTCGATTGCCGACCACCCCGGCAGCGCCGTCAGCCTGCCCTTCTTCGACGACATGGAGTCGGGCACCGGCAACTGGCTGGTTTCCACGTGGGAGCCGTCGGCCGACAACCCGCACGGCGGCACCACGTCCGCGCTCTCGCTCCCCCAGAGCGTGATGCTGAACTCAACCGAGCACGTCATGAATCTCGGCGGCGACCTCGATCTGTCGTCGACCGTCAACCCGCAGCTCACCTACTGGATCCGTGGCGTGCTCACATATCGCGGCGGCTTCCAGGCACAGATTTCACTCAACGGCGGCATCAACTGGAGCGACCTCCCCGGCACCGCCATCGGCGAGTCCTCCATCCCCGAATGGCGGCGTTACCAGGTCTCTCTGGACACCTACCGCCAGAGCGGCGTCAAGATCCGCTTCCGTGTGAGCCAGGGCAGTACCTACGCCGGCAACAACATCATCTTCCTCGACGATGTCTCCATCGAGGAACTGCCGCAGCCTGTCACCCTCGGCATCGCGACCCCGCACCTCAAGTCGGTGGATCTGTCGTGGTCCGAAAGCGCCCTCGGCGATTTCGACCGCTACGAGGTCTACCGCTCCACCTCGGCCAACGTTTCGGTGGCCAACGACCTCGTCTTCTCGTCGAGCACCTCGACCGACACCACATTCACCGACACCGGACTGTCCATCGGCGCCACCTATTACTACAAGGTCTTCGTCTTCAATTCGCGCCAGGTGGCCACCCCGTCCAACGAACGCCTGGCCATCACCGTGCCCCTGACCTTCCCCTTCAGCGACCCCATGGAGAGCCTCGACAACTGGGACGCCACCGGCATATGGGGGCCCGACGGCACTTCCGCCGTTGAAGGGTCCTTCTCGCTCAACGACTCCCCGGTCGACAACTCCACCCCATCGTCGAACACCTACATCCTCACTGCCATCGACGTCTCGGGCTCAACCTGGCCGGTCTTGCGCTTCTGGGATCGTTTTGCCCTCGCGGACGACTGGGGCTATCTCGAGGTCTCACCCAACGGCACCAGCTGGTACAGGGTCTACACAGTCACCGGCCCCCACACATCGTGGTCCGAGCATTCGATCGATCTCTCACCCTGGAAAACGGCCACCAACCTTCGCATCCGCTTCACCGTTGTAACCGGCGGCAGCAATGTCGACGAGGGCTGGTATATCGACGACCTGTCAGTGGCCGACAACCCCGGCAGCGCCGTCAGCCTGCCCTTCTTCGACGACATGGAGTCGGGCACCGGCAACTGGCTGGTTTCCACGTGGGAGCCGTCGGCCGACAACCCGCACGGCGGCACCACGTCCGCGCTCTCGCTCCCCCAGAGCGTGATGCAGAGCTCGACCGAGCACGTCATGGTTCTTGGCGGCGATCTCGATCTGTCGTCGACCGTCAACCCGCAACTCACCTACTGGATCCGTGGCGTGCTCACATATCGCGGCGGCTTCCAGGCCCAGGTCTCCACCGACGGCGGCATCGGCTGGACCACGCTTCCCAACACCGGGATCGGCGAGTCCACCATCCCCGAGTGGCGGCGTTACCAGGTCTCTCTGGACACCTACCGCCAGAGCGGTGTCAAGATCCGATTCCGTGTGAGCCAGGGCAGTACCTACGCCGGCAACAACATCATCTTCCTCGACGATGTCTCCATCGAAGAGATGCCACCCACCCTCACTCTTGCAACCCCGGACCAGGTCACCATCTCCTCGATGCGTTTGCAGTGGAGCGATCTCAACCAGCCCGACTTCAAGACCTATGCGGTCTACCGCTCCGAGACCTCGACCGTGGACACCTCCAAGGACCTGATCGCCACCATTGCCGAGCAGACCACCACCGACTTCGTCGACACCGGTCTGCAGGCCCGCACGACCTACTACTACCGCATCTACCTCGTGAACTCCCAGGACACCCATGCGCCGTCCAACAGCACGTCGGCCATGACCCTCGGGGTGCCGCTCTCCTTTTCTGACGACTTCGAGGTGGACTCGGGGGTCTGGACCTTCACCGGCCGGTGGGGACGGGTGGAGACCGACGGAATCGACGGCTCGTGGAGCCTTGGCGACTCGCCCGGCGACCTCACGTCCTCCTCGGACACCTGGGCCGTCACCGGAGTCGACCTCTCGGCGACCAACTGGCCGGTCGTCAGTTTCAACGACCGTTTCGACCTTCCCGGCAGCCACTGGGGTCGGCTCGAGATTTCAAGCAACAGTGGCGGCACGTGGACAATCCTCTACGCCGCCAACGGCACACAACCCGCCTGGGTAGCGCGCCGTTTCGATCTGTCGCCGTGGCGCAACCAGGGTCAGGTGTGGATCCGCTTCCGGCTGGTGGCATCGAGCTCCGCACCCGCCGACGGCTGGCATATCGACGACCTCTACGTGGGCGAGAACCCGGGTGCCGGCAGCTTGTCGTACCCGTTCTTCGACGGCCTCGAGAGCGGCGCCGGATCGTGGCTCAACGGGCAGTGGGCGGCGAGTCACGACAGCCCATACCAGGGGACGACCTCGATCCTCAGCACGGCCGGCAGTCGCCTCGGCGGATCCGAAAACCGGCTCGTGCTGACGGACGAGCTCGACTTGTCGACCGCCGACGATCCCATCTTGACGTATCAGGTGCGGGGCAGCCTGCCCTACCACGGCTACTTCCGGGTTGACCTCTCCACCGATGGGGGCCTCAACTGGCAAGAGCTCTCGGCCCTCAACCTCCCCGAGTACTGGACCTCGGCCGTTTGGGTCCGGCAACAGCTCTCGCTCGCGGGCTACAGAGTCGCCAACCTCCGGCTGCGGTTCCGCATCACCGGCAGCGGCGGCGGCGTGGAGGACATCTTCCTCGACAACATCGCGGTCGGCGAACAGACACCAGGGGCGCCGACGCTCGACTCGCCCGCATGGGGAGCCGACGAACCGACAGTTCGGCCGACACTGATCGTCGACAACGCCGTCGACTTCCAGAGCGACCCCATGACCTACCACTACCAGGTGTTCGACGACGCCGAACTCACCAACATCATCGCCGAGGTCCCGGTGATCGCGGGCGGCATCGACACCACGACGTGGACCGTAGATGTCGACCTTCAGCCCGACACCCAGTACTGGTGGCGGTGCCGGGCCACCGACGACACCGATCACACCGGGCCGTGGATGGAGACCGCGACCTTCTTCGTCCAGCTCACCGACCACCCCCCCACCGTCCCGGTGTTGCTCGGTCCCTCAGACGGCGCCGAACTGGCCGACCTCTCAGGACGGCTGACCTGGCTCGAATCCACCGATCCGGACGAGGACAACGGCGATTTCGTCGCCGGCTACCGCGTCCAGGTGGACGACGACCCGGCCTTCGGCTCGAGCGAAATCGAGGAGCCGTCAGTGACCCTGGCCACCAAGGCCACTGGCGCCATCAGCGTCGCCCTGTCCGAACTCACCGGCTCTGAAAACCTGATCCTCGGCACTCGCTACTACTGGCGGGTCAACGCCAAGGACAGTCACGGTGGGGCCTCGGCGTGGTCAGACGGTCCGGCGCACTTCGTCTTCGGCAGCGACGAGACGGCGCCCACCTGCGCCATCGCATCGCCTGCCGACGATGCGACCGTCACCGACACGCCGATCACAATCACCGGTACTGCGACCGACGAGCTTTCGGGCGTCGCCATGGTCGAAGTCTCCACTGACGGCGGCACCACCTGGGTGCAGGCGGTCGGCGCGGAGTCGTGGAGCCACCAGTGGTGGCCGGCCCTCAGCGGCGACTACACCTTGACGTGTCGGGCGACCGATGTCGCAGAGAACGAGGGGACCGAATCTTCGGCAATCACCGTTCACACCGATCTCGACCGGACGATGGCGTTCGCTCAATCGACCGCATCGGTCAACGAGGATTCCGGCACCTACAACGTCACCGTCAATCTCAGCGCGGCCCGGGCCACCGAGGTGACGGCCGAACTCGTGGTCTCCGGAAGCGCCGCGTCTGGGACCGACTTCGACGAACCACCGCAGCTGGTCCGGTTCTTCCCCGGTCAGACCACCGTGGTCTTCCCGGTCACGATCACCGACGACGACCTGGTCGAGGGCAGCGAGACCATCAGCCTCTCACTCGGAATCACGAACATCCCGGACGTCACCATCGGTGCTGTCGGCAGTCTCACTCTGACCGTCATCGACAACGACGTGGTGGTCGATCCCCAAATCTTTGCCGACGGTTTTGAAGAACACGGCGACCTGTCCGCCTGGTCGTCTCACACGCCGTAGAAACCGGCAAACCGGAGCGCAGCGACGCCCCGCGCCCTCACGGGCGCGGGGCGTTCCTTGTTAAGCGGGGTTGACGGCAGAGTCCGGTCATTGTATACATTTAGATAGAGAACGAATCTCATTCTAAAAACTGAAGCTCAGAAATATCAGGGGAATCACCCCCCGGAGGACGTTGTCCGGCGCGGGACCAGCCCGTTCGACGGCGGCGCCTCCACAAGAGAATGGAGAACGACATGAGTTTTGACGACCTCGCCGCAAGCCTCCGAGGCGAACTGGTAACGCGCGAATCTGCAGACTACGACGACGTTCGAGCCATCTTCAACGCGATGATCGACAAGAAGCCCGCCGCCCTGGCCCGCTGCGTTGACGCGACCGATGTCCAGACGTGCGTCAACTACGCACGCGACAACGGTGTCGCCCTCGCCATCCGCGGTGGCGGCCACAACGCCGGCGGTCTGGGTCTGGTGGACGACGGACTGGTGATCGATCTCTCGCCGATGCGCGGCATCCGGGTCGACCCGAAAGACAAGACCGTTCGCGTCCAGGGCGGGTGCCGCTGGGGTGACGTCGACCACGCCGCCCACGCCTACGGTCTGGCCGTGCCGAGCGGGATCATCTCGACCACCGGGGTCGGCGGTCTGACTCTGGGCGGTGGCGTCGGCCATCTCAGCCGCGGTTGCGGTCTGACGATCGACAACCTGCTCGAGGCCGACGTCGTGCTCGCGGACGGTTCGATGGTGGTGGCCAGCGCCAAGGAAAACCCGGATCTCTTCTGGGCCCTGCGCGGCGGCGGCGGGAACTTCGGCGTCGTCACGTCCTTCAAGTTCCAGGGACATCCGGTCTCCACTATCTTCGGCGGCCCGACCCTCTGGGAGCTCGACCGCACCGAGGAGATCATGAAGTGGTACCGCGACTTCATCCGCCAGGCTCCGGAAGAGCTGACCGGTTTCTTTGCCTTTCTGACGGTCCCGCCGGCGCCGCCGTTTCCCGAACACCTCCACCTGCACAAGATGTGCGGCGTGGTGTGGTGCTACACAGGTGATTTGGCGAAGGCGGAGGAGGTGTTCGCACCCATCCTCGCCCTCGAGCCCGATCTCCCCGGCGTCGGGGAAATGCCCTTCCCGGCTCTCAACTCGGCCTTCGACGGGCTTTATCCGCCCGGACACCAGTGGTACTGGCGGGCCGACTTCTTCACCGAGATCTCGGACGCCTCGATCGCCGCACACGCCGAGTGGGGCAAGAAGCTCCCGACCATGCAGTCGACCATGCACCTCTACCCCATCGACGGCGCCCCCCATCGCGTGGGTCCGGAAGACACGGCGTGGAGCTATCGCGAGGCCAACTGGGCGGGGGTCATCGTCGGTGTCGACCCCGACCCCGCCAACAAGGACAAGCTGCGGGACTGGGCGGTGGGTTATTGGGAAGACGTCCATCCGCACTCTTCGGGCGGCGCCTACGTCAACTTCATGATGGAAGAGGGCCAGGAGCGGGTGCAGGCGAGCTATCGCGGCAACTACGACCGGCTCGCCAAGGTCAAGGCGAAGTACGACCCGGAGAATCTTTTCCGAGTGAACCAGAACATCCTGCCGAAGAAATGACCCGAGGGGGCGGGGGGGAAAGGGAGAAAGGGAGAAAGGGGGAAAGGGAGAAAGGGAGAAAGGGAGCCGTGGCAATTTCGGATTTCGAATTTCGAATTCTCCATCACCCGCCCGGCGCGCGAAACGCGCACTCCAACCGGATCACTTTGACCGAGGTCTTGTGGGGCAGCCGTCCCGGCTGCCGGTCAGGGAGTGAGGCAGTGGGGCGTCGATAAAAAAACGTCGTCCCGACCGAGGGAGAGAAACGACCCCTTTTCTGTCATCCCGACCGAGGGAGAGAAACGACCCCTTTTCTGTCATCCCGACCGAGAGAGCGAAGCAACCGAGTGGAGGGATCCCTCCGCTACGGCCCTCCGGGCCTTCGGTCGGGATGACAGGAAGGGGTCGCCACGAGTCCGGGAATACGATGAGTCCCGCCGAAACGACCCCTTTACGGTCATCCCGACCGAGGGAGCCAGACGACCGAGTGGAGGGATCCCTCCGCTACGGCCCTTCCGGCTTCGCCCCGGCTACGCCGCGACAAGCCGGGCCTTCGGTCGGGATGACAAACAGGGGCGGTCGTTTCCCCGATTCGTCAGAGTCGGCGCCCGGTTGGGGCCTTGGGTTCCAATCGGATTCGGGCGTTGTGGTGCGTGCGTCCCGCCCGCAGAGAATCGACCAGGCCCCGTGCGCAGAAGCCCTAGGGGTTACGCCGCTTCGGCCTCGGCTGGTGTTTCGAGAGCCGCCACCGCCTCCTCGATCACGGCAACCATCTTGTCGAAATCTCCGCGTTCGAAGCCCTGCGACTGGAAGAGGATGGTTCCGTCGGGGCCGATCACGAAGTTGCGCGGGATGAAACGTGAGGCGTACTGGTCGTAGGCCACCTTGTCGGGGTCGCCGGCAAACGGCAGGGAGTAGGCGTTCTTCTCGACAAAGGGACCGATGACTTCCTCGTCTTCCTCGCGGCCGACGACGATGAGGGCGAATTTCTCGGGATCGAAACGCCGCCAGACCTCGTCCTCGAGGAAGGGCAGTTCCTCGCGGCACGGCGGGCACCAGGTGGCAAAGAAGTTGACGAGAACGACCTTCCCCCGCTGCGCTTCGAGGTTGAATATCTCGCCGTCGAGAGTCACCAGTTCGAAGCCCGGCGCCGGGTCGCCGACACCCACCAGCACCGTCTCTGCGGGCGTCAAGGTGTCTTCGGGCGCCTGGGTCTCATCTTTGGGACAGCCGACAAAGACACACAGCACCGCCAGCAGCAGCACGAGTCCAAATCTGTTCAAGGCCCCCTCCATGCGCGGAGATCGAACGATTCCCGCAGCACCCTCAAGTGTAGCATCCGGGCCCTCGACGCCTGCGAGATCGTAGCCGAAAGTCCCCTGCCCCGCGCAGGCGGGCTAGTCGCGTCGGCTAGGCACGACCTCGATCTCCACACTTCTGAAATCCAGGCTCAGGTTCTCCGTAGGAATCTCGTCACCCGAACTGCTGCCCATCTCGATCTTCCGCACCCGGACGTCCTCCATCCGGATACGCAGGAAGCGTTGGGTCCCGCCGACGCCGTCGGGCAGGATGGGCACCTCGAGAATCACCTCGTCCGCCGACGCGCAGCTTTCGGCCAATCGAACGAACTCGGGCGTCGTCGAATCCACGTACTTGGTGACCACCAGATACTGGCGATCGACATTCCCGCACCCTCCCCGGCCCACCTGCTTCGGTGTCCCGGTCCCCCAACTCCAGGCTAGAAGATCGTTCCACTTCTGATGTGCTGAGTCTTTTGACTCCCCATCGACTCCATCGTATTTCAAGAATCCGCCGGCAAAAACGTTGGCACAGACCAATAATGAAACCACCACGACAATTGTCACACCGTGTGTTCTGCGCATGGACAACCTCCAGTTGATGCGACCTCGGCCGCGTTTCAAGTTTTCGAGACGTAGACTCAATGTATGTTCTGATCGCTCTCCTGGCAAGCTCCGGTGTCACCTGTCGCAGGGCTTCGGAGAATTCAGAGGCTCGAGGGGCTCAGGGGCCGATAACGAGAATCCATTCCGCCGGTTCTCGATAAAATTGAGAGTGAGTCGCGTATACTGGTCCACGGACCTCACGCGACAATGGAACTCACAGATGGATCAACCGTGCTGCACTACCGGCTCGTCGAACAGATCGGCGAGGGTGGGATGGGCGCGGTGTGGCGCGCCGTCGACACCACCCTCGACCGTGAGGTTGCGCTCAAGGTCCTTCCCCCGGCCTTCGCCGGGGACGCTGAGCGGAGCGCCCGCTTCGAACGTGAGGCCAAGGTTCTCGCCTCACTGAACCACCCCAACGTGGCCACTCTCTACGGCCTCGAGAGCGTGAGCACCCACGTGGCAGCCGGGACGGCTGCCCCACAAGGTACCCAATCTGATGACGAAGGGTTTGTGGCGCACGCGTCCCGCGTGCAGGCCGCGGATTTCGAATCTCCGCCGAGACCCGGTTCGAGCCCCGAGCCCCAAGCCCCGAGCCAAACCATCATTCTGGTGATGGAGCTGGTCGAGGGCGAGGGCCTGGATCAGCGCCTTGCCCGCGGTCCGGTCGCCGCGGCCGAAGCGGTCCCGATCGCCATCCAGATCGCGCTCGGTCTGGAAGCCGCCCACGACCGCGGCATCGTCCACCGCGATCTCAAACCCGCCAACGTGATGATCAACGTGGACGGCGTGGTCAAGGTCCTGGACTTCGGTCTCGCCACGGTCTGGGAGTCGGCGCCGGCCGGCACCGAGGTTTCGAAGTCCCCCACTCTCACCGCCATGACCGGCGGCGGGGTGCTCAGCGGAACCGCGCCTTACATGTCTCCCGAACAGGCCCGGGCTCAGCCCACCGACAAACGCACCGACATCTGGGCCTTCGGCGCGGTTCTCTTCGAGATGCTCACGGGCAACCGGTGCTTCGGCGGCGATACGGTGACCGATGTCCTGGCCTCCGTCGTCAAGGATGAACCGGACTGGCGGGAACTGCCCCACGACCTCCCGTGGCGGCTTCGCGAGTTGTTGGGACGGCTGCTCGAAAAGGACCCCAAAAAACGCCTGCGCGACCTCGGCGATGCGCGCTGGGCTCTGGAGCGCGTCCTCGCCGACCCCGAGGAGGCATCACGCGCTCTGGCGGACACCCGGATGTCACAGACTGGCACGCCGGCGAAGGGTTGGCTCTGGCTGGCGGCCGGGCTCATGGCTGGAGGTCTGGTCGGAGCGTTGTTGATCGGAGGGCTCCGAGGCGACAGGCAGGGCGCCACAGCCCCGGTGTCCCACCTCCAGGTGGCGCTGCCGGAAGGCCAGATGCTGGCCATGGGTCGCAGGGTTCCAAACACCATCGGAGTCGCCCCGGACGGCCGCACCATCGCGGTGGCGGTCGCGGACCGGGGTTCGCTGGTGGACTACTACAGCGAGAGTTCGGTCGATACCCGGTTGTGGCTGCGGTCGCTGGATGTCGCAGACGGACGTCTCGTGGCCGGTTCCGGGGGCGCCATGCAACCGTTCTTCTCACCCGACGGCCGGTGGGTCGCATTCTTTGCCCGCGGCAAGCTGCGCAAGACCTTGGTGGCCGGCGGTGGCGTCGTGGAAACAGTGTGCGATGTCAACGATCCGTGGGGTGGAAGTTGGCCGGACGAGGCCACCATCATGTTTTCGTCATCTCGCGCCGAGGGGCTGGTGACTCAGCGAGTGCCCGCAAAGGGTGGGACTCCCGAGGTCGTGGCCGAGCTCGATACCTCCGCCGGTGAGCAGGAGCACAATTTCCCGAGCCTGCTTCCCGGCGGTGGGTCGATCCTCTATATGGCCTGGCGTGCGGGTGAAACGAGCTTCGCCAGAACCCTCGTGTACGACCTCGAGTCCGGCCGCCGGACCACCCTCGTCGAGGGCGGTCTACGGCCCGAGTATCACCCGCCCTACCTGCTGTACAACGTGGGCCCCAAGCTGTTCGGCGTCCGGATGACCGTTGAACCACCGGCACTCACCGGACCATCGCTGGAACTGGCCGACAACCTGCTGGTCGACCCCGACTACGATGCCGGCCAATGGTCGGCCTCGGCTGCCGGCACCCTTGTGTACGCCACCGGCGGGCGGCCGGGAACCGACCAGCAACTGGTGTGGATCGGCCTCGACGGTTCCACCAAGAAAATCATCGAGAGCGAGAAGACAATCCGCGCTGCCAGACTCGAAGACGAGCGTGTTCTTTTTGCGACCATCGACGTCAACGCAGACATCTATGCTCACGATTTGAGAAGGGGCACAACCACCAGGCTCACGGTCGACCCCGCCTGGGACGGCACCCCGGTGCCCTCGCGACGAGGTGATCGTATCGCTTTCGGCTCGTACCGGGCGGGGATCGAGAAACTCTTCATCATCGAGCCCGATGGGTCCATTTCGATGCCGCTGGAGGCGGGCGGGGCGCAGTTCCCGACCTCGTGGTCGCGAGACGACCGTTGGCTCGCCTATGTCGAACGCAACCCCTCGACGTTGACCGATATCTTTCTCTTGCCGATGAACGACGAGGGTGCTGACCCGCTGCCCTTTGCCGCCACCGAAGCCACCGAGGGCGATGCTGCCTTTTCCCCGACCTCGGATCTGATCGCCTACGTGTCGGACCAGTCCGGCTCCCCAGAGGTGTGGGTGCGCTCCTATCCGCCAAACCCCGGAGAAGGGGCTCAACTGGTGTCAAGCGGCGGTGGAACAGCGCCCCTGTGGTCGCGCGACGGAAGGCGGCTCTATTTCCACACAAGCCGGGGCCTGGTCGCTGTGGATGTGACGAATGAGCCGGCTCTGCAGCTGGGACAACCGACCCTGGTCCTCGAGGATCCCACCCTTCGCGTGATGGACATCGCCGCCGACGGCCGTCTGCTCGCGATCAAAAGCGAGGCGATGCCCGAGGTCACCACCCTCAACGTCATCCTCGGCTTCGATCGCTTGCTCCAGGAGCTCCAGCAGTAGGCCCTTCGATCTCCCGCCTCCCGGCGCGCCATCCCCGCGACACCGCTCGCAACATTGATCAGAGTTTTTCGTAATTTGCGACAACCGCAGGCTCCAGAAGGCTCCTGCTGAAATCTTCACTCGGAAAGGCCCATTCAACGATGGTAAGTCTCGCCGCCCCGCACCTGGGGGGTTCCGGGTGACGGGTACCACAGGAACCACTCGAATCGCACTCGGACTGATCGTCCTCGTCACCGTACTCTCTCCAGCGACGACCCGTGCCGCCGATTCCCACCAGGTGCCGAAGATCGACGGCGAGATCCGGGTCGACGGGGTGCTCGACGATCCCGCCTGGCAGGATGCCCTGGTTCTCGAGATCGATGTCGAGGTTCGACCCGGTGAGAACATCCCGGCGCCGGTTGGCACCCAGGTCTTCATCTGTTACGACGACCGCCACTTCTACGCCGCCTTCCGGGCCCTGGACCCCAACCCGGCCGCGATCCGAGCCCGTTTCTCGGACCGCGACAAGATATTTGACGACGACTGGGTGGCGCTGGTCCTCGACACCTTCAACGACGACCGGAGGTCGTTCGACTTCTTCGTGAACCCCCTGGGCATCCAGGCCGACGGCATCGAGACTCCATCCGGAACCGGCCTCGAGTGGGACGCCATCTGGGATTCCGCCGGGCGTATCGACGGTGAGGGTTATGTGGTCGAGATCGCCATTCCCTTCAGTTCTCTCCGCTTTCAGCCCAAGGACGGCGAACAGACCTGGGGCTTCGACGCGGTCCGCTCCTACCCCCGGTCGGTGACCCACAAGATCGGCCTCTTCCCGCGCGACCGCAGCAACAACTGCTACCTGTGCCAGGCCGACAGGATCCACGGATTTTCCGGCGCCAGCCCCGGGCGCGCCCTCGAATTCGATCCGACGGTGTCGGCCATTCACAGCGAGGAGCGAGAACCCTTCCCGGATGGCAACTTCCAGGAGGTGGATTCGACCGTCGAGCCCGGGCTGACGGCCCGCTGGGGCGTCACCCCAAACCTCAATTTGAGCGCGACCATCAACCCGGATTTCTCACAGATCGAAACCGACGCCGCCCAACTCGACATCAATACCAAGTTCAGCCTCTACTATCCGGAAAAACGCCCCTTCTTTCTGGAGGGCTTCGACTACTTCCAGACCCCACTCAACGCCGTTCACACCCGGACCCTGGCCGACCCGGTGTGGGGCGTCAAGGTGGCGGGCAAGATCGGGCGCAGCGCCATCGGTTTCTTTTCCGTGCGAGACGACGTGACGAATCTCCTGTTCCCCGCAACCGAGTGGTCTTCTTCGACGCAACGGGACGAGCAGAGCACGGGAACCGTCTTCCGCTACCGATACGACATCGGTACATCTTCGACCGTCGGCGCCCTGATCACCGATCGCGAGGGAAACGACTATTACAACCGGCTCTACGGCGTCGACCTCGATCTCCGTTTCACCCCGAAGGACACGCTCAGGCTGCAGCTGTTGGAGTCGAAGACCCTGTACCCGAACGACATCGCCGAGGCTCGGGAACAACCGACGGGCGAGTTCGAAGGCCACGCCATCGACTTCTTCTACGCCCACCAGACCCGGAGCAACGAGATCTACGCGTTCTACAGCGAGATCAGCCCCGGGTTTCGGGCGGATCTGGGATTCATCCCGCAGACCGGCTACCGGCACTACGACACCGGCTACCTCCACACCTGGCAGCAGAACGATCCCACCCACTGGTACAACCGCCTCCAGGTCTGGCTCGGCTACGAACGCGACGACGACTGGGACGGCAACATGCTGCGCAGCGCCCCGGGGACCTTCGTCATCTACAACGGCCCGCTCCAGTCCACCGTGTTCGGGATCTTCTATTACGGAAAGCAGACGTACCTCGGCGAGGAGTACGACGACCGGACCTATCAGGTGAATCTCAACCTCCAGCCCGCCCGCAACCTGGTCTTCGGTCTGAGCATTCAAGGCGGAGACGGCATCGACTACGCCCACAACCGTCCGGGCACCCGGCTCCGAGTTCGACCGACGTTCGAGCTCTTTGCCGGCCGCCACCTTCGCTTCGACTTCACCCACACGTTCGAGAAGTTCGACATCGACGACGGGCGCCTCTATACCGCCAACCTCAGCGAGCTGCGGACCATCTACCAGTTCAACCGGCGGGCCTTTGTCCGTCTGATCCTCCAGTACGCCGACTACGCCTACAATCCGGAACTCTATGCAGACGGCAGGGACCCCGAATTCAAACACCTCCTGACCCAGTGGCTCTTCACGTACAAGATCAACCCCAGAACCGCTCTCTACCTCGGCTACACCGACAACTCCGAGGCCGACAGCTCGATCGATCTGACCCAGCTCAACCGCGCCGCCTTCTTCAAGATCGGCTACGCCTGGGTCCCCTGATCGGCGGGACGATGAGTTTGCATCCCTCGCCTCCGTCGTACGTATACCCACCATGAGCATCGGACGCATCATCGGCGTGATCCTGGGAATGTTTTTGTTCATCGGCATCGCGGTGTTCTTTTTCTTCCGATATTCCTACACCGCCGAGGGTCTGTACCGGATGCAGACCGCCGTCGGAATGGACGCCAACCCACCCGAGCGCCACATCGTCCCCGAAGACTTCCGGGGCTGGGCGATCCTCCAATATGGGGTTGAAGGCGCGGCCGCCCTTCCGGTGGATGACGAAACCCTGATCGTCGAGTACCCACCGTCCGGGCGACTCGAGACCTCGAGCCCCGCCCCCGACACCGCGGGCTTCCTTCACCGCGAGCACTGCCAACGAACCGGCGGAGGACTCGCGCCGCTGACCCGGACGGGCGAGATCTGGGGCGAATACAACATGGTTTCGTTGATCGACGATGAAGGAACCCGACACGGCTGTTCGACCGGGTTCTTTGTCGGCACCATGGCCGAGTTCCGGGCGGCTGAAAGGCCGCGTTCCGGGTTCGAACCACCCGAACTCCCGACATTGCAGGAGTAGGTTCGATCACCACCCGGGAAGATGTTCGCTCGATCGACGGTTGATACATTCGCATGCGAATGACCTATCTCCTCATCGGCCACTCCAGCATGGCGCTGGCGTTTCTCGGCATCTTCGTCCCATTGCTGCCGACCACGCCCTTCGTCCTGCTGGCGGCGGCGTGTTATTCGCGCGGCTCCCTGAGATTCCACACCTGGTTGCACGAGCACCCGCGTTTCGGGCCCATGATCTCTTCGTGGCGTGAGCACGGCGCCATCGGCCTGCGGTCCAAGATTGCGGCCACCATCATGGTTGCCGCTTCAGTCACGTACTCGGTGATCCGCCTCGATGCCCCGTGGAATGTCGTGGCAATGTTGATCGGCGGTGCCGTGCTAACGTTTCTACTTTCCCGCCCGACAGCGGGCCCCGTGATCCAAGGAGGAAGAATTGAAGACCGCTGAAGACATCGTCAAAGACAAGAACAACGAGATCGTCGCCGTCAAGAAGAACCTGACCGTGGCCGAGGCCGTCGATCTGATGAACGAGAAGAAAATCGGCGCCATCCTGATCGAAGAGGATGACGATATCGTGGGCATCTGGACCGAACGCGACTTTCTGCGCAGCAGCAGCGATCCGTCTTTTGACCCCAAGAACGCCAGTATCGGCGACCACATGTCTTCACCGGTACATTGCGCCAGGCACGATGCCACCCTGACCGAGCTGGAGGAGACCTTTCTCGGTCTCTACCTCCGCCACATCCCGGTCAAGAAGGACGACCGCGTCATCGGTATGGCTTCGATCGGCGACGTCCTGCGCGCCAACCTGCTCGCCAAGGACCGCCAGATCAAGGAGCTCAACTCGATGGCCAGCTGGCAGTACTACGAGAACTGGGGCTGGGACCGGAAGCGCTAGAGTTTTGAGTTGTGAGTTTTGAGTTTTGAGCTCCCGCCCGCCCACCCGCGGGCGAATTTTGAATTCTGAATTCTCAATTTTGAATTCCCGCCCGCCCACCCCACTACCGGAAAAACCGGGAGATCGGGGTGGGTGGACAGCGTGCGGCGGAGGTGCCTGGCTCCCGGCATCCTCTCGGGAAACGCGCGCTGACCCGAGCTGCGCCTTGCTCCGCATCTCCCCGCCCATGTAGCATCGGTAGCGCCGCGTCCGCGGCTGGGAGGGGAATCATGAAGCAGCACGTTATTTCGCTCGTTGCCGCGGGTCTCGCGTCTCTAGGGCTGTCTGCCTGCGCGCCCACGGGGTACGCGCCCATCACCTACCCTGACGCGCTCCGCGGCGATGTGGTGGACACCTACTTCGGCGACGAAGTTGCCGACCCCTATCGTTGGCTCGAGGATCTCGACGGCGCGGACACCGCCGCGTGGGTCGCGGCCGAGAACGCCATCACCTTCCCCTATCTGGAAGCCATCCCTCAGCGCGAGGCCATCGAGGCCCGCCTCACCGAACTGTGGGACTACGAACGCTACGGCATGCCCGAAAAGGAGGGCGGCCGCTATTTTTTCAGCCGCAATGACGGTCTCCAGAATCAGAGCGTTCTCTACGTGGCCGACGCCCTCGACCGCGAGCCCCGCGTTCTGATCGACCCCAACACCTTTTCTGACGACGCCACCGTTGCTCTTTCCTCGTCGGTGCCGAGCCCCGATGGCAAGTGGATCGCCTATTCCACCTCCGACGGCGGCACCGACTGGAAGACCTGGCGCATCCGCAACGTGGACACCGGTGAGGACCTCGACGACGTCGTTGCACGCTGCAAGTTCACCGGCGCCTCCTGGTCCGGCGACAGCGAGGGCTTCTTCTACAGCCGCTACCCGGCCAGGGAAGACGGCACCGGCGACGGCTCCGCCACAACTTCGGTGTTCTACCACCGGCGCGGCACCGCCCAGAATGACGACACACACGTCTACACCATCCCCGGCGAGACCACCAAGAACCCCTACGCCAGCGTCACCGAGGACGGTCGCTACCTGATCATCTCCAACCGCCTCGGCTACGACGCCAACGACGTCTACTATCTGCCCCTCGGCACGGGCGCCACCGAGCCGCTGCCGATCTTCGACCGCTGGGACGCCCGTTACAACTTCGTCGGCAACGATGGCGACACCCTGTTTTTCTGGACCAACAACGATGCGCCGCTCGGCCGCGCCGTCGCCGTCGACCTCGGCCGCAACGCACCCGGTAGCTTCCGTGAGGTCGTGCCCGAGGCCGTGGAGACCCTGAGTTCGGTCGACTACGTCGGCGGCAAACTCATCTGCCAGTACCTGCGCGACGCCCACTCGCTGGTGCGTCTCTACGATGCCGACGGCGTCATCGTCGGTGAGGTTGCGTTGCCGGGGATGGGATCCGCCAGCGGATTCTCGGGCCGCGGCGACGACCCCGAGACCTTCTACTCCTACACCGACTTCACCACCCCGACCGCGATCTTCAGCTACGACGTCGATACCGGCGAGAGCACGCTTTTCAAAAAGCCCGACCCGCCCGTCGATCTCTCCGGCTACGAGGCCAAACAGGTTTTCTATGAGAGCAAGGACGGCACCCGGGTGCCCATGTTCATCGTCCACAAAACGGGGATGGCCCTCGACGGCGCAAACCCGACCCTCCTCTACGGCTACGGCGGGTTCAACAGCTCGCGAACCCCGTCCTACCGCACCTCTCGCATGGTGTGGCTCGAGATGGGCGGCGTGCTGGCCATCGCCAACATCCGCGGCGGCGGCGAGTACGGCCGCGAGTGGCACGTCGCCGGGACCAAGCTGGAAAAACAGAACGTCTTCGACGACTTCATCGCCGCAGCAGAGTGGTTGATCGCCAACGGCTACACCTCGACGCCGAAGCTGGCCGTCCAGGGCGGCAGCAATGGCGGCCTCCTGGTGGGCGCCGTGATCACCCAGCGGCCCGAACTCTTCGGCGCGGCCCTGCCGGCGGTGGGCGTGCTCGACATGTTGCGCTACCACACGCCCAGCGCCAACGCCCGCCAGTGGGCATCGGATTACGGATTGAGCGAGAACGAGGACGAGTACCGAGCCCTGTTGGCCTACTCGCCTTACCACAACACCGTCGAGGGCACCTGCTACCCGCCGACCCTGATCACGACCGCCGACCACGACGACCGCGTCGTGCCGTGGCACAGCTTCAAGTTCGCGGCGGCTCTGCAGAACGCTCAAGGCTGCGACAACCCGATCCTCATCCGGGTCGAAACCCGCGCCGGCCACGGCGCCGGCAAACCGACCTGGATGCAGATCGAGGAGGTCGCCGACCAGTGGGCGTTTCTCGCGAAGAACCTGGACATGGGGAACTGATCACGTGGGGTGAGGGCGTCTTACAACTTCTCCTCGAGCTCCGCCCAGCGGATGTAAAGTTCTGCGACCTTCTCTTTCGCCCGCTCGTGGGCGAGGAACGCGCGATGGGCGGCGTCGGCATCGGAAGCCACCTGGGGGTCGGCGAGGTGTGAGGCCGCCGCTTCGAGCTCGGCCTCGGCTTCGAGGATGGTCTCCTCCATGGCCTCGTACTCGCGTTTTTCGAGGTAGGAGAGACCCGATCGCCGCGGCCGTTTGGGGCGCCGATCGGTCTTTTCCCGACGAGGGGCCACCGCCGTGGTTTCGCGGTGGGTCAGCCACTGGTCGACATCAGCGAAGGGCGTCGTCCCGCCTTCGCCGTCGAGACCGAGCAGGACCGTGCTCACCCGGTCGAGCAGGTAGCGGTCGTGGGAGACCAACACCAGCGCACCCGGGAAGTCCAGCAGGCTCTCTTCGAGCACCTCGAGGGTCGGTATGTCGAGATCGTTGGTCGGTTCATCGAGCAGGAGGAGGTCCGCGGGCTTCAACATCAACCGGGCAATATGAACTCGCGCCTGTTCTCCTCCCGAAAGCTCACTCACCGGTTGGTCGAGCTGATCGTCGCGGAACTGGAATCGGCGGGCCCACGTCACCACGTGCACCTCTCGCCCCCGGTAGACCACCGTGTCGCCCTCCGGCGCCAACGCGCGGCGCAGGGCCGCGGTCTGGTCGAGCTGTTCGCGGCCCTGGTCGAAGTGGACGATCTGGAGGTGCTCGGCGCGGCGGATGAGGCCGCCGTCGGGCTCGAGTTCACCGGCGAGCAGCTTGAGCAGGGTGCTCTTGCCGCTGCCGTTGGCACCGACGACACCGAGCCGTCGGCCGGGGAGCAGGACGAGGTCGAGATCCCGCAGAAGCTGTCGACCGCCCAGCGTTTTCGAAACCTCCGACGCCACCAGAAGCCTCTTGGTGCGGCGTCCCGATCCGGTCATTTCGATGCCCGCTTTCGAGGTGGCGAGCTCGGCCCGGACCTGGGCGAGATCGGCTATCAGACGCTCGGCCTCGTCGATCCGCGCCTGCGCCTTGGTGGTCCGCGCCTTGGGCCCGCGTCCCAGCCACTCCAGCTCCCGGCGCACGCGATTGGCAAGACTGTCCCGGTACTGGGCGCGGGCCTCCAGGTGCTGCGCCCGTTTCTCCAGGAACGCGGCATAGGTGCCGGTGGCGACGAAGGTGCCACCGGGGTACTGCGGCGCCACCTCGACCACCCGGTTCGCCACGCGATCGAGGAAGGCGCGGTCGTGGGTGATGACGACGTAGGCGAGCAGCCGGCTCGAAAGCAACATCTTCTCGAGCCACAGGATGCCGTCGAGGTCGAGGTGGTTGGTGGGCTCGTCGAGGAGCAGTACCTCCGGGTCGGCAGCGAGGGCGGAGGCGATTGCCAGCCGCTTGCGCCAACCTCCCGAGAGCTGGTCGACCGGTTGGTCGGGAGCGCGGAAGCCGAGTTGGTCGAGGGCGATGGCGACGCGGACCTGTCGTTCGGTCTCGTCGTCGGTCGCCCTCGCCCCGCGCTCCGCGCCGCGCGTCACCACCTCGAATACGGTGGCTCCCGGTTCGAAGACGTCGTCCTGGGGCACGTCGGCCACCCGCAGGTGGCGGCGGCGATGGAGTTCGCCGGAATCGGGCTCGTCCGTGCCGGCCAGGATGCGCAGCATGGTGGTCTTACCGGCCCCATTCGGTCCGATGACACCCACCCGGTCGCCCTCGCTGAGGGTCAGGCTCAGCCCCTCGAACAGGGTCCGTGGCCCGAACGACCGGGAGATCTCACGAGCGGTGATCAGCGGCGCCATGCAGCCGAGAGTATACGAGCCTCGCCACTCGCGCGGCTCGGTTTCTCGCATCTTCAATCGCAGACTGAATCCTCGACGAGGAGAGCTTCGAGCTCGGCCGCCGAATCGGCGATCCGCTGCACGCCCGCGGCCTGCAGCCGATCGCGACCCGCAAAGCCCCAACTCACCCCGACAAAGGGGAAACCGGCGGCACGAGCAAATTCGACGTCGACTTCCATGTCGCCTACCATCAACGCTTTCGCACGCGAACATCCGCTCTCGCCGAGCAACCGCTCCGCCATGTCCGGGGCGGGTTTGAGGCCGGCGCCGTCGCCGCCACCAACCACATGAGAAATCGTCTGGGACCACCCGAGACCGAGGACGATGGCGCGCGCCCACTCACCCGGCTTGTTGGTTGCCACCGCCAGCGTACGGTCGGCACCGAGATCACGAATGAGCCGGTCAACCCCCGGATAGGGCTGCGTGTGAACGAGCAGCGAGTCGCCGTAGTGGCGCTCGAACAGCGGGCGCGCCGCATCCACCAGGGCCGCCTCGCCCAGCGCGCGTTCCAACAGCCTGACCACGCCGTTGCCGATGAAGGTCACGATCTGTTCGGGCGGGAGAGTGGGGCGACCGAGATCCTCGAGCATCCGGTTGATCGCGTTCGCGAGATCCAGCCGCGAGTCGACGAGGGTGCCGTCGAGGTCGAAGATCACGAGGTCGTGTTTCATCAGCAGCATTATGACCTGAGCCTCGTGCAGCGGGCGAAAACACGTCGGCGGGACATTCCCCGCCCCGACAACCTTGGGTTCATCCGGGAAAACGTGGAATCGCGGGTTTGCCGGACGAGAGCTCCGAAGGAGCGACAGGTTGGAGCCTGGGGCGTGAGCCCCGGGAACAGTGGGACACATAATTCGCCGAGCCGCGGCGCGGCGACAGGTGGGCAACATCGACAAAGAGGTCCCCATCGCGGCATGTCTGTCGCCCCTGCCGGGGCTCAAAATATGAGTTGAACCGCGGTTCCCGGGGCTCACGCCCCGGGCTATTTGCTGCCGCCGCTCCGCGGCTTACGTCAGAATCTGATGGTCGTGTTCGTCCTCGATCGACGTCATAGACTCTCCCTCATCCGACGAAATTCCGGATGAACCCAACCTTGAATCGAGTTTGAGCCGGGGGCGGCATATATGCCGCCCGCCGCAGTCGCCGCGAGGTCTGGTGCAGTCCACTCACCTGACAGCTGTTCGCGGCAGCGAACGATGCCCGGCGCTTGCACGCCGTAGGAACAAGACCTATATTCAATATCAACAAAAGGGGACGCACATGAAGATCCGACCCGCTCGCCTCCGGGGCATTACTGCGGTCTGTGTCGCTGCCGCCATGTCGTACGGCGTCTGGGGACACACCGCAACCAGACCGGACACCTCGCCTGTCTTTGACTCCGCTGGCCATCACAAATCGACCAAGTCCAGTCCCCTCAAGGCCCTGGACATCATCGTGGTCGTCGACAATTCAGGTTCGATGGGCACAATCATCGCCAATTTCCAGATCGAGTTTTACAACCTCGTGGCCCAGCAGATAGCGGACGGCGTTGATGTTCGGGTCATCGTCGTGGCAAAACACGGCAACATCGCCACTGAATCGGTGTGTTTCGAGAGTCCTCTGAGCAGCGTGCCGTCCGGCGGTTGCGCCACACCGCCGGTTCAGCCGGGGATCACCGACCTCTTCAAACACTACAGCATCGAGGTCGGCTCACTCGACGCCTGGTGCCTGCTGATCAGCACCTACGACGGCACGACTCCCGACGACTTCGGGCTCGCTCCGACAGGGTGGTCGTCGTGGTTGCGTGAGGGTGCGTTCAAGATCTTCCTGGTGGTTTCGGACGACGGCGTGATGTGCGGCTCGTTTGACGACGACAACTCGGTCGCGGGAGGATCGGCTGCAGCGGTTGCGATCGACAGCGACCTCCTGGCATTGTCGTCCCCGCATTTCGGGACATCCTTGAACCGTAACTACGTCGTCCACTCCCTGGTGGGAATCACGGCCAATGCGATCCCCGACGATCCCTGGCTCCCGACCTCTCCCGTGACCACCTCCCAGTGCCCGGGGGCGATTTCCCCCGGCACCGGACACCAGGGCATGAGCGTTCTCACCGATGGCCTGCGGTTTCCGGCGTGTTCGACGAACGACTTCGATTCTTTCATGGACGCCGTCTCTGAGGACGCGGGCAAAAGGATTCCTCTGTTTGTCGACGGGTTCGAGTCAGCGGGCACCGGTGAGTGGTCGTCGACGGTTCCTTGACCTCTCGGTTGAGGGTCCCCCCCCTCCCCTCGTGGCATACTGGCCGAGCCATGGCTCCATTGACTCTCACGAGTCGGACTTTCGCGCTCGCCCTCCTGATCGTTTCTGGAGGGTGTTCAGGCGGCAACGTCCCCGAAGCTCCGTTCGCGGGAAGCTGGCTCGTTCGCGGCAGCGGGACGACCGCCAGCCTCAGGGGCCTGCACGTCGTCGACGCCGACGTTGCGTGGGCGAGCGGCAGCGGCGGCACCTTTCTGCGAACCGTGGACGGCGCCGACACCTGGGAGATCGGCACGGTGGCAGGCGCCGAGACGCTCGACTTCCGCGATCTCCACGCCTGGGGCCGGGATCGTGCGTTGCTCGTGAGCGCGGGGCTTCCGGCCCGGATCTACCGTACGGACGACGGTGGAGAATCCTGGCAACTGATGTACGAGAACGAGACGCCCGGGGTGTTCCTCAACGCCGTTTCGTTCTGGGATGCAGAACGCGGAATCGCCTTGGGCGACCCCATGGACGGTCGGTTTCTCATCATTCGGACCGACGACGGAGGCGAAACCTGGACCGAACTGCCCTGGGAAAGCAGACCGCACGCCCTCGAGGGCGAGGCCAATTTTGCCGCTTCGGGAACCTGCATGACGGTATTCGGGAAAAACACCGTCTGGTTCGGCACCGGCGGTCCCGCTGCAAGAGTCTTCCGCTCGACCGACGGTGGTTCCTCGTGGACGGTGGCCGAGACTCCGATTCGTTCCGGACAGTCTTCTCAAGGCGTCTTTTCGTTGTATTTCGCCGATCAGCGCCGGGGTGTCGCGGTCGGCGGCGACTACCTCGACGAGGCCAACCCGACCGCGACCGCCGCGGTGACCGATGACGGCGGGGTGACGTGGACCGCCGCCGAGACACCACCCTCGGGATTCCGCGAATGTGTGGTGACGGTCTCCGATGCGACACCCCGGGTGTTGATGGCGGTCGGGCCTTCAGGAACCGACCTCTCCGAGGACGGCGGCCTCACCTGGAGACCAATCGCGGAGGGGCATTTTCACGCGGTCGGTTTCAGCGGCGACGGCGCCACCGGACTCGCGGTCGGGATGGACGGTCTCGACGGTACGTGGCAGCTTCCGGTCGAGGAAACGCCGGGATCATAGCGGCGGAACGAGTGTTTCGGCACCTTTATCAATCGCCGGCGGGCGGTCCGTCGACGACCTTACCTTTATCGTCGACCCGGGCGAAGAAGAGATCGAGACCACCGGCGCTGTCGCGGGTCGTGTGCCCGGTGATCGCGCAGCCCCCGTCGGCGGTCGCAGCCACCGACCAGCAGCGATCGTCCTCCGTGCCCCCGTAATTGCGCGACCACTGGCGAGCGCCCTTGCCGTCGGTTGCGGTGAGAAAACAGTCGAACCCACCCGCCGCCGTGCTGTTCGAGAAGCCGGCAACGACAAAGCCGCCGGCGGCGGTTTCGAGGACCGACCATCCGTCGTCATCTCCAGATCCGCCGAAGGCCGTCTCCCACAACACCTCCGCCTCCGCGTCGAGACGGATCAGGTAGACATCCTCACCGCCGCTTCCCCTGCTTTCGGTGACGCCGACCACGATGAATCCACCGTTCGCGGTGGTCCTCACGGTCACCCCACGGTCGTTCTTCGGCCCGCCGAGAACCAACTCGGAGCCGGTGGTTGTTCCCACGACTCCAAACATCAACACCACCCAACTGATCGACGCCGCACACCTGCAACCATTCACCGCCCAGCCCCTTTCTGACGCCCGTCGATCGACAGGGCCTCCGAGCCGTGTCAACACCAGGATGGTGTTCGAAATACGAACGGATCAGCGGTGGGTTTCTTGCAGCGGCTGAGGGCCGTCAACCTCGACGGGTCTGGGGTGTGAGCTATCGTGTTTCGATCACCACCAGCGTCACCGGTTGAGAGCCGGGATTCCGAAGTTCGAATCCGTGGTCGGGGTCGACGGCGGCAAAGCTGCCCGGCCCGTCAAAGCTCCCGGTGTCCGCGCCATCGCCGCCGAGACGCGCCTGACCCGGGCTCACCTGCACGACGACAACCGGAAACTCTGATTTAACCGGGCCGCTCGCAGCGCCCGGCGCCAGCGTGACCCGCGACTGACGGAACCACTCGACCTCGGTCTCGAGATCCCCGGGCAGCGCGGCCTCACCCTCGGGCCCGCCGAGCACAGTGGGCGGTCCGCTGTTGGTCACGGCGATCAAACGGAAGGCCTCGTCGCCGACGTTTCGGATGCGGTGGATGAGGGGAGCCTCGGCATGGCCGAGGTCGTGCGCCCCGCCTCCAGGGGACCACGCGGAGACTTTCGTCCTCTTCCATTCTTCACCCAGGACCTGGGCGTCGATCTCCGAGATGTCGATCGCGACGTAGAAGATCGGATCGCTGTGGAGATGGTAGAGCGAGGTGCCACCGACCGGCACCTGGACGTCCAGCACTCGCACCGGCAGGCGTTCCAGAACCAGCCTGTGCATGGGCTCCTCGTACACCGGGATGACCGGGCCCTGCGCGCGAGAGCACGAGATCGACCCGCACAGCACGAAGGACGCGACAAGGGTAACGACCGCACCCCGGCCCCGACGAGAGCGCCGCGTCGACCGCACGCGCTGCGCGTCTGCGCGTCGGATCACAGTTCCTTGGTCTCGTCGGACGCAGAGACATCCCCCGCGGCCTTTCTCGAGCGCGCGATGCCCGCGATGCCGATGACCAGAAACGCGCAACCGATGGGAATGAAGGCGGAACTGCCGCTCATTCCGATTGCGATGAAGGCGATCCCGATCGGCAAGAACGCCATGAGGGCAGGGGGTCTTTTCTTCTTCTCCTCAATCATTGTCCTGACTCCACACAGACTCTGCCACCTCCGGTGGCGAAACTCCAGATGAAATTACGGTTCGTTGACCAGAAACGGCGCCTCGCTCAGCGGGCGGACCGAGTTCAATATCAGTCTGCCGTCCCGACCACCCCACTGCACGATATCCTCCGGGCCGAATGGTAGATCAGAGGCGAAGGCGCCGTTGACGATCTCGATCGTCTCGTTGACGGTATCAAAATCGATCGCCGAGAAATCCTGCCAGTTCGTCAGCATGTTGTCCGCGTACGCCGCGAGGTCCTTCAATCGCCGCGGCAGATCGAAGGCGCCCGGTGCGGCAGGATTCGGTCCTGCACCTCGGTGGCTGCCCACCTCGAACAGGTAGCAGCGACACCCAAAATCGACGGTCATGAAACAGACCCCGACGTCGAGTCTGCACTCCGCACTGCACTCCTCACAGTTGTCATAAATCGGAAATCTCGTGAGGTTGAAATCCGGCGCGAGCGACAGGTTCTGAAAACGCATGCCCGGGTCGTTCACGGTGATGCCGTTGCCGCAGATAATCATGTTGACCTTCAGGGCGACGAGGTTTTTCTTGAGACGGGCGATACCTTCTGAGGGAGGCCGGCTCATCTGCCGACCGGTTGCCCCTTCGACGGCGACATCGGCTCCGCGCCCACGCGAGGTGGGGTTCACGACTCCGTACACGTCGGCCTGACTCCTCAGCACGATATGGGGTTTTTCGCTTCCATCTGCGTTCGTTTGGCCGGCGAGCCCGAGGACGATCGGTCCCAGATCGCGTCTGAAGATCTCTTCGATCACGTTGGCTGTGTTCGGCACGGTTGCCGGCTGGCCTCTACCGGCTTGTTTCACCGGTTCGCGCTGGTCGGCCTGCGCGAGCTGCGAAGCGGTGAAAGTCCTGTAGAACAACTCGTTCGCGGGGGGCACTGTGGATACCGGGCGTTGTTGTTGCACCCGGCCCTGTTGTTGCGCATCGACAAGACCAGAGACCGTGAGGAGGAAACCGACAAGCACCAGAGTCATTTTCTTGTTCATGGTCCACATACCTTTCTTGGTTGGGGCCTCCTGTCCTGATGATCCGAGAGGCGTGACGATTCAATCTGTCGTATGGCGAGAACGGCTCGGCGCAGAGAACTTCGGAGGCACCCACCGCGGTCGTACGCACCCACAGGCGGTCACTGTTTGCTGCTCTTCCAGTAATCCGAGATGCAGGAAACACCTCTGATGGTGGGCCAGGGCCCACCCTACAAACCCTTTCGAAACCTGGGTCCGAAGTAGGGTGGGCCTTGGCCCACCTTCAGACCCGCAGCGGTTGGATGGAGCGTGAAATTGAACTCGAGCCGTCCTCCAGGAGGCTGTCATGGACACGAGCGAAAAGCGAAAAATGGACCGGGAGGGGGGTTTCCTCCCGGTCAGAGATCTACGCCCGGGGCGTCACTCGTTCATCATGATCACCCGGATCAACCGGTCGTAGTGGGCGCTGCTATCGAACATCTTCTTGAACGCGAGGTCTCGGGCAAACTCGTCGCCATCGGAAACTTCCTGCTCCATGAAGGCCTTTTCGACCTTCTCGAGATCCGCCAGTTCGCCAAAGGTGATCCAGGCCTCGTGGGTGAAGGTGTGGTCGGAGTGGATCGCCTGTTCGATCAGACCGTAGCCCGCGATGGCGCCGTCTTTCAGCAGCTGGTCATAGACGGGCGCGACAAAGCTCTTGAACATCTTGCTCACTTCACTGTCGTAGCCCGGCTTGACCGTGAAGTTCGACAGCCTGAGATACTTGAATTTCGCGTCCGGGTTGCCGTTGAAGACCGTGTGCCGGAGCAACATGTACTGTTCGTCACCCGTCTCCATCACCGCCAACCACTCCGACATCATGGTTTCCTGCTCTTCTTCGGACATCCCTTCGTAGCGAGCGTCGAACGCCGCTTCCACAGCGCCCATTCCAGCCCACCCCGGCATCGTGATCCAGACGAGGTAGTTGAAGCCCCCCGGACCGGCCAGCTCATAGCCCACGCCCCAACTGGTGGCGATCCCGTCCGCGACCATCTGGTCGAGCATCGGCTTGTTGTATTTTGCAAACAGAGCCGGGTACTTCATGGCCATGCCGGGTTTGACCTTGTCCATGCCAACCCAGGTGAGCGGCATCGGACCATCCTGCGCAGTGACAAGAGCCGGCAGCATGATCAACGCCGCCATCACGATGATTGGAAATCCACGGTAGCGATTCATATCAGTCTCCTCCTCGATTGCGGACGACGCAGAAACGGCCCCACCATGGGTCGCATCCGACGGCGTTCCATCTGTTCAATTGTTCCGTTGCGCGGATTTTAGCAGAGAATACCAACCGAGAGAAAAGACACGGCGCCCGACCCGCCGATCGCCACCGGTCCCGGCGGAGGGATGCCACAATTCGGGAGGCGCTTTGGGCGTCAGAATCGATCGATCACCGTGATGCCCACTGAGCCGAATCTTTCCATCGCCTCCAACTCACCCGGCGCTTCCTCCAACGACACCCTCTTGCCGATGAGCCGTTGCGGTTGGAGTCTGCCCGTTGCGATCAGATCCAGCATCTCCGGATACCGGTGGGCCTGCATGCCGTGGCTGCCGAGGATTTCGAGCTCCCTGCCGATGACCTGATCCATCGGAATCCGCGGCCGATACTCATCGCCAGCCAGGAGCCCGACCTGGACGTGGCGTCCCCTCTTGCGAAGACAGGAGATGGAGTTTGCGCTGGTGACGCCGCTGCCGAGTGCGTCGATCGACACATGGGCGCCGCGGCCGGTGAGTTCGTGAATCCTTCCGGCGACGTCGTCGGTGTCGCGCGCATTGATCACTTCCGCAGCTCCCACGTCACCTGCCAGCCGCAGGACCTCCGGGTCGATATCAACTGCCACGACCTTCGCGCCCAGCGCCGCAGCGATCATCACCGCCGACAGACCGACGCCCCCGCAGCCGTGGACCGCGACCCACTCGCCTTCGCTCACGCGCCCCTGGGCGGCGACCGCCCTGAACGAAGTCGCAAATCGGCAGCCGAGGCTGGCCGCGGTCACGAAGTCCATCTCTTCGGGAAGACCCACCAGGTTGATGTCGGCGTGATCGATCGCAACGTATTCGGCGAAGGATCCCCAGTGGGTGAAACCGGGCTGGGTCTGGTGGTCGCAGATCTGGTGGTTGCCGCTCGCACACTCGGGACAGGCGCCGCAACCGCAGACAAAGGGAACGGTCACCCGATCGCCCCGCTGCCACCTGGTCACGGAGCGGCCGGTCTCCTCGACGGTGCCGGCCAGTTCGTGGCCGGGCACGTGCGGAAACAGCCGGATGTCGGGGTCGTGCCCCTGCCACCCGTGCCAGTCGCTGCGGCAGATGCCGCTCGCCTCGACCTTGATGACGACGCCATTGTCGCCGGCTGTTAAATCGTCCACCTGCGCGACCTCGAGCGGCGCTCCGAATTCCTCGAAAATGACGGCCTTCATTGGCCCCCCCCGGCGGTCCGATCCGCCTGATCGGCACCCGACCCGGCGATTGTAGCGATTTCTGAAATCGAGAATTGCCTGGATTCCCCGACGGCACGCGGAGAAGAAGACAGCACGGCGGCAGGAAATCCGATAAGCTCCCCCGCGAAGATGACGAACACCGCCGATCGTACCGTCGACTGTCCCCACCGCGTCGAGTGCGGCGCGTGCTCGCTGTTGCTGATGCCCTACGGCGAACAACTCGAAGGCAAAAGGCGACGCTTGGGGAACGCCCTCAACGAGAAAATCCGCCTCGCCCCCCGCATGGTGCTCGGCACGCTGCCGTCGCCGCAGATCGAGGGCTACCGCAACCGGGCCAAGATGGCGATCTCCTCCGACCGCGAACACCGGTCGTCGCTCGGTTATTTTCAGCGCCGGAGCCGTGAGGTCGTCGATGCACCGCACTGCGGGGTGCTCGTCCCCGAGTTGCTCGAGACCACCCGGCAACTGCGCCGTCTGCTGAATTCCGGAACCCGCTTCCCCTTTGCGTTGCGCCACATCGATCTGCGCTGCGGAAGCGACCCGGCGCAGCAGCACCTGACCCTGGTCATCCGGGCCGAAAAGCTGCCCAAACTCCCGATCGAGGCCATCGCCGACGCCTGCCCCCACGTCGCCGGGATCGGTGTCAATCTGAATCCGAAGGGCGGCGCCCAGGTCATCAAGGGGCCGATCGAGCCGGTCTATGGGGCGCGGGAGGTCTTCGTCGAATCCTCCGGGCTCACCCTCCGGGTCTCCCCCGGTTCCTTCTTCCAGGTCAACCTCGGACTGCTCCCCGAGATTCACAAGCGGATGGCGGAGTTTCTCGGCGGCGGAAAGCTCCTTCTCGATCTCTACGCCGGGGTCGGGACACACGGACTCGCTCTGCGCGAGAGCTTCCGTCGGGTCCTCTGCGTCGAGGGAGTCAGAGGATCGGTGGCGGATGCAAAATCGTCGATTGCGACGGGCCGGGTGGAGAATGTCGAGGTCATCGCCAGTCCGATCCACCGCGCCATTCGGCGTCTGCGCACGGAGAAACCCGACGCCATCATCCTCAACCCGTCCGCGGCCGGCGCCGACCCACCCGCCCTCGAGACGATCATCGACTCGACCGCCCGGTCCCTGGCCTACCTCTCCTGCGACCCCGCCACCCTCGCCCGCGATCTGGCCATGCTCATCAAGGGCGGATTCAAACTGGTCACGGCCCAGGCCGTCGACATGATGCCCCAGACCCAACAGATCGAGTCACTGGCCCTCCTGCGCCGGGGAGCCTCGAGCCTATAGGGGTAAATCTCGATCGAGACACAAAAAAAGGGCGGCGCACCACAGCGCGTGCGCCGCCTGTTTCCCGCTGATGTTCCTCTCTACTGGACTTCGGTCATCATACGAATCGTTGATTCGATGACACCGTCCTCGGCCTTCGCGGCAGCGCCTTCGGGAGAATTGAGCCACGCCCCCATCGCGTCCATATCGAGGATCTCCACCAGGAGCCCGACCCGTTTGGGATCGTCGGGGCTCGAGAAGACCTTGATGGCGCCGGCGCCGTTTTCAGCAAATATCCCGCGACGGCTGTCCGGCCCCGTCCACGCGGCAAGCCAGACGTCCTTGTCCTGCACTTCATGGGTGATGCTGACAAAGGTCTTCCCGGCATCGGCGGGCAGGTCGCTGTTGTAGACGTCATATGCGATCTGCCACCCTGCGGCGGTCTTTTCCCACACCTCGACGTACTTGCCGGTGTCGATCGGGGACCCGTCCGCTGCAAACAACGAGTAGGTGCCGGCCCTGTAGCCGAGATCACCGGAGACTTCGGCCTCCAGGGTGTTCAGTTCGGCCGTGATTCCTGCGGCGATCATGCCACCGAAATCTGCTTTGACGGCATCGTGGCCCTCGCTGAGCGGAGTGTTGGGAGCCATTATTCGGGCGTCCGATGTGTACATGGAGACCAACATGTCGAGGTCGCCGGTGTTGATGGCCTGCTCCCAGCGCTCGGACATCGCGGCCAGTTCGGGGCTCGGTTGAGTCCCCTGCGGCGCGCAGCCGGCGAGTGCGACGATCGCTACAAGAGCAACCATCGGGACCATGTTCTTCGAGGTAACGACTTCTCGCACGAGGTTTTGCATCACTTTCTCCTTGGGTTCGAATGTGGGTGGAGTGCGCCACCGGCGGCTGGCCCGCGGGCTCGAACGACGGTCTCCGATAGGGGCCCGTCACGACGCTGGCTGATCTCGCACACAAAATGAGATTGAATCTAAAATAAATCGCCTCCCCCACGATGTCAAGTACAGCGCTTGTTGCCGCCCACGGATTCACCCCGGATCAACGGCCGCCGGAGACATTCACCGACCCCGGCGTGTCTGTGACCCCAGCCACCGCCTCTCGATGCACTTCTCGCTACTCTCGGGTCGGTGCGGTTGGACGTTGCGAGTGACCCCGGGTGAGGGAAGGTGATGACTCAGTGAACCTCAAACGATGGAGCGGACTTGCGACAGCCCTTCTGTGTGTAGCCGAAGCGTTCGCGGCGGGGCCGCTCGAATCCCGGATCGTGTCGGCGACGCTCCCGCTCGCGCAACCGCTCGAATCCTCCAGCTTCAGCTGGTGCACGTGGTCGCAGTGCTCCCTCGGGCCGCGGCTCTACCTGGCCTCCCGACCGGACGGCAACTTGCTGATCGGTTGGACCGACTCTTCGAACAACGGCCACGTCAGCGTGGTCACCGGCTCGACGATTTCCGCGACGCACACTTTTTCAGGCCACCGTGTGCGCGGCCTCGTAGCCCATGCCGATGGGACCTACGCCGTCCTGCTCAAGAGCGGCGTGGTTCTCTATCTTTCGAAACGGACCACCAACGGTTCAGCCCTCTGGACGACGGATCTCAACTCCACCTACGCCGAGGACTCATCGCCCCTCGGCGACCACCGACTGGCCTACGGCGGAGGTCGCTACGCCGCCTATTGGGCCGTCCACTCATACTCCGGCCACGAAGGCGACCAGCTCCGCTACGTCGACGACAGCGGGGCGATCGTCAGTGGAGGCTGGACCTGGGGTTGCTCCCACTCGATGGCCGAACTCGTCGGCTACCACCCCGGCGACCAGACCTTTACCAACTTCTGTTCCACCGACTGTTATCCCGACCCACCCGGCCTCAAAATGAACTACTCCAACACCATCCAGATGGCGGACGGGCACTGCAACGGTCTGGGGTCGCTTCAGCTCGGTCAGATGGCCGCCGCCCAGACCGGATGGAAGGTGTTGTTCAATGCACAGGACACGGATGCGTCCGAGACCTACGGGATCGGCCTCGCCACCGCCGGCGGTTCTGCCACCACATCGGTGGTGTGGCTCACCTCCACAGACGGTACAACCGAGCGCGACCCCGTGATGGCGAGGATCGGGCAGTCGGCGCCCGAGCGCTACCTTGTGGGTTGGCGGACCCAGAACGACGGGGTCTTTCACATCGGCCTCATCGATGCCTCAGGCACCTTCATCGAGGGTCCCGAGCAGATGAGCCCGGCGGGCCCCCGATGGGGCGTGCGCGACGATTCGATGCAGAGCATTCCCGATGGATCCGTTGCCTGGGTGGAGGGCAGTGCCGGCACGACGAGCCTCGAGCTCCACCGCTACACGGACTCCACGGTCTTTGCCGATGGCTTTGAGTCGAACTCGATGAACGCGTGGAGCTCCTCCACAAACTGACATCCGACGTCAGCGGTTCTGTCGCCGCTCCGCGGCTTCTCGATATTTGCGACCGAGAATCCTGGGGCTCACGCCCCAGGCTACAACCTGTCGCCGCTCTGCGGCTTGCTGTCTTTCTTGTTCCGCGGACCTGGGGCTCACGCCCCAGGCTAGAACCTGTCGCCGCTTCGCGGCTTCACCCTTTCCAGACTCGACACCTCCTCAGATCGTTCGTTGTGATCACAACGTTGCGTTCGCAACTCGATCCCGCTGTCGACAAGCCCCGGAGGGGCGAAAGAGAGTAGCCTGGGGCGCAAGCCCCAGGAAAGCGGAACACAAAAAAGTGCAAGCCGCGGAGCGGCGGCAGACCTTGAAATGTCACAATGCGATGTGGTCCTTTTTCGCCGGTCCCTCGTGTGCGTGTTGGTGGCGGTTGCCCTCCCGTTGAGCGCGATGCCGGCGCCGGAGCTCCTGGTGGACGCGCCCCCGGAACTCGCTGCGGTCGCCAATGAGGTCCGCAGCTTCCAAGACGACGATTTCTCCCAGACGCTCCTGCTCACGGGAATGACGGGATTTTCGTCGCCGATCCGGGTGGTGTTGATTCCGGAAACTTCGCCTCTGGCACAGGAGGTTCCGGCGTGGGTCAGCGGGTATGCCCGGGGCGGCGAGAGACTGATCGTGCTCTTCCCGGCCCGAGTCCGGTCATACCCCGATCGCAATCTGCGCGCCCTGGTGCACCACGAGGTCGCTCATGTGTTGGTGGCGCAGGCCGCGCGCGGCCGCCCGGTTCCCCGCTGGTTCAACGAGGGCGTGGCGACGGTGGCCGCCCGCGAGTGGGGTGTGGAGGACCGGGCGAGATTCGCAATCGCGGTGCTGGGTGGCAAGGCTCGCACCACCAGGAGCCTGGATGCAGCATTCCAGGGCAGCGACACCGAGGTCCGGCGCGCGTACGCACTGTCCGCGGCATTCGTTCGCTTCCTCCAGCAGGACTACGGAACGCTTGCGCCGGCCACCGTGCTGCGGGGTATCGGCAGCGGACTCGATTTTGAAGAGGCTTTCCTGCAGACCACGGGGGTCCCTCTCGCGCGGGCGGAGAACACCTTCTTCGAAGACGATGCGTTCTGGAACACCTGGCTGCCGTTTCTCACCAGTACCGGCGCGTTGTGGATGGCGGTCACCCTCCTGGCGCTCATCGCCATCCACCGCCGCCGCGTCCGCAGCAAGCAGATGATCGAGGAATGGGAAGCGGAAGATCAGCGGGTCGACAGCCGACGGTTGGACCAAAATCACCACGGCGAAATCATCAACTGACGCGCGTGTCGGCGAGCGGACTATTCGGAGATCTCAACCGCCATCGCGTAACACAGCTCGCGACTCTCGTCGGCAATGGCCGTCCATTCGAAGACCCGATAGATGCCGTCGGCGTCCAGGTGCCGGTTTCTGAAGCCTCGAGTCCGCTCGCCCGCAGCGAGGCGCCCCATCTCGAGCATCGTCCTGGTCCGGTCATCGGGGTGGACCCGATCGATGAACGAGACCTCGAGGAGTTCCTTCTCGCTGTAGCCCAGGACGTCGCACAAGGCCTGGTTGAAACGAAGGAACCGTGCCTCCACGAGATCCGCAATCACCAGCATGACGCTGGGGAGCCCGAAGAGGTCCGAAACGACCATGTCGGCCATCATCTGTTTCGGGTTGACCGCCGCCTCCGGATGCTCGTCCACGTGGTGGCGACGCACGCGATCCAACTCACCCACTCGAGCCCGGAGCTCTTCGGCGAGTTGCATCATGGAGTACTGCTCGGACATGAATCAGTGCCGTCTTCGGTGGATTGCCATCCGCCCAACTGTAACTCAATGCCGGTCCTTCCGACATTCTGACTCCGGACCGCCGCCGATCGGCCGGCCTCCGGGGCTTGGAGTCAGCCCTGTTGAAGTGGTAGTTTGCCCGGGATCGGAAGGCCCAATGCAAACCAACACCCGACTCGAACCCGGACTCATCGACAACACCGGGGACTTCACCAATCCGTTCTTCACCCGTTTCGAGCTGCGGCCGGCGCCAACTCCCCTCGAACTCGCGAACGGCGTCTCCAAGACCTACTCCTTCCCCACCTTCTACGCCGATGTCACCTGCGCGATCGCGATCTTTCTCTGCGACTTCCGGCGCGCCCAGGAGATGATGCCCCACCCTTCGATGCAGCCCGTCAGGATGCCCCGGGGCCGCGCGGTGGTCCTGCTCTCCTGCTATGAGTACAAAAAGGTCATGAACGTCGCCCCCTACAACGAGATCGCCATGACCATCCCGGTCATGGTCGACGGTTGGGCGCCGCCGGTCCTGCCGCTGGTGATGAATTTGTCGAAGCAGGGCTACTACGTCTTTTCAATGCCGGTCACTTCGCTCGAAAATCAGATTCGCGGGACCCGGTTGTGGGGTCTGCCGAAAATCGTCGAGGAGATCGACATCGCGACCGAAGAAGGGCGCTGTACCACCGTGGCCCGTGACGGCAACGGCGACGTCTATTTCGAGCTCACCGTGCCGACCGCAGGATCCAGAAAGCACTTCGACGAGACCGGCCACCTCTACACCCTGCTCGACGGCCGCCTCCTCAAGAGCCGGACCTGTTTCAAGGGCGACTTCACGGTCACCACCTCCGCGGGTGCCTTGTGGAAGAAGGGACGAAAGGCAACAACGCCAGCCCTGAAACTGGGCGCCTCGCCCCGCGCCGACGCGCTGCGAAAGCTCGACATCGAAGAGACCGCGTTCCAGTTCCGCTTCGCCTCCAGCATGAACAGCTGTTTCGATCTGCCGCTCGAGAGCTTCTAGATCACAGGTCAGCCTCCTCAAGTGAACAGATTCGCGGCGCAGAGACTCGGCAATGGGAGGGGATAAACCCCTCCCCTACGGCGTTCAGAAACGCTGTGCCCTCGTAGGGGCGGGGTTTATCCCCGCCCGCGCGATGTTGAATATTGCATGAGGCTCAGCGCTTTTTGGGTTCCTCGACATTCGGCACGAGGAATGACCGGTACGGGGACGGTTGTTGCAGCCCGTGTGGATACCGACCACGACCGACGGCCTGCGATGCCGGCCGCCGCAGCGCGACGAGGAGCTCTGATGATGCCAGAAGACCCGAACCCGCCGATCGACGAAGACGAGGACCCGACGATCTCGGTGTCCGGAGAGCCCGACGGCGAGGCCACGATTTCCAGCGAAGACGCTCATTCGCGGCGCGCAGCCCGGGATCTGCCGTTCACGGTGGCAGGCTACAGAATCATGAGCCAGCTCGGCCGCGGCGGCACCGGGGTGGTATGGGAAGCCGAACAGGAGCACCCGAAACGTCGGGTGGCGCTCAAGGTTCTGCGCCGCGACCACCTGATCGACGACTACCACACCAAGATGTTCCAGCGCGAGGTCGAGACCCTGGCCCGCCTCAAACACCCCAACATCGCTTCCATCTACGAGTCCGGTCACACCGACGACGGCCACGACTTCTTCGCCATGGAACTGGTCCAGGGCGAGACCCTCAACCGCTGGCTCGAGGCTCGGCCGAAGATGGTCGATGCGCAAGAACTCGCTCTGCGGCTGCACCTCTTTCAGACCATGTGCGACGCGGTCCACTACGCTCACCAGCGCGGCGTGATTCATCGCGATCTCAAACCCGCCAACATCATCGTCACCAGTGAATCGACGTCATTGACCAGCGCGACGACCGGGGCCGCACGACCCTCCCTCAAAATCCTCGATTTCGGCCTCGCTCGGATCACCGACTCGGACGTCGCGGCCACCGCCATGTCGGAGATCGGCACCATCAAGGGCACCCTGCAGTACATGAGCCCGGAGCAGGCCCGCGGCGACATGGACGCCATCGACACCCGAACCGATGTCTACGCGCTCGGCGTCATCCTCTACGAGATGCTCGCCGGAGTGCTGCCCTACGACGTGTCCCCGGCCGCTATCGCCGAGGCGATTCGCGTCATCTGCGAAGAACCCCCGAAACCCCTGCGGACGACCTTTCACGGTGCGCGCAGGCTCGACGTCGATCTCGAGACCATCATCGGCAAGGCCCTCGAGAAGGAAGCCGACCGCCGCTATGCGTCGGCGGCAGCGATGGCAGAGGACGTGGAGCGCCACCTCGAATCGCAACCGATCCTGGCACGGCCGCCGAGCGCGCTTTATCAGATGCGGATGTTCGCGCGCCGCAACCGCACTCTCGTCGGCAGCGCGACAGTTGCCCTGATCATGCTGGTGGCGTTTGCGGTCGCCATGGCGGTGCAGGCGGAGAGGATCCGCCGCGAGGCCGAGCGCGCCAACCGCGAGGCGGCCACCGCGCGCGAAGTCTCCGAGTTTCTGATCGGTCTCTTCGACCGCTCCGACCCCACCCTGGCCCAGGGAGAAGACGTCACCGCCCGCGAACTGCTCGACAGCGGGGCCGACCGCATCGAGGAGCTCGACGACCAGCCGCAGACCCAGGCGGCTTTCATGGAGACCATGGGGCGGGTGTTCTCGGCCCTCGGTGAGTACGACCGCGCCGCACCGCTGCTCGGACGGGCGGTCGACACTCGAGCGCAGTTCGCCGGCGACGACGAGCTCGCCCTGGCGGGAGCGCTCTTCCACCAGGCAACCCTCCTCGATCTCCAAGGCCACTACGCCGAGGCCGAGGCGCCGGCCCGGCAATCGGTGGAGATCCGCGAACAGCGGCTCGGCGACCACCCCGACCTCGCCTTCAGCCTCAACACGCTCGGCAACATCCTCTGGCACCAGGACCGGCTCGACGAGGCCGAGGTGATCCATCGCCGCGCTCTCGCGCTCCGAGAGAGAGTTCTCCCGCCCGGGCACACCGACATCGGACAGAGCCTGCACAACCTCGGGGCGCTGCGCTACTTCGCCGGCGATCTCGCCGAGGCCGAGAGCCTGTGGCGGCGGTCGGCGGAGATCGAGGAAGCGAACCACGGGCCCAACGACTGGAACCTCGCCACCAGCCTCCACACCCTGGCCATCGTGTGCCAGGACCAAAACCGCTTCGACGAGGCTCTCGCCCTCGAGCAACGGTCGCTCGCGATCCGAGAGAAAGTCCTCGGCCCCGACCACCCTCACGTCGCCCTCAGTCTGACCACGCTCGGCAATATCTACCGCGGTATGGGCAACCCTGCCGCCGCCGAGCCCGTGATCCGTCGTGCGATTGCGATTGCACGAGCGGCCTGGGGTCCGACCCACGGCGAGGTCTTCTGGATGCGGCGCAGCCTGGCGCGGACGCTCATCGACCTCGAGGCCTACGAGGCTGCACAGGCGGAGCTCGACGACCTGCTGGCGACGATCGAGGCGGCCGGGGCCGACGACGAGGCTCCATCGGTCCTCGAGACACTCGGCGAGCTTTACACCCGGCAGGGCCGATATGACGAGGCCGAACGGATCTACCTGAAGGCCATTACCGACCTCGAGGCGCAGTCGCCCGACGAACCGTATCTCGGCCTTCTGAACGCTGAGCTCGCCCGTGTCTACCGCGAAACCGGGCGTCGCGACGAGGCTGAGGCCGCGATGCGGAGAGCCGTCGAACTGATGGAGGCGGGTTGGGGACCCAATGACCCGGACTTCCTGCAGGCAGCCGCAGAACTCGAAGCGCTCACAACCAGCGCGAAACACTGACATGAGGGCTCGTTCCAGGGATCTGTCCCGAATCTGAACAATTTGGTGGGACACCCGAACGCCAACACGGCAAAAATCCTGGCACCGGCATTGCACTCGATGCAGTCGGGAGGCAGACATGCCCTACTGGATTCACGACAACGGCGAGACCACCGGTCCCATGCGGGCGATCGACGTCCTCCGCCGTGCGCAACCGACCACCCGGGTCTGCGACGGTGAGAACTGGTTCTACCTCGACGGAGGCCCTGAACTGGCCGAATCGAGGTTCCTGGACAACGAACAACGCGAACCCAGCCAATCCGGTGCGCGAGTCACCATCCGCTGACCCTCCTCGCAAGGCCGACCGGCGCCCGCACACCCGACCGCAGCCGTCATCCCGTCAGCCATCGACCACAGACACGAATCGACCGCCTGGTTGGTCCACGATCCGTGCGTCGACAACGTAGGCCATCACCAGGGCCCAGGACGGCCCGAACAGCGCCCCCCAGGCGAACTCCTCCAGCGGGACGTTCAACGCCCGAGGTCCCCACAGGTTTTCCGGCCGCCACAGATCCATGAAATCCGGCCAGATCACCGCACCCGCCAGCATGGTCAGGGCGTAGCTCAGACCCGAGAAGAGACCGCCGTACACAGCCAACGGCCAGAGCTCTCGACGCAGCGCCACCCCGGCAACCACCACCAACGCCATGAGCGAGAGAATCGCGGGCATGCGATCACCCCCCGGGAGGCCGGCAATGGCGGCGCCGGCGACCCCACACCCGGCGAGGATCACGAGGTACCGCCGTGCGCCCCTTTTCACGCAGGGTGAGACGGTGATCCGGTTGCGAACCATCAGCACCGCGTACACCCACGCCCAACCACCGACGCCCGCCATGAACAGAACGTCCTCGAGCGCGATCCCGACCACGAGGATGCTGGGCGGCTTCCAGTAGTGGGGCACGACCAGCAGCGCCGACAGCGCGTGCGGAGTCGCGAGGAGCGCCGAAAGACCGATCATCCGCCGCTGAGCGGCCCAAACTGCAGCGATAACGGCCAACACCGCCAGGATGAGCAGGGTCCCCACGAGGTACTGGACGCCGAGCGGGACCGAACTCACGCCGCACCCTGCATCTCACACCAACTCTCTGCGACCGCTGCCTCTGCCCGGTTCGGCCTCGCGGCGGGTGCTCCAGGAGTATCAGGGCACATCACACCGCAAGTTCCTGGTCCAGCAGGGCCCCCCACAGGGCGCGAAGGAGAATTTTGGATTCCGACGGTTCGAGGTGATCCGACACCGCGCCCCAACTGTCCTCGACGAGACGGTCGGCCCGGCTTCTGCACGCCTCCAGGGCTCCCGATCGGCGGATCAGATCGATGCCTTCGGCCAGACCCTCCGGACTCTGCCGCACTTCCGGCGTGCACACGATCGCTTCGAGGGCGGCGCGGTCCGAACCTTCCAATCGTTGCAGCGCGGCATACAGCACAACGGTCATCTTGCCCTCTGCCAGGTCCTCACCGCAGGTCTTGCGCCACTCGGGCGAGTCGTTGAAATTCTGGACGTCGTCGAGAATCTGATAGCCGACTCCGAGGTCCCTCGCAAAGTCGACACAGACCGCCTCGGCGCTCTGATCGACACCCGCGAGGGCCGACGAGATGGTTGCCAAAGCCATCAGCGGCGCCGAGGTTTTCTGGGCGTACATCTGCAGGATCTTCTCCTCGAGGGAATCGCCGGCCCACCGCCGCAGGTGTTCGCGATCCATATTGCGCGACCAGTAGAGGTCGAGGGCCTGCCCGAAGTGTGCGGAGAGCATCTGCCGTGCGGTCGTCTCGTGCAGGGAGAGACGTTGCGACTGCGTCAGCAACGGGTGTTCGGAAACCAGCACCGAAGGCAGGAAGTACAAGGTGTTGGCGGCACTGATCGCCACGTCGTCGCCGTAGCGCAGGTGGATGCACTCGTCTCCGCGGCGGAGAAGGGACCGGTCCTGAATGTCATCGATGATCAGGCCTCCGGTGTGGAGCAACTCGGCCAACACCGACACCAGCTCTTCGAAGGCAGGAACGTCGCCACCGAGAGCATCCAACATCAAAAGCCCGAACACCGGGCGCCACCGTTTGCCACGTCGCGACACCAGGTCCCAAACGGGTTCCGTCAGCATCTGCGAATAGGCTTCGGCTTCGTAGCTCCACCTTGGAGGACCGGCAAACCTTTCCACGTTCGAGGCCTCGAGCGCCGGTGGAAGAAAGCCCTCGATGTGGCCGTCGATCCGTCCGCGCATCTCCTCCAGGTGCCGGTTGAAATCAAAGACATACCCGTCGCCAAAGAACTCGCCCCTTGCACGCCCTTCGACCGGTCGACCGTTCAGGGTCCCGACGACCCTCCCCGCACCCTCCCAGATCGCCCTCGCCAGACCGAAGACCGGCACTTCCTGGTCATCGGCCAGCGGATCGAAGCGGAGGTCGATCGCCAGATCCGGGGCCGTGGCTCGCCACGAAACCGCGTGGCGGATCCCCGTCCTGGGACTCTGCCAGCGCCGGATCGGGACCATGTCAATTGCCCCGGTGCATCGCGCGATGGTGCCGTCTTCGCAAACCGAGGCGTGGCTGTCGGTCACCTCGCCCGTCTCGGCATCGCGGTGCACGCCGATCATCACGTCGCGGCCGTCGTCGAGATTGACACCGAGCCACTCCCAGCCGAGAACCCTTCCGGAATCCCCGTCGGAGAAGAACCACCCGCGGTCGCCCCACTGATGATCGAACCACGCCGCACCTTCGACCGCCGCATCGCCCACCCGACCCCGAAGGGTCAGGCGCGGATACGTGATCAGCTCCATACCGTGGCCGCGCTTTCCGACGCCACGCGCAACATCGAACACGGCCCGGTCGCAGGCAGGCTCGAGGCGGAGCCGCCACGGCCGCCCGCTCTCCGGTTCTTCGAACGAAAGATCCATGGCATCGCTTCGCTGCTCCATCTCCAGTCCGCACCAGTTGACGGCGAACGGACTGCCGCCGACACGAGGGGGCGTTCCGGTCTTCGTAATACCGCGCAGCGGGCCACTCCGGTGGACTTCGTCGACGAATGCCGCCGCCAGCCGCCGGTCGAGATTGGTCGACGAGGAGACTCCGGGCCTTCCAATGACCGAATGGATCCCGGGTGCGTCAATCCACGAAGCGACCCGATGACCGGCAGCCGTGTCGAGCACGGAAAGCAACAACGCATGTCCGTGGCCGGGCGCTGCATTGCCGCTTGCCAGTCGGTGGCGGAACAGCGACACCATGAAGTGCGAACTGCCGCCGTCATCGGCGTCCGCCACTCCCTGGACGAACCACCACTCGAGAGCGCAGCCGGGGTGCGCGCCTTCGTCCGAAAACCGCCGTTGAGTCCGCCCTCCCGGATGGCCGGCCACCACGCCGCAAACTCCCCGCGACGCGGCGTCGTGACCTGTGCCGCCGGTCCCTGACTCCCCGGCGTGATCGTTTTTCGTCACGCGCCGCTCCGTATTCCCCTGATCACCGACCCATCATAGTCTGTTCGCATGCGGTGGTGAGATGCTGAGCGCATCGCCTCAAAACAACGTCGACGTCTCGAACTCGGTTGACGATCGGCCCCCCTTGACAACCGATCGATCGGGTTTTTCAGGTACAGAAGATCCGTGCTACACTGATTCCGTGGAGCACGGATCATGAACCTGACCATCACCGTCGACGATGAACTGCTGCGCCGCGCCAGAATTCGCGCGCTTTCGCAAGGAACATCGGTCAACGCCGTGCTGCGGGAGTTCCTGACCAGCTATGCCGGCTCTGATGTCGAGACTTCGGCGAGAGCACGGCTGGCGGACCTCGCCCGCGCATCGACCGCCTCGAGCGGTTCCCAGGGCCGGACCTGGACTCGGGAAGATCTCTACGCGGACCGTCTCGATCGAAACCTATCGGTTCACGAACCCTGATGAGCGTATTTCTCGACACCAACGTCGTGGTCTACGCCTTCGACGGCGCCGAACCGGCCAAGCAACGGGTGGCGATCGAAATCCTGGAGGCCGGCAATCGACTGGTCGTCAGCACCCAGGTGCTGCTCGAGACCTGGTGGGTCCTGACCCGAAAGCTGGAGACACCACTCGACGACGATTCCGCATCGAAAGTCATCGATGAACTCAGCGCCCTGCCGGTGGTTGCGACCGATCCCGTACTGGTGCGGCGAGCCATCGACGCCGGTCGCCGCTTTCACATTGCGGTCTGGGACGCGCTCATCATCGAAGCGGCACGGACCGGCGGATGCCGGCGCATCCTGAGCGAGGACCTCAACTCCGGCCAGAATTTCGACGGCGTGACGGTCGAGAACCCCTTTTCAGCCTGAAGGAATCGAGGCATCCCGCATCAGCCCGAAGGAGATGCGATAGGTGACGGTGCGGGAATGACCCGCGAGGCAGCCGGGACGGCCGCCCCACAAAACGGCCGGGTTCGGTTGTGGGGCACGCGTCCCGCGTGCCATTTCGAACGCCGGTCAGACCGGTTTGACGATCTTGACGATCTCGTCGGCGGTGGGGATGCGGCCGCTCTCCTGTTTCGAAAAGACCACCTTGCCGTCCACGATCACATCGAGCTGGCCCGTGCTGCCCCAGCGGACCTTAGGGGTCACGCCGAGACTCTCTTCCAATTCCTTCTGGAGGCGCCCGGCCCCCTTGCGGGTATTGCTTCAGAAAAAACAGCGCTTGATTTCTATCTTCATGAACGCACCATAGCACTGAGCCCCGGAATCGAAAGTCGAAATAGCCCTCTCCTTCTCACTCCGGGTCGTCTTTCAACACCCGGATCTGCAGCGGCGACACGTTGTCCAGATGGATGTCGCGCTGCGGGAAGGCGATCGTGATGTTCTCCTCGCGGAAGAGCTCATCGACTCGGTGGCGGAGATCCGACAGCATCTTGCGGCGATCCATCGGCCGCCGCATCCGGACCCAGAACAACGCCTCGAACATCAGGGCGTTGTCCCCGAAGTCCTCGAAGAGCACCTCGGGCTCAGGTGGGATCACCACCTTATCGAGCTCTCGAATCGCCTTCAGGAGCAACGCTTCGACTCGTCGAGTCGGCGACCCATAGGCGACACCGACGTTCATCTTCGCCCGCACGATGTCGTCCGAGTGGGTCCAGTTGATCACGTTCTGCTCGAGAAAGGCCCCGTTGGGGACGATGATGTGAAAGTTGTCGAAGGTCTTGATCTTGGTGCTGCGGGCGCCGATGTTCTCGACCGTGCCAAAGGTCTCGCCGACCTCGATGAGATCGCCGACCTTGATCGGGCGCTCGAACAGCAGGATGACGCCGCTGATGAAGTTGTTGACGATCTTCTGGCTGCCGAATCCGACCCCGATGGCGATCGCGCCGCCGGCGAGGGTGAAAACGGTGAGCGGGATCTCCGCCACCCACAGGGCGAACACCACGAGGCACACCCCGAGCGCGTAGAAGACCAGGGTTTCGAAGGCGGCAGCGGCGCCGGGCTCGAGCCCGATCCGCGCAAAGATGCGATGCGCGATCCGACGGATCACGCGCCGGGCGAGGGGCAGCCCCACCACCAGCACCAGCACGGCAATCACCACCTTGCCAACGGTCAGCGGACGGCCGTCGACCGACACCAACTGGAAGTTCCAGCCCGACACCACCTGCTGCCAGACATCCCGTGTCTTCTGCCACACATCGGTCGCCCACGGCAGGGCAGCGACCGATGCTGTCCTCATCACTTTGGTGACCACGAGGGCCCTCCTTCCCGCTGATCGGGATGGTGTCACGATATCACCGACCCCCGCAACGAGAGCGGAACCCACCTCGAGTTCAGACCCCGTCGCGTGGTACGATTTAATATGTGCCGCTATCACCGCCCGAACCCGTTGCGTTCGACGCATCGCTCGGGGACAGTGGGGCTTTCCACGTCCGCGGGAGAGGTGCGCCATGAGCGCTGAGCACCGACTCAAAAGGCAGCTTCTCCAGGGTCTGACCGAGGAAAACCTCGAAATCATCCGCAACCAGCCGAAAGGGACCATCCGCCGTCAGCGGATGGCCAGGGTGCAGCGCATCCGGCGAGTGATGTTTGCAAGCGGCGGGACCCTCGGCGTCATCGCCATCGTCTTGCTGGTGATCGGTATCGACTCCGCCGCGAGTTCGAACGGGAACTCGACCGATTTCACCGACGCATATTTTCTCGCTGCCGACATGACGCCCCCTGAAGCCGGCGAAACCACCAGCAGTCTGGGCCACCTGACCGAGATGCTGACCGGCAGCGAAGCGCGCGCGATCGATCCCGCGGTGATCCCGCTCGCGGTGCAGCGCATCGTCGTCGACCCGGGCCACGGCGGCATCGACAGCGGCACCAAGCTCGACCATTGGGGCATGTACGAGTCGGATCTGACCTGGGACATCGCCATCCGCCTGAGGGCCCTGCTCGAACGCGCCGGCAGCCAGGTGATCATGACCCGCAACGGCGACGAGAAGGTCTCCGTCCAGGCCCGCGCCGAGATCGCCAACCAGTCCAGGGCCGACCTCTTCATCTCGATTCACGTCAACTGGCTTCCGAACCGGGAGTCCAGAGGTTTTGAAACCTACTCCGCCGGGACCACCGTCGACCCGTTCCTCAAAGAACTCGCGGCCGCCGAAAACGTCGACTCCGGCTTCTCGATCGCGGACACCAGGCGGCTCCTCGACGGCTTCTACCTCGGCGTGCGACAACAGGAGTCGCAGCGCCTCGCGGAGTGGGTCGGGCAGGCTCTCTACGGAACCCTGCGCACCAAGAATCCGGAGATCATCAACCGCGGAGTCAGAAAGGCGCCGTTCGTGGTGCTGGTCGCCACCGAAATGCCGGCTATCCTGGCCGAGGTCGCCTGCCTCTCGAACGACCGGGAGGCCCGGCTCCTGGCCATGCCGAAGTATCGCCAGAGTATTGCGGAAGCCCTGTTCACGGGCATCCAGGGATATGCGCTCGAAGTCAGTGCTGCTGAAAAGGGGGACACGACATGACCGAGAAGGGTCACGACATACTGATCGGAATCGACCTCGGGACCTCACAGAGTGCCATCTCGACATCGACCGGAGAAAAACACGTGGTGGACAGCTACGTCGGTTGGCCGGTTGACGCCGTCGCCCGCAAGATCCTCAAGAAGGACGTTCTCTTCGGCGCGGAGGCGGTCGAAAACCGCACCATGCTCGACCTCCACCGCCCGCTCGAGCGCGGCCTCCTCAAGGAGGGATCCGAAAAAGACCAGCAGGCGATCCGCGAGCTGCTCGGCCACCTGATGGATCTCGCCGGGGTGTCCGCGGAACGCAAGAAGGGGGCCAAGGTCCGGGCGGTGGTCGGCGTCCCCGCCGAGGCGCTCCGGGTCAACAAGCAGCACGTTCGCGAGGCGATGCGGGGCTTTGTCGATGGGCTGATCATCGTCTCCGAGCCATTTGCCGTCGCCTACGGTCTCGATGCCCTGCTCCACGCCATCGTCGTCGACGTCGGCGCCGGGACCACCGATTTCTGCGTGATGCGGGGCCGCTATCCCACCGAGGAAGACCAACGGACCCTCACCAACGCCGGCGACTGGGTCGACGAACAGCTGGCCAAACTGCTCAAAGAACGGCACCCCGGCATCAACGTGTCGATCCACACCGTGCGCAGTTGGAAGGAAAACTCGAGTTTCATGGGCAAGACCCCCAACCCGGTGGTGGTCTCGGTGCCGATCGCCGGCAAGCCATCGGAAATCGACATCACCGAGGAGATGCGCCAGGCCTGCGAGGCCCTCGGCCCGCCGGTGGCGGAGACCATGCTCGACCTCATCGCCGCAGCAGAGTCGGAGTACCAGGAACAGGTTCGCAACAACGTGATCCTGGCCGGCGGCACCTCGGCGATCCCGGGGTTCGGGGCATTCCTCGCCAACTCGCTGCGCGAGTTCGGCGGCGGCAAGATCCGCAAGGTGAAGGACCCGGTGTTTGTCGGCGCCGACGGCGGGCTCGCGCTGGCCATGGACGCGCCCAAGTCGGACTGGGAGAAACTTCCCGGATAGACAGCCCGCAGGTTTTCGCGCTCTGCAGCCAGATACGAAGTGCAGGTGTGTTCGCGACCGCACGGGTGTCCGGTAAGATTGACAGCAGCGTCATTTCCGATATACGAAAGGACACCGTGCCCGAGAAACGACCCATCGTTCTGGTTGCCGGCATCGGGCGGAGCTCGTTTGACGGGCTGGCGCCGGTGCTCGATCGCCAGAAGCTCGAGGTCGTTCAGGTCACCTCTGCCGAGGACTCGACCAAGCTCGCCCACTCGGACCGGGTCGACCTCGTGATCCTCGACTCCGAACCGACGACCATGACGCTCGAAGAGGTCGTGGCGGTCATCCGGTCGCCATCGTCGGCATCCAACAAGGCGTCGCTCCTCGTCCTCGCCAGACCCGGCGGATCCGACGAGGCCCGCGGTCTGATCGGCCGCGGGGTCAACCGGGTCATGTTGGCCGGCGACCCCCCCGAGCTCATCGGCCAACGCGTGGCGGAACTCCTCGACATCGCCCCCCGGACCACTCTCCGACTCGCCACCCGGTTCCTGGCCGAAGTCGCCGACGGCGCCGACGAAGCGCTGGGCGCCGTCGTCACCATCTCCACAACCGGCATGCTGGTGGAAACGGACACCCTCTTCCTACCCGGACAACATGTCATGATCGCGATCGATGTGCCGGACCTGGAAGAACCGCTGACGGTCAAGGCCGAGGTCGTGCGTCGGGCCGACCCCAAACGCGACGGCATCGAGGGCATTGGGGTCCGCTTTCTGAAGTTCGCCGGCGACAGCCGCGCACGCCTCGAAGAAATCCTCGGCGACGCCTTCGACACTCCCCTCCCCTGACAAAACCAACCGTCCCACCCTGTCTGTCATCCCGACCGAGGGAGCGGACAATCCCCCTCACTGTCATCCCGACCGAGGGAGCGGACAATCCCCCTCACTGTCATCCCGACCGAGGGAGCGGAGCGACCGAGCGGAGGGATCTGCTTCGGGGCCGGCGGACGAACGTTGCCGGCACCACCCACCCGGAACCTGTCCGTCACGAGCGCGGCGAGTCCAACAGATTCCTCCACTCGCTCACGTTGTTCGCTCGGTCGGAATGACAGGATTGAGAGGACGGCGGCCGACCGAGGAAGCGGACAATCCCCCTCACTGTCATCCCGACCGAGGGAGCGGACAATCCCCCTCACTGTCATCCCGACCAAGGGAGCGAACAATCCCCCTCACTGTCATCCCGACCGAGGGAGCGGACAATCCCCCTCACTGTCATCCCGACCGAGGGAGCGGACAATCCCCCTCACTGTCATCCCGACCGAGGGAGCGGAGCGACCGAGCGGAGGGATCTCAAGCCGTCTCACGGAAGAACGACACCGCCAACCCGAACCCCTCTCCTATCGGATAGTAATCCATCATAGGTTTGTTTTTACCTAAGAAAATAACGTTCAAGCTTGAAATAACAAAGTGATAGAATAGAAGCCGAGGGTGAAAACAGAATTCCTGGAGAGCCGATGACCGCTCAGGTCCCGGAAACCGTCCGCGTCGACGACACGATCTACGACCTCTGCGGTGTTCGCGGTGAAGGACTCTTCGACCCAGAAGTCCACGGTATCGTGACCTCCGCCCCGAATTCGGCGTGCTGGCGCGGCTGCATCTGCGGCTATGCCGTCAGCAACAACCACCTCGTGCTCGACACCCTCCAACTCTGGTCGGATCCCGAGCGCTGGCGCTCCAACCGCCGGATTCTCGAACGCTTCTTCGGCGACTACCTCGCCCTCGATGACGAGCAGCCCTGGATCAACGCCAGGGGTCTCGCCCTCCTCGTCCCCTTCACCGGCGGCCTCCTTCTCGGCGCTGATTTCATCGAAGAGCTCTACGTCCACATGGGCTTTCACCCCGCCTACAAATACCAACACGTCCTCGAGCTGACCTTCGAGACCGGCCAACTCCTCAGCCGGAGCGACCGCTCGATCGAGATGGAGGAAATCCGCCTCCGCGAGGGCCGCGGCGACGGCAAACGCTCGAAAGACGTCGTGGCGTGGATCAACGAATGCTTCAGGATCGACTACTGATCATGGCTGCGCCCACCCGCGACCTGCCGGCCGACGGCCTCGAACCAACCACCCTCACCGATGAGGACTGGGAAGCCATCCGCCGCTACGCCCAGGCGATCTTCGCCTGCGGTGCGCACTCCATCCACGGCCCGTCGCACTGGAACCGGGTCGAAAAGAACGGCCTCGAGCTCGCTTCCGAAACCGGCGCCGACGAGACCGTCGTCCGTCTCTTCGCCATCCTCCACGACACCTGCCGGCTCAACGACGACAAGGACCCCGGCCACGGCCCCCGCGCCGCCGACATGCTCGGCACCCTGATCGGAATCCTCCTCACCCTCGACCCCCACCGACTCGTCCTCCTCGAACAGGCCATCCGCCACCACACCGACGGCCTGACCTCCTCCGACCCCACCATCGGCACCTGCTGGGACGCCGACCGGCTCGACCTCGGTAGAGTCGGCAAGAACCCGGAGGCGAGGTACATGAGCACGGAGGCGGGCAAGCAGCGCGCCGCGATCACGTGATCCGCGGCTTTCGGGACGGTCTGATCAACAGCAAGGAGCCCACTCGCAACGGGCTCGAGAACTCCTGGCGACACTTGGAGTCGAGCGTAATGGTGTGCGGGTCAGAGACCCGGCATCGATTCTGAAGAAGAACGCCGAGGCCCTTTCGAGCCTCTTCCCGTTCGGTCCGTGTCTATGGGATATTCGCCCAGGCCGCAGCCAGCAGAATCCGAGCGCTCTCGCGACCGGTAATGACGCCTTGCCGCCTCAGACCGATCAGATATCTGGCGACCCGGCTGACAAATTGTCCGTGATTTCTCGATGATGCCGCGATCGCAGCAATCTGGTCAGAGATCGTGCACCCATTGTCGAACAGAGTGTTCGTGACGCCGGTGTCTCTCCCGTCAATGACGACGGTCGGGCTGAGATCCGACTTCGGGTTGCAGTCCGCGTCGTCCGGCACGCCGTCGCCGTCGAAGTCCGGCGCCAGACCGAAGATGTAGACCGACCCCGAATAGGCGCCGGCTTCCGTCGACTCCGGCGAGCCGACAAAGGCCGCGCCACCCGAATAGGCGACCTCAAAACCGAGAGCGTTTCCTATCGCGGCGTCCGATGCAACCAGCTTGTCCTTTTCACTCCACGTGGCGCCGTTCTTACTGAATACGTACGCAGATCCCGTCCGAGAGTCATCCTCCCAGGCGCCGATGACTGCGATGTCGCCGGAAACCGCAGTAGAGATGCCGAAGTTGTCGCCGGCCGCGCCGTCTGACGCCGCCAATGTCTGCTGGAGGGACCACGTTGTGCCGGTTCGCGTGTAGGCATAGACATACCCAGGACTCGGACTGAAGGAGGGTGCCGTGATCAAGGCTGTATCGCCTGCGGCGGCCACCGCCGTCCCGAAAAAATAGTCGTCGTTCACCGGGGAAACCAGCTTCTGCTGCTCGCTCCAGGTGGTTCCACTTCGCGTAAAGACGTAGGCCGATCCAAGGGTCACCCCGGATCCCTCCTCCCAGCGATCGTAGACTGAGCCGACGACGCAGGTGTTACCCGAGAGAGCCACGGTGTAGCCAAACCAGTCGTATCTGTAGATATCGGAGGCGGTGAACTTGGCCTCCTGGGCCCAGGTGACGCCGCTCCGGGTGAAGACATAGACCGAACCCGCGTCCATACCGCCATCGTCGTCCAGGTACGAGCCGATGACCGCGGTGTCACCGGAAAGTGCGACGGAGCGACCGAACCGGTCGCCGAGATCAGCGTCCACCGCGGTCACATGTTGCTGCAATGTCCAGGTGGCGCCGCTGCGGGTGAAGACAAAGGCCGATCCTCGTTCCGCGTCATCGCCCCAGGCGCCGACAATGATGGTGTCGCCCGATATCGCGGACGAGCAGCCGAAACGGTCGTCATAGGCGGGGGATGGGGCCATCAGCTTGGCCTGTTGGGTCCAGGTGGAGCCACTGCGGACATACACGTACACAGAGCCCGCAAAGAACTTCTCCCCGCACGCGCCGATGACCGCTGTGTCCCCCGATGCAGCGACCGAAGATCCAAAAAAGGCGCTTGCCGAGCCATCCGAAGGAATCAGTTTCGCATCCTCGGTGGCCGCCAGCGCTCCCGGTGCCGTTCCCAGCAGGCCAATCACAGTGAGAGCAGATCCACCAACGATCTTCACCCGCCTCCGCCACGAAGTATTTCTGTTCATGTGTTGTCTCCCCTCAAGAGGTCAATTGTTGGGCAAGCGTTGTCTTCAGGTGCTCACTCAAATGGCATTTTCAAAAGCACGAAACAGTTCTCGCCGTCAGCCCTGGCTGAAGCGTTTTTTGAATATGTATCTCGGATTCAGAATCTGTCATCACAATAGGCACATCGGGCCCAGGTTGTAAGGGACACTGCGGCAATGAAGTCCGGCTGCGGCATACGGTCGATCAGGAATCCAGCTCAACCTCGTGCTTGAACAGACGCGAATGTGCACGATGAATAGAGTTGCCGTGCACTTCAAAGGAGAGGTAGAGGTGCCGTGAAGGTGCCGGGCGCCGAAGTGCAAAACTGTCCGTTTCGTGATTCAAGGACCCGGTGGTCCAAGCAGACTCACAGCTCGTAGTAAAGGGCACCTCTTTGAAAACGCGGTGCACAGCGGTGACGTTCAGCCTGCTGCGCCCCGCAGCCTCTCGTATTTCGTCCGGACCTCATCTTCGCCGTAGGTCCGCTCGAGACGGCGGACGATGAAGTGGCCCCGAGCCATGTCCTGGAAGTGATCGATGAAGAGAACGTTGATGGTGGCGCCGCCGAGGGCCCCGATGACCGGCACTCCCTGGGCCACGATCTTTTCGCCGACCACGGCGTTGAACCGCGCCGCGATCTGCGCCAACAGACGGACGATGACCGGCGCGCCGTCCTCGACCACCGTTCTGCCGGCGATGTATTTGGCGGCCTCGCTGACCGCGCGAGCCAGGGCGGCACGGACGGCGAAGTAGCCCGACTCGGTCGCGTCGTCGCTTGCCGAGGGCCCGCCCATGGCGAAGACCTCGAGGCAGGCCATCTTCGCCTCCGGCGTTGTCAGGTCTTCACCCTCGCTGCGCGCGATGTCGGCGATGGAGCGCAGCATGATGGTCGTGGTGATGGGAAGTTCGATCGGAAGTGCGGCCAGACCGAAGACTCCGCCCACCCCGCCCGACAGACCCGCCGCAACCGTGTGGCTTCTTTTCCACGGTCTGCCCCGTCGCCGGGTGCCCAGCGTCAGAGTCGCCGCGTTGACCGCGGCGCGCAGACTCTTCTGGACGGTCCTGGTGATCTTGTCTCCGGCGGCCCTGGGGAGCCTGTCGAGCACGTACTCGATCGGCATCCCGACAACGCCGGAGACCCTGGCGATGAAGCCCGGGCTCTCCAGCAGACCGGCGGCGGTCTCCAGATCTTCCAGGTCGTTCTCGTTCCACTCCATCAGTATTGATCACCGGTCGAGAGAGTCATCGCAGCTCCAGGGAAGTCATGATAACGCAGGCGGCATCACCAATGTGATCCGTGCAACGTCCCGACCGCGCCGATCGCGGCGCATCAGATGCGCCCGATCCGATCAGGCCCCAGGGGGCACCAGGAAGTCAGAACCTGTAGATGCCCGACACAACCGCGTACTGGAACCAGGCGAAGTTGTAGACCTCGTCGACGTCGGCGCCGCCCTCGAGCATCCGGTAGCCGGCGCTGACCGCCCAGCTGTCGTTGATCTCGTGGACGACCTTCAGCGCCGTATCGATCGCCCGGCCCGGCCCGCCCGCCAGACCCTCGAAATCGAAATGCGCATACCACCGATCATTGAAGCGATAGTCGGCGGCAAAGGACAGCAGCGGCACGAAACCCAGATCCGTGTCCTCGCTGGAGGTCTCTCCCTGAGCGAGGGCGATCCTGGCATCCCGGACGTTGGCGGTGAAACCCGCCCACAGAGTCCACCGGTCGCCGTCTTTGAATTTCCAGCGGTAACCCAGCCGCCACGAATTGAACTCATATGTCGCTTCGACCGGCAACCCCGGTTGGTACGACTCGCCGGCGAAATTCACCTGTTCATCCAAGATCCCGGTCTCGGTGTAGGAGAGCGGCCCGACCATCAGCCGGAGGCTGTGCTTGGGCTTGATGTTCCAGGTGAAATAGAGCCGCCCGGAGGCCCAGGGGCCCGTGCCGACCAGGTCCTTGAGCGAGAACCGGGTACCGCTCGCGTCGTTGGGAATCTGGACCGTGTTCTTGCTCTGCCACGCCGGCCCCACCTCGAGCTCGAGCTCGAAGCGGTCGGTGTCGCCCCCCCATGAAGAGCCGGACATGGCGACGGCGCACACGAGAGCGAGGCCGGTAAGGATTTCCTGTGATGATCTCATCCGCCACACCCTTTGCTATTTCGGTTCGGCGTCCGGTGGTTCGCCGGCCGACGCGCTGTCGCCGAGCAACGCCTCGACGGCCGAGGTGATCTGCTCGTCGAGCGGTTCGACTCCGGAGTCGAATCTCGCCACCACACGGCCGTTCGGATCCACCAGAAACTTCGTGAAGTTCCAGCGCACCTCACCCCGGAACTGCTCGTCACTTTCGGCCGTCAGTGCGCGATAGACCGGCGCCTGTTCCGGGCCTTTGGTGTGCACCTTGGCCATCATCGGGAAAGACACGCCGTAGTTGAGGCGGCAGAAGTTTCCGATCTCCTCCGCAGTCCCGGGCTCCTGGTTGCCGAAGTCGTTGCTCGGAAAACCGATCACCACCAGGCCGTCCTCGCCGTACCGCTCGTGGAGTTTCTGCAGACCGTCGTACTGCGGGGTGTAGCCGCACTTCGATGCGGTGTTGACAATCAGCATCGGGTGCCCACGGAACGATCCCAGATCGACCGTTTCGCCGGTCAGGGATTGCACCGTCTGGTCGATGATGCCGGAGGCACCGGGGTTCGCCGCCGGCGCCGCCTGCTCCGGCGCCGGAGCGGCGGCCTGCGGCCGGCCCCCGCCGCACGCGGCGGTCGACGCAACAAGAAACGAAACCGAGATGCAGAGTGCGTGCCGAATCTTCATGAGCCCTCCTCGCGATCCACCCGGTCAACGGGAAATTCGGATTGCGAATTCCAGGCCGAGCCTGGTCCCCAACTCTATCGATTCAGGCAACGGTAACACCCTTTTCTCAAAAAGGGGAGGAAACTCACAGCACGGTCACGATCCCCAGGTAGCCGTCGACGGCCAACCGGTCGCCGGTGGCAATCAGAGTGGTGACACCGGGAACGCCGGTGACGCAGGGCAGACCATACTCGCGCGCAATGATGGCGCCGTGGATCAACATCCCTCCACGGCGTTCGACAACCGCGCTCGCCATCGGCACCACGAAGGTCATGTTCGGGTCGACGGCATCGCACACCAACACCTCGCCGGCCTGGAAGTCGAAGAGATCGGCAACGTCGTCGATCACGCGGGCGGGTGCGGTGGCGACGCCGGGGCCGGCCGGCTGGCCGACCAGCTGGCGCGGCCGGGCGCGAAAGCCCTCTTCGACCGCGGGCGACACCTGCGCCGGTCTCGTCTCCACCACCAGGTTGGGATGGCGCAGCGCCTGCACGACGCCGTCAAGGTCGATCTGCGGATGATCTTCGTCATGTCGGTCGCGGAGCCTGCGGCGCCCGGCTTCGACCGCGTCCAGCACGAGAGCCTCGAAACGGGCGAGATGGATGTTGTCATCGTCCCGCAGTTGATAGCTTGCCCGCCCGATATCGAGCACCTCCCGGGCCAGGCCCCGCCGGCCATCCTCGATGTGGTCGAAAAAGTCAGCTGTGCGTTCCTCGATGTCCAGCGCGGACGCAGAATCGGCAATCTGCGGTGCGGCCGCCATTGCCAGCACCAGCCGCACCAGCCGGGCCCGATTTCCGAAGCACTGCTGGTCGGCAAAGACAGCGTCGCCGAACTCACGTTCGAACTCCTCGAGTTCGAGTTCGAAGTCGGCGCCGCCGGGCTCGCCGGCGGCGAGGCGCGCGCGAAGTCCTGAGTCCCCCCGCACTTTGGCTGCGAGCCGGGACAGCGTCCGGTTCCGGCGCACGCTCAGCATCGGTGTCGCCGCCAGCAGCTCCATGAATTCGTAGGGGTCCTCGGGACGCATCACCTCGTTGTAGAACTGTCCGAAGAGGCGAATACCGTGCGCGAACGGGATGAAGTCCCGCCAGTAGATGTCGACCCAGCGGTCGTGGGCCGACCGGCGATGCTCGATCTCATCCGCCAGCTCCCCGGCGCCGAGCTCCGTGAGATCGCGCCGCGCGATTTCCTCCGCCTCCCGATCCATTGCCGGAAGCAACTCGCGCTCGACCCGCTCGCGCAGGCCCCGGAGGTTGTCAAGGCTCCTGGTCAGACTCAGGTACCAGGCCCGTTTGTCGCCCTCGACGGCAGTCGACGTCGTTACCGGGCGCGACTGCAGAAGGACCAGCCGCCCATCCGCCATCGTCCACTCCACGTCCTGCGGCGTGCCGAAGAGGGATTCCGCAGCGCGCGCCGCTGCGAACACTTCCGCCACGCCCTCCGGATCGAGTGGCGGCGAGGTGGCCGAGTCCGGCGGGACATCCTCCACCACTGTCTGCGCGCCCCGGACGGCCAATCGGCGGCGCTCGCCCGGCACGGCGTGCGACACAACCCGAGCCGTTGCCCGGTCCAGAGTCCAGCGATCGGGCTCGATGGTGCCGTCGACCAGGCCCTGGTTGAGCCCGTAGACCGACTCGATGACGGCCAGCTCGGGGTCGGTCGGATGGACGCCGAAAACGATCCCTGAAACGTCGCCGTCGATCAACTCCTGCATCACCACCGCCATCGAGCTGGTGTCGACATCGATCCCGAGCTCGCGGCGGTAGAGGAGAGCGCGGTCGCTCCACAACGACGCCCACACGCCGCGAATGGCCTCGATCACAGCCTCACGACCTTGCACGCCCACGAAGCTCTCGTGGAGCCCGGCAAACGAAGCGCCCGCGGAGTCTTCACCGGGCGCCGACGAGCGCACTGCAAGCGGGCCCTCCGGCAGGCCCTGTCTGAGGTGCGTCTCAACCGCCGCCACGATCTCCTGCGGCACCGGCGTCCTCAGGAAACGGTTGCGGATGCGCAGCGCGACATCCCAGATCTCTTCCCACCGCATGTCCTCGAAGCTCTTCCGCCCCAACTCCTGGTGGATGCAGGCCCGCAATGAGCCCTGCTCGACAAACAGGTCGTACGCATCTGTGGTCAGACAGAGAGACCGCGGCACAGGGTGCCCGGTCCGCCGGAGAGCGGCGAGCGCAACCGCTTTACCCCCGACCCGGCCGCCGTCGTCGTCGCCGATCTGATCGAGGCCGACAATCAGTTGCATCAGTCGATGTGGAGTTCGATGACGTGTTGGAAATGGGTCACGACCATATAAACCGAGACCCTGAGCCGCAACCGGGCGCAGCTCGGCGAGTGAACGAAACTCTCGAGATGCGGATGCTTGGCGAGGAAGACCCGATCGAACTCGGACCGTCCTGCGCCGGTGACCTCCTCGACGACACCGACCGCAGTCGCGGCCGACGCCTCGGTGAAATCTGCAGAGCTGTTGGTGCGGTTGTCGACCAGCATCGAGGCCCTTGCGTCGGCAACCAGATTGGCGCGCTTGCGGGTCGTCTTGCCCGTCGAGAAGAGCATCTGCTTGAGGTCTTCGGTCACCGCGAAACCCACCAGGCTGGTGTAGGGCTCGCCATCGTGGTGGGTCGCCAGAACGCCAAGCAGCTGGCTTTCCAACAGGCCGCGCAGAATCTCCATGTGGCTGCGTTCATCGCTCATCGGGAAACCCACCCTTCAAACCGCATTATAGGGCCGTGCTCGGGAGCAGCCACCCCTCCCCGATGGACTATGGGCTCTCGTCCGCCGTTTCGGACTCTGCCACACCGGGACGATTCACCAGGTTTCTTTCGAGGGACGAGAGATCGCTCAACTTGCTTTGGGCCGGGTCGCCGGCTTCGTCGAGGCCGACCAGAAACACTGCTGAAAGGGTGATTCCGGTGACAATGAGCCCCAGCACAAAAATGGCAAGCGTGCTCATCAGCCCGTCCGGCCCCGGCTCGCGAAGAGGAGACCGCCGAGTGAGAGAATCGACGGAACCCACAATCCGACGAACAGACCCTCTTCCCGGTGGCCGGAAAACCACAGGGAAACAGAAAACAGGAACGAGATTCCCGCGGCTGCCACAAACAGCAACTTCGCTTTGTTGGACGCTGTCATTTCTTCTTCTCCCGCTCTTTCACACCACCCTCGTCACCGGAGCGCCGAAAACGACATTCCAGGGAGGGCGTCTCGAAGATTTGTCTGCATGTGAGATCCACGCACGTGAAACCTGAGCTGTCGGACCTCTATTCCAGGAAACCGCGTGAGCGGGGTCAGGCTGCTGCGACGAACGCCGAGAGAATCAGCATTGTCAAGGCAGGAAGGGACTTTTTCAGCGGGTCCTTGACTTTGATATGCATCGCGACAGCGCCGAGCATCAGAATCGCGATGCCAACGGCCGCCGGACGGGTCAGTGCCGGAAACCAGATACCGGCGACCAGGCACGCAGCGAACAGCAGCTTGAGAAACCCTACAACCTGCACCGACCACTCGGGAAGACCGTAGACCTGGAACTCTTCCTTCATATTGGCGGCGGTACCGCCCCGCCAGCCCGTGGGTTCTCCGAAACGCAGAAGCCAGACATTGAAGATCCCCAGCGCAATGACGATCTGAACGATGATGACAGCTGTGTGCATCGCTTCTCCCCCATCAAGTCTCAGCGTATGGTCTGTCGGCGGCCATTCTACAGCGGACACCATCCACCCGTCCACGCAGCCTCTTTCGACCCACGAAGCGCGGGTGACGGGTCCCATTTCAGGTCCGCCGGACGTCTCCAGGTAAAGTGTTCCCATGACCTCCGTTGCCGGTGCCGATGTCTGGAAGGGCCGATGGGTGGTCGTCGTGCTGGAAGACGGCTGTTTTCTCAGAGCTTTCGTGCGGCCCTCTGTGAAAGACGTGGTGCGGGAACTGGACGACTTCAGCGTCCTTGCGCTCGATATTCCGATCGGTCTGCCTCGCGCCGCTCTGCATCGGGAGTGCGACGCGGCTGCAAGGAAATTCGTCGGCAAACGGTCCTCGAGCGTCTTCAACACACCGCACCAGGACGTCCTCGAGGCTGCGACCTACCGGGAGGCCAACCGGCTCTCGAAGAGACTTCATGGCGCCGGCATCTCCGCCCAGGCCTACGCACTCCGAGCGAAGATCCTCGAGATCCACCCGCTGGCGGCACGCGACCCTCGCCTCGTGGAAGCACACCCCGAGGTCTCGTTTCGTGCCATCAAGGGCGGCCCTCTCGACTTTGCCAAAAAAAGCTGGAACGGCCAGATGGAACGCCGGGCCCTGATCCGATCCCAGGGCATCGTGCTGCCGGACCAACTCGCGGACGCAGGAATCGTGGCCGCCGACGACCTGCTCGATGCCGCAGCGGCTGCGTGGACGGCGCTGCGTATCGCAACGGGGACCGCAGAGGTGATGCCGGCATCGGCGGCGCCCTGCGAGACCAGCCGGCGCGAGGTGATCTGGTACTAGCAGCGATGCGATCCCGAGACCCCTTCCGCAGTGTCGCGCTACAATCTCCGTAAATACGCGGCCCGAACAGAAACTCGAAATGTCCTGCAGAGATCACACGTTGTACCTACAAAAGGAGAACCACGATGGCCAACCGCGAAGAGTATATTGAAAAGATGAAGGCCCAGCTCGACGAGTGGAACGCCGATTTGGGCAAGCTCGAAGCCAAGCTCGCGGATGCGAGCGATGCGACGAAGGAACGGCTTGCGCCCTATGTCGAAAACGTCCGGGACGCCAGGGACGCCGCCGTCAAAAAACTCGGCGAGCTCAAAAACGCCGGTGAGGCCTCGTGGGATTCACTCGAGGGCGAGGTCGAGCATGTCTGGAAGACCTTCAAGCAGTCGGTCAACTACTTCAAATCGCAGCTCTGAGGCGCAGAGATCTCTGCAGCCATTCTCCGCGTGGGTCTGGACTCGGCTCAGGTCATCAAGACCTCGGTTGAGACAACACATCCCTGCAGTTCCCGCGGGGCCTCGGCTCGGGCAGCCATTCGCGCGACCCCACGGCCAGCCGGGAAGCCCCAAGCCCTTCTTCGTGTTGCCCGAGGGACAGTCCAGGAGGTCAACTGCCATGCGCTCAGCCATCGAAGCAACGCTCATATCGGGTCTCTCCATCGTCCTCACCGTGCTCATCGTTGCCGTCGTCTTCCCGAGCCACGCTCTGGGCTCCGCCGACCCGGTCCTGACACCGCCGTCGGTCGAAGCGGCGGTGTTTGTCCACGGGGTGCATGACCGGCCGGGATCGGTCGATCTCCGGTCGGCTCCGCAGGGGTTTGATCGGACGCAGGCCGTCGGGTGCCCCTACCTCGCGGCCCAGGCTGCTGCATCCCGGTGCCCGGTTGTGAGCGGGGGCGATATCGTTTCAGCATGCCCCTTCCTCGGGCAGCAGCACCGGGAGGATCGCGGCACCTCCAGGCAATCGGTGACACCCCACAAGCTTGAAATCTGAACCCCCTCGGGCCACGAACTGATCGTTTGGACCGTGCGCCGAGGCTGCTCAGGCGAACTTGGTCGCCGGGAAGTTGTATTTCTCGACCAGCGCCTCTTTTTCGTCGTCCGGGAGCGTTTTCATGTAGGCCTTCCATCCCGGGCAGAAGTTGGTGTGCCAGCGCCACACCCGTCCGAGAATGGACTTGGGGTCGTCATCGTATTTCGCCCTGAACGAGCAGGTCGCGCATCCGGGTTCGCTCATCTTTTCCTCCTTCACCGCATTTCCTACGCACCGTAGACGTTCGGCGGTCCCAGATATTCGGGGTATCGATCGCGGAGCGCGCACCTCGCCTCGTAGCAGAGGTGGCAGGCATCCACGTATCCACTCTCGTGGGGCAGATCGTAGACCCGGACCAGTTCGGCGGGGCCGCCGGCCAGCAGCGGTCCGATCACCGGGTGGTTGGGCGGGTCGTAGGTTTCGAGCATCTCGCCGAAGGCGGTCTTCTCCACATTGCCCAACAGCAGTCCCTGGCAGAGGTGGACATTGCCGTAGCCGTCCACGTGCACCCGGCCCGGGTCGAGGAAGTCCTCGTCGGGGCATTCATCGAAGTCGGTCCACGGACGACGCGGAAGATCCGCGGTGAGGTTGACAGCCGCCCGGCCCCGGAAGCGGACCGAACCGCCGACGATGGGCAGGCCCTTCTCGTCGGGGGCGGCGCAGACCGTCGGCGGGTCGATGGTGATCACCGCCTCGTCGAGCCCGAGCTTCTTCGCAGCCGCGACCGCAAAGCCCGGCCTCGGGTCGTCCTCCTCACCTGAGTGGAAGGCATCGCTGGACACGCTCAGGTCGGCAACCTCGAGTTCGGCGAGCGGCTCCAACCACAGCGCGGCGTCGGGCTCCGCGGTGGCCCAGTAACAGTTGGTCACCACGCCGGTCGAGAAACCGCGCTTTTTCGCCTGGCGAATCCCCTCGATCATCAGAGGGTAGAAGAGAAACGGTTCGCCGCCCTCGAAGTAGATCTGTTCGACCGAACCCAGCTCACCAGCCTGGTCGAGCACCCTCGTGAGCATTTCGAGCTTCATCGTGCCACCGGCCCGCGGGCCCGCCCACACGAAGCAGTGGTCGCACTCGTGGGTGCACTGATAACTGAGCAGGAAGTGGACCCCTGTCAAAGGCATGACGACCTCCCGAAATCATGTGGGAGCAGCCCCCTGCATTGTCGCACCGCCAGGGAGATCGAAAAAGCGTGCTTTGTGGTGTGGGCGTCCCGCCTGCACACGCAGCCGGGACGGCTGCGCCACAAACCTCCACTACTGCATCCGCTCCAGATCCACTGCCAACGTCTCGGTGACCGCCAGGTGCCCGGCGTCCAGCGGCTCACACTCGAGGCTCGCCCCGTGTTCGGACCACCACGCGCGAGCGTCCGCCTGGCGCCACCGCCGAATTTCGAAACACGCCGCCAACCGTTCGCGGATCTCTCTCGCTCCGTCCGGTCTCTCCTCGGGTTTTTTTGCGAGGCACTGCATGATCACCGCCTCGAGCTCGGGCAGCACCTCGCACCCGAGACGCTCCGACGGCGGGATCGGCTGGGTGTGAAGGTGGTGGCCGAGAATCTCGACGATACTGCCTTCGAAAACCGGCTTGCCCGTCAACATGTAGTAGCCGACCGCTCCCAGGGCATACAGATCGCTGCGGCCGTCGATCGTGTCCGGATCGGTCAGCGCCTCCGGCGACATGTAGTGCGGCGTTCCGGTGGCGACGCCCTCGCTCGTCACGTTCGGATCCGCCTGTCCCTCGACGACCTTGACAAGACCGAAATCGAGCACCTTGGCGATGTCGAGCTCGCCCCCCTGGCGGCAGAGGAAGATGTTGGCCGGCTTGATGTCGCGGTGGATGATGCCGAGAGCGTGAGCTTCCGCGAGCCCGCCCGCCACCATCTCCAGGACGCGGACGACCCTTCCGGGCGGCTGAGGGCCATCCACCTCGACGACCTTTTCAATGGACGCCCCGTCGAGCAGTTCCATGGCGTAGTAGAAAACGCCCTCGGGTGTCCTGCCGTAATCGTAGATGGTGATGGTGTTGGGGTGCGAGAGGCGGGCCGTTTGCTGAACCTCGCGCTCGAAACGCGTCAGGCTGGCCTCGCCCGCCTTTTCAGGAGGCAGGAGCTTGACGGCCGTCGGACGCCGCATCATGGCGTGGCTGGCGCGGTAGACCATGCCCATGCCGCCCTCGCCCAGCTTCTCATCCAGGGTGTACTGGCCGAGCCGCATCGCCTGCCGGATCTCGCGGCGCAGGTTATGAATGATGCGGGTGATCGACGCGCACACGATCGTGACCAGGGTCCACCAGATCGCGACATCGACGACCAACGAGACGATCTGGACCGACCCGATGGGCTCCCGCAATGAACTGTTGACGACGACCGGGAACCAGTGGAAGACATACAGAACAAGCAGCGGAACGGCGGCCGACAACGTGATCCACGTCGTCCGCCAGACCGTGCTCGGCACCAGGGCCGCCCGCAAGGCGTAGCCGAACGCCAGACCGAGCATGAGGGCGGTGAGCACCTGCTCGAGCTGCAGTCCGGCGACCATGGCCAGGGCCTCCGGCGCGAGCGCCCCCAGGTCGACGCCCTGGTATTCGGACATCAGATCGAGCGCCTGCGGCGCGATGTTTCTGCCCATCAGAGCGACGGCCACCGATGAACCGAACAACGAGGCGCTCTCGACCCAACTCACAAAACGGTGGGAGCGCACATCCCGGCGGCAGACCTGCCACACGGCAAGACAGATGCCCAGTGCCAGCCAGGAAAGCGCGTTGCCGACGGTGAAGAGCTCGCGCCAGTAACCCATGGCCAGATAGATCGCCGTGGTGGCGCCGTTGCCGACCAACCACACGATCGTCAAGACCTTGCCCAGCAGGGCCACCCGCCGCTGGTAGAAGCGCAGGTTCTCGGGCGTGTCGATCTCGGTTGTGGACGGCACTCGGGCTACTCCAGAGGCTTACTGCTCTCAATCCAGGCAGCATAGTCAACTCGTGCACCGGGACGCAAATGAGGATTACGGGGTTGTCACGCCGAGGTTTCCGGAGCCCGCGTCCGGCGCCTCGTGGTTCGCCATCCGAAACCCCCCACACGACCAGCCGTATGAACACTGTGATCCAAAGTGCTTTCGCTGCATCGAGCTACATTTTGAAACCGCCGGGAGGCCCGGCCACTGCGAGACGAGGGAGGAACCGATGAAGAACCGATGCTGGATGACTGTGGTGTTTTCGCTGCTGCTTGCGGTCTCGTGGGCAGGCGCCGAAGAAATTGCGGGACTGCCGTTGCACGTGGAGAAGATCGGTGACGGAGCGATCCGTCTCTGGATCGGCAACCACATCTCGTCGACCACGACCTTCGCCTTCGCCACCGACAAGGGCATCGTTGTCGTCGATACCTTTGGGGTGCCGGAGGTCGACTCTCGGCTTCGCCAGGCCATCGCCCGCGAGCTCGGGCGCTCGGATTTCACCTACCTCATCAACACCCACGAGCACGGGGATCACACCGGTGGAAACGCGGTTTACTCAGACTGCACCATCGTCGGCCACGAGTTGATCGCGGCCGGCATGGCCGAGGCCGCCGGCCAGCGCGACCGGATGCTCGCGTGGTACCCCGGGCGAATCGCCGATATCGAAGCTGAACTGCAGAGCCTCGCCGCCGACTCTCCCGAGGCCGCGGCGCTCAAAGAAGACCTGATCCTCAACCGGCTCAACTTCAGTGCAATCGAAGCGGCAGCAGCGCAGGCTCCGCCGAACCTCACCTTCTCCGACCGCATGACGCTGGACCTGGGGGACACCACCTTCGAGCTCTCGTACATCGGCGGCATGCACACCTCGAGCGACACAGCGATTCTCGTGCCCGAGCACGGGCTGCTGCTCACCGGCGACACCATGGCCGACGTCTGGCTGACCGACACACCCGGCTGTCTTGCCAGCTTCAGCGTGCGCTCCGGGGTGCACCACGACTTTCCGCGCATGCTCGCCAACTGGGACCGCCTCCTCGCCGACAGGGAGCGCTTCACCACCCTGATGCCCGCACACTGGAATGGCGAACTCAGCATCGAGGGCGCCGAAGCACGGGTCGAGTACATCCGTGCCCTCTGGAATGCCGTCAACCAGGCGGCGAAAGCGAACCAGGGCATCCAGACCGTGCTGGCCGAGAACCAGCTGGCCGCCCGCTTCCCCTCGCTGGCGGAGAGCCCGGGGTTTTCTGCGCAAGGCAACCACGCCTCGATCACCGAACTCTGGAGAGAGGCGTCAGGTCAGGCGTCGGCCGCCCGCACGGTGTTCGAACTCCTTGGCGAAGGAGCCGACGAGGAGGCCGTTCAGCAGGTCCTCGCCGACCGCGACGGCGAGTCGCCCGGCTACTTCTATTTCGAGGCCGAGTTCAACGCCTATGGTTATGCATTCCTCCAACAGGACCGGATTGACGAAGCCGTCAGGATGTTCGAGATCAACGCCGAGCTTTTCCCCGAATCATGGAACGTCTACGACAGCCTGGGTGAGGCCCTGCTGCGCCAGGGCGAAACGGACAGGGCCGCGGCGATGTACGAGAAGTCGCTCGCGCTCAATCCTGAAAGCCCGAGCGGCAAGGAGGCCCTGGCCACGATCAAGAGCGGCGCCTCGACCTGATCGACTCTGAAGGTGGGCTGAATCCCACTCTGCAACCTCTTGAAAAATCGACATGAGCGGGCGGGGACAACCCGCCTACGATTTTCAGAGACGCTGACGGGGTTGGAACAAACCCCTCCCTTGCAGATACATACGCCCCTTAACGTCGTAGGGGAGGGGTTAATCCCCTCCCTTTCGGGGTCTCCCTGTGCCGCGAATCTGTTCCCTGATGGGAGTTCTTGCAAGAAGTCCCGTCCTCATCCTCTCGGTCTGTGGGCTCTGAGGAGGGTGGCAAGAGTGACGCCGGCTACGGACCGGACTGTCGGCTCCCGTTATCCTGAGGAGAGGCGGTTCGCTTCGGAGAGCACAATGAGGTCGCGGCCCATGCCTGAGATCAGCAAATCGAGAGATCACACCGCGGCCCCGGGCCCGGTCGTCCTCGCTCTCGGTCTCGTCCTCCTGGCGCCGCTGCAGACCGGCGCCCAGGAAATCTGGACCAACGGTTTCGAGTCGGGCAGATCGTGCCCCTGGTCGCGCACCGCCACCGTGGAAACCTGCGACGGCAGGGACAACGACTGCAACGGCGAGATCGACGAGAGCTGCACCGGCGGCAGCGCCTGCGCGCTGCCCGCCGCGGTCGCCGGCACCACCGGTGCGCGCGTAGTCGGCAACGGGACGCCTGCGAGCTGCACCGAGGCGGCCCTCGACGCGGCCCTCGCCGACACCGGCGCTCCGGCCATCACCTTCGACTGCGGGCCGGCGCCCCACACCATCGTCGTGACCTCGGAGAAGGCGATCACCCGCGATCTCGTCATCGACGGCGGCGGGCTGATCACCCTGGACGGCGGCGGCACCACGCGCATTCTCAAGCTCGATTCGTTCTTCGATCGCGACTCGCCGCTGCTGACCCTCCAGTTTCTCAACCTCGTCAACGGCTCCACGGCCCATCTGCCGGGGACCGACGTCGACTCGGGAGGAGCCGCGGTCTTCCGGCTCGGCGGCAGCCTCGTCATCCTCGACTGTATCTTCCAGGACAACAGCGGCCCGGGCACCGGCCAGGATGTCGCCGGCGGCGCCGTCTACTCTCTGGGTATCGGCACCACAGTCATCTCGGGCTCGACATTCATCGACAACAGCTGCTCGAGCGGCGGCGCGATCGGCAACCTCCACAACCACCTCGAGCTCGTCAACTCCACCGTCCGCGCCAACTCGGCGACCGGCAGCGGCGGCAACCCGGGAAACGGCGGCAACGGCGGCGGCATCTATATGGACGGCGTCAGCCAGGACTTCGACATCTGCGGCGCGGTGATTTCGGACAACGCCGCCAACGCCCTCGGCGGCGGCCTCTTCCGGGTCTCCAACGACGGCGTCGGCCCGATGACGATCGATCGGACCACGGTCGCCGACAACGTGGTCAACGCCCTGCCGGCGCCGAGCCAGGCCGGCGGCCTTTACCTTCAAGGCGTCCAGGTCGAGATCACCGACAGCACCGTTTCCGGCAACACCGCCGACAGCTCGGGTGGTCTCTTCGTCTGGGAAAACCCGGGCGTGACGACCCTCGACATGACCAACGTGACCATCGCCGGCAATCACGCCCGAACCAGCCTCGGCGCCGGCCTGTCGGTCAACCAGAACGTCACCGGAACCCTGTGGCAGGTCACCATCGCCGGCAACTCGACCGGTTGGGGAGTTCTCGTTCGCTTCGGCGATCGCCGGCGGCGATCTGCTGGTGCTCAAAAACACCCTCATCGCCGACAACAGCAAGGTCTTCATCTGGGAGAACACCAGCTGCAACCAGCTCCACACGGGCCAGGGGGCCAACATCCAGTGGCCGCAGGAAAACGCGGGCGGTCAATCGGAGCTGGCCTGCGCCGGCAACACGGTCTTCGCCGATCCTCTGTTGGGAGCCCTCGGCGACCACGGCGGCCTCACGGAGACCATCCTCCCCGGGATGGGCAGTCCGGCCATCGCCACCGCAACCGGCTGTCCGACCACCGACCAGCGCGGCCAACCGCGCGACCCTGCGGCCTGCACACCGGGCGCGGTCGAACCGTGAGGCGGAGGCGTCGCAGGGTGCCTCCTGCGGTCTCGCCCGCCGACCCGGACGAGGATCCGTAGACCCGGGTTCTCCAGTCTCGCTATTCTGGTGCGGGGAGAAAAACCATGCGCCCACGTCGAGATCGTGTGATCGGGTTTCGTCCGACCCTGACGGCTGTCCTACTCGCCGTTGCCGGCAGCGGCTTCCTCGGTGCGGCCCAGGCGCCGTCGGCGCCCGGGTATCAGGTCGAAATGCGGGAGGCCTGGATCACCATGCCGGACGGCGTGCGGCTGGCGGCCGACCTCTACATGCCGGCTGCGGTCGGTGACGAAACGACCTTTCCGGTGCTTCTGGAGTACCTGCCCTACCGCAAGACCGAGTCCCGGGCCCGTAATTATTCGTTGTACTCGTACTTCGTCGAACACGGCTACGTCGTGGCCCGGGTCGACATCCGCGGAACCGGCAACAGCGAAGGACGGCTCATCCCCTACGAGTACTCCGACCAGGAGCATGAGGACGGGATGGTGGTCATCGACTGGCTGGCCAAGCAGCCGTGGTCCAACGGCAACGTGGGCATGTTCGGCATCTCCTGGGGCGGCTTCAACTCCATCCAGATGGCCCGCCGCAACCCGCCGGCCCTGAAAGCGATCATCGCCGTGGACGCCACCGAGGACCTGTACCAGGATGACGTCCACTACATGGACGGCATCATGCACCTGGATTCCTGGGAGATGAGCCAGGACCTCGACAACGCCCGGCCCGGCGCCCCGGACTACGTCATCGACGAGGCCTACTTCCGGGACCGCTTCGACACCCAGCCCTGGATGATGACCTACAAGCGCCAGCAGCGGGACGGCCCCTTCTGGGACCGCGCCTCGCTGAAAGGCCGTTACGACGACATCAAAATACCCACCTTCCACATCGGCGGCTGGTACGACGGCTACCGGGACAGCCTGCCGCGGATGCTCGAAAACCTCCAAGCTCCGGTCAAGGCCATGATCGGTCCGTGGTCCCACGCCTGGCCGCACGAGCCCTATCCCGAGCCGGGCATGGAATGGCGGCACGAGGCGGTGCGCTGGTTCGACCAGTGGTTGAAGGGCGTGGACACCGGGATCATGGACGAGCCCCGCTTCGCGGTCTACGTCCGCGAGTGGCACCCCCCCGGGCCGTATCTCGAGACCGCGCCGGGCTTCTGGCGATGGGAAGACGGCTGGCCGGTGCAGCGCGTCGACGAGACGCGTCATGTACCCGCAGCCGAACCACACGCTGTCAAGCGTGCTCCCCGAGGAGACCGCCCACCAGCTGCGCTGCGTGCCCAGCATCGGCTTCGAGGCCGGCGGTCCCGTCATGTGGTGGGGGGACGTGGCCCACGACCAGCGCGGCACCGACGCCTTCAGCCTGGTCTACGACAGCGAGCCCCTGGCCGAGGACACCGAGATCCTCGGGCTGCCGCGGGCCGTGCTCCGGGTGTCCGCCGACGCCACCAGGGCCAACTGGTTCGTCCGCCTCTCCGACGTCGCGCCCGACGGCACCGTCACCCAGGTTGCGGGCGCCGGCTTCAACGGCACCCACCGCAAGTCGGCCCGCCAGCCCGAGGACATCGAACCCGGGCAGGATCTTCCCCCTCGATATCGAGATGCACTTCACGTCCTGGGTGTTCCCCAAGGGGCACCGCATCCGTTTGTCGGTGAACAACGCCCAGTGGCCGATGCTGTGGCCCACGCCCTACGCCGTGACCACCTCCCTGCACATCGGCGGCGAGAGCGGCTCGCACCTGGTCCTGCCGGTCGTGCCGCCGGGCCCGGGCAGCGGCGCCGGACTTCAGGCCGCCCACCGAAAGCCCTCAGCTGCGCCGGTTTCGAGAGCCTCGACATCGGCACGAGCTCGGGGTACGGCGAGATCTCCTCGGTGGACCGCAACCCCCAGACCGGCGAGGTCACGGTGACCGCAACCAACGAAGGCGCCTACTCGCTACCCTTGGGGCACCGAGACCTACCGCGAGACGATCGAGCACCGCACCTCGGACGCCCACCCGGAGAACACCTCCATGACCGGAAGCCACCGCATGGAGGTCGCCCTGAAGGATCGCGTCCTGGTGTGGCGAGCCGATCTCTCCTTCACCAGCGACCCGGAGAACTTCTACTACCACTACACCCGAAGGCTCGAGGAAAACGGAGAACTGGTGAGGGAGAAGACCTGGACCGACACCATACCCAGGGACTTCCAGTAGCCCGCCGTCAAAAATCCTCGTCGCGGTCGAGCCCAAGCTCTTTCCACAAAAATCCGAAGTCAAAGTCACGCATCGGTTCCGGCGTCGAGAGATTGCGCCTCTCGAAGTCGAGTAACAGCTCAATCACCCGCGGCCGCAGTTCGGGGTCCTGTACGGCCTCTCGCGGCGTCACGTGACCCAGGGCCGGAATTTCCTGGTCGGGCCAACATCGATAATGCCTGTCGAGATGTTCCAAGACAATACGACGCTGCTCCTCGGGTGAGACCGCAGGCGAGTCATCACTGCCGCTCGCCCTCGCCATCTTCTGCATCAACATTTCCGGGGTCGGCCTTTCGGTCGTCAGGTCGAGAAGCACGATCAGATCACCCAGCGTACCGGACAGTCCGGCGCCGACTCGCGCCGCTCGCTCCACCGACTGGGTTTCGACTTCCAACAGCCGATCCACCAGACCCAGACTCGCAACGATCAAATCGCCGTCATCCCTTGCTTCGATCCACACCCAGCGCAGCCGTCCGTCCTCTTGTTCGCGCCGAAGCTCTTCCATGACATCGAGCCGCCGCACGACCTCGGCCTCGCGCCCCTCGGCCACCTCGTACTCCGCGGTCGCGAAGACCAGGGGCTCGCCGTCGGTAGTCACCAGAGTCGGATATCCCAGCGGGTCGTCCACTGATTCCTCCTCCAGGTCATCCTCTTCGTCCAGGAAGTCCTCCTCGCCCAATTCGGAGAAGTCGGAGAGACGTTCCTCTTTCCACAGATCGAGAATTTCGTGAAGCACCTCGACATCGAATTCATCGGGCGCATCACCGCCGTACTCGAAGCACTCGGACACGAACCGAACCGCCTCGAAAGGATCGACCATCAACCACGCGACATCGCGCAGTTCCCGCAATCGGGCACGCGCCGCGGCCTCGGTGTAGGGCGGCTTCGGCGCGTCCGCACTCGGGACCCACCGGGGCGGCAAGAATTGGATGTCGGCCGAACCCATCCGCCAACGCGCCTGTTGGCGCGCCTCGATCGGGCCGTCGAAGTCCGAGGGCATCCAGTCGAAAACCGGGTCCAGCTCACGCGCCAGGGCTTCGAGCCGGCGCGGCGCGGCCTTGGCCCACCGCGCGAGGTAGCGGACGTCAACGTCCTCGTCCGGCTCGTCCCGGCGAACCAGCGCGATGAGGGCGGCGCTTGCGGTGTGAAGCGGATCCCCACCATCGGGCACGAGACCGGCCGCGATGGCATCGGAGAGCACGAGGTGAAGGCTCAGGGAAAAAATCTCCTTGTCCGCAGCCTCCTCGCAGAGGTCCTCGAGAGCCGCCATCAGGTCTGCAGGAAGCGGCTCGGCGGCGGCGAGCGCCCGCCGGTCCTCCGTCACCAGTGCTTCGCGTCCATGGACAGCATGGAACAGGACCCCTCGCCTGAGAAGGGCGCCCAACTCTTCGTCGTCCGGATCCTCACTCACCACGTCGCGCAGGTACCGCAGCAACTCCTCGAACTCCGGCGCCCAGTCACCATTGGCAAATGAAATCCGGATCTGAACCGGAACAATCCTCCGAAGAGCACCCTCGATCGCCAGACGTTCGTCCGCCGACAGGAAGTCCAGACCCGGGATCTGCATGATCAGATCGAGCGCGAGCCACTCGATCTCGAACTCCTCGAGCGTCTCCGCAAGCGGCGCAATGACCAGCGTCCGTGGAACCGACGGCCACGACGAGAATTGCCGTACGGCCGTTCTCAGCCCGTCAATCGCCCGATCCGCTCTCTTTTGAGAGATCGGCCGCCCGGCCTCTTCAAGTGCGTCAAGGTGGATCAACTCGCCCACCGCATCGATCACGGCAGAAACGTCTCCGTTTGGAACTGCGCCTTCCGGCATCCGGCCGAGAGCCAGTCGTTCCGCCAGCAGGTCGCCGGACCGCTCCGCCAGAGCGATCTCGCCTTCATATCGGGCCGGAAAGTCCACAACGGTCTTCTCACTCATATTCAGCCAGAACAATACCATCCGGAGGTTTGAAGACCAAAAACCGTCCGTTCGTCGACGAGCACGATCCTCCTGGCGCTCGGGAGGGGGTGCAACTGAAGAGACCGAGGTGGCAGAATAGAGGGCGGACCGCACGGAGGGAAACCCTGATGAAGAGAATCGGCCTGGTGGGCGGGATGACGCCGGAGTCGACCGGCATCTCTTACAGGCTGTTGATCCAGGGCGCGAGCAGGCCGGGCGGTGGTCTCCCGATCCAGGTCCTCGACACCACCGAGATCCACGTCGCCGCGATTCTCGCCGCCGCATCCTGACGGGTGCCGGGAGGGGATAAACCCCTCCCCTACGGTATTCACGAACGACCATGTTCCTCGATGCCGTAGGGGCACGGTTCTTATACCTCCACGTCTCTCAAAGTCGTAGGGGCGGGGTTTATCCCCGCCCGGCATCTTCGTTTTCAGAAACACTCTGTGATCGCGGACGCAGGAAGGGGACCCGGCTTCGCCTTCGGCTGCTCCGTGGCAAGCAAACCCCTCCCCTACGGCTCTCAGGTGCGTTTGTACAAGTGGGTCTCGGTACTGGCGGAGAAAGGTCGCCAGACGGCCGAATTGGGGGCTCCCAAGCTCGAGGCCATCACCGACCGTCTGATGCACCGACTTCAGCTGCGGGACTTCGGCTCCCACAGGACCATGATGGCCTCGCACACCGTCGACGTGGGCGGCGGCCGCGCCGGCATCCGTTGGTACGAGCTGCGCGAAACCGCCGGCACCTGGTCGCTGCACCAGGAAGGCACCTTCGGTCCCAATGACGGCCAACACCGCTTCATGCCCAGTGCCGCGATGAACGGCGCCGGCGACATCGGAATCGGCTACCTGCTGTCGAGCACCAACACTTACGTCTCGACCGCTGCGGCGGGCCAGTCGGCGGCCGCGAGCGGCAGCGGCCTGCTCGACGCGGCCGAGGCGATCTGCGCCGCCGGCACCGGAGTGCAGACCGGCACCGCCCGGTCGGGAGATTACTCGGCGACCTCGGTCGATCCCCTCAACGACAAGTTCTGGCACACCAACGAGGTCTTCACCACCACCGGAAACTTCCAGTGGGCGACCTTCGTGTGCGAGTTTTCGGTCGGCGCGGGCGGCGGCAACACCCCGCCCGAAGCGTCGTTCACCTATGACTGCACCGGTCTGGAGTGCACCTTCACCGATACCAGTACCGACGACGACGGCAACGTCACCGGCTGGAGCTGGGACTTCGGCGACGGCGGCACCTCGACCGCCCAGAACCCGACCCACACCTATGCCGGGAACGGCACCTTCACGGTCACCCTGACCGCGACCGATGACGACGGCGCCAACGACGACGCTTCGCAGAACGTGACGGTCTCCGCCGGCAACACCCCGCCGGATGCGTCGTTCACCTTCACCTGCGACGACCTCGACTGCGCCTTCACCGACACCAGCACGGACGACGGCGCCATCACGAACTGGAGCTGGACCTTCGGCGACGGCGGCAGTTCGTCAGCGCAGAACCCGAGCCACAGCTACGCCACCGGCGGCACCTACTCCGTGACGCTGACCGTCACCGACAACGACGGCGACAGCGACAGCGCCACCCAGAACGTGACCGTTTCGGCCGGCAACAGCCCACCGAACGCTTCGTTCACCTACAGTTGCAACGGTCTGACCTGCAGCTTCACCGACGCCAGCACCGACAGCGACGGAACGATCGTGGCGTGGAGTTGGAACTTCGGCGACCGCGGCTACTCCACGGAACAGAACCCGACCCACACCTACAAAAGATATCGAAGCTACAACGTGACCCTGACCGTGACGGACTCGGACGGCGCCAAGGACAGCTTCTCGCAGGTCGTGACAACGACTCCGGGCAACAATCCTCCGAACGCGGCGTTCACCTCGAATTGTAACGACCTCACCTGCACCTTCACCGATGCCAGCACCGACGGCGACGGCACCATCACCAGCTGGAGCTGGAGCTTCGGAGACGGCGGCGCTTCCTCGGCGCAGAACCCGAGCCACGCCTACGGTGCGGCCGGCACATATACAGTCACCCTGACCGTCACCGACGACGACGGGGCCACCGACAGCGCTTCCCAGACCGTGACGGTCTCCGCAGCGAACGACCCGCCGAACGCGTCGTTCACATTCAACTGCAACGAGCTCACGTGCAGCTTCACCGACACCAGCACGGACGGCGACGGCAGCGTCACCGGGTGGAGCTGGACCTTCGGCGACGGCGGCGCCGCCTCGTCGCAGAATCCGAGCCACACCCTGCGAGGCCAACAGTTCCGTCTGCTCGAACCCTTCGACCATCAACTTCTAACCACACACCGACATTCCACAATTCGGCCGCCCCATCGTGGGGCGGCCTTTTCATTTTCACGCCTCTCGATTCGGCGATGCGCCGCGCTCTACTCCCGAGGAATCCTGCTCGCGTTGTCGGCAAGCCAGGCGTCGAACGTCTGCATCGAAGGCAGGAGCTCTCGCGAGAAGCTCATCTCGCGGTTGCCGCAGAAGACGTCCTGGAAATCGCGTTTGAACTGGAACATGTTGCCGAGATCCTCGGCCCCCGGGAAGCCGAACCCGCGATAGACCTCCGGTTCGACGGCGTTGTAGCGAACGTCGTCACCGTACGCCCGCGCCAGAGCTGCCGCCATCTCCCCGCCGGTCAAGTGCTCGCCGGCGATGCCCACGGTCCTGCCGATGAACTCGTCGCCGCGCTTGAAGATCTCATAGGCCGAGCGTCCGATGTCCTCGACCGCAATGCCCGGCAACTTCCCCTCACCCATGGGCAGGGTGAACAGGAACGTGCCGTCCTCGCCCTTCTTGGGCCCCATTCCGAAGTGGATCAGGTTGTCCCAGTAAAACGAGGTCAGCAGGTGGGTCGTCGGCAGGCCCAGGTCCGTGAACACGTGATCGACCTCGCCCTTGGCATCGAAGTGCGGCACCTTATACGAGCCCATCAAGGTCGGCATGCGGTCGTCGTCGAGCGGCACCCAGCGCCGGGTGTCCTCGAGGGTCGACCAGATGACGTGTTGCACACCCGCCGCCTTGGCAGCCGCCGCCATGTTCCTGGCGTGCTGGTTTTCTTTCTCCGGTGAGAAGTGCTCCCAGAAAAAGGTCACGCAGTACGCGCCGTACGCTCCTTCGAAAGCGCGCTCCAGGCTCGCCACGTCATCGACGTCGGCAGCCACAACCTCGGCTCCGAGTGCCGCGAGCTCACGCGCCTTCGGCGAATCCACGTTCCTGGTCAGCGCCCGAGCAGTGAACCCGCCGTCCGGGTCACTCGTGATGGCGCGGACCAGACCTCCACCCTGCCCTCCCGTCGCTCCCGCGACGGCAATGGTCTTCTTTTCCGACATCCTGAACCTCCAAGACATTCGATCCGGTCCGTTGTTTTTGAAAAGGCTGCTGCTCACGCAACCGTGATCGGGCGTGCGGAATTCCACAGCTCCCGGCGCTGCCGCGGAGAGGTGACGGAGGCACCGAGGGTGGGCTCATTTGACAAATTGCGATTCAGTCTCTATTTTGATCGCATCACTCGATACTCACAATCGAACGCGCATTGGAGGACTGGCGATGACCGGCAAATTCTCACATCGTGTCTCGGGATTGGTGCTTTTTACTGGAGTCATCGTGCTCGGAGGCTGCCTCCCGGCCGACCCCGAACCGCCGCCGCCGCCGACCGCCGCGGAGATGGTCGCACGCGGCCGCTATCTCGTGACCATAGGGGGCTGCAACGACTGCCACACCCCGAAGGTCTTCTCCGGCGGCGGCACGAGCCTGGACGACGGCCGACTGCTCTCGGGCCACCCGGCGGATCTGGCGATCCCCGATTACAGCTTCGACGAGATCGGTCCCGGGCAGTGGCTGTTGTTCAACGAGCACCAGACAGCCGCCGTCGGACCGTGGGGGGTTTCCTTCGCGGCCAACCTCACACCGGATGAAGAGACCGGCATCGGAGACTGGGCCGAGACCGAGTTCATGGATGCCATGCGGACCGGCACCCACCGCGGCATCGGGCGCCCGATTCTGCCGCCGATGCCGTGGTTCAATCTCGCGATGGCCACCGACGAGGACCTGCAGGCGATCTTCGCCTACCTGCAGTCGATCCCGCCGATCGAAAACCAGGTGCCGGACGCCATCGACCCACCGGCCATGTAGGGCTCTGAAGGTGGGCCAAGGCCCACCCTACGTCGGACCTCCAAAACGAGCGGACCCGCAGGGTGGGCCTTGGCCCACCTTCAGGATCTCTGCCGGTCGGCTCGCCTCGCGCTTCCGCCTCAATCGATGGCGATCGTGCCCAGATCCACATCTTCGGTTGAAACGGGGATCTTGCGCTTGATCTTCTTCTTGCCAGGCGCCTGGAAGACCACGACGTAGTCGCCGGGCGGAATCGACGTGAATCGGAAGGCGCCGTCGTTGTCAGACACGGTCTTCTGTTTGACGTCGCCGCCGGTCAACGAGATCAGCACACCGGGCCAGGGGCTGCCATCGCCGGTCACGACGATCCCGAACACGTCGCCCCCTGAATCCTCGTCTGCGAGAGCTCCCGGAATCGAAAGCGCCGCCAACGCGATGACGAACAGCAGAACCACGCGGGAAAATCGGTGTTCAACCATGGGTGTTTTCATAATTGTCTCCCTCGTTCAGAATTCATGAGCACATGAAGGCACGGGGTGGTGCTGTCGGAATGGCTACACCCGCCGGAAATCGAGCCTCCGATGCGCCTCGATCAGCCCTGTTCGCACCTGCCGGCCGAATGGACAGGCGCCGTCACACGGTCCCTCACACCGATCGCAGGCAGCCGCCGTCTTCACATCAGGCAGCTCGCGGTAGAGCCGCATCGCTTCCTTTTCCCGGCCGTAACAGGTGAAATACATTTCGTAGCGCATGATGTCGGCGACCGCCACGTGCCGCGGACAGCTCCCCTCACAGGTTGCGCAGAACCGGCAGTAACGGTTGTACATCTCGCTGCCGTAGCGGTGCAGCATGGCGATCTCGGTCTCGTCGAGGCTCGAGCCGACCGCCTCCAGGCAATCCTGAATCTGGTTGAAATTGGACAGGGTCACCGCCACGCTGGAAACGTACGAATTGGTGAGCGCCCACTTCCACGTCGCCTGTTCGAACGACAGCCCGCCGGCTTCGAGATCCTTGACCTCATGCTTGCGGTTGCCGGCGTTGGTCTTGAACACGATCGTGCCGATCCCCTTTTCCGCCGCCCGCCGCAGAATCTCGTCCTGGTCGGGGTAGGAAACGAAGTCGTACTTGATGAAGAACACATCGTACTGTCCGCATTCAATGCCGGCGTTGAGCCACGCCTGCTGGCCTCCGTGATGACTGGACATCCCGAGGTGGCGAACTTTGCCCGCCTGTTTGGCGCGTTGCATCGCTTCGAACAGGTCATCCGCCACGACATCGTCTCGCGATTGAACCATCCCGTTGCAATAGACGTCGATGACGTCGGTCCGCAGTCGCCGCAGACTGGAGTCCACGTCCTCGAGAATCGAATCGACGGTGTCGCCCGGTCTGAGCGGATTGCCGGTGAGGATGACGATCTTGTCGCGTGGAAAATTGATTCTGGAAATGGCTTCGCCCGTCGCCACCTCCTCACGACCGTCCAGGTAGTGGCCCGACGTGCAGAAGGTGTTGACGCCGGCTTCCAGGGCGGCCGACATCAGCACCGGGTTGTCGATGCCGTGCGCCCCGAATGCAATCTCCGAGACCTCGAGCCCGGTGGCGCCGAGCCCCCGATAGCGCATGGTCAGTGGGCCGGGATCCCGGTGTGCCTCCGGGCCGCGCGCTTCACAGCCGATCGAAAGACCGGCGGACGCTGCACCAAGCTTGAGAAAAGTGCGGCGGTCGATCGTCGTCGCCATGGCACCGACCCTCTCTTTTTCGGGAGTTGCTGCCGTCCACTCTATCACCGCCGGCGAACCAGCCGTTCTTCGCAGTACCCACCGCATTCCGCACGATGTGCTCACCCGACGCGGCTGATTTCCCAACCAGGCATCCCGACCCACCACAGACTTCGCGCGATGGTCTAAGATCTTGGTGTTCACATCGCGGGAAACTCAGACAGTTGGGTTTTCTGCGTCGAGAGAGGAGGGCCCACTGTGGCCTTGGTTGGAAAACTCGAAGACATGGGCCCGGCGGAGATCCTGATCTTCCTGGCGGAGTCGCAGAAGACCGGCAAACTGAACTTCACGACCGGCACCCAGGAGGGCATGGTCCTGTTTCGGGACGGCAAGATCATCTATGCCGCCTCGAGCTCGATCCGCGAGACCTTCGGCAGCATCGCCTTGAGCCTCAACATCGTGAGCCGCAGGCAGCTCGACCACGCCCTGCTCGTGCAGCACAAGTCCCGCGAGGACAAACGTCTCGGAGAGATCCTGGTTTCGTACGGCGCGATGACCCAGGCCGATGTCCAGAGAATCCTCACCCACCAGGTCAGCCAGGTCATTCGCGAGATCTTCGAGTGGGAGTCCGGTTACTTCAAGTTCAAAAACCTCGAGGTCGAACATTTCGGAGACATCGAGGTCGATGCCAAGGACTTCATGGCCGGATCGCCACTGGACACCCGCAGCGTCGCGCTGGACGCGGCCCGGGTGCAGGACGAGATCACCCGCACACGCGAGCCCATCGAAGAAGAAGACGACGAGGCCGACGAACAGCCGACCATGGCCGAGATCATGGACGACGTCGCGGCGCCGGCGCTGACCGCCGAGATCATCCGGGAGATCTTCGAGGTCGCCGAGAAGATCTTCTATCGGGGGGTGATCTTCGCGGTGCACGACCGCAGCGCTCGGGGTCTGGCCCAGTACGGCCTGGAAGAGACGCTCCTGCCGCCCAACGAGAGGATCAGCCAACTGTGGCTGCAGGCGAACGAATACTCGATCATCTCCGAGGCGATGCGCGATCGCGAGATCTTCCGCGGCATACCCGATCACGTTCGCGGCAACCAGCAGCTGGTCCAGGCGCTGGGTGGAGAGTGGCCCCGGGAGGCCGTCGTCATCCCGATGACGATCGGTGACCGGGTCGGCCTGATCTTCTACGGCGACAACCAGCCCCACAACCTGCCCGTCGGCTCGACCCTGCCTCTCGAAGAAACCCTCAAATCGGTGGGCATCCTCCTCGCGGCGGGCCGCCAGAAATAGGCTTCGTTGATCGCAAGAACCAGACGCAGCGGGAGGGAATGACCCCCCCCCGCTACGGTGTTCAGCGGGTCCGTGAAAGTCGCAGGGGCGGGGTTCAGCCCGGCCCTTGTTTTCAGAGACCTCGTTCGTCAGGGAATTTGCGTCGGCGGTCGCCAGGTTCCCTCGTGTGAACGCATTGCAACAAAATGTGACCAGCGATGCCCGACTGGCGGGGGAGACGGACCATGCACATCACGCGATCTGAAACACGCATCCGAGATCGGATCACCCCGGCAGGCCGGCGCGTCCTCCGCGCGATGGTGTGGCTGACGATGCTGCCGTTGCTCGCAATGGCGGCCGAACCCGGTGAGCTCCACCTCGCGTCCGACACGTGGCCCCCCTTTACAGACGGGCCCGAAGGACAACGAGTTGCAATCGACCTGGTGATGACCGCGCTCGATCGAGCCGATATCTCCGCGTCGACTGCGATTGTCAGCTGGAAAGAGGTCGAAGCCGGGATTCGCAGCGGGACCTTCGACGGCAGCGCCGCGATGTGGCGCACCGAAAAGCGCGAACAGGAACTGGTGTTCTCCGAGCCGTACCTGGAGAACCGGCTCGTGCTCGTCGGCCGCAAGGGCAGCGATGTCGCGGCAACGCGGATGTCGGACCTGGCGGGCAAGCGGGTCGCGGCCGTGGGGCGCTACGCCTACGGGGATGTCATCGAAAAAGGCGCCGGGATCTACTTCATCAGCGGACGTGACGACCAGGACGACCTCGACAAGTTGCTCGCCGGCGACGTCGACTACATGCTGGTTGACGAACTGGTTGCGCGCTACCTCCTGGCCTACCAGCCCGACGAGGCGGTCGCGAAGCTGGAGATCGGCACCACTCCGCTGGCGCGCCGAACGCTGCACCTCGCCGTACGGCGGGATGTGCCGGGCGCGGAACAGATGATCGGTGCTTTCAATCACGAGATTCGAGGCATGCTCGCGGACGGAACCTACGCGGAGGTTCTCAAGGTCGGTTGGATCCTCGTCGACGTCAACGGCGACGGTCTGGACGAACTGGTGACCCTGGGCGATGTCATCGGCCAGGCCCCGCCCGGCACGGTGTACGACGTCTTCGGCAAGGAACCGGAAACCCCACCCGAGAAGCAGCGCATCTTCGTCGCCGGCAGCGTCTACGAGGGGTGGGACGCGATCCCCGACCGCTACAAGGGACCCGCGGGCCCCACCGAACCCACCTTCAAGCACGGCACCACGGTCTTCACACTCAAGTTCTGAGCCCGCCGCGGGAGGGGATGAACCCCTCCCCTACGGTTTTCATTGACCTCATCCCTCCGTAGGGGCGGGGTTTATCCCCGCCCGGGTATCCATGTCTTCAGACACGCCGTTCCCTCGTGGACGCGAGGAGGGGATGAACCCCTCCCCTACAGTTCTCATCGGCCTTTTCGTTCCGTTACCAGCTCCTGAAAGTCGTAGGGGCGGGGTTTATCCCCGCCCGGCCTCTGGTTTTCAGACGCCGCCAAACCCCTCAACCGGCGACATCGTACGCGGCCCGAATCCACCCGACGAGCTCGTCATCGACCTCGTCGGCCGAACCGACGCGCATCCAGTACCGGCACATCCCACCGGTCTTCAGCACCATCAGACCATCACCACGCTGCAGGTCCTTGGCGTTCAGGCCGTTGCCCTGTCGGCGCCGTCGGGTTCGGCTGCCTTGGCCGACCACCGGCCGCTCTTCGCGCGGGCGATGAGGCCGGAGGCGGTGCTGTAGGCCACCGGAATCAGAAACAGGGTCACCAGGGTCGAGGCGAGGAGACCCCCGATGACCACCCGCGCGAGGGGCGCCTGGATCTCGGACCCGGCGCCGATCCCGATGGCCAGCGGAACCAGACCGAGCACGGTGGTGCTGGTGGTCATGAGGATCGGCCGCAGCCGCAGCCGGCCGGCCTCGATCACCGCCTCCGCCGCTCCCATCCGGTAGTCGCGGCGCAGCAGGTTGATCGCGTCGACCAGCACGATGGCGTTGTTGACCACGATCCCGATCAGCATCACCAAACCCATGATGCTCTGGATGTTCACGGTCGAACCGGTCAACAGCAGGGTCGGCACCACGCCGACCAATGCCATCGGCACCGCCAGCATGACGATCAACGGGTCGATGAAGCGCTCGAACTGAGCGGCCATCAACATGTAGACCAACGCCAGCGCCATCAAGATGGCGATCGTGAAGTCGCGCCTCGCGGCCAGCTGTTCCTCGTACTGGCCGCCGAACAGCAGGGAGAAACCCTCCGGCAGCGCCATATCCGAGAGCGCGGTCTGAATCCGCTCGACCGCATCACCCAGCGCGACCCCGCCCTCCAGGTTGGCGCTCACATAGGTCACGCGCTGGCCGTCGGTGCGCTCGATCTCGACCGGCCCGCGCCCACGCTGCCGTTCGACCAGAGCCGACAGCGGCACGACGGCGCCGGCCGGCGTCCTCAGCACGACATGGTCGAGATCCTCGGCGGTGAGCCGGTCCTCCGGCCGCAAACGGACGACGATCGGATACTCATCGCCGCCCTCGCGGTACTGTCCGGCCTCCAACCCGCCGACGTTGGCGAGCAGGGTGCGGCCCACCTCGCGAACCGACAAGCCGAGCTCGGCGATGCGCTCGCGATCGAGGACCAGCCGCTCCTCGGGCTGGCCCTCGCGGCGGCTGACGTTGACGTCGGTGATGCCGTCGAGGGCATCGATCCGGCGGCGGAGGTCGGCGGCGATCAGATCGGCCTGTTCGAGGTCCCAACCTCGCAGCTCGATCTCGAGCGCGTTCTGGCCCCCACCCGAGCTGAAGACCCGATTCAGCATCCACAGCCCCTGCTGGGCTTCGACGTCGATCTCGGCGCCGGGCACCTGCCCGTCGACCGCGGCGCGCACCAGGTCCGCCATCTCGGTGCTGCCGAGCGTGCGATTCTGACTCGGCTGCAGCTTGAGCTCGACGGCCGCGCTGTCGCCGCGCACCTCGGTGGAGACGATGTCGACGTTGCCGGGCGGGATCACGCCGCGAATCTTGCGTTCGAGTTCGTCGAGATAGACGCGGGCCACCGCGATGTTGGTGCCGCGCGCCATCTCGAGCTCGATGTCGAGCTCGTCCGCCTCGGTGCGCGGCGCCAGCTCGACCGGGATCAACGGCCACAGGAGAAGGGCGAGGGCGAGCAGGGCGCCGGTCGCCGCGAACACCCGGCCGCGGTGGCGGATGGCGCTTTCGAGAGCGCCGGTGTACCGGCCCTCGAGACGCCGGAAACCCCGGTAGAATCGCGAGCCCTCACGTTCGGCGGCGCTGGGCACCCGCAGGAAGCGCGCCGCCAGCATCGGCACCAGTGTGAGCGCGACCAGCAGCGAGCACGCGAGCGCGAAGACCACCACCAGGGCGAGCGCCTGGAACAGCGCACCGCTGGTGGTCCTCGCGAAGACCACGGGCAGGAAGATGACGCAGGTGGTGAGGGTCGAGGCGACGATCGCGCCGGAGACCTCGCGGGCGCCCACCTCGGCCGCCTTCTCGGCCGGCAGATCCTGCTCTTCGCGCTTCCTGACGATGCTCTCCAGCACGACGATGGCGTTGTCGACGATCAGCCCGACGCCCAGGGCGAGCCCGCCGAACGTCATCTGGTTGAGGGTCAGCCCGGCGAAGAAGAGCACCCCGAAGGTGGCGATCACCGAGATCGGGATCGACAGGGCGATGATGGTGGTCGAGGAGCGGCTGCGCAGGAAGAAGTAGAGCACTGCAACGGCGAGCAGCGAGCCCCACATCGCCGAGTTGCGGACGCTGTCGATCGACTGGCGGATGAAATCGCTCTGGTCGGTGACCACCGTCAGGTGGACGTCGTCGCGTTCGTTGTTGATGCGCTCGGCCTCGCGGCGGACCAACTGCGCCACCTTGACGGTGTTGGCGCCGCTCTGCTTCTGGATGCCGACGCTGACGGCCGGCATGCCGTTCATTTCGACGAGGTAGCGCGCGTCCTCGTAGCTGTCTTCGACCCTCGCCACGTCCTGCACGCGGATCGGTTTGCCCCGTGCGCTCGTGATGACGGTCCGCGCCACCTGCTCGACCGAACGGTACTCGCCGAGTGCGCGCACGTACATGTCGCTCAACCCGCTCTTGACGTTGCCTGCCGGCAGGGTGACGTTCTCCCGCAGCAGGGCCTGCTGGACATCGAGAGCGGTCAGGCCCGAGGCCCGCAGCCGGTCGCGGTCGAGATCGACCCGGATCTCCCGGTTGACCCCGCCGCGGATGACGATCGCGCCGACGCCGGGGACCTGCTCGAAGCGGCGCGACAGGTCCTGCTCGAGCAGGTGGGTCAGCTCTTCGAGGTCGCGGCTCGAGGTGGCGGCGAGGCTGACGACCTCGATCATGTCGAGATCGAGCTTGAAGATCTGCGGCGTCTCCGCCTCCTGCGGCAGCTCGTCGCGCAAACGGTCGAGCGCGGCGCGCAGGTCGTTGGCCGCCTCGTCGATATCGGTTCCGCGCGCAAAGCGCAGCCGGATCCGGCTCGAGCCCTCCTCCGACTGGGAGGTCACGCGCTCCAGATTCGGCAGCCCGGAAACCACGTTCTCGATCGGGTCGGTGATGATCTGCTCGATCTCCTCCGGCCCGACGTTGGGGTAGCTCACCCGCACCGTCAGTTCGGTGAATTCCACCTTCGGCAGCAGATCCACCGGCAGCATCCGCAGGGCCACCAACCCGACCACGATCAGGATCAGGTAGAGCATGGCCGTCGCCACCGGCCGCCGGATCGCGAGGTCGGAGAGACCGGCCATCTCAGTTCACCGCCGCCGGCGTTTCCCGAGCAACGCCGGCACCGCGAAGCGCTGCGTCGGCCGCTTCGGGGCTCTCCGGAAGCTCCGCGCCGAGAGTTTTCGCGAGCTGCCGCTGTTTGGCGAGAAAGGCCGCGAGCAGGTCCTCACGCCGCAGCTCCTGGTGTCCGAGGACGCTCGCCCAACTGGTCGGCCGCACCCGCGCCGCCGAGCCTTCGGCCCCACCGTCCTGGAACCCGCGGTAGAGCAGGTGTTGCCCGAGCGTCACGACCCACTCGCCCTCATCGACGCCGCGAATGCCGACCTGCCCGCGCCCCTCGGCCAGGACCTCGACCGTGCGCATGGAGGTCGCGCGAGCGTTCTCGGGGATCTCCATGCCGGGGCTCGACGGCTCGCTCAGCCCGCCGGAATCCTCGATCACGAACACGGTCGGCTCACCGGTGCCCGGGTTCTCCCAGAGAGCGCTCGCCGGCACCAGCGTCGCCTGCAGGCTGCTCCCGTAGAGGACCCGCACCGTCACGAACATCCCCGGGCGCAGCCCCCGGCCCCCGTCCGGCACGTCGATCTCGGCCTCGGTACTGAAACTCGACTCCTCGAGGAAAGGCGAGATGCGGGACACCGATGCGACGAAGGGCTCCGCTTCGAGGTCCCGCGTGCCGATCTCCACCGGAGTTCCCTCCGACACGCTGCGCAGCATGCGCTGCGTCAAGGGAACCTCGACGACGAGGTCCCGGAAATCGCCGAGTAGAAAGAGCGGCGCGCCGGCATCCACCACCATGCCGACTTCGACGTTGCGCTGGCCGACGCGGCCGGCCGTCGGCGCACGCACAACGGAACGCGCGAGGTCGGCCTTCCGCTCCTCGACCACCGCCTGTGCCTGGTCGACGCGGGCCTCCGCCTGGGCCGCCTGCGCCTCGGCCGCCGCCAGCTGGGCCTCCCTGGTCTCCAGCATCAGATCACTGACCAGGGCGTCGCGCGCCAGGGCGCGTGTGCGCTTCGTGTCGGCCTCGATCTCGGCGACCTGGGCGCGCGCCTCGGCGGCCGTCGCCGCGGCCAGGCGGGCGTTCGCCTCGGCCTGCCGAAACTGCTCGCGCAACCGGCTGTCGTCGAGGCGCACCAGGACCTGACCCAGGGCGACCGTGTCGCCGTTGCGCGCCGCCACCTCGACCACGGCACCGGAAATTTCGGCCCGGACCTCGACCTGGTTCCTGGCCCTGACGACGCCGCTCAGCTCCTCCTCGAGCGGAAGGCCGCCGAAGCGCGCCGGCACGGCCTCGACCGCAGGCAGAAAAGTGTCGGTCCCCGCGGTGTCCCCGCCGCCGGAAAACAGACCGCAGCCCGCCAGCGTCAGGACCATCAGTCCTGCAGCCAGCCGGTGCCCCGGAAGCGATCTGCGCGGAAATGCAGTGACAGTGAGTTGTCGCACGATCCGTTTCATTGAAAACCTGCCATCGGCGCGACGGGCGCCCTACCCATGCAACACCTCCGGCACCGAAATCATGCCAGCAACCGCCGGGTACCGCCGATCACAAGAGAAAGCCGTAGGGGCGGGGTTTGTCTCCGCCCGGCATCCATGTCTTCAGACACGCCGTTTCCTCGTGGACGCGAGGAGGGGATGAACCCCTCCCCTACGGTTCTCATTGGCCTCATACCTCTGTAGGGGCGGGGTTTATCCCCGCCCGACCCCAGAGTTTCACGTCGCCGAATCACTCGCCTCCTGCAAACATCTCCGTCCACACAACATCGGACGGGTTGACCGCAAAAAATTCAGCATCAATTCCCGGCCATCTCAGGGAACCGCACCACCCGTACGCCGTCCAGTCACTCGCGAGGCCGGCGCGAACCGGGTTTTCGAACATGTATTTCAGCGTCGCCGTGATGTCGTCGTTGCGACGAACGAGGTGATCGTGAAAGCTCCGTTGCCACAGAGGCCCATTGACCAGCCCACGCAAGAGCCGGGCGGTTCGGCCCTTGAACAATCGCATGAAATCGACCACCGAACCGTCGACGTTCAGCACGAGCAGGTGGACATGATCCGGCATGATGCAGTACCCGAGCACCGACCACCTGTCGCCGTGCAATCGACGGATTTCGGAGAACGCGGTATCGGCGTTGTCGGGCACACTGAAGACCGGTGCCTTCGAATTGGTACAGGAGGTGAGAAGCGCCACGGTTCCGGGTTGAGCGTAGACGGCACGATCGACGCGAATTCGTTTTCGTCGACGGTCCTGGTAAGGCATGCCAGGAGAATATCAGGGACACCGGGAGGGGATGAACCCCTCCCCTACGGTTCTCAGTCGCCTCATCCCTCCGTAGGGGCGGGGTTTATCCCCGCCCGGAGCCCTCGATTTCAGAGATGTCATTTCCCCGATGATTCGGCGGGTCGGGCGCTGGTGCCGACCGGGCCGAGGTAGCGATCCAACCAGTCCAGGACCTCGCGGATCACCTCGTTGGGCGAGGCCGGGACGTGGCCGCCCTCGAGCAGGGCCAGGCGTTTGTGCTCGGCGGGCGTCCCCAGCATGTCGAACATCGGCTGGATGTTGGTCTCGACCGGGGCCTGGAAATCGGCCTTGCCGTTGACCATCAAGGTCGGCACGGTCGACCGCGGTGCGAAGTTCTGCGGCGTCGCGGCCGGCGGCCAGCCCTCCGCGATCTGGTACAACCCGCCCGCGACCAGAATGCTCGCGGCGAACCGCGGTTCGACCGCGGTCAACAGCGGGCCGATGTAGCCGCCCCAGCTGAGGCCGTAGAAGGCCAGCTTGTCGCTGTCGATGTCCTCGCGGGTTGAGAGGTAGTCGACCGTCCGCTGCAGGTCCTTGGCGATCTGGATCATCACGTCGCGCGCGTCGTTGGGGCCGTGCCGGTCGACCTGGCGATCATAGGTGCTCTGGAAGATCGGATAGACCAGGACACGCCCGCTCTTGGGGATGAAATAGCCGAACGGGAAGCTCGGGTTCGCGCTGTTGGTGAGGTAGCGAGCGCTCGACGGCGGAAAGTAGACGACCGCCTGATACGGCGGTTCGGCGTTCTTGGGCAGGTAGAGGTGGATCGGCAGCCGCTCGTCGCCGTACGCCGCGAGTACCGAGACGACCTCGTGGCGCCAGTATTCCGGACCGTCGTCGGTCGACTCGACCTTTGCATCGAGGTCGCGGTCGTCGTAGTCGAAGCTCTGCCGCACGAAGGCAAAGGCCGCGTCGTCGATCGCGGTGTCCCCCCGGTGGTCGACGACCTTGTACTCGATCTCGGCCAACGAGGCATCCGGCGGCGATCCGTCGCTCAGCATGCAGCGGAAGCCGTTGATCGGCAGTCGGTTGAAGGGATCGGCCGAATCGGTGCTGCGGTAGAGGTAGTCGGGCTCCGACCACGCGCCGCCCAGGATGTAGCGCGTGTCGCGGTTGCGGTTGATGCACCACTCCCTGACGTTGCCAGCCATGTCGTACGTGCCGTTGGGTCCGATTCCCCCGGAGCTGCCGACGGGGAGAGGCCCCTTGGTGTCGAAATTGCTCCACAACAGAATTTCGCTGAAGATGCTCTGCTGCGCCGCGAGCCGCCAGTGGAAGACGGTCGGCAGGCTCTTGCCCGCCCACGCGGCATAGGCCGACGCCTCGAACCAACTCACCCCGCCGACCGGCAGGTCGTCTTTTCCCTCCGGGTAGTCACCGAGCGCCCATCCGGCTGGGCCGGGGCGACCGGTGGTGTCGACGAAGCCGCTGCGGTCGACCTCCTCAGGCCAGAGTCGATCCTCGCGGTAGCCGCCGGCATCCACGAACGCCTTGTAGTCGCGGTTGGTCACCTCGTAGGTGTCGATCCAGAAACTCTCGAGCGCGACCGAATCCCCGTCGCCGAAATTGGCACTTCCGGCCGCCACCCGGACCATCCCCGGTGGGATCTCATTCTCCCGGAAGAGATGAAAGGTCATGCGGCCGCCGAACGGCGCACCCTCGAAGGTGGCGAAGCCCTCCTTCTCGACCCGGTAGCGGGCGGGTTGGGCGAGGACCACGTTTCCGATCGGCGTCTCGCCGAGATTGATCCACTCGCGTTCGGGGTGGTTGTAGCCCTTGAAATACACGGTGGCGCCGGGCGGTTCGGAGTCGAACGACACCGGTATGCCGATGTTTTCGGCGAACTCCACCAGGTAGGGATCATCGGGGATGATCTCCGACGCCTCGTAGAGTAGCCGCATCGCGGCGTCCTTGTCGCCCGAGCTGTGGAGCCGCTCGATTTCCGGCACCGCCTCGTTGCGGGCCCATGACACCCTTGCGTTGTGGTGGAGCACCCAGGCAACCCCGACGCCGATCAACCCGACGAGCAGCACCAACCCAACGACAACAACCGGGCGCCGCAGCAGAAAGCCGATACCAGCGGCCGGAACCTCCAGCTGATGCTTGAGCTCGAGCAGGGCGTCGTGAAGATCGTCACCCGAGGCGAATCGATCCCCGGGCGCCTTCTCCAGACAGCGGTCGAGAATCGCCTGCAGCCCGGGCGGCACATCGCGGCGCAGATCGTCGAGCGGCGGCGGGTCGTCGCGCAGGATCGCGGTCGCCGTGTCGAGCGTCGACTCGCCCGCAAACGGCCGCTTGCCCGAGAGCATCTCGTACAGCATCACGCCGAAGGAGAACACGTCGGACCGCGCGTCGACCGGCCGGCCGTGCACCTGCTCGGGCGACATGTAGGCGAGGGTTCCGATGACCTGACCGGCGCGGGTGATGTAGGGCGAGGTCTGGGCGGTGACCGTAGGCGCCTCGGTCAGCGGCCCGCCGCCCTCCGGGTCGGCATCGCCGATCAGCTTGCCGAGACCGAAATCGAGGATCTTCGGCACCCCCTCGTCCGTCAACACCACGTTGTCCGGTTTCAGGTCGCGGTGCAGCACCCCCTCGCGGTGTGCTTTCGCCAACCCGCCCGCGATGCCGGTGGCGATGTCGATCGCGCGCCCGATCTCCAACGGCTCGTCGCGGACCAGGCTGCGCAACGACTTGCCGCGCACCAACTCCATGACGATGTAGGTCACCCCGTCCTGCTCGCCGACGTCGTGCACCGTGGCGATGTTGGGGTGGTTGAACGCCGCGGCCAGCATCGCCTCCTGACGGAACCGCGACCGGCGTTCCACGTCGGCCGTCACCTCCGCCGGCAGGACTTTGATCGCAACTTCGCGATCGAGCCGCGAGTCGGTCGCGCGGTAGACGGTCCCCATCCCGCCCTGGCCGATCTTGCCATCGATGCGGTAATGCCCGAGTTGCTGCCCCTGTGTCAGCTTCATATCAATCCACCTGCTGTGATGAGTAACTTCCGAGGATCTTAGCCTAGAACACGCGAGGGCACCGGTTTCTTTCCACCGCGCCCGTCACAGTCCCGTCATCGCGGCGTAGACCCCTGTGACGACGTGGGCCATTCGCTCGTAGTCGAGCGTGTCGGCGGTATCGGTGACCTCGTGATAGTTCGGGTTGCGGAAGAAGGCGGTGTCGGTGACCATCACCGCCTTCCAACCGTGCCGCCAGAAATTGAGGTGGTCGGAGAAGTCGACTCCGGGCACCGCCGCCGGTGCGTTGATGGATCTGACCGGAAGCTCGGTGGCCCCGGCCATCCGCGCCTTGACGCGGCGGGTGAACCCCCACGACCCGCCGTTGCCAACCACCGAGATGAAGTTCCCCACGGATGGATAGAAAAGCCCCATCCCGGGTGCGGGGTACTTCTGCGAACCCGGCTCGTCTGAGAAATAGCCGAGCATCTCGAGGCAGATCATCCCGCTGACGCCAACCTCGCGCTTGGCCAACGATGCCGCGTGAACAAACGAACCCATGTTCTCGGTCCGGAAGTTGGGCGGCTCCTCGAGCGGCCACAGGGCGAGCTCGATGCGGTGGGTCACCTCGGGTTGGTGCTTCGAGAGCAACCGCGCCAGCTCGAGCAGACCCGCAACCGCACTCGCATTGTCGTCCGCACCGGGCTGGTCGCCGCAAACGTCGTAGTGCGCGCCGACCACCAGGACCGGCGCGTAGGCGGGGCCGTAGTGAGCGATGAGGTTCCTGAACTGCCGGCCGCCGAACCCGAACAGCTGCGCCTCGACCGGCAACCCGCTCTCCTCGAGGGCCGTCCTCGCCCACTCCGCAGCCCGGTCGAGATCGTGCGGCCGCTCGTAGCAACGAAATCCGGGCAGCCCGGTGAGCGCCTCGACATCCGACCGCAGACGGGACGGGTCAGCCGAAACCCCTGAAGCAAAAGGCCGGGCTCCGACCGGGTTGGTCACCGCCACCACGGCCACCATCAGAAGCACGACGACCACGGCCAAAACCCACAGCATCACGCGGAGGACTTTTCGCATGAGATCACGCGGAGAAAGAATACCAGGATGGCAGCCCCGGTGGTTCGGGCGCAGGCGCCTCTTCCCTTGTGGTGCGGGCGTCCAGCCTGCACTTTGCAGACTCTCCGCTCACGGGCAAGACACCTCGTGCCCTCATCACCCGATGTGCAGGCGGGACGCCTGCACCACAAAACTCGCCCCTCCTGTTATCCCGACCAAGCGAACCAACCCCCCCTTTTCCTGTCATCCCGACCGAACGAAACCTTCCCTTCCCATTCCTTTCCTGTCATCCCGACCAAGCGAACCAACCCCCCCTTTTCCTGTCATCCCGACCGAGCGAACCAACCCCCCCTTTTCCTGTCATCCCGACCGAGAGAACGAAACCTCCCCTTTTCCTGTCATCCCGACCGAGCGAACGAAACCTCCCCTTTTCCTGTCATCCCGACCGAGCGAACGCAGTGAGCGAGCGGAGGGATCTTGAACACGGCCATCAAACAAGCGACCAGCAGCGTGCCACCGATGTTCGGCTCGCTTCTTGACAAACTCAAAATACAACTTATAAGTTGTATCTATGAAACTCGAAGACGCGCTCCCGTTCCCTGAAGGGCCACAACGAACGGCGGCGATCGTGGCCTGGATCCAGAGCCTTTTCGGCGAACAGGACCAGGTGCCAGTACTCGTCGGCGGGGCTGCCGTCGAGATCCTCACCGGCGGGGCCTACACCACCGGAGATCTCGACTTCGTCGGTTGTGTCCCGGCTGCGGTTGGCCGCACCCTCGAGTCAAGCGGCTTCAAAAAAACGGGCCGGCACTGGATCAACGAAGAGGCGGAGATCTTCCTGGAGTTTCCGGGAGATTCACTGGGTCCTGAAGAGCGATCCATCCAGCTCGAAGCGTTCGGCTACATCCTCATCGTCATCAGCCTCGAGGACCTCCTGGTAGATCGTCTGGGGGCCTGGTCGTACTGGAAGTCAGGCGTTGATGGAGCGAACGCATTCGTGTTGTACCGGACCCGCCGGAAGGAGATGGATGAAAACCGGCTGACTCGCCGAGCTGGCGAGGCAGGGTTCGAACATGCACTCGACGCCCTGCGAGCCTTCAACTCGGATTGGCCGCAATCCGAACCTGACTCCGAATCACTGGAAAGCTGGGCGAACAACGGGCCTCGAGAGAGATCCTCATGACCACCGCAACCATTCCCCAACTGACTCGCCGGCGGCCCCGCGCCTTCCTCGAGTGGCGGCAACTGCGCGCATGGGGCAAGCTCCCGGACCGCGAAACCTGCGTGCCCGGCTATCTACTCCGCGCCGCCCGCGAGGAAGTGGGTCTGACCCAGAAACAACTCGCTGGAAAGCTGGCCGTCAGCCAACAGGCCATCGCCCGCGCCGAACGATGGGGCTCCAACCCCACGATCGATCTCGCCAGCCGGTGGGCCCGGGCCTGCGGTCGACGCCTCGAGATCCGTTTGTTGGAATAGGCACCCGAAGCCCATTGGTGGTGCGGGCGCGCCGCCTGCACTTTGCAGACTCTCCGCTCACGGGCAAAACACCTCGTGCCCTCATCACCCGATGTGCAGGCGGGACGCCTGCACCACAAAACTCGCCCCTCCTGTCATCCCGACCAAGCGAACGAATACCGCCCCTTCTCCTGTCATCCCGACCGAGCGAACGAAACCTCCCCTTTTCCTGTCATCCCGACCGAGCGAACGAAGTGAGCGAGCGGAGGGATCTCAAACACGGCTCTCGAAAAAAGGACCAACCCCGACTCAGGTAGCGCTCCGACAGCCGGTGGCGACAGCGAGAGCCTGACACACCTCGTCCATGACGTCGTCGCTCAGATGGCCGATGAATCCAGTCAGCCGCGACCTGTCGACGGTCTGGATGTGGTCGAGGTTGACCGCAGAGTCGTGCTTCAGCCCGTGCTCGATCCCGACCAACACCTCACTCGGCACCCCAAACACCGTTGACGTGATCGGCGCCACCATGACGGTCCTCAGCAGCGGGATCACACTCTGCCGGCTGATGACCAGGACCGGCCGCTTTTTGTCAGGTTTGGCGAAGGCGTACATCCAGATGTCGCCGCGCGTTACTCCTCGGGCCACGAGCCCTCCTCATCCCAGCCGGCGAGTTCCTCACTCACCTGAAGGTTGTTGCCGTAGCCCTGTTGGTACTGCGCGTCCAGCCGCGTATCCCGCCGACTCTCGAGATATGCCGAAACCAGCCCGCGGAGGACCTTCGATCGACCGCCCCGCCGGACTTCCTCATCCCCGTCCAACCCTGCCAGCAGCTCCTCATCCATCATAATTTGTACAGGTTTCATGTTGATAATATATGTTGACGTTTATGTTGAGTCAACCCGACTTCCTTGGATCGCCAGACGGCCCGCCCGACCCCGCCCCGACCCGGGCGCAATTCACCTCGACTCCTCGACAATGCCCAGCGTCAGCTGATCCGGCTCCCCGTCGAAGTACTTGGCGAGGCTTTCGAAGAAGATCAACGTGCTGCCCCTCGCGCACTCGGCGAACAACGTCATGCAGGACCTGAACTTCAGGTAATCCGGATCATCGAAAATCTCTTCGGCGCTCTTGCCTTCCACCGCCAGAACGAGGCGCGTGCACTCCTCCAGCCTCGGACCCAGGATCGGGTGCTCCCAATACGCCTTCGCTTCCTCCAACGAAGAGATCGCGAACTTCTCGGCCATCGGGCTCCCGCCGAGGCCCCTGATCTGCGGAAACACGAACCACATCCAGTGGCTGAGCTTCTCGCCGGCCTTCAGTTCTTCGAGGACCGTCTCGTAGATCTGGTCCTGCGCCTCGACAAATCGATCGAGGTTGAAATCATCGCCCATCAGATTCCCCGTTCTCGAGAACATGAACATCCGCGGCACCCATTTTCATCAGATCATTGCAGAGGAGTCACTCCGGTTCCAAATGGAATGAGCAGGCGAACCGACTGCACCGCAGCGGCTGCCCCTACGGCTCGCCGAGATAACGATCCAACCAGTCGAGGCTCTCGCGGATCAACTCGTCCTGCCAGCTCGAGGTCGAGTGCCCCGACGGGTAGGTGACGTGCCGCTTGTCGGCGTCGGCGGTCCCTAGGTTGCGAAGGAGCGGCAGCTGCGAGGTCTCGTAGATGAAGATCGGATCGTGCCGGCCGTTGAGCATCAGCACCGGGGCCGTCACCCGCGGCGCGTGGTTCAGCGGATCGATCTCGGGCGGCATGGAACCGGAGGACAGCTCAAACGACAGGAATCCGCCGACGATGACGAGGCCGGTCTTCAGGCGAGGCTCCTGGGCCATGAAGACCGGCGTCCACAAGGCGCCGTAGCTGATGCCCTGGTAGGCGACTCCCCCCGGGTCGATGTCATCGCGGGTCTGCAGGTAGTCCACCGAACGCCGCAGCTCCGTGACCCACTGGACCACGTGCTCGCGCAGAACTGTGCCCGGTGAGGACAGCGGATCGAAGTCGTCGGAGCGCTCGTACGAACCCTTCCACAGCGGCAGCAGCACGGCACGGCCGCTGCGCAGGATGTGCTCGGCGTTCGACCAACCGAAGATCGACGCCTCGGTCTCGCTCGTGCGACGGTAGAACGTGCCGGCGCCGGCCATCTGAATCACCACCTGATACGGCGGTTTGGCATTGCGCGGCAGGTACAACCAGGCGATCATCCGCTCCCCGCCGTAACCGGCGGCGTAGGAGACCTTCTGTTTGGTCCAGTTTTCCGCGCTGTCGTCGGTGCTTTCGACGAGCGGTTCGAGTGCCACCGGCGCGGTGTCGAAAAACCCCGAGTAGGCGGCGTAGATGTCGTCGCCCACCGGCTGTTCCAGGCTGTAGTCTCGCCGGCCCGACGGCTCGAGGGCTGCCATGGCTTCCGGCTGAGGCTCGCCTCCCTCGAGATATCGCACGCAGCGAAAGCCGTTTTCCGGCGAGCGGTCGAAGGGAGAGAGACGCTCGGGGAAGAGGTAGATGTACGACGGATCGGTCCACGCTCCACCGATCGCAATCCGTTCCGAACCCACCGGGTTGGCGCCCCACTCGCGCACGTTGCCCGCCATGTCATGGGCGCCGTACGACCCGGTCACACAGCTCGCGCCGGCGGCCCGCGGCCCCGCGCCACCGTAGTTGCTGTCGGAAAGATAGAAGCCGGGCAGCAGCTGGAGGTCGCCGGCCGTATCGGCGAAGTACCAGTGGTAGATGGTCGGCAGGCTCTTGCCTGCGAACTCCGCGTAGGCTGCGGCCTCGTACCAGCTCACCCCTGTCACCGGCAGCTCAGCTTCACCATCGGGGAAGCTCCCGACTCGCCACCCCGCCGGGCCCTGCCGGCCGGTCAGGTCGCGGAACCTTGCCATGGCTTCGGCAAAGGAGACCGTCTGCTCAGCTTCGTGAAAGGGGTGTTTCCAGAACTCCTCGCGCTCGTATCCGCCGGCCTTCACGAATTCCTCGTAGGCGCGGTTGGTGACCTCGTGGCGATCGATCAGATAGGGGCCGATCTGCACCCTGGGTTCGGGCACAACCGAGCCCATGATCCACAATCTGACGTCGCCACCAGGGACCCGCACCATTTCCAGGCCGCGGTCGGACTCCGGCAACAGCACAAAGGGCTCGTCGGGCCCGTAGATCGAGACGAACTCGGCCTCGACATACCCCTCATGCGCCACCCGCCAATGCATCGGGCCCCGCGGTATGCGGATGTCCGACAGCGGGGTCGTGCCGAGCACCCGGGGCTCGGCCTCGGTTCCGAACGGAACCACCGAAACCGCAGCCTGCGATGGCTCGGATGTGATCGACACGGTCTTCGCGATGGAGCGCCACACCTCGTCGGAGACCGAGCCCACTCCCGCAACCCGCTCCACCTCACCCGCCAACTCGAAAGCTTCGAGATACTTCTGCTCGATCGCGAGCTCCGACAGCCGGGGAAGTGCTTCGGCCTGGAAGGCCAGCGCCCGATTGCGCTCCACCAGCATCCAGCCGGCGCCCGCCAGCACCACCGCCATCGCGGCCGCACCCAGCAGCAACGGCATCCGCCGGCCCTGGCGCTGCCGGGGCGTGCCATCCTCCCGCAGCCCGCGCAGCGCCTCGCCCACTTCGCCGACGGCAGCCGGCCGCATCTCAGGGTCTTTTTGCAGGCACGCGCCGATCAGGCCCACCAGCTCGCGCGGAATCCCCGCGCGCCGATCGGCCGCCGGCAGCGGTTCGTCCCTGAGGATCGCCGACATCAGCGATGCCGAGCTTTCGCCGTCGAACGGCCGCGATCCCGTCGCCATCTCGTACAGGATGATCCCGAGCGAGAAGATGTCGGTGCGGTGATCGAGCGCCCGGCCCTCGATCTGCTCGGGAGACATGTAGGCCGCTGTGCCGATGATCGCACCGTGGCGGGTGAGCGCGGTCTCGGTGGCGAGCGCGCTCTCGTCCCCCGCCGTGCTCGGCCCCACCAGCTTGGCCAGACCGAAGTCCAGCACCTTGACCCGCCCGTCACCTGTGACCATGACGTTGCCGGGTTTGAGATCGCGGTGGACGATCCCCTTGTCGTGGGCGGCCGACAGAGCGTCGGTGATCTGGACAGCCGCCTCCACCAGCCGGGCCGTCTCCATGCCACCCTCGGGAATGAGTTCCGCGAGGGTCCGGCCCTCCACCAGCTCCATGGTCAGGAAGTGGACCCCGTCGGAGGCCTCCACCGAGTGGATGGTGACGATGTTGGGGTGGTTGAGCGCCGCCACAGCCCGCGCCTCGCGAGCAAACCGCTCCAACCTCTCACGGTTCCCCGTCACCTCGTCCGGCAGCACCTTGACCGCCACCTCGCGCCCGAGCTTCAGATCCTCGGCCCGATACACCTCCCCCATCCCGCCTTCACCGACCTTGGCGGTCACTCTGTAGTGGAGAAGCTTCCTGCCGATCATGATTTCCAGTGTCGTGGTCAGAGATTGTAGAACAGAACGCCCCTGAAAGCCGTAGGGGCGGGGTTCAGCCCGGCATCTCCGTATTCAGACCCGTTCTGAGAACGTGATCGAGAGCATCGGTGTGCGAATAATCGTGAACCGCGTGGCGCGTCCCCCGACGGGCACTCCTCAGGTGTCTGGCGGAGGTGGACGCCCGCCCGCCGGCTGGCGAGCGGCGTAAAAAAACCGCTCCCACCTCAGAAAGGTGGGAGCAGTTGTCTCTGCGAACGGTTGAACGCGTTTCAACCTCGTCGGTATCAGGTCTGCTGCTGGCCCTGTTGCTCGCTGAGCATCATCGCGGTGGCGGTCAGCATGATGCCGTAGATGACCTTGGATGCGATGTCGGCGATTGTGTAGATGACTTGCTGACCGACGATTGTCAACTCGTACGAAACGCCAGTCTGCACCAGGATTGGAGCGACATAGGCGATCGGGTACAGCCACCACGCCACGTAGAAGAGGGGCAGAATAGCGCCGAAGACTTTGCGCGGCGGACCGTCCATACGGCTTTTCCCATCGTTGATGACGCGGGTGATCAGCACCAACACGTAGATGAAGAAGGCGGTCGACACGAGGCCCCAGAAGGCCCACAGCGCCACGCTCTCGTTGAGTCGGCCGGGTTCGTAGAACTGGCCTACGTAACCCGTGACGATCATGAGGGCGCCGGAAATCGAGAACCGTGTCATGTAACTCGTGCGTGCAGCACCCACGATGCCGGCGACGAAGAGGATCTGGATGAGCAGCATAGGAACGTCAATGAGCCAGTTGAGGTAGCGGTAACCGTTGGAAAACAGATCGGCTCCGGCTTTCAGAGCGTAGGCTTGACCGTTGAACGCGTAGGCGTTCACCCAACTCATCTTCTGCGTGTACAGCAAGAGCAGCGCCGACACCATGACGACGACCGAGATGACGGATGACATCCGATACTTCGGCAAGCTGTCGTTTTTGGTGAGAATGAAAAACAGCATCGCCGCTGCCATTGAAGCGTATCCGAGCGTCAGGATGTGGCTGACAATCTCGAATCCTTCGACCGAAATCGTGAACATCTCTGGTTGCATAGTCTCCTCCTGAGTCGTGGTTTTTCGTTGTTCTCTTTACGAGGTGCCAGCCCGTGCCGGAACGGGGACAAGCCTGGGCCTTCTGCACGTCGCCAATTCGTTTTTTCGTGTCGAGGCTGTCATTTCCGCCACCATTGTTCGTTAGCGTTCGTGGACTGTTCAACCTGCAATCGCCCGGTCAACGTCAACGGCAAGACTCAGAATTCCATGTTTTTTTGCAGCCTGGAATTTGCCGGACGATTTGTCATTTCCCCGGATGGGGACATCAGAATGCCGAAATGGACGCCACACTCATCGCCGAACACCAGGAAACGCCGGCCTTCGCCACCGCCGATGCGGCTGCCTGATTTATTTTTTCGGGCCGGATTCACACCGATCGGGGTTGAATGATCACGATGCAGACAAACCCCTGTCTGGCCATGGAGCGAAACGGCGAGCCGGCGCCGGCCGCCCGGCGGCTGCTCCTCGCGCTCACCGAACACCGAAACGTGATGCTCGCTGTGACGGCGGGCGTTATCGTCTTCGCGCTGACGGCAGGCTCGCCAAGCCCGACGGTGCAACTGGTCGTGCTCGCGGCGGCCGTCGCCATCGTCGGACTGCCGCATGGTGCTCTCGACCACCTCGTCGCCCGGCAGCTTTTTGCCCCGGTCCTCGGAAGCCGGTGGTGGCTGGTTTTCGGTCTGCTGTACGTCGGCCTCGCCGGGTTGATGCTTTCGATCTGGCTCGCGTTCCCCCTCGCCGCGCTGGTCGTCTTCCTCTCGCTGTCGGCGCTGCACTTCGGATGGGACGATCCGCTGTGGATCCGCCGCTCCTCCGGCCTGTGGGACGCAGTCGAACACACGAGCGTCGGAGCCCTGCCCATCGTCCTTCCGACGTGGCTGCACGCCGCCGAGGTGACGGTGATTTTCGGGTGGTTGATGCCGGCTGCCCGCCCGCTCGATCCCGGTATCGTCGAAGCGATCGCGGCCTGCGCCGCGGCCGTGGTGCTTCCGGTCGCAGGGCTGCGGTTCATCCGGCTGTCTCTGGGCCGGCCAACCGCCCCGGCGGCCTCGGCCGAGCTCGCGGCGATCGTCACCCTGCACGTGGTCGCGCCGCCGCTGATCGCCTTTCTCACCTATTTCTGCGGCTGGCACTCGATTCGGCACGCCCTCGAGCTCGCCGACGACCTCGAGCCGGGACGCCCTGCCGACGGACTTCGGCGGTTTGTCCGCGAGGCGGCGCCCATGACGTTGATCACGATTGCGGCCGCGCTGCTCGCGTCGGCCGTGCTGGTGCTCACCGACATCCAGCTCGACTCGCTTCTCGCGTCGATCATCTTCATCGGGCTGTCGGTGCTCACTGTCCCGCACATGGCGATGATGGCGCTCGCCCGGGCGCGCGTCCCGGCTTCCGGCTGAGCCGTGCCGCAAAGACCTCACGGGAAGTGCGGGGGCTGGTGGAGTGCGGAGTGGCCGGTGTTCGGCGCCGCAGGGCGTTTACCGGCCGTTTCGCATCGAGACTCTGGAAGCGCCGGGGCCGGCACGGGCGGCCATCGGCTACTATGGGCCGGTGACGAAACCTCTCAGAATCGCCATCACCGGCGCCTCGGGTTTCCTCGGGCGGTTGCTGGTCCAGATGCTGCGGCGGCAGCACCTGGTGATCGCGCTCGACCGCCGGCCGCTCATCGAGGCTGCGATGGCCGACCACCCGAACCTGGAGTGGTACCAGGTCGACCTGGCCGACGAGGACCTGCTCGAGAGGACCATGACCTGCATCCGGGCGGGAGGCGGCGCCGACGTCCTGATCCACCTCGCCGCGTACTACGACTTCAGCGGTGAGAACCACGTCGAGTACCAGCGCACCAACGTCGAAGCCATGCGGTCGCTGCTCGAGCACAGCCGCATGCTGGACCTCGACCACTTCATCTTCGCCAGCTCGGTGGCCGCCTGCCCCTTCTCGTCGCCGGGCCGGCCCATCACCGAGTCGACACCGCCGCACGGCAGCCACATCTACGCCCGCACCAAGCGCGCCGGCGAGGAGATGCTGGCGGAGTTCACGGACAGCTTCACACCCGTGATCGTCCGCTTCGCGGCCATGTTCTCGGACTGGTGCGAGTACCCGCCGCTGCAGGTCATGCTCGACACCTGGCTGTCGTCGGGCTGGGACGCCCGCGTCATCGCCGGCCGCGGACGATCGGCGATCCCCTACCTGCACGTTCGCGACGGGGCCTTCTTCATGATGCGCCTGCTGGAGCGGCGACACGACCTCGATCCCATGGAGGTCCTGATCGCCGGCGAGGACGGGGCGGTGTCGCACGAAGAGCTCTACCGCGCCGCGACGGCATACGTCGACGGCCGGCCGCGGCAGCCGATCCACCTCCCGAAGGTGCTGTGCAAACCCGGAATCTGGGTCCGCGACCTGGCGGGGCGAGCCTTCGGAGCTCGCCCGTTCGAACGCACCTGGATGGCTGACTACGTGGATCGCAGGATGGAGATCGACGCCAGTCGCACCAGACAGCGCCTCGGCTGGGAGCCGACCCCGCGCTTGTGCCTCCTCGAGAGGCTCCCGTTCCTCCTCGAACACCGCCGCGGCACCCCCCTCGAGTGGCTCCGCCGCAATCGGGAAGCCCTCGAGCACCTCCGGGTCACGCCGAACTTCCGAATCTACCAGCTGCTCAAGAAGTACGAGGCGGCCATCGAGCAGGCCATCGAGTCGGCCCTCGAGGCCCGGTCGGCAGCCGCGGCGGAGCCGCTCCGGCTGTCGGCCGAGCAGCGCTTCTGGGATCACAGGGTCACGCTGCGGAACCTCATCGTCGCCGTGCGCAGCGGCGAGAACGAGCCTTTCCTGAACTGGTGCCGCGACCTCGCGGAACGGCGGCTCGGCGAAGGCTTCGCCGTCGGTGAGGTCGTCGCCGCGATGGGGATCGTCGAAAGCGCCATCCACTCCGTAACGCAACCCGACCCCGCAAGCCCGGAGCTCGAGCCCGCGATCCGGGAGCTCGTCGACGTGCCGGTTCAGTTCGGGATCGACAGGGTGCTCGAGATCTACGAGGACTCCGAGACGTTCGGCCTCGAACGACCCCCGGAATGAGCACCAGAACCTGCAGCAGCGGTACCAGGCCGACCACCAGTCTGAACGGCTGGACCACCTCGACTGCGAGTGCCGCGGCAATCACGACGAGCAGCGTTGCCGGCCACCACCGGCCCCACATCCTTCGGTTGACCTCAGACCGCAGCGGGTTGTCCCGCCACCCCTTCCCCGCCGGGAGGATGGACTTGAATCCCTCGAGCGCGGCTGCGCCACACTCGGCAACGTTCACCGCCCGAGGATACCGCGGCAAAGTCCGAGAAACCTCAGCCGGATGGTGAAACGAAAGATCGGCGCCCCGAGGGTGCGCTTGGGGGACGGCCGAGCCGGCTTCGAAGTGGGAGCCTGCCGACTCGACTCGGTCGTCCAGGTGGTGCCGATCGCGCCTTCCTCGGTTAAGCCGTGAGGCCGGGCTCAACGCGTGCGGCCATCGGAGCGCTCATCGCCCGGCCCGACGCGCGGTTCACCGCAAAACACACTTGGATCCTGGGGGCGTGGTGCAGGCGCGGCGCCTGCACGCGCAGCCGGGACGGCCGCGCCACAAGTCTCGCCCGGCCCGGGAGACGGGTGCCCACCCGACAGACCCTCCCGTTGTCATCCCGACCGGGCCAACGAAGTGAGCGAGCGGAGGGATCTCAATCCCGGCGACAGATCGAGCGACCACCAACGGCGTGTCGACAACCCGACTTTTCACCCACCGTTCGTCAGGTGTGGTGCAGGCGCGGCGCCTGCACGCGCAGCCGGGACGGCCGCGCCACAAGTCTCGCCCGGCCCGGGAGACGGGTGCCCACCCGATAGACCCTCCCGTTGTCATCCCGACCGGGCGAACGAAGTGAGCGAGCGGAGGGATCTCAATCCCGGCGAATGACCTGGAACACCATCTGTCTCTAAACGAAGATTTCCCTCACTCGGTCCGCAACCGCGCGATGGCCCTGCCTTGTGTTGGTTCCTTGGTCACAATGCAGAGAGCAGGGCCGCCGGGCGCATCGTCTAAACGCGCGGTCGTTCAACTCGATAGGAGTGAGGAAA
>CAVQSQ010000003.1:0-284620 GCA_963715955.1 Candidatus Sulfomarinibacteraceae bacterium
CCAGGATCGGGATCCCGTTCTCCAGCGCTCTCAGCTGCTCGAGGGCCTCGGCCCTCTCGAGCGGCGACGGCGCGAGGCTCACAAAATGCGCCAACGCATCACGTCGAAAACAGTAGATTCCGAGGTGGAGCCGCCACAACGCGGCTGCGGTCGCCGCCTCCCTCGGAAATGGAATCGCCGATCGGGAAAAGTAGAGGGCCCGACCCCTCGCATCGCGCACCACCTTGACCGCGTTGGGATCGTCGGCCCTCTCGGGTTCGAGCGGCCGGCACAGGGTGGCCATCGGAGTGTCCGGGTCTGCAAGCAGACCCCGCACCAGGACATCGATGTTGTCGCCGCTCAAAAGGGGCTCATCGCCCTGAACGTTGATGACCACGTCGAACCGGTCACGACCCGCCACCGCCGCCGCCACCCGGTCGGTTCCCGAGGGGCAGTCGCCGGTCATCACCGCCTCCGCCCCGGCCGCCTCGGCAGCCCGGGCGATCCGCTCGATCGTCGGTGGCGACGATCACGTGCTCCACGGTCGCTGCCTCCGACGCCCGGCGCACCACGTGGGCGATCATCGGCTCACCCGCGAGTTCTGCGAGGGGTTTGCCGGGGAAACGTGTGGAAGCCCAGCGTGCCGGAATCACGGCAACGGCGTGCGAAATAACCTGACCCATCCTGTAAATCGATGCTATCGACCGGTAGGGGGCAAGTCAAGGTGGAAACGAGGAATTCAAACAATCGTTTGTTACGAATTCTTATTTTCCAGTAAATAAACAACTTATGAAAAAATACGACACAAATCACGACCAGATACAGGAGTGAGCCGCACTGGTTCTCTCTCCCTGTCAGGAATCGACCCACAGATATTGCCAGATGTGTCAAAAATTGATACAAACAACTGTATGAATTTGAGCACCCGTGAGCGCCTCGTTCGTGCCGCCACCCGCCTTTTTGCCGACTCGGGCTACCGGGGAGCTTCGGTGCGCGACATCTGCAACCAGGCCGGGGCCAACCCCGGTGCCGTCTCCTATCATTTCGGCGGCAAGCGGCAGCTCTACCGGTTCGTGCTGCGTCAGGCGGCGTCGGTCCTCGCCGAGATGGGTCCGACAACCGGCGATTCCGGTGATTTCGAGGACGCGACTTCGGACGCGGCAAGAAGCTCTCGGTCGGGTCCTCCGCCGCTTGCAGTCCGACGACACCGCGACCCGCCTCTTGCTGCGCGATCTCGCCGACGGCGGCAGCGTGGCCGTCGAGTCGCTGACGCCGCCCCTGCGCAACGCCTTTGAACAACTCAAGGCCACCATCGGGGAGGATGACAGCCCCCGCGGCAGCGCCGAAAGCCGGCTGTTGTTTCTCGAGCTGGCGGCGCCACTGTTTCTCCTCGCGGCCGCCTGGCCGGTGGTCGCCCGCGCCCTCGATCTCCAACTCGACCAACGCGAAGGCCTTTTCGTAATCGCTGGTCCACCGCGCCCTCGAGCGTCACCCCCGGGAATCGGGCTGACCGCCTGCCGAGGGATGGGTTTGGGGAAAGGAGGAAAGGGAGCAGAGGAGCGGAGGGGCAGACAAAGGGTCAGTCGCGGATTTCGATGTCGGATGCCTACACCCCGACAACGACTGGTTTGAGCCCTGTGTTGGGTTTGTGGTTCCTGGCAACGACGTGGACAAAAGAAAATCCGCGCCCCATATTCAAAAAGAAGGCATGTTCGTTTCAACATCTGGAGAGGAGAGACCCACCGGGTCGTCAGGCAATTGCGCAGACATGAATCGTCTGCGGGAAGGGCATTGCCGTGATGAAAAGCGTCTGCTTGGTATCGGCCGCACTGTGTATTGTCGCAACATTTTTCAATGCAGGGGTCGGCGTCCACCGGCGACCCTCCGGATCCAGTCGAACGACCGGCTCCCACGGCAGTCCACCCACCGCAAACCAAGGCTGACGACACGGTCTTTGCCGACGGGTTCGAAAGCGGTGACACTCGCGAGTGGTCGAACGGCATGCCGAACACCTCATGCCAGGCCACGTTCGAGATGCCGACCGGGTTGGCGGAATAGGAGGCGCCAATGATCAGCCACAGATGCCTCCTTCGCCACATGGTGCTTGTCGCCGCCCTGGTCGCGTTCATCATGCCTCAGCTGTGGACGAGTCCTGCGGATGCACAAGAAGACGTCGTCGACCCGGACTACTCCTACAACATGTTCTACCCCAAGTACGCCAGGGGACTGCAGCCGACCGCCTACGACGTCGGGGAATTCGACAGCGTGAATCTCTACAACGGCGGGTTGTCACTGGCGATCCCTCTCGGCCCGCCGCTGATTGCGGGAGCAGACCTGTCGTGGCAGCTGGCCCTCCACTACAGCTCTAAGTTCTGGTCGTGGGACCGCCGCCGCAACGGCAAGGAATGCCAGGGGAAGAGCTTCATCGTCGGCGATGCTCACGCCGGGCTGGGTTGGACTTTCAGACTCCTCACATCTATTTACGCCAGCACTGGGACGTCTCATCGGCAGCTGGAGGCACTACCTCGACAGCGTCGTCACACCCGATGGCGCACGCCATCAGCTCCGCCGGTGCCTGGAAGGCTGGGACTGCCGAAACGGTGACCCCGAGGAGGTCCAGGTCGGCGATCGATTCCGCGAGTACTGGTATGCGGCGGACGGTTCCGATTGGCGGATCTATCGAGACCGCGGGCCCCACTCGAACTTCCCCGGGCTGATGTCCACCAACACGTTCATCGGTGAGCACGGCGGGCTGCGCTACCACTTCACGCTCGGACGGGTCTTCGAATACGGCCAGGCCACGGACGACATCATCACCGACACTGACTTTCTGTCGCAGGCCCGCGGCTGGTACTGCACCCGCATCGAGAGCATCCGTTGGCCCGGACCGGCGATCGAGATCGAGTACCAAACTGTGACCGAGGGCTCGCCGATTCCGCACGCGATCACGGCCTACGATGCAATTGGTCAGGTCTCCGCCGAGGCCGAGGTGACGATTCATCCCGTATATCAGACTGTGTCGTCGATCGCCTTCAACGACGGCGCGGGCACCGAACAACTCAGATACGACTTTTCCTACGAGAGATACCGGTCACTGCGGATAAGACCCGTGTCAACGCAGCGGCGACCAGCCTGTGCGCACCCAACCCTGACTTTCCGTCAGTTCACCGACCGGTTCTCCTACCTCTCCGGCATCCACCTGGAGACTGCAAGCGGTATCGGTCTCGACTGGGACTTCGGGGTCTTTCAGAACAACCCGATCCACCCGGTGAGCCGGATGGCGAGTTCGACGCCGAGCCCAAAGGGCGAATCCGTTCTGTCACCCTGCCGACCGGCGTTACGACCGGGTGCGAGTACGACCGTTGGGTGTTTTTCTACCAGGGACTCGGCCGTCAGCTGCCCAACACACCGGCACCGGTTCTCTGGGACTTCGGCGTATGCGCCCCTTCAGGCATGTCGGAAAATAGCGGTCACCATCCCACCGCCGGGCCCCGTTACCTACAGCATCTCCCAGCCCGTCTGGGCGGTGACCGACCGCAAAGTCGTCGACGCCGATGACCGTCTCCTGGAGTGGACCGGGTACCTACGTGATGGTGTCGCGGGATTTCTCGTCAACCTCTACGAGCCACCCGTCGACTTCGCCAACACGTTGTTCAACTCCTCGCAAGGGGGCCATGCTCTTCTCCCGAATCCGATCGCAGATCCTGAACCCCATGACCGTTTCTACTCGGGGATCGCTATGACCGTCGTGCGGCGTCACCTGGTAGTGGATCACCAACCTGGAGCCGCCGCCGATGACCTCGATGGCCTGAGAACCGACGGCCACACCGTCGATCTCCCGAGCGCGCGTTACGACGACACCGCCCACATCTTCTCGACCGGCAGGTTCTTCTACGACAGCGACGACGACGGATTGATTGCTCACACAAACGAGACTGATGTCTGGGGCACACTGCCGCTGGAGGGCCGGCCGCTCGAGATCCGCAGTTATCGCGGCGCGCACCATCTCGATGGCGAAGACCTCTGGTTCTGCATGGATCCGAGCCATCCTCGACTCGAGCGAAGAACCCTCTTTTCCTACACCCTCGACCGCGAGGACGACACGCCGTCTGACAACGAGCACGAAACTTTGGGCACGGCATTGCTCGGCGGCTACGGGCAGTACTCCGGCGCCCGCCAGGAGAATGTGCGGATCCGCCGTCAGACAACCCAGTATCTGCGGGCGTCACTGCTCGAGGACGCGGAGGACGACTTCGCAGAACCCCTCTACGCCGGGTCGGAATCGTGGTTCGAGCGCGACGTCGAGTGCCGGCCCGCCGACTGTGTTTTCGACTGGCAATCAGCCTACGGATTTCACTCAGTCGATCGACGAGCCGCGATTGCCGGCACACCGGGTGCTCAGTCTGTGACCTTTGACTTCACAGCCTCCGTACCCGGCCCGTCAGATTTCGACCTTCGCACCACGACCTCGTACCCCAAGGGGTCGACGTCAGCAATCTGGTTGCCCGACCTGGTCAGCCAACAACTCTCGACGCTCGACACACCGTCCAGCTTCGAACGCACCACCACCACCTTCAGAAACAACGGCGCCGTCAAGACGAGTCGCCGCCACCTCTCGCAGTCGGCAAATGACTCCAACGACATCACCGCGACCTACACCTACTGGCTCAACCCCGCGGAGTCCACTGTCTTCGGCTATGGGATGCCGAAGACGGTGTCGCTCGAGCGATCAGGGGTCATCCAATCGCTCTCGGGCTCGCGGTACGCCGCCTCACCCGGAGGCTCGTTCGAACGCGAGAACTGGGTCCTGTGCCCGCCGGGTGCGGACACTGAGGGACGGTGTCGGGGTTGGGGTGCGGCGCCGGCCGTCTTCGGAGGGGTCGGGGAACTCGAGAGTCGGGTCTCGTTCGACCCGTTCTGGCGCCGCGCAACTGCTCTCGGCGACGGCAACGGCGACGGGTTGGCGGTCATCGCGCACGACGAACTCGGCAGACTGAAATACCTCGAACCGAGCGACGCCTCCAAGTCGCCGACCTGGCTCCAATACGACCCGAACTTGCGGTGGAGCGAGGTTCGGGTCGAGGGTGCGAACGGATTGCCGACCCTCGTCCAGCGCTCCCATTTCGACGGATCGGGCGGCTCGCGCCACCACGAGGCGCGACGCGCCGGACTCGTAACTTTGTTTCGCCACCAGACTACATTCCAGGACGGAGTCGGCACGACCTGGGCCGAGAGCCACATGCTCGCATCCGCCGACCTCACCGCTCCGACCTCGTTTTCAGCAGACAGTAACTGGGAGATCACCGCCGCCGTTGATCCCTTCGGCCGACCCGAGCGGCAGGTGGCGTCGGACGGCGGGCTGATCCTGGCGGGCTACCGCGGCGACGCCTGGTCGCAGACGCTGGTGCTCGATCCGGACCTCGGTGGAGACGGCGGCCTGTCGCGAACCATCACCCGGCGGGACGCCCGCGGACAGATCCTGGAGTCGTGGGAGGACAAGGGCGCGCCGGCGATTGACCCGCTGCACTTTCTCAACCTCTCGCAGATGGTGCCGTGGCGATTTGTTCGCGGATCATACGAGTACGACGTCGGCGGACGCACCACCGAGGTGGAGATCCGCGGTCAGGACGTCAACTCAACGGGGCGAGTGCAACGGCGAACGATGACCTTCAACGCTCTCGGCGAACTCCTCGCCCACACCTTCCCCGAACACGGCGCCGGCAACGGCACCACTTCTTATGAAAACTACGACGCCTTCGGGACACCGCGGCGCACCGTCTTCGCGACGAACCCTCTCGAGGCCGTCGAAACCACAGCCGATGCCGCCGGCCGCGAGATCGAGCGCTGGATGTTGTATGGGAGCAACAGGTACCTCGTCGGAAGCGTCGGATACGGCACTGATGCCGCTGCCCACGAGGTCGGCAAGGTCACAACCGAGACCCGCTACAACCTGGTCGCGGCTGATCTCGAGAGCTGCCCTGTTGCGTGCGTCGAAGCGAATGCGATAGGCGTCACCCACAGCTACTCCTACGCGGATGCCCAGGGGCTACTCAGCGGACGCACCACCGAGATCGGCTTCGGCGGGCAGGGATCCGCCGGAGGAACCCAGGCCTTCGTGCTCGGTCACGAGTACGACCGCTGGGGCAACCTGAGCCGCGTTTACTACCCCGATCTCGCGGGCGTCGCTGGGTGCACGCAGTCTTCACCAACCATCGAATACGAATGGGACCCGGTGGCGCTAGCATCGATCACCGATGCCACCACCGGAGTCGCGCTCTTCAGCGAACCGAGCTTCGACCCAGCGACCGGGATGCTGGTGGACTGGAAGACCGCTGCCGGGACATCCGACGGAGCCGGTGCCACTCCCGGTTTCGTCAACCATCAAATCTCCGTCGACGGCACCAGGGCGAGGCCACTCCGCATCAAGGCAATTGACCCGGCAAAACCCACTCCCGCCCTCTTCGATACCGGGACCTACACATACGACGTCGCCGGCAACATCCGCTCGATCGGCCCATGGAGTTACATCTACGACGACCTCGGCCGGCTCACCTCGGCAGGGCATCCGAGCCACGGTACCCGGGCCTATACCTACGACGACTTCGGCAACCTCGCACAAATCGGTCCTCGAACCATCCCGGTCTCGTGGGCCACCAATCGCCTGACCTCGGGCACCTACGACCGTCGCGGCAACCTCACGACCGAGACCATGCCGGACGGCTGGACCCGCCGCCTCCGCTTCGACCTCGACAACCAGCTCGTCGCCGCCTGGGCCACCGGTCCCAATGCCCCCGAGGACCGCTTCGGATTCGCCTACGACCTCTCTGGCGAACGAGTCCTCAAGTACCGGGTGACCGACGGCTCCGTCATCGAGGCCACCTTCTCTCTCCGCGACCAGGAGGGCAACGTCCTCACCGACTTCCTGTGGACACCCACAGCCATCGGCTCCGCCACCGGCAACTGGCACCGGCTCTCAGACCACGTCTTTCTCGGTCGCCGCCCCCTCGTCCACCGCACATCCCCGAACAGCGGCCAGGTCACCTACACCACCGTCGTCACCGACCACCTCCAGAGCACCCGCAAGGAGATCTCCAACCTCGACAACCCCGCCGCCCAATCCACCTTCACCTACTGGCCCTTCGGCGAGTTCGCCGAACGCCTCGGCAGCCCCACCTCCAAACACCTCTACACCGCCCACGAACGCGAAGACACCGGCACCGAGCACGGGACCATGGCTGGGCTGGACTACATGCATGCCCGGTATTACAGCCAAGGGAGTGGGAGGTTTTTGACGATCGATCCAGGGGGTGCGTTGTCGTCGACGAGCGGACAAAGCTGGAACCGCTATGTCATGGCGAACAACAACGCGGTTCTCTACATTGACCCCGATGGCCAAGCACCGAGGTTGACCATCAATCATGTGTTTATTCAAAGAATGCTCGATTTCAATCGTGCCGCGCGACTTAAACTCAACATGGCCCTAGCAAAACTGGGGCCGGCAGGGGAAGCGGTCAGCGCTGTGGCCGACTTTCTAATATCTGACTTCGCCCCTGAAAACCGAGAGGAGTTACTAGATTCGGCAAACACCAGACTTGCAGGTGTCGGTGTCCCAGCGGTTGCCTTTGGGCCAAAGGGGGAACCGCTTCTAAAACTCACTCGAGGCAATCTTCGAAAAAACCTGGCTCGAATCACCGAAGCAATTCCCGAAGAGTCGCACGCTCACCACATTTTTTCTGTCAAATTTGAGGTCGCGTTCAAAAAGGCAGGTCTAGATATTCACAACCCCGTCTTTGCGACATGGTGGGAGAAGGCTTCACACCTACGGAACGCTGCACAATATAATAGTGACTGGGAGCGATTCTTTCGACGATCGCGATCCCCTGACGAGATCAGGCAATTCGGACGAGAGCTTGCGAAAAAATATGGAATCGAGGTTTTCTTTTGAAATTCCCAGGGTTTGACGATTTCTTCGTCTTGTCACCTGCATTTAAGGCTTCTTCAATACATGTCCGTCCGATAGATGTCTCGGAAAACCCTTACAGCATCTCACGGTGCGAACAAAAAGTTGACGCTGCCCTCGGTTTCGAGGTCTCGAGTGGAACGTCCGAAGTCGACTTTGTTGCTTCCGAGGAACCTCCTCTCTGTCTGATTTCCTCACAAATGAAACTGGCACTACGCCAGCACAGCGTCACCGGATGGGCGACGTTTCCAATCAATCTTGTTTCGGGTGGGTTCAACCTTTCCCGCCACTACGAGGGGTTTGCCGTTTCGGGACGTTGTGGCAAGATTCAAAACCTCCGAAGTACGAAAGTGACGTGTCTCCCGCCACCAGGTGGTCGATCATACGAAGCATACAAGGGTCTATATTTTGAAGAAGAGTCGTGGGACGGAAGCGACATCTTCATGCCGGAAGATATCTCCTACATCATTGTCAGCGCACGAACCCAGGCGATCCTAAATGATGCCAGCTTCAGTAACCTCGATTTTGTTCGTCTGCCGGACTTCGAACGCCTGCCATCCGAACTCTGATAATCACGAGAATACAAATTCGTAAAGCGAATAGGGGTGTCAGATGGGAAGAGTGTACATCCTCGCCCTACCCCGTCTTGCGGGAATCCGCATAAAGGTGCCAGGCACTGCTTTGCCGAACTAAGGGCGTCAGGGCTCCTCGCTCGCGGCGAGATCGAGCGACTCGGCATCAGACGCAAAATCCGCATCCGCCGCTCGTCGTTCTGTCCCCCGTTGAATCCATCGGCTGACGCCATCGCGTGATTTGCGGAGTTCTCTGGCAAGCTCGTTGACCTTGACTCCGAATCGCTCGACTCCGACCAATCCGATCAGCTCGCGCGCTCGTACCACTTCCTGATTTCGATTTCGATCTGCCAGCCTTTCTCGGTCAATTCCAAGATGTAAAGGTGCCAGGCACTGCTTTGCCGAACTAAGGGCGTCAGGGCTCCTCGCTCGCGGCGAGATCGAGCGACTCGGCATCAGACGCAAAATCCGCATCCGCCGCTCGTCGTTCTGTCCCCCGTTGAATCCATCGGCTGACGCCATCGCGTGATTTGCGGAGTTCTCTGGCAAGCTCGTTGACCTTGACTCCGAATCGCTCGACTCCGACCAATCCGATCAGCTCGCGCGCTCGTACCACTTCCTGATTTCGATTTCGATCGGCCAGCCTTTCTCGGTCAATTCCAAGCTGTGCACACGCAATCTCCAGCCATTCGCCTGCACTGTACCTGGGCCGCCACCTCGCTGTGCTCCGGCCCTGTTCGTCTATGAAGGGGTCGTCCTTCCTTCGTAAGAGCTCGTCCTCGGTCGGTCGCCCAAGTCGCCACCACGGGAGGCAACCGGGTCCTTCGCCGCCCCAATCCGACTCATCGACAGTTGCCAGGGTCGCACGATAACGCCGCAATGCCGGCCCTCTTCTCTGACCATACAAGAGCAGCACATCCTCGACGGCAACAATGGGAGTTCCGCGCCGGCCGATGACCTCTCGATGCCCCGACCAACGATAGTCGTCTGCTCGCTCCGCCAAGCCCGCTTTCACTGGGTTGAGATGAACGTAGGCGACAAGCTGCATCAAGTAGCCTTCGTCGCTCACCTCCTTCGCTTTGAATCTGCCCTGCCACAGCGGCCCAAATACCTGGTCACTCAAATTGCGAAAACGCGTCACGCCCTGTTGCAGAGTCTTCATCGACCGTGAAAGGGAGACCGGACCTTGCCGAAGAATCAGATGGTAGTGGTTGCCAAGCAGGCACCATCCGAAAACCAGGGCGCCGTCTCTTGACATCACTTTCCGGAGGAGTTGAAAGAAGGTCTCGGCTAGTTCTTCGTCTGCGAAGGGCAGCAGCCCTCCGCCAACCCGGTTGTAGACGTGGTAGATCCGACCTTCCTCGAATTGCCGCCCTGCACGTGGCATCTCAGTCTCCACCCCGATTCTAACAAATCTGCAAAGCAGTGCCTGGCACGTTTACGTTCCTAACAAATCTGCAAAGCAGTGCCTGGCACGTTTACCGGAATTGTCCATCGGCATCGGTGCTGGGTGCGGGGTTCTACAGCGACCGCCATGCTCCTCGTGATACCTTTCCTCGCATTGGAGTTACCGACCGTGACCGAACCGGCAACCCAGGGACCACGCAAACACTTCCGCCTCTCCGATCTCCGGGGGCTCGCCCGACTGGCGGCGCAGGCGACCGAAGGCGTGACCGGGATTGTCGAGGAAATCCACCAGTCGGTGTGGAGCACCCTTGGCGTTGCAGGCGGCCGGGAACCGGGGCGGACCGGCGGCATCACCGGCGCGGTCTACAAGAGCATCCGAGGCGCCACTCGACTTGTCGGCAACGGCGTGGACGCGGCTTTGGCGCGCGCGGAGAGCCGGATCGATTTCGACGACGACGCAAAGATCGAGACACCTGAGCGAGAAGCGGTCCTTGCGGCGCTCAACGGCGTGATGGGCGACCGCCTGCTCGCCGACGACAACCCGTTCGCGACCCCGATGACCCTCCGTTCCCGGGGCGAGGCTCTGGATTGGCACGACCTGCCGTCGATGTCCGAAGCGACGGGCAAGATCCTGGTGCTCATTCACGGTCTCTGTATGAACGATCTCCAGTGGCACACCGACAACGGCGAGCGCGTGGTCGACCACGGCGAGGCGTTGGCCGAGTCTCTCGCCTACACCCCCGTCTCCGTGCGCTACAACTCCGGTCTCCACACGTCCGAGAACGGACGGGAGCTGGCGGCCATGCTCGAGGATCTGGTCACCCACTGGCCGGTGGCGGTCGAAGAACTGACCGTCCTCGCCCACAGCATGGGAGGGTTGCTGATCCGCAGCGCATGCCACACCGCCGCCCGGGATGGTTTGCGCTGGCCGGACCACCTGAAGAACATCGTGTTTCTCGGCACACCCCACCACGGCGCCCCTCTGGAAAAGGCCGGGAACTGGGTCGATGTCGTGCTGGGCGCAACGCCCTTCACCGCTCCGTTCACACGGCTCGGTGCGCTGCGCAGCTCCGGCATCACCGATCTCCGCTTCGGCCACCTGCTCGACGAGGACTGGCAGGGCCGCGATCGCTTTGAACACACGTCGGACACCCGTCAGATCGTTCCCCTGCCGGAGAATGTGGCCTGCTACACCGTGGCTGCGACGACAGCTTCCAGGCGAGGCTTCCTGGCGGACCGCCTGATCGGAGATGGTCTGGTGCCGGTCTCGAGCGCGCTCGGCGAACATCACGACCCGGATCGGGATCTCGGTTTCCCCGAGTCATCGCGATGTGTCCATTACGGAATGAACCACCTCGGTCTGCTGAGCAGCCCAGAGGTGAGCCGACAGATCGTGCAGTGGTTGACGCCCGCGACGGCGTGAGGGAACAGCGCCGCGGAACACGACGTTTCCAACGCCATCTGAGCGAAGGCACGGTACGGACGAAGGCATCAAGTCCAGGCACCACCTCCGTGCTTGTTTTTGTATAATGAGCCTCATGTTCAAAATCTGGAATGAAAGTCGAGGCACTTATGTCACAGGAAAACGTCAAGACCGTGCAATCGATGTACGCAGCATTCGCGGGTGGTGATGTCCCGACGGTTCTCGGGGCGATGGACCCGGGGATCGTGTGGAACGAAGCGGAGAACTTCCCCTACGCCGACGGCAATCCCTACGTCGGGCCGGACGCCATCGTCGAAGGTGTCTTCATGCGCCTCGTCGGCGAGTGGGAGTATTGGAACCTCGCGGTCGAGGAGGTGCTCGACGCGGGCGATCGCGTGGTGGCACTGGGTCGCTACCAGGCCAAGAACAAGGCGACCGGAACGGTGATCGACGCCCAGTTCGCCCACTTCTGGGGCTTTCGCGACGGCAAGGCCGTGACCTTCCAGCAGTACGCCGACACGCACCAGGCCCAACGCGCCGTGGGCAATCGGTAGATATCGTCGATCGGTTGGGGCACACTCACAAGGCCGGGAGAACACCTGAGCCGCGAGGAGCCGTATGAGCTACGAACTCTATGTCTACGCAGCCACCGAAGACGAACCACCGGTCGATGAGATCTCCGCGCTGCTCGACGTTGCCGGGTGGCAGTGGGCACTCGTCACCGGTCTCGAGACATTCAGTCAGACATCGGATCTTGCGGGCGCCACCGCCCTCGGGTGGGACCTCGCCGACGATATCGGCGACTCGGTCGCAGAGGCGGTGGCAGAGGAAAACCCGGGCCTGCTTTCGGCGCCCATCGACCTGTTGAGCGCCGTCGAGATCGAGGTCGAGTTCCCGTTCGATCCGGACCCGGAAGTCGTCTCCGAGTTGCGGGAGTCCGACATCGACCCCAGGCTCGTCACCCGTGTCGAACAGGCGGTGGCGTGCTACGCCTTCAGGGTCGAAGGTCCCGTCACCGAACAGACCGTCGAGTTCTTGTGGGCCCTGGCATCGGCTGTCGGCGTCCTCACCGACGGTGTGCTCGAGGATGTGGAGGACAACTCCCTCCTCGACTGCACCGACAGCGACGACTGAACCAACAGCATCTCGGAACAAAAGCCGAAGCAGTTGCGTATTCAACACCAGGGGGATACCACATGATCAAGACCTTTCGCGCCGTCAAGTTCCTGTTCGTGGGGCCCATGGTTCTTCTCATGCTGGTGGTCATCAACTACATGACCTCGCCGGGGGATTGGTGGGTCCAGTGGGCTGCGCTCGGCATCGGCATCGCCTGGTTCATCAGCCTCTTCCGGGTGATCACGGCGTTGATCGTGGCCGGGGGCATCGCCGGCCTGGTCGCCTACGTGAGAAACCGACAGGTTACAGCGCCGCAGCGCGACATCTGAGGGGCGCCACCAGCGCCCACCGTCCGTGCGACACTATGGCGGTGGACGCCACCATCCGTTCGGTCGATCAGCACGACTGGGTTGCTGTCACGGCGATTTTCAACCACTTCGTGGCCAACAGCTTCGCCGCCTACCCGGAAGAACCCGTTGACGAGGATTTCTTCCGCAAGAAACACGAGGCGGCTGCGGACTACCCGTTCCTGGTGGCGGAAGCATGTGGGGCAATCGTCGGTTTCGCCTACCTGTCGCCGTTTCATCCCGTCGCCACCATGAAGACATCCGCCCTTCTCACCTACTTCATTCACCCCGATCACACCGGGAAGGGTCTGGGCGGCATTTTTCTCGACCAGCTGACGGAGGCAGGACGTCGCCTCGGCGCCACCAACTTCCTCGCCCACATCTCGTCGGCCAACGAAGGCAGCATCCGTTTTCACGCCCGCCACGGCTTTGTCGAGTGCGGTCGGTTTCTGAAAATCGGCACCAAGGCCGGTCAGACCTTCGACATGGTGTGGATGCAGCGGATCGAGGTTTGAGGCTTGAGGATTGGGTTATGCTCCAGCTTCAACAAGGGAGGACTCGATGATCGGATACGTGACTCTGGGATCCAACGACGTCGCGAAGGCCGCCGACTTCTATGACAAGCTGCTCGCTGTCATCGGCGCCTCGAGATTGATGGAGAGCGAGAAGTTCGTCGCCTGGTCGGTGTCGCCGAAATCGCCGGCCTTGAGCGTCACCACTCCGTTCGACGGCAAGGCGGCCACCGTGGGCAACGGGGTGATGGTCGCGCTGGTTATGGACAGCACCGACAAGGTCGATGCTGCTGCACGCCAAGGCCCTCGAACTGGGCGGCACCGACGAGGGCGCTCCCGGGCCGAGCGGCGACGGCTTCTACGCCGCCTACTTCCGCGACCTCGACGGCAACAAGCTCAACGCATTCTGCATGGTCTGAGGCGATGATGACGGCTTCGACCGGACAGAACTGGAGCGGATCGCCCGCCGCTGGATCGAGGAGGGCTGGCGACCCGGGAACTCCACCGTCGTCGATGAGCTCCACGCACCGGACTTCGTGGACCGCGATTCCGCCGGTCGTCCCGCCGACAACGAGGGCTTCAAGCTCGGCATCGACACGGCTGTATGCGGCCTTCCCGGATCTGGTCGCCGAGGTCGGCGATCTCGTTGGTGGACTGCTGAGACCGACTACGGTCGCCGTGCGGTGGTCGGCTGAGGGCACCCACCGGGGACCGTATCTCGGAGCCGACCCAGATGGGAAGAGAGTACGGTTCAAAGGCATCGAAATCCTCCGCATCCGCGACGGATTGATCGTCGAACGATGGGGTGAGTGGGACGGGATCGATCTCCTCGAACAGCTGGGCCGGGTCCGCTCGTGAAGACCGGCAGGACCTGAAGATGCCCTACACATGGATCCTGTTCGACGCCGACGGCACCCTCTTCGACTACGACGCGGCCGAGCAGGCCGCACTCATCGCTTCCTTTGCGCGCATCGGGTGCACCTTCCTCCCCGAGCACTCGGAGATCTACCGCACGATCAACGGCAGGATGTGGCTCGACCTCGAGGCAGGTACGACGACCCAGCAACGCCTGCGTGTCGAGCGGTTCGAAAAACTGTTCGAGGCGATTGGCGTCAACGACGATCCCGTGGCGTTCAGCAACGACTATACGGCCAATCTCGCGACTCAGACCGCGCTCATCGACGGCGCCGACTAGACCGTTGCCGCCCTGGCAACCAGAGCCCGACTGATGCTCATCACCAACGGCCTCGCCGAGGTCCAGCGCCCGCGGTTCGCCGCCTCTTCGATCCGGCGGCACTTCGAGGGCCTCGTGATCTCGGAGGAGGTGGGCGCCGCCAAACCGGACCCTCGGATCTTCGACGTCGCGTTCGCGAAAATGGAAGACCCGAAGAGAACAGAAGTCCTGATGGTGGGCGACAGCCTGAGCTCCGACATCAAGGGGGGCAACGACTCCGGGATCGACACCTGTTGGTTCAACCCCTCCGGTCGCAACGGTGAGCATGGCGTGGAGCCGAAATATGAGATCCGGAAGCTCGACGAGTTGCTCGATATCGCTCTCCACGCCACCAAGTTCCCGTTCACCTGAGCCGGGCCTCGAAGAATCTGATTCAACCCGCGGCCCAAAATGGCGTATCCTCTTGGCAGCGGAGCAGTGCTCCGCCATCCCGGCAACGCACGATCGCGTTGCTGCTGAATTCCGGGGAGTCTGATGAACTGTCCGAGTTGTTCGGGTGATATGACGGAGGAGAGCTACGCCGGGGTGCGGCTCGATGTTTGCCACGTCTGCTACGGCGCGTGGTTCGACGGCGGCGAGCTTGAGTCGTACCACCGAAACGGCGGTTCGGCCCGACTCAGCGGGGTGCCAGGCCCCAGCGCCCGATTTGAACCCACCGGCGAGTCCGCCCACAAGAGGTGCCCACGTTGCGAGTCGGACATCCTGCGGACTGGCAGGATCTCGAAATACCGAGTCGTCCGCTGCACCACGTGCAGGGGGCTCTTCCTGCCGCTGTCCGACCCACGATTCCACACCTCGGAAAAAAGGGGCCTACTCGACACCGCGGTCGGTGCGCTCGAGACCATCGTCAGCGCTCTGTTCTGAAGGACGTCGGCACGAGCCGCCACCTGCTGAAAAATTCAGGCTAGAATCCCCGATCATGACGATCGAACGCGCGTGCGTCTTCTGCGGCTCGAGTCCCGGTGACGGGCCCCGGTATCTCGCCGCTGCCGAGGCTCTCGGAAACGAATTGCTCGCGAGAGGCTTCGGTCTCGTCTACGGCGGGGCCGGGGTCGGGCTGATGGGACGCATCGCCGACACCGTGGTGGCAGGGGGCGGCGAGGTCGTGGGGGTGATGCCGTCCGCCCTGGTGGACCGGGAGGTCGCCCACCCCGGGCTTTCGGACCTCCGCGTCGTCGACTCGATGCACGAGAGGAAAGCCCTGATGGCCGACCTTGCTGACGCCTTCATCGCTCTGCCGGGTGGGCTCGGCACCGTCGAGGAGCTCCTCGAGGCGCTCACCTGGGCCCAGCTCGGAATGCACTCCAAACCCTGCGGCGTGCTCAACGTCGACGGCTTCTTCGATCCCCTCATGGCCTTTCTCGACCTCGCGGCGGACCGTCGATTCATCAACCCGCACCACCGATCTTTGCTCCTCCAGTCGGACGACCCTGGCGAATTGCTCGATCTCTTCGAAAGTTTCGACCGCCCGCAGATCGACAAGGCGGCGTGGATCCTTCAGGTCAATGGCATGAAGGATCGATCATGGTGAACCTCCCGCTGGTGGCAGGCGGCGTCTCGCGGGTTTGCTCGGTGTGGCTCACTCCGTCCTCGGGGAAAAACTGGTGCTCGGCCCTCTCTTTCGACGCGGCGACCTCCCGAAGCTGCTCGGGAGCTCGGACTTCGCCCGCCGGACCCTGCGTTTCACCTGGCACCTGACGACCGTCCTTCTGATCGGCATCAGCGCGTTGGTCGTGGTGTTCGGTTTCACTCAGCTGCAGCCCGGGTCAGAGTGGATCCTCCGCCTTCTGGCCGTGACCTTTGCCGGGAGCTCGCTGGTTTCGCTGATCGGGGCACGGGCCCGGCACTTCTCGTGGTGGGTCTTGCTCATCATCGCGGCGCTGCTGTGGATCGGCGCCTGAGGGGCTCAGTTCCGGACGGTCAGGACCCTGTATCATGGTCGCGAACGTCCATGACTCAAGGGGGGACCCATTGCTCACCGTTTTGAAGATCGTTGCCGGCGCGGCCGCGTTGGGCATCATCGCGATGGTCCTGATCGCCGTGACATCAGGACTCATGGCCTCCGCCGGCTCCCTCAAGAAGAAGGACGAGTCCGGTAAGTGATACGGGTCTCGGTTCCACAACCGCGCCGAGAGAGCATTGTGACAAGGGAGAGCCACCATGATCTCGAAATCGTCGATTGACGCCTTTCTCTCTACTGAGATCCTGGCGCTGGCCGGGGTGTCGCGCGGCGGCAAGAAATTCGGAAACAAGGTGCTCAGGGACCTCACCGGCAAGGGCTACGAGATCCTGCCCGTCCATCCGCACGCAGAGGAGGTCGACGGTGTGAGGTGCTATCCCTCGCTGAAAGATCTTCCGGACGATGTCGGCGGATTGGTGGTGGTGGTTCCGCCTGCACAGACGGAACGCCTGGTTTGCGAAGCCGGCCACGTCGGCATCGACCGGGTATGGATGCAACCGGGGGCGGAGTCCGAGGCCGCGATCCGCTCGTGCGAGGAGCAGGGTATCGATGTGGTTCACGGCGAGTGCATCATGATGTTCGCCGAACCCAAAGGGATCCACAAGGCACACCGCTGGTTGCGGGGAGTGTTGGGAAAGCTGCCGGCCGATGACGCGTGACCCGCGGGCGAAGCTCCTCACGATCCTCGTGATCGCGCTCGCTGCAGCCTCGTGCGGGGGCAGCGGCGCCACCAGGGCCGAGGAGACCGTCGAGATGATCTCGGGATCCTTCCGGGTGGTGGCCGATGGGCGCGCCGAGATCTTGATCGGCGAGATCGGTGACGTGCAGAACGAGGAACAGGGGCCCACGGTCGATGCCGTCAGAGTCGAGGTGACCTGCGCCGAGGACCAGAAAATCGTCCGGGTTACCGAAGCCCACCTCACGGAGCCTGTGTGTCGAGTCCAGCTGCAACTCGTGGAAATCACGAACTGGTCGCCTGCGAAGGCCCGGCTCAAGGTCGTCTGGAGCGAACCGTGACGGGAGGAGGAGAACTCAATGACTGAATCGAAAATCGCCGGATCGTGTCTGTGCGGGGGCGTGGCCTTCGAAATCGACCCGCCGTTCGTGTTCTTCCACCACTGCCACTGCAGCCGCTGCCGCAAGACTTTCGGTGCGGCGTACGGCGCCAACATCCTGGTCAAGGCCGCCCAGTTCCGATGGACCCGCGGGGAGGACCTTGTCAAGCGATGGGAGCTGCCGGAAGCGGAGTTCTACTGCACCGGTTGGTGCTCGGTGTGCGGCTCCGCACTGCCCTGGCAGTCGCGCAACGGCAAGGGCTACCTGGTGCCCGCAGGCACCCTCGACGACGACCCCGGCAGCCGGCCCGAGAAGAACATATTCTGGGCGTCGCGGGCGCCGTGGCTGACCAACCCCGCCGATCTGCCGACCTACGACGAGAGCCGCTGACGGAATACGCGCGACGCGACGGACGTACTCGACCAACAGGAGACGGCCATGAATCAGGACCAGGAACACCTCAAACTGCTGTCGATCTTCCACTACGTGGCGGCGGGCATGCTGGCTCTCGTGGCCTGCATTCCCTTTCTCCACTTCTTCATGGGGCTCGCCATGGCCACCGGAGCGTTTGGCGGTACCGATGCCGAGGCGCGTCCGGTCGGCTTCGTGATCATGGTCGTCGCCCTCGGGTTCATTTTTCTCGGGTGGAGCCTCGCCGCCTTGATGGTCCTTGCGGGCCGCAGCCTGGCAAAAAGGAAACGCTACACCTTCTGCCTCATCATGGGCGGCATCGAGTGCCTCTTCATGCCGGTCGGCACCGTGCTCGGCGTCTTCACCATCATCGTCCTCGTGCGGGACAGCGTCAAAGAGCTATTCAGTAGCCCGTGAAACGGCCCACGCCCGGCGGAGGTGCCATTTTGAACATTGTTGGACTCTCCCGTTCTCACGTCGGTAGTCTGTCTCGGGCCAACAATGTTCAGGGTGGCTCCTCTCGGGAAGCGAGTCCTGAAGGGCGGGTTCACTCGCACGCTCGAAAATGGAATGCCGCTCGTGTTCACCGGACGTGCCGTCTCCGATGATTTTGCGATAGCCTGTTGTCGAAGCGGGAAGGTGTTTTGGGCGCAAACATCTTCGGAGGGGGCACTCACGGGCAATACCGATCAGAGAATCGGGATGTCCACGCCGGTAGAAAGCGCCCTGGTGTGACGGCGTCCAAGCTACACTCCCCCCCATGTGGGATGAACGTTTCTCCGAACCCGGATACGCGTACGGCACCGAACCCAACCAGTTCCTCGCATCCGTCACAGATCGCATTCCGAACGGTCGCGTCCTCAGCCTCGCCGAGGGCGAGGGCCGCAACGCGGTCTTTCTCGCCCGCCTCGGCTACGAAGTGACGGCGGTGGACGCGTCGAAGGTCGGCCTCGCCAAGGCCGAGAGCCTGGCGGCCGAACGAGGCGTCGTCATCTCCACGGTCCACGCCGACCTTGCCGACTTCGACATCGAGCCCGGCGCGTGGCAGGGCATCGTGTCGGTCTTCTGCCACCTGCCGCCGGTGGTTCGAGCGTCGCTCCACGAACGTTGTCTGCGCGGGCTCGCACCTGACGGAGTGTTCGTCCTCGAGGGCTTCAGCCCGCGCCAGTTGGAGCACGCCACCGGCGGTCCGAAGAGCCTCGAGCTGCTGATGGACCTCGACGTGATCCGGCAGGAGCTGCCCGGGCTCCGATTCGAAATCGCACGCGAGATCGAACGGCCGGTTGTCGAGGGCAAGTACCATCGCGGAACGGCAGCGGTCATTCAGATCTTCGCTGAAAAATAGCCGCCGTTTCAGGCGCCGGCGGGTTGCCGCAACAGCTTCTTGATGACCGCCATCAAGGTCGTCCGGTCCACCGGTTTGCCGAGCACGCCGTCGGGTCCTCTGACCCCCGCGTGCGCCCCGAGATAGGACTGGCAGTCGTCCTCGAGCAGCTTGTCGTTGCCCGTGACCACCACCAGAGGCAGGGACGCGTACCGCGGGTCCCGACGGATGGTGACCAGAAACTCGAGACCCGACTTTCCCGGCAGCAGGGCATCGATCAAGACGATATCCGGCCCGAAGTCATCCATGAGAACGAGGGCCGTCGAACAACGGCTCGCCGAGGTCACCTCGTAGCCCTCGTCTTCGAGAAAAGAGGCCATGTAGTCGGCGATGTCGGGGTCGTCTTCGACCACGAGCACTCGGGCCTCGGCCGGGCTCATGTCACCCGTTCTCCAGGCCCGATGCTCGGGTTTGCCACCAGCGGCAGCCGCACCGTGAACCGGGTGCCGCGACCCGGTTCCGAGTCGACCTGGATATCGCCGCCGTGTTTGTCGACGATCTTGTTGGAGATGAAGAGACCGAGCCCGGTGCCCTTGATCCCCTTCGACGAGAAGAAGAGCGAAAAGATCTTTTCGCGGGTCTCCCGGTCCATTCCGAGGCCGTTGTCCTCGACCTCGATCACAACCCACGGCGCCTCGCGGCGGATGCCCATCCGGATCGTGTGCCCGTCCTTCTCCTTGTCCATCCTGCAGGCGTCGAGCGAATTCTCGAGCAGGTTCAGGAGCATCGCGCGGAGAGCCTGGGGATCGCCCTGGAAAACCTCGACATCCTCGGCGATGTCGATCTCGACCGCGACGTCGGCGTCGCTCGCCTTTTTTTCGAGGCCGGCGCGAAACTCGCCGACGATGGCAACCAGGTCGACGTCTTCGACCACGAGCTCGCGGTCCTTGGCGTAGTAGAGGATGTCGAGCACCATGGAACGGATCCGCTCCACGTTGCGCTGCACCATCTCCCAGCCCTTTTCGACGCGCTCGGGCTTTTCTTTTGCGAAGCCCGAGTTGACCATGTAGATCCCGCCGTCAAGGCCGGTGAGCAGGCCCTTGATGCCGTGTGAGATCGACCCCACCAGAAGCCCGATCGAGGCGAGTTGCGATTGCAGCTCGCGGGTCTGCGTGATGTCGATACACATTTCGATGACCGCTTCGACTTTTCCGTCGGCACCCCGCAGCGGCGAGGTCGTGCACAGCGCATTGAGCTTCTGGCCGTCCTTCGTGAAGAGGATCTCCTCGTGCTCCCTGGTTTCACCGGTGTCAAAGGTCTGCTGCATCGGACACACCAGGCACTGCTCGTCGCGGTGCTTGTACATCGTGAAGCAGTTCTTGCCGACCGGGTCGCCGAAGGTCTCGCGAAAACGGCGGTTGGCGTGCTGGATGACCCGGTCCGGGCCCTGCACGGTGATGAAACACGGCACCTCTTCGAAGAGCTGTGCGAGGCGTTCCTGCGACCGCTGCAGCATGGTCTGGAGGTGTTTGACCTCGCCGATGTCGGTGTGCATCTCCATCACCGCCACCACCTCGCCCGACGCATCCCGGATGGGGGTCGTGTGCACCATCACCGGGATCTCTCGACCGTCCTTGGTGGTCAGCAGCTGTTCGGAGGGGTGGTTCCGTCCGTCGGCAAAGGTCGCCTCCACCGGGCAGTTGGGACAGATCTCGTCTCGGCCCTTGTAGACCCGGTAGCAGTACTCGCCGATGCTCTCCCCGAAGTGCTCGCGAAAGCGTCGGTTGCCGTCGATGATCCGGAATTCCCGGTCGTGGACCGACAGGAAGCAGGGCATCTCCTCCCAGTATTCGCGGTACCGGGCACTTGAATCGGTCGCGGGATCGGTCATCTGGACCTTCTGCACTGCACGCTCCGAATCTTGTTGTTCGCCTTTTTGACGAGTCGGTTGTCCCTCAGTTTGCCTTTTCTTCCCGGTGCTCGATGATGTGGTGCGCGTAGGCCACCAGCTTGTCGTCGTCCACCGGTTTGCCGAGATAGCCTTCAGGCGGCGACACCGGCCGGTCGTAGATCACCTGTCGGAACTCGGGGTGGCCGGTGACCACACAGACCGGGATCTCCCGGGTCCCCTCGGTCTTGCGCAGTTCGACGAAGGTCTCGACCCCGTCCTTGCCCGGCATCGAAAGGTCGAGGCTGATCAGATCCGGCTGGTGTTCGAGCGCCATCGCGATGCCCTCGTCGCCGCTCGAAGCCGAGATCACTTCCGCGCCGGCGTCTTCGAAGACCGTGATCAGGAAGGTCCGGACGTCCTCCTCGTCGTCGACGACCAGGATCTTGCGGCCGGCCAGGGGTTCCTTCGCCTGGACCTTCTCGACCGCGATCTCGCCGAGGTTCGCCTCGACCGGAGGCTTCTTGGAGTCGTCGAGGACCAGGGCGTTGGCCACCAGATCGACGAGCTGTTTGACCTCGCACCCGAGCTTGTAGTGCTTGATGAGATCGTTGAGGCCGTCGACGCAGTTGTGGCAGCTGGTGACCACGATCTTGGCGCCGGTCGCGCGAATCTGATCGGCCTTGATCTTGGCCGACTGGAGGCGCTTCGGCGTGTATTCGGACATCGACATCGCACCGCCGCCGCCGGTGCAGCAGTAGTTCTCGGCGCGGTTCGGGTACATCTCCTGGAAGTCCATCGAGACCAGGCGCAGCAGCTCTCGAGGTTCTTCGAAGAACCCGCCGCTGCGGGCGTTGTTGCACGAGTCGTGGAAGGTCATCCTTTCCGGGTTCTTGGTCGGGTCGACCTTGATCTTGCCCTCCTTGATGTAGTTGAGCATCGTCTGCACCGAGCTCTCCATCACCACCGGCGTCTCCTCGCCTGCCCAGTTGACGCCCTCGAAACGGGTCGACCGGTAGCCGTGGCCACACTCGGAGATGATGATCTTCTCGACTCCGAGCTCGCGAGCCTTGTCGTATTCCCTCTTGGCGGAGGCGCCTCCGAGACCGTCGTCACCCGAGAACAGACCGAAGTTGGTGTTGTCCCAGCCCTCTTCGGGCATGGTCCAGTCCTCACCCGCCGCCCAGAAGATCAGAGCGGCTTCCTTGATGGTGCGCGGGTCGTACTTCACCTCTCGCGGGTTGATGCAGTACATGACCTTGGCGCCCTTCTTTTCGATCGGGATGGTGGCCTCGGCGTGACCGAGGTCCTCCTCGAGCTCCTCCGACATCCACTCGAGGGTGTCCAGGTAGTCCTCCTTGAGAACGCCCATCTGGTTGCCGAGCTCCCACTGGTCCTTGGAAACGACCCGCACGCCCTCGGGCATGACGCCCACGTGGGTCAACAGACCGCGCATGACGCGGTTCAGGGTCGCGGTGTCGACGCCCATCGGACAGCTCAGGGTGCAACGGCGGCAGTTCGTGCAGGTGCCGAAGGAGATGTCCTTGAGCGTCTCGAGGTCGTCGTCGGAGAGCGGCACCTTGTCCGCGCCGACCCACCACGGAAAGACGCTGCCGGTCCAGTCGTGGTTGGCCTTGAAGAGCTTGCGGAGCTGGTCCGCCTTGTAGGACGGCGTCATCTTGTGGTCGTCCGGGAAGGCGAGCACGTAGTGGCACGCCTGGTCACACATTCCGCAGTGAACGCAACCCACGAGCGAGCCCACGACCTGCCGGTTGAGCTTCCTCGCGAGCTGCTCTTCCATCATCCTGATCTTGTGAGTTTTTCCTTTTGCCACGGTAATTCTCCTAACTCCGCGGAACCGGGTAGCTGCCGCGCTGGCCCAGGGCACGCCCGATATATGTTCGAGTGAAGGGATAGTAGAGATAGTGCGAGATCTTCGAGAACGGTACGTAGAGCAGGAAGAAGCTCGTCAAATAGAGGTAGGCGACCAGAATGGTCTCTGAAGTCATCCCCCAGATCCCCATGAAGTAGGCCTGGGTGCACGCCCCGAGAGCAAACCACGCTGTCAGCATGATGAGCGAGAAATAGTCGTCCGGCGTGCTGATCAGCCGCATCAGGGGACGCAGGACCCTGCGCCCGATTCTGTAGACAGACACCAGGAAGGCCCCGATGAGGAGCGCCATGGATGTCCAGGCCACCGCCGGGATGCGAACGAAGTCAGGCGCGATCGTGCTGATGAACGCCAGGGCGATGCCCGCCACGACCCCGAGGTGGAAGATCACGAAGCTGATATAGAAGGTGAATCCTTTCGGCGATCGCGTGCTCTCCATCGACCACGGCATGACGACGTTGAAGAGCGCCCACCGCGCACCTTGTTCTTTGGTGACCTGGCCCGGGTTCCCGGGAGCCGATTTGTCCTTGCCGAGATTGAACGACAGGAGCCAGCGGATGCGCAGGCTGTAGACCACCGCCATGATGGCGAGTGCGATCCAGTGAACGATTTCCGCGGTGTGCAGAGCGGGACTCGGGTCGTGCATCTCAGGCTCCTTTCTCGAATTGCGCTTTGAAGGGGTTGAACTCCCTCGGGTCCGGCGCCACGATCAGCACCTCCTCGAGGGATGCGCCGTTCGCGAGATGTTCAGAAATCGTCTCCACCATCACCCGGGCGCAGAGGTCCATCGGGACCTGGTAGAGGCCGGTGCCGATGGGCGGGAAGGCCAGGGTCTTGACTCCCTTTTCTTCGGCGCGGGCAAGGGCGGAACTCACCGTCTTGCGGAGCTTGGCCTCTTCGTCCTCTTCGCGGAACTTGGGCCCGTTGGCATGAATGATCCAGTCGGCCTTGAGGATCCCGGCCTCGGTCACGACCGCCTCACCGGTCGGACAGCTGCCGATCTCATCCAGTTGCTTCTGAATCACGATGCCACCCCGCTGTTGGATGGCGGCGCCGTAGCCCGATCCCAACTTGACGTCTTCGGTGATGTCGAAGACGAAGGCATTGACCTCCATCTCCGTAATGTCACCGTCGACCAAACGCAGCCTCTTTTCGCCCACTTTTCGTTCGACCATGAACCGATCCTCCTGATCCTCCGTCGTCTGTTGCGTCATTCCCCGGAGGTGATGCCGACCAACTCCGAGGTAAAGGCACTTGCCGTTTCGTGCAGCCATTTCGGATCGGCCAGGTCCGCGAGACTGAATTCGTCGAGAACCTCGCCGATCCGTTTGTTGATGAGGGCGTAGACCACGCGACACTCGCAGTAGTCCGAACGGAGACACGCCTCGGGCTCGTCGATGCAGTCGACCACACAGATCGGTCCGATGGTTGCCTCGATGATCTGGCGAATCGAAATGTCGCTCGCCGGGTTTGCCAGCTTGTAACCGCCGTGCCGCCCTGCGACGCCGCGGACCAGACCCGCGCTGCGCAGCGCGAGCGCGACCTGTTCCAGGTAACCGTGGGAAATGCCCGTCCGCTCCGAGACCGAAGCCAGACTCACCGGTGCGCCCTCTCCCCCGTGGCGTGTCACGTCGAGCATCATGCGAAGCGCGTAGCGACCACGGGTCGAGATCTTCATGACGTGAAAAACATATTCCCATTATTCATACCTGTCAACTAGGAATTACAAAATAAAACACTATACTCAATCTCATATCTCATTTCCATTGCCGCGTTGACGAGGCGGTGCTATAAGATGGGTCACGACAGTCGCGGGGAGGAACCATGGCAACAAAGACCGCCGTGATCATCGACGACGAGCCCGACATCACGACCTACCTCGGGACATTTCTCTCAGACAACGGGTGGAGCGTGAGGAGCGCCAACGACCCCAACGAGGGCATCGCCCTGGCTCAGAACGAACCGCCCGATGTGGTTCTTCTGGACGTGATGATGCCGGAACGCGGAGGTTTGAGCACGCTCATCGCGCTGCGCAAGGACCAACGCACCGCGAAGGTCCCGGTGGTTCTCGTGACCGGCATCCAGGAATCGCTCAAGTCCGACTTCGGAGAGTTCCTCGATCGCTTCAAGAACTACCACCCCGATGCCTACCTGCAGAAACCGATCGAGGAAGCCGAACTGCTTCAGACCCTCGACAAGCTGACGTAACGCAGCGGCCACGAAGCAGCGTCTCCGGCATAATCGACGCCGACTCTCGGCAGGCGAAGGATCTCGTCCGGGCGGAGAGTGAACCCGTCATCCCGTACGCTCAGCGCCGATCGGTTCGAGCACAGATCCAAACCGTCCTCGGCCCGGGTGATCGCCAACGCCTGGCAGAGCTTGCCGGGACCATCGGTCAGCGAGCGCTCCGGCACCCGGCCCCCTCGCCGAGTCCGAATCTCGTCGCGGCCCTGCAAGGATCCCGGCGCCGCGGATGAGCGCCGCCTCGGGCGAGCCCTCCCCCACCGTGACCACGTTGAGGCAGTGGTGGAGGCCGTACACCAGGTAGACGTATGCCCGTCCGGCCGGCCCCCACATGGTCTCGGTGCGGGGTGTGCGGCGGCCGCCGAAGGTGTGGCACGCGGGGTCCTCGACACCGAGATACGCCTCCACCTCGGTGATGCGAACGACGGTCGTGCCGGTCTCGTGGACCCGGACCAGGAGCTTTCCGAGAAGCTCCCTTGCCACCACTTCGGTGGGGCGCTGATAGAATCCGCGGGCGAGTATTGGAGGACGGGACATGGCTCTCACCATCTGTGTGACCGGTGGCGCCGGCTTTATCGGCAGCCACATTGCGGATGCCCTGGTCGGTGCCGGCCACCGGGTCCTGATTGTGGACGACCTGTCCGGCGGCCGCAAGGAAAACGTGCCCGAGGGAGCCGAGCTCGCGGTGCTCGACGTTCGATCGGAGGAGGCCGCACGGTACCTGATCGACCGGGAAGTCGAGATTCTGGTCCATCACGCAGCGCAAATGGACGTCCGGCGATCGGTGGAGGACCCGCGCTTCGACGCCGACGTCAACATCCTCGGACTGTTGAACCTGCTCGAAGCCGGCAGAGGGGGCTCCCTGCGCCAGGTGGTGTTCGCCTCCACCGGCGGCGCGATCTACGGCGAGCAGGACGAGTTCCCGGCCGACGAGGACCACGCGGTCAGACCGGTATCGCCCTACGGGGTCGCCAAGCTGGCGTCGGAGCGTTATCTCTACTACTACCACTGTCAGTACGGTCTCGATGCGACCTGCCTCCGCTACGCCAACGTCTACGGCCCGCGCCAGAACCCTCACGGCGAGGCGGGAGTGGTGGCGATTTTTTCCCGGCGCCTGCTCGACGGCGAGCCCGCCACCATCAACGGCGACGGCCTGCAGACCCGCGACTACGTTTACGTGGACGATGTCGTGCGGGCCAATATGGCGGCACTGAACCGGCCCGGGTTTGCGGTGTTCAATGTCGGGACCGGGGTCGAGACCGACGTCAACACCCTCTTCGAACACATCGCCGACGCTGTCGAGTACGACGCGGCCCCGAGCCACGGTCCCGGGATGCCGGGCGAACAGCGCCGGTCGTCGATCACGTCGGAGAGACTGCTCGAGGAGATGAGCGTTGCCGTCGACACACCGCTGGCGGTCGGCATCCCGGCGACCGTCGACTGGTTTCGAGAGGGTTGAAATATCCGACCCTCTCCTTGACATTGTCCTGACGTCGCGGCACAGTGCGGCCGCGACAGACCGGTTTCAGCACGGAGGTACCATGGCCCTGGATCTGGATTTTTCGAAGCTCAGCCCCACCGACGTTCTCGACATGGCCATCGCCATCGAGGACGAGGCACAGATCTACTACGAACAGCTCGCCGACTGGGTCGGAGACGACAAACAAGAGGTCGCCGACTTTTTCCGCCGCATGGCTGTCCGCGAAAGGCGCCACCACGATCAGATCGTGGTCCAGCGGCAGCGGTTGTTCGGCGACGCCCCGAAGAGCAACGCCGAAAAGGTCTCGTGGGCGGTCGAGATGCCCGATTTCTACAAGGTCCCCGACGACGTCACGCTCCGCCAGGCTTTCGACATCTCGATGGAGGCGGAGACCCGCGCCCACGACTTCTACGCGGGCGCGCTCGAATACAAGATCGACGAGAAGGTCACCGAACTCTTCGAAGGCCTCCGCCAGGCCGAGGCCGACCACCAGCGGCTGCTGCAGGAAGAGATGGATCGGTTTCTGGCGTAATCCCAAACCGGTGCGTGGGGCGCTGCAGGGTTCTGGCGAGACCGCTACCCGCTGGTCGAACTCCACAACCCCGTGCCGCTTGATTCAAAACCGTCCTCGAAGAGGTAGTCCTCGGCTGCCGCATAGTTCGGTAGAAGATCCGCTCCACTCACCACCCCGAGCGGCTCATATCCACCGTATCCTGGAAATACGATTCCGAGGCGATTGTTGCCCATCCGCCGGATCAGAATTTCCGAGAACACCCGTCTGAAATCGGTCGTCACCGCCAGGTCCGCGTTGTCGAACAACTGTCCGGGGCCGAGGCCAGGCCACTGCCCGTGCACACCGCCGTTGGCATTCCCCGAGAGCACCATCATCACGTTGCCGTGGCCGTGGTCGGTGCCGCGGTCGGCGTTCTGCACCAGGCGACGACCGAACTCGCTCTGAACCACTACCGTGAGGCGTTGGGTGTAGTTCGCGGCACCGGAGCCATCGAGATCGGTGTAGAGGGCGGCGAGCCCGCCGGCCAGGGTGCCGATGGCGCCCGCAAAGTACCCGCCCGAACCGTCACCCTGGCCGTTGTGGGTGTCCCAACCGCCGAGGTCGAGGGCCGCGACCCGCAAGCCGAGGCCGGATTTCACCATTTCCGCCACCACTCTGAGAGCGTCGCCAAAGCTGTTCTGCGGATAGACCGCTCCGTTCGCCGGAGTGTAGGAGCCCGCCGTGTTGAGCTCGATGGTATCCATCGCATCGAGAGCCTGGAGCCCGGACGTGTGCAGCCACGTGCTGTCGGAGGAGTAGAAGTGACGGAGAGCCGACCGCTGGGCATCGCGCCACTGCCAGGGGCCGTTATTGATGTTGAATCGATCGATTTCGCTCAGGTTGACGGTGTCGTTGTCGCCGAGCAGCGACGTCACCTGGGTGCTGCCCACCGACAATGACGGCATCACGATCTCGTCCGGGAGGTTGCGCGCGCTTGCAAAGTGCCTGGCCAACCAACCGCTGGAGGTGGTACGGTCGCCCGGGGTTCCCCGTTCCATGAACTCCTGGGCGTCGAAATGGCTGCGGTTGGCCTCATCGAGGCCCGCCGCGAGCACGATCGCCAGCTTGCCGTCCTGATACAGCGGGTGGAGCGGCGCCGCGGCCGGGTGGATGCCGAAGACACCGCTCAACGGGAGGGCTGCTGCGGTCCCGGATGCCGGCACCTTGAGATCGGGTCTGGCCGCCTCGTAATAGCCGCGATCGGCGCCGCCGAGGGGCATCACGAGATTGAGGCCGTCCATGCCGCCGCGAAGAAACACGACCACCAGCGTCTCTTCGTTGTGTCCGGCCGCGCCAAAGGCGAGATTGGTAAAACGGGCGCTCGCGAGGCCCGCCGCCGCCGCCGAACATCCCTTGAGAAACGTGCGTCTGCGTCGGTCGGATGATCATACTCACCTCCAGAGAAACATCGGCGACATACAGATGAGCGCAACCATCGAACGCAGGCGCTCCTGGGTGTCCCAGTCAGTGTCGAGGGGGAGATCGAAGTTCGGGTTGTGGCCCTGGGCCATGAACTCGACGATCTCGGTGCGGTCCGCCGCGGGAATCGTCCGCCCGAGCACGCGATCGATCCAGAAGTCCGCGATCTCGTTCGCCGTGCGGACGCCGCCCGGTGTTTGCGCCAGGACGTCGGCATAGTGGTTGTCGCTGTCGTCCTCGACGTCCACCAGCCAGTTGCACAGCCGCCAGGACATGACCCGCGGCGTGGCGCTCTGCCAGTCTTCCCTGAGGTCCGGGTAGCCGTTCGGCGCGTGCCACGAAAACAGCGGTTGGCCTGTCTGGTCGTACTGCCACAGGAGGCTGTCGCACTCGTCCTCGCCGAGGGCAAACGTAAACTGGGCGTCGGTGGCGCGCATCGTACCGACAGCGATCTCGAAGGGGCGTTTGATCTTTTCGCCCCAGGTCGTCAGGAACTCGTCCGACAGCAGGATGGAGCGGACCACTTCATAGAGCTGAAAATCGTGAAACCTGCCCTGGTGGAAGATGGCCGCTGCCGTGTCGACGACGTTTTGCGGCGGATCATCCGAGATCAACCGCTGGCACAGCTTGCGGGCGATGTGCCGCCCGGTTCCCGGGTGGTACGCCAGGGCATCGAGCACGTCGTTTCCGTCCTGAAGTTCACCCTGGTTGGCGGGGATGAACGTACCCAGCACGTTCTTCTGCCACTTGTCGTGCCAGTCTCCCCGGTACTCGAAGAGCCCGGTGTCGAAGTCAAAGGTCCAGCCCGTGAAGCAGCGGGTGGTCTCGAACACATCGTCGTCGACATACCCCATCGGGTACCCTTGGCCGTCGAGGGGCACATTCGCCTGGTACATGACCCCGAGATAGTTTTCTGCCCCGAGGGTGTGAAGCTCGATGAGTTCGCGAGCGTAATTTTCGTTCGGGCCGGCGCTTGAAGATGTGTAGTTGTCGAGGTAATAGAGCATGCACGGGCTCTTGGCCACCGCACCCAGCATCTGGCGAAAATTCCCAAAGAGATTGGCGCGGATGACGTCCCGGTCGTAGTGGACCCACAGCGGACCGGACCAGTAGTCGTAACCGTAGACATTGAAGTGGTTGTGCCAGAAGTCGGCGAGCACCTCCTGGAGCTGGCGTTTGCTGTGGACTCCGCGGAGAAAGGTCAGACGCTCGATCTCGAAGAACGGCCGCAATCTCTCCGACCAGTCGACGTCGGCCTCGACGTGATCGAGCCAGAGTTGAGCCTGCGACTTGTTGAGGGTCGTGAAACCGGCCGCGTTGATCCGTGCATCGCACGCCGAATCATCGATGAACTGAGGGGACACCTGTTGGTTGACATATGCGAGCATCCTCTCCGCATCGGTCGCACCCAGCGCGTTGAAGGTCGCGATGTCGCCGGGTCTCGGTCCGAAACCCATGCGGTTGAGGGCGATCACGGCCGCCGAAGGCGGTGCCTCCACATATTTCGCGGAATCGGTCGAACGACCCGACGTCGGCGATCGCATGGCTGTCGCGCGACCGAATCTCGAGGCGCCGCCCTCGCGCAGAGCCGCCTTCTGCGCCGGGCCGATCATCCTTCGATACAACTCACGCCGGCTCATACCGTTCGGGATCGCGTTCGGGTCCATGACAGCACCTCCGCATGCGTTCGGCCCTTGGTTGATCGTCACCCATGACCGTAGACCGCCCACCGCCGGTCCATGTGTGTTCCAGGTCACAGATTCCTGGTATCAATTCATGAGAATTCGCCGGCGGCGCCTTGTCGCCCTCGTGGGGATCCCTGGAACGAACGACCCGCTAACCGTACGGAAAGACCACCGGGTACTTCGGGATCATGAGTTCCCGCGCCCTGGTCTGCTCCTCCTCGGTCGGGCGCACCATGATGACGGTGGTTTCGAGGTCTCCCATCAGGGCAGAGGCGGTGCTGCCGAGCCCCACATCGAGGGCGCCTCGCTTCGAGTGGCTGCCGATGATCAGGACGTCGATCCCGGATTCTTCGACAAAGTCCGCGATCTCGCGGCTCGGCCGGCCCTTGCGGAGCACGGTTTCCACCTCGATGCCGTCGGCCACCAGCGGTTCGGCAAAGCGCACAAGCTTCTCCGCCATGGTCTCGACGTCGGGGAGCAGTTCCACCGGCGCTTCCACCGACACCACCCAGACCGGGGCATTGTCCGCCAGCGCCAGGTTTCGCGCGAGATCGCGGATGCGGGCCGCGATCGGCGTGATGTCGAGGTAGCGCTGCAGGGCGGCGGCAACACAGATCCTGGTGTACGGCATGGTGTCTCCCTGCATCGATTCTACAGCGCGCGGCGCGCGGTGATGAAGCACCCCTCGGGGCCGTCGTCGTGTAGACTGAAAGGCCAGAGAAGATGGAACGATTCGGACGATACATCCTCGTAGACAAGATCTCCTCAGGGGGGATGGCTGACGTCTATCGCGCCAAGGTGGTCGGCATCCGCGGCTTCACCAAGACCGTGGCCATCAAACGCATCCACCCCCACTTGATGGAGCGCAAGCGCTTTTTGAGGATGTTCACCGACGAGGCGAAAATCGCTTCGCGGCTGGTCCACCCGAACGTCGTCCAGATCTACGACCTCGGCGAGGCCGACGGGCTCCCTTACATCGCGATGGAGTACGTACCGGGGCGGGATCTTTTTCGCGTCCTGCAGCGGCTGATCAACCTCGAACGCCGCTGTCCCTGGCGGCTCGCCACCAGGATCGTCACCGACGTCTGCTCGGGACTGCAGTTCGCGCACGAGTTCCGCTCGCCTGACGGCCAGCCGCAGGAGATCGTCCACCGCGACGTCAGCCCGCGCAATATCCTGATCTCCTACAACGGCGAGATCAAGCTCACCGATTTCGGCGTGGCGCGCGCCCGCGACCGCGAAGAACACACCGAGCACGGCATCATCAAGGGCAAGGTCCGCTACCTGAGCCCCGAAGCCGCCTATGCGCGCGAAGTCGACCGCCGGTCCGATCTCTTCTCGCTCGGCATCTGTTTTGCGGAAATGCTCCTGATGGAACCACTCCGTTCGGGTCCGAACGAGATGGCGATGCTGCTCGACATCCGCAAGGGTGAGTTCGACCGCAACCGGTTCAAACCGATTCCGAAGCCACTGCGGGCGGTGCTCAACCGGGCCCTCGAAGTGGATCCGAACAAACGTTTCCCCACCGCGCTCGAATTTGCCGTCGATCTTGCCAACCGGTTCGACGAGGCCTCGACCCCGATGTCCGAGGCCGAGGTCGCGACCTTCATGCGCGCCCTCTTTGACGATGACATCACCACCGAGGAGACGCGCGACAAGGAAGTCGAACTCGAACTGGCGGAATCGGCGGACCAGTTCGAGACGGAACCGCCTCCCGTCGCAGCATCCGAGGTCACCAAGGTTCGCGGCCTGAACCCTCTCAACATCTTTGCCGAACGCGGCGCCGGCCCGGTCGCGGTCCCCGCCCTCGGCATCGAAGAACAACGTCCGCCGACACCGACGCGAGTGGGATCGTTGCGGGAGGTCTCGCTCGTGCGACTGCTGCACGAGATCAATGAGGGCCAGATCTCCGGCATTCTCGACTTCCACCGGCAACCGATCGAGAAGAGCATCGAGGTCGAGGCCGGCAACCCCGTCTTCGCCAACTCCAACATCGAAAGTGAGCTGTTCGGCGAGTACCTGGTCGCCCAGGGCAAGCTGTCCCGCGAACAACACGCGGAGGTCCTCGATTTTGCAGCCCGCAAGGGGCTTCGCTTCTCCGAGGCCCTGCTCGAACTGGGGGCGTGCACCCCGAACGAGCTCTTTCAACAGTTGAGCGGCCAGGTCCGCAACCGCATCCTCGATCTCTTCAGCTGGATCAGCGGCACGTTCGCGCTCTACGTCGACGCGCCGGTGGCGGAGACCGGTCTGCCCCTCAATCTGCGCGCCCACACCCTGATTCACGAAGGGGTCCAGGAACGCATGCCGCTGGTCGTGATCCGGCGCTTCATGGAGAGCAAACTCAATCTGTGGGTGGTTCGCCTGCCCGGCGCGATCCCGGCGGACCTCCAGCTCTCGGGCCGTCAGCAGAGAATCCTGCGCAGCATCGAAGGCAACGAGATCCGGGTGGCGGAATTGATCCGACGCGAAGGGGACGAGGAGTGGATGCTTCGCCTGCTCTATATGCTGCACCAGATCCGCCGCGTCATGTTCCACGACTGAGGCCATGGAGCCGAGTTCGGAATCCAGAGGTGCGGCGCGAATCGCCGCGGGTTGGCTGATCGCGGCCCTTTTCCTCGCGCTGGTATCGAGAGGCCTCGACCGCTCCACCACGATCGAGATCTACTCCGACGGCGGGCGGATCCACGTCGATGTCGCGGGCACCGTCCTTTCGACGCAGCGGTCGATCCTTCGCCTGACCGCGATCGAGATCCTCGCCATGGATTCCATCGATCCACCCGGCGGCCGCCGGATCGCTGTGATCGACGAATCGGGAGTGGTTCTTCAGGAAAGGCTGCCGCAGCGTTTTCCGGTGCCATCGGGTGATCTGGTGCCGCTGGGAGACTGGGAGCTCGACGAAGGCGCCGGCTGGGGATCGGTGTGGCGGCGCGATGTCGACATCGACGGTGTATTCACCGTCGAGGTCGCACTCCGCGGGCGGTTTCTCCACGACTTGACCCTCGTGTTGCACGGAGAACCCACAACTTCGATTTCCGTTCGCCGCGGTCTCATCAACGACGACGTGTTCATCAGGGGCGCCGACGGACTCGACCTGGCCAGTACGAGCATCGACCCGACGCCCCCTGCGGACCTGGGGGCGATCGGGGCGACCGCCGCCAGATCCGGGGCGCTCGCCTGTCTCCTGATTGCCTTCTTCACCTTTCTCCAGGTGCGCTCGAAGCCGCGCCCGCTGCCGGCGGCGACTCATGGCGGGCACGCCGCATTGCTGGTCCTCGCTCTCGCCGGCGTGGCCACCGCGCTTTCGGTGTGGGTCGCCTACGGGGTGTTCGAAGGGCTGCCCCACACCCCGGACGAGGTCGTGTACCTCCTTCAGGCCGACTGGCTCGTCGATGGTTCGTTGTGGTCGGACACGACCCCTCACCAGGAGTACCAGACCCCGCCATTCACCTACTCCGACCGGGAGCGTTGGCTGGCACACTACCCACCGGGTTGGCCTCTCCTCCTCGCCGCCGGGCTTGTCGCGGGGGCTCCGTGGCTGGTCGCACCCCTGCTCGGCGGCGTGTACGTTCTGCTGCTCTATCTCGCAGGCCGCGAGTTGCAGAGCCCTGCCCTCGGACTCACCGCCGCGACCCTCGCCGTCATTTCCCCGATCACCCGGTTGATCTTCGCCAGCGTGCTTTCGCACGCCTTCGCGGCGACCCTGGTGCTCGCCGCCCTTGTGATGGCCCTGCGTGCACAGCGCGGGCGGTCCAGACTGTATGCGGCAGGCGCGGGCATCGCCCTCGGTCTGGCCTTCGGCGTCCGCCCCTTGACCGCGGTGGCGGTCGCGGTCCCCATGCTCGCCATGGCGATCCGGCGCCGGCACGACTCCGGGAACTCCGCCCGCAGCCCGGTCACCTTGGCTGCCTTTGCCGCCGGTTTCGCCCTCGCGGCAACGCCGGCCCTGGCCGCAAATGCTCTGATCACCGGCAGCGCCTTCTCCTTCCCCTACTCGCTCGCCCACGGATCGATATTCGGGGCCGCCAATATCCCGTTCGGCCTGCGCAACCTCGATGCCCTTTTTGCCTCGAGCGGCGCCGCCGTTTTCGGCTGGGGATGGAGCCTGCTCCACGGGCCCTGGATCCTCGCCCTGACGTTCGCACCGGCGCTCGTACCACTGTTCGCAAAGCGCGCCCGGACGTCGGACTGGCTGCTGGCCGCAACCATCGCAAGCCTGGTGGTGGCCTATGTCGGCACCCGAGGACACGGGCTGCACGGCTTCGGACCGCGCTACCACTTCGAGGTTCTGGCTCCGTTCTTCCTGCTCACCGCGCGCGGCTTCTTCGGCCTCGCCGGGCTGGGTGAACGAATACCGAGGTTTGAAAGAACGGTGCCGGTCGTGGTCTCCTTCGGCCTCTTCTTCGCGCTGTCGATGCCTGCTGGTGCGGTCCTGCCACACCGGCTGTCGCTGTATCGAGGCTACAACGGGGTCGATGGAGGACTCGAACGGCAGCTTGAGTCTGTCGCCCCGGAACGGGCGCTGATCGTCCTGCCGACCGGCGAGTGGCAGGGTTGGGCGGCGGCATCGCGGGTCAACGACTTCCGGCCCGATGCGCCCCTCCTGTTCATCCAGGCGGACACCGACGATCCCGCCATCGCCGCAATTGCCGGCGACCGCCCCGTCTTCCTGTGGCGCGACGGCAGGCTGACGCCGCGATGACCGGCCCCCGCCGAGCCTGGCGAGCAGGCTACGTCCGATTGGCCCGCACCGGCGACCTCGCCGACCGCGCTTCCCGGTTGGATTCCCTCCTGCACGACTGCACCGTCTGCCCACGCGAGTGCCTCGTGGATCGGCGACGCGAGGTCGGCGAGTGCGGAACCGGCGCCGATGCGATCGTGGCCTCGTGGAGCCCCCACCACGGCGAGGAGCCGGTGATCTCCTGCCGGCGCGGTTCCGGAACGGTCTTTCTCGCCAACTGCAACCTTCGCTGCGCCTTCTGCCAGAACCACGACATCTCGCAGCGGCCCCGCGGTTTTGCCCGCGCCGCCATAGCCGACGAAGAGCTGGCTGCGATTTTCATCGACCTCCAGGATCGCGGCTGCCACAACCTCAACTGGGTGTCGCCCTCGCACCAGGTGCCGCAACTCGTGCGCGCCCTCGCGATCGCCGCCACCCGCGGCCTCTCCATCCCGGTGGTCTACAACTCGAATGGCTACGACTCGGTGGAGGTTCTCCGACTGCTCGACGGCGTGGTCGACATCTGGATGCCGGATCTCAAGTATGCAGATCCGGCCACAGGATGCCGGTTGTCGGGGGTCACGGACTATCCCGCGGTCGCGCGCGGGCAGCGCTCGCCGAAATGTACCGCCAGGTGGGCGATGCCTGGGAGCTGGGTCCCGAAGGCGAGCTTCGGCGGGGGATGCTGATTCGGATGCTCGTGCTGCCGGAACATCTGGCCGGCGTCGAGGAAAACCTCTCCTGGATCGCGCGAAACCTGTCGCCAACGGTGGCGATCTCTCTCCTCGCCCAGTATCGGCCCGCCCATCGCGTGCCGCGATCGAGCGCCTTTTCCGACCTCAACCGGCCGATCACCCGCGACGAGTGGCACCAGGCCGTCGCATCGCTGGAACGACACATGGAGGGCGACCGGCACCACGTGCAGAGATAAGACCGCGGTGCGGCGGAGGCGCCATCTTTGACATTGTTGGATGTTCGATCCTTCACGAGGGAAAAAAGATCCGGGCCAACAATGTCATAGGTGGCTCCTCTCGGGAAGCGCGCGGGGATGCGATCCGCGGGCCTCGACCCGCTTCGGTGAGACTCATGATCGATGCCGGCTCTTGCGGGTGCCGATCATTCGAGCCGGGTCCATGACCGCCGCGAGTTCTTCCTCGGAGAGCAGCTTCTTCTCGCGCACCAGCTCGACGATGCCGCGCCCGGTGGCCAGCGCCTCCTTGGCAAGCTCGGTGGTGATGTCGTAGCCGAGCACGGGGTTGAGGGCGGTGACCACGCCAATGCTGCGTTCGATGTACTCGCGGCACACGTCCTGGTTGGCGGTGATGCCGCTGACGCAGTGGACGTGGAGGGTCTCGGCGGCATTCATGAACATGGTCTGGGACTCGAGAATGCAGTCCGCGATCACCGGTTCCATGACGTTGAGCTGGAGCTGGCCCGCCTCCGCCGCCAGGGTCACCGCGAGGTCATTGCCGATGGCTCGGAAGCAGACCTGGTTCACGACTTCCGGAATGACCGGGTTGACCTTTCCCGGCATGATCGACGAACCGGGTTGCATGCGCGGCAGGTTGATCTCGTTGAGCCCGGCCCGCGGTCCCGACGACAACAACCGGAGGTCGTTGCAGATCTTCGACAGCTTGATTGCCAGGCTCTTGAGGACCGACGAATAGAGCACGAAGGGCTGGGTGTCCTGGGTGGCCTCGACCAGGTCGGGGGCAAGGCGGATGCTCTTGCCGGTGATCGCGATCAGGTGCTCGACGCAACGCTCGGCATAGCCGTCGGGGGCGTTGAGCCCGGTGCCGATGGCGGTGCCACCCATGTTGACCTCGAGGAGTTCATCCTCGACGTCGGTCAGTGCACTGATCTCGTTTTCGAGGCTCTCCGCCCAGGCGTCGAACTCCTGGCCGAGGGTCATCGGCACCGCGTCCTGGAGCTGGGTGCGGCCCATCTTGAGCACGTCGGCGAACTCCCCTCCCTTGTCACGGAGAGCCGCCACCAGCGCGCCGAGCTTCTCGTTGAGCCGGGCGTTGGCAAGAATGATCGCCACGTGCAGAGCGCTCGGGTAGGCGTCGTTGGTGGATTGCGACCGGTTGACGTGGTCGTGAGGGTCGCAGTAGGCGTACTCGCCCTTGGCGCGACCCATCAACTCCAGGGCTCGATTGGCGATGACTTCGTTGGCGTTCATGTTGGTCGAGGTGCCGGCGCCGCCCTGGATCACATCCACCGGAAACTGATCGTGGAGCTTGCCGTCGATGATCTCGAGGCAGGCGCCCTCGATGCCGCGCAGCGCCTCTTCCCGCAGATTGTCGCAGTCGTGGTTGGCCCGGGCCGCGGCGAGCTTGATCATGGCCAGGGCACGGATGAGCTCCGGGTACTGGCTGATCGGCACGCCGGTGATGTGAAAATTGTCGATTGCGCGAACGGTCTGGATGCCGTAGTAGGCATCCGCCGGAACCTCTTTCTCGCCCAGAAGATCATGCTCGACCCGAAACTCGGCCATGCTGCGGTCTCCCCTCTTGACTGCATGCCTTATAACACGGGCGGTGCGGCCTGCGGGCTTGAGGCAGGGGAGGCGAGACGGAGAAGGACGTTCGTGTGAGACCGGAGATGTCCGACCGAGGACAAGCCCGACGGCCCTCCGTACGGCCCGTCGGGCCTTCGGCCGGGTCAGAAAAATGTCACGGGAAGACAATGATCTCGCGAACCGCGTCATGATAAGGCGGCCCGCTCATCCAGCCGCGTGCGACCTGAGCTCCCCTGCTCGCAGGGAGGCTGCTCTGAAACGGGTACACTGTCGCCATGAATGACTCCACAAAGCGTAAGACCCTGTATCTGGTGGACGGGCCCAACATGGCCTTTCGGGCATTCTTCGCGATCGGTGGGATGACCAACTCGCAGGGGCTGCCGACCAACGCCCTTTTCGGCTTCACCAACATGCTGCTCAAACTCATCCGCGACGAGAAGCCGGACTATCTGGCCATCGCCTGGGACCCCAAGGGCGGCACCTTCCGCGACCGAGTCTTTCCCGACTACAAGGGCACCCGCGCCGACATGCCGGACGCGCTGCGCGCCCAGATGCCCTACTTCGCCCGGGTCGCCGAGGCCTTCGGGGTGCCCTATCTGTGTCTCGACGATTTCGAGGCCGACGACGTCATGGGCACCCTCGCCCGCCGCCACGAGGAAGAGCTCGACGTCGTGCTGGTGACCTCGGACAAGGATTTGATGCAGCTGGTGAGCGACAACGTCATCCTCTTCGACTCGATGAAGGACCGCCGGATCTCCTTTCCCGAAGTCGAAGAGAAATTCGGCTGCGCGCCGGAGCAGGTCCCGGATGCGCTCGGCATCTGGGGCGACTCGTCGGACAACATCCCGGGCGTCAAGGGGATCGGTGAGAAGGGCGTCAAGGCCCTGTTGGCACGTTACAAGGGCCTCGACGACATCTACGCCCACATCGACGAGGTCACCCCGCCCGGCGCCAGATCCAAGCTCGAGGCCGGCCGCGACAACGCGTATCTCTCCAAGGACCTCGCGACCATCCGCGTCGACGCCCCGGTCGAGGTGAGCCTCGACTCGCTGAAGCTCGATTTCCCGCCACCCGAGGACCGCGCCGAGGCGCTGTTCGGCGAACTCGAGTTCCGCTCCCTGCTCAAGGAGTTCGGCGGCGAAATGGAGTCGGTCGACCGCAGCGCCTACCGCCTCGCCGACACCGCGGCCGCGCTCGAGGAACTGCGCTGCGCTCTCGCCGCGGCACCGCGCTTCGCCATCGACACCGAAACCACCTCGCTCGACGCCCTGGTCGCCGATCTCGTCGGGCTGTCGTTCTGTTGCGACGACACCGTGGCCTGGTACGTGCCCGTGGCCCACTCGACCGGCGAGAACCAGCTCGACTGGGAACAGGTCCGAAAGGTCCTCGGCCCGATCATCGAAGACCCCGAAAAGGGCAAGACCGGACAGCACCTCAAGTACGACCTCAAGGTGCTCGCCCGCCACGGCGTCAGGCTCGAAGGGATCGACGGCGACACCCTGTTGGCCGACTATCTCCTGAGCCCCGACCGGCGGTCGCACAAGCTCGACGACCTGGCCCTGATCCACCTCAACCACCGGATGATCTCCTATGCCGAAACCGCCGGCGGACAGGCGACGTTTGCGGACGTCCTGATGGCTTCGGCGAGGGATTACGCCGCCGAAGACGCCCACGTGACCTGGCTGATCGACAACAAGCTGACGCCACTGGTCGACGAACAGGCGATGGGATCCTGTACCGCGATCTCGAATTGCCGTTGATCCCGGTTCTCGCGAGCATGGAGACCAACGGCATCGCCGTGGACCGCACCGTCCTCGAAGACCTGTCCGTCGAACTGGCGGCCGGAATCGCCGACGCCGAAACGAGGTGTTTCGAGGCGGCCGGCGAGGAATTCAACATCGGTTCGGTGAAACAACTGCGGGAGATCCTGTTCGAAAAGCTCGGGCTGCCGGTGATCAAGAAGACCAAGACCGGCGCCTCCACCAACGAACAGGTGCTGCTCGAGCTCACGGCCCACCACCCGCTGCCGCAGGCGATCCTCGACTACCGATCGCTGGTCAAGCTCAAGAACACCTACGTCGATCCTCTGCCCGGTCTGATCAACCCGGACACCGGCCGCATCCACACCCACTACTCGCAGACCACCGCCGCCACCGGGCGCCTTTCCTCCACCGACCCGAACCTGCAGAACATCCCGGTGCGCACCACCGAGGGACGCCGGATCCGCACCGCCTTCGTCGCGCCGCCGGGACGGGTGCTGCTTGCGGCCGACTACTCGCAGGTCGAGCTGCGCGTTCTCGCCCACCTGTGCGGCGGCGCCGGCGGGTTCGCCGATGCCTTCGCGCGCGGCGCAGATGTCCACGCCGAAACCGCGGCGGGGCTGTTCGGGGTGCCGTCCGACGAGGTCACCCGGGAAATGCGGGGAATCGCGAAGGCGGTCAACTTCGGCATCATCTACGGCCAGAGCGCCTTCGGGCTGGCCCAGACCCAGCGGATCTCGAGGGCCGAGGCCGCCGACTACATCGCCCGCTACAAGGAGCGCTTTCCGGAGATCGAGGACTACCGCCAACGAACCCTCGCCCACGCGGAAGAGCACGGTTTCGTGGAGACCCTGATGGGTCGCAGGAGACCGGTCCCGGACCTCGCCAGCGGCAACTTCGCAGCACGCGCGGCCGCCGAAAGGGTCGCGGTCAACACACCTGTCCAGGGCAGCGCGGCGGACCTGATCAAGAAGGCCATGCTGACGGTGGATCGGCGTCTTCGGGAGGAGTTCCCGGGCCAGCTCATGCTGCTCCAGGTCCACGACGAGCTGTTGCTCGAGGTCGACGAGGAACGCGCCGGGGAGGTCGGCGAAATGGTGCGCCACGAGATGTGCGCGGCAATGGAGCTCTCCGTGCCCCTGGTCGTCGACCTCGGAACCGGGCGGAATTGGGAAGAGGCGCACTGACCGCCCGCCAGGGCGGTCAGTGCGGACACAGGATGCAGGGTTCAGGATCCATCGCACGACAACCCCATCCTGCATCCCGTGACCTGCATCACTCGTGTTCAAGACAGCACCTTGGAGAACCGTTTGAGTTTCATTTCAGGCTCCACCCGACCGCGGCGGTTCTGAAGGTGGGCCAAGGCCCACCCTACTGAGCACCCTGGTGTAGAGCGGGCCCGTAGGGTGGGCCTTGGCCCACCTTCAGAGCTGTAATCTGCATCCTGGATCTCTCGTGTCTACGTACGAGACTTGGACAGTCGTTTTCAATTTTTGAAGACCTCGTTCTGAAAATGGCAATAACCGATCCTCAACCTCGGTGTTTTCAGTCTGGCATGGTCACATCAGGATGTGTGTTGGACAGCAGTGGTCCTGCATCCTGCATCCTGCGCCCTGCATCCTGCTCCCTGCATCCTGCTCGCTGCATCTGCATCCGCATCCTGCATCAAGCTCGGCCGGCCGCGAGCTTGACGCCGCCTCCGGGCGGGCGTACGGTCGCGGGGACAGAGCGGTCACCAAGAAGTGCTCGAGGGAAGCCGGTGAGAATCCGGCGCGGCCCCCGCCACTGTAACCGGGGACGCACCGTTCACGGACGGGTCGATTTTCGGCCCGGCCAGCCACTGATCGGGAAGGTTCGAGAGGGCCCACCGATTGGGAAGGCGAACGGTCGCGGCTGATCCGGGAGCCAGGAGACCTGCCGCTCTGAAAAAGGGAACGGGAGGTTTCATGTCCGAAAAAGGATCGTTCATATTCACCCTGAGTGTCCTCATCGCCATCCTGGCGGCGGGAGCGCGAACGCTGCCGGCCCAGTACGCGCCGCCCCCGCCGAACGTCCAGGCTCAACAGTTTTCGGGCGAGGTCACGGTCACCGCCACCGGGGTCGAGATCGAAGTCGACGAGGCTCCGACCGCGGTCACGGTGATCACCCGCGACGAGATCGACGACGCCCAGGCCGGATCGGTCGGCGAGATGCTGCGCCGCGTCCCCGGGCTGACGGTGTTGAGCGCGGGGGACCAGGGCAAACTGACCTCGATCTTCACCCGCGGCACCGGTTCCAATCAGACCCTGGTCATGCTCGACGGGGTCCGCCTCAACTCTCCCTATTTCGGCGGTTTCGACTGGAGCCGGCTCTCAACCGCCGGTCTGCGGCAGGTCGAAGTCGCGCGGGGCCCCTACTCCGCACTGTGGGGGGCCGACGCAGTCGGAGGCGTTATCAATCTCCTGCCGGCCCGGGCCAGGCCAAAATTCAACGGCCGATTCTTCGGCGAGGGCGGAAGCGACGGGTGGCAGCGGCTGGAGGCCGACATCGGATGGGGCTCCAAGGCGTTCGACATCTATGCCTCGGGTTTTGACGGAAAAAGCGATGGCAGCCAGGACAACTCCGACTTTTCGACGACCCAGATCCTGGTCACCGCAGGGTGGAGCTTCGGCGACCACGGCAGTCGCATCGGCGTCATCGTCCAGGATCTCGAGGGCGAAACCGGGATCCCATTTGCGGCGCCCGGCAGCCCGACACCCGACCGCAGGCAAACCAGCCAACAGACCCTGGTGGCCATTCCCATCAACATCTACTTCAGCGACTCGTGGAATCTCGAACTCACCGGCGCGTCCGTCGACGGGACCTTCGATTTCTCCGACCCGGACGACCCCTACTTCACGTACTCGAACACCGAGACCACCTCCACCCAGGTCCGTCTCGCCAGCAACCACCGCTTCAGCGAACACATTTTCAGTTGGGGCGGCGAGTGGCGGGAAGAGGAGGTCTCCGATGCCTCGGACTACGGCACCACCCTCGATCGCGCCACCTCCGACATCACCAGCTTCTTCCTCCAGGATGTCTGGAACATGAGCCCGGCAGTTCGGCTCCTGCTCGGCGTGCGGTGGGATGACTCCGACCCCTGGGGCTCCGAGACTTCGCCGCGCGCCGATCTCGGGTGGAAAATCAGCGACACCGTCGAACTCCGCGCGGGCTACGGCGAGGCCTTCCGCCCACCGTCTCTCGGGGAGCTCTACTTCCCGTTCTCGGGCAATGCCGATCTGCTGCCGGAAACCTCACAGGCCACCGATATCGGACTGACCTATACCACCGCCAACCGGAAGTCGAAATGGCAGGTGACCGCATTCACGAACGATCTCGAAAACCTCATCGAGTTCGATTTCGCCACGTACGCCAACGCCAACATCGGTTCGGCGACCATCCGCGGCGCCGAGCTTTCGTGGGACTCTCCGCTCGGGCGCCGCGGCGCATCCTTCCTCCAGGCCACCTATCTCGACACCGAGGACGACCTCGGGCTGCCGCTGTTGCGGCGGCCGGAGTGGAGCGGTTCATGGACCCTCCACGGCGCCTTCTCGAAGCACTTCAACGGCGACCTCACCGTCGTCTACGTGGGCGCCAGAGACGACGTGGACCCGGTGACTTTCGAAAGAACCCAGGCCGACAGCTACACGACGGCCAGCCTCGCCCTCGGCTACAGCCTGTGGAACGGGGTCGAGATCACCGGCAGGGTGCTCAACATCGCCGATTCCGACTATCAGGAGGTCCTCGGCTACCCGGCACCGGGGAGGCAGTACTTCGTCGGTTTGCGGCTGGGAGTCGACACCGATGCGAGGTGGAAGAAAAGCCCCTGACACACGATGGCGGGGTTCTCTCTCTCCGGAGGTTTGACGATTCCTTGAAACTCGGGCTTCACATTTGCGTAAATGTTCATGTATAGTGTGGCTGAGATCGTGAATCACTCTCCCACGTGGAGGGACAGCACCGAAAGGAGACGATAGATGAAGAAGGCAATGATCGTATTTGGAGTTCTGGCCTGCGCAACTCTGCTGGTGAACCCGGCGATGGCATGCGACGGCAAAGAGGCGAAGCAGGCGAGCAACGACGGCGCGTCGTGCGCGAAGACGGCGGCCCAGCAGGCGAGCAACGACGGCGCGTCGTGCGCGAAGACCGCCGCGACAGCAGGCCAGCAACGACGGCGCGTCGTGCGCGAAGACCGCCGCACAGCAGGCCAGCAACAGCGGCACCTGCGCCACCTCGGCTGCCAAGGCCGCCTACGCCAAGGCCCTCGAGGCGACCGGCTGCGAGAAGACCGCCCAGACCGCCTCCAACAACGCCATGGCCGACAACGTGTATGCGTCAAGAGCTATGCGGAGACCGGCTGCACCAAGACCGCGCAGAAGGCCGCCTACGATGCGGTGTACACCAGCACCAGCTGCGAGAAGTCTTCGACTGCCGCCGCGACCCACGCTGTCGCCCAGGCCACCTACAACGAGACCCTGGCCAACACCGGCTGCGAGAAGACCGCGCAGGCCGCCTACGCCAGCGTGACCAAGACCGCCGGCGCCAGCTGCGCCACCGCCACCGCCAAGGCCGGTTGCGACAAGGGAGCCGAGAGCTCCTCCGAAACAGCCGCCACCACCGAAGTCAAGATGGCTTCGAGAGAAAACGGCTGAGCCGCTTTCAGAGCAATGACTGACACCCGGGCCGTTGGGCCCGGGTGTTTTTTTGTGACCGGGAGCACAGCGGTTGCCTGATTGCGAATGCGACATTGCAACAAAGGGGGGCGAGTTCTTTGCAGAAAGGAAAGATGATGGCACAGCCGAGATCGCGCCGTCTTCGCCTGCTCGAGAGCCTGCGCCGCACCATCAACGAGATGCTGCACGACAGGGTTCGCCGGGCCGCCAACGAAAAGGGCCACGGGGCGCCGGTGAACACGGGCACCATCTACTCTTCGGCGGCCAGAGAAGCGCCGGAACTGCTCGACCAGTTGCTCTTCGTCCACCAGAAGGTGGATCAGGAGAGGGGCGAAGCGGTCGAGGCGAAACCCCCGAACCAGCTCGCCGATCCCGACCGCAAGGCCATGCTTTCGGCGGTGCGCGCGGCAGTCAACCGGACTCGCGCCAGTCTCGATCAGTAGCAGGCCTCAGTGCGTGTCGCCGTCCGGCAGGCTGGAGGCGATGATCGCCCGGACCTCATCCGCTCAGCCGGTTGCAGTCCCCGACGGTGCAACCCTCCACCGAGACCGGTGGGTGGATCACCAATCGCGCCGAGCCCGGCATGAGATCGGAGGTGCCCGCCGGCAGGACATCCCGGGTCCCGATGATGGTCAGTGGGAGAATCGGCAGAGCGAGATCAATCGCCATCCGAAACGCTCCCTTTTTGAACGGTTTCAGCTTCCCGCTCCGGCTCCGCGTTCCTTCGGGGAAGAAGATCACCGACGTTCCGTCGACGATCGTGTTCTTTGCCTCTTCGAGGGTGGCGACGGCTGCAGCGTGGTCGGAACGATCGATGTAGATGTGGCCTAATCGTTCGCAGGCCACACCGATCCCGAGCACGTTGCGCAGCTCCTTTTTCATGACCCACTTGAAATCCACGCCGAGCCATCCGTAGAGAACGAAAATGTCGTACTGGCTCTGGTGGTTCGATACCAGGACGTAAGACTGATGCGGGTCGATGTGCTCGCGGCCCTCGACCTGCACCCTCATCGGCGTGACCGAGGCCATGACCCGCGCCCAGGGCACTCCCGAAACCCGTGATGCGGTTCGCGCCCCCGTGAAGAAAGGGAAGATCGCCCCGATCGAGGCGAAAATCGCCGTATCCACCGCCAGGACCGGCACCACTACCAGGTACTTGTAGGGCTGGTACAGCCACCATGCGAGGTTTCGTCTCCTCATTGCCGAGTCATCATATCCAATCTCCGGCCGCGCTTGTCGGCATCCACGTCAGGAAGCAGCATATCGGGAATGGTATCCTTCCCCGTCCGCGTGCAACTCCGGAGGCACTGTGAGCGAGCGCTACTACATCACCACGCCCATCTACTACGTCAACGACATGCCGCACATCGGGCATATCTACACGACCGTGATGGCCGACATCTTTGCCCGCTACCAGCGGCTTCGCGGCGCCGAGGTCCGTTTCCTGACCGGAACCGACGAACACGGCCAGAAGATCGAGAAGGCGGCCCGCGACCAGGGGATCGAGCCCATCCAGCTCGCCGACCGGGTGGTGGCGCGCTACCACGGGCTCTGGAAGACTCTCAACATCTCCAACGACGATTTCATTCGAACCTCGGAGGACCGCCACAAACGAGCGGTGGACGAGATCATCCGCCGCATCACTGCGGCCGGCGACATCTTCAAGGGCGACTACGAAGGCTGGTACCTGGCGGCGGACGAGGCGTTCATTCCCGACTCCCAGGTCAAGGACGGCCACGACATCGAGAGCGGACGAGCGGTCGAAAGACTCTCCGAATCCAGCTATTTCTTCCGCCTCTCGGCGTACCAGGACCGGTTGCTCGAGTGGTACCGCGCCAACCCGGACTGCATCCGCCCGCGCAGCCGCTACAACGAGGTGGTCAGTTTCGTCGAAGGCGGTCTCCGCGATCTTTCGATCTCCCGCACCTCGCTCACCTGGGGCGTCCCCTTCCCGGATGACGACGCCCACGTCGTCTACGTGTGGCTCGATGCCCTCACCAACTACATCTCGGCCCTCGGGTTCGGCAGCGACGACGAAGCTCTGTATCAGGAACACTGGCCGGCCACGATGCATCTGGTCGGCAAGGACATCCTCCGCTTCCACTGCGTCTACTGGCCCGCCTTCCTGATGTCGGCCGGGCTGCCGCTGCCGCAACAGATCTTCGGCCACGGGTGGTGGTTGCGAGACGATGCCAAGATGTCCAAATCGGTCGGCAACGTGGTCCGACCCGACTACCTCATCGAACGTTTCGGGCCCGACGCCCTGCGCTATTTCCTGGCCCGCGAAATGGCCTTTGGTCAGGACGCGTCCTTTTCCGACGAGGCGTTTCTCGAGCGATTCAACGCCGATCTCGCCAACGCTCTCGGCAACACCTCCTCGCGCACCCTCTCGATGACCGGCCGTTACCTCGAGAGCCTGGTACCTGCCCGGTCGGACGAGGGGCCGGTGCCCGAGGCTGCCCGAGCGGCCGTCGCCGGTTTTCTCGAGCACATGGAGGCCGGCGAACCGCACCGCGCCCTCGAGGCCGCGTGGCAGCTGCTCAAGGCCATCGACGTCCACATCCAGGAAACTCAGCCGTGGGCCCGGGCCAAGGAGGGCGAGGCTGGAAAAGGGGCCGTCGAATCGACCCTCTACGTCTCGTTGGAGGGATTGCGGATCATCTCCCTGATGATCGAGCCCTTCATGCCGACCATCGCCCTCGACCTGCGGCGGCAGCTCGGGATCGAGAACGCCCCCCGCAACCTCGACTCCGCCGTCGAATGGGGCGGCCTCGCCGAGGGCACCCGGATCGGCACCACCGAACCGCTCTTTCCCCGCGTCGACATCGCCGCCTATCTCAAGGAGCTCCAGATGGACACACCGGCCGCCGCACCTGAAAAACAACCCGAGGACGACCTCCTCACGATCGACCAGTTCTTCAAGACCAAGCTGGTCGTGGGCACGATTCGCGAAGCGGAGCCCGTGCCCAAGTCGAAGAAGTTGATCCGGCTGATGGTGGATCTCGGGGAGCCCGAACTGCGCCAGCTGGTGGCCGGTATCGCCGAACGCTATCAGGCCGAAGACCTCGTCGGACGCCAGATCGTGGTGGTCTCCAACCTCAAACCCGCCAAGCTGATGGGAGTCCAGTCGCAGGGGATGCTGCTCGCCGCCAACGTCGACAGCGCCCCGTTCCTGCTCTCACCCGACGCCGAGGTCCCCCCGGGAACAGTCGTCAGCTGATCCGGAGAAACCGCAGATAGCGCAGATAGGCGCAGATTCAGGATGTTGGATGTTTGATATTTGATCCAACAGCCCGCCCAATTTCAAATACCGAACTACATGAAACATCCGTCACGCAGGCGGGACGCCTGCGCCACAACCGCGGCACCGCAAAACCAGGTGCGATAGGAGCGTCCACCGGACGTGCCGTCCTTGAGGATTTTGCGATCACGTCATGTCGGCACGAGCGGGTATTTCGGTTGCAAACATCCTCAAGGCGGGCACTCACGGGCAATGCAGCCGTGAGCATCGGGATATTCACGCCGGAGAAACGACCGGAAACGAGCCGCGTGCGGCGGAGGTGCCATTTTCAATATTGTTGGACACCCGAACATTCAGGTCGGCGAGTTGATTCGGGCCAACAATGTTGAGGGTGGCTCCTCTCGGGAAGCGCGTTCGAAAAGGCGGGCGTTTCGGCAGTCAGCGTCGGCGTTCATACACCTCGAAGGTGCACGCATACGTGTTCTTCTCGTCCGCCTCGTGATGCTCGGTGGATACGAGCAGCCAGTCGTCGAAGTCGATCTCGGGGAAGAAGGTGTCCCCCTCGACATCGGCGTGAACGCGGGTGAGGTAGAGCCTGTCCACCAGGTCCTGAGCCAGGGCCATCCGGTAGATGTGGGCGCCGCCGCCGATGAACGGCTCCTCGTCGTTCCTCGAAACCTCGAGTGCCTCCTCCAACGAATGCACCACCGTCGCCCCGGCGGCCTCGAACCGGCGGCTGCGGGTGACCACCACCATCGTTCTGTCCAGGCAGCGGTCTGCCGACCTCGTCCCAGGTGCGGCGGCCGATGATCAGGTGGTGGCCCATGGTGGTCGCCTTGAAGTGTCTGAGGTCTCTCGGGAGGTGCCACGGGAGGCCGCCGTCGCGACCGATGACCCCGTTTTCGGACACAGCGACAATCAACGAAACCGTCATCGTCACACCGCGATCGGTGCCTTGATGGCTGGGTGCGGATCATAACCATCGAGTCGAATATCTTCGAAGCGGAAGTCGAAAATCGAACCCACCTCAGGATTCAGGCGCAGGGTCGGCAGCGGGCGCGGTTCGCGCGCGAGCTGGGTCTTCGCCTGTTCGATGTGATTCAGATAGAGGTGGACGTCGCCGAAGGTGTGGACAAACTCGCGCGCTTCGAGACCGCAGACCTGCGCCACCATCATCGTCAACATCGCATACGACGCGATGTTGAAGGGCACGCCGAGGAAGACGTCGGCGCTTCGCTGGTAGAGCTGGCAGGAGAGACCACCCTCGGCCACCCAGAATTGAAACAGGCAGTGGCACGGCGGCAGCGCCATCCGATCGAGGTCGGCCACGTTCCAGGCGGACACGATGTGGCGCCGCGAATCGGGCTCGCGCCGCAGGCCTTCGATCAATCGCCCGATCTGGTCGATGCTGTCCCCGTCGGGGGTCGGCCACGAACGCCACTGCGAGCCGTAGATCGGCCCGAGATCGCCGTCGGCGTCCGCCCACTCGTCCCAGATGGTGACCTTGTTGTCGTTGAGGTAGCGGACATTGGTGTCACCGGCGAGGAACCACAGGAGCTCGTGGATGATCGACCGCAGGTGGAGCCTCTTGGTCGTCAGGACCGGAAAACCCTGCCGGAGATCGAATCGCATCTGATAACCGAACGAACTCAAGGTCCCGGTGCCGGTCCGGTCTGATTTCTCGACGCCGTGTTCGAGGACGTGGCTCAGCAGGCCCAGATACTGCCTCACGGACGCGCGGCCCCATGGTTGACCCAACGGCCGACGACATCCGTCCACTTGCCCTGAACCTTGAGGATCAGCTCGACGAATTCCCGGACCGCGCCGCATCCGCCGTTGGCGCCGCACACAAGGTCGCACGCCGCCATCACCTCGGGCGCCGCATCCGCCGGGCAGGCGGTGAAGACCGCCCTCTCCAACATCGGCAGATCGGGGAGGTCGTCGCCCATCGCCGCGACCTCGAGATCGACCACGTCCAACAGTTCTTCGACACGCTCGAGGTCGGCCACCTTGTCCTTCGAACCGAGGATGATCAGCTCGGAGCGGATGCCGAGTTCGGTGCAACGCACCGCGACCGCCTCGCTCGACCGCCCCGAAATCACCGCCACCTGGACGCCCGCCTCGAGCAGGAGACGGATCCCGAGGCCGTCGCGCGCCGAAAAGGTCTTCTGCTCTTGACCCAGGCTGGTGTAGGTCAGGCTGCCGTCGGTCAGCACGCCGTCCACATCCAACACCAAAAGCCGCACGGGCTCGAGACGGTGGCGGATCTCGGTAGGAACTCGACTCGGCATGCCTGCATGCTACCAGAACGGATCCGCGTGCGGCGGAGCGTGCCTGGCATCCGGCCCGTCCGACGGGCCGACGTGCCTGGCAACTCCCGGGAAGCGCGTGAGGAAACGGTCCGCGTGCGGCGGAGCGTGCCGTCTTCAACATTGTTGGGCGCACGCCTCTCCAGGTCGGCGAGATCTCCCGGGCCAACAATGTTGAAGGGGGCAACTCCCGGGAAGCGACGCGCGGAAACGGTCCGCGTGCGGCGGAGCGTGCCGTCTTCAACATTGTTGGGCGCACGCCTCTCCAGGTCGGTGAGATCTCCCGGGCCAACAATGTTGAAGGGGGCAACTCCCGGGAAGCGCGCGCGGAAACGGTCCGCGTGCGGCGGAGCGTGCCGTCTTCAACATTGTTGGGCGCACGCCTCTCCAGGTCGGTGAGATCTCCCGGGCCAACAATGTTGAAGGGGGCAACTCCCGGGAAGCGCGTGCGGAAAGTCAACCTACGGCGAGGAGCCTCTCAGAACTCGAGACGCACAACCACCGGGTCATGATCGCTCGCGCGTTCTGCCGCCGGGAAATCGGCATTGACGTGGACGATGTCGATCTCGGCGCCGTCATCCAGCGCCCCGCTGACCAGCACGTGATCCAGAACCTGCGAATTGCCCTGGTAGACGTAACTGTATCGTTGTTCTTTGGGTACGCGCAGCACAAGGTCGACAAGACCCGCCGCCTCGAGGGCCCAGAGCGGTTGCGTGTTTTCAAAATCATTGAAGTCACCCAACACGACCACCGCAGCCGTCGGATCGGTGTCGAGTATCTGTCGGACGAAGGCCGCGACCGCCTCGGCCTGGGCGGTGCGGTGCGCGGTCGACCCGGTCTGCGGCGGTTGACGACGACCGAAGATCGGATCGTCGCCACCCTTGGAAGAGAGGTGGAGGTTGATCACGACCACACGCCTCCCGTTGAATGCGAACTCCCCCACCAGCGGTTTGCGGCTCCCACCCCCACCGCTGCTGCCGGCCGAAAACGCCCTGTTGGACGGGTCCACCAGGCCGGGGCTACAGGTGAGGATCGCACCGGCGGTGGCAGCCGAAGCGGGGCCGCACTCCTGCCGATCGACGAACTCCACGCGGTCGGAGTTGAACAAGAGGGCGGTGCGGATGTTGGCGCCGGGCTGGCCGCCGTCCGCATTGTCGACCGGATCGACGGATCGCCAACGGTATCGAACACCGCCCGTCTTTTCGATCGCTTCCACCAGGCGGCTCAGCGTGAGATCCGCTGAAACCGTTCCGTCGTTGGTGGGCCCGGTGTCGTCCTGGACCTCCTGGACAGCAAGAATATCGGGGCTCGCGAGGCGGTTGACCATGACCTCCGCGAGGCTTGCGAACTTCTCGGCCGCCGATCCCACCCACAGGTTTTCGAGATTCATGGTGGCGATCGACAGATGGTCCTCGTCACCCTTCAAGGCGGTTCGGTCCCCTTCCCGATCTCCGGGATCGACCGCGGGCAGAGCTTCAGTATTCAGCACCTTGTAGCTGCCGTAGGTGTAATGGAGGATCCCGTCAATCGGGCCTGCCAGCCGATCGCCCACGGCCAGTTGCGGTGGATCCGAAACCAGGGCGTCGTCGATCACCACGCGTTCGGGATGGACGTTGCAGGGGGTCAGACGGAGACCACCGCGCGCCGTCCACGGCGCCGAGCCCTGTCCGCCGTCGCCGACCACCACCGCCTCGCCGTGGCTGGAGGTCGGACCGACAACCACCGGGTTCTCAATTCGAACCCGCATGCCTTCGAGCGTCTCGAACGCATCCGCCGCGTATCGAGCCGGGTCGAACACCTGAAGCTGTCGCGAAGCCACCTCGCCCCGCGGGATCTGAATTCCATCCCGACCGATCACGACCGCGTCCGGCAACGGGAGGTCGTGGCCGGCAATCTCGAGATGGGAGGCGACGATCCTGGTCACCGGAAGCTCGAGATCCCACGAACGCTCCTCGACCCGGCCGTCGACGCGAACGAGATCACCGACCGACACCATCGCCATTCCCTCGAGGGCCGTTACCAGGACGCCCTCAGAAGTCGAGGGGTCGTCGTCGCTCGCGACACTCTGGATCCAGAAGGCCTGGCCGCTTCTCTGACCCAGGATCGCGGTCACGACGCCTTCGACCCCGGCAATACATCGGCCGACCAAGGGCGAGAAGTGGCCCGCTCCCTGGATGTCGTGCACCTGCGGGCTCGAGACCTCCGCTTCCGGGTCGACCACGCCGGACACCGCGAAGACCAGCACCTGGTTGTCCTGGACCGAAGGCTGGAAATTGTTGTCCGCCATCATCACCAGGAGCCGCCTGCCGTCCGGGAGAACCGGGCCGAAACTGACGCTCTCCAGATTGTCCGGGTCGATGCCGAGATCGGACAGGTCGGCGACGAGTACCTTGGTCGCCGGTCGGATCGCGCTCACGTCACCATCGGTGAGGGCCGCGGTCTCGCGGATATCGGTCGCCTCCTCGAGATCGGCGAGATAGAGCCGGCAGCGATTGCCGACGCCGGCCGAGAACGAGCGTTCGAGAACCAGCAACCGGTGGCGGTCGAGAGCGACGATTTCGGACACTCCATTGGTGTGGAAAGCTCCGGCGGGATGCGGTTCGTCGGGCACCGGTCCGACCATGTACAGATACTCGGCCCGGACGGCGCCCTCCACGAGATCGACCACCAGCAGACGGGACGGGCTCTCGGTCTCGAGATCGGCCGCCGGTCCGTCCTGGAACAGTGCATTTTCAGTGGCGGCGAAGAGCAAGGTGCCATCGGGAGAGAGTGCAAGCCCCTCGAAGCCGTGATTGTCGCGGACGCCTCGCAGACCGGGTGCTGCCGGCAGGTAGTGTTCCGGCACCGTGAGGGTCCCGCGCAGCGATCCGTCGAGACCGAATCGGGCCACCACCGGCGGCACTCCCCGGTGGGGCACCCCCTCGGTGGAAAGGTACAGCGTTCCATCGCCGGCCAGAGCGATGGCCTCGGGATCGAGGTCGCCGCTGCTGAAGGGGGCCCCGTCGGCGTCGCGAAGCGTCGTCGCACCGAGCACGTCGACACGAACCTCTCCGTCAACGGCGCGTATCCTCAGGGTGAAAAAACGGGGCATCGCGATGTTTCCGCGATCATCGGAGAGGGCGTAGTAGAGGTCGCACCCCGGATCGTAGGCCAGCCCGGACAGGCCCCCGACCAGCGTGCGATCGACCTCGAGATCACCGGGAATCTCGGTCTGGCCGAGGAACTCGATCTCGACCGCAGGCGCTCCGGCGGACGCACACAGGGCTATCGCCGTGATCGCGGAGAAAATCAATTTTTCGGGAGCGGTCCGGCTCACTCGAAGGCCCACTCCAGCTCCTGGAGCATCTTCTTCTCGGCCGCGGAGATCGAGGCGACCCCCAGGAACCCACCGGCGGCCTCCGCGATCGCGCGGGCGCGGCCCATGACCGTCTTCTTCATCTCGGCCCAGGTCTCTTCACTGAGCGACATCTTGAGCTCTTCGATGTAGCTCATCCAGGTTTCGAGCAGCTGTGGGTCGGGGCGCGTATCCAACCAGTTTCTGAGCAACTCGGCCGTCGGGCTGTCCTCGGCCACACCGCGCTCGACGGCGGCTTTGATGATGGCGTCGCGTTCCTTGGGCTGAATCTCGCCGTCCGCCCACGCCACCTCGACCAACGGCACCAGAGTGAAGGCCACCAGCGTTTCCGGTTCGACGGCAAGCTCCAACAGAGCGTCGAGAAGCTCGTCGTTCTTGATATTCAAGTATTCGCGGAATTCCTTCCTCTTCCCCTCGCGCACGGTCGCCGCACGCAACTCCTTCAGAATCCGCTCGTTCTCCTTGGCAAAGAAGCTGTCCTCGAGGGCGCGAGCGGTTTCCTTGAGACCCTTGACCTTGTCGGTGTATTTCAGCATCGGTGTCTCCTTCTGCAGTCGGCTTTGGGGCGGCCAATCTCGCCGCCGACAGTGATTATGCCACGATCTTCCTGGTCGGGCACCGCTGGTGCCCGACCGGGAAGATGGTTAGAATACGCCGGGTCCGCTTCCTGCAGCGGATCGCGAGAGGAGATCATGGCCGAGCACACCTATCAACCGTCGATCATCGAGCCCAAGTGGCAGGCCGTATGGGCCGAGCAGCGCACCTTCCGCACACCGTCCGATCCCGAAGAGCTGCGCTCGAAGCCCAAGTACTACGTGCTCGACATGTTCCCCTACCCCTCCGGCGCCGGTCTCCACGTCGGCCACCCCGAGGGCTACACCGCCACCGACGTCATGGCGCGCATGAAAAGGGCCCAGGGCTTCAACGTGCTGCATCCGATGGGCTGGGACGCCTTCGGTCTGCCCGCCGAGCGCGCCGCGGTGCGCGACGGGCTCCACCCGGCGGTCATCACCGAACGCAACGTCACCACCTTCCGTCAGCAGATCCAGCGCCTCGGCTTTTCCTACGACTGGGAGCGCGAGGTCAACACCTCCAAGATCGACTACTACCGCTGGACACAGTGGATCTTCCTCAAACTCTACGAGCAGGGCCTCGCCTACATGGCGGACGTGCCGGTCAACTGGTGCCCGGCCCTCGGCACCGTGCTCGCCAACGAGGAGGTCAAGGACGGCGCCTACGTCGAAACCGGCGATCCGGTCGAACGGCGCCTGATGCGGCAGTGGATGCTCAAGATCACGAACTACGCCGAACGACTGCTCGACGACCTCGAATCTGTCGACTGGCCCGAGAGCGTCAAGGAGATGCAGCGCAACTGGATCGGCAAGAGCCGCGGAGCCGATGTGGTCTTCCGGATCGCCGGTACAGATCGGGACTTCACAGTATTCACTACCCGCCCCGACACCCTGTTCGGAGCCACGTACTGCGTCTTTGCGCCGGAACACCCACTGGTGGCCGAGATCACGACGCCGGAGCAGCGCACGGCGGTCGACGCCTACGTGGCCGCGGCCGCGCAGAAGACGGACCTCGACCGCACCGACCTCGCCAGAGGCAAGACCGGCGTCTTCACCGGCGCCCACGCCGTCAACCCCGTCAACGACCAGCGTATCCCGATATGGGTCGCCGACTACGTGCTGATGGGCTACGGCACCGGCGCCATCATGGCGGTGCCCGGCCACGACGAGCGCGACCACGAGTTCGCGCGCGAGTACGATCTGCCGATCATCGAGGTGGTGTCGGGATCGGATCTCCCGATCGAAGAAGCGGCCTACACGGACAACACCGACGGCGTCCTCGTCAACTCCTCGGGCAAGGACGGACTCTCGATCGACGGGCTCAAGGTGCCCGACGCCATCGCCACGATCACAGAGTGGCTCGAGAAGCGAGGCCTCGGCGAGGGGCGTGTCCAGTACCGGCTCCGCGACTGGCTGTTCTCGCGCCAGCGCTACTGGGGCGAACCGTTCCCGGTCGTCCACACCGACGACGGCGAAGTGGTGCCGCTGCCCACAGACTGGCTGCCGGTGGAGCTGCCGGTGATCGACGAGTTCAAACCCACCGACGACGGTCGGCCGCCGCTGGCCCGCGCCGGCGACGACTGGCTGCGGGTGGAACTGCCCGACGGCCGCATCGGCACCCGCGAGACCAACACCATGCCTCAGTGGGCCGGCTCCTGCTGGTATTACCTGCGCTATCTCGACCCGCACAACGACCGCGAGGCGTGGTCGAAAGACGCCGAGGACTACTGGATGCCGGTCGACCTCTACGTCGGCGGCGTCGAACACGCCGTTCTCCACCTCCTCTACGCACGGTTCTGGCACAAGGTGCTCTACGACTGTGGGTATGTCCACACCAGGGAGCCCTTCCAGAAGCTCTTCAACCAGGGCATGATCCTCGCCTCCTCCTACCGCGACGCAGGGGGCAAGTATTACCACCCGTCGGACGCGGAAGAGCGGGCCGGCGGGTACTTCGTCAAGGGTTCGGACACGGCGCTTGATGCGCAGATCGAGAAGATGTCCAAATCCAAGCTCAACGTCGTCAACCCCGACGATGTCATCGAGGCCTTCGGCGCCGACGCGATGCGTCTGTACGAGCTCTTCATGGGCCCGCTCGAGGTCCAGAAACCGTGGCAGATGAAGGACGTGGAGGGGGTCAACCGATTCCTCCACCGGGTCTGGCGCCTGGTGGTTGACGACAAGACCGGTGAGCTCAACTCCAGACTCACGGACACGGCGGCGGCGTCCGAAACCGAACTTCAGCGAACGCTCCACAAGACCGTCAAAAAGGTCACCACGGACACCGAGGCGCTGCAGATGAACACCGCCATCGCCCAGATGATGATCTTCGTCAACGACGCCACCACTGCCGCGACCCTGCCGAAGGAGATCGTCACGACGTTCCTCCGCCTGCTCTCGCCGTACGCGCCCCATCTCTGCGAAGAGCTGTGGCACAGGCTCGGTCACGCCGAACTCATCGCCCACGCCGAGTGGCCGCAGTGGGACCCCGCCCTGGCCCAGGACGAACTGGTCACCATCGTTGTCCAGGTCAACGGCAAGAAGAGGGACGAACTCCAGGTCGAGCACGGCACTGAGGAGACCGAGATCCAACGGCTCGCCCTGGCATCTGAGAACGTCCGGCGCCACATGGATGGCAAGGAACCGAAGAAGGTCATCGTGGTGCCCGGGCGGTTGGTGAATATTGTCGTCTAAATTTTGAATTCTCAATTTTGAATTTTGAATTTCGGGCTCATCCGGGGTCTTATGCGATCGAGCGACTCGAGGGACCAAGCCCCGCAGGGGCGACAGAATTGAGCCCGGGGCGTGAGCCCCGGGTTTCCCGACAAAATAGAACCCAAGCCGCGGAGCGGCGACAGATAGCCTACTCCGACGGCTGCGCGAAGATTGAATCTGTCGCCCCTCCGGGGCTCGGTTTTCTTTTTGCCTTGGTTGCCGGGGCTCACGCCCCGGCCTATTCCCTGCCGCCGCGCCGCGGCTCTCTCACCCAACCACGAACCATCAGTGAAATCAGCATTTTCCAGATGACACCGGCGGTCACGGCTCGAGGTCGAGGCTTCGCGAGCGGAAGGTCTCCGAGGCTTCGATGACCCGGTCTTCCGGGGAGGTGTGTCGGGTGGAGATACCGACGGCCGAGGTAACGACGACCTCCACCAGCAGCAGAATGAGCACCACCCGTGAGGCCGTTGTGTGCGCTCCGGCCGATGCGTTCCGAGCCAGAGTGGTTATCGCGAGTGCGACGGCGATCGCAACCGCCGGCAGCAGCGGAAATTGCCAGTAGTGGTGCTGCCAGGCGCCCCAGTTGAACACCACCAGATAACCGAGACCGGCCGCGAAAAAGACCGCCCCGACCTCTTCGACCGACCGCAAACGGATTCTCCCAAAGATCCCTCGGGCGATTCGTACCGCCATCCACCCCAAGGCCAGGGTCCCCGACAGCGTGGCCAGACGGCGGGAGAAACCGAACATCTTGCGCGCCCAGGCAATGGCGCCGTAATCCTGACCGGCGCCGAGGCGGCGCGAGAAGATCCCCCCGAGGTCCGACAGGTTCCCGCCCTGCACCCAGGCGATGTGCGCCACGTCCACCGCGAACAGCAATGCCCCCAGACCCGTCAACAGCCCCAGAGCGCGGCCGGCGGCCGGGTAGAATTGGGGCCGGCGAATCGAAAGCGCGGCGTGGACCGCGCACGCAGCGATGGCGAAGAAGGTCACCCAGGCCAGCATCGCACCGACGGAGGCAGCAACCGCGAGCCCCGTTGCGGCGAGCCAACCGCCGCCGCGGGCGGTCGCGAAGTATCGATCCACGAGAAGAACGATTGCCGGCAGGGCCAGCACCTCGTGGTTGACCATGCGGCCGTAGAAGGCTGCCTGCGGGAGGATCGCGAAGGCAGCTGCGGCCACCAGCGCCGCCCGCGGCCCTTCCTCGCGGCGGACCAGCCGCCACATCAGAACCAGCGCGAGAAGAGTGGCACTGATCGCGACACCGCGGACAACCGCCGGACGGTCGCTGCCCGTGACCGCAAACACCCCTGCGAGCAGGAGCCCGCAACCCGGCGGATGGTGGGCATAAAAGGTGGTGCGCTCGTTCTTGGGATTGATGAAGGCGTCCTGGCCCTTCGTGACCTCGAGCCCGGCGCCGAGGTGGTTGCGGGCAAAAGCGGCGTGAAATGCGTTGTTGTCTTCGTGTTTGAGCCGGTAGCTGCGCGTCACCCCGATCGACAGGAGTGCCAGCGCGAGCGCCACCACCGGAAGAACGCACCACCTCGATTCGAGGAGGTCACGGGTCATGGGGTCCCACTTCCGTGGCGATCACCGGCTCCCATCGCTCCACCGAGGTTTTCAAGAACTCCACCCGGGCCTCTCGCACCCACCCACGCCTGAGTTCCTGACGCAGCGGCCGAACGGCGTCCTCGTCCCGCGCCACCAACAGCCACACCTGGGGAATATCGGGCCGGTTTTTCACAACGGCGAGCAGCCGCTGTGAGTCCGCCTCCTCGACTCTCAGATCCGTTTGAAACCGGTCGACGTAGTACTGGAAGCCGGGCGCCAGAGTCGCCAGGCAGACATCGACTGCGGGGTCGAAATCGGGAGCCGACACCATGTACTGAACGGCCTCGCGCCACTGTTCCTTGCGCGGCTGATCGTAATAACCGCCGCGAAACAGGCCGATGAGCGACAGCGCGGCCGTCCCCGACACGACCGCGATCCTCAGCCAGGCCGGCGACAGCCTCGACATCGCGAGGGCGATCAGCCATAAAAGGACAGGCAGGAATACGATCGTCACTTTGGGAACCAGCATCGGCACGACCAGCACCGACCGGAGGTAGGCAGCCGCAAGGGAAATCGCGGTCGCCCCGCCGAGAAGACCCGCGGTCATTCGCGTGGACAGACGCCCCTTTTCGGGATCACCGGGCCTATCCGCGCGCAGCAGGAACGGCAACGCCACCAAAAGAACCCCGAAAACGACGCTCAAGGTGAGCGACTTCCCGAAATACTCGTGAAAGTACTCGAAGAAGAAGAACGGTTTCGGCAGGGCCGGCCAGGCCTCGCGCAGTCCGGCCACCCTGACCAGGGGACCGACCCACGGCAGGACCGTCAGCGCGGCCCCGGCAGCCCCGGCCAGCAGCGGCCATACCCGCCGCCAAGCCCATCGCCCCGCCAACGGCATGACGAGAGCCGCCGCCAACTGCCCACAGAGGGCTACGAATGCGTAGTAGTGGACATGGATCGCCGCCGCGGTCGAAAGGCCGTAGAACGCGGCCGTTCGCCACCCGGGCCGCCCGAGAACGGCGAGGAAGGTCCAGCAGGACAGGGCGGCGAGGAGAAAGACCAGCGAGTAGGCTCGGGCCTCCTGAGAATAGCTGATGTGAAACCAGTTCACGGTTGTCAACAGCGCGGCGATGACGCCCGTCCGGCGGTCGAAACACCACCGGCCGGCACCGTACATCGCGGCCACTCCCAGGACTCCGAACACGGCTGAAAGGGCCCTTGCGGCCAGTTCGCTGTCGCCGAAGAACCCGAGCCAGGCGTGCAGCAAGAGGGGGTATCCGAGAGGGTGGACATCTTCCGCGTAGGCGGCCGCGATCTGTGCCATACCGAGATCCGGATGACTGAAGACGACCGAAAAGAGCTCATCGAGCCATAGGCTCTGAAAATCGAGGTGGAAGAACCGCAGCACCGCCGCGAGGAACAGACAGCTCGCGAAGATCGCGGCGCCCGGATCGAGGGCGGGGCGATCCCGCACCATCATCATGCTCGCAGGTCGGCTGCGCCGGCAGGCTCCAGCGGCAACCGCAGCACGACCTCGAGCCCACCCTCGGGACGGTTGTGGGCCGACACCCGTCCCTGGTGCACCTCGACGGCGCGACGGGCGATGGCGAGCCCGAGACCGGCGCCGCCCGAGGACCGCTCGCGGGCGTGGGCGACCCGGGTGAAGGGTTCGAAAAGCGAGCCCAGGTGTTTCTCGGGTACTCCGGGACCGCGGTCTCGAACCGTAATTTCGGCCGAGCCGCCATCGAGCATCAACACCACATCGATGACCGTCGACTCCGGGGCGTGCCGGATGGCGTTGCGGAGCACATTGTCGATCGCCGAACGAAGAACTGCGGGGTAGCCACTGACAACGGCGTCGGCGCAGGACCCGACCCTGACCTCGCGACCACCGGCGGACGCCTCGAATGAGGCGTCATCCACCACTTCGCCCAGAAGCTCGGCAAGGTCAAATACCTGCCTTTCACCGCCGGGCTCACCCGCGGCCAGCCGTTCCAGGAGCAGCAGCTGGCCGATCAGCTCGTCGATCCTGGTCGCCTCGCGTTCCATACGGTCGATGCTCTCTCCCGCTGCGGCCCCCGCCCGATCGCGCGTCAGCTCCAGCGCCACCCGAAGCCGGGCGAGGGGCGATCGGAGCTCGTGGGAGACATCGCGCAGCAAGCGCTGCTGCGAACCCACCAGCTTCTCCATCTGCTCGGCCATGGTGTCGAAATCACGAGCCAGATCGCCGATCTCGTCCCGCCTGCGGACCACCCGGCCGCCGACCCGCGCCCCGAGGTCGCCTCCGCTGAGCTGTTGGGTGGCCTTTCGCAGGGCGCCCACCGGAGACGCCAGGTAGCGCGCGAGCAGAAAGCTCAAGAGACCGATCATCGCCGCCAGGGCCGCGAGCCGCGGCCACAGGGCCTTGGGTTCCAGAAGATCGACCGGCCGCGGCGGACGGTGCAGCGTCCCCACCACCACAAACCGCCGCGCATCGGGGGCCGTCGCCGGTTTCGCCACCAGGTGAAATTCGCCGCGGCGGAGCGCTTCTTCCGAGCCCGTTTCGGCCACCCTGCGGGCAAGGTCCGCTGCCTCCTTGGGTGCCTCGCGCCCGAAGATCTCGCGGCCGGCATCGTCAAATACGAAGGTCATCGATCCGCGGCGGCCGGGACCTCTCGGCTCGCCGAACCTCAGACCCTCCACCCCACCCTCACCGATCGCCCGCGCCGTGCGGTCCACCCGTTCTCCTGTCCAGGTCTCGGCCCCCTGCTGCCACCTTTCGACCCGCGACCTTGACTGGGTGAAGTACGGCGACGTCACCACGAGCACCACCGCCATCACCACCATGGCGATCCAGAACCAGAGGAAGATGCGGAGGAAGAGGCTTTTCATGATCTTGAATTCGGAATTCGGAATTCGGAATTCGGAATTTCCGTCCGTTCGCACCCGAGATTTCGGATTTCGGATTTCGGATTTCGAATTTGCCGGGCCTCCCAAGGCGTGACTCGTTTCCAGGCGACCTTCCCGTGAGGATGCCAGGCACGCCGGCATGATCTTGAGGACAAAACCATGCCGGGAGCCAGGCACCTCCGCCGCACGCTGTCCCACCCGGACGGCACGCGGGACGCGTGCCCCACAAAAAACGCGAACCCGGAGCGCTTGTGGGGCAGCCGTCCCGGCTGCGCGCGCGGCCGGGACGGCCGCACCACAATTGCTCCGGTGACGCTTCCCCGATTTCTAAATCCCGATGTTCCCGACGGTGTTGCCCGTGAGTGCCCCCTCCGAAGATGTTTGCGCCCGATGCGCCCGCTCAAATCGGACACTCGTGTTCGCAAAATCATCGGAGACGGCACGTCCGGTGAACGCGTCCAATTCAGGTTCATGACGCTCCACCATGTTTGACATACACGTAGCCGACGCCGCGCACGGTCTTGATCCGCTCGCCGCCGTCGGGGAGCAGGCCCAGCTTGCGGCGCAGGTTCGAGAGGTGGACATCGAGGCTGCGATCGTAGGCGCTCGAACGGCGCCCCAGAGCCTGGCGGGACAGCTCGTCCCTTCCGACCACAGTCCCGGCTTCCCGGACGAGGACCTCCAGAATCATGAATTCGGCCCCGGTGAGTTCGACCTCGCGGCCGCTGCATCGGACCTCCCTGGCCCCAGGGTCCACTTGGAGATCACCGACCGCATACACCTGCGTTACCTCATCCGTGGGTCCGTCTGCCGTCCGCCGGAGAATGGCGCGGATTCGCGCCACCAACTCGCGGGGATTGAACGGTTTGGCGAGGTAGTCGTCGGCGCCCATCTCGAGACCGACGATCCGGTCCACGTCCTCACCGCGCGCGGTCAGCATGATCACCGGCACCCTCGACTTTTCGCGAATCCGACTGAGCACCGCGAACCCGCCGAGCCCGGGCAGCATGACATCGAGGATGACCAGATCCGGTTCGTCATCGAGGCTGCGCACGACCCCGGTGACACCGTCGTGAGCGGCATCCACCTCGAGCCCCTCCCCTTGCAGATACTCGCTCACGAGATCGCAGAGATCGGCATCGTCGTCGATGATCAGGACCCTCGTCATGACCCGATCCTACCAGCCTGACGACGAGCTTGACATTTCTTGAGGTTGACCGTGGGTTTGTTTGGATTTGTTGGTCAACAATGAAGACCGTTCGGACGTTTCACCCCACGACCGAACACACGCCGCCACGGCGGCGAACCACATGGAGGTTCTCATGAGAGCACGAAATATCATCCTGACCATCGCGGCGGCGGCGCTGATCGCGATCCCACTCACCCTCGTCGCCCAGGGAGTGCCCGGCGGCGGCAGCGGCCAGGGGCCCGGGGGAGGGCCGGGGGGCGCTGCGTGGGGCCACGGACCGGGTGGCGCAGGCTTCGGCGGTGGACCGGGCGACGGTCTCGGAATGTTCGACCGCATGCTGCCCCGTCTCGCCGAAAGGCTCGGTCTGACGGACGAGCAACTCGATGAGATCCGGACAATCCTCGATGAGGCCCGGCCCCGGATCGCCGACTTCAGCGACCAGCTCGACGCCGGACGTGCAGCCTATCGCGAGGCGAACCCCGACCCAACCGTGTTTGACGAGGGCGCCTTCCGGACCCACGCCGCCGAACAGGCCGGAATCCAGATCGACCTGATGGTGCTCACCCAGAGCACCCGGGCCAGGGCCCTCTCCGTGCTGACACCCGAACAGCTCGCGCAGCTCGAGGAAATGCGGAACGAGCACGGCAAGCGTTTCACCAGGCGCTCCGGTGGACGCCGCACCCAGTAGAGTCCCGATTCTCCCGAAGCGCGGCGACCGCACGGGTCGCCGCGCTCTATTGACGTACGCCCGACACTGGCCGGGACTGTCAATTCGTGATTGAATGACCCGGGCTCGAGGTTGGAGGGCGGTGTCAGCGTGAAGGTCAATCCGATCATCCGATTTGCGGTGGAACGCCGGGTCACCATGGCCATGGCTGTTCTGGGGGTTTTGGTGCTGGGTTGGTTGTCGCTGACCAGGCTTCCGCTGGAGTTCCTGCCCACCTTCTCGTCGTCGCACATCTCCGTGAACGCCCCCTACCCCTCGTCCTCCCCCTCGGAGACCGAGCGGCTCATCGTGCGACCGCTCGAGGACAGCCTCAGCACCATCAACGGCATCGAGACCCTGACCGCCAACGCCACTTCGGGTTCGGGCAGCGTCAGCCTGCGGTTCGTCGACGGCACCGACATGGACCTCGCTGCGGTCGATGTCCGCGACCGGGTGGATCGCGTGCGCAACCGCCTTCCCCCCGATCTCGAGCGGATCGATATCCGCCGGTTCCAGAGCTCCGACCGTCCGGTCCTGCGCTTTCAGGTCAGCGCAGACTGGCCGCGCGAGCGTCTCTACCGCTTCACCGAGGACGTCATCGTGCGCCGCCTGCAGCGATTGGAGGGGGTTGCGGACGTCGACGTCGGCGGGATCGAGGTTCGCCAGGTGCAGATCAACCTCATCCCCGACCGCCTCACGGCTCTCGGGATCGACGTCCGCGAGGTCGCTGCGGTCATCCGCTCGAACCACGAAACGGCATCGGTGGGCACCGTGCGGGACGGTTCGCGCGCCTATTTCGTGCGTGTCGACGGCAAGCTCAAGAACCTCGATGAAATTCGCGCCCTTCCTCTCGGTGGCGGTCTCCGGCTCGGCGACGTGGCCGAAATCGAGATGGCCTATCCCGAACAGGAGGAGTGGGACTTTCTCAACGGCCGGGAAGCCCTTAACGTGCGTCTCTACAAGGCCTCCACCGCCAACCTCCTGGCGATGATCGACGGCGCCAAGGCCGAGATCGATGCGATCCTCGCTTCGCCCGCGGCCGACGGTCTTCAGGTGAACATCTACCGTGACGACTCCGCCGACGTCCGCAACGGCATCTCGGAGCTGCGCAACACGGGCCTGCTCGGCGGCGCCCTGGCGGTGCTCTTCATGTTCCTTTTCCTGCGCCGCGTTCGCTCCACCCTCTTGGTGGCGATCGCGATCCCGGTTTCGGTGGTCGTCACCTTTGTCTTCATGTATCTGTCGCGGCAGGCTGGATGGACCGATCTCACACTCAACATCATGTCGCTGATGGGGCTCATGCTCTCGATCGGGATGCTGGTTGACAACTCGATCGTGGTCATCGAGTCGATCTTCCGCCACCACGAGGACCTCGGAGAGGACGCCCTGACCTCGACCCTCCAGGGAGCGTCCGAGGTGGCGCTGCCGATTGCAGCCTCGACGCTGACAACGATGTGTGTCTTCCTTCCCATGGTCTTTCTGCCGTCGGGCGGCCGCTTCGCGATCTTCATGACCAACATCGGTCTGACCGTGGTGGTGGTGATGGCCGCCTCCCTGGTGGTGGCCCTGACCGTGGTGCCGATGGTCGCGGCGCGGCTCCTCGGCGGCGAGCGCGCCCGCGAGGGCGGTCTCTGGAACCGCTTCTCCGCCGCCTACGCGCGCACCCTCGCCTTCACGCTGCGACACCGGCTGGCCTTCGGCTTTGCAATCCTGGCGGCTCTGGTCGGCTCGTGGCACCTCTACCAGCGCATCGAGAGGTCGTTCCAGACTCCCTCGTTCGAGCGCCAGGTGAGCATCGTGGTCGATACCCCGAAGAGCTACTCGGTGGATCAGAAACGGGCCCTCTACGACGAGGTGTACGGTCTCCTCGAAGCCCAACACGACCAACTCGAGATCGCCAACATCACCCACACGTTCAAACGCAGCTCCGGGCGATCCCGCGGTTGGTCGCGAGGCAACCGCTTTGACATCTACCTCGTCGACGAAGAGAAAGGTCGGCTCGACACCTCCGAGGTCCGCGATCGCATCGAGGCTCTGTTGCCCAGCCGTGCCGGTGTCACGTTCACACTGTCGAGATCGATGCGTGGCCGCTCCGGGTCCGGCTCGAGCATCGAGGTCCAGCTCCGCGGCGACCGCTTCGAGATCCTCGAGATCCTCGCCGACCGTGCGGTGGCGGCGCTCCAGGCCCTGCCCGGCGTCCGCGATGCCGACTCGTCGCTGGAAAGCGGCGACATCGAGGTCCTGGTCCGCCCCGATCGCGAACGCACCCTCGCCGCGGGCCTCTCGTCGCAGAACGTCGCCCAGAGCGTGTCGTCGGCACTGTCGTCACGGGCGGTCACCTACTTCGAGGTCGAGGACCGCGAGCTCGACGTCGTGGTGCAGCACCGCGAATCCGACCGCCAGACTCTCGACCAGCTCAAGAAACTCCCGGTGGCATTCGGCGGCAGCCGGATGACCATCGGTTCGGTGGCGGACTTCGACACCGCACCCGGGGCGCGCGCCATCGAGCGGGTGGACCGGCGTTCGACCCTCACCATCACCGCCGACACCGCCTCCGGGACGCCCTCGTTCGTCGCCCAGCGGATGGCCCAGCAGGCGATTGACGATCTCAACCTGCCGGCCGGTTATGAAGTCGTGGAGGGCGATGATTGGATGAGCGGCGAGCAGGATGCATCGAGCGCCTTGTTCCTGCTGCTTTTCGCGCTGATGCTGATCTACATGGTGATGGCCTCCCTCTTCGAGAGCTTCGCCCAGCCCTTCACGATCATGTTTTCGGTGCCCTTCGCCTTTATCGGGGTCGGCGTCATCATGACCCTGACCGGACAGGCGCGCTCGTCGAGCTCGGACATGGGCCTCATCCTGCTCGCCGGCATCGTCGTCAACAACGCGATCGTGCTGGTCGACCACATCAACCGCCTGCGCCAGCAGGGCCTGCCCCGCGACGAGGCCATCGTCCTCGGCGGCCGTCACCGCCTGCGCCCGATCCTGATGACCGCGATGACCACCGTGCTCGGGCTGTCGCCGATGGTGGCCGGCTACTTCCTGCCGAGCGTGTTCGGTGCCCCCGACGGCCGAGCCGCGTTCTGGGCCCCGATCGGTCTGGTCATTCTCGGCGGGCTCACCATGTCCACCTTTCTGACGGTCATGGTGATCCCCACCATCTACTCCCTCATCGACGACCTCAGCGTGTTCTTCCGCCGCATTGCGGCCGCGGTCCTCCGACCTCCGACGGCGCTCGTCGCCAACGTCGAATCCACTCAAGGAAAGAGCCTCCAGTGAACATCAATCAACTTGCCTCGACCTCTGCCACCCTCTTCACGATTCTCACCCTCGCCGCCTGCGGCGGGTCCGGCGACCCCGGCGGCGGCAGCGAGAGCGGTCGCAGCGGGATGAGGGGCGGTGGCGCGGCGACCGGCGCGCCCGCGGCCGCGGTGCCGGTCCGGGTGGACACCGTGTCCCGGCGATCGATCTCGCAGTACCTGCAGACCAACGGCACCCTCGAGGCCGAGAACGAGGTCGACATCGTCGCCCGGACGTCCGGGCCGGTGACCGAGATCTTCACCGAGGAAGGAAAGGTGGTTCGCGCCGGCCAGCTGCTGGCGCGCATCGACGAGCGCGAGCCGAAGAACAAGGTCGCGATCGCGCGCGTCGCTCGCGACGAGGCACAGCTCGCCTTCGACCGCGCCAAGACCTCGTGGGACGAGGGGCTGGTCAGCCAGGAGGCCTACGACAACGCGACGTCGACGTTGGCTGCGGCGCAGGCGCAACTCGAAAGCGCCGAGATCCAGCTCGCCTACACCGAGATCCGCGCCCCCTTCGAGGCGCTGGTGGTGACCCGCGACATCAAGCTCGCCCAGTATGTGATCCCCGGCAACCGGCTCTTCCGGATCTCCGACTTCACACCGCTTCTGTGCCGGGTCGAGGTGCCCGAGAAGGACCTGCCGAGGGTTCGGATCGGCCAAACCGCCCACCTCGAGGTCGAGGCCTACCCGGACCAGCCCTTCCCGGCCTCCGTCGCACGCCTGCGACCGACCGTCGATCCCGCCTCGGGGACCTTCACCGTCACTCTCGAGGTGAAGGCGCAGGGCAAGCTCCGGCCCGGCATGTTCGCCTCGGTCTACCTCGAGACCGACACCCGCGACGATGTGCTGGTCATTCCGCGCGACGCGCTGGTTCTCGACTCGCTCGGCGACACGGTCTACGTCATGGTGGACGGCATCGCCGAACGGCGTGAGGTTCGCCTCGGCGTGCGCGACGAAAACTCGGTCGAGGTCCTCGAGGGACTCGCCGGCGGCGAACAGCTGATCGTGCTCGGGCAGGAAGGCCTCGCCGACGGAACGCCGGTGGCGGTTCTCGGCGAAGCGACGACAGCAGCGCCCGCTGCAGAGGCCGCAGGGCCAACGCCCGAAGCGATCGAGGCGATGCGGCAGAGGATGAAGGAGCGCGGGCTCTCCGACGGCGAGATCGAGGCCAGGATCGAGCAGATGAAGGCCGGAGGCGGCCGGGCCCAGGGTGGCGGCCCGCCACCCGGCGCCGGCGCCGGGGGCGAGGGTGGCATCCCACCCTTCATGGTGGAGCGGATCAAGAACGCCACCCCCGAAGAACTGGAGCGCATCAAGGAGCGGATGCAGCAGTTCGGTTTGACCGACGAGCGGATTGCCGAGGTCATCCAACAGATCCGCGGCGAAGGCGGCGGCGCATCATGAACCAGAGAGACACGGAGACACAGAGCCGCACAGAGCATTTTCTCGAAGCCGGACGTCCATGCCTCGAGGGCCGGCTGACATGAAAATCGTCGATCTTTCGATCCGCAGGCCGGTCACGATCTTCATCTTCGCGGTGGCGGCGGTGGTCTTCGGCGCGGTCGCCTTTCCGCAACCTCGCGGTCAACCTGCTGCCCGACATCACCTACCCGTCCCTGACCGTCCGCACCACCTACGAGGGCACCGCACCGGTCGAGATCGAGTCGCTGCTGACGCGGCCCATCGAGAACGCGGTCGGGGTCGTCAACAACGTGGTCCGCGTGACCTCGTCATCGCGGGCGGACGTCTCCGAGGTGACCCTCGAGTTCGCGTGGGACACCGACATGGACTTCGCCTCCCTCGATGTCCGCGACCGCCTCGACCGGGTGCGCCTCCCGCTCGAGGCCGAAGCGCCGATCCTGCTCCGCTTCGACCCGTCGCTCGACCCCATCATGCGCATCGGTGTCCACGGTTCGGACGACCTCGCGCAGCTCCGGTTCATGGCCGAGGAGGACCTCAAACGCGCCCTCGAGCGCATCGACGGGGTCGCCGCGGCGGTGGTCTCTGGGGGGCTCGAAGAGGAGATCCAGGTCGAGCTCGACGAACGCAAGCTGGCGGCGCTCGGCCTGTCGGCGGGCCAGGTCGCCAATCGTCTGGCGGCGGAGAACGTCAATATCACCGGCGGCACGCTGCGCGACGGCCGCACCGAGTACCTGGTGCGGACCCTCAACGAGTTCGTGCGACCCGAAGACATGCGATCGATCGTCATCGCCCGCACCGGCGACGCCATCGTCCGCCTGTCGGACGTCGCCCGGGTCTACACCGGCCACAAGGAGCGCGAGATCATCACCCGCATCGACGGCGACGAGTCGGTGGAGCTGGCGGTCTACAAGGAGGGCGGCACCAATACCGTCACCGTCTCCGACGCGGTGACCCGGCGTCTCGCCGAGCTTCGCGCCGATATCGAGCGCGTCTCCCCGGGGCTCGAGATCGAGATCATCACCGACCAGGCCCGCTACATCCGGCAGGCGGTCCGCGAGGTCCTCGAGACCGCGCTCTACGGCGGGCTGCTGGCGATCCTCGTGCTCTATCTCTTCCTGCGCTCGGTCAAGAAGACCCTCATCATTTCGGTCTCGATCCCGGTGTCGGTCGTCGCCACCTTCTTTCTGATGTACGTGGCCGACATCTCGCTCAACATCATGTCGCTGGGCGGACTCACCCTCGGGGTCGGGTTGCTGGTCGACAACGCGATCGTCGTCCTCGAAGCGGTCCAGCGCAAACGTGACGACGGCCTCGACATCGTCGAGGCCGCGCGGGTCGGCACCTCGGAGGTGGGCCGCGCCATCACCGCCTCCACCCTGACCACGATCTGCGTCTTCGTGCCCATCGTCTTCGTCGAAGGCGTCGCCGCCCAGCTCTTCCGCGACCAGGCCCTGACCGTCGCTTTTTCGCTCGTGGTGTCGCTGGTGGTTGCCCTGACCGTCATACCGATGCTCGCTTCGCGCCGCTTCGAGCCGTCAGGGGCGATCACCGACCCGAGCCAGGAGGCGCGGCAGCCGGCGCCTCTGCGTTGGCTCGGCAAAGCCGTGTTCAACGTCACGACCCTGCTCGTCGGCGCCGCCCTGACCGTCTTCAGGACCCTCGGCCGCATCGCCGGCGCAATCGCCAGGCCGGTACTCGACGCGTTCGACCGGGCTCTCGATCTCATCTCTGCCGCCTATACACGGGCGATTGCCGGTGTCCTGAGACATCCGGCGGCCGTGGTCGGCGTGACACTCGCACTGCTTGCAGGGCAGTCTCGGGCTGTACCGAACGCTCGGTTCGGAGCTCATCCCGGAGCTCGTCCAGGGAGAGTTCTACGCCGATCTCGAGCTGCCGCCGGGCACCCGTCTCGAAGTCACCGACCGCAAGCTCGTCGAACTCACCGGGGCCGCCGACATGATTGCGGGATTGAACACCGTCTACACCATCGCCGGCACCTCCAACGAGCAGGGCGGCACGGCCGGAGAGCTGCGCGAGAACCTCGGCCAGCTCACGGTCACCCTCGATCCCCCGGTTTCGAGGGAGGCCGAAGACGCGGCCATGGGGCAGCTCCGGGCCGTCATCGATGCCGACAACCTGGCTCTGCAGGGCGGTGACCAGCTCGAGGGCGGCGGCCGGCCCGCGATCGTGGCCCGCTTCGGCCGGCCCTCGTATTTCAGCTTCAAGACCGCGATCGAGGTCGAGATCCGGGGCTTCAACCTCGAGCTGCTGGAGCGATTGGCCGACGAGGTCGTCGAGAGATTGCGCGGTATCGACGGCCTCACCGACATCAGCGCCTCCACCGAGGGCGGCCACCCCGAGCTCCAGGTGCGCCTCGACCGCGACCGCCTCGCCGCCTACGGCCTCGGGATCGACGACGTGGCCTCCGTCCTGCGCGGCATGGTGCAGGGCGACATCGCCACCGACATCACCCGGGTCGACCGCACCATCGATATTCGGGTGCGCGCCGCCGAGCGGTTCCGGTCGTCGGCCGACGCCCTCGCCAACCTGACGGTGACCAGGGCCGGGACGACCCCGATCCCGTTGTCGGCGGTCGCCGAGGTGCTCGAGCTCGAAGGCCCGGCCGAGATCCGCCGCGCCGACGGCACGCGCATCGCCCGCATCACCGCCAATCTCGCCGACCGCGATCTCGGTTCGGTGACCGCCGACATCCGACTCGCGCTCGAAGACATGAGCTGGCCGTCCGGCTACGACTGGCGCCTCGGAGGCCAGGAGGAGGAGATGGCAACATCGTTCGACTCCATGCGGCTCGCGTTCGGCCTCGCCGTCTTCATGGTCTACCTGGTCATGGCCTCGCAGTTCGAGAGCCTGCTCCACCCCTTTGTCATCATGTTCTCGGTGCCGTTCGCGGTGATCGGCGTGCTCGTCACGATGTGGGTCTTCGGGGTCACGGTCAGCGTCGTGTCGCTGATCGGGTTCATCCTGCTCGCCGGCATCGTGGTCAACGACGCCATCGTCCTCGTCGACTACGCCAACCAGCTTCGCCGCGAGGGCATGGGCAAGATCGAGGCCCTGGCGCGGGCCGGCCGGGTCCGCCTGCGTCCCATCCTGATGACGAGTCTGACCACGGTCTTCGGCCTCCTGCCCATGGCCTTCGGTCTCGGCGAGGGCGCGGAGTTGCGGACGCCGATGGCCCTGACCGTTATCGGCGGCATGATCACCTCGACCCTGCTCACCTTGCTCGTGGTGCCGGCGGTGTACGCGGTCCTCGATCGCAAGGCATAGCTGAATTCTGAGATGAATATTCATTTAGGATAGAAATATCGCGACCGCCAAAACAAAGAGGGCGACGCATCCGTACTCCTCCGCGATGGACGTCACTATTCTGCCCGCAGGCTTCATCCTCACCCTCGCCACTCTTTTCGGATCGGCCGTCGCCGGCGCATCCACGACCACCGACCCGGCGGCGGGTCAGACGCCACATCCGATTCCTCAGGTGGACGCCCGAATCGCTGTCGACGGCGCCCTCGACGAGGCCGCATGGCAACGGGCCTGGTCGACGACCCTCGACTACGAGGTCCGCCCGGGGGAAAACACCCCTGCTCCGATTCAGACCGAGGTCTTGGTCATGTACGACGCCAACCGTCTCTATGTCGGTTTTCGCGCCTATGACCCCGACCCGGCGGCAATCCGTGCCCACCTCTCCGACCGCGACCAGGCGTGGAACGACGATTGGGTCGGCGTCGTCCTCGACACCTTCAACGATGAGCGGCGGGACTACCTCTTTGTCGTCAACCCGCTGGGCGTCCAGATGGACCAGATCGAAACCGAGTCGAGAGGCCAGACCCCCTGGGACGGGATCTGGAAATCGGCCGCGACTTTCACCGAATGGGGCTGGTCGGTCGAGATCGAGATTCCCTTCTCGACCCTGCGGTTCCAGCGCAGCGACCAGCCGCAGATCTGGGGTTTCGACGCCGTCCGCGGCTACCCACGCAACGTTTCGGCTCAGATGGGCACCTTCCCCCGTGATCGCAGCAACAACTGCTACCTCTGCCAGGCCCTCAAGATCGAGGGGTTCGCCGGGGTGTCGCCGGGCCGCAACCTCGAGATCGTCCCGACCCTGACCGCGACACGAACCGATCGACGAGACGACCTTCCCGACGGTCCGTTGGTCGAGGGCGACCCGGAGATCGATTTCGGGCTCACCGCGCGCTGGGGTTTCACCCCCAACATGACCGTCAGCGCCACCCTCAACCCCGACTATTCGCAGGTGGAAGCCGACGCCCGCGAACTCGCGGTCAACCGCCCGTTCGCCATCTTCTACCCGGAGAAGCGGCCCTTCTTCATGGAGGGCGCCGACTTCTTCGAAACCACCATGAACGTCGTCTACACCCGGATGATGCGGGAGCCCGCCTGGGGACTCAAGCTCACCGGCAAGGAAGGCCCCCACACGATCGGCGCCTACGTGGTCGACGACGATGTCACGAATCTCATCATCCCCGGGAGCGAGAGCTCGAGTGCGACCTCCCTCGAAGAGTCGTCGACCGCCACGGTCCTTCGCTACAAGTACGATTTCGGCAACCGCTTCACGGTCGGCGGACTGTTCACCAACCGCGAGGGCTCGGACTATCAGAACCGCGTCATGGGAGTCGACGGCGACCTTCGCCTCTCCGCGCGAGACCGCGTGATCGTCCAGCTCCTGAAGTCGACGACCCGGTACCCCGAAGACGTGATCGTCGAATTCGATCAACCCCGGGGTTCGTTTGACGATTGGGCGGGAGAGCTCGTCTACACCCACGACACCCGCACCTGGGAGTGGTGGGCCGCCTACTCCGACGCCGGCCAGGATTTCCGTGCCGACCTCGGCTTCATGCCTCAGGTCGACTACCGTCACGCGGAGGTCGGTCTCGGCTACACGTGGAACGAGACCGAGGGGAGCTGGTACTCCCGGATGAACATCAAGGCCAAGGTTGCCGACACCGAAGATCACAGCGGCTTTCTGCTGTTCCACGAGGATGTCGTCCAGTTCACCATCGAGGGCCCGCTGCAGTCACACTCCATCATCCGCCCCAGCCGGGCGCGCGAGGGTTATAACGGAGAACAGTTCGATTTCAATCGCCTCCGTCTTCATTTCTGCGCCCGGCCCAACGGGCACAGTCACGTCTGGCTCAACCTTGACGACGGCGGCCAGGTCGACTACGCCAACACACGCCCCGGCGATTTCATCAACTTCGACACCGGTTTCTGGTACCGCCTGGGCCGTCATTTCTACATTGCGCCCAGCTATACGCGGGAGAAGATGGACGTCGCGGAGGGTTGGCTCTACACCTCGACCATCGGCCAGATGGAGGCTTCCTGGCAGTTCAACGCCCGCTGTTTCGTGCGCGCCATCCTGCAGCACGTCGAGGACCGCTTCAACCCCGATCTCTACAGCGACGGCCGCGGCTCCGAGTACCAGAACCTCTTCGGACAGTTTCTGTTTTCCTACAAGGTCAACCCGAGCACCGTTCTGTTCGTCGGGTACTCCGACAACTCACTCGCGGACCAGAATTTCGGTCTGACCCAGGTCAACAGGACCATATTCGCCAAGGTCGGCTACGCCTGGGTCCTGTGACTCACCCGTCGTACCGTATCCAGATCACTTTCGGTTCGTCCGCGAATCGCAGGGTGTCGCCGGGAGGGCGAAGCATGATCTCTCTGACATGTTCCTTGCCTGCCAGGTCCCGCAGAAAAATCGAATAGTGCGCAATCTCACCCACCTGATCGAAATGGATGCCAAGGACCCGATATTTCATCGTGCCGGTCCCACCCGTCGCGATGGTGACGAATTGGGGGCTGAACTCGACCCAGAGATCGGAACGATCGGGGTCGTCGCACGTCCACATGCCGATCAGTTCGGCGGGAGTCTCCTCGAACTGGAAGTCGTCTCGCGACACGATACTGCCGACGAGAACGGCCGCGACCGCGAGTGCCGCAATCCCCCACAGGATCCTCCGCGTGGTCACGATTTCCGGACGCGGAGGCTTTTTCTTGACGACGATCTCATCGTCATCGTCCCAGTCGTCGTCCCAGTCGTCTCTTCTTCGCATCCTCATGTTTCGCCTCCGGACCGACGGCGGGCGGGTTTCAGAACCTACTTGATACGGTACCGCGCGACGTCAGGGTTGACCCCCTGCGCCTTGAAGTTCTCCCACACGTAAAAACCGCTCCCGGTCTTGGCGCCGAGTTGGCCCGATTCGACAAGGCGCTTGAGCAACGGGCTCGGTTTGTAGAAACTCCCGAACTCTTCCTCGAGAACCTTGCAGATGAACAGCATGGTGTCGAGGCCGACATAGTCGGCGGTCATCAGAGGGCCCATCCTGTGGCCGAGGCAATAGGTGCACTTGTCGACGTCGTCGACCGCCGCGATCCCTTCCTCGACGACGCGGATGGCCTCGTTGACAAAGGGCACGAACATCCGGTTGATGGCGAAACCCGCCTTGTCCTCGGCGGGGATCTCGATCTTGTCCAGGTCGTGACACAGGGCGACCACCGTCTGGTAGGTTTCTTCCGAAGTCGCCAGACCGCGGATGATCTCGACACCCTTCTGCATCGGCACCGGGTTCATGAAGTGCATTCCCATGAACTTCTCCGGAGTGCCGAAGGCCGCTCCGAGGCGGGTGATGCTGATGCCCGAAGTGTTCGAGACCAGGATCTTGTCGTAGCCGAGCTCGGCCAGCTTGCGATTGATCTTCTCCTTGAGCTCGGGGATCTCCGGGACCGCCTCGATGATCAGATCGCAGTCGAGAAGGTCCTGCTCCAGGGTGGTGGTCGAAAGACGGCCCGCCGCTTCGGCTTTGGCCTCTGCGGTGATGCCCTTCTCACCTCCCGATTTTTCAAAGGCCTTCACCAGCCGGTCCAGACTGCGGGTGATCGCGTCGAGACCGCGTTCGAGGGCTCCCGCATCCACATCCATGACCACTGTTTCGAAACCACTTTGCGCCGCCACCTGTGCGATGCCGTTGCCCATCGTGCCGATGCCGATGACGCCGATCTTCTTCAGTCCGCTCGTGCTCATGCCGGTCCTCCTTCAACAGCTTGGGCACATTCTACGCTTTCCCAAACTCCCTTGCAGAGAGGGAGATGGAGGTGGGATCATCAGATGTCAGTCGTTGGATGCAGGATTCAGGATTCAGGATGCACGGTTCATCGCCCACAGACCTGCATCCTGTGACCTGCATCCTGCGACCTTGCATCCTGCAACCTGCGACCTGCGACCTGCGACCTGTATCCGCGCAGGCAGTTGACTGCGCGCAGCGCCGACTGTATACACGGTGGAGCCGAGGAGGCGCCGCAGGTCATGATTCTCGACATCGACCCCGTCGAACCGCAGCCGTGGCTGCTGGCGCGCGCGGCGCAGGTCCTGCGCGACGGGGGCATCGTCGTCATGCCCACCGACACGGTCTACGGCCTCACGTGTGGAATCACCCATCACGACGCGATCCAGCGGCTCTACAAGCTCAAGGACATGGACCCCAAGAAACCCCTGTCCATCCTGGTCGCCGACATGAACACGATCGGACGGTACGCCAAGGGCGTCTCGACGCCGGCCTTTCGCCTCCTCAAACGCGTCCTCCCGGGGCCCTACACGTTCATCTTCGAGGCCAGCCCCGAAGTCCCCAAGATCATGCTCCGCAAGCGCCGGACCATCGGCATCCGGATGCCCGACAACCCGATCGCCCTGGCCCTGCTCGAGGAGCTCGGCGAGCCCCTCCTGAGCTCGTCGATCCGCGACCCCGAGCACGATTTCGTCAACGACCCTGACGAGATCGACCGATCCCTGGGCAACCGCGTTGAAATGGTAATCCACGGCGGAATTCTGCTGCCGGTGCCGTCAACGGTCATCGACATGTCGGGAGACGAACCGGTGCTGATCCGAGAGGGCAAGGGCGACGTCGACGCGCTGGAGCTGTTCTAACGTTCGGTTCATCCGGAATTGCATGAGATCGAGACTTGGACGGATGTGATCACAGCGTCGGCGTCAGCGGCAGTCACCAGGGTCCGGACCAGGTTCAGCGACGGCGACAGCGCCAGCCACAGAAGTCCGCGGCGGCGTTCGGGTGCAACGACCGTGGGCATGGTCACCTCCGGGTCGTTCAAATTGGTGAGTAGCCGGTGGGCAGCCGATGTCAAGGGCAAGCCGGGCTCGGAGCCCGGTGCGGAGCAGAATAACATCGGCTGCCTCACCGGCTCGGGGAGAGGACATGAACGACCCGGAGGTGACCATGTCCAACGTCCTCGCCAACACCAACCTCATCGCCCACGAGAAGGCCCTCGCGGCAGCGGGTGATGCCATCGCCCTTGTCCTGCGGGTGCCGGCGCCGCTCAAGTCGATTGCCGATCAGGTGATCCGTTCAGCGAGCTCGGTGCCTGCAAACCTCGCGGAAGGCCACGGCCGGTCCGGACGCGATCGGAACCACTTCTGGAGGATTGCCTATGCATCGGCCAAGGAGGCCGACAGCCACCTGCGGCTTCTCCAACGAGCTGGGGTCGTCAACACCGGCAGAACCGAGAAGGTTCTCGAGACTCTCGATCAGGTCCGCGCCATGACCTGGCGGCTCATCAATCCGAAGAGCTGAATGATCACGATGCCGTTCCCGGCTCGTCCGGGCGCTGTCGCCGGAGGCCGACGCTGATGCTGTACCTGTCGGTGGCGCCGGCTGCTGCCCCGGTCGCTGGCGCTGGTCGCTGTATGCCTGATATCCATTTCGGTCAGTGCCCATCTCACGGATTTCCGGATGAGCCTAACGTTCTAACGTTGAAACGTCGGTGGCGGCGGCTTCGGCCACAACATCGCGGATCTGTTGTGCGACGACGTCGGGGTGGTAGTGACTGCGCCACGCGGCGCGGCCTTTCTCGCCCGCGGCTCGCGCGGCTTCCGGATTGTCGAGGAGCCGGACAATCTCGGCGGCCCAGGCCTCCGCACCTTCGGCCATCACCACCGCTTCGGCAGCGCCCTTGGTGAGACCGTCGGCGGCCCACGGGTGGACGACCGCGGGAACTCCGGCGGCCATCGCTTCGAGGACTTTCATGGGAACGCCGGAACCGCTGCTCATGGGAGCCACCGCAACGCGGGACGAGGCGAGATAGGCGCCGAGGTCGGGCACGTCGGCGTGGACCTCGACCCCGTCCACCCGGGACAGTCGTCGAATCGCCGACCGGGGGCGGGCACCCGCGAGAATCCACCTCGCCTCCGGCACCTGGCCGCGAATCCCGGGCCACACCTCGCGGGCAAACCACAACGCCCCCTGGACCGTCGGCCGGTAGCCGAGGTTGCCTGACAGCAAAACGGTTTTATCAGAAGTCGTTGGTTCGGCGCGCTGCGCCTCACGACCCGCCACCGGGATGATCCGCCCCTGCCCCTCGGGGACCGCCAACTCGGCGAGATCCCTCGCCGACACCGCGACGGTGTGCTGAGCCAACCGGCTCAGCCAGTGTTCCCGCCGGCGGCAGCGCGTCGACTCTGATCTCACCAGGGGTGACAGCCAGGCCGCCGAAGCATGGCCGGCGCGGTCGAAGTGAAGCCCCATGGCGTCAATGGCGTCGAAGACGATCGGCACGGCGGGGGCGACCTTCCGGGCCGCTTCCGCCGCCCACGCACACCGCACCATCTGGATCACGACAACGTCCGGCGGGCAGCTCAGCACCGCTTCGGCCACCAGGCGTCGGGCGGCGGCGCTGTCATACAGACCTTCCTGTAACGGGCGGCCGGAGACAGCGGCGCGCAGCAACCCGATCGCCCGTCCCACCGGCGACCGGCGCCAGGTCGCGACACCTACCGACCGCGCCTCGACGATCCCACCGCCAGGAGACGGACAAACGAGGTGCAGATCATGATCGGAAAGGGCCGACAGCCACTCCATCGTCCGCACCTGGTTGCCTCGCCACGCGGGCACGGGGTAACGGCTGGCGACCAGCAGAACGCGCATCAGGCGCCGTAGAACTCCGCGATGGCGTCCACGACCTGGTGCTGTTCGTCTTCGGTGAGTTCCGGGAACACCGGCAACGCCAGTACTTCGCCACTCGCCTGCTCCGAAACCGGAAGTTGCCCCTGTTGGTATCCGAGGCTGGCGAAGCAGGGCTGCAGGTGCAGCGGCAGCGGATAGTAGACGGCCGCTCCGATTCCTCGCTCGGTGAGAAACGCGCGCAGGGCATCGCGTTTCGGCACCCTGACCACGTACTGGTTGAAGGTGTGGCCGCGCCCGGCCACCGCCTGTGGCAGGCCGACCGTCCCCTCGAGACCGGCATCGGCGAACAGGCGCCGGTAGCGGTCGGCATTGGCGCGGCGGCCTTCGATCCAACCGTCGACGTGCGGCAGCTTGACCCGGAGCACCGCCGCCTGCAGGGCATCGATCCGGAAGTTCCCACCCACCAGGGGATGTTCGTAGACGCCGGACTGCCCGTGCACTCTGAGTTCGCGGAGCTTGCGGTCGAGGTCGGCGTCGCCGGTGGTGATCAGCCCGCCGTCGCCGAAACAACCGAGATTTTTCGACGGAAAGAACGAAAACGCACCCATGACGCCCATCGAACCGACCTGGCGGCCGTTGCAGTCCGCCCCCCACGCCTGGGCGCAGTCCTCCAACACCGGCACCGATCCCGCAGCCTTCAGGACGCCGTCCATGTCGGCTGCCTGGCCGAACAGGTGCACCGGAACCACAGCTCGGGTTCTGGGGCCGACGCGGTCGGCGATCTGCTGAGGGTCGATACAGAAATCCACCGGGTCGACATCCACGAAAACCGGCGTGGCGCCAAGCCGTGAGACGACCCCGGCGGTGGCGAAAAAGGTGAAGGTCGGGACCACGACCTCGTCGCCGGGGCCGACCCCGAGAGCCATCAGCGCCTCGAGCAGGGCATCGGTGCCCGAGGTCACGCCGATCGCGTGGGCGACGTCGAGAGCGCTGGCGGCCTCGGTTTCGAACGCGTCGACCTCGGGGCCGAGGATGAACCTCTGCGATTCGCACACGCGATCGAGCACCTGTCGAAACTCCTCGCGGAGTGGTTGGTACTGGCGGGTCAGGTCGAGCAACGGCACGGACATGGCGGAACCTCCGACGGCAGAAGCCGGGGACAGGGTAGCTCGGAATGAGGAATTAGGAATGAGGAATTTCGGATTTCGAATTTCGAATTTCGAATTTCCATCCCACCCGCCCACCTCTCGGAACCCTAACCCTCGAAGCGGTTCGACCGGTGCGCCCAGGCATTTGGCTGCCGTCTGCTCTCGGGTTCACGGGATGAAAGGGGAAGATCCGAGATCCGAAATTCGAAATCCGAAATTCGAAATCCCCGTTTGCTACCATGTTTCAGCGACTTTCGGTCGCCTTTGGGAGAACACATGCACATCTGCGTCGTCGGAACCGGTTACGTGGGCCTGGTCACGGGAGCGTGTCTGGCGGATTTCGGCAACACCGTCACCTGCGTGGACAACGATGAGACCAAGATCGCCAAGCTGCTCGACGGCGTGATGCCGATCTACGAGCCGGGGCTCGACACCCTGGTCGAGAAAAACGCCAAGGCGGGGAGGCTCCACTTTGCCACCGAGCTCGCGCCGGCCCTCAAAGAGGCCCTCGCCATCTTCATTGCCGTCGGCACCCCTCCGAAGGAGGACGGATCGGCCGATCTCTCGTATGTGATCCAGGTGGCCGAGTCCATCGCCGACAACCTCAACGGCTACAAGGTTGTGGTCACCAAGTCGACCGTTCCGATCGGCACCGGACAACTGATCGAAGGCATCATCAATGAAAAGAGCTCCGGGGCCAATCCGTTTTCGGTGGTTTCCAACCCGGAGTTCCTCCGCGAGGGTTCCGCGATCGCTGATTTCATGCGCCCCGACCGCGTCGTCATCGGCGCCCGCGACACCCAGGCCGTGGCGATCATGAAGGACATCTACTCGCCTCTCTACCTCATCGAAACCCCCTTCGTGATCACGAACGTCGAGTCGTCAGAGCTGATCAAGTACGCGTCGAACGCCTTTCTCGCCACCAAAATCACCTTCATCAACGAAGTCGCCGAGCTCTGCGAACGGCTCGGCGCCGACGTCCACCACGTGGCGCGAGGCATGGGGCTGGACAAGAGAATCGGCCCGAAATTTCTCCACCCGGGTCCCGGGTACGGCGGGTCGTGTTTTCCCAAGGACACCCAGGCCCTGACCGAGATCGCGCGCGAGGCCGGCAGGCCGTTCGAGATCGTCGAAACGGTCGTTGCCGTCAACGACCGCGTCAAGGCCGGCGCCATCGACCGCGTTCGGTCGGCCATCGGGGGCGAGGTCTCGGGCAAGGTCGTGGCCGTTCTCGGCCTCAGCTTCAAACCCGAGACCGACGATATGCGCGATTCGCCGTCCATCCCCCTCATTCAGGCGCTCATCCGCGAAGGCGCCAGGGTCAAGGCGTTCGATCCGGAGGCCATGGCCAATGCCCGCCAGTACCTTCCGGAAGAGGTCGAGTTCTGCACCGACTCGTACGAGGCCGCCGCCGGCGCCGACGCCCTGGTCATCGTCACCGAGTGGAACCAGTTCCGATCCCTCCACATGGAGCGTATCCGTTCGACGCTCAAGAACCCGACCGTGATCGACCTTCGCAACATCTACGATCCGCAACGCATGAAGGACCAGGGATTCGAGTACTCGAGCGTCGGACGAGCCGCCACCAACCTGCCGTTCGAGTGACCGGATCGTCTTGACGCCGCCGCAGGCAACGACGAAACTACCTTCGATGGCCCAGGAAGAATCCGTCCGGCTCGACATCTGGCTCGACGTGGCGTGTCTCTTCAAAACCCGTTCTCAGGCCCAGACTGCGTGCCAGCGCGGGCGGGTCGAGGTCAACGGGGACCGTGGAAAGGCCCACCGTTCGGTGCGCGCCGGGGACACCATCGTCATCCACCTCACCGGCGGGCAGCGCCGAACCATCGAAGTCGTGGAAGTCGAACGAACAAACGTCTCCCGGGCGCGTGCGCGTGAGCTCTATATCGACCACACGCCGCCGCCGACCCCGGAGGAACTCGAGCTGCGCCGGATGCAACGGCTCTCCGCCCCACCCAGGAGAGAGCGGGGCGCGGGCGCGCCCAAAAAGCGCGAACGCCGCGATCTCCGCCGGTTAAAAGAAGACTGGGAGTAGTCCCTTCGCGCAAAACCAGGCGCAAAGTCCGGGTTAGAATGGCCGGACCCCACCACGGTCCAATGCGACGAGGAACCGCTGTGGAGTCATGGAGGTTTGCATGAGTAGCGAGTCCAACTGGGACATGCTGGTCGTCGGCGGCACTGTCCTCACGATGGAGCCGGGTTCGGAACCGATCCGCAACGGAGCCGTGGCGGTGGCCGACGGACGCATCGCTGCGGTCGGGCCGGCAGAAGAACTCCTCGAACTGGCGCCGTCGGGCGAGGTGCTCAACGCCGGGAACTGCATTATTCTGCCGGGCCTCGTCAACACCCACTCGCACCTGGCAATGTCGGTCCTGCGCGGCATCGCCGATGATCTGCCCCTCAAGCAATGGCTCGAACACCACATCTGGCCGGTGGAGAAGGAACACATCAACCGGGAGGTGGTGCGTCTGGGGACCGAGTTGGCGGTGGCCGAGCAGTTGTTGGCCGGGGTCACCACGACGACCGATATGTACTTCTTCGCGGACGAAGTGTGCTCGGTGCTGGCTGAGGCCGGAATGCGGGGAGTCATCGCCGAGTCGCTGATCGGGTTCCCGACCCCTCGCTGCGCCACCTCGGATGAGATGCTCGAAAAACAGCGGGATCTCATCGAGGCCTACCGCAAACACCCGCTCATCCTCCCCTCGGTGGCCGCCCACTCCCCTTACAGCGTCGGCGCGAAAGACCTTGTTCGCGAAGCGGAGCTCGCCGAGGAGTTCGGGGTGCCGATGCAGATCCACCTCTCCGAGACCTCGTGGGAAGTAGAAAAGCTGATCGACGAAAAGGGCGTGTCGCCGGTCGCCTACCTCGCCGATCTCGGCGTGCTGTCCGATCGAACGGTGGCCGCCCACTGTGTCCACGTCTCCCCCGAGGACATCGAGACCCTCGCCGAATTCGAAACCGGGGTGGCGCACAATCCGGTCAGCAACCTCAAGCTCGCATCGGGGGTCGCACCGGTGCCCGCGATGGTCGCGGCCGGAGTCAAGGTCGGCCTCGGGACCGACGGCGCCGCCTCCAACAACACTCTCGATCTCCTGCGCGACATGCAGCTTGCGGCCCTCCTCCACAAGGGAATCTCGGGCGATCCGACGGTTCTGCCGGCGCGGGCGATGATCGAGATGGCAACCTCGAAAGGCGCAGAGGTTCTCGGGCTCTCGAACCGGATCGGAAGCCTGACAGAAGGGCGCGAGGCCGACATCGTGTGTATCAAGGTCGACGGGCCCCACACCGCTCCCATGTACGATCCATATTCACATCTCGTTTTCGCCGCCCGCGCGTCAGACGTTCGGCACGTGGTGATTCGCGGGCGCATCGTCGTTCGCAACCGCGGACTGAAGACCCTCGATATCGACCGCATCGAAAATCAGGCCCGGGAGTTCTCCGAGACCATTCGGGCCAACTGAAGGAGGCGAACATGAACGTTGTCCCGAAGACGATCCTCGCCGCAACCGACTTCTCAGCCACCGCCGACAAAGCCGCCCGGTTGGCACGCGATCTCAGCCGGCGTTTCGACGCCCACCTTCGCATGCTGCACGTCGTTGTCATCCTCGATGACGTCCACCTCGAACAGGAGCATCGTCGCCAACTCGAGGAGTTGATGGCGGGCACGGATGCGGCGCGGCGCACGGTCATGGAAGACGACGCGGAAGCTCGAACCGGGGTCGAGATCACGACCCACCTGGTGCGGGGCCTCGCCCCGGGGGAGACCATCGTTGAGAGTGCCGAAAGTCTCGGTTGCGACCTCATCGTCATGGGAACCCACGGGCGCCGCGGCCTTTCCCACCTCTTGCTGGGCTCGGTGGCCGAAAGAGTGGTCCGCACGTCCTCCGTCCCGGTCCTCACCGTCCGTTCGGACGCGGTCATCAACCCGGAGGGAATCACCCGAATCCTCGTGCCTCACGACTTCTCCGATGCATCCGCGACCGCCATCCGATACGCGGCCGATTGGGCGCGCGCATTCGGCGCCGAGATCACCCTGCTCCACGTCGTGGAGCCGGTTGTCTACCCCGAGTTCTACTCGGTGGACGTGCTGACAGACGATCTCATGGAGCGTCTGAAGAAGCGATCCGAGGAGGCCCTCCACAAGACGGCGACCGGGCTTGCTGGAAATGTCCCGACCCACACCGCGGTCGCGATCGGGAGGGCGGCCGACACCATCACATCGTACGTCGATTCGGGGAAATTCGACCTCGTGGTGATGGCCACCCGGGGGCTTTCCGGGCTCGAACACATCCTCCTGGGATCGGTGGCCGAATCGGTGCTCCGCCGCTGTCCGGTCCCGATGCTCACGATTCCGGGTTGAAACAGCCTCCGGCTGTTTCAACCCGGAATCGTTGACGGTTGACGGTGTTCATCGCCTCCTCGACACCGACCCGCAGGACTTTTTCGACGGCATCCGCAGCGCGGTGAATGGTCGTTTCGGCGAGATCGATCTCGTCTCCATCGAAATGCCCGAGCACGTACTCCGCCAGTTCGCCCTCGATGACCGAGCCGCGAACCCCGACCCGGAGCCGCGGGAAGCCCGTCCCCAGGGCCTCGCAGAGGTCACGAAGCCCATTGTGGGTCCCCGGCCCTCCTTGCGCACGCAGCCGAAGCGTGCCCAACGGCAGGTCGATATCATCGACCACCACCAGCATGTTCTGAGGAGCAAGGCCGAAATCAGCCAACAGGGCTGCAGCCGGTCCTCCGGAACGGTTCATGTACATCAAGGGGCGAGCGAGCACGACCATCCGCCCCGGCGTGATCACGGCCACCTCACACCCCGGGCGGGTGAGCCAGTCTCCGATCCCCCGCCGCCGCAAGACCTCGGACAGGACGTCGAAACCGACGTTGTGCCGGGTCGACGCGTACGCCTCCCCGGGGTTGCCGAGACCAAGGACCAGATCGACAGTCATGAACCTGCCCGAGCGCACACCGGGACCGGGAGAGGCCGGGCCTACTCGGTGTCCGATCCCTCTTCGCCCTTGCCCTTGCCGATGAGTTCCGGCTCCGCGGCTTCTTCGATCTCCAACGCCGCTTCGGCTTCCTCGTCCTCTTCCTCTGCTTCCACGAGCCGCGGCACTTCGACGACCACGACGACCCGGTTCTCGTCGTCGAGGAACCTGGCGTTCTCCGGAAGCTGACCGGCGAGCTCGGCCACGGTCAGGTTTTCGCCGACTTCGAGATTGCTGATGTCGAGCACGAATTTGTCGAACATGTCGCGCGGCAGGATCTCGACCTCGATATCGCGGGACACGAAGTCGACGCGTCCACCGTGCCGGACGCCGACACAGTCGCCGACCAGTTCGACCGGGATATTCACCGTCAGCTTGTGGCCGCGGGTGATCCGAATGAAGTCGATGTGGATGAACTTGCCGCCGATGCGGTCCACCTGCAGCTCTTTGATCATCGCAAGGCGTTCCTCATCGGTGCCCTTGAGCTTGAGCAGGAAGATCGTGTTCTCACCCGCCGCGCCCTTCAAGATCTCCTTGACCGAGTGCTCGTCGACCGAGATCGCCACCGGACCGAGTTCGCCGCCATAAATGACGGACGGCACCCGCCCCATACGGCGGAGCCTTCCGGCTTCAGCCGATCCTCGGCCTTCTCTCTTCTCGACGGTGATCGTTATTTCTGGACTCTGTAATGACATTTCGCGAATCTCCCTTGTTGAATCTGGCTAGACAAAAAGGCTCGATACCGACGCGCCCTCGTGAATGCGGCGGATGGCCTCGCCGAGAAGAACGGCCAACGACAGCTGTTCCACCTTCGAACTGGCTCTCGCCTTCTCACTGAGGGCCAGGGTGTCGGTGACCCAGACCTTTTCGATCGAGGATGAGTTGATGCGGTCTATCGCCGGGCCGGAAAACACCGGATGGACACCCGTCGCGTAGACAGATCGGGCGCCACGCTCGATCAGAGCCTCCGCGGAGTGAACCAGGGTGCCTGCGGTGTCGATGATGTCGTCGACGATCACGCAGTCGTGACCCTCGACGTTGCCGATCACGTTCATGATCTCGGCGCGGTTCGCCTCCGGGCGGCGTTTGTCCATGATGGCGAGGTCGACCTTGAGGCGCTTGGCGAAGGCGCGGGCGCGCTCGACGCCGCCGGCATCGGGCGAGACCAACATCGGATTGGGCAGACCACGCCTTCTGATGGCTTCGATGAGCACCGGCGCCGCGTACAGATGGTCGACCGGGATGTCGAAAAAGCCCTGAATCTGGGCGGCGTGCAGATCGATGGTCAGCACCCTGGTCGCACCCGCCGTGGTGATCAGGTTGGCCACCAGCTTGGCGGTGATCGGGACCCGTGGAGCGTCCTTGCGGTCCTGGCGCGCATACCCCATGTAAGGCATGACAACGCAGATCCGGGCCGGGGAGGACCGGCGAACGGCGTCCAGCATGATGAGCAGTTCCATCAGGCTCTCATTGGGGGGAGAACCCGTGGGCTGGACGATGAACACGTCGGAACCGCGGGCGTTTTCCTCGATCTGGCAATAGAGCTCACCGTCGGAGAAGTTGCCGAGACGCACCCGCCCCATCTCGATCTGCAGGTAGCCGCAGATCGACTCCGTCAGAGCCGGATTGGCACGTCCGGAAAAAACCAGCAGTGGGTGTTCTCTCAGCATGAACCGTCAGCCTCGTGGCTGGGGCGGTAGGATTCGAACCTACGAATGCCGGATCCAAAGACCGGTGGCTTACCACTTGCCGACGCCCCAAGCGCCGCAGAGTATAACCGATTTCGGCTCAACTCAGGACGGTGGCGGCACCGACTCCGCAGGATCGCCGTTCGGAACTCGAGGTTGATGATCATCTGTTGTCGTTGTCCGCCGTCGGAGAATCGGAAATCCAGAATTCGTCGTTGAACAACTTGGTTGACAGACGATCGATGACGGATTGCTTGTCCTCCTTGCCGCCTTTTGCAGCGCGGTCGGGCACTGCCCTGTTGTCGACCGCCGTGGCGAACTCCTCGAGGACCTTGTTTTCGATCATCTCCCTGGTCTTGGCGTCCAGCGGGTGGGCGATGTCGCGCATCTGACCGTTGCGCGTCTTGCGCGCCGGCATGGTCACGAAAACCTGACCTTCCCGGCCTTCGATCACTCGCAGATCGTTGACGATGAAGCTGTCGTCAAAAACGACGCTGGCAAACGCACGGACTTTGCCGCCCTTGGCCGGGCTGATTCGCACTTCGGTCACTTCCACGTCCGCTCCTCCCCTCGATGCACGATCTGATGACCCATCAGGCCGGCCTGTTGCCTCCCGACGGTCGAACCCACGAACACCTGCCATCTGTTTCCGATTTCACGTGCGGTCCGACGGGCCGCCGAGAGATCGGGATATATACCAAAAACCGCCGCCCCCGAACCGGTGACCGCTGCGTGCAGCGTCCCGGTGGCGCGAAGTGCGAGGACGGCCAGCCCGATCTCCGGCCACCGCCCGGTGACGACTTCCTCAAAATCATTGAAAAGAGCACTCCATGGCGGTTCGCCCGCACCGGTCACGCGATGACCCGCCACGAAGGCCTCTACAGTAGCGTCAGGCCCTCGAGAGGTCAACCGGCGACCCGCCTCGGCATAGGCCAGGGCCGTGGACACCTCGATCGGCGGCACGGCGATCACGACGCCGAAAGGGCGGAGATCCGGCAGCGGAAAGATCTCGTCACCCCGGCCGCGACCGAGGGCGAGCCCGCCGTGGAGAAAAAACGGCACGTCCGACCCCAGCCCTGCCGCGAGATCGACCAGATCCGCCAACGGCAGACGGAGACCCCACAACCGGTTCAACGCAGTCAAAGCCGCTGCGGCGTCGGCCGATCCACCACCGAGCCCGGCGCCCACCGGCACTCTCTTGTGGAGACGAATCGCGGCGCCCCTCCGCACCCCGGCGCGCTCGCTGAGCATCGATGCCGCCCGGAGGACGAGATTGTCCCCGCCCCCGGGGGCGGCACCCTCGGGCTCGACCACCAGCGTCACCGATCCGTCTGGCGCGTCGCGCACCACGACCTCATCACAGAGATCGACGCTCTGGTACAGCGTCCAGACCTCGTGGTGGTCGTCCGATCTCGCGCTCAGTATCTGCAGGTGGATGTTGATCTTGGCCGGGGCGGCCACCGTCAGCAGGCTCACGGCGCTCCTTCCGCGACACACCACGGCATCTCGGGAAGAGCAGGCAGTTCTCCCCCTTCATGCCACTCGAGACGTATGAGTTCGAGCTCGGCCCAGCGGCGATTGCTGGTCTTGAGGCGAATGCTGCCGGGCACCGATCCGGTGTGGTTGCCCAGGACGATGCTCCAACCGGGCTTTCCCCCGACCTCGTGGACCGTCATCACCCGCCACGGTTCGGATGCCAGCTTGACGTCAGCCGCCCACCCCTCACCCCTGATCAGGAAGTGGGAGTCTTCAGTCGGCGTCACCGTGTCCCCGGCGACCGCCGGCAAACGGCCGCCGAGCAGCAGAACCGCCTGCGGCAGCGGCATGGCGCCGATACCCAGTACCCTCGACAAATCCGCGGATGCGAGACGGCATCCCTCGCGCATGTCGTAGAAAAACCCGCCGCCCCCGGCGCTCCAGGCGGTCACCGAAATCGCCGAACCCATCGACTCCGAGATGGTCATTCGACCGGCGGATCCCGAGGTCAGCATCGCCATTCGCAGACCGCCCGCCGTTGGAACCCGCAACCGGTAGAGCGCGGCCGGGTCGCCCTGCAGGGGAATCGTGAGCTGGGCACGCGCCGACTCGAGCTCAGCAGGCGCGAAATCCGGGGCCGATGTCCGGCACCCGGACAGACCCGCCGCAGCGATCACAGCGACCGCAGCCAGCCCGATTTGCATCGATCTATTGCCGGTCATTGTTCTTGCGGTCGAGAAGCGACCTCACGTGCTCCGGGTCGTCGCAGCCCATGGCCAGACCCAACTGCAAGAAGCGCCGGCCCTCCTCGTGCTGGTCGTCGGCCAACAAGACTTCGCCGAGGTGGCAGTAGATGGTCCCGTCTCCTTCGCCTCCAGCGAGATCGGCGGCGCGCCGCAACCACCTTTCCGCCTCATCCAGGTCTCCCCGGCGGTAATGTACCCAACCCAGGGAATCGAGATAGGCGGCATTGTCCGGGTCGAGAGCCACCGCCCGCGCGATCAGATCCAGGGCCTTGTCGAGATACACCGCGCGGTCCGCCCACATATAGCCGAGGTAGTTCGCAGCGTTGGCGTCGTCGGGGTCCGACTCCACCAGACTGAGAAAAAGCCCCTCGGATGCGTCGGTCTCCCCGAGGCGCTCGAGAGCGGCAGCGCGGATGAACACCAGTTCCCGCGAATCGCCGAGTCGTTCAATGGCGGCCGCGCTGTTGTCCTCCACCTCCCGCCAGAGTTCCAGCGACTGCAGGACCTGCAGCGCGACCAAAACGTTGGGCAGCTGGTCGGAATCCAGGAGAGGCCGCAAACGACGCCACGCCCGCGGGTCGTTCAGATGCAGGCGAAACTCCGATTCCATCGCTTCGGCCTCGATCTGGGCACGACCCTGAAGGTGCGGCTGGGCCCTGACCATGGCCGTGATGCCGTCCTGCCACTGTTCCTGGCGGCGGTAGGTCTCCGCCAGCAGGCGCACGTAGTCCACACCGGCGAAGGAATAGTCGCCGACCCGATCCAACCAACTGCGAGCCACCATGGGATTGTCGGCCAGGACTTCCAATCGCGCCGCTGTCAGCGCGCACCGCACCGCCTGTTTGGACCCCGCATCGGTCTGCGCCTGTTCCCAGGCGCGATCAAGCCACCTTCGCGCTTTTTCCATGTCGCCGGTGCGACCGAGAGACCACGCCAGGGCGAGAATGAGGTCGAGGTCGTCGGGCGATCTTTTCACCAACTTCTGCAGGCGATCGATCGCTTCATCGTGGCGGCCGAGGGCGGAATACAGATGCGCCTCGAGCATCAGCGCCCGCGGCGAGTCCGGCGCCTTTGCCAGCACCCGCTGCACCGTCTCAAGACTCAACTGCAGGCGATCACCTTCCCACAGAAGGGCCGCCGCCCGCATCAGGGAGTCGAGATCCATGTCTCCCAACCACTGCAACATCGCCTCTCCGGCATCGCCGGGCCGTTCGAGCTCGATGAGCAGGCTGACGACGTCCTCACGGCACGCCGGTGCCGTAGGTCCGTCGTCGGAACACTGAATATACAGCGCAACCGCCTCGTCCTCGCGCCTCGCGGCGCGCAGCATATCGGCGTGCGCCTTGGTCAGGCGGGGATTGGACGGCCGGTCCTCACGCAAACCGGCGATGATCTGCTCGGCCTCCACCACCCGGCCCTGGTTGGCAAGAGCCTGAGCCAGCGCAAAAAGCAGGTTGGCGTCGTCGGGGGCGCCCTCGAGGGCCGCCCGCAGGGCCTCCTCGGCTTCGTTCACCAGATCGGATTGACGTGACGACAGCTGCGCCAGGGCGAGCGCCCTGACTCTGAGGCCCTCGTCACCCAGGTTTTCCCGGCCCTCGAGCAATCTCGCAGCCCGATCGGCCATGCCGATATCGACCAGAAAGCTCGCGAAGGCGACCCGCACCTCGTCCACGTCCGGCGCCTGTTGCACCGCACGTTCGTACGCCCTCATGGCCTCGCGATAATCCCCGTTGGCTTCGGAGATCCGCGCCTGGAGGTAGGCCTGGAGCCCGTCGGGAAGGGCCGGGGCCTGCTCGTTGCCGACGCCTTCGGCAGCTGCGAACACCGCGCAAACCAGAACCAGGACACAAAGAGCCAGTCGTTTGACCGTGTACTGCGTCATCTCGAAATCATCCTCGATCTACACTCCAGGGAGGTCTTTTCGGTCGTTTTGGCTGCCATCAGGCGACACGACCCGTGGTGAACAAGCTCAGTGTATCGCGATTTGTTCCCTGCTTTCCCGACAGCCACAACGCCTGCGCACCGCCCAGATGCTACAATCACCGGCCGATGACACATACCGAACGCAATGAAACCCTGTTCAGCGATCTCACCTTCGACGCCTTCGATCTGCCGGAACCCATCCGGCGGGCAATCGACGATCTCGGATTCACCCAGTTGACCAGGGTCCAGGCTGAAGTCCTTCCGATCTCACTGACCGGGCGCGACGTGGTGGCCCAGGCGCAGACCGGGTCGGGCAAGACGGCCGCCTACCTGCTGACCGTTTTCTCCCACATTCTCAATACGCCCCGGTCCTCATCACCGACAACTCCGCGCGCCCTGATCGTCGCGCCGACCCGGGAACTGGCGGTACAGATCTCGAACGACGCCGAGGGACTCGGCCACCACGCCGGGATCCGCACCCATGTCGTTTTCGGCGGGCTCGACTACCGAAAACAGCGGGAGATCCTCGAGCGCGGGACGGATCTCCTGATCGGCACGCCGGGTCGTCTGATCGACTACAACAAGAAGGGCTCCTACTCGCTGCGTGACACCGAGATGGTTGTCATCGACGAGTGCGACCGCCTCTTCGACATGGGCTTCGCCGAAGATCTGCGGTGGCTGCTGCGGCGCATGCCGGGGCCAAAAGACAGGCAGTCCATGATGTTCACCGCCACGCTTTCGCAGAGGGTCATGACCCTCGGCTGGCGGCAGATGAACAACCCGGCGGAAGTGATCATCAACGCACAACAACTGACGCCGGACACCATCCACCAGGTTCTGTATCACGTGGCCAACCGAGAAAAGCTCTCCCTGCTGCTGGGGGTGTTGGAGCGCGAGGCCAGCTCGCGGACCATGATCTTCGTCAACACCCGCTATCGCGCCAAACACCTGGTGGACGATCTTCGCCGCCACGGTTTCGTCGCCCGCGGTCTGACCGGCAACGTCATCCAGACCAAACGTCTGAAGGTGCTCGACGATTTTCGCGACGGCACCCTGCCGATCCTGGTGGCGACCGATGTCGCGAGCCGCGGATTGCACATCGAGGGCGTTACCCACGTCGTCAACTACGACCTGCCGCAGGACGCCGAGGACTACGTCCACCGCATCGGGCGAACCGCCCGCGTCGGAGCCGAAGGCAAGGCGATCTCGCTGGCGTGCGAAGACTACATCTACTCGTTGGACGCCATTCACAAGTATGTCGGCTACGAGATTCCCACCGAGTTCGCCGACGACAGCCTGTTCGGCAAGGTTCTGCCGCGGCCGCGTACCCCGAGGCGAACGGATCCCGGACGGAACCGGCGACCCCCGACCCGGCGCGAGCACCGCGACTCCAGCGGCGGCGACAATGCTGCGAAGACCCGCCCCCGCAGGCGGCGGCGCCGCGGAGGAGGCCGTTCAGAGGGCCCGAAAGAACCGACCAAAGAATAGACCGGCCTCCTCAGGGAGGAAGAACCCCTTTGGTTTCGGAGCGGCCTTCGAATTGGAGGGTCGGCGGTTCGTTGTCGGTCCATGCGGGGAGAAGAGGCCCGGCGAAGGACGGGTCGCACCACACGATGTCCCGCGGTTCGCCCGGCAACGGGGCACTCTGAACCTGTGTTTTCGAGTCGACATCGATGATCTGCAGCCGTCCGTCGGCAAGGCCCACGGCGACGAGCTTCCCACCGGGTGATGCGGCGACCCGCACCGGCGCGCCGTCGAGGGCGATGTGCCATTCCTTCTTGATGACCAACCCCTTCTTTTTTTCGGCCTTAACCTTCCACAACACCAACTCGCCGCCGCCGTCGGGGAGTTCACTCGCCACCGCCAGCGTCGACCCGCCGTCAACAAAGACCAGATCCACCGGTGAACCGGCGACCGTGAACGTCGCCTGCGGGACGAGCGCGCCGGGGTCGGCAAAAACCACCTGCCCGCCCGAGGCATCGGCGAAGGCGATGAGCCCGAGCAGGGGCGAGAGACCGAAGTGGCGGACATCTCCGCCCAGCGGACGACGGTACACGAGCCGGCCGTCGCCGAGGTTCACCGCCACCATCGCCGTCGGGCCGTCTCCGACCGGATCCCGTTCGAGCACCAGCAGCACCGTGTTGTCGGCGACGACCGCCACCTGCCACGGGTTGTTGAAGTCGATCTCGAAGCGGTTCATCAGTGCGCGTTCGGGATAGCTCATGATCAGCAGCTGGTGGGCCACCACCAGGTAGCGGTCGGGGAGGTCCCCGAAATGCGGCATGGTCACGCCCTCGAGACGTTCACGCACCGCCAACGCGGCGAGATCGATCACGGTTGTCGTCCCGTTTACGAGATCGGGGGCGAACAGGGTCCCCCCGGGGGCTGGAAACAACCACGCCACCGGGCCGGCAGGTATCGAGCCCACGGCGCCGGTCAACGGATCGACCAGCGCCACCGACTCGCCCGCCGAAACTGCGATCAGACCGGCGGCGCCATCGTCTTTCGCGTGGGCCGCACCCACCGCCAGAAGAGCAAACGCGAGAAAGGTCACACGTGGTGATCGTGCCATGACTTTACTTTACGCGACCACAGCGTTTCAGGCTAACATCTCGGGGTGGACACGCTGACGGCAGACCTCAAAGAACGAGCTCTCGACGAGGGCTTCGACCTCGTGGGGATCACCTCGGCCGGACCTGCCCGAACCGCGGACGCCCTCGACCGCTGGCTTGCGAAGGGCATGCACGGCGAAATGGGCTACATGGAGCGGACCCGGGACCTGCGAACGGACCCCGGCATGCTGCTCGAGGGGTGCCGATCCGTGATCGCGGTGGCGATGAGCTACCGCACCAGCGCCCCTTCATCCACCGATCCCTCGACAACCGAGGGGTCGGTGTGGATCTCGCGCTACGCATGGGGGCGCGATTACCACCGCTTCCTCAAGAAGAAACTGGTCCGGTTGGGACGGTGGCTGGCCGGGCGCAGGCCGGGTTGCGATTGGCGGGCCTGCGTCGACACCGCCCCGGTCCTCGAACGGGAGTGGGCAGCCAGGGCGGGTCTGGGGTGGATCGGGAAGAACACGATGCTCCTCAACCGCGCCTTGGGCTCTGAGCTGTTTCTCGGGCTCCTGCTCACCGACCTCGAACTGGCGCCCGACCGGCCCGCCCCCGACCACTGTGGCACCTGTGCCGCCTGTCTCGACGCCTGTCCAACCTGCGCCTTCGCCGAACCGAGAGTCCTCGACGCCAGACGCTGCGTTGCCTACCTGACCGTCGAACACCACTCGGAAATTCCCGCCGAGTTCGCTCGAGGGATGGGTGCCATGGTCGCAGGCTGCGATATCTGCCAGGAGGTCTGCCCGTGGACGCAGCGCGCTCCCGCGGATCTCCACCCCGAGTTCGCGCCCCACCCCGATCGCTTTCGTCCCCGCCTGGCGGACCTCGAGTCGCTGAGTGAAGAGGGATATCTCGTCTGGCGACGCGGCAGTTCGCTGAACCGCATCTCCTACGACCAGTTCCGCCGAAATCTGGCGATGGCGCGGCGCAACCAGCCGGCACAGGGGGACTGAGGGCTCGGCGCCGCAGGCTATTTCTTGACGGGTCGAACGACCATCGTCAGATCGCGGCCCTCGAGCCTCGTCGGCATCTGATCGACTTTCGCGATGTCCGAAAGATCGTCGGCCACCCGCTGCAGGAGATCGAAACCGTTTTCGGGGCGCCGCATCTCGCGCATCCGAAACATGATGGTCACCTTGACGTGCTTGCCCTCGTCGAGGAATTTTCGCGCCTTGCGGGTCTTTGTCTCGAAGTCGTGGATGTTGATGTTCGGTCGGTACTTGACTTCCTTGACTTCGACCGCGTGCTGCTGCTTCTTGGCCTCTCGGGCCTTCTTTTCCTGCTCGTAGCGGAAGCGCCCATAATCCATGATCTTGCAGACGATGGGACGGGAGTTGGCTGCCACTTCGACGAGGTCCAGGCCCTTTTCACGAGCCAGCTTGAGGGCCTCTTCGACCGGCACCACGCCGACCTGATTACCTTCGTCGTCGACCAGTCGGACCGGCGAGAGTCGAATTCGTTCGTTGATGCGCACCTGGGGTGCATCTGGGTCGTCACGAAACGCGAACTTACGGATGATCGTCCTCCTATCGTTACTCTTGTCAGAGAGGTTGTTCCACACCGTCAAACACGGGCGACACCAAGCCGGAGTATACCACTCGGAACGGCAGAAAAGCCGTTCAGATGCACTTATTCACTGGCTGCAGGTTCTTCGGTCAGGCGACCTGTGACCCGGAAGGCCACCGCGATCGCGACCGTCCCGACGAGCAACAGGATCATTGGCGAGATCCCGGTCACCGCGTGGGCCAGGTATCCGATCCCGATCGAGACCCCCGCCGAAAACAACGCGTAGGGCAGTTGGGTCCGAACGTGGTCGACGTGATCGCACCCGGAGGCCATCGACGACAGGATCGTGGTGTCTGAGATCGGCGAGCAGTGGTCGCCGAAGACCGCGCCACCGAGAATTGCCGAAACCGTCGCCTCGAGGATATCCAGATTGCCGGCCGCGGCCTCGAGAACCAACGGCACCGCCAGGGGCGTGAGAATCGCCATCGTCCCCCACGAGGTCCCGGTGGCAAAGGACACAGCCGCGGCCACCAGAAACACCACCACCGGCAGCAACACCGCCGGAACATTGGGCCCGATCGCGCCCTTGAGGTAGCCCGCGGTCGCGAGATCCGCGCACACCTGACCGAGAGACCACGCGAGGGTCAGGACCACGAAGGCCATCAGCATGCTCTTGAATCCTTCAACCGCGGACCCCAGGGCCTCGCGCACACTCAAGATGTTCTGGGAGACGGCGAGCAGGACCGCGGACAGCACCCCGACCAGGCTCGCCCACAGGAGGACCGTGAAGGGGTCGGAAGCGCCGATCACGTTGCTCAAGGAGGATGACGGATCGCCGTCCGCCGCGAGGCTCTGGCGCCCGGTGTGGTAAAGGCCGACCAGGGTCGTGACCACGACCAGAACGACCGGCACCACCGCGTTCCACCACCGCGCCTTCTCCTCGTCCTTGGGGGCGAGCTCGCCGGTCTCGAAATCGGCCAGGGGCTGCGCGCCCTCGGCCACCACGTCGCCCGACCGCGCCCGCTGCTCCGCACGCGCCATCGCCCCCCAGTCGCGCCCCGACACGGCGATCACGAAGGTCGCCACGAGGGCGAATATCGGGTAGAAGGCAAATGGGATCGAGCCCAGAAAGATGGAGAATGGGTTGAGATCGGAACCGGCTTTTTCGAGCGCGTCGCCAACCAGCGAGACCTCGTATCCGATCCAGGTGGAGACCAGCGCCACACAGGCGACGGGCGCCGCCGTCGAGTCGACCAGGAAGGCCAGTTTCTCGCGGCTGACATGGTGGCGATCGGTGACCGGCCTCATGGTGTTGCCCACGATGAGGGTATTGGAATAGTCGTCGAAAAAAATCGCGACGCCCATCAGCCACGTCACCACCTGGGCGCGGCGGGGAGTGGTCGCAAACGGCTCCAACGCCCGCACCACGCCGAGCGTGCCGCCGCTCTTGCTCATCACGCCGACCATGCCTCCGAGAAGCATGGAAAAGACGATGATGCTCATGTGATCGGAGTCGACCAGCGCCCCCCGGACGTTGGTGTCGACGAGCCGCAAAATCCCAACCGCCGGGTTGCCTCCGGCCACCATCGTGGTGCCGATCCAGACCCCCATCAGAAGGGCGATCAGAACGTCGTGGAAGGCCAACGCCAGCGCCACCGCCACCACCGGCGGCAGCAGACTCCAGTAGGTCCCGGTCGCGGTGTCGGCGCCGGGCAGGAAAGCCATTGCCAACAGCACCGCGAACAGGACCGCCGATGTCTTCAACCAACGAGGCACGGAGGGAGGGTAGCACGGGAGAATGAGGAATTAGGAATGAGGAATGAGGAATGAGGAATTTCGGATTTCGGATTTCGGAATGACCGGTCGTGCAAGGGGGGAAAGGGAGAAAGGGAGAAAGGGGGAAAGGGAGAAAGGGGGGAGGCATGTTCGTGTTTCCCGGAATGTCATCCCGACCGAGAGAGCGAAGCGACCGAGCGGAGGGATCTCTCCGCTTCGGCCCGTTGGGCCTACGGTCGGGATGACAGGAAAGAAAGGTCGCTCGTCCGGGCGGACAATGAGTCTCGCCGAAACGACCCGAGCATGATAAGGGCCTGCTCCCCTGCTCCCCCGCTCCCCTGCCCCTCAAGCACCCGAGTCGGCTACCATGGGCCGGTGGCGACCATCGACGACGACGCACTCATTCTCGACCACCACCCGTATCGCGACCGGCACCTGATTCTTGCCGTCCTCACCCGCGCCAACGGCGTCCAGCGCGGCGTCCTGCGGCGCGCCCGAGGGGGCAAGGCGCCGTTGGCCGGTGCGGCACAGGTGCTGTCGCACGTCCACGCGACGCTCTCCTACAGGCCCCATGCCGAGCTTGCGGATTTCCGGCAGCTCGAACTCATCACAAGCTCTTTTCCGTTGGCCAGAGACCTTGCGACCTCGGCCGCCGGATCCGTGGTGGCAGAGCTCCTTGCGACCTTCTGCCCGCTCGCCGAACCAGCCGAGAATTCTTTTCGGCTCGGCGTCGCCGCCCTCGACGCGCTGTTGTCGGGTAAGCCCGCAACCGTGGTCGTCGCGTACGTCCAATACTGGACCCTCGCGCTCGGTGGCGTCCTGCCCGATCCGGAGAGCATCGCCGTTGAGATCGGCCGACGCGATGCGGACTTTCTCGCGACCTGCCGCCGCCGGAGCCTCTCCGATGTCGCCGGACCGGTGCCGTCCGGAGCTGCCCGGTGGCTCGATCGACGGGTTCGCGGGGAGGCGGAGAGGCCTCAACGGGCCCTCAGCTTCTTCCGTTCTATGGTCGAGTGACCCGGGTGCACGACGATCGTCCGCATCCACCCGGTGTCCGACTCGAACGGGCGGACGGCGTCGACCAGGTGGTGTTCGCCGTGCCGATCCTCTCCGAAAGGGTCTTGTCGTGGGTCGCTTCCACCCTCCGATCGATCGCGGCCCGGGCCAACCCGCGGCCGTTGATCCTTCGCTCAGATCATCCGACCGTGTTTCTCGCCGGCGCCGACCTTCGCGAGATTGCCGTCCTCGACTCGGAGAGCTGCATCGACTACGCCGACCTCGGGCGATCCGTGGTCGTGGCGCTCGAGAACCATCCCGCGCCGACGGTGGCCGCATGCGCGGGTTCGTGTTCGGGCGGCGGTTTCGATATCGCGCTGGCCTGCGACGCGATCGTCGCCGGAGGGCGGGCGTCGTTTGATCACCCCGGCGTCCGCCGAGGCCTCGTGACCGGATGGACGGGCACCGTCTCGGCGCCGGACGCCATCGGACCCACCGCCGCTCGGGCGGTCCTTCTGGAGGGCCGGCGGCTCGATTCCGAGGCCGCGTTGTCACTCGGTCTGGTGAGTCTGATCTGCGCCGATCCGGTTCGGGGGGCGGTTGAAAAGGCTCACGAACTCGCACGGCTCGACCCCTCCAGACTGCTCCATTGGAGGCACCTGAGGGGACGTCGATTCGTTGACAGATTCCGCGCCTTCGTGGTACATAAATTATGACAACGTGGCGACTTGCCTTTTTCAACACCGGTTGAAAACAATTCAGAAGCATGGCTGCACCATGACTCTGTGCGGCGGCGACCGCCAGCGGGGGGACGAATGAGCCGCAGAATCCTGCTAGCCGACGACAGCCTGACGATCCAGAAGGTCGTCGAGCTGACATTCGCCGACACCGACTTTGAAGTTTACGCGGTGTCGAGCGGCGACGAACTGGTCGCCAGGCTCCCTGAAGCCAGACCCGACATCGTGATCTGCGACATCATCATGCCCGGACGCGACGGCTACGACGTGTGCCAGGAAATCAAATCGAGCCCCGAATATCTGCACCTTCCGGTCATCCTCTTGACCGGGACATTCGAGCCGTTCGACCGCGACCGCGCGTTGGCGGTCGGTTGCTCCGAGATCATCACCAAGCCATTCGAGGCGAAGCGACTTGTCGAGGCCGTGGAAAAGCTGACCTCGGGCGCGGGCGCCTCTCATCAGCCCGCCGGCACCGCACGGGAACCGGAGGTGTTCGACGACGGGCGCGTCACCCCGCCACCCCCGATCACGGCCCCCGACGTGCTGGTCGACGTCGAGTCCGACTACGACCTCGCCGACACCGCGGTCACCGCGGAATCCATTGCCGCGGCGCCGACGGACGAGACCGCCGCCCGGCGCTGCCGCGCCGAATGTCGACAGGACGGAAACAGCCGAAGAAGGACTCGATTTCACAATGAGCGGTTTTTCCGAAATGGAGACCGCCGGACGCGAACGGGCCGAGAGAGTCCTCGAACCTCCTTCCGAGGGTCTCGATTTCGAGATCGAGACGGTGGAACAGACGCCGGATTCGGTCATGGACACAGCGCCCTTTCGCCACGAGGACATTGCACCGGATGCTTTCACCGGCGACACCGCGGAGGACCCCTTCGCAACCCCGGAGGCTGAAGCCGGAGCGGAGCCGAACGGCGCGGCGGATGTGGAGGTCTTTCCGAACGCCGACGAGCAGGTGTTCGGGGAGCCGGATGAAAAACCCGATCTCGACCGCAACCTGACGACGCCGATCAACGTGGCCGAGGTCATGGAGACGATCGACGAAACACCGCCTCCGGTTGTTCCAGATGGTCACGGTCCGGTTCCAGTTGCCGACGAGATCGATGAATCCAACGCCGACACTCAGGACATCGCCACCCGGCCGGAGACCCCACCGGCGGCGCCCACGCCTGCCGAGGCCCCGTCCGGTCTGTCCGACGACGACATCGACCGGATTGCCCACCGGCTTCTCGAGCTGGCGGGCGACCGGATCGAACGGATCGCCTGGGAGGTCCTCCCGGACATGGCCGAAATCGTGATTCGCGAACGGGTGCGTGAGATCGAGGATGAAGCCGAGCGGCACGGCTCCTGACTCACGCTGACTGACAACGAATTCACGAGTCCGTTGTATCCTTGGCCGGCGACCCGGCTCAATGCAACCCAACGGGTGGTCTTTGCGAGGAAAATTTGAGAGATCGTCTCGAAAAACTCACCGGTCTGCTTTCCAATCAGGTGGAGAACCTGGTGATGCTGGATGTTGTCGACTCGACCCACGCGATGGCTCGACGGCTGATCGCCGGCATGGACGAGGAGGATCTGACCCTCGGTGCGACAGTGATCATCGCCGACGAGCAGGAGCAAGGCGAGGGCAGGGGCGACCGGCAGTGGGCCTCTCCGGCCGGTGGGCTGTATGTGAGCTGGATGCAGTCGGGCATCGACCCGGAGACCATCGCCCGCCTCCCGATGGTGGGAGCCGCAGCGGCCCTTTCCGCAATCGAGTCGGTCGGCGTCACCGACGCCTGCATCAAGTGGCCCAACGACATCCTGGTCGGTGGCAGGAAACTCGCCGGAATGGTGGTCTTCGCCCGCCACGGCGACACCAATTGGGCCACCGTCGGGCTCGGCGTCAACATCGATACGGCCCCGGTCCTCGAGGACCCGAACGGCGTCGAGGCCACGTCAATCGCCGACCTGGTGGCGACAGGAGAGCCCGAGGAGAGGCGAGAAACCCTGATCACCGCATTTGTCGAGAGTCTGACGCGATCCCTCACCGACCCGGCACCGGCCCTCGCCACCTGGCGCCGCCGCCTGATACAGCAACCGGGCGACACCGTTCGCGTGCGACTCGCTTCGGCCAGGGAGGTTTCGGGGGCCCTGGTTGCCGTGACCGAAGAAGGCTTTCTTCGCATCGCAGTCAACGGCGACGAGCAGGTCATCACCGGCGGCGACCTCATCGAGAGCTGACGCACCTGGGGCTTCTCGAACACAGCGGCGCTGCCGGAGCGGTGCGCTCGCCAACAGCGAGACTGAAGGTGGGCCAAGGCCCACCCTCCATCGGACCCAGCATCCGGACCGACGGGTAGGGTGGGCTTCAGCCCACCATCAGAGCCATTGAATCGACGGGGAAACAAACTCGAGAATCCCGGGCTCTCCCCTGCTCCTCTGCTCCCCTGCTCAGGAAACGCCCTGCAGCCGCTTCAGGAACCGCTCCGGTGGTTCGAAACCGGTGATTCGGAAGATCTCCTCGCCGCCTGAAAAGACGATTACGGTCGGCACACCCACGACACGGTACTCAGTGGTGAGCACCTGGTTGGCCTCGGAGCTGCGCGTGAGGTCGACCTTGAAACGCTGATATCCCGCGAGGGCGTCCATCACCCCCTTGTCCGAGAAGGTCTTCTCGTCCAGTTCCCGGCACGGCGCACACCAGTCGGCATAGAAGTCGAAGATCACCGGCGCGCCGCCGGCGATCGCCGCCTGCGCCGATCCTGGATCGTAAGCCTGCCATTCGAGATGTCCGCCACCGGTCCCTTCCGCGGCCTCGTGCGACCGCAGCCCGGGCGCCATCAACACGCCCGCCACCAGCATCGCCGCCGACAGCACCCGCATCACGCGATCGATGGTTGGCTGTTCGTGGCCGGTCCGATCGACGACCAGGAGATAGAGGGCGCCCAGCACCAGGACCCCAGCCATCAACCACCTGCCCGAGTCCCCCGGCATCAACGGCGCGGCAAAGTATGCCGCCATGGCGATGAGAATCACCCCGAAGACCCGCCGCACTCCGATCATCCACATGCCCGAGGCCGGGAGACGGTTGACGGCGCCGGTGAAAGTGCCGAGGATCAGGTACGGCACACCGAGTCCGATCGCCAGGGTGAAGAACAGCAGGAAACCGAGAAACGGGTCCCCCTTCTGGCCGACATAGGTCAAGAGGCCGACGACGAAGGGACCGATGCACGGCGCCGCCACGAAACCCATGACCAGACCCATGATCAGCGCCCCGAAAACACCGCTCCTGCCCCCCGACGCACGTTGCGCCCACGACGGAACCCTCAGTTCCCACAGGCCGAACATCGAGCTCGCGAGGGACAACAGGACGACCACGATCAATCCCACCACCCAGGGGCTCTGGAGAGCGCCGCCGAAGATGGCGCCGCTGAGGGCGGCGAGCACTCCCAGCACCGAGTAGGTGACGGCGATCCCCAGAACATAGGCCAGGGCCAGCGGAAAGGCGCTGCCCTCCCGGTCCTTCGTCTGCTGGGTGAAATACCCCACCGTGATCGGGATCAGGGGAAAGACGCAGGGTGTCAGGTTGAGGGCGAGCCCGGCAAAGAAAACTCCGATCAACAGCAGCGGCAACGATTTCGAAGCGAGGTCTGAAGGACCTTCCTGGCTCGAAACCTGGGAGGGAGCGCTCACGACCCGGTCGAAGAACTCACCGTTGATGGGACTCGAGGGGCTGCCGGGCGGGGCAATCGTGATATCGACCCCGGTGCGCACGGTCTCCGGCGGCAGACACTGGGTGTTGTTACACGCCTGCGCGGTGACCGAAATCCGCAACCGGAGGTCTCCCGCCGCCGATTCCGGGACCGCGAGACTGGCGATGATGACCGCAGTCTCATCCCACACCATGATCGGCGTCTCGGAGAACTCGAACTCGAGAGCCTTGCCGCCGGGGAAACTGACGACCGGATTCAGCCAGCCGTCCGGGAGCTCGAACTCGATCGTCGTAGGCCACGAAAATTCGTCCCCGGGGTCGTCGGTGTTGACGTGCCAGCCCGGTTCGACCGAGATCTCGGCCGCGAGCCGCAGGTCCCCACCGGCTACCGCAGGCGCACGGTCAGTCACGAGTCTGACTTTGAACACGGGCTCCGACTCGAAGTCCTGAGCGCTGCCCGCAACCACCGCCGCGAACATCAATACAGCCACACATACGATCTGATGTCTCATCATCTTCCTCTTCGCCGCTCGGCACGGCGCGGTTTGTCAGCCGGCATCCGTATCCAGATCGAAATCCGGGGCGAACTGCAACACCAACGTGCGAACCTCATCGGAGTACCGCGTCCAGTTCTTGTTGACCAGGTCGGGGCGCCTGGTTACCGTCGCCTCGACCGCGCGCTCCAACCGCCACCTGCGGATCGCCTCGTGGTTGCCGGAGAGTAGCACCTCGGGCACCTGGCGGTCTTCGACCCCGGGAGGCCGGGTGTAGCTGGGATGATCGAGGAGACCGCGTTCGAAACTGTCGGCGGCCACCGACTCGGGATCGCCGACCACGCCGGGCACCAGTCGCGCCACGACTTCGATCACCGCCATCGCAGCGACCTCGCCGCCACCGAGGATGAAGTCGCCCAGCGAGACCTCCTCGATCCCCGAAATTTCGAAGACCCGTTCATCGAAGCCCTCGTAGCGGCCGCACAGCATGACCAGGCGCCGTTCAGAGGCCAGTTCTTCCGCAAAGGCCTGATCCAGCACCCGGCCGCGGGGACCGAGAGCGATTTGCCGTGCCGGTTCGCCCTTCGACTGAACGTCGCGCAGGGCCTCGAGGACCGGCGGCGCCTGCAACACCATGCCGGCCCCCCCACCGTAGGGCTCGTCGTCGAGTTGCTTCCACTTGTTGTCCGCCCACCCGCGCAGATCGTGCGCCTCGACGGCGACCACACCGCGCTCGATCGCTTTTCCCAGCACTCCGGTGGTGCGGAACGCGTCGAACAACTGCGGGAAGATGGTCAGAACATCAAAATGCACTTCTGTTGTCCTTATTCAATGCCACAAATCAGCGAAGTCCACGAGCACGTTCCAACGTTCAAACGTTCTGACGTTCCAACGTTCTAACGATTCACCGTGCCTCGATGGCGTCGTCGTCGAGCAGCCCCCGCGGCGCATCAATGACCACGAAACCGTCGGCGATGTTCACCTCGGAGACGATTTCCGGAACGTAGGGAACAAGTCGCTCCTGATTTCCGGTTCGGACCACGAGACGGGACTGCCCCTCGCCCGGATCGAGACCTGTCACCTCGCCGAGCACGTCGCCTTCGGGTGACCGGCACTCGAGGCCGACAAGATGGTGTTCGTAGTAGTAGCCCTCCGGTAGGTCTTCAAGGGCCTGTTCGGGCAGAAAGAGAAACCGCCCCCGCCAGGCCTCGATGCCCCCCCGGTCGCGCACTCCCTTGACTGACAGCAGCCACTTCCCCTTGTGAAAGCGCACCCGGTGGACGTGGTGGAACTCGGTTGGAGCCGCATCGTCTCCGACGCCGAAACGAACACCATCCGTCAGACGCTCCGGAAAATCGGTGATGACGTCCACCAGCACATCGCCGTGGACGCCGTGCGGTTTGCCGACCTGTCCAACGATCAACCAGCCGGTGTTTTCCTCGTCGGCGCCCGGCATGGGCACTACTCGAGGATTTCGAGGACGAACCGCTTGTGGACCTTCATGCCGGCGGCGGCAAGGAGGGTCCGGATCGCGCGCGCCGTCCGACCCTGGCGGCCGATCACCTTCCCCAGGTCCTCGTTGTTGACCCGGAGTTCCAGCACAGTCGTCTGCTCGCCTTCCACTTCCGCGACCGCAACATCGTCAGGATTGTCAACCAGAGCCTTCGCGATTTCTTCCAGCAGGTCTCTCATCGCACTCACGGGGACGCTCCTTTCAGGAAAAGCAGAATGCCCGGAAACTCATCCCGGGCGTGCATCACTGCTGCCGCTGAGCTTTACGAATCAAGGACTGCACGGTTTCAGAAACGCCCGCGCCCTTGCTCCGCCAGGCTTCGACCTTTTCGAGGTCGAGACGGATCTCCGGCGGGTCGGATTTCGGATCGTAGAATCCCACCTGTTCCAGATAATCGGCCTGCGTATCCTTGCGCGAGTCCGAAACCACCACGCGGTAGACGGGGTTGTGCTTGGCGCCACCGCGCCGAAGTCTGATCATCAACATATTCTCTTATCCTCCAGGTGCGGCTCGACGCCGCCCAATCAGCCGATACCCAACTGTCGTTTGAGCGCCCGGGGGTCGGCTTTCCCCAGACGCTTCATGAGCTTACGCATCTGTCCGTATTGACGCAAGAGGCGGTTGATTTCTTCAACGCTCGTTCCCGAGCCTTTTGCGATCCGTTTCTTGCGCGATCCGTTGAGAAGTTGCGGGTGCCGTCGCTCTTTCGGCGTCATCGAGTCGATGCACGCCTCCATTCGTTTGAGCTGCCGCTCCTGGCTCTCACCAACACCGCCGGGCGGCAGAACCTTCCCCATCCCGGGAACCATCTCCATGACCGACTGCAGCGGCCCCATCTTCTTGAGGCTCTTGAGCTGGTCGCGAAGGTCCTCGAGGTCGAACTTGTTCTTCTTGAGCTTGGCCTCGAGGCGGCGCGCCTTTTTTTCGTCGACGGCGTCCTGGGCCTTCTCCACCAGCGTCAGGACGTCGCCCATGCCGAGGATGCGCCCCGCCATGCGATCGGGGTGAAACTGTTCGAGATCCGCGATCGTCTCGCCGACACCGGCAAGAACGATCGGCCGACCCACCACCTCGCGGACCGACAGGGCGGCGCCGCCGCGCGCATCACCGTCGAGCTTGGTCAGAACCACGCCGGTGATGTCCAGCCGTTCGTTGAACGCTCGCGCCGAACGAACGGCGTCCTGCCCGGTCATGGCATCGGCCACGAACAGGACGTGCTTGGGTTTGAGGATCTCCTTCAGCCGCTGGATCTGGTCCATCAGCGCGTCATCGACGTGCAGACGTCCCGCGGTGTCGAAGATCAAGACCTGATAGCCCTTGATCGAGGCTTCCCGAAGAGCCCGCTTCGCGATCTCCTCCGGATCGTCCATTTCCCGGGTGTCGACTGTCGGAATCGACGCCTGTTCACCGAGCACCATCAACTGTTCGCGGGCGGCGGGCCTCGAGGTGTCCGCCGGTACCAGCAGAGGAAACAGGCCCTTCCGGTCCTTGATCCATCGCGCGATCTTGGCGGCGGTGGTGGTCTTGCCCGAGCCCTGGAGCCCGACCAGCATGACGACGGCCGGCCGCCCCTTGAAATCGAGGTCCGTGGTCTGCCCCCCGAGCAGGGTGACCAGTTCCTCGTGGACGATCTTGGTCACCATCTGGGCCGGGGTCACCGAACTCAGGACTTCCTTGCCGACAGCGCGGACCCGAACCCGTTCGATGAAGCCGGAAACCACCTCGACACTGACGTCCGCCTCGAGCAGCGCGAGGCGGATCTCGCGCAGGGCGGAATCAATGTGAAACTCGGTCAGATGGCCCTCGCCGCGGAGGGTCTTGGTGACTCGAGCGAGGCGTTCCTGGAGTCCTTCCAACATAAGGGCGGCAGTCTAAGGGAGAGGTCGATTCAGGTCAAGCTTCGTGTCCTGAAGACTTAGCCCCCGCCGGTACGCTGCCGCCCCGCCTCTCCCGAGGTGAAACTCCTTGAGACGTGCGGGTTAGGTACAATGTTGGGTGAGATGGGCGCCAAGCAGCCGTTGCTTCTGAACGCGGGTTGTCCATGCCTCGACGACCCGGGAATCACAGCCGTTCTCGACCTCGCCACGGCGGTGTTGTCGGCGACGTGGGTCGAACTCGTCCTGACGCCCGCTGCCGACGCTCCCGGCCGAACTTACGTGCACGGTACCGCCGACGGCGCCGGCACCTCCCGCAACCTCGATGTCGGCGAAGAGATGACGGCGACGCTCCGCTGCGGCGCTGTCTCGAACCCGTCAGCCAGGGTCCTTCGCACTCTGGCCGCCGCTCTGACGACAACCCTCGATTGCCACCGACTGCGGAGCCAGACGGCCGTGCTCCGCGCCGCCCTCGACTCCACATCGAGCTCGGTTCTGCTGTTCGACCGTCGCGGGGACATTCTCTACGCCAACCCTCCGGCGGACCGCCTGCTCTCGCTCCAGACCGAGGATGAGCTGTTGGTCGAAACCGAGGAGCAGGCGACCCTGCCGCTGTTCTCGGTTCTCTCCTCGGTCGTCGAGCAGGTCGCCTCAGCGGGTCCCGATCAGCAGGCGTGGCGGGGCACGCTGCAGTCCAGGGACGGGCGGGTGCTCGCCTGCGAGGTCACCCGCCTGCCGCACGTGGCTTCCCTCCCCGAAACCGTTCTCGTGCTCCTGCAGTATCTCGGTTCGGAACCTGCGGTGCGTATCGAGGCCTTTTGTGCGGCCCACAACCTCAGCCCCCGCGAGATTGAAGTGGTGCAGCTCCTGATCGAGGGGCTGACGACGGTGGCGATGGCTGAACGGCTGAGCATCAGTCCCCACACCGTTCGCGACCACCTCAAGAACCTGTACCGGAAGGCCGGGGCGAACTCTCGCGGCGAACTTCTCGGTCTGATTTCCCGAGCCACGCCGGCGACCGCAATCGACCGTTATAATGGATAGGTAGGCTCAGCAGGGTCGACTGGAGGTCAGAAATGTCTCGCTTTCGCATCATCGGTCTCGTCGCGGCGTGTCTGGTGCTCATGGTGGCGCTGGCCGGCGCCGAGGGATACGTCGTCATTTTGAAAAACGGCCACAAACTGCGGTGCAAGGAACCGATGTACATCGAGGGGCCCAACGCCATCATCACTCTCTCGACCGGAACCATCACCAGCTATCCACTGCAACTGGTCGACCTGGTGGAGACGGAGCGTTACAACCAGCTCGGACTCGGCGATGCGCTGATCATCGACGAACTGACGATCGAAGGTGAGGCCATGGCGACGCCGACCCCACCCAAATCGCTGGCCCAGTACACCGACCTTTCCGGCGGCGAAAAAGTGGCCGGTGCGCCGACCCTCGGCTCCAAAACCGAACCGACCCCATCCCCCACACCCGGCATCAAACTGCAATCGACCCGGTACCACGACGAACGGATCGACCAGGCGTTTTCGCGGATCTTCGATGAAAAGGAACTCCTGCTCTACCGCACGAGCCAGGGGACAGAACCCGAGTACTACTACGTGCAAACCGTGACCGATTCTGAGCGAGAGGTGTTCCAGGCCCTCGAGGTGGTTGCCGAGGCCTACGCTCTGATCGTCCAGATCCACGAAGAAGTGGCGCCGAAGGCCGTCGAGTTGCAGATGATCCAAACCTCCGGCAAACCCGCGGGCACCTTCCGGCTGACGCCGGGCCAGGCGCGCGAACTCGCCACCGGCCAGGTGCCGACCCAGACCTTCTACATCAAGCATGTGATCTTTTAGAGAATTTTGAATTTTGAATTCTCAATTTTGAATGAACGGCCACACAGTCTCGCCGGATTCTGACGCGACTCGCGTTGATGTCGCCGTCGTCGGCGCCGGTCTGGCCGGTCTCACCGCTGCGCTGCGGCTCGCTCAGGGCGGTCTCCGGGTGCGTGTCTTCGAGCGTTACCCCCGCCCCGGCGGGCTCGCGCGAGTGCTCGACATCGGCGGCGAGGCGATCGAGGCCTTTTACCACCACCTCTTCACAACCGACACCGACTATGTCGCGCTCGCTGAGGAGCTCGGGCTCGCCGATGAGATCGAGTGGCTGCCGTCCCGCATGGGGATCTGGGCCGACGGTCGACTGTGGGATTTCGGCACCCCCCAGTCGCTGCTCCTCTTTGGTCCCCTCGGGATAATCGACAAGCTGCGGTTCGCTGTATCCACCCTGATCATCCAGCGAATTTCGGACGCCTCGAAATTCGAGAACGTGACGGCATCGGAGTGGATCCGTCGTCATCAGGGCGAACGGGTCTGGCGCACGATCTGGGGGCCTCTGCTCTATCAGAAATTCGCCGAAGATGCCGAGAATGTCGCCATGGTGTGGTTGTGGAAGAAACTCAGCCTGCGCGGCCGCTCGCGGTCGTCCTCTGGGCTCGGCGAGCGTCTCGGTTACATGCGCGGGTCCTTTGCCCGCCTGGTCGCAGCCCTCGAGGACCGGCTCGAACACCTCGGCGTCGAACTCCACCTCTCCGAAGCCGTCCGGCATGTCGACTCGGTCGGTCCCGGTTTCGTGGTCCAGACCCGGGGCTGTTCGTACGAGGCGCAACGTGTCCTCATTGCGGCCGCCGTCACCGACCACCTCGAGATCGCCGGTCACCTCCTCGAGAATGAAGAAAAGAAGGCCCTTGAAGGCCTCAAAGCCACCGGCGCCATCTGTACGCTTCTCGAACTCGATCGCTCTCTGACGCCCTACTACTGGCTCAATATTGCCGATCCTGCCATGCCCTTCGGCGGTCTCATCGAGCACACCAACTACATCCCCGCCGAACGCTACGGGGGACGCATCATCCTCTACATCTCCAACTACCTGTTCGCCGACCACCCTCTCTACCGGGCTTCAAAAAGGGACGTCATCGCGGCATACGCCCCGGCCCTGAAAAAGGTCAACCCGTCGTTCGACACATCGTGGATCCTCTCAAGCCACCACTTTCGCGCCGACTCGGCGCAGCCCGTGGTCACCACCGGCTACAGTGCGAAAATTCCCGCCTTCCGGACGTCCATGCCCGGTCTCTACCTCTGTTCGATGGCCCAGATCTACCCCGAGGATCGTGGCCAGAACTACGCCATCGACTACGGGCAACGCGTCGCGCGAATCATCCTGGACGACGTTCAGTAGTTCAAGAAAATCGAGAGTGCCGGCTCATCAGGAATTCCAAGAGCAGGACGTTGTCCGGGATCGAAATCAGGGGTGCGGAGACCAGCGCCAGCGACCGGGGCAGCAGCCGGCGCCACCGACAGGTACAGCATCAGCGTCGGCCTCCGGCGACAGCGCCCTGACGAGCCGGGAACGGCATCGTGATCATTCAGCTCTTCGGATTGATGAGCCGCCAGGTCATGGCGCGGACCTGGTCGAGAGTCTCGAGAACCTTCTCGGTTCTGCCGGTGTTGACGACCCCAGCTCGTTGGAGAAGCCGCAGGTGGCTGTCGGCCTCCTTGGCCGATGCATAGGCAATCCTCCAGAAGTGGTTCCGATCGCGTCCGGACCGGCCGTGGCCTTCCGCGAGGTTTGCAGGCACCGAGCTCGCTGAACGGATCACCTGATCGGCAATCGACTTGAGCGGCGCCGGCACCCGCAGGACAAGGGCGATGGCATCACCCGCTGCCGCGAGGGCCTTCTCGTGGGCGATGAGGTTGGTGTTGGCGAGGACGTTGGACATGGTCACCTCCGGGTCGTTCATGTCCTCTCCCCGAGCCGGTGAGGCAGCCGATGTTATTCTGCTCCGCACCGGGCTCCGAGCCCGGCTTGCCCTTGACATCGGCTGCCCACCGGCTACTCACCAATTTGAACGACCCGGAGGTGACCATGCCCACGGTCGTTGCACCCGAACACCGCCGCGGGTTCCTGTAGCTGGCGCTGCCGCGGTCGCTGCACCCGGTCGCCGTCGCTGTTGCTGAGGCTGTCCCGGCTGCTGAAACCTGTGCCTGCCCCTGACTACTGTCGTTGTGGCCGACGCGGTGACCTCAACAGTCCGTTTTTCGATATCACGCGATCCCAGGCGCACCGTTTTTTCAACCCCGCAGGACGACGGCTCAATGGTGTACTATTGGGCCGCCCGTCGATGACGGGCTGATATTTATCTGGAGGCGCTCCCTGATGGCTGGTAAGGCAGTAGAGATCACCGATGCGAATTTCGAAGGCACCATCCTCAACGCAGGCCGGCCGGCCCTGATCGATTTCTGGGCGGTGTGGTGCGGACCGTGCCGCGCAATCACCCCGATCGTCGAAGAATTGGCAGTGGAGTACGCGGACCGCATCGTGGTCGGCAAGCTCGATGTCGACGCCAACCGTGAAACCGCGGTGAAATACGGAATTCAGGCCATCCCGACCCTCCTCCTCGTCAAAGACGGCGTGGTCGCGGATCGGATCGTCGGTCAGACGGACAAAGCGAGTCTCGCATCGAAGCTGGACAGCCTCCTATAGTCTCGCGGGTCGAGCCCCCCCGCACCGGCCACCGAACCGGGTTTTCGAGCCGACCCTGCGCTCGGGCGTCGTGCGACGCGCGCGGAGGGGTGCGATGACCGTACGAACCGTCGGTGTTGTCGGCGCGGGACAGATGGGTGCCGGGATCGCACACGTCGCCGCCGCTGCCGGATTCGACGTGGTGTTGACGGATATCGAGGCCGCCGTCGTCGAACGGGCGATGGAGTCGATCGACCACAACCTCGACCGGCAGATCAAAAAGGGCACGGTGACGCCCGAACACAAGAGCGAGGCCCTGAACCGGATCACCGCCAGCACCCACCTCGCCGAACATCGACGCGCCGACCTCGTCATCGAGTCCGCCGAGGAGTCGTATCCCATCAAGGCGGAGATCTTCCGCCAGCTCGACGAGCTCTGCGGGCCGACGACCATCCTCGCATCCAACACCTCGTCGATCTCGATCACCAGGCTGGCGGCGGTCACCGGGCGGCCGGATCTCGTCATCGGCATGCACTTCATGAACCCGGTGCCGCTGATGCGCCTCGTCGAGGTGGTCCGTGGACTCGAGACCTCGCAGGACACCGTCGCCACGGTCTTTCAGATTGCCGAAAGCATGGAAAAGACGCCGGTCGAGTGCAACGACCACCCCGGCTTCGTGTCCAACCGGCTGCTGATGCCGATGATCAACGAGGCCGCGTTCGCGGTCGCAGAGGGCGTTGCATCGGCCGCGGCGGTGGACCAGATCATGACTCTCGGGATGAACCACCCGATGGGGCCTTTGAGCCTCGCGGACCTGATCGGCCTCGACAACTGTCTGAGCGTCATGCGCATCCTGCATCAGGAACTGGGCGACCCGAAATACCGGCCCTGCCCCCTGTTGGTGCGAATGGTCGACGCCGGACTGCTCGGACGCAAGTCGGGGCGCGGCTTTTTCGACTACCGGGGGGACTGACGCCGTGCTCTGCCAGACCTGCGGTACCGTCAACCGCCCCGACCTCGAACTGTGCCAGAAGTGCGGCAACCGTCTGCTGGTGGTCTCGGGGGTCAGCGACCGGGAAAACGAGCCGACCGAAGACTTCTTTGTCCAGGCCCAGGAAGAGCTCGAGGAGAACATCCTCGAACGGCTGACCGGTCTGGAGGACAGCGTGCGCCGATTGTCGGGCGCGGTCGCGGCAACGGCGCAACACGTGGCGCAGCTCGAACACAACCTGACCGTCGCCCACGCCGGGATCCAGTCCCTCGGAGGCCTCCTCGAAACCCAGGGCATCGTGACCCGGGTCGAGGTCGTCGACGGATGGGAGCGAACCGCCGACCAGGAACTGCTGTCGCGCGATCTCTCACGTCGCTTCCGCGCCTACAGCGCCCGCATCGTTTCCCAGGCCAATCACTCCGGCCTCGCCACCGAGGAATTCAGGAGCAAGCTCCGCGCCCTCGAGCTCGCATTGCTCGGCGCCGATACCGGAAGCGTCCGCGACCTGTTGACCGAACTCGTCAGGATGGCGCCCGACAACGACGAGCTGTGGTCCTTCATCGGCGAGGCCGCGTTCGAATCCGGAGAGCTCGACACCGCGCGGATCGCCTTCCGGCGGGTCCTCGAGCTGCGGGGCCCGCAGTTCGAGGCACTGGTCCACCTCGGGGCCGTCGCCTCGGACCTCGGTCTGTGGTCGGAGGCGGAAGAGGCCCTGCACCAGGCCCGCGACATGGCGCCGGAGACCTTCCTGCCCCACTTCACACTGGGCGCGCTGAAGGTACTGCGTGGGCACCACGCCGAGGCGATCACCTACCTCGAGAAGAGCCTTGCCATCGAGGAAGCGGCACAAAGCTGGTACCTGCTGGGTGTCTGCCGGCTCGAGCTCGGACACGGGAGCCGGGCGATCGCCGCCCTGGAACGCGCGGTCGAGCTAGCCCCCGATTTCGAAGATGCGCTCTACCACCTCGGAATCGCCTACTTGCGGCGCGGCTGGCACAAAAAGGCCCTGGCAGCGTTCGAGCGAACCCTGCGGCTGGACCCGCAACGGCTGCAGTACCAGGCGACGGTGCGGCTCCTCACGGGCTCGCCCCCTGACTCACTGTCGCCGCGGGCAGCCGGGCTGGTGCGCCGGGCGGAGGCGGCCCTCGACTCCAGCGACCACGACCGGGCTCTCGACCTTTTCAACGAAGCACTCGCAATCGAACCCGGAGCGCCGCTGCTCCTGGCGACTGCGGCCCTGCTGGCGTCGGCCTCGGGACGCACTCGCGAGGCGGTCAACCACGCGCACGCGCTGCTTCGGGACCCGAGGGAGGACTCGCCCTTTACGGCGGCCGCGGTTGTGGCGCTTCTGGAGTCGCTGCGCCAGGCCGGAAAACCGCACACCGCCAGACGGCTCGCGCGCCGGCTCTACCACGATGAGGGCGCAGGCCAGCTCGCCCACGGGCTGGCGGCCTACGAACTGGCGCTGATCGAATCGGAGATCGGGCACGAACTCGATGCCGCCCGCGACCTGGCACGCGAAGCCCTGGAGATCGCCCCCAAGGAGCTCCGTCAATACCCCCTGGCGGCCCTCGGCTCGATCGCGTTGAAGCTCGGCAGGTATCGCGAGGCGATGCAGTATCTCGAGCAGGCCGCTCAATCCGGGTTCGAACCGCCGCAGCTGCGACAACTCGCGCTCGCCCGCAACGGCCCCGACCTCGCTTCGCTTGCCGAAACCGTCCGCCTCGGTCAACGCGAGCCTGCAGAGCCGGGTATCGATCACGAACTGCTTGGACACGTTCGCAAGCTCGGAGGGCTCTCGGCCCACCTCAAACCCAATCACCGGCCGGGGCGAAGCGCCTCGCGACGCCAGACGGAGTAGACCATGCGCTGGAGCCAGACCTTCGTTCACACCCTTCGACAAGACCCTTCCGACGCAGAGGTCGTCTCGCACCGCCTGATGACCCGTGCCGGGTTCATCAACAAGCTCGCCGCCGGGATCTACAACTACCTGCCCCTCGGGTGGCGGTCGCTGGCCAAGCTCGAAGTCATCATTCGCGAGGAGATGGAACGCGCCGGGTCGGCGGAACTCGTCCTCCCGGCGGTCCAACCGGCCGAGCTGTGGCAGGAATCAGGACGGTGGTTCGAATACGGGCCCGAGCTGCTGCGGATCAAAGACCGCCACGACCGCGACTTCTGTTTCGGCCCGACCCACGAAGAGGTCATCACCGACATCGTGCGGCGCACCGTCACCTCCTACCGCCAGCTCCCGGTCAATCTCTTCCAGATCCAGACCAAGTTCCGGGACGAGATCCGGCCGCGATTCGGGCTCATGCGTGGGCGCGAGTTCATCATGAAGGACGCCTACACCTTCCACGCCGATGCCGAAGATCTCGATCTGGCCTACCGGGCCATGGAGGCCGCCTACTGCCGCATCTTCGAACGGTGCGGGCTCGGCTACACCCAGGTCGAGGCCGACACCGGCAACATCGGCGGCTCCGAGTCGCACGAGTTCATGGTGCTCGCCGACACCGGAGAGGATGCCATCCTCTCGTGCCCCGCCTGCCACTACGGCGCCAACGTCGAAAAGGCCGACGCGGGCCCGGTGGCCGCGGCGCCCGACCGTGGCCGCTGGAGGCCGTCCGACAAGCCTGCAACCGTCCATACCCCCGCGATGCGAAGTGTCGACGAAGTCGCCGAGTTTCTCGGCGTCTCTCCGGCGCATCTGATCAAGACCCTGATCTTCGAGACCGACAGGAGTTCGCGGCGGTCCTGATCCGCGGCGATCTCGAGGTCAACGAGGTCAAACTCAAGAACGCGCTCGGGTGCACCCACCTGCAGCTCGCGTCCGAGGAGAAGATCGAGGAGATCACCGGCGGCCCGCAGGGCTTTTCGGGCCCGGTGGGTCTCGACGGCGTCCGGATGCTCGCCGACCCCACCGTCATGGGTCTGGCAGATCGCCGCGACCGGCGCCAATTCAGCCGACAAACACCTGGTCGGCGTCGTGCCCGGCCGCGACTTCGAGCCCTCGGCGATCGTGGACATCCGTCTCGCCGCAGCCGGCGACCCGTGCCCGAAGTGCGGTGAAAGAGATGATCGAGAAACGCGGCATCGAGGTCGGCCACATCTTCAAGCTCGGCACCAAATACTCCGAGAGCATGAACTGCCGGTTCCAGGACGCCGATGGCGAAGAACAACCGATGATCATGGGTTGCTACGGACTCGGCGTCAGCCGGACCGTGGCCGCCGCGGTCGAGCAGAACCACGACGACAAGGGCATCATCTGGCCGCTGCCCCTGGCCCCGTACGAGGTGGTGCTGGTGGTGCTCAACTGCCGACAAGGAAGCGGTCGTCGAGGCCGCGTCGGCGATCTACGACAGCTCTTCGAGCCGCCGGCGTCGACGTTCTCTTCGACGATCGTCCCGAACGCCCGGGAGTCAAGTTCAACGACATGGATCTGATCGGGTTCCCGGTCCGGGTGGTGATCGGCCAGCGCGGTCTCGACAACGGTGAGGCCGAGGTCAGCCTCCGCAGAGACGGCGAGAAACGGATGACGCCGATCGCCGATCTCGTGCCGGCCGTGCAAAGGCTGCTCGAGGAGTTGCGGGGGGCGGGGTAGGCGCAAACGTTTGAACGTTAGAACGTTAGAACGTTTCAACGTTTCGTCGCACCTCCGCCGCACGAAAAACGTCCCCGAACGCCCACTCGGCGTCGACATCCCGATTCTCCGGGCAGCATTGCCCGTGATTGCCCCCCTTGAGGTTTTGCGCTCAAACGACCCGCTCATGTCGAAGCATGAAGATCGCAAAACACTCAAGGACGGCACGTCCGGTGAACGCGGGCCGTTTCCGCACGGCATTCCCGCGCGGGTGCCAGGCACGCGGCCCGTCGGACGGGCCGCGTGCCTGGCACCGCCGCCGCACGTTGTTTCACCCACCCTGAGCACTCGAACGCTTATTGTCGGGAGGTCGTTGCGATGGAATTCAAAATTCAAAATTGAGAATTCAAAATTCGGTCGACATCGCGAGCAGTTTGCTCGCGATGTCCACCATTGCGCCGTTCGCTTGTACGAGCACCTTGAGATCCGAACCCATGCCATCAGGGTCGAGGAGCCGCTTGACCTCCTGACGCGCTGAAAAGGTGGCGGCATCGATCTCCGCCTCCATTCCGAGGCCCCGCTCCTCGAGTTCCGCAGCGAGTCCCGCCCGCACCAGAAACTCGGCCAGCGGCCACAGCCCTGTCTCCAGCCAGCCCTCCTCACGGGCGGCGGCCCGAAGGTCGTCCCAGTTGAGGTGGGCGGTGATGTCGGTCTCTCCCGGGGCCTCGAACGGATCGCGGCCTACCGTGTGCTGTCGAAACGTCGCCAAAGAACCGCCCCGACGTCCACGGGCGTTGTAGAGCCGGGCAGTCTCATAGCCGTAGTCGAGAACCAGCATCAACCCATCGTCGCCGGCAACCTGCAGGGCCTCCCGGTGCGACGCCACGGCCCGCAGGTTGGCCTCGGCGATCTGCCCCTCTGCGAGCGCCACACCGTGGTTGCCGAAGTACGCCTCCACCTCGTCGCGCGGCGGGCGCTCCGACCAGGCCAGAATCCCCTCTTCGACGACGACCCACATTTCCCGGAGGCCGCCGTCGCGACCGACCGCTCGCGCGACCGGGAAGGCATCGTAAAGCTCCGATGCGTGCATCACCGTCGGCCCCAGGCCTGCCTCGACCCCGGACAGACCGCTGCAACAGACCGTTGAGTTCCCAACCCGGTCGAGGACCCTCTGCCTCATGGCCGCGGATCGCTCCACCGCCACCGCGCCGTCGATCACCCCGGCCGCTGTTCCGCCAAGAGATGCGGTGAGACCGGCCAGAAAGCTGCCGTCGCCGGCCGCCAGATCGATGATCCGTACCGGCCCGGTCGCGCCGGTGAGACCCCGAAGCAGCCGCGCCACGACCCGTGCATACCACCCGGATGCGGTGGGGGCCGTGAGGTAGTCGGCGGCGCGCCCGTAGCGGGGAGAGGCCGACGAGTAGTAGCCGTGATCGGGGTGGTAGAGCGCCAGTTCCATGAACGCCTCAAACGGCACCGCACCCCCACGCGCCACGATCTCGTCAACGATCCACGACATTCGGACATTGTAGGCCGAACCCGGATACAGGATGCAGGTCACAGGATTCAGGATTCATCGCACAGGGCCCTTGACACCCCGCAGAGGGAATCTGCGAACCGCCTCCTGCATCCTGCGACCTGCATCCTGCATCCTGTGACCTGCATCCTGCATCCTGTGACTGCTGCATCCTGTGACTGCATCCTGTACCGACGGGCGCTCCTGGAGGGAGCGCCTGTCCTTGCGCTCCGGACGCCCGTGTGCTATAAAACCCGCTGCTGCTTTCGATTGGAAAGTGGGCCCGAGGCCCACTTTTTTTTCTGCAGCGAGGAGCAAAATGAAGATCGATCCGGCAGTACAGAATCAGCTCGCCGCCGTCGCGGCGGAGGAGGGGCTCGAGCTGCTCGCGGCTGAGGTCGTGGGCTCCGGCCCGAAGACCATTCTGCGCCTCGTGGTCGACGGTCCGGACGGCGCAAACCTCGAAAAGTGCGCGTCGGTGTCCCGCCAGGCTTCGGCGATCCTCGACGTGGAGGACCCGATCGAACATCACTACACCCTCGAGGTTTCCTCTCCCGGTCTCGACCGAAAGCTCTACTCCAAGACCGACTTCGAACGATTCGCCGGCCGCCGCGTCAACATCCGCATGAAACCGACCTTTCGCGAGCACCGGACCGTCAGCGGCGAGCTCGTGGAGTTGTCTGACGGCGGGCTCGTGCGTCTCGTCGGCGACAACGGCCACGAAGTGAATCTGCCGTATGACGAGATCTTTGAAGCTCGCCTCGAGGTGGACTGGAACTCGATCATGAAGGAAGGGAAAACCCGTTCATGAAGCTCGATATCAACATGCTCGTTCGCCAGATGGCAGCTGAACGCGACATCGAGGCCGACACCCTGGTGGATGCGGTGGCGGAGGCGATTTCGTCGGCCGCCCGCAAGCACTACAAGGAACGGAACGTCTTCACCAAAATCGACGTCGAGACCGGCGAGGTCGAGTCGTGGACCGCTCGCGACGTGGTCGAGGAGGTCGAGGACGAGGAGATCGAAGTCACCCTCGAAGAGGCTCTCGCCATCGATCCCGAAGCGAAGATCGGCGGCATCGTCAAGCTCGAGCCCCTCGACACGACGGTCCTCGGTCGGATTGCTGCGCAGTCCGCGCGGCAGGTGCTGTTCCAGAGGGTCCGCGAGGCCGAACGGGCGGTTGTCTACCGCAACTACTCGAACCGTGTCGGCGACATGATCAACGGCATCGTCAAACGGATGGATCGCGGAGCGCTCATCGTCGAGCTCGGCGACACCGAGGGCGTCATGCCGCGCAGCCACCAGGTCCGCCACGAGCGGTACAGCCAGGGCGACCGGGTTCGCGCAGTCGTGGTCGACATCACCATGGACGCCAACCGCCCGCAGGTCGTACTGTCACGGACTTCGCCCGTCCTTCTCGAGAAACTCCTCGAGATGGAGGTGCCGGAGATCTACGACGGCACGGTGATCATCAAGAAGTGCGTCCGCGAACCCGGAGAGCGCGCCAAGGTCGCCGTCACCTCGAGAGATTCCGACGTGGATCCGGTCGGTGCGTGCGTCGGTCTCAAGGGATCGCGCGTGCAGGCGATCACCCGCGAACTCAAGGGCGAGAAGATCGACATCATCCCCTTCAACAGCGACATCGTCACATTTGCCCAGAATGCCCTGTCGCCGGCCAAGATCAACCGGGTTGCGGTCCGTGAAGAACCCGTGACCGCCGTCGTCCGGGACGAAGACGGGCGGCCGGTGCTCGACGAAAACGGCGAGCCCATGACCGAGGAACGCAAAGAGGTCGTGCTCGATGTCATCGTCGGCAGCGAACAGCTGTCGCTGGCCATCGGCAAACGAGGGCAGAATGTGCGGTTGGCCTCGAAGCTGCTCGACTGCCGGATCGAGATCAAGAGCCAGGAAGCGGTCAAGGACGAGCTCGCTTCGGCCCTCGCCACGATGTTGCGCGAGATGGAAGGAATTTCGGAAGAGGAAGAGATTCCAGAGCTGGCGGCGGCCGGCACTCCGGTTTCGTACGACGAGCTGATTCCCCTCGAAGAGATGGAGATGCTCACCGATCGCCTCCGCGAACGTCTCGAGGGTCACGGTGTTCACACTGTACAAGACGTCCTCGCGCGCGATGCAGGCGAGCTCTCAAACATCCCGGGCATCGGGCCAGTAACCGCAAAGAAACTCCTCGGCATGGCCAGCCAGACGCTCGAGGAAAGTCTTTCCGACGCAGCGGAATCCGTCGTCGGGGAGGAGTGATCGTATGCAGCAACTCCGAGTCGTCGACCTCGCACACACCATGGGAATCACAGCGACCGAGCTGATTTTCAAGTTGCGCTCCATCGGCGTGACGGTGGCCAGCGAGGAGGACACCCTCGATCTTTCAACGGTGCGCGCCATCATCACTGGTGAGACCCTGCAGCGGCGCCCGCGCGAGGTCATCGTCCGCCGTGAAAAGAAGGAAGAAGAATCGGCCCCGATCTCCGCCAAGGACCGTCTGGCCCGGCGCCGCCGACGCCAGGTGGTGGACACCGAAAAGGAGATCCAGGAGGTCGTCACCGAGAAAGACCTCGAAACCGACGACGGGGACGTCGCGGCCGAGGCTGCGGAGTCCGAAGTCGCCGTCGAGGCGGTTGCCGGCGAGGAAACCGAACTGGAAGCGGCGCCTGAAGTCGAAGAAATCGTCGACGAGGACATCGAGGGTGACGACGACGAAGGCGACGAGGACATCGACGTCAAGCCGGAAGTCGAGATCACCGAAGAGGAACTGACGGCCCAGAGGGGTGAGGAGGACGAAGAACACTCGCCGAAACGAGTTCGTCCGAGCCGCGCCAAGACGCCGCTCGAACAGAGCCTTCGCGAGTTGTCCCCGGACGAGATCCGGCAGCGGCTGGCGGATCAGAAAAAGGTCGAGAAGCAGCGCAAGGCGGCGGCCGCGGACACCAAGACCGCCGGACGAAAGGCGAAGTCCGCCGCAGATGCCAAGGAGATCCGCGACCTGCTCAACAAGTTCGAGGAGCAGAAACTCAAGGGTCAGCAGGAAGGCGGACCTTCCAGCCGACCCGCGCCGCGCCCCACCGGTGGACGTCCGACCAAGAAGGGCCGGCGGCGCCCTCAGGAAGAAGATCGTCGTACCGCGCCGCCACGACCGACCAGGACGATTCAGTTCAAGGACGGCGAGAAGCCGGAGGGACCGATCATCCTCTCCGAGATGGTCACCGCCCGCGAGCTCGCCGAGAAGCTCAATGTCACCGCCAAGGAACTGCTCGGTCTGCTGATTCAAAAGGGCATGATGGTCACCACCAATCAGTCCCTGCCGCACGAATTGGCGGAGGAGATCTGCGCCGATCTCGAGATCGAGGCGATGGTGGCGTCGGCCGAGGAACTCATCGAGTACGAGCGTGAGGAGAGCCTGGAAGAGGTGGGGCCGCAGCTCCCGCGCCCGCCGGTGGTGACGGTGATGGGCCATGTCGACCACGGCAAGACCTCGCTGCTCGACGCCATCAGATCGAGTCGGGTCGCCGAACAGGAAGCAGGCGGCATCACCCAACACATCGGCGCCTCGCGCATCGAGTCGTCCGACGGTCGGGTCGTGGTGTTCGTCGACACCCCCGGCCACGAGGCCTTCACCCAGATGCGCGCCCGCGGTGCCCAGGTCACCGACATCGTGGTGCTCGTGGTCGCCGCCGACGACGGCGTCATGCCCCAGACCAAAGAGGCCATCACCCACGCGCGCGCCGCCAACGTGCCGCTGATCGTGGCCATCAACAAGATCGACAAGGCCAACGCCAACCCGGATCGGGTCAAACAGCAACTCGCAGAATTCGATGTCCTGGTGGAGTCGTGGGGCGGCGAAATTCCGTCGGTGGACGTGTCCGCCAAAAAGAACCAGGGAATCGACGACCTCCTCGACGTGATTCTGCTGGTCGCCGAGATGAAGGACCTCAAGGCCTCGGCCGAAGGCGCCGCCCGCGGCGTCGTCCTCGAGGCCCGCAAGGAGAAGGGCCGCGGCATTGTCGCCACCGTCCTCATTCAGCAGGGCAAGCTCGAGGTCGGCGACTATTTCTTCTGCGGATCGACCTGGGGCCGCGTCCGTGCCATCGCCGACGACGCCGGCACGCGGATCGATGTCGCCGGACCTTCGGACCCGATCGAACTCACCGGTTTCGAAGTCGTTCCCGCAGCCGGCGATGTCCTGCAGGGCACCGAGAGCGAGGCAAAGGCCATCGAGGTTTCCAGCTACCGCAGCCAGAGGGACCGCGACGAGAGTCTGACGTCCGGCCGCAAGGTCTCCCTCGACAACCTGTTCGACTCGATTGCGGAAAGCGAGACCCAGGAGCTCAACATCGTGATCAAGGCCGATGTTCAAGGCTCGGTCGAGGTGCTCCGCGAAACCCTGATCAGCCTGAGCACAGAAAAGGTGAAGATCAACATCCTCCACGGCTCGGTAGGTGCCATCACCACCAACGACGTCATGCTGGCGTCGGCGTCCAATGCCATCATCATCGGATTCTCCGTCCGTCCCGAACGCACGGCCCGGGATCTCGGAGATTCGGAACAGGTGGATATCCGCCTGTACACGGTGATCTACGATCTGGTGGACGACGTGAGGAAGGCCATGGTCGGTCTGCTCGAACCGGAGTACAAGGAGGAAGAGCTGGGCCGGGCGGAGGTGCGCGAGGTCTTCAAGGTTCCGAAGATCGGTGCGATCGCGGGCAGCCACGTTCTCGAGGGGGTGATCACCCGCAACGCCAAGATCCGGCTGCTCCGGGACAACGTGGTGATCTATCAGGGCGACATGGCGTCGCTGCGGAGATTCAAGGACGATGCCTCCGAGGTCCGGCAGGGCTTCGAATGCGGTATCGGCCTCGAGCGCTATCAGGACATCAAGGAAGGCGACATCATCGAGGCCTATAAAATGGTCGAGATCGCGCCCGAGCTCTGATCTGGAGAAGACCAACGACCCACCGGCTTCCGGATTGGCAGAATTTTGAGTTGTGAAACGTACGTCGCCGTCGCCCACGTGGACCTGCACGTCCCCGAGGCACGGAGTTTGAAGGCGAAACGCGGCCCCGTCCGCAGCCTTGTCGAAAAAATCAGAAACCGGCACAAGGTGCTGGTGATCGAGGCCGATCACCAGGATCTCCACCAACGGGCGCGCCTCGCGATCTGTGCGCTGTCGACCAGCCACATCGACGCCGAGGCGCGGCTCCAGCGGGTCGAGGCGACGATCAACAGTCATTGGAGCGGCCACGTCTTGAGCTGGGAAATCGACGTCATTCAAGTGTGACGTTGCGCGGAAGGACCCTACATGCAGGAGAAATCGTACGAACGCAACGCCCGCCTGGAAGGTGAGATCCGATCGGCCCTGTCCGAATTGCTGCGTCTCGAGGTCAACGACCCGCGGCTGCATGAGGTCACGATCTCGGGGGTCAAGCTCTCGCCCGACCGATCCAAGGCGAGGGTCTACTTCTCCGTCATCGGCGACGAGGAACGCGAACGACAGGCGGGAGACGGGTGTGCGGCGGCGGCGTCGTTCATGCGCCGGAGGCTGGGACAAACGATGAGGCTGCGGGTCGTGCCGGCCCTGGAATTCCACCGCGACCTTTCCTACGAGTACGGCGACCGCATGGAACGGCTCTTTGACCGACTCGCCGACCAGGGCCTGCTGCCCGGAGACGACGCCTCACCACCGGACACCGAGGAGGACCAGTGAGCCTCAAGAGCACGCACCCCGCGGAAGCCGTCCGGCGTCTCAAAGAAGCCTACCGGGTGTTCATCACCTGTCATCGAAACCCCGACGGCGATGCCCTCGGTTCGGAACTTGCGCTCGCCGAGATGGCCCGCCGGCTCGGAGTCGAGACCGTCATTGTCAATCGCGACCACACCCCGGCAAATCTCTGCAATCTCCCCGGCGCCGGCGACATCGTGGTTGCGGAGAATCTGCCGGACGACTTCCCGTCGGCGTACGATCTCGTGATCACTGTGGAGTGTCCGGGTCTCGACCGCACCGGCTTCGAAGGGCTCACCAGGGTCCCGATCCTCAACATCGACCACCACCCCGCCAACCCCGCCTATGGGGTTGTCAACTACCTCGACGAGGAATCGCCCGCGGTCGGCGAAATGGTGTGGCAGATGTACGGCGAAGCGGGTCTGTTGCCGACCGCCGAGGCGGCCACCAATCTCTTCGCTGCCCTCTCCACCGACACCGGCGATTTTCGCTACTCCAACGCCACCAGCCGCGCCTTTCGCACCGCGGCCGAGATGGTGGATGCCGGCGCCCGGCCCGCCCAGGTGGCCAACTGGGTTCACAACCACCGCAGCCTGGCCTCGGTCCGCCTGCTCGGCGAGGCGCTGCAGAGCCTGAAGATCCGGTGCGGCGGCAAGCTCGCAGTGATCACCGCCGACCGCGGCGCCTTCGAGCGCGCCGGCGCCGGCCCCGAAGACACCGAGGAGATCGTCAACATCCCGCGTTCCATCGCCGGTGTCGAGGCCGTCGCCTACTTCAAACAGTGGGAGGACGGCACCGTCCGCGTGAGCCTCCGCTCACGGGGAGACGTGAACGTCCGCGCGGTCGCCGAGATCTTCGGTGGCGGCGGACACGTCAACGCGGCGGGTTGCGCAGTCCAAGGCGAGCTTGAACAGGTGGAGCGGGACGTCGTATCGGCGGTGGCGGCAGCCCTCGGAGAAGAGTTGTGAGCCGCCGCCGACCGTCGATTTTCAACGGGCTGCTGCCGGTCTACAAAAAGGCCGGTCCGACCTCGCACGACGTGGTCGACATGGCGCGCAAGGCCCTCGGCGAGCGCCGCATCGGCCACACCGGGACCCTCGATCCGCTGGCGGAGGGTCTGCTTCTACTGTGCGTCGGCCAGGCCACCCGCCTGCAGCAGTTCCTGCTCAAATGGGACAAGAGGTACCAGGGCACGATCCGTCTCGGCAACGCGACGACGACCTACGACAGCGAGGGCGAAGCCACCGACCCCCGGGGCGTGCCGCCGGCGCTTGATGCTGACGTCATCACCCGCCTCACGGAACAGTTCTCGGGCGAGATCGATCAGGTGCCGCCGCCCTACTCGGCAAAAAAGGTGCAGGGGAAGAAACTCTACGAACTCGCCCGCAACGGCGAAGAGGTCCACCCGGAACCGAAGACCGTCCGCGTCGAAGAAATCAGCATCCGGGCCGAGGCTGCGGACATTCTCGCGGTCGATGCGACCACCTCGACCGGTTTCTACGTCCGGTCCCTGGCCCACGACGTCGGCATCGAACTCGGTTGTGGAGGCTACCTGCAGCACCTGCACCGCGCGTCCATCGGGCCCTACACCGCCGCGGACGCCCTCACCCAAGACGCACTCGAGGCAGCCCAATCGCCCGAGGAGGTCGTCGGCAGCCCGGCCTGGGTCCCGATCGAGAGCATCGCCCTGCCGTTCGCCGAAATCGACCTCAACACCGCCGCCGCCGAGCGCTTCATTCACGGCCAGGAGGTCGTGGTCTTCAGTCCGGGACAGGCCGGGGTTGAAACCGGTGCCAATGTCGTGATTCGAGGCGCCGACCGGCATCTTCTCGGAATCGGCACGGTGCGGGCCGTTCTGGCCCGGGGACGCACCCTCAACATCGCCCCCGAGCTGGTTTTCGGGGGTCCCGCAAGCGGCCGGCCGCGACGGAAATGACGCCAAGAAGATGCTGAAATGTTGCGAGATCACAAGCTACCTGCTAACGTACCGGTGCCTCCTCGCCACCGGAGGACAGTGGAGGAATGGATGAGTCACTTTGACGCCCAGAAACTGACAATAATCGACGAGTTCCGCACCCACCCGAACGACACCGGTTCGCCGGAGGTGCAGATTGCGCTGTTGACCCGCCGGATCCAGTACTTGACGGAGCACTTCAAGAGCTTCAAAAAGGACTTTCACTCCCGTCGCGGCCTCCTGCGTCTTGTCGGCCGCCGTCGTCGTCTTCTCGAGTACCTGAAGGCGAAGGACATTACCCGTTACCGGGAGCTGGTGGAACGCCTGGGACTCCGAGGCTAGGCCACTGAACTTACCAGGAAGATGCGTACCGGACCTTCTCTTTGCCGCTCAGGCGGCGGAATAGAGGGTCTGGTGACGCGCGCCTGAAGATTGGAAAACTCAATGAACGTGATCACGAAGTCCGTCGAGATCGACGGCAAGACCCTGCAATTCGAGAGTGGAAAGATCGCCAAGCAGGCTGACGGGTCGACCGTCGTCCGGATGGGCGACACCATGGTTCTCGTCACCGCGTGCTCCGAAGAGAGCCAGCGCCAGGGGATCGACTTCCTGCCCCTGACCGTGGACTACCGCGAGAACACCTACGCCGGCGGCCGCATACCCGGCGGCTTCTTCAAACGCGAAGGACGGCCGACCGAAAGGGAGATTCTCACCTGCCGGTTGATCGACCGCGGCCTCCGGCCGCTGTTCCCGGATGGCTACCACCGCGAGACCCAGGTCATCGCCTGGGTGATCTCCGCCGACGACGAATACTGCCCGGACATTTATGGGATCTCGGGCGCCTCACTCGCCCTCCTGATGTCATCCAAGATCCCCTTCGAAAAGGCCATCGCCGGCGTGCGCGTGGGACGCGTCAACGGCGAACTGGTGGTGTTCCCCACGTACGAACAACTCAAGGAGAGCGAACTCGACCTCACGGTCGCCGCGACCGACGACGCGTTGGCGATGGTGGAGTGTGGTGCCAATGAACTGCCCGAGTCGGTCATCCTCGACGCCCTCGACCTCGCCCACCGCGAGATCAAAAAGATCATCGCCCTCCAGCGCGAGTTCGTCGCTGAGCTCCGCGTCACCAAGGCTCCGTTCGAAGCCCCGGCCGACCCGTGGCCGGCCGATTTCGCCGAGTCCGTCCGCGGCCGGTGGACCGACGAACTGCGCGAGGCCCTCAACGTCCGCGGCAAGTTCGAACAGAAGGACGCGGCCGACGCAGTGCGTGAAAAGGCGCTCGCCGAGCTCACCGAGGCGGAAGTCGACGAAAAGACCTCCTGGGTCAAGAAGATCTTCCACTCGATGGTCAAGGAGATCACCCGCGAAACCATCCTCGATGAGCGCAAGCGCCTCGACGGGCGCGCATTCGACCAGATTCGCCAGGTGACGTGCGAAGTCGGCGTCCTGCCGCGTTCGCACGGCTCCGCCCTCTTCACGCGCGGCGAGACCCAGGCCCTCGTGACCTGCACTCTCGGCACCTCGGACGACTCCCAGCTCGTCGAGGCCTTCGAGGGGGATTCCCGCAACCCGTTCATGCTGCACTACAACTTCCCGCCGTTCTCGGTCGGCGAGGCGCGCTTCCTGCGGGGACCCGGCCGACGTGAGATCGGCCACGGCGCGCTCGCACGACGCGCTCTTCTGCCGGTCATCCCGAGCCCGGAGGAATTCCCATACACGCTCCGCATCGTGTCGGACATCTTGGAATCGAACGGTTCCTCGTCGATGGCCTCGATCTGCGGCGGATCGATGTCGATGATGGACGCCGGCGCCCCGCTCAAGGGCGCGGTGGCCGGTATCGCCATGGGTCTGGTCTCCGAAGGCGACAAATACGCGGTCCTGACCGACATCGCCGGTCAAGAGGACCACTACGGCGACATGGACTTCAAGGTCGCCGGCACCGCCAACGGCATCACCGCCCTGCAAATGGACATCAAGGTCGAAGGGCTGAGCCGCCACATCCTCGAGGAGGCCATGGAACAGGCGCGCAAGGGCCGCCTCCAGCTCCTCGACAGCATGGCCTCGGCGATCGACAAGGGCCGCGACGACATCTCACCGTTCGCGCCCCGTATCATCCAGATCAAGATCGACGTCGACCAGATCCGCAACGTCATCGGCCCCGGCGGCAAGATGATCCGCCACATCGTCGACACCACCGGCGCCAAGATCAACGTCGAGGACGACGGCACCGTCCAGATCGCCACCTCGGACAGCGTGGCCGCCGAGAAGGCCATCCAGATGATCGAAGGTCTGACGAAACAGCCGCAGATCGGCGAGGAGTTCGACGGCGTCGCGCGCCGCATCGAGCCCTACGGCGCGTTCGTGGAAATCCTCCCCGGGCGCGATGGCCTGGTCCACATCTCCGAGCTCTCGTTGGAGAGGATCCCCGACATCCGCGACGTCCTCAACGAGGGCGACGAGCTCAAGGTCCGCATCATCGACATCGATGCCAACGACCGCATCAAGCTCTCGCGGCGCGTCATCCTCGAGGACGAGGCGCGGGAGCGCGGCGAAGAGATCCCCGAGCGCGACACCCGTCCCCCGAGGCGGGACGACCGCGGCGGCCGTCCCGGTGGCCGTGGACGCCCCGGTGGCCGCGACCGCGGCCCGCGACGGAACTGACCTCGGGCACATCATCGTTCAACAAGCCGGCCGAAAGGCCGGCTTTTTCGTGCTCGATGACCGGGAAAGGGAGACAGGGTGCAGGGGAGAAAGGGGGAAAGGGCGTAGGGGAGAAAGGGGGAAAGGGGGAAAGGGGGAAAGGGCGCAGGGGAGAAAGGGCGCAGGGGAGAAAGGGGGAAAGGGGGCAATCTGCCGTTTCAATACTGTCATCCCGACCGAGAGAGCGAAGCGACCGAGCGGAGGGATCCTTCCGCTTCGGCCCTAAGGGCCCTCGGTCGGGATGACAGGCGCTCGAGCGGGACCGTCTTTCTGAACGGTATTCCCGCGAGGACCGTATCAGCACGCCGAATTGCCTGTGCTTCCCAGCCGCGAAGCGGCGGAAGGTAATAGCCTGGGGCGTGAGCCCCAGGATTTCGCACCAAACAAAAGAACCAAGCCGCAGAGCGGCGACAGATCCACGACCAGTCAATCAGGCAAGGAGGCCTCTGGCCTTCTTGAACCCTCCTCACCGCCTCACCGCCTCACTCCCCCTGCAATTCCGGCGATGACGGGCCGTTCTACGGCCCCCCACCCCCGGAATTGCCGCAGCTTGACAAAAAATCCTTGCATTCGTGCCGCACTTCGGAGAGAATGAATGAGTGTTCATTCATCTTGAGAAACCCTTTCATTTTCCCGCGGGAGGTCAGTTGTGGATTACAAAGTAGATGTGCGTGACATCCAATTCCAGCTCTTCGAATGGATCAAAATCGGGAAAATGCTGGAGGCGGAAAAATTCGCCGATTGGGACGAAGAGAACATCGGCATGGTCATCGACGAAGGGCTCAAGATCGCCCAGGAACAGATGGCCGCCGTCAACGAAGACGGAGACCGTATCGGCGCCCAGTACGCCGACGGCAAGGTCACCCTGCCGGAGTCCTTCAAGCCCGTCTTCAAGACCGTCTGCGAGGGCGGCTGGATCGGCCTCCTCGCAAGCCCCGAATTCGGGGGCATGGGTCTTCCAGAAACCGTCGGCACGGCGGTCAACGAGTTTTTCAACGGGGCCAACGTGTCAATGTCCCTGACGCTGATGCTGACCCGCGGCGCCGGGGCCATGATCGAGGGCTTCGGCACCGACCAGGACAAGGCGCTATTCATCGAAAAGCTCTATTCGGGTCAGTGGACGGGGACGATGTGCCTGACGGAAGCTCAGGCCGGCTCCGATGTCGGCGCTTCCACGACCAAGGCCGTCAAACAGGACGATGGATCGTATGCGATCTCCGGCGAAAAGATCTTCATCACCGGCGGTGACCACGATCTGGCTGAGAACATCATCCACCTGGTCCTCGCCCGCACTCCGGGGGCGCCGGTCGGAACAAAGGGTTTGTCGCTCTTCATCATCCCCAAGATCCGGGTCAATCCCGACGGTTCGCTGGGTGAGCCGAATGACGTCTTCACCAACAACATCGAAGAGAAGATGGGCATCCACGGCTCGCCCACCTGCACCCTGGTGTTCGGCCAGAACGACGGCTGCCAGGGCTTCCTTCTCGGCGAAGAGGAGCAGGGCATGAAGCTCATGTTCCACCTCATGAACGCCGCCCGGATCGATGTCGGGCTGCAGGGGCTTTCCGCCGCCGGTGCCGCGCACCAGCAGGCCCTGTCCTACTCCAAAGAGCGGCTCCAGAGCCGCAGCTGGAAGGAGCTCAAGAACCCCGAGGCGCCGCAGGTTCCGATCATCGAACACCCCGACGTTCGCCGCATGCTCTTGAGTTCGAAAGCCTACACCGAGGCGATGCGCGCGATCCTTTATCAGACCTCCTACTACCTGGACATGTCCCACCTCACCGAGGGTGAAGAGAGCGAGCGTTACCACAGCTACGTCGAGATGCTGACTCCCATCTGCAAGGCCTGGTGTTCGGAATGGGGCGTCCAGGTCACCCACTGGTGCCTGCAGGTCCACGGAGGCTACGGCTACACCAGCGACTATCCCGCCGAGCAGTTCATGCGCGATGTCGAGATCGCCTGCATCTACGAGGGCACCAACGGCATTCAGGCTCTCGACTTCGTCGCCCGCAAGCTGCCGATGAACAACGGCGAAACCATCCGCGAACTGTTGGGCATGGCCGAGTCCACCTTCAAGAAGCTCAAGGGCGACCCGGAGATGATGGAGCCCGCGTGGATGCTCGCGGCGGCCCTCAAACAGATCGAGACGATCTCGAAGGAGATTACCAAGCGCCCCGATGCCATCCAGTTGATTCTGCTCAATGCGCCGCCGCTGCTCGACATGGTCGGAACGGTCTTCGGCGCCCATTTGCTGATGGACCAGGCCATCGTCGCCAAGCAGAAGCTCGCAGCCATTCTCGCCGAACATGGTGTCGGCACCGATGACAAGAAGGCCTACAAGGCGTTCCTCATGGGCAACGAGGAGGCCGCCTTCTACCACAACAAGATCCAGACCGCGATCCACTTCGCCTACCGTGCGCTGCCGACCGTGGCGGCCAAGGGTGCGGCCATTCGCTCCGGCGAGAAGACGCCCCTCTACGCAATCATGTAGCAATTCTGACCGCCGCAGGGCCGGCGGTCAGAATTGCAGCGCCGCGTGCTGCGCCCGCGGCAAATCCAAGGCCCCGCAGTCCGACTGCGGGGCCTTGTTGCAATTCGTCGCGCCGACAAGGTCGGCGGGGCGAATTGCTATGCGATTGTCACGTCCTTGCAGAGAAAGACATCCTGGATCGCGTTGAGCAGGGCGACGCCCTTCTTCATCGGCTTTTGGAAGCTCTTGCGGCCGGAGATCAGACCCATGCCGCCGGCGCGCTTGTTGACCACCGCCGTGACCACCGCCTGGGCGAGGTCGTTCTTGCCCGAAGCGCCGCCCGAGTTGATGAGCCCGGCGCGGCCCATGTAGCAGTTCACGACCTGCCAACGGGTGAGTTCGATGGGGTTGTCGGGGACCAGCTTGTCGTACACCAGCGGGCTGGTCTTGCCGAAGCCGATTGCAGTGTAACCGCCGTTGTTGGTGGCCTGTTTCTGCTTGATGATGTCGGCCTCGATGGTGACCCCGAGGTGGTTGGCCTGGCCGGTGAGGTCGGCGGACGAGTGGTAGTCGACGCCGTCTTTCTTGAAGGCCGAGTTGCGCAGATAGCACCACAATACCGTGGCCATACCGAGTTCGTGAGCCTGCTGAAAGGCGTCTGAGATCTCCATGATCTGGCGCCGGCAGTTGTCCGAACCGTAGTAGATGGTGGCGCCGATGGCCGACGCGCCCATGTTCCACGCCTGTTCGACGGACGCCCACAGGGTCTGGTCGAAATCGTTGGGGTAGGTCAGCATCTCGTTGTGGTTGATCTTGACCAGAAAGGGGATCTTGTGGGCGTATTTCCGCGACATCGAACCCAACACGCCGAGGGTCGAGGCCACCGCGTTGCACCCACCCTCGATGGCGAGCTTGACGATGTTCTCCGGGTCGAAGTAGATCGGGTTGGGGGCGAACGAGGCCGCACCCGAGTGCTCGATTCCCTGGTCCACGGGCAGGATGGAAAGATAACCCGTGCCCGCCAGACGACCGGTGTTGAAGATCCGTTGCAGCGAAACCATCACTTGCGGTGAGCGGTCTCCGTGGGCCACCACCCGGTCGACGAAGTCCGGCCCCGGCAGATGGAGCTGGTCTTTGCCGATGCCCGTACATTTGTATTTGAGCAGCGACGCCTGGTCTCCGAGGTGCTTTTGAATGGTGTCGATCATGATGTCCTCCCGTGTGCGGGTCATTGTAAGGCATCTCGCCGTTTTCGGGGGAAAGGGGGAAAGGGAGAAAGGGGAGCGTTCATGGAGACTCTGCATGCCGTCATCCGGCGACCAGGCCCTTCTTACTGTCATCCCGAGCGAGCGGGAGCGAGCCGAGGGACCTCTGGTCGCCTACGAGCCCTTTCCAAGACCTGCCCCGTGGCCGAATCGAACAGATCCCTCCACTGCGGCCCGTCGGGCCTTCGGTCGGGATGACAGAACGGGGCGGTCGCTCGTCCGGGCGGATGATGAGTCTCGCTGAAAGGGCCCGAGCATGATAAGGGGCGCGTCTCCCCTGCTCCCCTGCTCCCCTGCTCCCCTGCTCCCCTGCTCTCCCTGCTCCCCTGCCTCCTCGATCAGCCGCGGCCGTAGCGGTAGGCGAAGAGCGCCGCCAGGATCGACCCCTTGACGACCGTCGTCGAGGCGATGGCGAACCATACCGCCTCGACGCCCCAGCCCCGCGCGACCAACCACATGGCGAGTGGGACCCGGATCGCAGTGAAACCGATCTCGATCGCGGCGGGAACGGCGGTCCACCGGGCGCCGGCGAAGGCGCCGAGGAGCACCACCTCGGCAGCCATGAAGAGCTGGGTGAGGCCGACCAACAGCACGTAGGTCGTGCCCGCCCGGACAACACCGGGATCGCTCGAGAAGACGCCGATCGCGGCCTCCGGAAAGGCCACGAGCAGCACGGTCACGGCGCCCACCGGCAGACAGGTCAGAAACAGCGTCCGCCAGGCGCAGCGCACGGCCCTGCGAGCGTCGCCGGCGCCGAGGTTCTGACCCACCAGGGTGGTCGCGGCCGCTCCCATGCCGGCGCACACGAAGTAGTTGAGCACCTCGAGCTTGTGGCACACTCCGAGAGCCGCCACCGCGGGGGTGCCGAAGGTGGTGATGACCCGGGTCAAGAGAATGTAGATCAGCGAGAACAGGGCACCCTCGATGGCGAGTGGGAAGCCGACCCTGAAGGACGCCCAGGTCTCGGCCAGTGGCGGCACCATAAACCCGAGCGACGGTGGTCTGATGCCCAGCCGGCCAAGAAGAACCCAGCCGTGAACGGCCGCCACCAACCACGAAATGACAGTGGCGATCGCCGCCCCCATCACCCCCAGGGCGGGCAACGGTCCGACGCCGAAGATCAGCAGCGGGTCGACCACCACGTTGACAGCCGCAGCCACCGCCAGCAGTTTGAGCGGCGTGCGGGCGTCGCCGACCGCCCGAAAGGCCGCCGACATCCAGACAAAGATGAAGTAGGCGGGCATCCCGGCGAGGATCACCCACAAATAGCGCAGACCCTCGGCGGTCACATCTGGCGCGGTGCCCATGAACACAAAAACAGCGTGGCTTGCCAGCAGACCGACGCCCGACACGATCGCCGCGCTCCACACGCCGAGGGTCTGGCCTGCCGCGGCCGCACGGGCGGCGCCCGTTTCGTCGGCGGCACCGACCGAACCCGCCAGCACCGAACCCGACCCCGAAGCCATGCCCTCGCCGAGGGTCTGAGCCAACCACATCGTAAATCCCGCCGTGGATGCAGCGGCCAGCGCCACCGGCCCGACCCTGCCGAGCCAGAAGGTGTCGACGACGAGGAAGCCGGCCTGCAGCAAAGCCGCCATCGCCGCCGGCGCCCCCAGGTGCAGGATCGCGCGGTCGATCGAGCCCGAAACCATCAGGGCACGGTGGCGGAGAACGTCGTTCACGGTGGTGGAGGATAGCAGGCGCGCCGCGCGCAAATTATGAATTCGGAATTCGGAATTCGGAATTCCATCGCACCCGCCTGCCCCGTTCATTTCGATTTTTGGATTTCAGATTTCGGCCATTCGTCGAAAGCTCGCCAAAAAGCGACCTCCCCCGGAAGGCCTGGGGAGGTCGGACGGAAATTCAAAATTCAAAATTAAGAATTGAGAATTACGCCTTTGGCGTCGCTGTCACCTCGTCGGTGAACTGGAGGCCGAGCCTTTCGAGCTCCTCGAGCGCGGGCTTGTAGAAATCCTTCATCACCGGGACGATGACGCCCGGCTGCGTGAAGCGCCCTTCGAGAATGAAGCGCACGCCGACCGCCGCCGGCAAACCGACCGTGCGATTCATCGAGGAGTCGCCGCCGGGGATGCCGAAATCGATCATGGTCGACGTGATGTGCTCGGTCCGGTCGGCAAAATCCGCGACGAAGGTGTGCTGGAGGACCAGCATGTCGCGCTCGCCCTCGGCGTAGGACATCTTCTGGAGCATCCGTTTGGTCAGAATGTCCACCGGCGCAGTCGGCCCCGGCAGCGGGTCGTTTCCGAAGAGCCCCAGCCACTCCATGCCGGCGAGTTCGGGACCGTCGACATCGATGCCGAGGTGGGCCGCAACCTTTGCTTTGAGGTCGCCGGTGCCGTCGATGCCGGCCAACAGGGCCGTCAGGTCGGCGTAGGTCTTGCCCTCGAGTCCGTCGATGCCCTCGGTGCGCAGCCAGCCCAGGCGGGCCGTCTGTTTCTGGATCGCACACCAGGACGGGAAGCGCAAGGTGCCGCGGAACATCATGTCGCGGGGGTTGATGCCGTAGACCTCGGTGTAGGGCATGGAGTCGCGGTTGGCGTAGCCCTGGAGCTCGGTCGGCACGCCGTCGATCGCGACCTCGACCGGCCACACGTGGTCGAAGAGCTCCGGCCCCGGAACGTCGAGGACCCGTCCCTCGCGGCGGTAGCGCGAGGTGTTGAGCCCCGCCAGCAGAACTCCGCGCGGGCTCCACGAGAACTTGTAACCGTAGGGATTGTCGTTGGCTTCGGGGGCCGGCAGCCCGCCGCAATAGGACTGGAAGGTGGTGATCTCACCGCCTTCGGCGTGAACCCGGTCGATCACCTGCATCGCCGTCATGTGGTCGATACCGGGGTCGACTCCGAGCTCGTTGAGGAGGATGATCCCCTTTTCCTTGGCTTCGCCGTCGAGGGCCTGCATGTCCTCTTTGACGTAGGAGGTGGTCACCATGTGCTTGCCGACGTTGAGGCAGGCGCGAGCCACCTGCGGGTGGAACTGCCACGGCAACAGGCTCACCGCGACGTCGTGGCCGGCGATGATCGACTCGATTTTCTCGGGCTCCGCGGTGATGTCGTAGGCCATCGGGGTCCCGTTGGGGTGACCGTCGATGATCTCCTCCGCCTTGCTGACGGTTCGGCTGGCGACGGTGACGTGGAAACCATGATCGAGCAGATACCGCACGTGAGCGCGAACCACCAGTCCGGCTCCGAATACAACGACTTTCTTCATGTCAGGTTCCTTTCTCAGCGGCCCGCTGCGGCCGCGCTTCATCAGGGTTGAAAAGTCGGGTCAGCTCCCGAGGGTCGCCACCATGACGGCCTTGATGGTGTGCAATCGGTTCTCGGCCTGATCGAAGACCCGCGATTGAGGGCCCTCGAAGACCGCGTCCTCGACTTCCCGGATGTCCGGGTTCTGCCTCGAGACCTCGGTATCCAGATTGTGGAAGGCGGGCAGGCAGTGGAGGAAGATCGTGCCCGGCTTGCCGGTCATCGCCATCATCTTCTGGGTGATCTTGTACGCGCCGAGGATCCTGATCCGCTCCGCGATCAGGCTCTCCTCTCCCATCGACGCCCAGACATCGGCGTAAACGGCGTCGGCGCCGGCCACCCCCTCCTCGATCGACGAGGTCACGAGCAGCGAACCACCGGTCGACGAGGCGATCTCGCTGACCGCTGCCACCAGGTCCGGCTCCGGGAAGAGCTCATCGGGCGACACGATTTTGCAGTGCATGCCGAGTTTCGCGCACCCCACCATCAGCGAGTTGGCGACGTTGTTGCGGCCGTCGCCGACGTAGGCCAGGGTCTGGCCCTTGAGGTCGCCGAACTCCTCCTGCATGGTGAGGACGTCGGCCAGGAACTGGGTTGGGTGCCAGTCGTCGGTGAGCCCGTTCCACACCGGCACGCCGGCGTACTCCGCCAGGGTCTCGACCGTCTGGTGGGAAAAACCGCGGAACTCGATGCCGTCGAACATCCGGCCGAGGACCCGCGCCGTGTCGGCGACGGTCTCCTTCTTGCCGAACTGGATGTCGCCCTTGCCCAGGTACTCCGGGTGCGCCCCCTCGTCGATGCAGGCAACGGTGAAAGCGCACCGCGTCCTGGTCGACGGCTTTTCGAACAACAGGGCGATATTGCGCCCCTCGAGCGTGCGGCGCCGGAAGCCGGCCTTCTTCTCCGCCTTCAATTCGGCGGAAAGCTGCAGGAAATACCGGATTTCTTCAGGGGTGAAATCGAGCAATTTGAGGAACGACCGGCCCTTGAGATCGACAGCCATGCAGGCCTCCATTTCAGAACTCACGCCGGTGCTTGTGAAATCCTGCACCGGCGCGGGGGCATGGTACTCCGAGAGCGTTGATTTTCCAAGCATCTCCTCCAGCCGAAAGGTGCCGCTGGCCGACTGGAACACGGTCTGCGCTACTGTGGTGGCGACTCGGGGTCGCGGCGGCGGGTCAACCAGGCACCCAGGATCAAAACGCTGACCATCGAGACCGACGCTCCGGCAACTATCCCGGGCGGGCGGTATCGCCGCTCCACCGTATGCCTGCCTGGGGTGAGGCTCACGGCCGAGAACGCCGCGTTGGCGTGCAGCACCTCGACCTCTCGTCCGTCGACCCAAATCCGCCAGCCGGGATTGAATATTTCGCTGAAGACCAGATATGCACCGCCAGGCGTCTCGACTTCGAATCGCCATCTGTTCGGAGCCATCTCGGCCTCGAGAATCACGCCCTCGCCGCCGTCCCCCAACCCCTGGGGAACGTCGTCGACATCACCTTCGAGCACGACTTCTCGACCGGGATCGAATTCTCGGTTCACGACCTTTTCAAACGCCTCTTCGGACGATCCGACCACGATCGCACGTTGCACGGTGAAGGCAAACGGCAACGCCTTCGTGTTCATATAGAGCCTGAACTCGAGATTGCTGTGGTTGGGAATAGGGCCCACGAGCGTCAAACCCGGAAGATCGAGAACACGATCCGTGATCACCCACCTGATGGATGCAGCCGAGAACAGTGGCAGTCTCTCGTCCCACTGGGACGCCCGCATCCGCTCATCGAGTTGTCGTACCTCACTGGAGGCCAGGCTGTCGTAGTCGTCGTGGAAGATCGTCGGGATGCCGTAGGCCCAACACACATAGGAGTCGAGCACTTCGCGGCTGAAGCGAACGAGATGAGAAATCTCTCGATTCGGGGCTTTCACAACGCGTTCCATCGGCATCGGGTCGCGGTACAGCCGGCCCCTGGATTCATTCTCCAACAGGTAGGAGGCAACAGGCGGGGGATCGGTCACCAATGAGGCGGAGGTCGTGGGATTGACCATCCGTGCCGCCGACAGAAGATCGACGACAACCAAGAGAACCAGCGCATAGGCGGGCCACCTCCGCCGGGACCCACTCGTAAGAGCGATCAGACCCAGTCCCACCAACCACACCGCCGATGCACGCCCGAATGCCGCCGAAAGCCCGGCCGCGGCGCCGGCCGATTCCGGGCCGAAATAGTCCTCCACCGCCCTCGCGAAGCCTTCAGGACCGATTGCTGACCACACCCACACCAGGCAAACCGCCGCACCCGGCAGAGCCGCAACCGCAGCGAACCACCGTTTTTTGCGATCCGACCGGTCTCCTCCAGCCGCGAGGCCTTGGAACCCGCCCGCCGCGAGGAGCGCCAGCGGCAAGACGGTGATGGCCAAGAACTTCACCGGATAACGAATGAGACCCGCGAAGGGAACCCAGCCGTAAAGCACCCGCAGCCCGGGTAGGTACCGACCCAGAGCCAAAACGACGAAAACGACTATCAACAACATCAAAGCGGAACGGGTTTTTCGAGGCACACCACGTTTGTCTCGATCCGCGATTCCAAGCAGCGCCAGAGAGATCGGCAGGACTCCCAGATAGAGACTCAAGATGTAGGGGAATCCCTGCGTGACCAGGCTGCCACCCCAGTAGTCCGCTGCAGCCAGGGTGTCGGTTCGTCCCATGAATCCTGGAACCAGGAGTTCCGGCAATCTTTTCGGATGCACCGACCAATTCGACCAGTTGTCGAAAGAAAGACCCTCGGCGCGGGCCGAGTCGGCGATCACATGCAGTATGGGAATGATCTGGATCGCCACCAGACCCACCACCAAGACCTGGACAGCCGCAAAAGCCGCCATCCTCGGCAGCAACGGTCGGGTGTAGGGGAAGGTCACTCCCCAGGTGACGAGAAAAACCGTCGAAAGAACCAGAACCTCCGCACCTCCCGACAACCACTGAAGGGTGGTCACCGTCACGGCCGCGATCAGCCAACGGCGGCGGCCGTTGGACCAGAATTCGTGCCAGGCGAGCACTGAGACGGGCATCAGGCACAGCGAATACATCATGAAAATGTTCGAGGTCAACGACAGCAGGAAGCCGCTGCAGGCGAAGACGGCGCCGCCCAGGAACGCCGATTCTCTGCCCCATCCGAGTCTCCGGATCAACAGATAGGTGCCCCCAATGCCGAGAGCAACATGAAGGAAGATTTCGATGTTCAATGTACTGACCGGATCGAATATCACCGCCATGAGGTGAGGCGGGTACAGCGCCTGGCTTTGAGGCCTCGCAAAAAACGGCTGCCCCCCGTGCAGCAACCAGTTCCAGAAAGGCGGCTGACCTGCTCTCAGAAGTTCACCAAGATACTGGAGCTTCGGCAGAAACATGAGGTGAAGGTCCCTGATGAAAAGCGTTTCCGAGAGCACCAGAAGGCGACCGAAGTACACGATGAGGGCAGTCAGGAGAACCCACAGTTCGGGCTCACGAAGGTGCGACTTCAACCCACCTTCACCCCTCACCCGTGCGGGCCAGTTCCCCGGCGGGTCTCCGGCGCCGTGACCATCGTGGTCGGGGACACTGTCTCGAGAATTATCCGGCATCGCCACTCACGAAAGCTCCCTCGTCGTCTCGGTGAACCTCAAGCCGCATTCCCACGGTGATCGTCTATTCTCTCAACCTTCCATCATCAGAATACCTGTTTCGACTTTCGCAGTCGGTGCCGTGATATTTCACGTGCGGCTCGGGTCGGTGGCGGGCGGGTGATATTCGCTTTCCGCAACCCGGGGATAGCGAAGACTCATCCTTCTGTCGTCCCGACCGAACAACATTCCCCGTAAAACGTCATCCCGACCGAGCGAACGAAGTGAGCGAGCGGAGGGATCTCCTGGCCGGCGCAAACCGAGATCCCTCCACTCAGTCGCCTCGCTCCTTCGGTCGGGATGACAGGACAGGGCGGCGTGCGCTCTGATCGGGACGACGGTGTGGTAGGGCGGACTTTGCAGGCGTCGGTCCCGGATGAAGTAGAATCGCCCGTCGAGTCTGGAGGAGCCTGATGCCGCTGCAATCGATCAAGAAACGCGCTGCTGAGGCGGTTGTCGCCGCCCTCGAGGCCGAGTTCGAACATCGGCCCGACGAGGTGGTGTTCGAGGTGCCGCCGCGGCGCGATCTCGGCGACCTCGCCTGGCCCGGCGCCCTGCCCCTGGCCAAGGTCCTGCGCCGGGCGCCGCGGCAGATCGCCGAGGCAATCGCCGAAAAGGCGGTGTGGCCCGACGAGGTGGCGCGGGTGGAGATCGCCGGTCCCGGGTTTCTCAACCTCTTTCTCCACCGCGACCGCATGCTCACGGGGCTGCTCGAGGGCGAGACGGACGCGGTCGAGGCGGTTGTTTCGAAGACTATCGTCGAGCACACCAACATCAACCCCAACAAGGCCGCCCACATCGGCCATCTGCGCAACGCCGTGCTCGGCGACGTGCTGGTGCGCTGTCTCCGCCACCTCGGCTCCGACGTCGAGGTGCAGAACTACATCGACGACACCGGCGTCCAGGTCGCGGACGTGGTGGTGGGTCTGCTCTACCTGCCCGAAAACGAGCTCGCCGCCAGCCTCGGAGTCGAGACCTGCCGCCGCGACGAACTCATCGAGATGGTGATGGAAAGGGCGCCCGGAGACGTGGTGCCCGCAGCCTCAACCACTGACTTCGACGATCTGTGCTGGGACATCTACCCGCGGGTCACCAACCGCTACGCCGAAGACCCCGACTTCACCGCCCACCGCGCCGAGATCCTCCACCACATCGAGGCGGGTTTCGGCGAACTCGAGCTCGACCAGGCTCTGCAGCTGCTGCACGGTTCGGTGGTCGCGGGCGAGGAGTTCAACGGCCGAGCGGTGGCCCGGCTTGCAGCAGCGATCGCCGACGGCAACGTGCGCTGCCACCTCGCCACCATGGCCCGCCTCGCCGTACCCTACGATCTGCTGCCGCACGAGTCCGACATCATCCGGCTCGGTTTCTGGGACCGCGCCTTCGTGCTGCTCGAGGAGGCCGGCGCCATCCGGCTCGAGGATGCCGGCAAGAACTCGGGGTGCTGGGTGATGTCACTCGCCGCCAGCCCCGAGTTCGCCGACATGGACGACCCCGACAAGATCCTGGTGCGCTCCAACGGCACCATTACCTACACCGCCAAGGACATCGCCTACCAGTTGTGGAAGCTCGGGCTGTTGCACGACGGCGACGGTTCTCGCCACGACTTCGGATACCGCGCCTTCGCCGAATGGCAACGTGCGGCGCCCGCAGCGCCGGTGCACTACGGCAGCGGTTCCAATCTCCTCGTGCAGACCACCTCGACCGGCGGGGCATCGGTCGCGGGCCGCTCTTACGGCGCGGGCGACCGGGTCTACAACGTCATCGACGTCCGCCAGTCCTACCCCCAGAAGGTGGTCAAGGAAGCGGTCAGGGTGCTCGGCCACCCCGAGGCCGCAGACAACTCGATCCACTTCGCCTACGAGATGGTGGCGCTGACGCCGGCCGCGGTGCGGGTCATCGAAGAACGGACCGAGACCTCCTTCGGTCTCAGCGACGAGGAGATGTCCAAGGCCTACGTCGAGATGTCGGGCCGCCGCGGCATCGGCGTCAAGGCCGACGAGTTTCTCGACGTGCTGGTGGACGCCGCCGAGGACGCCGTCGTCGGCCGCCTCCAGGGCAGCGGCGCACCCGCCGATGTCGCCGACCGCGCGCAGGCCATCGCGGTCGGCGCCCTGCGCTACCTGATGGCCCGCCAGTCCCGCAACCGGGTCCTGGCCTTCGACTTCGACGAGGCCCTGGCCTTCGAGGGCGACACCGGCCCCTATCTCCAGTACTCGGCGGTGCGGGCGAAAAAGGTCTTCACCAAGCTCGCCGAACGACGCGGCGAGGGCCGGTTCGAGCCCTCCGAGATCAGTCAACTTGCCGGCGGCGAGCTGGACGACGATCTGTGGGACCTGGTGCTGCAGATGTCGCGCCGCCGCGAGATCGTCGCCCAGGCGGTGGCCAATCTGGAGTTCTCTCTGCTGGCTCAGCACGCGCACGAGATGGCGCAGTTCTTCCACCGCCTCTACCACAACCACCCTGTTGTCCCCGAAGAAGACGAGGCCAAACGAAGGCTGCGCAGGGCGGTCTTCACCCTGTTCAGCGACGAGATGCAGGTGCTTTTGGAGGAGCTGTTGGGGATCCCGGTGCCGGAGGAGATGTAGGTGAATTTTGAATTCGGAATTTTGAATTTTGAATTCAGAAGTCGGAGGGTTGAGTGACTGCCGAGAGCAAGAGAAAGCGCTACGAGCGAATCGTCGAGCAACTCGAGGAGCTGTTGACGAAGTGCGACGACCGGACGGCGCACTGCGCCACCGCTGCCGCCCTGCTCCACCACAAGGTGCCCGGGGTGTCGTGGACCGGCTTCTATTTTCTCAAGGGCGGCGAGCTCGTGGTCGACGCCTACCAGGGCCCGGTTGCGTGCCAGGTGCTCGAGCGGAACGTCGGTGTCTGTTGGGCAGCCATCGACAACGATGCGACCCAGGTCGTCGACGACGTCCACGCGTTCCCGTCTCACATTGCCTGCGACGCCAGGAGCCAGTCCGAAGTGGTTGTACCCATCCACGATGCGTCCGGCACGCCGATCGGGGTCCTCGACATCGATTCGCACCGCAAGAGTCACTTCGACGCGATCGACGGAGCCGGTTACGAAAGGGTCGTGAAATTGTTGGAAGAAACCTGGAATACACGACCCGCCGGAACGTAAGAGAGGTGTGAGTGTCGCCATGACCAGCCGCCAGCCCGCGCCCGCCGCCGTTGCGGCCAACCTTCCGGCTGAATCGCACACCGTCGTCCTGGCGCAACGGGGAGAGACGGCGGCGCTCGACGAGCTCGCGCGCAGCTGCCGGCAGCAGGCCTACGTTTTCGCCCTTCAGCTCATCGGCAACCCCGACGACGCTCTCGATGTCGCCCAGGACGCGATGGTGCGGTTCTTCCGCTCCTTGGGCCGTTTCGACTCCACGCGGCCCGTCCGCCCGTGGCTGTTGCGAATCGTCCGCAACCTGGTCCGCGACCGCGCCCGCCGCAATCGCATCCGCCGGACGGAATCTCTCGAGCCTGCGGACGACGACGCTTTGCGCTTCGAACCGAGGGACGACAGCCCCGACCCCGAAGCCCTGGCGGAACGACGACAGCTGCAGCAGCTGGTCTGGGAGTGCTTGCAGGAGCTCCCCCCACAGTACCGCGAGACCCTGGTGCTCCGCGACTACCAGGATCTCGCCTACGCGGAAATCGCGTCCACACTCAACATTCCGAGGGGTACGGTGATGTCCCGTCTGCACCGGGCGCGCCGACTCCTCCACGATCTGGTGCATGAAAAGCAGCGCAGCACCGGGGAGGTCAGAAATGGCTGATCAGTGCCCCCGCGCATTTGACGAGACCTTGATTTCGGGACTTCTCGATGGCGAGTTGACCCAATCCGCGGAGCAGAAGGTCACGATTCACATCGAGGACTGTGCCCACTGCCGCGGGGTCTTGGCCGATCTGCAAGCCATCAGGGAGGCGACCATGACCACCGAGTTCTCGAAACCCGACGACGATCAATGGGACGAACGGCCGCGCACCTCCAGCAGCTTTCTGACCAGGGGGGCCGGGTGGCTGCTGGCCCTGGTGTGGCTGGCGGCGGTCAGCGGCTATGGGCTGTGGCAGATCTGGCAATCGTCGGCAAACCTCTTCGAACGGCTGTTGGTTTTTGGAGGACTGAGCGCCCTGGCTCTTCTCTTCATCTCGGTGGCCCTGGACCGTATCACCGCCGCCAGGACCGACCGCTATCGGGAGGTGGAGCGATGATCGTCATCACCGACAATGAGATCGTCGGCAAGAGGGTCGTGCGGACCCTCGGTCTGGTGCGGGGCAACACGATCCGCGCCCGCCACCTCGGCAAGGACGTCCTGGCGATGCTCCGCAACCTGGTCGGAGGCGAGATCTCCGAGTACACCAAGATGATGGCCGAGGCCCGGGAACAGGCGATCGACCGGATGGTGGAAGAGGCCGAGGAATTGGGCGCCAACGCCGTCATCTGCTCCCGGTTTGCGACCTCGATGCTGATGCAGGGCGCGTCGGAACTCCTCGCCTACGGCACCGCTGTCGTGGTCGAGGACGAGTGATCAGGGCGGCATGCATTCCGCCCTTGAGATCACGACTCGTGCTCGAGGACGATCTCCCGGCTAAAAGGCCCACACCACGCCGGCATTGACGCCGAAGCCGCCCACATCCATCGAACCTGTCACGGCGCTGGCCGGTGTGAGGTTGTAGGTCACGTCGCTGCTTCCGATGCGGTAGGTCGCCTCGGCAAAAAACCTCGTACGGCTCTGGCCGAGACTGAAACCGAGGACGCCGTAACCGCCCCAGGCGTTTTCAGCATCCCCATCGTTGAGGTTGACGTAGAAAAACGTGGCGCCGACACCGAGGTAGGGCTTGAACGACCCCTGCGTGTTGAAAAGGTAGCGGACACCGAGGTCGGTAGGCATGACCTGAAGACTGTCTTCAAATCCGGCAATGGTGCTGACACCGTCCTGTTTTTGAAGCCACGTCCAGGTCAGGTCGCCGACCCAGTTCTGCCCGCCGACTGAAACCCGCATCCCTGCGCCGGGCGCGGAAGCGTCTTCGTTGATTTCAGTCCACGTGCCAAAGAGGCTGTATCCGCCACCTGCCCACGCCGGCGCGGCCAGAACACAGATCCCCAGTACGAGAAGAGCCTTGCGCATATCTACCTCCACCACTCCGTTTTTCAATGATTCGATTCGAAACGACAATTTCACTGTCGCAATAATTGTAGTACACCATGCCTCCTCGGGCCCAAGCAGGGCCCGAGGAGGCATGCAGGATTCAGGATTCAGGATCAAAGGACACGGCTCTCGAGAGCCAGTGAACGGGTTCTGCATCCTGCATCACTCTTGTCCAAGACGGCATCGTGGACTGCTCGAGATCACATTCAGCCTCCACCCCGACCGCGGCGGGTCTGAAGGTGGGCCAAGGCCCACCCTACTTCGGTCCCAGCTGTCGAGCGGGTTCGTAGGGTGGGCCTTGGCCCACCTTCAGAGAAGTTTCCTGCTTCTCGGATCACCCGTGTCTCAGTTGAGGATCTCGTTCTCAAAATGGCATTGACCGATCCTCAACTCCAGTGTTTTCAGAGTGGCAAGGTCAGATGGGGATCTGTCTTGGACAGCAGTGATCCTGCATCCTGCATCCTGCATCCTGCATCGGGACGTTGCCCGTCAGGGCAACGTCCCCATGTATCCCGCCCTCGTCGTGGCGTCATACCCGTCGACGGTGACCTCGACGGTCCTCCACTTGACCTGTCCGACCCCTGAGGTGACAAACGTGAGGATGTAGCGGGAGGAGAGTTCTTTCAGCATGTCGTCGACAACCTCGGGCATGTCCTCGGCCGCCGGGATCCGCCGGTAGTGGCCGCCCGAGGAGCCGGCGATTCGGGTCAGGATCTCCTCGTAGGACGCCGGGCCCCCGTCTTCCGAGGTGGTCGGAGGCTCGACGCCGAGAACGTAGATCGGAGTGTCGAGGCGATGGGCCACCGAAGTGGCTTCATCAGCTCCGATCAGGGACGCGTTGTCGACTCCGTCGGTGAGCAGGATCGCCGCCCGCCGATGGTGGCGCGCCTTCTCGAGGGCCTCGGGGATTCTCAGCACCATGTCGTACAGGGCGGTCGTGCTCCACGGTTTCAGGGTTTCGAGGACCCGCGGCAGGAGATACCACCCCATGCCGAACGGAAAGCTCTCCATCACCTTGTCGTTGCCGAAGGTCCACAGTGCGAGCTGGTCCTCCTGCCGCCGGTGCATCAGGAACGATGTGATGAGCTGCCGGCTGCCGCTCATCTTGCGGCCGGCCATCGAACCCGAGGTATCGAGAATGAAGCACAGGCTGATCGGGAGATCGCTCTCCAGTTCGAGATCACGGATCGGAACATTGATGCCGTCGATCCGGATGTGGAACTTGTCGCGGGGCACGCCGGTCACCACCCTGCCGGCCTTGTTCCGCACGGTCACCGGCACGACCACCGCGTCGACGTCCACCTCGCCCTGGTACTGGGCAGACGCCACGCCCGGCAGCGTGCACACTACGACCGATAACCGCGGCGATGACTGTTGAGACGCGCCTCACTCGGCGCTTCCGTCGTGGTCGAGCAGCGCCTCGCGCACATCGCGGCCGCACGCGGCGCGGAAGCGATCGGCGAAACTCTCGAGCGCCCCTCGGCTTTCGTCGAGGTCGATCCGGATGACTCTGTGCATGGGAACGAAAGATGTACTGGGGCCGATCAATTGCTCGCCGGCCGAACGTTCCTGGCGCAGCCAATCGTCCAACGATTCGATTTCGAGACCGCGGATGACCACGCCCGAGGTATCCAGCCGCACCACGCATCCCCACATCTTTTCACGCGGGTTGCCGCAGTTCACGATGACCAGGGATCCGCTTTCAATGCCGTCCATGCCGTGCCCTTCAGCGCCCGTCGGCACTTTCGTATTGCGACAATTCGAGCAGCACACCGCCGGTTGAACGCGGGTGGACAAAGACCACCAGGCAACCGTGCGCTCCCGGCTGCGGTTCGTGCGAGAGCAACTCGAATCCCCGCTCGCGGAGTTCGGCCATCGACTGCCGAATGTCCCTGACCCTGAGACAGATGTGGTGCAGGCCGGGGCCGCGCTTTTCGAGGTGACGGGCGATCGGCGAATCCGGACGCATCGGTTCCAGGAGTTCCAGACGCCCGTCTCCCACGGACAGAAAGGCCACCCGGACACCCTGGTCCGGCACCTCCTCCTCGCCCTCGACCACGAGACCCAGGGCCTCGTACACGCGACGGCCTTCGGCGATCGATCCGACGGCGATTCCGATGTGGTCGAGAATCGGTCGGTCTTCCATCACGCCGTCTCCGGCAACGTCGGTGTCTCGTCCTCCGCCAACGGGCGACGGACTCCGATATTCCTCCGGTCGGTGGGTTCGGATTTCAACCTGTCGCTCCCTTCCTTCTCACCTGGCCGGTCCCGCCCACTGCACGAGCTCGATCCCAGTGTAATAGTGTTGCAGGATCTGCTCGAACTCCATACCCGACCGGGCAAGGCCGTACGCACCGTTCTGGCACAGACCGACGCCGTGCCCCCACCCTCGGCCCAGGAAGTGAACGCGTCGTTCGCCGTCAGGAGTGGTCCGCACATGCATGCTGAACAGCGTCTCCGGAAGGTCGAGGGCCCGCCGCACGTCAAAGCCGGTCCACTGCTTGACCGAGCCCGAACCGCTCACCGCGGTCAGACCGACGACCCTCCCCGAGGGGGATCGCGCCGTCACCGTCAGACGTTCCAGCCCCGCCACCCCGAGCGACCGCTCGACTTCCGTCCACGAGCGTTCGCGAACCCACTCTCGCCACGCCGAGCGCCGGTCCGCCTCGCCGTCGCCGCCGGATCGGCGGAGGGTCAGCGCCACCACCCGGTCGCCGTAACGCAGCCGTTCGAGGAGGGTGCCGGGCAGCACCTCGGCGGCGGCACGGCGCCGATGCCCGCCGCTCCATCGCTCCCACAGCGGCAGCGGCATCGGCAGGTCCTCGCCGTGGTCCGCCCGGCGCGGGAAGATCCCGGCGCCGACCGCACGAGGGACGGCCTCCCCGGAGTCGCGCTCGATCTCTCCGCTCAGCTCGAGGGCGGCAAGGGCCGCCGCCGCGGGCCACGCCCCTGCGAGCCCGGTCATCGGCGGATCGAGGGGAACGTTGTAGAGATCGGCGAGAAAGAGCAGCCGATCGAGCCCATTGACTGCAGGTGCGATCCCCTCAGGTGGGTCAACTCCGACCGCTTCAAGGAGGGCTTGCGAATACCCGGTGGTGTCGGTGACGTCGGGCAACGCCGACACCCTTCCAGTCACCCGCTGCAGTTTCTGCACGACCTCGACCGGTGTCACGCCCGGCGCCAGTTCGAGCACCTCGCGCGCCACCGCCGCCGAGAAATCTGTAGTCGGCATCCACGCACCGTCACCACCAATTCCGACGAGCCTGATCGGGCGATCCCAGGCGCACGGCACTCCGACGAGGTAGGGCTGGGCGCGACCCGAAAAGAGCAGCGAGGAATCCTCGGTGTGGCCGCCGCAGGTCGAGGTGTACATGGCGTCGATGGCCTGACCGGCGAAGACCGCGACCAGCCCGGCCGTCTCTTCGATCGCGCGGTTTGACAACGAATGCTCGACGCCGACGCCGTTGTAGACCTGGCACGCCGGGGTGTCGCAGAGATCCCAGCCCTCGTCCGCGTGATCGCCGAGGTGGGCCACCGTGTAGGTGCGGGCGGCCACCGTCTGCGCCTTGAGGGCGGCGAGTTCGGGGAACTGGGAGGGCCCCATCTCGGCCGGGACGACTCCCTGGAGATAACGCTCGATGTTGAGCTGGTTGATGACGAGCACCTCGTTGCCCACCGCCCGCGTCAAGAGAATCCCCCGGTAGCGCCGGTCGCCCACCGCAACCGGCCACTCGCCGGCGGGCTCGATGACGAACTCGCCCGCGCCGGTGACGACCGCACCCTCCGCACCTTCGATCCTGAGGGCCCCGGCCTCAGGGACCCGGAAGGCCCCCTGAAACCCCAGTTCCGCCAGGACGGCCGCGGGTTGCGCCGGCTCGACCGCGGTCCACCGAACGCGCAGCCGGGTGAGTCCGGTGCCGGTCGAGCCCCGGCTGATCTGCACCCCGGTACCCAGAGCCCGCTGGACTCCGGCGATCGCGGCAGACACCGATGCGTCATCCGAGAACGCGCCGACCTGCCACCAGCTCGGGCCCGCCGCGGACACTCTCACCTCGAGGGGGCCCCACAACCAGGAGCTCCTGGAGTCGACTGTCACCCGGTACGCGCGCCCGGGTTGGGGCAGCACGACCGGTGCGCTCGATCTTTCGAGAAGCACCCGCACCAGCGGCGGATCCATGTCACGCACCGGCATCGCCGCCGGCGGCGGCACGGTGGGGACCCTGGTCGGCACCGGCGGCGGCGTCGGTGAGGGCGCCGGCGTCGCCACCGGGGTCGGCGGCTGCCCGGTTGGCGCCGGGCGAGCCGGCGCCGGGGCGGGCGGGGCGCTGGCGCATCCACCGAGAGCTGCTGTCAGAAAGATGGCCGCCGCCCGCCTCACGGTTTCAGGAACCCCTCGCGGGAGGCGAGATGCTCGGCGCGATAGTCGACTCCGCGCAGCTCGACCGGACGGCACATCTCGTAGAGCCGCGACCGGATCCTCTGCGATACGCGATCCGACAGAGACTCTTCGTGGTTTCTCGGGCGATCTGAGAAATTGGTGGTGAAGATGGTGACCCGCCCTTCGAGGTACCGGGTGTTGACCAGGTAGTACAGGAGGTCCATCACCCACTGCGTGGTTTTCCCGGCGCCCAACTCGTCGAGAACCAGCACATCGGCCGCGACCAGCGGTTCCAGGATCGCCCGGCTCGAACCCGATCCGTCGAAGGTCATCTGGATCTCGAGCACCAACGACGTGAAATCGGCAAACCGTCCGTGCACCACCGGACGCTTCTCTTTCATGATCTGCTGCAGGGCCGCCACCGCCAAATGGGTCTTTCCGGTGCCCACCGTACCCATCAACAGCAGTCCCTTGTCATCGGCCGGGTAGAGATCGACGAACTCCTGGACCTGACGCTTGGCCTTGGCGAGGGTCGGGTCCTTGGCGTTCCAGAGCTCGAAGGTGTCGAGCGTGCAGTGCCGGTAGCGGGCCGGGATTCCGGCCTGAGCCAACAGCCGTTCGCGCACCCGGCCCTCCGCGCAGCCGCACCGCCGGACCAGCTCGATGCCGTCCTTTTCGGTGAGAACCCAACCGGTGCCGCCGCAATCGGCGCAGGATTCGGGGGTGGTTTCCTTCTCGGTCATCGGCTCAGTATAAAGAGGAATCGGGAATTCTGAATTTTGAATTTTGAATTTTGAATTTCGGGCGGCATTCCACCGACGGGAGGCGTTCGAGTGCTCAGAGAAAGTGAGACCTTGTGGGGCAGCCGTCCCGGCTGCCAATTGGGTGCTAACGAGTGGAAGTTGGCTCCTCACGGGAAGCGCGCATTCAAAGACGGAGATCAGAGAACCCTCGGATACGCCTCAAAACGAAGAACCCGGGGAACTCAGAAACTCGATCTCTTCCGGAGTCGACTGCCGCCCGAGAACCGCGTTGCGGTGCGGAAACCGCCCGAAGCGCGCGATGATGGCGTGGTGGCGGACCGCATAGTCGAGAAAGAAATCGAAGGTCTCGCGGTCGCCGTCGGGCACCGCTTCGGCGAGCTCACGGAAGAGGGCGACACTGCGTTCCTGGTCCGTCAGTTCTTCCGAGTGTTCCAACGGCATATAGAAAAAGACCCTTTCGATCGGCCGCAGCAGGCGGTCCGCCCCCGACGCCAGTCCCTGGGCTGCCACCTGGCGCGCGTCGGCGTCGTACGCGAAGGCCTCGGGCTGTCCTCGGTGGATTGCGCGCGGGATCTGGTCGAGGAGAAGGATCAGGGCGAGGCGGCCGCGCGGCGAGCCCGTCCAGTGATCCAGGATGCCCACCGCACCTGAGGTCGACGCCGTGCCGAATCGCTCCCGCAACATCTCGTCGGTCTCCGGATTGTGGCCCCACCACAGCTCCTTCTTCTCGGCCGCCACCTCGGAGTCATCGGGGTCGTCGCCAAACCAGAGGGCGAGCAGATCGTCACGTACCTGTTGCATGGAGCCATGTTCTCACAGACATGCAATCTGGATATCGAATGCGCGAGAAAACCCGCCTTTCAGCGCAGATTTCCCGAGAGGATTCTCAGGCACCGCCGCCGCAGAACACGTCGAGAGGCCGAAATCCGACGTGAGCATTCCGATTCTCCGAAAAGGCGTGGCCCGTGAGTGCCCCCTCAGACAATGATTGGGCCCTTGATGGAGGCTCGTCACTCGCTCTCGAGTTCCCAACATTGTCTGAGACGGCACGTCCGGTGCGCGCGGGCCGTTTCATGGTCGGTGTGATTCCTCGAACGTACATGTCGGGTCGGACGTCGTGATGGAAAATTCGAAATTCGAAATCCGAAATCCAAAATGTTCGCCCGCATGGCAACCGGGACGCCTGCCCCACAATTCGGACCCGTTTGCGATGGTTGTGGGGCACGCGTCCCGCGTGCCTTTGGGTGTGGATACACGAAAACGCGCCAGGAAATCGCCAAATTCCGAAATGCGTGGGATGTTCTTCCGAATTCCGAATTCCGAAATCCGAAATAAGATACGTCCCGTGCGCATCCTCCACCTTCTGTCGCAACGGCCGTCCCTGACCGGGAGCGGTATCACCCTCGACGCCATGGTGCGCAAGGCGGCGGAGGCCGGTCACGAGCAACGGGTGGTGGTCGGCGTTCCCGTTGACGATTCACGGCCCGAGGTCGGAGGGCTCGATCCGAACCACATTCACCCGCTGCTGTTCGGCAACGAACCGCTCGATTTCGCAATCCCCGGGATGAGCGATGTCATGCCCTACCCAAGCACGCGATTTTCAGACCTCTCCGGATCTCAGCTCGTGGCGTATCGCAGGGCCTGGTTCGATCTCCTCGGTCCTCTGATCGAAACGTTCCGGCCGCACCTCATCCAGACCCACCACGTGTGGTTGATGTCGGCGCTGGTCAAGGACGTGGCGCCCACGATTCCGGTCGTCACCCAGTGCCACGCTACCGGTCTTCGCCAGATGGAACTGTGCCCTGCCCTCGCCGACGGCGTCCGCCGGGGGTGTGCGCGAAACGAGGCCTTTCTCGTCCTGCACGGCGACCACCGTGCGCTGCTGAGAGACCGGCTGGGTATCGCGTCTGACGACATCCACACGGTCGGGGCCGGATACCGGGAGGATATCTTCCACGCCCGCGGGCGGGTCCCGAACGCCGACCCGGCCCTCCTGTATATCGGCAAGTACAGCGCCGCCAAGGGCCTGCCGTGGTTGCTCGACGCATTCGAGCGCCTCGCCCGCAAACGACCCGGCCTCCGGCTTCACGTTGCCGGTGGCGGCGCCGGGCCCGAAGCCGACGCCATCCGCGACCGCATGGACCGGATGGCGCCCGCGGTGGTGCAACACGGACAACTCGCCCAGCCCGACCTCGCCGATCTCGCGCGGAGCGCGACGGTTTGCGTGTTGCCGTCGTTTTTCGAAGGCCTGCCGCTGGTCCTGGTGGAGGCCCTCGCTTGCGGCTGCCGGCTGGTGGCCACCAATCTCGCCGGCATCAGAAACGAACTCGCGCCCCGGCTCGGCGAGGCGCTGACCATGGTCGAGATGCCACGACTGGAAGCCGTCGACCGTCCCCACCCACAGGGCCTCCCCGCCTTTGTCGACCGCCTTGAGACCGCCCTCACGACGGCCCTCGAGGCGCCACCCGTGGGCGATCCCGCTCGCACCATGCCGGACGCTCTGGCAGGCTTCACCTGGGATGCCGTCTACAGCCGGGTCGAATGCGTGTGGCGCGGATTGATGTGAATCAGATCAGCTCGAGGACCTTTTCGGTGGGGCGCCCGAGAACTGCGCGATCGCCTGACAACACCACCGGGCGCTCGATCAGCCGGGGGTGCTCCACCATCGCCGCGATCAGTTGTTTGCGGTTGAGCGACTCGTCCGCCAGTCCGAGCTCGGCGAACTCCTTTTCCTTGCGGCGCATCAGTTCTCTGGGTTGCATTCCCAGCTCCTTGAGAACCCGGTCGAGCTCGGCGGCCGATGGCGGGGTTCTTCAGGTATTCGACGATTTCGGGCTCGACGCCGCGCTCGCGGAGCAGGCTGACCGCCTGCCGTGACTTGGTTCACCGAGGGTTGTGCCAGACAACGATGGGCATCACTCGATCCTCCCTGACGGACATCATATACCGGCGATAAATCGAGGACGGGCGGTATTCAGCGCATAATTTTAGAATTCTGAATTATGAATTTTGAATTGCCGCCCACCCGCCGGGCTGTTCTCGGGTTGGGGGACGAGTGAGCGGCATTCCTAATTCCGAAACGCGCGTCTCCGGTTGAGTCAGGCTGACCGAGCAACGGGGGAGATCTGTAGATCAGTGGTGGCGGGCCCTGAAGGACCCGCCTACAGTTGGTTCGCAAGGCCACGTCAGTATCTGAAGGCCGTAGGCGGGTCGTTTACGTCCCGCCACCACCGGCGTTTCGGAACCTGGAGCGGGACAACCTGAGCGCACCGGAGACGCACGTTCCGAAATCCGAAATCCGAAATCCGAAATTCTTCAGTTCCACTCTTCCACGAAGTCCGCGGGGTTGACACTTTCGCCGTTCTGCCGGACCTCGAAGTGGAGGTGCGGTCCGGTGGACTTCCCGGTGGAACCGACGGTTGCGATCACGGCGCCCCGGTCGATCTCCTGACCCTCCCTGACCTCGAGTGACCCCAGGTGGGCGTAAAACGTCGCCACGCCGCTCCCGTGATCGATCAGGATCACGGTGCCCGACGCCGGTGACGGTTCGTAGGCCTCGGTGGCAACGATCACACGTCCGGCGGCGGGGGAAGTGACCGGCGTACCGGCCGGTGCGGCCAGATCGATGCCTTTGTGAAAAACCTCCTCACCGCTGAATGGGCTGCGATGGCCGGGACCCCAGGTCCAGGTCGTTCGGCCCTCGGCGAGTGGGTTGGAGAGTTCGAGAGCTTCGCCCGCCGGCGGATCGGGGTCGGACTGCGCGACCTCAACCATGTCGGAGCCGGGTACTGCGGAGGCGCCGCCACTGCCCAGCGGAAGCAGAAAAATGCCCAAAGCAACGGAGAACACGAGAGCGCCACCGACTCCCGGCCGGTGACCACCCGCACGCTTGAAAATGTTGTGAATTCTCATTCCGATCCTCCCTTTCCGATCCGTCATCGTGGGCACGCCGGCCCCGCGCAGCTCAAGCCGCAGGACGTCGAGGAGACCTCCCACATAGTCCCGCGCGCCGAGCCGACCGGCGGCCACCACGGTCGCGTCGCACAGCTGTTCGCGGGCGTCATGGAGTCGTATACCGGCGATCCACACCGCCGGATTGAAGAAGTACACCGTCTGGACGAGTTGCTGGAGGACGAGCCACAGAGCGTCGAACCTCGCCACGTGCGCCATCTCGTGGGCGATCGCCGCCTCCATGCACCGGTCGTCACATGCCACCACGGCAGGAAGGTAGATGACCGGCCGCACCACGCCGACCGTGAACGGCGTCATTGCACTGCCGGAGGTCACGACGCGAACCCTGCGTCGGACCCGAAAGAGCCGACGCCACTTCCCACACACGGCGAGCACCACCGGATTGCAGGACGGCCGCGCGAGTGAGAGGACCCGCCGCACCGCTCGAAACCTCCGAGCTTGAATGGCGGCAACTGCCAGGAAGCCGAGGCTCCAGAGGACCACTCCTACAGCGCTCCAACTGTCCACGGCCGCCGGGGTCAGGCCCTTCGGTCCACTCGGCGGGGCCGTCGACGACAAGGTCTCCTCGGCGCCCCATGGGCCGATTGCCGACTCCGCGCGGACTGCGCGCGGTACCAATCTCTCGACCAGGGCTCCGGCGGCCAGGGGGTGGCCGAGACCCGGCGGCAGAACCAACCGGATCAACACCAGGCTCCACAACGCCACGTGCAGCGCCGGGCCGCACCTTCGGCCGAGACGGGCCGCGACCCAGACAACCGCGAAGACCACGCCCGCAAGGAGACTGTTGGCGACAAGTACATCGATCCATCCCGTCGAGCGGACCGAGGAGATTCGTCACGATCTACCCCTCCCGACCATCGAGGTCGTCGAGCAGACGGCTGAGCTCGTCGATCTCGTCGTTGTTCAAGCTGCCGCTGTCGGCGAAGAGCGACACCACCGGCGCGTGCGAGGTCTCGAGCACCTGGCGCGCGAAGTCCCGCACCATCCGGGCGAGCCCGGAAGCCCTCGAAACCGAAGCCGTGTAGAGGTGCAGGCCGTGAAAGACGTTCTTCTTGACCAGGCCCTTGCGGACCATTCGCTCGATCGTGGTCCGGGTCGTCGAGTAGGCCCAGTCCATGTGGTCGCCGATCCGCTGGTGGACCTCGCGAGCGCTCAGACCGTCCGCCTCCCAGAGGATCTTCATCACTTCGAGTTCGGTCGGGTTGAGCTGTGGAAGGTCTTTGAGGTTGACCATCATGATGGGTCCTTTCGATTGATCATGCTACACATGTAGCATGTCCGCTACAATATGTCCCCACCTGGTCTTTGTCAAGGCCTTCGGGCGGGCCGACTTTCCCATCTCGCTTCCCGAGAGGAGCCACCTCAGGCATTGTTTGCCCGGGTCGACATGCCGAAGTGGATGTTCAAGTGTCCAACAATGTTGAAAATGGCACCTCCAAAGAACGCGAGATTGGGCTTGTCCCGGCGTAACCGGAGGCGACCTGTGCGGGATGTAGCCAGTGGCGAAGCCCCAAGCCGGACACCTCCGCCACACACAGTTCCACCCACCCTGAGCACACGAACACTCCCCGTCGGTGGGGTGTTGTCCGAAATTCAAAATTCAAAATTAAGAATTCAAAATTCGAGTTAGAGTCCGAGTTGATCGATCTCGAACAGCCCCGCCGTGACTTCGGCGCGCGCCTCTTCGAGGGCCGCGGAGGCCGCCTCGAGGACCGCCGGATCGAGCCCACGGTTGAGGGTGACGTCGAGGATGCCGGAGCCGAGATCGAACGAGTACACCTGACCCACGAAGGTCCCGTCTCGGACCTCTCGCGCCACTCGCAGCATCGCTTCGGCGACGTCGATATCGATCGCCGCGACAACGATGTCCGGAAAATCCGTCATCAGACGGTGATCGGTGACGATCAGGCGAAGACCGGCCTCTCGGGCAGCTTCCATCACACCGGGTTCGGGCCTGTCGCTGGCGTACAGAGCAACATCCACGTCCGTGACGTTGAGGGCCCACACGCCCTCAACGCCGTGTTCCGTTTCGACAACGGCGCGCCGGTTGCGGGCCTCGAAGCCTGTGCCGAAGCCCCGCTCCAGGGCCTCCAACCAGGGCCCCCCGACGCCGCGAAGGACTCCCGCACGAGGGCCCCGGGCAACGGTGGCGGCGACCACGCCGGCGAGATAGCCGGCGCCCTCGGAGAGAAAGTCGATCCCCGCCACATTGGCGGCGCGGGCGCGTCCCGGAAGCATGACAAAAACGGTCTCCGGAGAGACGCTGGCCTCGGCATAAAGGGCCTTTTCAAAGCCTCCCCCGACACAGAAGACGAGATCGGCGCCCTGCTCGCCCTCGGCCGCCAGCTGCCCTCGACCCTCGAGACCGTCGCCCACCCGGTGGCGGGCGACATCGGCGTCAAGCTCCGCGGCGATCAACCCGAGCCCCTGCTCCGCCGCGAATTCCCAGCGACCGCTCAGGTTGGGTGAGGTCAGCAGTCGCACCGAAAACCGCGGAGACGCGACCGGCTCTTCAGGCGCACACCCGACTGTGAGCATCAGCAACACAGCCAGTCCCACACCAGCGGCCCGACAACGGATTTTCATCGTCCGACCATTCTACTGCGGCATCCGGACTGCGGTACCATGAGCCATGGATCTTCTCCAGCTGGTGGCCGAGCTCGACGAACTCCTGGAGGCCGAGGGGACCGCCGACTACTGTCCCAACGGGCTCCAGGTTGAAGGCCGTCCCGAGGTCCGGAGCGTGGTGACCGCGGTGTCGGCTTCACGCGTTCTTTTCGAACTCGCAGCGGCGCGGGACGCCGACGCCATTCTCGTTCACCACGGGATTCTGTGGAACGCCTCCGAGGCGGCGCGGGTCGTCGGCACGTTGCGCGAGCGCATCCGCATCCTGATCGAACGCGAGATCTCCCTGATCGCCTACCATCTTCCGCTCGATCGTCACATGGAACTCGGCAACGCCGCCCAGCTCGCCCGCCGGCTCGGTCTCGAAGAACTGGAGCCCTTCGGCATCCATTCGGGCGCGCCGACCGGGGTATGCGGTGTCTTTTACGAACCGGTGGATCCCCTCGAGTTCTACGCCGCGGTCGCCGAAGCCTGCGAACGCGAGCCCCAGGTCTTTCCCGGGGGTTCCGGCACCATCTCGTCGGTCGGGATCGTCACCGGCGGGGCGCAACGTGAGTTTCACCAGGCGGTGGCGGCAGGGCTCGACGCCTACGTCACGGGAGAGGCCACCGAGTGGGTTCTCCACCAGGCCGCCGAGGACGGCGTCCACTACCTCGCCGCCGGGCACTACGCCACTGAACGATTCGGTGTCCGCGCCCTCGGGCGTTGGCTCGAAGAGCACCACGGTCTCGAGGTCGAGTTCATCGACGTCCCCAACCCCGTTTAATTTTGAATTCTAAATTTTGAATTTTGAATTCCGGACAGCACCCTGCCGACGGGAGGCGTTCGAGTGCTCAGAGTGGGTCGGACCGCCTGCGGCGGAGGTGCCATTTTCAACTTTGTTGGATTCACGAATTCCCTCGTCGGCAGAGAGTATCGGGCCAACAATGTTGAAGGTGGCTCCTCTCGGGCACATCGTGCGAATACGAGCCACATTCGGCGGAGGTGCCTGGCTCCCGCCATGATGTTGTCCTCAACATCATGGCGGCGTGCCTGGCATCCTCTCGGGAAGGACGTGCGGAAACGAGCCCCAGCCCCCGCAAAAACCCCCTTGTGGGGCAGCCGTCCCGGCTGCCGGTTGTTTGGATGGGAATTCAAAATTCATAATTCATAATTCAGAATTAGCGTTCAGTTACACTCCAACCGATGACCAACCTCACCCTCGCCCCCACCCCGTCGAACACCTACTCCTTTTCCCGGGTCAAGTGCTTTCGACAGTGCCCGCTGCGCTACCGCTTCCGTTATATCGAAGGCCGCAAGGAGGCCTTCCGCTCGATCGAGTCTTTTCTCGGTTCCACCGTTCACGACGTGTTGGAGTGGCTCTACGCGCAACGCGACGCCGGCACCGACCCCGACGAATCCGCGGCCCTGGCTGAATTCGCACGCCGCTGGACAGAGGGACGCGATCGGACCATTGCCGTCATCCGGATCAACAACGACGACGAGGAGTACATCCGACTGGGACGCGAGATGCTGACCCGGTTCTTCAACGAGACCTTCAACCGCGATCTGTCGCGGACGGTCTCCCTCGAACAACGGCTGTCGAAACGGCTCTCCGACGAGGTGCTCTTCACCGGTTTCGCCGACCGCATCGGCCGCACCGACAAGGGAAGGCTCTTCGTCATCGACTACAAGACCTCGCGATCTGAAGGCGATGGATCGGAGTTTTCGGAGGGGCTGCAGGCCCCCCTCTACGCGGCGTGCGTTCTCGACCACCACGACGACGACGAGGCGCTCGCGGGCTACCACTATCTTCGCCACGGGACCACCAGGTGGCAGCAGGTGGACCGCGACCGAGCCGGACAGCTCGTCGACAGGTTCCTCGATCTCGTCGCAGAGGTCGAGGCGGCCGGCGATTTTCCCGCCCGTCCCGGTGTGCTCTGCGCCTGGTGCGGGTTCAACGCGATCTGCCCGTCCGCGGAGGTCCCGGACTCGTTGTCGGGAGGTCTCCGGCGCGCCGAGGAAACGGGCCGCAGTCTCTTCTGACAGGCGAACCCCCGGCTGTCACCGCACGACGGTCTACAATTGGGTCATGGCCCGAAACACACGGATCGACCCGACACGGTGGCCCGGAGAGATCACCGCTCGAATCATGAAGAAGAGGCACCCGCCGGGCACCTCCCCCGGGACCCTTCCACCGCGCGGCGAGATCACAGTCCCGACTCAGGGGCGGGTGGTTGCCTTCAACGCCACCGAACTGCAGGAGATTTCCTTCCTCGACCCGGCGGGCCTGCGGAATCTGGGCGACGAGTTGACCGCATGGGTGAATGTCGAAGGCCACGACGTGGAGCAGCTCTCGGACCTCGGCGCGCGCCTCGAGGTGCATCCCCTCGCGTTGGAGGACGTTCTGCACGTGGGGCAGCGGCCAAAGGTCGAGGACTTCGAGGACTCACTCTTCCTCGTACTCGACCACTTTTCGCTGGCCGCCGACGGCACCGGTCTGGTCAAGGAACAGGTCAGCCTGGTGGTCCAGGACGGTCTTCTGCTGTCGGTCCAGGAGCGCACTTCCGGGCTCTTCGAGCCCGTCTACCAGCGGCTGCGATCCGGCAAGGTGCGAATACGCGTTGGCGGCGCCGGTTACCTCGCTTACGCCCTCATGGACCTCGTCGTGGATCACGTCTTTCCGATTCTCGAACACATCGGCGACCGGCTCGAGGAGCTCGAGGCCTCGATTCTCGACAATCCCACCCAGGAGGACCTCAGCGGTTTGCACGCCATCAAACGCGACCTCCTGGTCCTGCGCAAGTCGATGTGGCCGACCCGCGACCTGCTCCGCAACCGTCTCCTGATCGAGTCGCCGTTGATCGGTGAGGCAACGCCGGTCTACCTCCGGGACGTCGCCGACCACGCCACCGTGGCGGTCGACATCATCGAGACCTACCGAGAAATGGTGGCCAGCCTCAACGACCTCTACCTGACGAACATCTCGATCCGGATGAACGAAACCATGAAGGTCCTGACCACCATCGCTACGATATTCATCCCACTTTCATTCATCGCTGGTCTCTACGGGATGAACTTCGACACCGCGGTGAGTCCGTGGAACATGCCCGAACTCGACTGGTACTGGGGATACCCGACGGCGCTGGCACTGATGGCGGCGGTCGCTGGAGGGCTGCTGATCTACTTTCGACGGAAGCGCTGGTTTTGACTCAACTCGATTCGTGGGTCGGACGCAGGGTGGGCCTTGGCCCACCTTCAAAATCGCTGCAGGCCCCTCGGGTTGGCCACGTGGGTGAATGACCCTGACGGTGGGCTGAAGCTACATCACGGACGGCGGATCGCTCCAAACCCCGCGAATCTCGCCTTGATCTGAATGCTCTGTCCTCTCACGAGGCCGAATCTCAGATCTCTTCCTCATCCTTGCGGTGGTGCTCGCGTTCCCGGTGGCCCCGCCGTTTGCGCCCGCGCTCTCCCCGCTCCTTGCGCCACTCTTCGTATTCCCTCTGTTCATCGTGCTCGACGCGAGGGCGGTGGATCGCAACATCGTCCTCGAATTCTTCGATCTCTTCGCTCCGCACCACGCGTTTCCCTTGCTTGTCCCGGCTGCTCATGCTGACCTCACCAACGGATTCCTTTCAGCTCCTCAGACCAACTTACCAGAAAAGAGGTCGTTTTGGCCCCGAAACCGTCTCACTTTCGGGGCCGCCGCGCGGTCCGGCTATGATAAGTCCCGGCCATGGACACCATTCTCACGACGTTTGTCGCCGCGGTGGCGCTGGGCATCGCAGGGCAGATCATCGCCGAACGGTTCCAGCTGCCGGCAATCATGCCGCTGCTGGTGCTCGGGATATTCTGCGGGCCCTTCGGTCTGGCATTCGTTCACCCCGAGGCCCTCGGCGATGCCCTGGAGGCCCTGATTCACCTCGGCGTCGCGATCATCCTCTTCGAGGGCGGGCTTTCCCTCGATCCGCAACGACTCTCACGCGTTGGGTCGGCCGTGGGCAACCTCCTGACGATCGGAGTCGCCGTCACCGGTGTCGCATCGGCCGCCGTCGCCCACTGGGCGGTGGGAATGCCGTGGTCGACAGCCGCCCTCTTCGGGGCCATCGTCACGGTCACCGGACCGACCGTCATCGTGCCGCTCCTCCGCCACATGATCGCTCCGCGCGAGGTCAAGACGATCCTCCTCTCGGAGGGTCTCATCGTCGACCCCATCGGCGCGATCCTCGCCTATCTGGTGTTGCAGTGGATCGAGCTCGCCGGTATTCCATTCCGCGCCCTGACCGGGGAGGTGCTGACCCTGGCCGCGACCGGGATCGTCCTCGGCTTTGTCGCCGGGGCGATCGCCAAGGTGATTCTGCGTTCCCGGTTGGTGGGTGGCGAACTGAGGAATCTCAGTATCCTCGCCCTGCTCATGGTGTGCTATCTGGTGGCCGAACACCAGGCCCACCAGTCCGGCATCCTCGCCGCCACCGTGATGGGGCTCACCATCTCCGCCGCCGACCTCCCCGACCTGGTCACGGTGCGGGCATTCAAGGGGCAGCTGACGACGCTGATCATCTCGATGCTCTTCATCCTGCTCGCAGCCCAGCTCGACCTCGTTGCGGTCGTTTCTCTGGGCTGGAGTGGGGTGTTGGCAGTGGTGGCGTTGATCGTGCTCGTCCGCCCCCTCTCGGTGGCGCTGTCCATCTGGCCGCGACAGCTCGACCTGCGCGGGAGAACCGTGATCGCCCTCACCGCCCCCCGCGGCATCGTCGCTGCGGCCGTCGCGTCGCTGGCCGCCCGGGAGATGGGCAAGGCCGGTCTGGCCGGCGCGGCCGAACTCGAAGGTCTGGTCTATCTGACGATCCTCGCGACCGGAGCGTGGGCCACGGTGACCGCCCTGGTCCTGCCGAGGGTCCTCGGCTACACCGATGATCCGGCACGCCGCAAGGCGGTGCTGGTGGGAGCGAACGCTCTCAGCGAGACTCTGGCCCGGTTGTTGGCGTCAGGCGGGCGAACCACCGTCGGGATCGACGCATCGTCGTGGCGTCTCGAGAGGTTTCGCGCCGCCGGGCTGCAGAACGTGGTCGGCGACGCCCGCGATGCCGCGACCTACGAAGAGGCCGGAGTCGAGCGTGATTCGCTGGTGATCGCATGCACCACCAACGACGAGCTCAACCTCCTGGTGGCCGAGATGGTGCATTCCGAATTCGGCGTCGAACACCCGGTGGTTGCCATCCAGCAGCCGCCGGACGAGCTCGGGCGCCGCTCCCGCGCCTGGATCGACCTGCTCGGCGGCGGCGGCATCGATGTGCCGACGTGGAATCGGAAGATCGAGAACGGTCAGGTCGTCGAGGTCACGATCGACCCGCAGTCTTCGGATTCCGTAGCTGCGCTCCAGGCCGTCCAGCAGGAACAACGTAACGGCGCTTTACGGTTGGTCGGCTTCAAAAACGTCGAACCCTCATTCCACGTGGACGACGCACGTCTTGAGCAGCTCGATCGGCTCGTTCTGTTGGTGACCGAAGGCCGTCCGCTCGAGGTCCTCGAGGCACACCGTGTCGCGAACGAAGAGGAGAAGGCAGTCGTCGAGGAGGTCGCGGCCAACACCGCGCGCCGGAGCCCCGCCGCCGAGCCAGGGGCTGCCGACACCTCCGACGAAGGCAGCGCCGACAAACCGACCGAACCCATCTGACGGCTTTCTCCGTTCTCAGCTCAACCCCTGTTTCGACTCGGTAATCTCAACCGGAGGCGCGGATCACGGGTGTATGATAACGGCGAACAAAGGAGGACATCATGGCATTTGAATTGCCGCCGCTGCCCTATGCGGACGACGCGCTCGCCCCCCACATCTCGATCGAGACCATCGCCTACCACTACGGCAAACACCACCGGGCCTATGTCGACAACCTCAACAAACTGACGGCTGGAACCGAGTGGGAAACAGAGAGTCTCGAAGACGTCGTGCGAGGCTCCGAAGGCGGTCTCTTCAACAACGCGGCCCAGGTGTGGAACCACACCTTCTACTGGTCTTCTTTGAGCCCCGCCGGCGGCGGCGAGCCGACCGGAGTTCTCGCTGACAAGATCGCCGCCGCGTTCGGCACCTTCGGTGACTTCAAGCAGGAGTTCACCAAGGCCGCCATCGGGCGTTTCGGTTCCGGTTGGGCGTGGCTGGTGAACAAGCCCGAGAGCGGGCTCGCCATCGTCACCACCGCCAACGCCGAGACCCCGCTCACCTACCCGTGCACCCCACTTCTCACCTGCGACGTCTGGGAGCACGCCTACTACATCGATTACCGCAACGCGCGCGCGAAATACCTCGAGCACTTCTGGGAGCTGGCGAACTGGGACTTCGCGGCGGCCAACCTCTGATCGACCTCAGGTGCCCTCGCGAAAGACCCGGTACGCCTTGTAGCCCTCATCGATGATCTCCGGGGCGAGGTGGAAATCGAACCACCCGAACCTGCCGAGATCGGGCTCGATCGTCTCCACGCGCCGATCGCACTGCCGGGAGAGGTTGTACTGCATCACGTGGGTCGACCGCATGAGGACGTCGAGACGGTTCAGGGTCAAAGGGCGACGGGCGAAGAGACGCTTCCGGTGCCGCCCGAGCACCCCCTCGATCCGCTCCAGGATCGGGTTCGGTGTCGCCGCTTCGAGGAGGCGTCCGACGGCCTGCCGTGTGTGTTGGACCGGTGGAGCGAGCTGCAGCACGTTCACGGCGAGCACCGGTTCGTTCGCCAGGGACGCGGCAGCTCCGACCGGGACCGGCGTGACCATCGCCCCGTCCACCAGGGTGCGACCACCGATCTCGATCGGCGGCAGAATCCCCGGAATGGCCGAAGATGCGCGAACCGCCTCCTCGAGCGGCCCCTCACGGAGCACCACCTCCTCGCCGTTTGCGAGATCGCAGCACACGGCGGCATAAGGGAGCGGCAGGTCTTCGATGGCGCCCGCGCCGAGGGTCTCCCCCACCAGATCGCGAAAGGCGGCGCCTCCGATCGATCGCGCCATGATCCAGCCGAGCCGCGACCAGTCGACGGCACCGAAGAAACCGACCATCTCGGCGCCGCTCATGCCGCGGGCCGCCAGCGCCCCGACGATGGCCCCCATCGAGGTCCCGGCAACGGCGGCGACCTCGACGCCGTCCTCATCGAGCCCACGGAGGACGCCGACGTGGGCGAGGCCCTTGGCAGCACCACCGCCGAGAGCCAGGGCGACCCGCTGTGTCGTCATTGCCACAGTGTAGCGAAACGGCGGGCAACCGCGGCCGTGCGAAGATAGTCGCAGACCGGAGATCAGAACACGGAATTGGGATATAGAATCCCGCACGCGCGGCAAGCCGCGCGGAGAGAAGGCGATTTTCAGTGAGCCACAACCGGAACGACACCCCGTCCGAGCCCCGTCCCGCGGCGGAGACACCATTCCTTCTCGATGGGGCGGTGTCCCTCGCTCTGCCGCTGCCCAACGAGCTCCAGGCCGAAGTCAAGATCGCCTCCGACCGCGAAGGGGCCCTCGAGGATCGGCTCGAGGCCTACGAAAACATCTTCGACTCGGAAATCGGCGACACCAACCTCACCCGGGCGCGGAACATCGAGCGCGAGACCGGACTCCGCCAGCTCTATCTCAAGTTCGACGGCGGCAATCCGACCGGCACCCAGAAGGACCGCATCGCCTTCGCCCAGGCCCTCGACGCCCTGCGCCGGGGTTTCGACACCATGACCGCCGCCACCTGCGGCAACTATGGTGCGGCGGTCAGCCTCGCCGCCTCGTACGCGGGCCTGCGCTGCCTGGTCTTCATCCCGTCGACCTACCACCCGACCCGCGTCGAGGAGATGCAATCCAACGGCGCCGAGATCGTGCTCCACCCGGGAGACTACGAGGCGGCGGTGGATGCTTCCAGGGAGCGGGCGGAGAGGGACGAATTGTACGATGCCAACCCCGGCGGCGCCAACACCGTCCTCCAGCTTCGCGCCTACGGCGAGATCGCGTACGAGATCTACGACGAGCTGCGGGACGCGCCCGCCGCGGTCGCCGTTCCGGTGTCGAATGGCACCACCCTGGCCGGCATCCATCGCGGTTTCGTGAGTCTCTACCGGCGCGGCAAGACTTCACGGATCCCGCGGATGGTGGCCGGCTCGACCGTCGGCAAGAACCCGATCGTCCACTCCTTTCTCAAGGGGCTTCCCCACTGCATCGACCTCGCGCCGTCGACCATCCGCGAGACCCCTGTCAACGAGCCCCTCATCAACTGGCACTCTCTCGACGGCGACCACGCGCTGACGGCGATCCGGTCATCCAACGGCTGGGCGGCGTCGGCCAGCGACCGCGGCATGCAGCGGTTCGCGCGCAAGGTGCGGGACGTCGAAGGGTTGAGTGTGTTGCCTGCATCCACCGCAGGTCTGATCGCCTTTCTCGACGGACACGGCCGCAACCCGCTGCCCCACGACCGCTACGTCGTCGTCATGACCGGGAGGAAAGCATGACTGCACCCGCCACCCACGAAGGAAACGCCATCGTCTACTGTGAAGGAGCCTTCGGCACCACCAACGGCAAGACTGCACACGGACTCGTACGCCGGTCGAAGCGCTATCGCGTCCTGTCGGTGGTCGACTCGCGCCACGCCGGCATGGACGCCGGGGACGTGCTCGACGGACGCGCGGCCGGGATCCCCGTTGAAACCAGCCTTTCCGCTGCGGTCGAAGCGGCGATCGGCCGCGGCGAGGCCGCGAGCCATCTCGTCATCGGGATCGCTCCCGACGGCGGCCGCCTCGACCCCGCCGCCCGCGCCGACGTGCGCCGCGCCGTCGAGCTCGGTCTCAACGTGGTCTCCGGTCTCCACGACTACCTGTCCGACGACCCCGAGATCGCCCAGCTTGCCGCGGAACGCGGGGTCACTCTCTTCGATGTCCGCAAGCCGAAACCAACCAAGGAACTCCACTTCTTCGCCAGCAAGATCGAGGAGGTCGGAAGCCTCAAGGTGGCCCTCCTCGGGACCGACTCGGCGGTGGGCAAGCGGACCACGGCCTGGCTGCTGGCGGACGAGCTCGAGGCCCGCGGCGTCACCACCGAGATGGTCGGGACCGGCCAGACGGCGTGGATGCAGGGCGCCCGCCACGGCATCATCCTCGACTCCATCGTCAACGACTTCGTGGCCGGGGAGATCGAACACGCGGTGTGGTCCGCGTGGTCTGAACGGCGCCCCCAGGTGATCATCATCGAAGGCCAGGGCAGCATGATGAACCCCGCCTACCCGGGCGGTTTCGAGATCCTGGCCGCGGGAAGGCCCGACATTGTCGTGCTGCAGCACGCACCGACGAGAGACGAGTACGACGGGTTTCCGGGACATGCGATGCACCCTCTCGGACGCCAGATCGAGGCCATCGAGCTGATCTCAGGGCGGCCCGTGGTAGCTGTGACCCTCAACCACGAGGGCCTTCAAGGCGACGCCATCGACGACGCGTGTGCCGCCATCACCGCCGACACCGGCCTGCCCGCCTTCGACGCCCTCCGCGACGGTGCCGGAGGTCTCGCCGGAGTCATTTCCGCCCACCTGCCGACCTCGTCGGCCAGGGAGTGACTGCGCGATGTCCAACCCCCTCAGTTCCCTGCTCACCATCGACCGCCTGGAAGTCGGGCCGGTCAAGGTGGAACCACGGCGCCTGATCGCGCCCTACCGGGTGACCACCGGCGGCACGACCGAGGAAACCGAGCTCGCCTACAAGTGGGAAGAAGACGTCTTCGACCCTGGCGACCCGGCCTCCCTCAATCTGGCTTCGTTGGCGGCGGTGCAGGTGGCCCTCAACTACGGGCTCTTCTGCCGCGAGATCGTGTTCCACGGGCCCTTCGACCGCCACGACCGCGCCTTCCTGCGCGACGCCGCCGCCAACACCGCGCGCGAGATCTACGTCAAGAAGTTCCTCGAGCCGAATCCATTCCTCACCGGGGCCGCGGCGGGCCTCACGACCGAACGCCGCGACAACTACCTCCAGTCCGAACTGGTCTTCCCCGATGCCGAACCGGCTCCGGGAAAACCCATGAGAAACGACCCCTTCAAGGTCGCGATCCTCTCCTCCGGCGGCAAGGACAGCCTCTTGAGCTACGGCCTGCTCGAGGAGATCGGGGCCGAGGTCCACCCGGTCTACGTCAACGAGTCCGGCCGCCACTGGCTCACCGCGCTCAACGCCCACCGCCATTTCGCGGAGCACGTTCCCCTGACCTCCCGCGTATGGACTTCGTCGGACCGTGTCTTTTCGTGGATGCTGCGGCGGCTGCCGTTCATCCGACCCGATTTCGCGAACGTCCGTTCGGACGAGTACCCGATTCGCCTGTGGACGGTTGCGGTCTTTCTGTTCGGCGTCCTGCCGCTGGCTCGTGCGCGCGGCATCGGCTGCGTGGTCATCGGCAACGAGTTCGACACCACCCACCGCACCCGGCACGGCAACATCCCGCACTATGACGGTCTCTACGACCAGAGCCGCTACTTCGACAACGCGCTGTCGCGTTTTTATCGCCGCAAGGGGTGGGATCTCGCCCAGTTCTCGATTCTGCGGCCGCTCTCGGAGTTGTTGATCGAAAAGACGCTGGTCGAACGCTACCCCGATCTGCAGCGCCTCCAGGTGTCGTGCCACGCTGCCCACAAGGACGGTGAGCAGGTGCGACCGTGCGGCAAGTGCGAAAAGTGCCGGCGCATCGTCGGCATGCTGCGCGCCGTCGGCGCCGACCCGAGCCGGTGCGGCTACACACAGGAGCAGATCGAACAAGCGATGGGCCGCCTCGCCGCCGAGGGCGTGCACCAGGAGTCGGCCGGCGCGGAACACATGATGCACCTCCTGGTCGAGCGCGGCGATGCCGACGCGGTCGCGGCCGTTGCCCACCCCCCGCGCCCTCACCCCGAGGTCCTTCGCCTCCGGTTCGACGACGAGCACGCACCGATCGACGGCGTGCCATCCGCCCTGCGGGCCGACCTGATCCGGGTCCAACTCGAACACGCCGACGGCGCGGTTCGCCGCAGCGGCCGGATGTGGTTGTCGTTCGATCCTTTCGACGACCCCGATCTCCACCGCCCCTACGCCTTCGAGTCGACCACGGCTTCCGTGCGATCTTCGGCGGGGCCCGGCGCACGGAGATTCACCACCGACAACCACCACCTGCTGGCCGAACTGACGTGGCCGGAGGCCGAAATCAGGTTTCGCGAGGTCGATGTGGCGCTGCTGCCGGTCGGCGCCATCGAACAGCACGGGCCCCACCTGCCCCTCGACACCGACGCCTGGGACGCCGACTACTTCGCGCAGAGGGTCGCCGCCGAGTGCAGTGAGCCGAAACCCCTCGTCCTGCCGCTCATCCCCTACGGCGTGTCGTTTCACCACGAGGACTTCGCGGGGACGATCGGGGTCAGCAACGACGCCCTGGCGAAGATGGTCTACGACGTCGGGATGAGCTGCGCCCGCAACGGCATCACCAAGCTCATCATCATCAACGGCCACGGCGGCAACCAGGCCACCCTCCAGTTCGCCGCCCAGATGATCAACCGCGACGCCCACATCTTCACCACCGTCGACACCGGCGAAACCAGCGATGTCGATCTGGACAGCCTGTGCGAGACCGACAACGACGTCCACGCCGGCGAAATCGAGACCAGCACCAGCCTCGCCACCCGGCCGCACCTCGTCCGGATGGATCTCGCCGAACGCGAGGTCCAGTCGTTCTCCAGCCGTTACCTCGACTTCTCCGCCCGGCGCAGCGTCGAGTGGTACGCCCGGACGGCCAAGATCTCCTCGTCCGGCGTGCTCGGCGACCCGACTCGGGCCACCTCCGAAAAGGGCCGCCAGATGTGGGACGTGATGGTGCGCAACATGGTGGAACTGATCGAACACCTCAAGGCGCTGACGCTCGAGGAGATCCACGAACGGCGGTACTGATGCGAATCAAGGGGATCGAGGCCTTCGAAGTCACGATGGGGCTCGAAGAGCCCTACACCATTGCATACGACACCTACGACTCGGCGAGCAACGTGTATCTGCGTCTGGACACCGGTTCGGGGCCGGTGGGCTTCGGCTGCGCCGCGCCCGATCTCGAGGTCACGGGCGAAACGCCGGCGACCGTTCTGGCGGCTCTGAACGACGTCGCCCGACCGCTCCTCGTCGGATCGGATCCGCTGCGGATCTCGATGCTCCTGGAACGGTTGCGCGAACCGCTCGTGGCCCACCCCTCCGCGCGGGCCGCGGTCGACATGGCTCTCCACGACATTCTCGGCAAGACGGCGAACCTGCCGCTGTGGAAGTTGCTCGGCGGCTTTCGCAGCCGCATCCTCACCACCGTGACGGTGGGGATTCTGCCCCTCGACGAAACCGTCAAACGCGCCCGCGACTGGGTCGGCGAGGGATTCAGATGCCTCAAGCTCAAGGGCGGCATCGATCACCGCCTCGACGCCGAGAGGCTCATCGCGGTGCGTGAAGCGGTCGGCGCGAAGATCGAGATCCGTTTCGACGCGAATCAGGGCTACACGGTGGAGCAGGCGGTGGACTTCGTCGATCTCTGCCGGGCGGCGAACCTATCGATCTTCGAACAACCCACATCGTGCACCTATCCGGAGCGCCTCGGCAGTGTCACCAACGCGGTGTCGGTTCCGGTCATGGCCGACGAGAGCCTGATGGATCTCCGGGACGCCTTCCGGCTTGCCAGGAAGGATCTGGTCGACATGGCCAATATCAAGCTGATGAAGGTCGGAGGCATCGCCGACGCCCTCCAGGTCAATTCGGTCGCCCGCGCCGCCGGCCTCGAGGTGATGATCGGTTGCATGGACGAATCCGCCTTTGCCATCGCGGCCGGTCTGCACTTCGCACTGGCCCGCCCCAACGTCGAGTTCGCCGATCTCGACGGCCACATCGGTCTCATTGGTGATCCCGCTCCCGACACCGTGAGAATCAAGGACGGGTACCTCTACCCGACGGACAAACCCGGGATCGGCGGCGACCCGAAGTTCTGAGGCCGGCGGGCGAGAGTCCGCGACTGAACGATGCCGAGAGTGGCATTGGACGAAAGGGAGGGGATAAACCCCTCCCCTACGATGCTCAGATCATTTCTGAAAGCCGTAGGGGCGGGGTTCACCCCCGCCCGCGCCTTGAATGAAGTTCGACTGTCAGGCGAGGCGGGCTGCGGTGGGTGGCGCAGGCCGCTTGCGGCTGAAGAAGCCGTGCACCTGTTCGCGGACCTCCTGGACGGTCACGATCGCGCTGCGGTCCACCCGGCGGATGATCCCCAGCATCTCCGAGAGCCGTTTGCGGTGGCACACCGAGAACACGACCCCGACCTCGCTCCCCCTTCCGCCGCGGCCATCCACCAGCGTGAGCCCGAATCCGAAGGCCGAAAGGGCGGCGACCAGTTGCTTGTGCGATTTCGAAATCACCCTGACCACGACATCGCCGAGCCCCAGCCGGCGATCGAGCGTCATCCCGAGATAGGTCCCGGCCGCGAACCCCCCGCCGTACGCAAGGACCCGCAGCGGGTCGAGCGGTCCGCTGACGACCGAGGCCACGGCCGTAATAAACACCGTGACCTCGACAAACCCGATCACCGCCGACAGCGACCGTTTGCCCTGGATCGTCAGGATCATCCGCATGGTCCCCAACGAGACATCGACGCAGCGAAGGCAGAAGATCAGCACGGCGGGCCACAGGCTCTCGAACATCGTCACCTCCCGAACCGGGGGACTGTGTCATCGAGGAGTGCGCCCGTCAACAAAAAACCCGGGGCCTGAGGCCCCGGGACGCACATTTTCGACGTTCGAGACGATTTAGTCGTTCTCGACCTTGATCTTGACCGATCGCGGCTTGGACTCTTCCTTCTTCGGCAGGGTCAGCGTCATCTCGCCGTTTTTGAACCGGGCGTCGATCTTGCCGGTGTCGACCGAGTTGGAGAGAGTGAAGCTGCGCTCGAAGACGCCGTACAGACGCTCTACGCGGTGGTAGGTCTCGCCTTCGTTGGTCTCCTCGAGCTTGCGCTCGCCGCGGATGTTGAGGGTCCCCTCCTCGACCGTGACCTCGACGTCTTCGGCCTTGAGACCCGGAAGATCGGCCTGGATCACAATCGCATCCTCGCGCTCGAGAATGTTGATGGCGGGCACCCAGCTGCCACGCAGGGAGTTCTCTTCTCCAGTGCGCAGAAGACCGCGACCTACCATTTCGTCAAAGAGTTGCTCCATCCTCTGGCTCAGATTCCCACTTTCACGTGTCGGGTTCCATCGTGTCAACATGACCATTGTTCTGGTCCTCCTTTCAATGTCGTTCACGCTCTCAATATAGAATATGAGTTTAATATTGTCAAGTCCTAACATATAAAAAATTGAAAATCTGATTATAGAAACATCATAAAAATTACAAACTGTTGAAAACAAACATGAAAAGAGCCGCGGTCGAATACCTCGGGGCGCGAAGATCACATATTCTCGCCTCTCGGCAGTCCCCACCTCTGAAGAAAACTCCGTCTCGACTCCGTTCGAGGTTCCGTAAAGCTATACTCCGCGCCTCAGACCGGGTCCGATCACCCGGCGTTCGACAAACGGGATGCGTGTTCTCCGCTCACTTGCCGCCGCCTATCGCGCCTCGTTCTCGGGTATTCCGCGCGAGGTGTGGCTGCTGTCCGGGGCGCTCCTGGTCAACCGGGCGGGCACCATGGTGCTGCCGTTTCTGAGTCTCTACCTGACCATTGACCTCGGGCTCACCGCGGTCCGCGCGGGCCAAATCATCGGCTGCTTCGGTCTCGGCTCGATGCTCGGCTCCTATGCCGGCGGATGGCTATCGGACCGGATGAGCCCGCTCCGGGTCCAACAGGTATCGCTTTTCGCAAGCGGCGCCGGGTTCATCGCATTCACGAAACTCGAGTCGTTCGGTTCCCTCGCGACCGGGATCTTCGTGCTGGCAGCGGTTTCAGACGCTTTTCGTCCTGCACTCATGGCCTCGGTGGCGCACTACAGCCCTCCCCCGACCAGCAAGCGGTCGTTTGCTCTGATTCGTCTCTCCGCCAACCTCGGGATGGGCGTTGGACCGGCGATCGCCGGCCTGCTCGCCCACTACAGTTATTTCTGGCTCTTCGTCGGCGATGGCCTGACCTGTTGGATGGCCGCGGTGATGCTGGTCTGGTCGTTCGGCGCTGGTGTCCGGCCGGAGGAGGACGGGGCCGATCCGACCCTTCCCCTCGGGCGCTCGCCGTGGCGGGACGGTCCGTTTCTCCTGTTCCTCGTGCTGGTCATGGTCCTCGCCATGACCTTTTTCCAGGTCTGGACCGCGATGCCGCTCTTCCTGCGAGCGTTCTACGACGCGTCCGAACGCGCGATCGGGCTGCTCCTTTCGATCAACGCACTGCTCATCGCGCTCACCGAGATGCTCGTGATCCGGGCTGTCGAGAACTTCGACGCCTTGCGCACGGTCGGCGTCGGCGCATTTCTGGTCGGCGCCGGCCTCGCCCTCCTGCCTTTCGGTCCGCCGTATGCGGTCGCGGTCGCGGCGATGGTCGTCCTGACGGTCGGAGAAATGCTGGCGATGCCGATCTCCAACTCAGTCGTCGCCCAACGCGCAGGCCGCGGCCAGGTCGGGCGGTATATGGGAATCTACACGCTCGCCTATTCCGCCGCTTTTGTCGTCGGACCGGTCGCCGGCACCGCCGTGTACGAGCACTTGGGACCCGACGCTCTGTGGTTCGGGGTCGGCGGCATCGGGGTCCTCCTCGGCTTCGGCTTCGGCTCACTTTCGAGTTTTCTGCGCCCTCAGAGCTGACCCGTCACGCTCAGAGGGATCGCCGACACCGTGCCGATCATCCGGGAAAGCCGACGCGTTCCCTGCTATATTGATGGGCTATGACGTCGGACTCCACTCCCGGGCGGACGTTCCACTCCCGGTCCGGCCTGTTCGAGATTCACACCGGTGAGGTCCTGGGGAAGCTGCCGCGCGGAATTGCCGAACGCGGCTATCACCTCTACCAGGGGCGGCGCGTGGTGAAGATCACCTGGACGGGAGAGGACCTCGACGCCGAACTCGTGTCACCGGCGTGCGCGGTCCGGATCTCCGACATCGGCAGGGAGGAATTCCTTGCCAGCGCCTGTTCGTCGTGCGGAGAACAGGATTCTCTCTGCTACCACGCCGCAGCCACCCTCCTGCAGTGGATGGACATCCGGGCGACCATGCAGCGGCTCGGTCCAGGCGCGATGTGGCGCGCCAACTCGCGCCACCCTTTCATCTCGCCCGGGAGATCGGCCGCCGAACGGGTGGACCTCAGCCACCTCACCGGACAGGACCTCCGATCGGCCCTCGAGTTGCAGCTCTCGCTGCAGAGAACAGGGTCGGCGGTCGCCAGCCTCGAGGGCAACGAGGTCGAAGTCCGCATCGTGCTGCCGTCCGACGACACCCGGTTGGTCTTTTTCACTGCCTCGAACCTCCCCGGCGCTCTGCCGATGCTGCGGTCGCTGTCGTCGATCCGGCTCGAGGGCGAATTGGCGGAACTCGAACTCTCCGAGGCGCGACTGCGACCGGTCCTGGTCGCCGATTGGGACGACAAAGGCATCGTCCTCGAACCGGGCTATCGGCTCGGTTCGGGCAAGGTCTTGACCGGCGCAGACCTCGACGGCCGCATTCACGGCCGCTGGGCGCGAATCGGCAATCACCTGTGTCGCCTCCTGGATCCGGCGACCCCGCTGGTCCCCTTTCACCGCCAGGGCCGCCGCGTTCTCAAAGGCAAGGACGCCCTGCGATACCTCAATCTCGACCACCCCCAGCTGCGCAACCACTCGTGGTATCTGCCGCTGGGCCAACTGGCCACCTTCCGCCAGCCCCTGACACCCGACCCGATTGCGTTCGAGGCCGAGCAGACGCCGAACGGCAAGGTGCGGATCCGTCCCCGGTTTTCGGCAGCCGGCACGGTCGTCGAGTGGGCTCAGGCGCTGGCATTGATCGAATCCGGTTTCACCCGGATCGGTGAGTCGATTGTCAGAGCGCCGGAACTCGAGCCCTTCGAAGGCCTCGGTTTCAAGATCCCCCGGCGGCGCTGCGACCTCGGCCTTCTCGGTTCCAGGGTGGCCTTTATCCGACTTGTCGCGGAGACCGGTCTCCCGGTGGAAGGCCCGGACGAGGAGCTCCGCGAACTCGCCGCCGTTCTCCAGGGCACGGCAACTCACGAGATCAGCCGTCCACCCGGGCTCCGGTCACAGCTCAGGCCGTACCAGGCCGAAGGTGTCGCGTGGCTGTGGAGCCGCTACCTGGTCCGGGTCGGGGCCCTCCTCGCCGACGACATGGGGCTCGGCAAGACCCACCAGGTGATGGGCCTGTTGTGCCTGCTCGCCGAGCGCGACCCCGATGCCAGAACTTTAGTGGTCTGCCCGCGCGGGGTCCTCGAACACTGGCACACCCTGCTCAGCCGGTTTGCGCCCGATCTCGCGGTTCACCTCTTTCACGGGCCGTCGCGGTCTCTCTCGGGTCTGCGCGGCGGCGCGGTCGTGCTGACGACCTACGACATTCTCTTCCGGTCCACCGACGAGCTTCTCGAACAAACCTGGGCCGTTGCGGTGTTCGACGAGGCCCAGCGGATCAAGAACCCGCGCACCAAGGCGGCTCGGGCGGCGCGCAAGATCCCCGCCCAGTTCCGCCTCGCCCTGACCGGCACGCCGCTTGAAAACCGGCTCCTCGAGTTGTGGTCGGTAGTCGACCTCATCGTCCCGGGTTATCTCGGCTCGGAGCGAGACTTTCGCTCCACACACCGGGACCCCTCGCACCACCAGCTCCATGTCCTACGCCAGCGCCTCGGAGTGCTGACCCTCCGTCGGGTCAAGGAACAGGTGCTCGCCGACCTCCCCGAAAAGGTGGAGGACCTGCGCTACTGTCATCTGTTGCCCGCCCAGGAGTCCATCTACCGCTCCATCCACGCCCAGTACTCGGCCGAGATCGCCGAACTGCTCCTCGACGAACGACAGGAGATCCCCTACATGCACATCTTCGCCCTCCTCACGCGCCTCAAACAGGTGTGCGACCACCCCGCGCTGGTGGCCGAGGGCGAAGGCAAACCCGCAGAGTCCGCCAAGATCGAAATCTTCGACGAGATCCTCGACGAGGCCCTCGACGGCGGTCTCCAGGTGGTCGTCTTCTCCCAGTACGTCAAGATGATCGACCTCCTTTCACAGCGTCTGGACCGCAAGGGCACGCCGCACCTCGTCCTCACCGGCGAGACCCGCGACCGCGGCCGGATCATCCGCCGCTTCAACTCCGAACAGCACGAAAAGGTCCTTTTGGCGAGCCTGCTCGCGGGCGGGGTCGGCATCGATCTCACCGGTGCTTCGGTCGTCCTCCACTACGACAGGTGGTGGAACCCGGCGAAGGAAAACCAGGCCACCGACCGCGTCCACCGCATCGGCCAGCGCCGCTTCGTACAGGTCTTCAAGCTGATCACCCGCGACACCATCGAAGAACGTATCGACGAGTTGATCCGCGCCAAGATCGACCTCATGGAACGGGTCGTCGCGCCGACCGAGGACGTCATCGGCGAGCTCGGCCGCAAGGAGCTGATCGAGTTGCTGCATCTCGAGGTGCCCGGGCGGGAATAAGCGCGGGAGAGCGTTCGGCGGTGCGCAGACTCAGGAACGAGGTTCGATGCTGGATGCTGGATGCTCGATGCAGGATGCAGGATGCAGGATGCAGGATGTTGGATGTTTGATTGTGGATGTTGGATGGCGGTTTGCCGTGAAACGGCGCTCGATCCAATATCAAATATCCAAAATCCAATATCCAAAATCCAATATCAAAAATCCAATATCCAATATCAAATATCCAATATCAAATATCCAACATCCAATATCCAACATCCAATATCACCTGACTCCCCGTGAAGAGGGCGAACGCACCGGCCGTCCCGCATCACAGTTCCCCGTCGGTCAGACGCGTGACAGCTGACGCCGGAAGAACGACAATGGCCTCTGAGGGGAGGTCGAAGATGAGCACACCCGATTTTGTCGTCTGTCTCGAATGCGAGAGCCCCATCTACACCTTCGAATGGGACGGGGTTCGGGTCAAGGAGGCGCTGTGTCCGACCTGCGGCAACGACCAGAACACTCTGTTTTCGACCGAGGAGGAAATCGAGGAGATGTCGGCATACAACGAGAGCACCTACGGATCGTCGGACAGTTGACCCGTTGAACCCGCTTCGATGACGACGGTCTCCTTTCTCTGGCACCTCCACCAACCGGCCTACCGCACGGCGGACGGGGTGTCTCACGCACCGTGGGCCGCCCTCCACGCGGGCGGGACCTACACCACTCTGGCGCGCGCGATCTCGGCCGCCGGAGGCCGCGGCCAGGTCCTGAACATCGTTCCCACCCTGCTCGAACAACTCCTTGCCTACCGTGACCAGACGGTCGTCGACCCGGTCATCGACGCGATCGTCACCCCGGCCGGCGACCTCACCGCGGAGCAGCGTGAAGTCCTCCTTTCGTGGGGCGTCCACGTCAATCCGAGACAGCTCGCACGCTACCCGCGGCTCGCCGAACTCGCCAGGCGAAGCAGACCCGGCCCGTCGAAAGGCCGTATCGCGAGCCGTTACGGTCCCGGCGACCTGCGCGATCTCCAGGTGCTCTTCGTGCTCGCCCAGGCGGGCGCCGAGGCTTGGGCGGACGAACGTCTGGCCCCGCTTCACGACCGCGGCAGGAACTTCGGCGCCGGGGACCACCAGACGATGAGCGACTGGCTTCGGGCGCAGCCGGCGGAGCTCGTGGACCTGTGGCGTCGGGTAGGAGGCCGCAACGGCGTCGAGATCTCCACCAGCCCCTACGCCCACCCCATCATGCCGTTGCTCATCGACACCGCCATCGTGAACGACAGCTGGGCGCCGTTTCCGGCGCCGGGAGTGCCCGAATTCCGCCACCCGGAGGATGCCGTCTGGCAACTCGAGCGCGGTCTCGCCTTCATGCGCGAACACGGCTTCGATGCCCGCGGCTGCTGGCCGCCGGAGGGATCCGTGTCGACGGACGCCGTCGCGGTGTACTGCGGCCGCCGGGGTGCGGTGGCTGGTCACCGATGAGGGCATTCTCGAGCGCAGCCTCGGCCGGCCGTTGCGCAACGGCGGAAACGCCGAGAAGGAACTCTACAAGCCGTGGCACGCACCCGGAGGCGGACCGGTGTTGTTCTTCCGCGACCGCCAGCTCTCCGACGCCATCGGCTTTCAGTACGGCGGCTGGCACGACGAGGGTGTGGCTGCGCTGGACCTCGTCGCCAGGCTCGAAGAGCTCGCCCGCGCGCTCCCGGACGACGCCTGCATCACCATCGCTCTCGACGGTGAGAACCCCTGGCTCTACTACCCGGAGGGCGGAGAGAGATTTCTTCGCGAGCTCTTCGGGCGCCTCAACGAAAACCCGTCGGGGCTGACACCAATGACGTTCGACCACGTCGCGGACACCGCTTCACCGGAGCGACTGGACCGCCTGCACCCGGGTTCGTGGATCAACTCGATCTTCGCGACGTGGATCGGCCACCACGAGAAGTCCCACGCCTGGGAGGTCCTGGCCGCCGTCCGCACCGCCCTCGCGGAGACAGGCGGAGAGCGGCCGCCGTCACTCCTCCTGGCCGAGGGATCGGACTGGTTCTGGTGGCTCGGCGACGACAACCCGACGGCTCTCGCTCCGCTCTACGACGCGATCTTCCGCCGGCACCTGGCCGACGCCTGCGCACAGGCCGGGATTGAAAGTCCGGTCGATCTCGCAGAACCCCTGAAGACGGAAACCGTGCCGCTGCGGGTCCCGTTCTCCGACAGCTGGCCCGCGCCCGAGCTCGACGGACGCATCACGAGCTATTTCGAGTGGTCGATGGCGGCGTGGGTCACGGCCGACGACGAGAGCCCTCTGCGGCGGCTGGCGGTGTGGGGAGGGCGGGACCGCCTCCACGTGATGATCGAGGCAAAGACGGCGTTGCAACCGCTCCTCGATGGTGGCCGGCTGGTGGTCAGACTGGTGGCCGTCGACGGCGCCGAGACCGAGCTCGAGATCGGCCCCGGAGGGTTCGAGCACCGCGAGGGCGCAGGCTCGGTCGGCCGCGTCGCCGAGTTCTCGCTGCCATGGGACGGCCTGAAGGGCTCGCGCCTGGAGGTGCGGCTCGGCGGGTGGCAGCTGCCCGCCGGCGGCGCCCTCCTGCTCGAACCGTACGCGGTCGATTCAGAGTACGGCGGCCGCCTCCGAAAGGATGATTAGCGTGTCCGAGATCCGCTACTGCCCCATCAAACACCGCTGGACGATCATTGCTCCCGAACGCAAACAACGTCCCGGAGAATTCACGGTCGACCGCCCGGCCGCAACGGCGCCCGCCGAGGATCCCTTTGCCCCGGGCAACGAGGCCCGGACGCCGCCGACCATCTTCTCGATCCCTCGGACCGGCGACCCCGATGCCTGGCAGGTGCGGGTCTTCGCCAACAGCTTTCCGGCCCTCAGGGTCGAGGGCGAGGTCGTGCGCGAAGCGGTGGGTCTCAACGACTCCGTCGCCGGCGTCGGCGCCCACGAGGTCATCGTCGAAACTCCCGCCTCCAGCCTCGAGATGGCCGACATGGATGTGGACGACATCGTCCTCGTACTGCAGGCCTGGCGCGCGCGGCTGATCGACCTGCGAAGGGACGTGAGGCTGCGCTACGTCCTGATCTTCAAAAACAAGGGCCGTGAGGCCGGTGCGTCGGTACCTCACGCCCACTCCCAGCTCATCGCCACCCCGATCATACCCACCGCCGTCGTGGAGGAACTCAACTCGTGCCGGCAGCACTTTCGGCACAAGGAACGCTGCCTCTTCTGTGACATGCTCCGTCAGGAACAACGCCTGGCCGAGAGGATCTGCCTGGAAACCGACCAGTACCTCGCACTCGCGCCCTTTGCCGCGACCGTGCCCTTTGAAACCTGGATCCTCCCCAGGCACCACCGCCACGACTTCGCGATCGCCACCGACGACGAACTCCACGGACTGGCGGTCATCCTTCGCGACTTCCTCCGCCGCATCCGCTCCCTTCTCAACGACCCGCCCTACAATCTGGTGCTCCACACCGCGCCGAGCCCGCACCCGCGTCCCGGCCAGCCCGACTACTGGACGACCATCGACCAGGATTACCACTGGCACATCGGGTTCGCACCCTGCATCACCCGGCCCGCCGGATTCGAATGGGGCTCGGGCTACACCATCAACCCGACGCCCCCCGAGGAAGCCGCCCGGTTCCTCATGGAGGCAGATCCCGACCACGATTAAATTTTTGAATTTTGAACTTTGAATTTTGAATTTCGGGCCCGCCTCCCTCGGATATGTGAGGCGGTGGGATCGTCATTCAAAATTCGCCGCGCAGCGGCGAGGTATTGCGGATCGGGGTCAGACGGATCCATCACCGTCCCGCTGCCGCGCCTCGAGCTCGGCCTTGACCGCCTTGGCGGCGCGGATGTGGCGTTCGACCAGTGACACCAGGCCCTTCTGATCGACAATGGGTTTGGCCACGTAGTCGTTGGCGCTCGATGAAAAGAGCAGACGCTCCCGGTCGCCCTTCATGGCGTGGGCGGTCAGAAGAATCACCGGGAGGTTGAGGCCCTGCGGCAGGTCGCGGATCCGACGGGTCAGTTCGACCCCGTCAACCGTGTCACCCGCCACCCGCGTGTGACTGAGAGACACGTCCATGAGCACGGCCGCCACCGGCCGTTCAGCCGCCACCCGCAGGATCTCGTCGCCGTCGTCCGACCACACGACCTCGAAGTTGCCCACAGTGGTCAGAATCGCCTCCACCAACACGGCGTTGGCCGGGTCGTCCTCCACCACGAGCACGAGGTCTGGCACTGATCCTCCTGTCACGACTGTACTAGAAAATTAGGAATTCGGAATTCGGAATTCGGAATTTCCATCACAGCATTCCTCCTCCGGGAGGACAACCAGGTGCTGATGAGAGTGCAGCCTCCACCGGACGTGCCGTCCTCGGGGATTTTGCGATCGCCTTTCGGCGACACGAGCGGGGTCTTCCGGTCGCAAAAGCCCCAAGGGGGGCACTGACGGGCAGTGCAGCCGAGAGAATCGGGATCTCGACCAAGGAGAGGCCTCGTCGGAGATTTGTGGTGCAGCCGTCCCGGCTGCACGCGCAGGCGGGACGCCCGCGCCACAAACAAACCGCGTTCGGCGGAGGTGTCCGGCTTCGCCTTCGGCTACGCCGGGACAAGCCGCTTCTTCCCGGAAGCGCCTGCGGATACGTGCCGCGTGCGGCGGAGGTGCCATTTTCAATATTGTTGGACCCACGATCATCCACGTCGGCAGCGTGTTTCGGGCCAACAATGTTGAAGGTGGCTCCCCCCGGGAAGCGCGATCAGATACGACTCACTTCCCGGTGAGAAACTCCTCGATCGGCCTGCAATTGACGAGATCGGCGGCGGTGGCGCCGGCTTTGCGCGCCACCGCGAGCCCCCATCGCACGTCGGCGAGACCGGCCTTCGAATGGGCGTCGGGGTTGACCGCCAGTTTGACGCTGAGCTCGAGCGCCCGACGGGCCCACCGCCAGTCGAGGTCGAGGCGGTAGGGGCTGGCGTTGATTTCCACCGCCACACCGTGCTCGGCACAGGCTTCGAGCACCTGTTCGAGATCGACGGCAAAACCGCGCCGCGCCAACAGGAGACGCCCCGTCGGGTGCCCGAGCACCCGGCAGGCGGGGTGCGCGACCGCCCGCAGCAGACGCTCGGTCTGTTGCTCTTCCGGCAATCGAAAGCCCGAGTGAACCGAGGCCACCACGTACTCGAGACCCTCCTCACAACCCTCGGGGATGTCGAGGCTCCCGTCGGCGAGGATGTCCGCCTCCAAGCCCTTGACGGTCCGCGGGCCAACGCCGGCCGCGTTGAAGGCGTCGATGCGGCCCCACTGGTCCCGCAGGCGCTCGCCGTCGACGCCGTGGGCGTAGACCGCGACCGGCGAGTGGTCCGCCACCCCGAAGAACTCCCACCCGAGCTCGCCGGCCGCACGCGCCATGTCCTCGACCGACGCCGCCCCATCCGAGTCGGTGGTGTGGTTGTGGAGGGCTCCCAACACGTCTGCCATCGTCACCAGCTCGGGCAGCGCGCCTCGGGCCGCCCACTCGATCTCGCCCTCACCTTCACGCAACTCCGGCGGAACCCAATTGCAGCCCAACGCCGCGTAAACCGCGGCCTCGTCCGGACAGGACAGCTGCGTGCCTCCCCGCCGCAGGCCGTCAGGTTTCAACGACATCCCACCGGCCTCGGCGCGCGCTACCAGCTCCGCGACGTGCCGCTCGGAGCCCGTGGACCACAAAAGGGCGGTTCCCGCATCCGGGACCCCTGCCACCCGAACGCCGACCCGCAGCCCGCCGGCAACGCGACCCCGCCATTCTCCGTCGGGACCGCGATCGGCGCCGGGAACCGCGGTCTCCACCGCTGCGCCACCCCCATCCGTCACCACCACGAGGTCGATCGAGCCGACGGTTTCGCAGCAACGACGGACCTCCCCTGCGACGACAGCGTCGAGCACCCCAGGCACCGAACGCAGAGCTTCCCTCAGGGTCTCCGCCTCCGCCCACGCCTCGTGGATCAGCCGACGCTCGCCCGCCTGTCGCACGAAAGCCACTCCGTCGAGGATCCTCTGCTGGGTCGCGGCGCCGAATCCGGGCAGCTCGACCAACCGATTTTCCCGGCACGCGTACTCGAGCTCGCCGAGGCTGGTCACACCCAGATCCTGCCAAAGGGCACGGACCTTCTTCGGCCCCAGACCCGGGATCCCCAGCAGGTCCCGCACTCCTTGCGGGACCGCTGCGTGCGCCTCCGCGAGAACATCGGGTTGGCGGCCCGCCGCCAGCTCTTCGACGACCGCCACCGTCCCCCGCCCCAGACCCTTCACCTCGAGCAGAGTTCCACCGTCGATCATCGCCGCCAGGTCGCCCTCGATGCGCTCCACCGCCCGCGAAGCGTTGGCGAAGGCCCGCACCCGGTGCGGGTTGTCGCCCGCGACCTCGAGCAGTGTGGCGATCTCGCGAAGGGCCCGGGCGGCGGTCTTTCGGTCGATGGTCATCCAGCCTCCAAAGTCAATAGAAACAATGAGAACAGAACTCTCATGCCAGATCACGCCTCACGTTCATGATATATTTTCACCTTCGATATGGGCATCATCGCACGTCTCCGATCCAGCCTTACCTACCCCATAGCAGCCACTCTGGTACTGGTCACAGTGGTTCCAATGGTCACGGTGGGTTTGCTGCTCACGCGTTCCAGCCGGATTCACCTGGAGACGATGGAGAATCTCAACCTGGGCAGGCAGGCGGTCAGTCTCGGTGGCGAGACCGCACTTTTCTACGACGGTCATCGAACCCAGCTCGCCAGCGCCGCACTGGCCCTCGCGGCTGCCGAGAGGATCGACGCGGACGGTTTCGGCACGCTCCTCGAGGGCATGGCCGTCGAACCCGGCCGGGCTTTCGTCTATCTGCAGATCATCCCCGACCGCGGCACCGGGGCATTCGCGATGGCGCCCTCCCTCGAAAAGGAGACCATCGACCGCCTCGACGCTGCGATCCAGGAGGCCCACGAACGAACGGCTCGCGGCGAGATCGTCGAGCGCGTGCTGCTCGACATGCCGAACGGCGAACCGCCGAAAGCGGTGATGGCTTTCCCGTTGCGTTCGAGCACCGGAACCATCTGGGGTTCTCTTTCGGGGGTTCTCGATCTCGCTCCCCTCGAGGCGCAGCTGTCGGCCCCCACCTATACGGGTTTCCTAGTGAGTGTGATCGACGCACGAGGGCAGGTCATCATCTCGTCGAGCCCTTCCCTGCGCCGCAGCAACCTCTCCGATTCGCCCCTGGTCCGGGACTACCTGCGGAAACCGCAGCGCCTCACCCTCGCCTACAACCACACCCGCGACCGTGAGGCCGGGATGGTCCTGGGCTCGATGGCCCCGGTCGGCACCCAGGGGTGGAGCGTGCTGATGGAGCGCAGCGCCGCCGAGGTCTACGCACCCGTGCGCAGGAGCCAGCTGCGCACCCTGGGGTTCACGGCTCTCGCGGCATTGGTCTCCCTGGGCATCGGGTTTCTGCTGAGCCGCCGCCTGATCACCCCGCTCCAGGAGCTCGCCGACACCTCGTCGAAGATCGCCGAGGGCAATCTCGCGGTGCGCGCGACCGTCCGCGGAGAGGACGAACTCGCCAAACTCGGCAACAACTTCAACGACATGGCTGGCAACATCGAGGCCCTGGTGCGGCGGCTCAAACAGGCCCTGCGCCAGAACCAGGAGCTCTTCCTCGAGACCATCCGCACGCTCGCCGCCGCCATCGACGCCAAGGACCCCTACACCCGCGGCCACTCGGAACGGGTCGCGTCGTACTCGATGGCCCTGTCGCGCCACCTCGGCCTCAAACAGGATGAGGTCTTCCGCATCCACATCGCGGCGATCCTCCACGACGTCGGCAAGCTCGGCATCAAGGACGGGATCCTCAACAAACCCGGGGGGCTGTCCGACGACGAATTCGAAGTCATGCGGCAGCACCCTTCCATCGGCGCCCAGATCATGAGCCCGATCCGGATGCTCAAGGACATCATCCCGGGCATCCGCAATCACCACGAAACCTGGGATGGGACCGGCTATCCGGACCGCCTCCAGGGCGACCAGATTCCGATGGTGGCGAGGATCATCGGTGTCGCCGACACCTTTGACGCGATGACCACCACCCGGCCCTATCAACAGGCCATGACACTCGAATACGTGCTCGCGAAGATGCGGTCGATGTCCGGTTCCCGGTTCGACCCTCTGGTCATCGACGCCTTCCTCGCCGCGGTCGAAGCGGGAGACATCAGCCCGCCGGCCAGGGAATCTCAGCTGTCCGCTCCATCGGAGGCCTCATGAATCGTCTCGTCGCCGTCATTTCGCTCTCGTGCCTCTCCATCGTCGTCGCCTGTGCGAGCTCCAATTCCACTTCCGGCAAGGACGCGGAGGCACCCGCACCGAAGTCGAGTTCAAGCCCCGAAAGTGCTCCGCTCCACTCTCTGACCTATATGCGGCAGGGCTCGGTGTTGATGCAGCAGGGTCGCTACCAGGATGCTCTCGAGGCTTTCAAGACTGCCGACAAAATAGCCCCGGGCAACGTCACCAATGCCAACATGATCGGGCTCTGCTATCTGAGCCTCGGCCAGCCCGACCAGGCTCTGGCGTCGTTCGACCGGGCCCTCGATATTACTCCCCAATTCACCGACGCCCGCAACAACCGCGGCGCCACCTACCTCTCCATGCAGCAGTACCACCTCGCGGAGGTGGACTTCATCGCGGTGCTCGCCGACTCCACCTACCCCCACCGGCGCCAGGTCTACTACAACCTCGGTCTCACCTACCTGCAACGCGGACAGCTCGGCGCCGCCGAGGAGAACTTCCGCAAGTCCATCCTCCCCCCGAACCCGGTTTTCAACGGTTACCTCCAGCTTGCCGACCTCGCCCAGCGACAGGGTGAACCGGAGCGGGCGCTGACGTTTCTCCAGGAAGCCGACCTCGAGTTCCCGGATCGGATCGACATCGCGTTCGAAATCGGCAAGCTGCTGATGATCATGGGCGAAGAGCAAGAGGCCCGGCGCTACCTCGAAAAGGTCGTGGCGGACGCCCCCGATTCGACCGAGGCCACCACTGCGCGGGCGCTCCTCGGGAACGGCTGAATGCCCTTCCACTATCTGCTGACAAATCTCCTGGTCGATGTTCCGCAGGCTCTGGGCGCAATTTTCGTCGACCCCGAGGGGGAAGCGGTCGAGCTCGTCACCCGGCACGACGATCCGTTCGACCTCAAGGTCGAGGGCGCCTACCACAGCATCTTTCTCCGCCGGCTGCACGACCTCACGGCCTCCGCGGACGCCGGGCCCATCGACAGCTTCGTGCTCGAGGGCGCCCATTTGATCACGTTGACGCAGGCCCTCCCCGACGGCTACTATGTGGTGCTCGTCGTGGATCGCTCGGCTTCGCGCGCGCAGGCCCTGTATCGACTGCGCAGCGCCGCTCAGGTGTTCGCCGAACAGCTCGCCTGAAAACGGCACGCCGCCGGCGATCCGCACGAGGTGGGGGTTTGATGGCGCGTTCCTTTCTCGGCAAGTTGAAACGGGGTCTGTTCATGACCCACACCGAGTTCCTCGAGAGGGCGGGAGAGACCTTTCGCCGCTCAGGGCCGGTGGAACCGGCTGTCCTCGACCGTCTCGAGGAGGCGCTGATCGCATCCGACGCGGGCGTCGATCTGTCGCTTCGCGTGGTCGACGAGCTGAGGGCGGAGGTTCGCGCCGGCCGTATCACCACAGCCGAAGAGCTCAGACCGGCTGTCCGCGCCAGGCTCCTCGCCCTGCTCATGGCGGCCGAAACCGCGAAACCGGCGTCAGCGAACGAGGCCGGGCCCAGGGTCACGTTGCTCGTCGGCGTCAACGGGACCGGCAAGACGACGACCGCCGCCAAACTCGCGAAGCGCAGGAAAGAGGCCGGGTCGACGGTCCTCCTCGCTGCCGCGGACACCTTCAGGGCGGCAGCGGTCGAGCAACTCATGATCTGGGCCGAACGGGTCGATGCACCGGTCGTCCACCAGCAGGAGGGGGCCGATCCGGCCGCCGTCGTCTTTGACGCCATCTCCGCGGCGCGTTCGCGAGGCATCGACGAGGTCCTGGTCGACACGGCCGGCCGCCTCCACACCCGGGCCAACCTGATGAAGGAGCTGGAAAAGGTGACGAGGATCGCAGCCCGCGAAGTCGCCGGAGCGCCGCACGAGGTCCTCCTGGTCCTCGACGCCACCACCGGCGCCAACGGCATCGAACAGGCCCAGAAGTTCGGCGCCACCGCCGGGGTCACGGGGGTTGTTCTCACCAAACTCGACGGCACGGCCAAGGGCGGTGTGATTCTCGCCATTGCGGATCGGCTCCAGCTCCCGGTACGATGGGTGGGTGTCGGCGAGGCCGTGGACGACCTTCTGCCCTTCCACGCCGACGAATTCGTGGATTCTTTGCTCGATATCAACCCGGGGGACACCCCGAAGACCGTGTAGACGATGGACATTGGGGACGGATTGGTGTGAGGCGACCGCGACCGGGGGGACCACAACGAAAGGACCCGGCTCCTTCGGGACCGACACGGGTCGGCCCCGGGCAATCGCACGTGCCGACTGCCCCTCTCTCCGACCGCGACGAACGGTGGATGGCGCGCGCCCTCGAACTGGCCGCGCTCGGACGCTACGGCACCTCTCCGAACCCGATGGTCGGGGCCGTGGTTCTCGATGCCGAAGGCCATCTCGCAGGGGAGGGATACCACGCGGCGTTCGGAGGACCGCACGCGGAAGTCGCGGCTCTCGCGGAGGCCGGCGATCGGGCCCGCGGCGGCACTCTCTACGTCACCCTCGAGCCCTGCGCCCACCACGGCAAGACGCCGCCCTGTACTGACGCGGTCCTCGCCGCCGGGGTGGCCCGGGTCGTCGTCGCCCTCGGCGAACCCACCCGGATGGCGGGCGGTGGAATCGACTGTCTGCGGGCCGAGGGCGTCGAAGTTCAGGAGGGGCCGGGCTCTGAACGGTCCCGGATCCTCAACCGGCGCTGGCTGCGCTGGGCCCGGTTCCATCGCCCATGGGTGACGCTGAAGTGGGCGGTCTCCCTCGACGGGCGAATCGCGACCCGTACCGGCGATTCCAAGTGGATCACGGGAGAAGAGGCACGCCACCGTGGGCTGGAGCTGCGTGAAGAGCACGACGCCATCCTGGTGGGTGTCGAAACGGTTCTGGCCGACGACCCCCAGCTCACGCGGCGGCTCGGGCTCAACCCGACGGGTGGTTGGAGGAGGATCATCCTCGACTCCACCCTACGCACTCCGAGCGACGCGCAGATCGTACGGAACGAACCTGAATCGACCCTCATCGTCCACACCGCCCTGGCGTCGTCCGAAGACCGCCGGCGGTTGCGGGAGGCGGGTGTCGAGCTGGTGGAGCTGCGGGCGGGAGACGACGGGCGCATCGATCTCGAGGCCCTCCTCGACCACCTCGCGCGCAAGGAAGTTGCCGCCCTTCTGGTCGAGGGCGGACCGACGGTGCACGGGTCGTTCCACGACGCCGACCTGATCGACGAGATCGCGATGTTCGTGGCTCCGTTTGTCATCGGCGGTCCGGCCCCCTGGTGCGTGGCGGGGCGCGGAGTCCCGACCCTCGACGTGGCGCGCCGTTTTCACTTCGAGGTCTTCGCGCGGCACGGATCCGACCTCGAGATCCGGGCCGTTCGGTTGGAGGATGCGGATGTTCACGGGACTGATTGAGGCCGTCGGTTCCGTCGAGCGGTTGGCGCGAAGCGGCGCGTCAGCCAGGCTGGGCGTGTCCGTGACGTGGCCCGACGACGAGGTCCCGAAGACCGGCGACAGCATCGCGGTGGACGGCGCGTGCCTGACGGTCGTCGAGCCGACCGCGAACCGGTTCTCAGCCGACCTCTCGTCGGAGACTCTTCAACGAACCCTGTTCCACGCCGCCCGCCCGGGGCAGGCCGTCAATCTCGAACGCGCCCTCCGTCTCGGTGACCGCCTCGGGGGCCACATCGTCCAGGGACACGTGGACGGGGTGGTGCGGGTCCTCACGATCCGGTCGGAGGGAGACTTTCAAACGTGGCGGCTTTCGCTGCCGGCCAAGAACTCCGGGGAGATCGCGGCGAAGGGCAGCGTCGCCCTCAACGGGGTGTCGCTGACGGTTGCAGACCTCGGAAGCGAGTGGTTCGAGGTCGCCTTGATCCCGACCACCCTCGAAGCGACCAGTCTCGGCAGGCTTCGCGCGGGCGCCGAACTGCACCTCGAAACCGACGTCCTCGCAAAATATGTCGCTCGCCGGCTCGGCCGGTCGAACTCGTCGGCCATCGACGAGATGTTTGGAGGGGGTCGCGGTGCGTAGGATCGAACCGGCCTATCCGGATCTGCTGCCCGTCACCCACGTCCTGCGTCCCGGCTACCTCCCGGGCAAGAAAGTGTCGCTGGACCCGATCAAGCTCGGGGTCGTCTGGGAAGACGCGCCGGTCAGAATTCTCCCCGCCGAAGGAACGATCCCGAGAGAGCCCGTCCGCGCGATGGTCTTCGCCCGCGTCGCAGTTCAACGCCGCGACATCCTCCACCGTTTTCTGGAGCGGGGCGGGTTCGCGCTGATCGTGCTCGACGACCCCGAGATCACCCCGGGCGACCTCGGGCTCGACGGACTCGACGAGAATCCGCGGGTGACCATGATGCTGCCGATTCTGCCCTATCCCCTGAGCGAGGGCCTGCAGATTCCCGCCGCCTGGCACTCGAGCCCCTGGGGCGCCGTCCTCGGTCTCTTCCCCTTTCCCGGCGCTGCCGCGGAGGTCGAGCGCCGGATCGAACAGCTCAAGACCGCCAGCGCCCGGTTTGCCGTCACCGCGCCGCTCCTGCTGACACCCAAGGACCGCCACCGCATCCTCGACGGATGCGAGGGAACCGGGGTCGAGGCGGAGCTCGAAAACGCGCTCTTCCACGCCGACGTCAGCCGCGGACTGCACGCCCTCGAGCGGACCGCCGGCGTGACCCTCCACAATGTCGGGATGGACCCGTTTGTCCCATGCATGGTGCCCGCCGGGGCCGAACCCAACGCCGTCAAGACCGCCGCTGTGCTGCGGCTGTGGGCGCGACGACTCGACCAGTGCCACGAAGAGGCCTCGTGGGGCTGGCGACTACGCCGCGCCGCCTCGGCCCTCGACCGGCTTCCGAACGACCCCGCAACCCTCGCCATGGAGGACAACCTGCGGATCATCCCCGGCTTCGATCCCTGGGTGGAGGGTTTCACCCGGGCCGTCTGGTACGGTGGCGAACCGCTGGACGCCGCGTGGCACCTGTGGTCGGGGATCGACGGCCAACCCGAAGCTTCCAAGAAAAAGAAGAAGTAGTCCCCCGCCAACCGGGAACAGCGGCGACTGTTCCGCTGTTCACGAATACAGAATCTCTCCACGAAAAGGGGCACGACATGGCAGAAAAAGTCTTCAAGAAAATCTCGGTGACCGGTTGTTCGTCCGAAAGCTACGAAAAAGCCATCGAGACCGCAGTCGAAAAGGCCTCGGAGAGCCTGCGCGGCATCTCCTGGTTCGAGGTCAAGGAGTTCCGCGGCGGGCTCGGCGCCGACGGCCAGATCGAGTGGCAGGCCGCCATCGAGGTCGCTTTCAAGGTCGACTAGCAATTCCTGAGCTACGCTCACGAATTGCAGCCCTTGCAACCCGTTGCCGATCAGGGTATTATCCGCCGCGCGTGGGGCCGTAGCTCAGTTGGGAGAGCGCAGCGTTCGCAATGCTGAGGTCGAGGGTTCGATCCCCTTCGGCTCCACCAGTTTTTCTTCGAAACGAGGTTTCGAAGAAAAACCGCCACGGCGTAGCCAAGGGCGAACCCGGGCACTTTCCCGTCGCGATTGCCAGGTTGAGAACTATGCCCATGTCGGTGCCAGGAGAAATGAAGTTGACAACGTGAGGCTGCCTGCTGTCGGGCGTGTTCTTCCCGTCTCCACTTTGTTTACTTTGTTTCTCCTGGCACCGATGCGGGAGGGCGCACGCCCCCCCGCCTTCGTTCATTTTGTTCAGTTTTTCCCCGGATATGCGGCGCCGCCCTCAGCAGATCTGCACGGGCGGCTCGATGAAGTTCTAGGCGCGTTTGACGCGGTGTTCGTAGAACCAGTTGAACGCCAGAATGACGAAGAGAATCCAGGCCATGGCGTACCAACGAATCTCGATTCCCGATGTCACGCGGGCAACCAGCAAGAGCACTGCAGAACACAGGCCGGCACCGGCAAGGGTTCTGATATTTCCGGAGAATAGACCAGCCAGCGTCGGGATCAGGATTGCCAGCACGACGAGAGTGATCGTCTCGGGAGACGATCGAAAGACGTTCGGATCGAGGGCCATCAAGGGCCCCGCGACCAACAACAGGACAACAACAAGCCATCGTGGTCGGTTCATTTTGACCTCCTTGCGAAAATGACGGTTATAGAGAGGCGATGCGGATGTTAGGGCCTGGCGCCAGAACCACCGGCGTGCCGCGCCGGGTCCGCTTCGCGGGCGAATGACAGTCTCGGCCTCTTCGATGAGATCGCCGACAAATTCATCGCGACGATCGGGTGGCACCAAAAGGCTGAGTACACAGTGGGCCATCAATCCGGGGAAGTCGGGCCCGAAAGTATCTGCTGACTGCGTTGATGTTTTCATGTGTCCATCTCCCTGGTTCTGTCGAAGCTGTCGATGCCGGCTCGCATGCTGTCCAGGGCTTTTAGCGCCCGACCGAGGGCCTCGAGGCCGGCTTTTTCAACCGTAAAGAATCTTTTTGCACGCCCGCGCCGGATCTGCTCCGATTCGCCGAGCCTGGAGCTGACAAGCCCCTTGCCCTCGAGGCGGTCGAGAGTTGCATAAATGGCACCGAGAGAGACCTCGCGCCCGGTGCGCTCCTCGATCTCTCGCCGAACGATCATGCCGTAGGCGCCCTGGCCTATTCGAATGAGGGCCAACATCACGAGTTGCTCGAAGTCGCCGAGGGAGTTGCTTTTCTTCATTGGAGCATCAAATTTCTACATTCTCATAATTCATACAATGTATAATTTAAATCCTCGAAGAATTTTGTCAACCCCCTGAGCGAAAGAATTTTCCAAGAAAGACGAAAACGGTAACGACGGTACCGATCACACGTTCAGGTTCATGGGCGCCACAGGTCGCATTGACTCATTGTTGATTTGTGGCGGTGGCCGCATGGCATGGGTGCCACCGACTGAGAAACGACCCTCGTTTCCGCCTCCCTTGTTTTCCTCGCCCAGAAGACCTCATCGGCTGCGCGTGACAATGCATCAATGCGACATGTGGCACCTATGCACTTGTTGAGTCGTGCCACCTTAGAGCAAGAATCGTCTGAATCGTCTGACCTGGCACGGATGCGGATGTTTGAGGTTGTGATACCTCGCACGCTTCCGATGCGTGGCTCTAGGACACCGTCGACGACCACATCGAGGTGTCACCCGTCTCGAAGCGGTCGCGGAAGATGCCCTGCGACTCGATGACCGTGTTCTCGTAGACCGCCACGCCGTCGAGGTCCTCCCACAGCAGGACGACGTCGAGGTCGGTGTCGGAGTCCACATCGACTGCTGCGATATCGATCTGCACAGGTGTCGCAGCCCGAGTGACCCAGCCGTAGCTCCACCCGCCGTCGCAGCCATTCAGCCAGTAGGAGGCGATCTGGTGGCCGGTGGACGTCACCAGGTCTGGGCACAGCTGTTGATCGATGTCTGCGACGACGGTCTTCCGCGCAAGGTAATCAGAGCTCGAATCGATCGGTTCGCCGAAGGTGCCATCGCCGTTGTTCGTCCAGATCAGGTTATGGCCGGTCGAGTTGATATCCCTTGCCAGAGTCACCAGATCGGCAAAGGCGTCATCGTTCATCAAACCGGCGCTGACCGACACGAGCGAAACGGATTGGGTGGGGTACAACACCGGATCGTCGAAGGTGCCGTCACCACGTCCCATCATGACGACCACTTGGCCGAGCCAGGTCGCGGCCACGTCGAGGATCGTATCGTCGTCAAGATCGGTCACGACCACATCTGATACAGAGGCAGGCCCAAAGATCAGGGTGGAGGCCGAGAACGTCCCGTCTCCGGCATTCTCCATCACGCGCACGCCACCTTGCAGACCTTCGGAACACAGGATCACGTCCTGATCCTCGTCGCCGTCCAGATCCGCCGTCTCGACCCGGATGAGGAAACCTGCCCCGGGTTCGTGGAAGTCGGATTCGGTGAACTCGAGGTCTCCGTCGTTGCGCAGAAAGACCACCCGCAATTTGGTAACGGCGACGAGGTCGACGTCGAGATCGCCATCGAGGTCCGCGGCTGCAACGTCCTCGACGGCTTCCGATCCGAAGACCCCGACGTAGACCGGCGGGAGGTAGACCCCGAAGCTGCCGTTGACCAGCAGCGACAAACCGCCTGACGCGTTCGCGGTGATCAGGTCGATGTCCGGCAGGCCGTCGAGGTCTGCGAGCCTGACCTTGCGCGGCTGTGGTTGGGTCGGATAGAGGACGGGGTCTTCGAACAGCTGTGCAGCGGCGGGCAGGTGACAGAGGAGTTGGATGGCGGCGACTACGAACCCCTTCCGAACCATGGCGTCCTCCCGAAAGTTGATCCCCGATCAGGCCCAGTGCTGACGAGACGGCACGAGTGAGCTGTGACGCCTCAGCGCATTATGCGGACTGACGTCGAGATCCGCCATGCCGATGCTACACGTCAACGGCTAGGAGGGATAGGAATTTCCTTTCGTTCAGCGCCAGCCAAGCACGGGGTTGAGGCGCATATTCGAGTTCCAAGATGGGCTCGCATGCCCCGAGCGCCTTCCGATACGGCAGATCCCGGGGTTAGGGAGAGCGCGTCCCGGGACAACACGCTACGAACCTCGGCAATTCGTCGGACGAATTGCAGCGGCTGATCCTCGGGCTCCACCCGAACCCGGTTGTGGACCGAAAACCCGGTGTGCCGCCACGACAGTAGGAGCTCGGTCCGCTCATCTGAGAGCAATCCCTCATCCTGCAGGAGGCGCATCACCTTGTGCCGGTAGAGCAGCTCCGCCGAGTGCTCTTCGACGAAGGCAATTGGGATCCACTCACCATCCTGCATCCAGCCGCCGCGCGACACGATCGCGTGCACATGTGGGTGCCAATTGGCCAGGTCGCCCGCTTAAAGTTAAAGGTGCCTGGCACGGCTTTGCGGATCTGTGAGGGTGACCACAAATCTGCAAGTGCGTGCCAGGCACCTTTATTCCAGCGCCGCAACCTCTGGACCGCGGAGACGGTGGGGTCTCCCAGGTTCCTGGCGGACCTTCGATCGCATGCCCTGCTCAACCGACTCCGGTGGACCCACGATGCCAGGCCTTTTCAGCATCGACGATGTTGCCTTCCCACTCCAGGAAAGGGTCGGCGTCCACAAAGCGTGATTTCGGAGCTCAACACACGGCCTACGATCTCATTGTCTACGCTTCACCTCTTCGGTTACCCTCGAGGCGCAAGACTCGCTTCCGGCTGGCGGCCACCCTTGGCCGGGCGGGACTCATACCCGCAAGGTCCGTTCGGAAGGTTTCAAAGACTCCGTTGTCATCTCGGACTCACGTCATCTCTTCCCCCTTCCCCAGGCTTCGCCTGGCGCACGCCTGGCACCGATTCTGTCTCGCAACAACCCGGAAGGTCCGACGACTCGACCTCCCATCTTCCCGAATGCGACCGAGCGAGTACGTACGGGAGTTGGCATCGAATGGGCGCTACCACTTCACAACGGCGGATGCTGTCAAAGCTGTCGGGAGAGATCCTCCGGCAGTGCGTGCCCAGTTGCTCCGACTGAAGCGGCAGGGACTGATCGCGCAGCCCGTGCACAGCTTCCGATCCGCGGTTGGGGTGACGAGTTCACGAATGATGGCACCTTCGGTTCGAGATCGCTGCTAAGCTCGGGCGGTGACGGCACTCCTCGTCTACGCCGGTGTCGCTCTCGGGGTCTCGTTCTTCTGCTCCCTGGCGGAGGCGGCCCTGCTCAGCATGACTCCGTTCTACGTCCAGTCGATGGTGCGCAAGAACCGCCGCTCGGCGAGGTTTCTGCTCTACCTCGAGAACAACGTGGACCACGCCCTCGCCGCGATCCTCAGCCTCAACACCATCGCGCACACCGTGGGCGCGGTCGGCGTCGGGGCGGCGGCCGCCGAGACCTTCGGCAGCGTGTGGGTCGGGGTTGCGTCGGCGGTGATGACGGTCCTCATTCTGGTGGTGTCGGAGATCATCCCCAAGACCCTCGGCGCCGGCTCGTGGCGGACGCTTGCGCCGGCCATCGCCCCGGCGGTGTGGGTGCTGATCAAAGTTCTGTATCCCCTGGTCTACCTCTCTAAAAAGCTGACCGCGCTGTTCGCGCACGGGCGGCCCCTCGGCAGCTATCTGCGCGAGGAGCTCGCAGCCATGGCCGAGCTCGGCGTGAAAGAAGGCGTGCTGGCGCCGGAAGAGCTTCGGGTGGTCAAGAACCTGGTTCGTTTTCACGTGCTCAAGGTCGAGAGCATCATGACCCCGAGGATCGTCGTGTTCGCGCTCGATGAGTCGCTGACGGTGGGGCAGGCCATGGATCAATTCCCCGATATCGCCTACTCCCGGATTCCCCTGTTCGCGACCGGCATCGACGATGTGACGGGCATCCTGCTCAAGGCCGACCTGTACCTCGCGAGTGCCCGTGACCGGCACGACACGAGGCTGGCGGAGCTGCGCCGCCCGATCCAGGCCGTGGCCCCGTCGATGTCGCTGATGACGCTCTTCGAGCTGCTGCTCGACGGCCAGGACCACTTGGCACTGGTGGTGGACGAGTACGGGGGAACCGCGGGTGTCGTGACGCTCGAGGACGTCATCGAAACGCTGCTGGGCCTCGAGATCGTCGACGAGGCGGACACCGCGGCCGACCTCCAGGAGCTCGCGCGGGAGCTCTGGCGGAAGCGTTCGGCGGAGCTCGGCGTCGAGATTTCGACCGGGACCGACGTCACCTAGTGGTTGTCCTTCAAAAGGTCCCGTGCACGGAGTTCGCCGCTACTATTGGTTTTGTCGATCGCCGAGATTGAGATCCCTCCGCTCGCTCACTTTGTTCGCTCGGTCGGGATGACAGGAGCGGGGAGGTTTCGTTCCCGTGGTCGGGATGACAGGAGCGGGAAGGTTTCGTTCCCGTGGTCGGGATGACAGGAGCGGGAAGGTTTCGTTCCCGTGGTCGGGATGACAGGAGCGGGGAGGTTTCGTTCCCGTGGTCGGGATGACAGGAGCGGGAAGGTTTCGTTCCCGTGGTCGGGATGACAGGAGCGGGAAGGTTTCGTTCCCGTGGTCGGGATGACAGGAGCGGGAAGGTTTCGTTCCCGTGGTCGGGATGACAGCGGGACGGTATGTCCAATAAGCAACCGGAACTCCGGCCTGGCGGGCTTTGTGGCGCGGCCGTCCCGGCTGCGCGTGCAGGCGACGCGCCTGCACCACCACGGACGAACGGTGGGTGACGAGCTGGGTCATCGAGACGCCGCCACGGTATCCTCGGGTGGTGAAGGTTGCCGAGTACGGAGCGGCCGCGGTCGAGGGATTCAAGTCCATCCTCCTGGCGGTGAGAGAGTGGCGGGACAACCCGCTGCGGTCCCAGGTCAACCGCAGGATGTGGGGGAGGTGGTGGCCGGCGACGCTGCTGGTTGCGATCGTCGCGGCTCTCGCGCTCGAGGCGGTCCGGCCGTTGACCGTGGTGATCGGCCTGGTACCGCCGCTGCAGTACCTGATGTTCATCCCGGCGGTGGTGCGCGATCTCCTGGTATCGGCGCCGGCGCTGTTCGGCTTCGTCGTCGCCTGGAGGGTGCACCGTCTCCGTTCGACCGACCGAGGGGCCTGGACGAATCGAACGGGCACGCCCGGCTTCGGCGGGTCGATGTTCGATGCCGGGGCGGCACCGGTAGCCGTCTCGGCGGTCGTGCTGGCGATCGGGTGGCTGGCGGTGGAGGCCCTGCGAAGTGCGCAGCGAGCTTCCGAAGGCGCGGCTTCCTTGGTGCCTTCAACGGCCGAGTTGCCCGCAATCGACGGTTTCGGCTGGATCGCCCGGGTGGTGCTCACGGTCGCGCTGACGGCCGGCATTCTCGGGATCCACCGCTCGGTTGGAACGGGTTTGAAAAAGCTGATCGGCGCGGGGTTCTTCGTGTGGGGCATGCGTCTGGCGATCGGCTTCACCGTGCCGTGGATGACCTTGTGGTGGGCCGGGGTGCCTTTCATAGGGCGCTTTGTCGCCGAAGGCTCGACGGCGCTCGTGCTGGCGCTCTTCGATCTCGTGGTGGCGTGTGCGGCGTGGACGGCGGCTCGCGAGCGATTCCGCGCCGCGCCGTTCTGGAGCGACCCGCCTCCGCCGCCTCCGCCGCCACCACCCACCGACGACGCGCCCGACGGCGGCTGAGGGGTACAACCCTTCGCAGAGCCTTCAAGGTGCCGGGCCCGCCGTCGGGCCGCGGCACCCGCACCCACGATCGGCCGGCTGCTTCCTGGTGCGCGCGTATTGGTAGAGGATCTTCCCCTCGGCGCCCCAGCGTCGCGCCATCAGCGTGGTCATTCGTCAGGAAACCGGAACGCCCTCGACCACGTTGAAGACGCGCCGGCGGCCTCCAACCGAGCCGGAACAACCACAATGTGGCGTGCTTCCCGAGTGCCCGGCATCGGCATTATGCGAAGCGCTTCGCAGCGCCGGAGAGTCCCTCCGGCACAATGCCGTGCCCGGTACGTCCCGATCTTGCGCGGGCGCCGCACACATCAGCTCCGGCACCGTCTCCCAGGCCGCCTGCGCGAGGCCTCCGAGCAGCTCCCGGTGATGGAGGAAGCTTAAACGCTGGCACGAATTCCCCCTCTCTACAGCGGTTTGCTTTGTGAGTGAGTGTCGACCCCTTCGGCTCCGCAGGGCTTGAGGCTCGGGGCTTGAACGACGCAACCGCTCGTCAGCCTTTTATGGGGCACGGGTGCCGGATGAGATCTCGTGGGCGGAGTACCCGTCGCCCGGTCGTCACAAGAAACATGGCCTCGCACCACCATGTACAAGGGAGGGGATCAACCCCTCCCCTACGGTGTTCAGACGCCAACTCTCCGTGAGCGGTTTGCGTGGAAATTCCGAATTCCGAATTCCGAATTCCTAATTCTGCCGGGGTCGTCACACTCCCCGGACGTCACCGCCCTTTCAACACCTCGCGCGCGATGACCAGGCGCTGGATTTCGGAGGTGCCCTCGCCGATGGTGCAGAGCTTGGAATCGCGCCAGAAGCGCTCGACGGGGTAGTCCTTGGTGTAGCCGTATCCCCCGTGGATCTGCACCGCTTCCTCGCCGATCCGCACGGCCGTCTCCGAGGCGAACAGCTTGGCCATGGAGGACTCTCTGGTGACGTTCCTGCCCTCGTCCTTGAGCGCGGCGGATCGCCAGGTGAGCAGGCGGGCCGCATCGAGCTGGGTCGCCATATCCGCCAGTTTGGCCTGGGTGAGCTGGAAGGACGAGATCGGTTTACCGAACTGCTCCCGCACCTGGGCGTACTCGATCGTGGCCTCGAGCGCGCCACGGCCGATGCCGACGGACAGGGCGGCGATCGAGATCCGCCCGCCGTCGAGAACCTTCATGGCCTGGACGAAGCCGTCTCCCTCTTCACCCAGCAGGTAGCCCGCCGGAATGCGGCAGTCCTCGAGGATCAGCGACGAGGTGTCGGAGCTCGCCATGCCGAGCTTCTTCTCCTTCTTGCCCGGACCGACGCCCGGCCGGTCGAAGGGCACGAAGAACGCGGAGATCCCGTGATGGTCGCCGCCCTTGTCGGTCCGCGCGATGACCACCGCCGCATCGCCCACGGTCGCGTGGGTGATGAAGTTCTTGGACCCGTTGAGAACCCACTCGTTGCCGTCGCGGACGGCGGTCGTCTTGGTGCCGCCGGCATCGGACCCGGCCCCGGCCTCGGTCAGACCCCAGGCCCCGATCCACTCTCCTTGTGCCAGCTTGGGCAGGAACTCCCGCCGGATCTCTTCGGAACCGAACAGATAGGTGTGGTTCGTGCACAACGAGTTGTGGGCCGCAACGCCGAGCCCGACGCCACCGTCCGCGGCGCCGAACTCCTCGACGATGGTCGCGTACTCGACATAGCCGAGCCCGGCGCCGCCGTACTGCTCCGGAATCGTCACCCCGAGAAAACCGAGCTCTCCCAGTTTCGTGAACAGCTCGCGCGGGAAGTGTGCCTCTTCGTCCCACCGGGCGGCGTTGGGGACAACCTCGTTCCGGGCCACCTCGCGCGCCATGTCTCGTATGGATCGTTGATCATCGGTCAATTCGAAATCCACACCGCTCCCCTTTCATGCACGGTCTTCCTCGGGTTTTTCGAACGGCCTCGTCGCGCACTAGATATTCGGAACGGCCTTGTGGCCATAGAAGATGAGCCCGGCCTCGCCGTCCCACGAGATGCGCCGGAACTCGAGGCGCACCGGCATCCCGATCTCGAGAGCGTCCGGATCGGCGACGTCGCCGATCTGGACCATCACCCGCACGCCCTTCATCAGCTCGACCAGGGCAATCGGCAGCGGGGTCTGTTCGGTGAAGCCCGCCGGCGGCACCCGCACCACGGTGTAGGTCACGACCTTGCCCTCGCGGGGCAGGACGATGGTCTCGAAGGTCCTCGAGCCGCACTTCGAACACGCCACCCGCGGCGGGTAGTGCACCTTGCCGCAGGCCGTGCACTTCTCGGCCTCGAGGCGGTAACGCTGCGGAAACTCGCGCCAGGATCGACCCGGGGAAATCATGATGCCACCTCCAGAATGTGAACGATCGAGCTGCCGCCGGACCCGCCCATGTTCTGGGCGAGACCGATCTTCGCCCCGGCGACCTGCCGCTTGCCGGCCTCGCCGCGCAGTTGGGTCACGATCTCCGCCGCCTGGGCGACCCCGGTGGCGCCGACCGGGTGGCCCTTGGACTTGAGACCGCCCGAGGTGTTGACCGGGATCTTGCCGCCGATGGCGGTCAGACCCTGCTCGGCCGCTGCAGCGGCCTTCCCGCGTTCGAACAGGCCGATCGCCTCGGTCGCCATGATCTCGGCGATGGTGAAGCAGTCGTGGACCTCGACGACGTCGAGGTCTTGCGGTTTCTTTCCCGCCATCTGATAGGCCCGGTCGGCCGCCATCCGCACCGCCTTGAGTTCGGTCAGGTCCTCGCGGTTGGCGAGGGTGATGGTGTCCGTCGCGAGCCCCGAGCCGGTGATGGTGACCACCGGTCTCTTGCCGCCGATTTTTTTCGCGTTCTCGACCGTGGTCAGGACCAGCGCCGCGGCGCCGTCGGTCACCGGCGAGCAGTCCATCAGCCGCAGGGGATCGGCGACCATCGTCGACTCCAGCGCGCTCTTGATGGTCAGCTTGAGGTGGTACTGCGCGTGGGGGTTGAGCAAGCCATTGGCGTGGTTCTTGACCGCGACCGCCGCCAGCTGCTCGACGGTCGTGCCGTAGCGCTGCATGTGGGCCCGCGCCAGCATCGCATAGAGGCCGGGGAAGGTGATGCCGTGAAAACCCTCCCACTCCTGGTCCGCCGCCGTGCCCAGTGCGTAGGTCGCATCGGCACCGTCGACGTCGTTCATCTTCTCGACCCCGGTCACGAGCACCGTGTCCGACAGGCCCGACGCCACCTCGGCGAATCCTGTTCTCAGGGCGAGCCCACCCGATGCGCAGGCCGACTCGACCCGCGAAGCGGCGGTGCCCGCCATCCCGAGCTCGTCGGCGAGCAGGGAGGCGAGGTGCTCCTGGCCCACGAAGAGACCGGGCGACATGCACCCGATGGTGATGAGGTCGACCTTGTCGACTCCGGCGTCGGCCAGAGCGGCGAGGGCCGCCTCCGCCCAGATCGTGCGGAGGCTCTTGCTCCACAGCTCGCCGAACTCGGTCATTCCAACTCCGACAATCGCTACGTCTCGCATACCTGCCTCCCTCACTCGGCCATGCGGATCTTGCCGCGGAGCTTGGCGTAGGTGCCGTAGTCCACGTAGATCTGGTTCTCATCGAGCTGCGGTCGGGTTCTGGCCGCGAGGTCGCGGACCTCCTCGATGCGGTCCTGGATGCGGAAGACGAACGAGTCCGAACCGGCGCCCGAACCGAACGATGTGATCAGCACCAGGTCTCCGGGTTTGGCGATGTCGAGCACCGCGGTCAGACCGATCGGCGACGCCCCGGAATAGGTGTTGCCGAGCCACGGCGACAACCACCCGGTCTTCAGTTGCTCGTCGGTGAAACCGAGTTTCTTGCCGACCCGCATCGGAAACTTGCCGTTGGGCTGGTGGAAGATCGCGTGGGCGAAATCGCCGGGCTTCAGGCCCGCCTTTTCCATGATGCCGTTGGCCGAACTCATGGTGGTGCGGAAGTAGGCGGGCTCACCGGTGAACCGGCTGCCGTGCCGTGGATAGTGCATGTACTCCCGGCGCCAGAAGTCCGGCGTATCGGTGGTCCACGAGTAGGTGGCGACGACTTCGGCGAGGTTGAGTTTGTCATCGTCGCCGAAGATGAAGGCCGCCGCGCCGGCCGCCGCCGAATATTCGAGAGCGTCGCCGGGGGCGCCCTGCGAGGTGTCGGCGCCGATGCCGACCGCGTACTTGACCTCGCCCGCCTTGACCAGCGACTGCGCGACGAAGAGGGTTTCGGTCCCCGCCTTGCACGCGAACTCGAAGTCCGCGATGTGGATGTCCGGGGTGGCGCCGATCGCCTCCGCCACGATCGTGCCCGACGGTTTGACCGCGTAGGGGTGCGACTCGGAGCCGACGTAGAGGGCGCCGATCTCGGCCGGGTCGACGCCGCCCGACCGGGCGAGGGCGTTGCGCAGCGCTTCGACCGACATCGTCACCGTGTCCTCGTCGGCGCCGGGCACCGATTTCTCGTGCAGCTGCAGACCGCGCTTGTAGGACGGGGCATCCGCGCCCCACACCTTGGCGATCTCCTCGAGCTTGATCCGACGCCTCGGGATGAACGCGCCGTATCCGATGATGCCGACACTCATGGGCTCCTCCAATCATCCTGTTGATGCGATGCGACCGCCGTCCGGCGGCCCTCACACGGTAAAAAGCGTTCTCTCCGCATCGTCATCGGACCCTGAGTCCGGCGACGAGCTGGTTGACGGTGATTTCTGCGATCTCTCGCGGGTCGAGCGGGCCGCCGGTCTGGTACCAGCGCGCGATGCCGTTGAGAGCCCCGGCGATCGTGAACGCCGCCAGCTTCGGGTCGCACTCGGCAATCGCGCCGTCCCGGATGCCTTCTTCGACAAAAGTGCGAAAGCGGCGGTCGATCGCGGACTTGATCTTGCGGACCTCGGCGCGCATCTCGGGGCCCAGGCAGTTGTCCTCGAGCAGCGACACGTTGCGGACGAAATCCGTCGTCATGAGTTCGGCATACCTGCGCATGAACGCGGCCAGCTTGTCGAGGCCCGTCAGATCCGACGCGTCGACCGTGTCGGCCGCCTCGGCGAGGGCGCCGCAGCCGGCGCGGAAGATCTCGGTGAGGATCTCGTCCTTGTTCGTCACGTAGTAGTAGATCGTCGGTTTGGTGACGTTGAGCCGTCTCGCGATGTCGTCCAGGGTGGTGGCGTGAAACCCGCGCTCGTTGAACTCCTGGGCCGCCGCCAGCAGTACCGCCTCCCGCTTGAGCTCGCGGAGCTGCTCGCGCTCTAAAGCCCGCTCCTCCGCCGTCTTCCACGGCGAACTGTCCGGAGACGGGACCGGTCTAGCGATGACAACCCCCCGTTGGACGCTCCTCAGCCACGGCTTGATGCGAACTCGAAGCGGATCGTTGGTCGTTCATTTCCGGTATGGCTCCCAGCATCGGACTTGAACTCAGAGGTACTATACAGATCATCGAGTATGTTTGTCTACTCGAAAGTAAGAAAACTCGAGACTTTCCCGCTCTCTCTGCGAATACGGAGAGGAAACCGCTGCAAAATAATGGGTTAGATGTCAGAGTGCAGCAGCGCCGCCGTGCAGCACGGCCGAACCCCAGGGCACCGTCACGGTCACAGCCAGTCGAGGTGCTCCTTCGTGATCTCCGTTGTGACCTTCCCGGTGTGGGCGATGCCCGCAGGCTCGAACAACATGAGCTTGACGTGGCCGTGCGGGACAATGCGGTGCTCGACACCTCGTTGAACAATGACGAACTCACCGGCGCGCAGGGTGACCTTCCTGTCTCGTTCCAGGATGTCGAGAGTGCCCTCCACAACGAAGAACATCTCGTCCTCATCATCGTGGGTGTGCCAAGGGATCTTTTCCCCTTCGCAGTGGACAAGCTTGACGTGCTGCCCGTTGAGCTCCCCCACGATCTTCGGAGAAAAGGTGTCGTGGAATTTTTCGAAACACGCTTCGAGGTTCACCTTGTCTGTCATAACAGATCCTCCGCGCCGTCACTGTTTGACGAAGACGTACTCAAGCGTGTCGTACCGGTCCGGGCGCACGGGCGGATCCGGGAAGGCGCCGGCAACGCGATCCCGATTTTCGTCGGGCTCATCTCAGAAACTCCCCGACCTCCACCGCATCCACCTGTTCCGGCTGCAGGTGGGCCTCGCCGTACTTCCGGAACACACCCGAGGTGAGGAACAGATCGAAGAGATCGGGGCAGATGTGTCCCTCGTCGCGGAAGCTGCTCATGATCTCGATCGAGGCGCTGAGTTTCTTGGGCGGTTTGTAGGGCCGGTCCGAGGCGGTCAGGGCCTCGAAAATGTCGGCGATGGCCATGATCCGCGCGAGGGGTGACAGGTCCCCGGCGGCAAGACGACGCGGGTAGCCGGTGCCGTCCAGCTTTTCGTGGTGGTTGCCGGCCCACTCCGGCACCCGCCGCAGCTCTTTGGGAAACGGGAGCCGGCCGAGCATGTTGATGGTCTCGACGATGTGCTCTTTGATCTTGAAGCGTTCTTCGGGTGTCAGCGTGCCGCGCGGCGTCGACAGGTTGTAGATTTCACCGTGATTGTAAAGGTGTTCGGGGACGTCCATTTTGAACCCGTAGGAATTGTCGCCGAAGGGCGGGCCGTCCCTGAAGATCAGGTGCTCCACCTTGTCGGCCAGCATCGGTTCCTCGAACGGTAGATCCGGGTCCGGAGTCCGTCGCTTGCGTTCGAGCTCGTCATGCGAAAGGCCGATGCGGTCGTCGAGGTGGCGGGTCCATGTCCGGGCTCCGATCTCGCGCACCCGTTGAATCCGCGCCTCGTTCATCAAGGTCTCTCCCGAGTTGCACTCGGCGATGAACTCGAAGTCGCGGCGGATCTCGTCAAGGCGACGGCCGAGGCGTTCTCTGGCCTCGACATCCTCCGCACAGTCCCGCGCCAGGGTCTTCCAGTACTCGATCTCGGCGTCACGCCACAGAACCTCGAATCGGGTCCGGATTTCGTGCAACCGGTCGGAAATGGTCTCGAGCCGGGTCGCCTTGTCGACGACGTATTCGGGCGTGGTCAGCTTGCCGCAGTCGTGAAGCCAACTCGCGAGGTGAAGCTCCTCCCACTCGTCGTCGGTGAGGTGAAACTCTGCAAACGGTCCGTCGGTGGCGTTGTGTGCGGCCTCGGCCAGCTCTTTGGCGATCTCGGGGACCCGTTGACAGTGGCCGTGGGTGTAGGGTGATTTGGCGTCGATGGCGCCCGCCACCATGTGGATGATGGCGTCCAACAGGTCCTTCTGGGCCTGCAACAGCCGCCGCAGATCGAGGGCGACCGCCGCATCCGACGCAACTGCTTCGATCGCCGGGACCGCCTCGGTGTCGAAGGCCGTCACCTCGCCGGACATCGACCGCGCGTTGACCAACTGGAGGATGCCGACGATCTCGCCCTTCTGGTCGGCGAGAGGCACGTTGAGCAGCGACGCCGCTCGTCCCTTTCGCCCACCCATAGCGATCACGCACGGCGGTGGTGTCAAATTTCCGGTCGTCCACGAGGTTGTTGACGAGAATCGTCTCGCCACGGCGCGCGGTCTCGCCGTCCGGATCCGGATGCATGATGCCTCCGGGCCCGGCTGCAAACGGCACCTTCGGAAACGCAGGTTCAATCCCGCTGGTTCCTCCGAAGTGCGCCCCCGACTCCACGTCCTCGAGAATAGCGATCTCGAGTGCGGTGTCCTCGTCGTTCATGATCATGATGGCGCCGCCGTCGGCGTGGGCCACCTTGCGCGCCTCCCTGAGGATCATCTCGAGCAGTTTCCGGTAGTCCTTCTCGGCCGACAGCGCCCGCGAGATCTCGAAGAACTGCTGCAGCGAGCTCTTCATCACCCCCATGGTGAGGGCGAGGTCGTCCACCTCGGCGATCCGCGACCGCACCTCGACCGGTCGCGAGAGCCTGAAGCGTCGGATCTCGCCCGCCTCGCGGGCGAGATTGCGAAGGGCCGCCGACAGATTCCCGGAAACCCACAGCACGACTCCGACCGCGAGCAGAAGGAACGTCAGCGACAGGAGCAGACTGCGGTCGCGAATCTGGTCGACCGCTGCCAGCAACTCGTCTCGGGGGATCATCGTCGCGAGGAAGATGTCCGAGCCGCGCCGGGTCGGCACCGGCGACACCGACGTGAGCCAGATCCGGCCGGCCGATTCGATAGTGAAACTCCCGCCACCCACCTTGCCGCCGAGGGCGGCCGCCAGTTCGCGGTAGACCGGGTCGTCGAGGTCGGCCAGACGCGGCATGGTCACGGTCTCCTCCGATTGGGGCGCCCGTACCGGGACCCCGATCTCGGCAGTTGACAGCGCGACGACCCGGGTCGAGGGGTCGAAGATCGCGATCCTGGTGTCCTCGGTCACCCGTTGCCGGGCGAGGGCCGCCGAGAGATCCGCGAGCGCGAGGTCGGCGCCGACCACTCCCCTGCCGTTATCGAGCCTGCGGGCAAAGGTCAGACCCACCTCTCCGGTGGTGAAGAACACGTAGAAGTCCGAGGTGATCTGACGTTCGCTCCCGATCGCCAGCCGGTACCACTCGCGCTGCCGGGGGTCGAAGTCGGACGCCTCGTCGGTTCGCGACTCCACGAGCCCGAGCGCGTTGTCGAGGAAGAGCACGGTCTCCACCGTCCGACCGTCGACGCGCTCGATGCTCTGCACCGCAAACCGGCTGCCGGGTGGGGCTTCCAATGACTGCGCAGCCACCCTGCGGTCTCCCACGGTGCGCACGAGAAAGAACTCGCCGTCGTCGGAACCGACAAAGATCGACGACATCGTCGGGTTCAGCCGCAACGCCTCGGTCAAGGCCCCCAGCGCCTGCATCCGGACGTCGAGGCCGGTGCCGGCGAGCGCCGCCGATTTCGAGGAAATGTCGACCAGGTTCTGAGCCGGTTGGTAGAGCTCTGCGATGCTCAAACGCACGTTGTCACCGATCCGGTCGACGAGATCGCCGGAGCCGAGGATCTCGATACGGCGGCTCTCGCGGTTGAAGAAAAGGATCAACGCCAGGCCGAAGACGACGAAAATCGTGACGAAGACTCCGGCGAGCGTCAGGTAGAGGGGGAAGCGTGTGACGGTCCTCTCGCCTCCCGGGCTTGCGGGCGCAGTGTTTGGCTGTGACATGGGGAGATTGTACTCGGCCGGACACCCGGTTGGATTTCGGATTTCGAATTGCCGGCCGCCCACGGAATCCGCGGACTACACAGATGCACGCAGGTCTTTTTCCGATCTGCGTCGATCTGAGTAATCCGCGGTTTGTGATGTCTGGCGGGTGGTGGAGAGTCCGACGCTAACCGAGGGGCAAGGATCGCAGATTCAGGAGTTTCGAGTCGATGATCAGCTGGAGGTCGCGGTCCTTTGACAACAACAATGCGCCGTTCTCCTCCGCGAGCCTGGCGATGACACAGTCGATGGTGGAGCGGATCGTCAACCCTTGCGAACGGAGGTTGCGGTAGAGATTCGCCGCCTCGAGGTAGGTCTCCGGCTCTCGCGGCGTCAGCCACTCCATATCGAGAAAATGCCTTTCGATCTTCGCGAGGCTTGCCGACCGCCTGATCCCCTGGAGCACCTCTGCTGCAACCACACCGCAGGTCAGCACATCGGCTTCCTCACGAATCAACTGCGCGAGCGCATCAGCCTGAGGGCTGGGGTGACCGTTGAAAAAATCCACCCAGGCCGAAGTGTCAACGAGAACCCTCATGCGCGGTGCCTCAGGGCGTCAATTTCCCCCTCCCACTCGACCTTCCCCTGGAGATCGAGGAGCTGACGGCGCATCTTCGCTCTGACAAACCTCCGCAATGCCTCGTTGATGACCTCGGTCTTCGTGCTGCCTTGAGCGAACTTCATCGCCGCCTGAAGAGCTTCGTCGTCGATGTTCAATGTCGTTCTCATTGATCTGTCCTCTCGTGCATATTATTATGCATATATATCTGCTTGTCAATACAGATCGCGTCCACGACCGGCCGCGGAATGCCGGAGGGTAGTTGCTTGACCTGACCGTCGAGGGGCCCGGAGGCAGATCCAGCATCCAGGGTCGTTCTTGTCCAAGACGACACGTTGGACGGCTTGAGTTCAAATTCAGGTTCCACCCAACCCGGCGGGTCTGAAGGTGGGCCAAGGCCCACCCTACTTCGGGCACCGATTTCGAGCGGGTTCGTGGGGTGGGCCTCGGCCCACCTTCAGAGCTGGATCCTGGATCCTGTGACCTGTATCCGACCCGTTACGTAATCGCCGCCAATGCCCCCACCGCCGCGTCGCGGAACGCCCTTCCGACGCCGCCGGGCCCGAGCTTGACGCCGCCGAAGATCCGCGACACCACCAGCAGGCCCTCGAGATCGTGGTGGCGCAACAGCTCGAGCATCTTCATTCCCGGCTTGCCCACCTCGCCGTCGTCGCGCGCCTGCTCCACCACCTGCCCGTTCTCGTCCCGCACCCGGCACGCCCAGCAGTGGTGGCGCGCCTTGTGGTACTGCTTCTTCTGTCCGGCGAGGAGTTTCTTGACATCTTCCAGCGTCTCCGCAGGCGCCGCGACCGCATAGAAGCGCGAGCGCTGCTCGGTGAGTTGATACTCGGAAGGTCGCAGAATACGCGCCATGGGGAGGATGATACTGGATGCTGGAAACAGGTTACAGCTCAGCCTCTTGCAAGAACGTCCGCAGGTGAAAAGAATCGCGGCACAGAAAGACCCGAAAGGGAGGGGATAAACCCCTCCCCTACGACTTTGAGGACGGCATGTGCCTGCTAGGTTTGTCTCAACCCCGTCCGCGTGTCTGAAAACCGTAGGGGCGGGGTTTATCCCCGCCCGCATTGGATATTGCAAGAGGCTGAGCTCTGGATGTTGGATGTTGGATGTTGGATCAACAAACGATTGGTTTTCCTGGCAAAATCATCAAGGGGAAGGTGCGCGAATCACAGATCCAATATCCAACATCAAATATCAGAATTCGAATATCCGATCCCGGAGGGACGCCGTTTGAGTGAAACGCCTCTTAAAAAGCGCAGAACCCCCCCGTCCCGCCTGCGTACACTGTGGTAGCGCCGTCTCAGAACGACGCTCCACTTTTTCATGGAGGGGAAACTCATGCGTCTTCGAAAGCTGGTGTTCGGTGCGATCGCCCTGTGTTCGATCCTGGCGGTGGTGGGGCCGGCGGCTGCCGATGACACCGCCCTGTGGCTTCGCTATCCGGCGATCTCGCCCGACGGAAGATCCGTTGTCTTCAGCTCTCGCGGCGATCTGTGGCGGGTGCCTTCGGGCGGCGGGCAGGCGATCCAGCTCACCGTCAACGAGGCCCACGAGTTCATGCCGGTGTGGTCGCCCGACGGTTCGAAAATCGCCTTCGCCTCCGACCGCTACGGCAACTACGATATTTTCGTGATGCCCGCCGGCGGCGGCACGGCGACGCGGCTGACCTTCCACTCGGCTGATGACTTCACAGCGAGCTTCACACCCGACGGCGAGCACGTGGTGTTCTCCTCGGGCAGGCTCGACGCGCAGTCGATGGTCGGCTACCCGCGGCGCGGTTCCCAACCCGAACTCTACTCGGCGGCGCTCACCGGCGGTATGCCGAAGCAGGTGCTCACAACCCCCGCGATCTACGCGGTGTGGGATTCGGCCGGTCAGCGGATGATCTACTCCGACGAGAAGGGGCTCGAGACCGACTGGCGCAAACACGACAATTCGTCCTTCGCCCGCGACGTCTGGATCTACGACGCGGCCAGCGGACAGCACACCAGGCTCACCGAATTCGGCGCCGACGACCGCCAGCCGGTGTGGGCGCCCGATGAGGGTTCGATCTACTATCTGTCCGAGCGCGACGGCTCGTTCAACGTCTGGAGCCTCGCCCTCACCGACGGCGCACAGCCGGCCCGGGTCACCGATCACGACACCCACCCGGTGCGGTTCTTGAGCATCTCCAAGAAAGGCGATCTCTGCTACGGCTTTGACGGCGCGATCTATGTGAAGCCGGCCGGCGCCACCTCGAGCCGCCGCCTCGACATCACCATCGCCGCAGACGACCGCTACAACGAAGTCGTCCCCACCGACGTGGCGCGCGAGATCACCGATTTCGACCTCTCGCCCGACGGCAGCGAGATCGCTTTCATCGCGCGCGGTGAGGTCTTCGTCACATCCGTCAAATACAGCGACACCCGCCGCATCACCGACACCCCGGAACAGGAGAGATCGGTCTCCTTCCACCCCAACGGCCGCGGACTCCTTTACGCTTCCGAAAGGAACGGCAGCTGGAACATCTACCGCAACGACCTCACCGACAAGGACGAACCGAATTTTTTCAATGCCACCGCGTTCGAGGAACAGCCGGTGGTGGCGACCGAGTTCGAGACCTTCCAGCCGCACTACTCTCCCGACGGCAAGGAGGTCGCCTACCTCGAGGAGAGGACGACCCTCAAGGTCCTCAACCTGGCATCGGGTGAGAGCCGGACCATCCTGCCCGGCGACGCCAATTACTCGTACGCCGATGGCGACCAGTGGTACGAGTGGTCGCCCGACGGGCAGTGGTTTCTGGTCGAATACCTGAGCCCGAAGCGCTGGTCCTCCGAGGTCGGTCTGATCCCGTCGTCCGGCACGGGCGAGGTCATCAACCTGACCAGGAGCGGCTACGAAGACGTGCAGCCGCGATGGGCCTTCAAGGGCGAAGCGGTTTTCTGGTTCACCGACCGTCACGGCGAGCGCCAGCAGTCCGGGTGGCCGTCCAAGTACGACGTCTATGCCGCCTTCCTCACCGAGGAGGCGTGGGACCGCTTCCACCTCTCCGAAGCCGAGGCCGACCAGCTCAAGGAAAAGGAAAAGGACGAGAAGAAGGACAAAGACCCGAAGAAGGACGATGGCGACGACAAGAAGAAGGGCGCGAAAGACGACGATTCGGAAGAGGAAGCAACCAAAAAGGACGGCGAGATCAAGCTCCCCGACCCGGTGGTGTTCGACCTCGATGGGCTCGAGGACCGCACCATCCGCATGACCCTGCACTCGGCGCGTCTCGCCGATGCGCAGATCACCCCCGACGGCGAAAAGGTCCTCTACCTCGCGCGCTTCGAAAAGGGCTACGACCTGTGGGTCTACGAGCCGCGCAAGAAGGAAGTCAAGCTGCTGGCCAAGCTCGACGCCGACAGCGCCCAGGCCATGGTGCTCGACGACGAGGGAGACAAGGCCTTCATCCTCGCCGACCGCAGCCTGACGACCGTGGAGGTGGACGGCGGGAAGATCAAACCGGTGAAGCTCGAGGCCACCATGCAGCTCGACGCGGCGGCTGAACGCGAGTACCTCTTCGAGCACGCGTGGCGCCAGACCAGGGAGAAGTTCTACCTCGTCGACATGGGCGGCGTGGACTGGGACCTCTACCGCGAGGCCTATGCGAAGTTTCTGCCCTCGATCGACAACAACCCCGATTTCTGCGAACTGGTGTCCGAACTCCAGGGCGAACTCAACGCCTCCCACCTCGGTTGTCGCTACCGACCCCGGGACCCGGCCGCCGACGCCACGGCGACCCTCGCGTTCTTTCCCGACCCCGCCTTCGACGGCGCCGGCATCAGGATCGCCGAGATCATCGACGGAGGCCCGCTGGAGAACGCCGGCACCAAGGTCAGGGTCGGCACGGTGATCGAGGCGATCAACGGACACGAGATCGCGGCCGGTGAAAACTGGTATCCGCTGCTCAACCACAAGGCCGGCGACCTCATCCGGCTCTCGCTCGCAGATCCCGAGACCGGAAAGAAATGGCAGGAGACCGTCAAACCGATCTCGCAGGGCGCAGAAAACGAGCTCCTCTACCAGCGTTGGGTGCGGGGCCGGCGAGCCGAGGTGGATCGCCTCTCGAACGGCCGTCTGGGCTACGCCCACATCCGTTCGATGAGCGACTCGCGCTACCGTGAGGTCTTCGAAGACGTCTTCGGCAAGGCGGTCGACAAGGAGGGCATCATCCTCGACACCCGCTTCAACAACGGCGGCAACCTGGTGGAGGCTCTGACCATCCTTCTCACCGGTGAGACCTACGCGCGAGCCGTGCCGCGGGGCCAATACCTGGGCGTCGAGCCGCAACATCGCTGGACCAAACCCTCGATCATCGTCATGAACGAGGGCAACTACTCCGACGCCCACTGCTTCCCGATGGCCTACACCTCGCTCGGCATCGGCAAGATGGTCGGGATGCAGGTGCCGGGAACCTGCACCTCGGTGTGGTGGGAGACCCTGCAGGACCGCAGCATGACCTTCGGCATCCCGATGGTGGGCTACCTCGACAACGAGGACGACCTCATGGAGAACAAACACCTCGACCCCGACTTCGTGGTCGACAACGATCCGGCGCTCGAGGCCATCGGCAAGGATCAACAGCTCGCGACCGCGGTCGAGGTGCTGCTGGCCGAGATCGACCAGTAGAGCGCTCCCTCCATCCTTCCACTCGGCGCGCGGCCTTCGGGCCGCGCGCCCCGCCCGCCCTTTTGCAGTCGACCACCACCGGGCCCTGAGACCGTTCCGCAAGGTGGTAGAATTTCAAGGGCGTGATGTGTTGAAAACCTGAACACGACACTCCCATCGGGGTTCGATCGACACAGCTTTTTTCCAAGCAGTATTGCGGTCCGGCGTCGATCGTCCGTCGCCACCGCCGCCGGTCCAGGCATGAAGGAGCATCCCGAGTGGTAGAAGACACCCCTCTCTCTCCCAAGATGACAGAGGACATCGCCCGCAAATACTGGGGCATCGACAGCCGCGCCCAGGCGCTGGCCGGCGAGATCGACCGCAATTTCGTTCTCGTCACCGCTCGCGGCGACCGCCTGGTGCTCAAGGTCACCCCGCCCGGCGACCACCGGCAGATGGTCGAGTGCCAGGTCGAGGCGCTCACCCACCTCGCCGCCACGCCGGTGGCCGAGTTCGTGCCGCGGATCCTCCCCACCCGGGAGGGACAGTCGGTCCTGCCGCTGGAGATCGAGGGCGGGACGTGCTGGGCCCGTCTGGTCACCTACTTCGACGGGACGCCGCTGGTCCACCGCGGCGAACGCCCCGCCCGTTTTCTCGAAAGCGTCGGACGGACCCTCGGCCGGCTCGATCTCGCCCTCAAGGACTTCGACCACCCCGGCGCGCACCGCTCCATGAACTGGGACATCGAACACACGGCCGCGCTGGCGGCCGACGTCGGATACATCCTCGACGCCTCGCGGCGGGCCCTCGTCGAACGGCACCTCGACCACTTCAGCGCGAATGTGGTCTCCAAACTCGCCCCGCTCGACCGCGGCGTCATCCACAACGACGCCAACGACCACAACATCCTGGTCAAGAACGACGCCGGCGGCGAACCGGCGCTCGCCGGTCTGATCGACTTCGGCGACATCCTCCATACCGTGACGGTCGCCGAGATCGCGATCTCGTGCGCCTACCTCATGCTGGACCGCGACGAGCCCCTGGGCGACGCGGCCCACGTCGTCGCCGGCTACCACGCCGTCAGGCCCCTCAATACGGTCGAGCAGTCGCTCGTCTTCGACCTCGTGATCGCCCGTCTGTGCGCATCGGTCTTGACGTCTGCGCGGCGGCGCCACCAGGAGCCCGACAACGAGTACCACCAGATCTCGGCCCAACCCGTCTGGCGCCTTCTGGAGCGGCTCTCGACCCTCGACCGCGGCCGAACCACCCAGAAGCTTACGGACGCGTGCGCTCCCGCCACCGCGCCCGTTCGATCCGCGAAAGAGATCATGGCCGTGCGCCGCCGCTCGGTCGGAAGCAACCTCAGCGTCGCCTACTCGGAGCCCCTCAAGATCGTTCGCGGACACGGCCAGTACCTCTACAACGACGGCGGGCGGCGCTACCTCGACCTGGTCAACAACGTCTGCCACGTCGGCCACTGCCACCCCAGGGTGGTCGAGGCGGCTGCGCGGCAGATGGCCGAGCTCAACACCAACACCCGCTACCTTCACGACAACCTGGCGGAGTATGCGTTGCGGCTCACCGCCACCCTCCCCGAGCCCCTGAGCGTCTGTTTCTTCGTCTGCTCCGGCACCGAGGCCAACGATCTCGCGCTGCGGCTGGCGCGCGCCCACACAGGGTCGAAGGAGATCATCGTCCTCGACCACGCCTATCACGGCCACTCCCCATCCCTGATCGAGATCTCGCCCTACAAGTGCGAGGGCCCGGGCGGCGAAGGCCTCGCCCCGCACGCCCACAAGGTCCCGATGCCTGATCCCTACCGGGGCCCGCACCTGGGGCCCTACGCGGGTCTTCGCTACGCCGACGAGGTCCGGACGGCTCTGGTCGGGATCGAGGGCGGAGGCGGCAAGGTCGGGGCCTTCATGGCCGAATCGCTGATCGGGTGCGGCGGCCAGGTCGTCCCGGCCGACGGTTTTCTCACCGCCGCAACCAACATCGTCCGTGCCGGCGGCGGTGTCACCATCGCCGACGAGGTCCAGGTCGGGTTCGGGCGGGTGGGCACCCACTTCTGGGCCTTCGAGACCCAGGGCGTGGTGCCCGACATCGTCACCCTCGGCAAACCGATCGGCAACGGCCACCCGACGGCGGCGGTCGTCACCACTCCCGAGATCGCCGCGTCCTTCGACACCGGGATGGAGTTCTTCGCCACCTTCGGCGGCAACCCGGTGTCGTGCGCGGTGGGTCTGGCGGTACTCGAGGTCATCGAGCGGGAAGGCCTCCAGCAGCACGCTCTCGAGATGGGCGACCGGATGCTCGCCGGACTGCGGGGGCTGCAGGAGCGCCACCGCCTCATCGGCGATGTGCGCGGGCTCGGGCTCTTCATCGGCGTCGAGCTGGTGCGCGACCGCGACACACTGGAGCCCGCCGACACCGAGGCCGCACTGATCGTCAACGAGATGAAGTGGCGCGGGTTCCTGCTCTCCACCGACGGGCCCTTCCACAACGTGATCAAGATCAAACCACCGCTCGTGATCCAGTCACACGACGTGGATGCGACCATCGCCGCGCTGGACGAAGTCCTCAGCGCCGTCATGTAGAACGCGATGGTGTGCGCAGGGTGGGCATTGGCCCGCCTTCAGACACCTTTTGTGAACGCGATGGTGGGCCAGCTTCACCCGCCGAGATCGACCCGGGCGCCGACGCCTCGCTCCAGCGCGTTCCGGTAGGCCAACCACCCGGCGGCCACATCCTCGACCGCGAGACCGAGCGATCGGAAGAGAGTGATCTCGGCTTCCGATGTGCGGCCTGGGTGGGCGCCGATGAGGACCTCGCCGAGCTCGGCCTGGAGGTGGTCATCGCCGATCGCACCGGTCTCGAGGGCGCGGATGTACTCCCCCGCCTCGTTCTCCAGCGACTCGCGGCGGTCGGTGAAGAGCTTTGAGCGCCGCACCGCCTCGGTGTCGAGCTCGCGCCACGACGGGATCGACGCACCGACCGCGTTGACGTGCATCCCCTCCTCCATCAAGCGACCGAAGAACACCGGCTCGCTGGCCGAGGTCGTGGTGCAGACGATGTCGGCGCCGCTGACGGCCTCCGCAACGTCCACCGCCGCGTCCACCTGCAATCCGTGCCGCTCCGCCTGCTCTTCGGCGAACACCCGGGCCTTCTCCGGGTCTCGACTCCACACCCAGATCCGCTCGATGGGGCGGACCTCGAGCATCGCCTCGATGTGCGACCGCGCCTGGGCGCCGGCGCCGAGGATGGCAAGGGTCGAGGCGTCCCGCCGGGCGAGGTGTTCGGTTGCGAGAGCGGACACCGCTGCAGTCCGCACGGCGGTGATCGCTCCTGCTTCGAGCAGTGCCAGCGGCGCCCCGGTCGCCGGGTCGAAGATCAGCACCCCGCCCTGATGCGAGTCGACGCCGAGCTCGCCCGGGTCGTCGACGATGCTGAGGACCTTGATCCCGAATGGCCGTCCGGCGGCCAAGGCGCCCGGCATCCAGGCCAGCACCCCTCGTCGGCCCGGCCGCAGAAACCCGGACCGCAACGGCTGCACGCCCTCGCCCCGGGCGAGGCCGCTCAGAGCCTCCCCGACCACGTCCATGCAGTCCCGCATCGGCAGCAGCTCGCGCACCTGGGAGTGGGTCACGATGAGCATTGCGATCCTCCTTGTCCGGCGGTTACGCCACAACCTCTCGCAGAGCTTCAAGGAAGGCCCGATTATCGGCGGCCGTGCCCACCGAGACCCGGATGAAGGTCGGCATGTCCCAGTTGCTCCCCGGTTGGACGTAAACCCGCCGCTCGCGAAGCGATCGTACGATCGGATCCGCCGGCCGGCCGCAGTCGGCCATCAGGAACGGTGCGCGGTGCGGATAGGGTGTGAGGCCGAGGGCTTCGAGGCCTGGACGAAGCTGTTCGAGACCACCGTCGACGAGCTTGACGTAGTCCTGCACGTGTTCGCGGTCGGCGAGCGCGGCCGGTCCGGCGACCAGTGCCGCAGCGTTGATTCCGAAGTCACCCCACCACACAGTGCGCAATGTCTTAAGGACCGAGTCCGGGCCGATGGCGTACCCCAAGCGCAGCCCTGCCAGCCCGTGGGCCTTGGAGAAGGTGCGCAGGACGAGCACCGGTTCGCCCTTTCGAACGAGGTCGATGGTGCTGTGCGCATCGGCCAGGAAATCGTGGTACGCCTCGTCCACCATCAGGATTGCACCCCGAGGCAGGGCCTCGAGCAGGGCGACGATTTCGGCGGCGGAGATGTGGGCACCTGTCGGGTTGTTGGGGTTGGCGAGATAGACGATGCGGGTGTCGGGACGGACCGCCTTCTTGAGGCGGGCGACGTCGATCGCGCCGCGCTCGCCAAGGCGTACTCGGACCACGCGTCGACCCATGGTCTCCGCGACCCCGGCCGACCAGCCGTAACTCGGCGTCGGCAGCACGAGGCTTCCGCCGTCCGCAAGAAAGGCCCACGGGGTGAACTGGAGGAACTCAGTGGAGCCGCAGCCCACGAGAACATTTCGGCCCGGCACACCGTGGTGCAGTGCGATCGCCTCCACCAGCGGGTCGATGAAATTGTAGCGATTGGCGCGCCCGAGCCCGTTCTCGAGGATCGCGGCGATCGCCTTCGAGGAGGGCCCGAGGGGGTTTTCGTTGAAATTCAGCCGCACCGACCCCGCCGGAAAGCCGTCGGCTGGAAACGCCGGGATCTCCTCAGCGATGATCGCGACGTCCTCAACCGCCGCCGTAGCGGTGATCCCGGTGGATGCGGCGGCCACGGCCGCGCCCAGCGTCCTCAGAAAGGCGCGCCGAGTGGGCTTGAGGCCGTCGGGGTAGCAGCTCCCTGGTCGGACTCTCTTCATCCCGTCCTCGATCATCGCTGATCGCTCTCCGTCATGGCCGCCACCAGCTCCTTCGACCCCAACCCCCACCGTGAGACCGACTTGATGGCCTGGGTGAAGGGCACGTCCAACGGGTGGACGCGATCCGGGCTCAGTACGTAGACGGCGCCGGCGAGCGGGGTGGGAACCGACGGCACGAAGACCGTGTATCTCCCGTCCTCGTGTTCTTCAATGATGAAACCCAGAACCAGCGCCTCCTCGATCTCCACCAGCGCCGGCTGCCAGGCGGTCTCTTCGCTCTTCCCGGCGAGCTGCTGGGTCAGGCTCCGCAATAGCTCGTACCCGGGGATTCGCTCGAAGACTGAGCGCTCGATCCGATCGCGGAGTGCCTGCCCGGCAGCGGTTCGCACCGCCGCGCCGATCAGAACGCTCACGATCAGCAAGACGACGAGGGCCACGGCCGCCTCCCCGGGAAACCACTCCGGCAGCAGTGCTGCAATCGGCTGCACGAGCCCGGCCATCGAGCTCACGGCCTTGAGCAACAGCAGGATGGAGAGGTAGACCGGCAGCACGATCAGAAGACCGGCCACCAGCGACGATGCCAGAAAACCCACAACTCGCTTCATTGTCGATTCCTTTCGCGACCGAAATCATACCAACGGAGACGGGAGACCGGCCTCCGATATTCCAGACCATCGATTGGACTCACTCCGACCCGGACTTCAAGTCGTCCGCCGTCGCCGCCGCAGGGGCCGTGAACAACTGCTCTCCAGGCACCACCTTGGCCTGCTCTGGGTCGCCCTCGTAGGCCGGGGTCACGATCTGGATCCCGTACTCGTTGAGGACGTCGAGGATCCAGCGGTGGAGCTCGGTGTGGAGCTGCGGCATGGCCTGGGGCCGATCGCAATACACGTTGATTTCGTAGGTGACGCAGAAGTCACCGAGAGCCTTCTGGAGGATGAAGAGGATGGCCAGGAAGATCAGGTCGGGACTCAATACGCCTCGGGAACGAAGTTGTACGGCCAGTCCGGTTCCCTGTATTTCCCCCGGGACTGGGGTTTGGCGAATTTTATGGGTTTGCGCGGCACCTCTTTGTAGGGGACCAGACCCAAAAAGTGGGAAATACAGTTGAGACGTGCCCGGCGCTGGTCGTTCGACGGCACGACATACCAGGGGCATTCGGGGGTGTCGGTGGCGGCGAACATCGCATCGCGCGCCCGCGAGTAGTCGTACCAGCGGGCCTGCGCTTCGAGGTCGATCGGGCTGAGCTTCCAGATCTTGCGCGGGTCCGCGTCGCGCTCCTGAAAGCGTCTGGCCTGCTCGGCCATGTCCACCTCGAGCCAGTACTTGATCAGAATGATCCCGGATCGGATGATCGCCTGCTCGATCGACGGGGCATATTCCAGGAACTCCTCGACCTGCCGCTTGGTCGCGAAACCCATCACCCGTTCGACCCCGGCACGGTTGTACCAACTGCGGTCGAAGAGCACGACCTCGCCCGCCGCCGGCAGATGGGGAATATAGCGCTGGAAGTACATCTGCGATTTTTCCCGGTCGGTCGGCGCCGACAGGGCGACGACGCGAAAGACACGCGGGCTGACCCGTTCGGTGATCCGTTTGATGACGCCGCCCTTGCCCGCCGTATCGCGGCCTTCGAACACGACGCAGATCTTGGCCCCGCTCGCCTTGACCCACTCCTGGAGCTTGACCAGTTCGGCCTGCAGGGGCTCGAGCGCCTTTTCGAACTCCTTGCGGCGCATCTTGGGTCGGGGTTCTCCCGCGTCCGTAACGCCTCCCGCTTCGACCGATGGAGTGTCGAGTTCCACCCTTTTCTTGTTCTTCTTTTTGCTCTTCTTCTTTTTGTCCTTGGCCATGGGGATCACCTCCGGCAAAACTCGGCACACGAAAATTCGATCGCACCTCGTCGCCAGTCTGGCACAACTCTAGCCCGTACCGGAGGAGGTTCCAAACCAGGTGCCGGTGGCAGACTACAGGCGAACGGCGGTGACCCAGAACTCCTTGTCGAGCGAGCCCAGCGAGCGAGCCCACTGAGCGGCGAACCGCAGCGGTGCGATAGCGATCTCAGCCGCCTTGCGGACTGCGCCCGCGCGGCGGTGAACGAGCTGGGGATGAGCCGTCGCAACCGGGTGGAAGGACTCCTCACGCAGGAGACGGGCGAGCGTCGCCGGAACGTAGTAGACGAAGTGCTCGGTGCCGTGGACCTCGGGTCGGAAATGCCGTGAGGTGGTCGGATTGATCCGCGCCTTGATGTAGTTGCCGTGAGGCACGGCCAGGAAGAGCCCGCCGCCCGGCTTCAGCACGCGTGCGATCTCCCTCAGGGCCTCTCGGGGCTTCGCGGTGTGCTCGAGCACGTGCTTCACGATCACCAGTTGAAAAGCGGCGTCCGGGAACGGCAGTTTGTCGATGGTGCCGAGCTCTGCTCGAAAACCGCGCTCACGGCAGAATGTCACTGCGTGCTCGCTGATGTCGACACCGGTCGCAGCAAGGCCGAGATCACTCGCCGCTTGCAGGGTATAGCCAAGGGAACAGCCGAGGTCGAGCAGCGGACCCGGCGCGACGTGGTTGAGAACGTCGAGGATCTGTGACCGCGACTTGCGGACTCGCCGCCCCTCCCGCGAGTTGTAAAGCCGGCGGATGTGTTTGCGGTCCACGAAGTAGTCCTCGTTGTACTCGACCTCAAACTCCGCCCCGTCCCGTTTATAGATGAGACCGCATCCGCACCGGACCCACGTGAACTCCGGGAAATTGCAGACCACGCTCGCATCCGTGCTGCCGCACAACAGACAGGTTTCGCTGGTGGCACTCGTCGTGACTTCAGGTTCCGGCATGAGGAAGGCGATAATAACAAATCGTCGGCACGGGGGCCGTAGCTCAATTTCACGGTCGGGACCGACACCAGCCGAAATCCCGATGCACGCGGTCTCCTCGAACGGATTACCATCAGGGATCACCGGGGACTCGAGGGCGACCCTGAAGGTGGGCTGAAGCCCACCCTTCTGTCATCCCGACCGAGCGAACGAAGTGAGTGAGCGGAGAGATCTGTGGAGAAGCGTTTCGAACAACGCATGTCGAATCCACCGTTCAGGTCCCTCGGCTCGCTCCCGCTCGCTCGGGATGACAGATTTTGAGAATCGGATTGAGGCCACGTTGAGTTTCGCTGCTGGTTGGTACTCGGCGAACTGCGATAGAATCGCGCCTCGGTCGCGCCGGAAGGGAGCTGGAATTTGTGCGGTCTGGTGGGCATCGTCGGCTGCCGGGAGTCCGACGCCGAGCGTCGGGAGCTGGTGCACGCCATGGCGCAGACCATGGTCCACCGCGGCCCCGACGGCGAGGGCTACGAGGCCCGCGAGGACTGCGCCCTCGGTTTCCGCCGCCTCGCCATCATCGACGTCGCCGCCGAGTCGCCGCCCTTCCCCAACGAGGACCGCTCGATCTGGTCGATCTGCAACGGCCAGATCTACAACGCGCCCGACCTCACTGACGAGCTTCTGGCCGGGGGTCACACCCTGCGCACGAAGACCGACACCGAGGTCATCCCCCACCTCTACGAGGAACACGGCGCCGACCTGGTCGAGAAGCTCAACGGGATGTTCGCCTTCGCGGTGTGGGACGAGCCCCGAGGACGGCTGCTGCTGGCCCGCGACCGCGCCGGTGAGAAGCCGCTCTTTTATTGGACCGATGGCTCCGAGCTGGTCTTCGCTTCGGACCTGCGGGCCTTTCTCGTCCACCCCAGAATTCCCAAGGCCATCGACCCGGTAGCCCTGCGCCGCTATCTGACCCACGACTACGTGCCGGCGCCGCTGAGCCCCCTCGCGGGCGTACGCAAGCTGCCCGCGGGCCACCTCCTGATCGCCGAGGACTGCAAGATCACGGTTCGGCAGTACTGGGACCTCGCCGACTACTTCGTTCAACCAGATCTTGCGCGGCGCAGCACCTCGGACCTCGCGGACGAACTCGACCACCGTCTCGGGCAGGCGGTCCGACGGCGCAGCCGGTCGGACGTTCCTTTCGGGCTCTTTCTCTCCGGCGGCGTCGACTCGTCGGCGGTACTCTCCTACCTCGCCGAACAACGGGGCGAGGGCGTGCCGGTCTTCTCGATCGGCCACACCGAGAAGAACTTCGACGAGGCGAGCATGGCCGAGGTCACCGCCCGCCACTTCAAGGCAGACTTCAACCAGCTGATCCTCAGCGAGAGCGATCTCGCCGACGGGCTGCGGCGGGTCGGCCCGGGTCTCGGCGAACCGCTGGGCGACGCCTCCACCATCCCCAGCCACCTGCTGGCTCTGTTCGCGCGGCAGAAGGTCAAGGTGATCCTGTCGGGCGAAGGCGCCGACGAACTCTTCGCCGGCTACCCCACCTACATCGGCAATCGGGTCGCGGAGATCTACAACCGCATCCCGCGACCGATCACGAATCTCGCGGTCAAGACCGCCCTCAAGGTCACACCGGTGTCGATGGGCAACATCGCCTTCGACTATCTGTTGAGCCGTTTCGTTTCGGCCGCCGACCAGGACCTGGTGGAGCGCCACCACACGTGGTTCGGCTCCTACTCACCCGAGATGCAACAGTCGGTCCTCTCACCCGGCGTCTTGGAAGCCCTTGTCGGCGACGACCCCTTCGGGTCGGCCCGCTCCCGCCTCGAAGGCAGGAACCTGCCGGACAGTCTTTCCAAGCTGCTCTACATGGACTTCACCATGTACCTCCAGGACGACCTCCTGACCAAGGTCGACCGGGCAACCATGCTCGCCTCGCTGGAGGCGCGGGCGCCCTTCCTCGATCACGATCTGTCCGAGTTCGCGGCCGGGCTGCCCTCGAGCCTCAAGCTGCGCGGCAAGAACACGAAAGACATCTTGAAAAAGACGGTCCGCAGGCGGCTCCCCGCTGATGTCATCAACCGCCGCAAACGCGGCTTCAACATCCCCTTCTCGAAGTGGCTGCTGCACGGTCTCGGCGACGAGCTCAAACAGCGTTTTTCGGTTGAAAAGGTCGAGGCCCGCGGGCTCTTCAACCCGGCCGGGATCGCCGCCCTGCTCGACGAACACCTGGCGCAGCAGGCGGACCACCGGAAGCCGCTCTTCACCCTGCTCGCCTTTGACCTGTGGTGCGACGCCACCTTCGGCGAAGGGACGAGGATACCGATCGGCGAACCGACGGAGATCACATGACGAAGCCTGCACGCGCAGTCCTGATCCTCGCCGCAGTCCTCTTCATCTGCAACATCTGGGGCTACGACCTGGGGGCCCCCGACGAGCCGTTCTTCGGTGAGGGAGCGCGGGAGATGGTGGCCGACGGCCAGTGGCTGGTCAGCCACATCAACGGCGTCGTCAACACCCACAAACCGCCGCTCTTCTTCTGGCTGATCGCGATCATGTCGCTGCCGTTCGGGAGGGTCACCTCGATGACTGCCCGAATGCCGTCGGTGCTGGCGGCTCTGGGGACGGTCGCGATGACGCTGCGGCTCGGCCGGCGCTGGTCGTCCGAGAAAACCGCGGTCCTCGCCGCATTCGTCCTCGCCACCACCTACATGTTCTGGGACAAGGCGCGGACCGCGCAGATCGAAGCCCTCCTGTGCTTTCTCATCTGGGTCGCCCTGTCGGCCTTCGAGAGTTGGCGGGCGGGAGACCTCGACGGACGTCAAGCCGGTCTGATCTTCTGGGCCGCGAGCGCCCTGGCGGTGCTCGCCAAAGGCCCGGTCGGGCTGCTGCTGCCGCTCGGTATCGCTCTCGTGACGCTCGCGTTCGACCGAGAGATCGGCCGCTGGCGCACCTTCGCGCCATTCTCCGGGCCGCTCGTCTTCGCCCTCATCTGCGGCGCCTGGGTGGCCGCTGCAACGCTGTGGGGACCGCCCGACTATTCGGTGTGGGGGGCGCTCAAGGAACACTTCGTCGACCGCGGGATCCACGGCATGCACCACGCCCAGCCGTGGTGGTACTACGCCGAGGTCCTGCCCCTCCAGCTGCTGCCGTGGTCTTTTCTCGTCCCCGGCGCGCTGGTGTTGGCGTGGCGGCGGCGCGACCGCAGCGACCGCTTCCTGCTGGTGACGGTGGTCTTCATCGTGCTCTTCTTCTCGATCTCCACCGAAAAACGCAACCTCTACGTTTTGCCGGCCTTCCCGGCCTTCGCGCTGATGACGGCGCGTTTCGTCGGGGCGCTGGTCGGTTGGGAGAAAGCGCCGCAGATGTCGCGACGGTGGCTCACCATCGGGCAGTCCTTCCTGGCCGGGCTTTTCTGCCTCCTCGGCGCAGCGGCGCCGTTCGCCGCGCCGCGGGTCGAGTGGCTGCCGGCCTGGGTCTTCTGGGTGCTCGGCGGGCTGCTCCTCGCCACCGGCGCCGCCACTCTGATCGCGCTAGTCAAGAAACAGCTCCTGGGGGCGGCGCTGGCGCCGGCCATAGGAGTGGCCGCCGCCTACGTCCTGATTTCCGTCACGGTCTTCCCCATGTCCGACTCGTTCAAATCGGGCCGCGCCTTCGCTCTGGAGATTCGGGAAGCCACCGCCGCGTCCCGAGCCGCCGGCCACCCGGTCGTCGCGTTCGACATCGGCAACCTCACCGACCAGTACGCCTTCTTCTCCGAAGGGGTGTATTTCGTCAAGACCGACAGCTCGAAGGACCTGGCGTCCCACCTCGATTCCGACACGAGGGTTCTCGCGGTGGTGAACGCTCAGCGCATCGGCGAGCTCCCCGACGACCTCGAGCGGCGGCTGGAGGTCCTGGCCACGACCCGTGCCAGCCGCAGGGACGTGGCGCTCATCGCCAACCGTCCCTGATCCAGACGCGCGGAATTCAAGGCAAAGACGCAGAAGCGCTATGGCCCATCGGACTCTGATAATCAATGATGAGAAAGGCCAGGCCTGCGCTCTCTGAGAGCGCAGGCCGTTGAAGCGAACGACATGGGCCGGATGCTCGCATCCGCGCCAGTTGTTCGCTTCAAAGGTTCCCGCGCCGCATCGCGGGTGGGTCTTCGCCCCCCTCTAGGCTCTTAGCCAAGCCTGTCGAGCATCCGTCGCATCTTTTCTTCCACCTGTTCGGCGATCGGCGCGACATCGGGGTTGTCGACCAGCGAAAAGGCGGCGGTGGGTTTGAGGGCCGCGACGATCGAGCCACCGCCCTCGCGCTCCATGACCAGCACGTTGCAGGGCAGGAGGACGCCGATGAAGGGCTCGCCGGTCATCGCCTGGTGTGCGAGCTGCGGGTTGCAGGCGCCGAGAATGACGTAGCGTTTGAAGTCGACGTCGAGCTTCTTTTTGAGGGTTGCCTTGACGTCGATCTCGGTGAGTACGCCGAAACCCTCGTCGGCCAGACACTCGGTCGCTCGCGCCACGGCGGCGTCATACTCCATCCCGGGCAGTTCCTTGACCAGGGCATAGCGGATTTCCATCTTCGACTCCTTTGTCGTGACCTGCTGCTGCCGTATCGAATTCACCGGGAACAATAGCAGAACCGGCCCACCAACATCCTCACGGTTCTGCCATACTTTTCGGGCAGATCATGCGCACATTGAAGATCGTCACATGGGCACTCCTGGTGCTGGCCCCGGTCGCGGGGATCGCTGCAGAGGGCCCTTCGCTCGCAGGCCGCACCCTCCCCGAAGCGCTGGCCCGGCTGCAGGCGGATGGACTTCGCATCGTCTACAGCAGCGCGGTGGTCACACCGGCGATGGTGGTCGAGGTTGAGCCCGAGGGTGACCAACCGAGAGACGTCCTCGAGCAGATCCTCGCCCCACACGGTCTGATGGCAGGGGACGGTCCCGGCGGCACCATCCTCATCGTTGTCGCCCCTCCCTCCGCCGCGGAAATCCCGCAGCCCGGAGGGGTTCGGGGAGTGGTGACAGTCGGCGGCATTCCGCTCGGCACCCCGGACATGCAGATCGAGATCACAGGCACTTCGATCAAGGTCGCACCGGCGGCTGACGGGACTTTCGTCATCCCCGACGTCCCACCCGGCTGGCACACGGTCACAGTGAGATCGGCCGGCTTCGTCCCGCAGAGCATCGCCGATGTCGAGGTGCGGCCGGGCGGCCACGCGAACCTCCGATTCGATCTCGTCCCGGTGTCGGTCTTTCTCAACGAGGTCATCGTCACCCCGAGCCACTTTCGCCTCCTCGACAGCGAACCCGGAAGCGGGCAGTTCCTCGACCGGGAGGAGGTGCAGCAGATGCCGCACGCCGCCGACGATCTGTACCGGGCTGTCAAACGGCTGCCGGGTGCGGCGGGCGGCGACCTCACCGCCAAGATCAACGTCCGCGGCGGCGAGCAGGACGAGCTGTTGGTGATCCTCGACGGTCTCGAGCTGTATGAGCCCTTCCACCTCAAGGACTTCCAGAGCGTTTTCTCGATCATCGACTCGGAGGCGATCGGCGGCGTCGATTTCCTGACCGGCGGTTTCCCCGTCCAGTTCGGCGACCGCATGAGCGGGGTGATGGACATCACGGTGGCCACTCCGACCGGACCCGCGGCCACCGCCATCGAAATCAGCACCATCAACGCCCGTCTGCTCACCCAGGGAACGTTCGACGACGGCCGCGGCCATTATTTCGTCAGCGGCCGCGCCTGGTACCCGGATGCCGTCGTGCGCGCGATCAACGACCCGTCATCCGATGTGACCACCGACTACTACGATGTCCTGGCCAAGATCGAGCACCGGATCGGGCGCCGATCCGAGCTTTCGGCGAATCTGCTGGTCGCCTACGACGACCTGGGCTACAGCGAGGTCGCCGACGACGAGGTGCAGGACGTGCAGGCCGAGTACGCCAGCTACAGCGCGTGGCTCAACCTCCGCACCCAGTGGTCGACCCGCCTGTTCTCACAGACCGTGCTGTCGGCCGGCCGTCTCACGCGGCAGCGCCTGGGAGTGGTTGACGATGTCGAGGACGGGCGGCTCGACGTCGACGACGATCGATCTTTCGAGTTCGTGGGTCTGGGGCAGGACTGGACCATCGAGCTCAGCCCACGAAACATCCTCAAAACGGGCTTCGACGTCGTCCGCCAGGAGTCGGTGTACGACTACGTCAGCACCACCACCCTCCGGGACCCCGACTCTCCAGCCGGATCGCTGCCGCCGACCACCGAGGTCGACACCCACCTCGACCCCGAGGGCACCGCGTACAGCTTCTACGTTGCAGACCGGATCCAGATCATCGATCCGCTGGTCATCGAAGTCGGTCTGCGGTGGGACCGGCAGACCTGGATCGGCGACCACCAGGTGAGCCCACGGGTGAATCTCCTGTACTCGCTCGGCGACCACACCGACCTGCGCGCCGCGTGGGGCCGGTTCTACCAGTCGCAACGGCTCAACGAGCTGCAGGTGGAGGACGGCGTCGACGAGTTTTTCCCGGCGCAGCTCGCCAACCACTGGCTGTTCAGCATCGAACACGCTTTCTCTCCCGGCATCGCCTCGAGATTCGAGATCTACCGGAAAGATCTGTCCGACCTCCGGCCGCGATACGAAAACCTCTTCAGCCCGATTCAGCTCTTCCCCGAGGCCGAGGCCGACCGCGTCCTGATCGATCCGGATCAGGGGCTGGTTCGAGGGCTCGAAATCGTCCTCAAGGGCGCGCCCGGCCCAAAGTACTCGTGGTGGGGAAGCCTCGTGCTGGCTCGCGCCGAGGACGAATTCGACGGCGACTGGCAGCCACGCAGTTGGGACCAGAAGGTCGCCGTGACCCTGGGCGTCAATTTCAACCTGCCCCGCCGCTGGTCCCTGAGCCTCGCCGGTATCTACCACACCGGGTGGCCGACAACTCCCGTGACCGGCGAGGTGGTGGTCACCGGGGACGGCGAAGAGGAGGTCGAACCGATCGTCGGGACCCGGAACTCGGCCCGGTACCCGGCTTACGCCCGCCTCGACCTGAGGGTCAGCAAGCTCTTCCCCACTCTTCGCGGCGGTTGGACCGTCTTTCTCGAGGTCATCAACCTGACCAATCGCAGGAACGTGTGCTGCACCGAGGACTTCGAGTACGCGATCGAGCCCGATGGTTCGGTGACGGTGGTTCCGGAATACCAATATTGGGCCCCGATCGTCCCCAGCATCGGCATCGGGTGGCGATTTTGAGAGCAGTGAGCTGTGGGCTGTGAGCTATGGGCTGTGGGCTGTGGGCTGTGGTCTGTGAATTGAGCCATTCGCAGGGTTCTCCGCAATCAGGCGGATTCGCGAGAGGCTGCAAACGAAAGGGAGGGGATAAACCCCTCCCCTACAGCGTTGAGGAACGACATGAGTCCGAATGGGTGGTGTCGACTCCGGTCCCCACCAGAATTCCTGAGAATCGTAGGGGCGGGGTTTATCCCCGCCCTCTCGATCGCGTGTTCTGCACGAGACCGAGGAAAACAGCCCTCCCGCCCGAACCCGAAGCGATCCTCGCGAAGGATTCTCACCGCTCTGGCGACTCCTACGTTGCAAACGGAGGGAACAGACGGTGCGTGAGACCTACAGTGAAGACCGCAAGCTCGTTCGCCGCCTCGTCCGTGGGGACGAACGGGCCTTCGACGCCTTCGTCGACGAGTACTACCCGCGGCTCTACCGTTTCGCCTACACCCGGGTCGGACGCGACGAAGCCACCGCCGAGGACGTCGTCCAGTCGACCTTCGCCAACGTGATCACGAAGATCGGAAGTTACCGCGGCGAGGCCGCCCTGTTCACGTGGTTGTGCACCTTCTGCCGGTACGAGATCGCAGCCGTGTGGAAGCGCCGCGGGCGGCGCGGATCGGAAGTCGAACTCCTGGAGGACTCCCCGGACGCGCGGGCCGCCCTCGAGACCCTCGGCGTTCTGGAGGAGAACACCATCGCGCGCTTCGAGGCTGAAGAGCTGGCCCGCCTGGTGTGGGCGGTCCTCGACCACCTGCCGATCAGTTACGGCAACCCGCTGCAGTGGAAGTACATCCAGGGCCTCTCGGTGCGTGAGATCGCGGCCCGGCTCGGGATCAGTTCGAAGGCCGCCGAGTCGCAATTGACCCGAGCCAGACAGGCATTTCGCGACGGTTTCGCAGCTGTCGCAGGAGAGTGAATCATGAGTGACAACGACGAAAAGCCCCGCGACGACAGCGCCAGGTTCGGCGGGCGGGAGTCGTCCGACAGCGGGCTTGTGGAACGTCTGCTCACCGCAGCCGGACCCGGCCCCGAGATCCCGGAAGGTGGCGCCGACCGCATCAAGGCGGCCATCCGGACGCCGTGGCACAACGAGGTTGCGGTCGCGGCCCGTCAACGCAGGCGTCTGTGGGCCGGAGGCCTGGCGGCGGCCGCCGCCGTGATCATCGCGGTCGTCGGTCTGTCCGGCCTGCGGCGCGCCAGCCTCCCTGTCGGCTCCGACGTCATCACTCTGGTCGTGGCCGACGGCGGACTCGAGGTCACACCCCCGGGCTCATCGGTCTCTTTCCTGGGGCCTGACGATCGAGGCGCGATCATCCCCGACGGGTCGCTGGTGAGAACACGGGCGGGCCATCGCGCGGCCCTGCTCTTGACCGGCGGACAGTCGCTGCGGCTCGACGACGACACGGTCGTGAGATTGGACTCCGAGCTTTCGATTTCGCTCGACTCGGGCGCGGTCTACATCAGCTCGACCGACGGATCGGGACCCGGGGTGGAGGTACGGACCGCCCTCGGCACCGCAACCGAGATCGGCACCCAGTTCGAGGTTCGTCTCGAACACGGCACCCTCGACGTCCGGGTCCGCGAGGGCCTGGTGTCGTTGACCCGCGGTGCCGAGGACTACCAGATCAACCACGGCATCAGTTTCTCGGTCGATGCTGAAGGGACCGTGACGACCGCTTCGATCACGGCCTGGGACCCTGCCTGGGCCTGGACCCAGGGGATCGCGCCGGCGTTCGCGATCGAAGGCCGATCGGCTCTGGCATACCTCGACTGGGTGTCGGCCGAGACCGGTCTGAGCGTGAGGTTCGCGGATGCCGAGGTTGAGAGAATCGCCGCCACGACCCTGCTCCACGGAACCATCGAAGGGCTGGCCCCTGCCGAGACGCCGGCGGCGGTCCTTCCGACCTGCGGCCTCACTGCCGTTGAGGACACGGGCGCCCTCGTGGTGCGGCCGCTCGATACGGGCGACGAGTAACGAATACAAGGAACGAGACCGGATGATGTGACACGAGAAAGGAGGAACGTCAGGCTCTTCAGCACGTGACAGGCATCGCCGCGCAGCGCCGGTCATCGGGCTCGACCGAGCCCCCCATCCCAACCGGCGACGCAAGAAACATGATCAAAGGCGGATCAGTCCTCGGACTGGACGGGGAAGGTCTGCCTCGGAGGGCGGCGAAGAATCGAAAAGGCGCGATCGATCGTCGCGCAACGAAACAGGAGAGGAGAGCACGATGAGATTGCAGAAACCACTGATCGCCATTGCCATCATCATCCTTGCCGCGTCGGCGGTGATGGCCCTCAACCCCGACGACGAGTTGTGGGTGGCGGCCGCCGGCCGCGGAGCCGGCGTGGGCACCGCATTCTGGGTGACCGACCTCTACGTCATGAACCTCGGCGGCGAGGCCGTGATGGTCAACATCACCTGGCTCGAGCGCGACGAGGACAACACCGACGCCGAACCCGAGGTCTTCGAAATCGGACCATCGGCCACCCTGGTGCTCGAGGACGTCGTGCTCGACGTCTTCGGGTTCGACCGCGCCTGGGGCGGCATCCACGTCGAGATCGCCGATGAGGACGAGGACGACGGCGACACGAAACAGGAGGGCGACGACGAGGCGCAGCTCGTGGTCCAGGCCAGGGTCTACAGCCTCGGCGAAGACGACGAGACCTACGGTCTCGGCTTCGAGGGCATTCCCTCCAACGGCGCCATCTCGGCGGACGGCCCCGAGACCACGCACTCCGTCGGCGCCAGCGACAACGACGACTACCGGTCCAACTGGTACGGCATCAACATCGACGAGGAAGAGGCCGAGGTCCTGGTCGAACTTCTCGACGTCGACGGCGCCGTCCTCGCCGAGGACGAGTTCGTGATGCCGCCCTTCGCCCCGATCCTCTTCCCGGTGGGCGACCTCGATGGACCGGACTTCTCAACGGGCACATTGCGATTCACGATGCTGGAGGGCGAAGGCATCTTCGGCGTCACCAAGATCGACGACGCCTCCAACGACTCGGTCAACCTCGAGTCCCACTGGCAGTGCGGCGACGACGACGAGGCCGAGTTCACGACCGAGTTCTTCACCGACGACTGCACTTTCGCGACCACGGGGCGCAACCCCTTCTGGATCCCGCTGGTTGTGGGTTACGAGGCCTTGCTTGAAGGCGACGACGAAGGCGAGGAGATCGCGGTGGAGATCACCGTCCTCGACGAGACCATGATGGTCGACGGCGTCGAGACCCGGATCGTCCAGGAGTACGAGACCATCGACGGCGAGCTGGTCGAGATCTCGCGCAACTATTTCGCGTTCTGTGTCGAGACCGGCAGCGTCTACTACTTCGGCGAGGACGTCGATATCTACGAGGACGGCGAGGTCGTCAGCCACGACGGCGCCTGGCTGTCGGGCGTCGACGGCGCCGAGGCCGGGATCATCATGCCCGGCACCGTGCTGCTCGGATCGCGTTACTTCCAGGAAGTCGCACCCGGGGTGGCAGAAGACCGCGCCGAGCACGTGGCCATGGGCGTCACGGTCGAGACCGAGGCCGGGACCTTCGAGGACTGCCTCGAAGTGTGGGAGACCACGCCCCTCGAGCCCGACGATCTCAGCATCAAGCTCTACGCCCCCGGCGTCGGGCTGGTGGTGGACGACGTCACCGAACTGGTGGAGTACACCGACCCCGGCGACTCCTGATTCCAGACTCTTCGCCACCCGGCGGGCACCTCACCGGTGCCCGCCGTTCTTGTGCCTCGAACGATCTCGAGTTCACCGCTCGAGCGGATTGACCCAGCGGAGACCCGGAAAACGAGAGAAGTCGGCGTCGTTGGAGTGCAGCTCCGACTGGGTCTCGATGGCCAGTGCGGCGAGGTGGGCGTCGGTGGTCAATCGGCCCGAGGCGCCGGCCGCATCCATGATCTCGGTGAGGATCTCGAGGTGGCGGGGGCCCGGCACCAGCGGGTGGGCCTGCGGCCTTTCCAGCCACGAGCGGACGTGGGCCAGGGCGTCGATCGGCTCGCATGGGATCGACGAGGACAACGCGACTGGTCATGATGCGAACGAAACCGAGCGACACGACCCAGGGGATCCCGACCGGTCGCGACTCCGACAGGCAGCCTTCCCACCACGCCCGAGCCTTATCGTGATGGGGCGCATCGGTGTTGTAGGCGTAGGCCAGCAGGTTGATGTCGGGGATGATCACTTTTCGTGAACCCCGTACCCGGATTCGGTGCGAAGGTCCTCCATCTCCAGATCGTCGTAGAGCTGGTTCAGCTTGGTCGGATCGACGCCGGTGCGGAAACCGCACGCCCGCGGTCGCACGACGAAAGGCTCCTGTTCGGCAGGCGCCGCGTCTCCGACGCTCAGCCCCTTGCGGATGGCGTCGTTGACGACGTCTTTGAAGTTGCGATCGGTCCCCCGCGCCAGTTCCTTGAGCCGACGGGCAAGATCGTCCTCGAGAGTCAGCGTCGTTCTCATAAAAGCATCATGATGTCTGAAAGCGATGATGTCAAGATGCTCTTCGGCGATGATCTGTGATGCGTGCTCTCTCTGTAACTTTTTGGTTTGGAATGTATCTATTATTAGGGAGTATTTTCAAACGGATCGAGCTGCCGGACCGTAACACAGTCAACCGCTTTGCCGAGGAGTACTGACATGGAATCGGACGCGTTCCACCTGACGAAGGAAAGCGATCCTTCGGGCGGGATCGTGCTCGCGGCCGAGGGCTACCTCGATGACGCGGGCGGGGCGGAACTCCAACGCGAGGTCGGCGCCGCCGTCGCGTCGGGCCACACCCACATCTGCATCGATCTCGAGGCGGTGGTGCTCTTCAACTGCGCCGGCGCCCGCCGCCTCGTGGAACTTCTGGAAGAGCTCGATCGGAGGCAAGGCCTTGTCGACCTCGTCGGGGTCCACCCGCCGCTGCAAAAGTGCTCGATTTCGTCGCCTGATCCGGCCTTGATACGATGCCAATGATGAAGGTCGACGAGAGTTCTCCCGAAGCCACCGTGCATTCCGAACCGTCTCCTACCCGGGCAACCGAGCCGGCCTTGTCAGGGTCGAGGACGTCCGCCCGGAAGGCTACGACGGCACCTGCCTGCGGCCCCTGGGTCTGTGCGAGCTCGGCGGCTGTTGCGACGCCTGCTGGTACCGGCCCGACCACCCGCGTTTTCAGCGAGACTGAAGGTGGGGCAAGGTCCACCGTCCGACCGAAGGCGTGCGACTGCGAATCTCGATCCGTCCGATCGTTCGAGAAGGGCCTTCACGGTGTGTCGCCTGTGCCCTGCTGGCAGTGGTGCTCGCCGGTGGTGCGGCCACCGGCGGTCCCGAAAAGAGCGGTTTGTGGTTGTTTCTCGCTCCCCCGTTGGGGAACACGAACATCAACGAGATCGTGATCGACCCGAACAATGACGCCCTGTGGTACGTCACCAGCTCGACGAATGGGTTGTACATCACGCGAGACTCGGGCGCCACCTGGGAGCAGCACCTCTCCGGCAACGTGGGCGCGGTCGCCATCGCACCCCAGCTGACGCTCTACGTTTTCGCGAGCTCGGGCTCGGATCTCTACCTGTCGGTGGACTCGGGGAACACGTGGAATCTCCTGGAGTCGTTCCCGGATATGATTTCCGGGTCACCCGACTCACCGACGTTCATCGATTCGATCCTGGTCAGCGCCGTCGACAGCGCCGTCGTCGTCGGATTGTCGTCCCAGCAACACAGCGCGAGAGTCTACAAGAGCGTCGTCGCGGGGGGCGTCGTGTCCTGGGACATCGTGTGGGAGTCGCCGCACGGCTACCACATCTGGGACCTGGCGGAAGACCCGGTGAACGGCTACTGGTTTCTCAGCACCGAAGATTCCTCACACTTGGAGAATCCCGTCGTGATGCGGTCGAAGAACCGGGGCGAGACCTGGGAGGAGATGCTCCCGCTCACCGGGTATCTCACCGACGGACACGGGCTCAATCTGGCGGTTCACCCGGTCACCCGGACCGTCTACTTTCTGACCGAGTCCAGCATCCTCTACACCTCGAATGACTCTGGCGACTCCTGGTCCGATCCCCGTTACGTCGGGTTCGGAGCCTCACTCCTGCTCGACCGTAATTGCTCCAACCGGGTCTTCGGCGGCGAGTTTGTTCGCGGCACGAAGGTGGGCGGCGTCTACATCTCGCAGGATGGGAGCCAGACCTTTCTATTCGACGGCCCGGCGAACAACACCATCGGATCGCTGGCGCTGAACAGCGACAGCACTAGGCTCCTGGCGGTCACCCCCGGCGCGGGAATCTGGTACCGCGATCTCGACGGCAGCCTCCCCTGCACCAACGATGTCGTGCTCTTCAGCGACGGCTTCGACATCGGTGATCTGACCCGTTGGAGCTCATCGATCGGCGGACCGTAATTGGTCCCAGGTGCGGAGTTACGGAGACATCAATCGCTCGACGGAGTCAACGGAGCGAACCACCGGTAGATCGCCGGCAGCACGAGCAGCGTCAGGATCGTCGACGTCACCAGCCCGCCGATCACGACGGTGGCCAGCGGCCGCTGCACCTCCGCGCCGGTGCCGGTGGAGAGCAGCAGCGGGATGCAGCCCGAGCGCCGTGGTGACGGCCGTCATCAGCACCGGCCGCAGGCGCAGGCAGCGCGCCCTGGACCGACGCCTCGTCGACGGCAGGACTCCCTGCTCGGACGAGCTGGTTGAGGTAGGTCACCAGCACCATGCCGTTCTCCAGCGCGATGCCGAAGAGCGCGATGAAGCCCACCGACGCCGGCACCGACAGGTTCTGGCCGGAGATCCACAGAGCCGCCACGCCGCCGACCAGCGCGAGCGGGATGTTGAGCAGGATCAGGACGCGAGCTGCTGAGCGAGTTGAAGCTCGAGAACAGCAGCAGGAAGATCAGCAGCGAGCGTGACCGGCACCACGAGCGCGAGGCGGCGGTTGGCCTCCTGCTGCAGCCGGAACTGGCCGCCCCAGGTCACGAGGTAGCCCGGCGGCAGCTCGACGCTCGCGTCGATCGCCGCCTGCGCCTCGTCGACGAACGAGCCGATGTCGCGGTCGACGACGTTGCACTGGATCGTGATGAAGCGCTGGTTGTTCTCGCGGGTGATCTGCCGCGGACCGACGACTCCTCGAATCTCGGCCAGCTGCGTCGAGCGGCACCGTGGCCCCGTCCGGGGTCGGCACCAGAGATCGGCGCGATCGCCTCCGGCGTGTCGCGGTACGGCCTCCGGGATAGCGGACGAGGATGTCGAAGCGGCGGACACCCTCGAAGACCTGGCCGGCGACCTCGCCGCCGACGGCGGCGCGGATGACCTGCTGCACGTCGGCGACGTTGATGCCGTAGCGCGCCACGGCCTCGCGATCGACGCGGATCAGGAGCTGCGGCGTGCCGGTGACCTGGTCCACCTGGACGTCGGCGGCGCCCGCGGACCCGCGCAGACCACCGCCGCGATCTCGTCGCGCTGTCGCTTGAGCACGTCGAGGTCGTCGCCGAAGAGCTTGATCGCCAGCTCGGCGCGCACGCCCTCGAGCAGTTCGTCGACCGTCATCTCGATCGGCTGGGTGAGGTTGGTGAGCACGCCGGGGACCTCGCCCAGGTGCTCGCGGATGCACGTCCTCGATCTCCTCCTGGGTCGCCGACCCGCCACTCGCTCCGCGGGCTGGAGCAGGACGTACATCTCGGCGCTGTTGATCGGGTCGGTGTGGGCGCCGACCTCGCCGCGGCCGATGCGGGTGACCACCGACGTCGACTTCGGGGATCTCCATCAGCCGCCGCTCGACGATCATGCGTCACGCTGGGTGCTCTCGGTCAGCGAGATCGACGGCGCCATGGTCAGCCGCAGCACGAGGGTGCCCTCCTGCAGCTGCGGCGTGAACTCCGAGCCGAGCCGCGGGACGATGCAGGCGCCCGACGACCAGCAGCACCAGCGGCCAGCGGCGACCGCGAGCGCGCGGCGGCGACGAAGAACCGCACGAGCGGCCGTAGGAGCGGTTGCAACGCAGCCGACGACCGCGGTCGCTCAGGTCTCGGCCGCCGGCGCCGGTCGGCCGCCGCATCAGCAGCCATGCCAGCACCGGGGGACACCGAGCAGCGCAAAGATCAGCGAGCCGAGCATGGCCAGCGCCACCGTGTAGGCCAGCGGCCGGAAGGTCTTGCCCTCGACGCCCTGCAGCGTGAACAGCGGCAGGAAGACGATGACGATGATGGAGATCGCGAAGACGATCGGCCGCGCCACCTCGCGCGCAGGCCTCGCGCGACGATCGCGAGCGCGGCTCGCCCGGGCTTCGGCGTCGCGCAGCATGCGGTCGACGTTCTCGACCATGACGATGGTGCCGTCGACCATCATGCCGATGGCGATGGCCAGGCCGCCGAGCGACATCAGGTTGGCCGAGATGCCGAAGAGCCGCATCCCGATGAAGCGCGAAGAGCACCGAGAACGGAATCGACAGCGCCACCACGAGGCTCGGCGCGCACGCCGCCCATGAAGACCAGCAGGACGATCACGACCAGCACGATGCCGTGCAGCAGCGCCGTCGTCACCGTGTCGCACGGCGGCCTCCACCAGGCTCTTCTGCTCGTAGTAGGGCACGATGCGCACGCCCTCGGGCAGGATCCCGTTGATCTCCTCGAGCTTCTCCTCGACGCGCCGATCACGGTCGAGGAGTTCGTGCCGAAGAGCTTGATGACCTGCCCGGCGACGACTTCTTCCACGCCGTTGCGGGTCTGCACGCCGCGGCGGATGGCGCCGCCGATCGCGACGTCGGCCAGGTCGCGCAGAAAGACCGGCGTGCCGTCGTCGGTCTTGATGACGACTCGTCTCGAGGTCGTCGATGCCGGTGGCCAGCCCCACCGAGCGCACGACGAACTCCTCGGCGTTCCGCTCGATGAACTGCGCGCCGACGTTGAGGTTGTTGGCGCGGATGCGCGTCGATCACGCTCTGCCAGCGACACGTCGTAGCGCAGCAGGGCTTCGGGATCGACGACGACCTGGAACTGCTTCTCGCAGCCGCCGATGCCGAGCACCTCGGTGACGCCGGGCACGGTCTGGAGGTGGAACTTCACGAGCCAGTCCTGGATGGTGCGCAGCTCCTCGAGCGAGTACTGGCCGGTCGTGTCCTCGAGGTAGTAGAAGAGGATCAGGCCCATGCCGGTCGAGATCGGCCCCATCTGCGGCTCGCCGAAACCCTCCGGGATCTGCTCGCGCGCCTCCTGCAGCCGTTCGCCCACCAGCTGGCGGGCGAAGTAGATGTCCACGTCGTCCTCGAAGTAGACGTTCACCACCGACAGCCCGAAGTTCGAGACCGAGCGGATCTCCTGCGACCCCGGGCAGGCCGTTCATCGCCACCTCGACCGGGTAGGTCACGTAGTTCTCGATCTCCTCGGGCGCGAGGCCCTCGGTGACGGTGAAGACCTGCACGAGGTTCGGCGAGACGTCGGGGAAGGCGTCCACCGGCAGCCCGCTGTAGCTCACCCAGCCCGCCGCCATCAACAGGACGGCCAGCACCACGACCAGCAGCCGGCTCGCGAGAATGCGTTGGATCAATGCGGCGAACATCTCAGTGCCCGTGCGCCGTCGCCGAACGCGTCCTTGGCGAGCTCGGCCTTGAGGCTGAAACCGCCGTCCGCCACGTAGTTACTGCCCGGCAGCAGGCCCGACACGATCTCGACGCCGATCCTGGAACGACGCCCGGCCTGCACCGGCCGCGCCTCGAAGGAACCGGCGACCTCCACGAAGATCACCTCGTCGCCGTCCTCCATGCTGATGACGGCGGTGGGAGGCACCACCACCGCCGCCTCCGTCACCGACGTGGTCACCGCCGCGGACACGAAACATCCAGGGTGCCAGATCCCGCCGGTGTTGGGCGCCACGATCCTCGCCGTGGCGGTCCGGGTGGCTTCACCCACGATCGGTTGCACGAAGTCGATCTCGAATTCCTCCTCCTCCCCGTGTTCGGTGGCGACGCGGGCGATCTGTCCCTTCCTGATGGCTCCGATGTCGCGCTGGTAGACCGAAAGATCGATCCACACGGTCTGGAGGTCGGCCACGGTGAGGACCGGCGATCCGGCATCCACCGTCTCGCCGATGGTGATGTGGCGGTCGATGACCGTGCCGTCAAAGGGCGCGGTCAGCCGATAGACGGTGAAGGTGGCGTCGTGCTGGTCCGACAGGCCTTCGAGGTCGGAGTTCGAAAAACCGAGAGCGTGGAGCTTCTGTTCGGCCGCCCTGCGCGCGATGCGGGCCTCGGCGAGGCCCCGCCGGGCATCGAGGTAGTCCTGCTCCGAGGAGATCTTCTCGTTCCACAGTCTTTCCTCGCGCCGGAAGGTGGCGTCGGCCAATTTCAGGCGTTCGCTGGATGCCAGAAAATCGGCCTTCGAGTCTGCGAGCTCTCGGCTTCGAGCACGGCCAGCACCTGCCCTCCGCGGACTGAGTCGCCGAGGCTCGCGAACACCTCTTTGACCACGCCGCTGACCCGCGGCGCCACGTGCGCCATGCGATCGCCGTTGACCTGGACCTCCCCGGGCAGTTCGGTCGAATTTTCGACCAGACCCGGCCCGGCCACCTCGACCCGGATTCCGAGATCGGCGAGATCCCCGGCTTCGAGCCTCACGACGCCTTGGGTGTGGCGTTCATCGTCGCCGTGTTCGGTGGCATGCTGATCCGTGGCGCCGCCGCAGGCCCCCGCCCCGAACAACGCCATTGCGAACAGACCGGCTGTGACGGGACTCATCGATGCAAGAGATCTCATCGTCATTCTCCGCCGGCCGGGAGACCGCCTGTGTGATCGGACGAGGCGCCGACCAACCGTTCCATTTCGGTTCGCGCCAGCACGTACTCCTCGAGACTGTCGACGAGCAGGGTGCTCGCCTCGAAGAAGGTGCGCTGCGCGGCGATCACATCCACAAAACCGAACTTGCCCTCCCGGTAGCCCGTCTCCACTGCGGCCATGGCCGTCCGCGCACCTGGAAGAACCGTATCCTCGGCTGCGACCGCTACTTCGGATGCGGCCTGCAACCTTTCGACGACCACCGCCAACTCGGCCTCGAGCGCGACCTGAACGCTCTCCGCCTCACGAAGGGTCCTTTCGAGGTCGAACTCCGCGGCTCGACGCTCCCCCTGGTTGCGATCGAAGATGGGCAGTGAAAGGCCCACCAGGGCCACCCACGCCGAGTGTCCCGTCTCTTCGAAACGCCTCGGTCCGACGCCGACCTCGAGGTCCGGCACCCGCAGCGCGTTTTCGAACGCGACGACCCGTTGCTGGCGCTCGATCTGATCGGCGATTCGCCGCATCTCCGGCGTGTCCTGCTGCATCGCACGCAGGTCCTCGAGCGCGGACGGCGGGATCGGCCTCGGGAGATCGCCGGCACACCGTTCGTACGTCGCGGTCGCCGAGCCCCAGTTCGCCGCAAGCAGGACCCGCGCCGCACGCAATAGGCGATCCACCCTCGCCTGCGCGACCTCGATCTCGGCGCGGGTCATCTCCACCGGTGAGACCTTGCCCGCCTCCACCCGCGCCGAGACGGTCTCGGCGAACTTTTCCGCCAGTCGCAGCAACTCACCCGCAAGCTCCTGCCTCCGCTGGGCCGCGACGACGGTGTAGAAAGCCGACGTGGTTCGGGCGACGACGTCGAGACGCATCGCCTCGAGGTCATGCCCTGCGAGGGACTGATCCGATTCCGCGACCGCGCGGCGACGGCCCGGTTTGTTGCCCAGGGGCAGGGCCTGGCTGACGTAGACCGTCGTTTCAGCGGACTCGAACCCGCGGAGGTCGCTGTCGCCACCGAAGTTCTCCACATCGAGGGCGAGGTTGGGGTTGGGCCAGAGACCTGCCTGGAGAGCCCGGCTTTCGGCGGCCGAGACGCCGGAGGCCGCGGCTTTGAGAGCCGGATTGGATTCGAGGGCGCGGGCGACCGCCCGGTCGAGGGTCAGTTCCCCGTTCGGGCCGGATTGTGCGGAAAGTACCGTCGCAGCGAGGGCAACGGTCAGGGTAGAAGACACTGAGAGCAAGGGTCGTTTCATGATTTCTCCACGAGATGGCAATTGACGGTTTCACCCTGGACCGGGCCCCGGTGGGTGTCGGCCGGTCTCGAGGAGATGTCTAGATCAGCAGGACGACCGAGGAGTGGAAGGCTTTGAGATTCTCGCGGACCTCAGAATCGTCATGTGCAGACTGATTCGTTGTGTCACGCGCAGGATCTCTGTCGAAGCTGCGGGGCATCGCTGCGCGCTCGATGAGCAAACCCGATTTGGAGGCCTTCTCACATACTCGGCCTCCAGACTCAGATCGACGCAGTCGCCGCAGTGCTCGTTCACCACGATCACATTGGACGCGATCTCGCGCGTGAGGGGCAACTCTCCCTCCGCACAGCAGAAGGAGGCCAGGATCTCGACGTCGGTGTGTCCGTCGTCGCGGACACACAGCACCGCCGCCCGCATCTCGGCGGTCCCGCTGAACACCAGCACGGCCGCGAGGATCCACGCCGTGACGGTCGATGTGCGCTGCTGGTTCAAATCAGTCCCCCTCGATCGGGCGCAGGCCTCGTTCGTTTCAACACAACCAGCAGTGTATACTCCGGCGACCGCGTCACCGCGGCCTGACCGGAGACGCCACGGCGCGGTCTTTCCGACACTTGTGGATTCCGGCTGCTTCCTCAACTCGATCGGGTACAATGTTCCAAATTCGATTGCATGTTGGAACAATTGTGCGAAGGAGATGTGTGATGCACTGCCAGGTATTCGCAGTCCTGAAGGTATCGATGATCTGCACCCTGTTGGGGGCGCAGCCGGCGCTGGGGCAGGAGGGAACGGAGGCCGCAGTTCTCCCGGATGTCGGCGTCGCCGTCGTGCGGGTGGTGACCGAGCCCGAATTCGACGAGGGCGCCACCTTCGTTTTCTCGGGCGTTCCCGCGGGGGAGGTGGTCCTGACCGACGAAGGGCAGGGCAGCCTGACGGCGGACGGGGTCGCGACCGGAAGCCATGTCGCCAAGCTGTCGGAAATCGACCCCGACGCGGAGGCCGCCGGGTATGCGCTGGCGGAGATCCGATGCGACGACCAGGACAGCGCCGACCCGAGCCTCGGCAAGCTCGACAACGATGCGGCGATCTTCCGGGTCGAGGCATCCGAGAAGGTGACCTGCGAGTTCGTGCTTCGCAAGCGCAAGGGCGGCGTGATTCGTTCAAAAGCAGACTGCATCTGCCCGAAGGAGGGTAACTGGAATGCGCAGAACCTGGAGGGCTCGATGAAATGCAGCGGCGCATTCGCCTTCAACCGGACGCTCAAGCCGGTGCGCGACAACGGCATCATCCTCGTCATGGAGGACGACTGCTCGCAGCTGTTCGGCGACAGCACGACCAAGAAGGAGGAGGACACCCTGATGACGCGGGTCGGGATTGCAGCTACACGGGAATGTTCGAGAGCGAGGAGGAGGACGTCGACATGGTCATCGACGTCGTCTGGACCATCGAATGTGACGAGCGCATCACGGGCGAGATGAGCTCGACAACCTCGCAGATGGGAATCACCTGCGACTACTACCGGCCGTTCGAACTCACCTTCGACGGGCCGCTCAGCGACAAAGAATACGAGAAGTGGGAGAAGCGCATCCGGAAGAAGATGGGCCGGATGAAGTGAGGCTCGTTTCCCGCTCAGGGTTCAGACCGTCACTGCCGGGTAGACCCACCGGCGAGCGAAGATTCAGATCGCGCTCACGCGTGACCACTGGAGGGGGAGGGGTAAACCTTCAGTGATTCTCGGCAGACGCCCACAGGAGAGAATGTGCGAACCAGGCACCGTTAGTGACGGTGCGGGGCTTTATCCCCACCCGCCATCGGTGCAGCAGGCCGGGCTCATCACCGCACGTCTCGGGGTGACCCATCGGACCGGAGTATTCGTCAACGCCCCGGTAGGATGCCGGCGTCCGAACATCAGGCTCTCGGCTTCACCACGACAGCACGGATGCTCGTACCACGTGATGGCTTCCTCTGATCGGTTCGGTGCCGAACCCGTTTTTTTCATTGGCAGCACCTCACATTTCAGCTCGAGCGGTCTCGAAGAGCGGGGTCTTGCGAAGACCCATCGATCTCCAGATGAAGAAGATGGCGGGGTAGACCAGGAGCTCGCCGAAGAACGAGGTCACGATGCCGCCGACCATGGGCGCGGCGATGCGGCGCATGACGTCGGCGCCGGTGCCGGTGGCCCACAGGATGGGCAGCAGGGCGATGAAGGTGGTGGCCACGGTCATCGCCTTGGGCCGGATGCGCTGGACGGCGCCGTGGTCGACCGCCTCGGCGAGATCGGCCCAGGTGGTCATCTGACCCTTGGTCTTCCAGCGCTCGTAGGCGATGTCGAGGTAGAGCAGCATCACCACCCCGGTCTCGGCGTCGAGACCGGCGAGGGCGATCAGCCCCACCCACACCGCGATCGACCAGTTGTAGCCGAGGAAGTACATCAGCCAGATGGCGCCGACCGCCGAGAACGGGACCGCGAGCAGGACGATGGCGGTCTTGGTCAGGGATTTGGTGTTGAAGTAGAGGATCAGAAAGACCAGAAAGAGGGTGATCGGCACGATCAACAACAGCCGCGCCTTGGCCCGCTCCATGTACTCGTACTGGCCCGACCAGAAGATGGTGTAGCCGGGCGGCAGCTCGACCTTTTCGGCGACCTCCTCCTTGGCGCGTTCGACCCAGGTGCCGACGTCGATGCCGCGGAGGTCGACATAGACCCAGGCGTTGGGGCGGGCGTTTTCGGACTTGATCATCGGCGGGCCCTGGTGGATGCGGATGGTCGCCAGCTGCGACAGCGGCACCTGCGCGCCCGCCGGCGCGGCGACCAGCGTCTCGGCCAGCGCCTCGACGTTGTCGCGCAGCTCGCGCGGGTAGCGGACGTTGATCGGATAGCGCTCGAGGCCCTCGACCGTCCAGCTCACGTTCATGCCGCCGATGGCCGACATGATCACGTCCTGCACGTCGCCGACCGTGAGGCCGTAGCGGGCCGCGGCCTCGCGGTCGATGTCGAAGTCGAGGTAGGAGCCGCCCATGACCCGCTCGGCGTAGGCCGACAGGGTGCCCTCGAGCGGTTTGACCATCGCCTCGACCTCCTTGCCGAGGCGCTCGAGCTCGGCGAGGTCCGGGCCGCCGATCTTGATCCCGACCGGGGTCTTGATCCCGGTCGAGAGCATGTCGATGCGGGTCTTGATCGGCATCGTCCAGGCGTTGGTCAGACCCGGGAACTGGATCGCCCGGTCGAGCTCCTCGATGAGCTTCTCCTTGGTCATCCCCGGCCGCCACTCGGACGGGTCCTTGAGGACGATGGTGGTCTCGATCATCGACAGCGGCGCCGGATCGGTGGCGGTCTCGGCGCGGCCGATCTTGCCGAGCACCGACTCCACCTCCGGGAAGGAGGCGATGATCTTGTCGGTCTGTTGCAGGAGCTCCCTGGCCTTGGTGATGGAGATGCCGGGGAAGGTGGTCGGCATGTAGAGCAGGTCGCCCTCCCACAGCGGCGGCATGAACTCCGAGCCGATGTGCTGGAGCGGGAACCACACCGAGGCCACCGCGGCGATCGCCAGCACCACCACCAGCCAGCGCCACTTCAGGGCGAGGTTGAGCGCCGGTGTGTAGAGAAAGCGCAGAAGCCGCGACACCGGGTGTCTTTTCTCCGAGTGGATCTTGCCGCGCACGAACCAGTACATGAGGACCGGGATGACGGTGACGGCGACGATCGACGCCATCGCCATCGAGTAGGTCTTGGTGAAGGCGAGCGGTCTGAAGAGCCGTCCCTCCTGCGCCTGCAGGGTGAAGACCGGCATGAAGGAGACCGTGATCAGGAGCAGGCTGAAGAAGAGGGTCGGCCCGACCTCCTGCGCCGAGCGCAGGATGATCTCGAAGTGGCTGCGCTCGCCGCGCCACTCCTCGTAGTGTTTGTGGGCGTTCTCGACCATGATCACGGCCGCGTCGACCAGCACGCCGATCGAGATGGCGATGCCTCCGAGCGACATGATGTTGGCGCCGAGGCCCTGGATCCGCATGATGATGAAGGCGAGCAGGATCGAAATCGGGATCGAGACGATCGCCACGAAGGCCGATCGGAAGTGGAAGAGGAAGATGATGCAGACCAGGGCGACGATGATCGACTCCTCGATGAGGGTGTCGGTCAGGGTCTCGATCGACTCGTGGATCAGCCCGGTGCGGTCGTAGGCGACCGAGATCTCGACGTCGTCCGGCAGCCCGGCCTCGAGCTCGGCCAGCCGCTCCTTGACCCGGGCGATGGTCGACAGGGTGTCGGCGCCCGAACGCACCACGACGATGCCGCCCACCGTCTCGCCCTCGCCGTTCCAGTCGGCGAGACCGCGCCGGATCTCGGGCCCGATGGTGATGTTGGCGACATCGGAGAGAGAGAGCGGCGTGCCCCCGGCGCCGACGCCGAGCGGGATCTGTTCGAGGTCGCGGATCTCCTTGACATAGCCGAGACCGCGCACCATGAACTCGCGTTCGCCCATCTCGACCAGCCGGCCGCCGACGTCGTTGTTGGAGCGCTGGATGGCGGTCTTGACGGCGCCGAGCGAGATGCCGTAGGCGCGGAGCCGCACCGGGTCGACCTCGACCTGGTACTGGCGGACGAAGCCGCCGAGCGAGGCGACCTCGGAGACCCCGTCGACCGACGTCAGGCCGTACTTGAGGTACCAGTCCTGGTAGGAGCGCAGCTCGGCGAGCGAGCGCTCGGGCGAGTTGAGGACGTACATGAAGGCCCAGCCGACACCGGTGGCGTCGGGGCCGAGCTGCGGCGTCACGCCGTCGGGCAGCTGGCCGGCGAGACCGTTGAGGTACTCGAGGACCCGCGATCCGCGCCCAGTAGAGATCGGTGCCGTCCTCGAAGATCACGTAGACGAAGGAGAAGCCGAAGAAGGAGTAGCCGCGCACCACCTTGGCAAAGGGCACCGCCAGCATCTTCGACGGCGATCGGATAGGTCACCTGGTCCTCGACGACCTGCGGCGCCTGACCGGGGTATTTCGTGTAGACGATGACCTGGACGTCGGAGAGATCCGGAATGGCGTCGAGCCGGGTGGTCAGATCGCCCACCACCCGCCGAGGATGGCGAAGATCACCCCGATGATCACGATGAACTGGTTCTTGAGGGACCACTCGATGATGCGGCTCAGCATGGGCGCCTCCCTCAATGCAGGGGGGGGGAAAGGGAGAAAGGGGGAAAGGGAGATATCGCGTTCTTCAAAATCCACCCGTACCGAGACGGTTGATGGGGCAGGCGCGCGGTCTCCCCTGCTCCTCTGCTCCTCTCTCCTGTGCCCGTCTCCGCTTCCGTGCCCGTGCCTCGTCGAGCATCCGCCTATGCCATCCCTCCGTGCGGCCCTGCGGGCCTCCGGTAGGGAGACAGGACGGGAGGGCCGCGGGCTCGCAGCACCACCCTGACTGGCAGCCGGGACGGCTGCCTCGCAAACCGCCACCGGTCCTCTTATGGGTCCGTAGGGGGTGCGTCCCGCGTGCCATGACGGCAGCCGCAAAACGCCACTGGTGATCTCGTGGTCCCTTGCTGGCGGAGCGTTCCGCGTACCATGACAGCTGCCCCACAAGACGGTTCTGATCCGCGTCTTGCTCCTCGTGACGAATGTGTCTCGCGTTTGCTGAAGCCGCGGTGCTCGCCCCTGTCTGCAGCCGGGACGGCTGCCCCACAAGACGCCACCGGTCCTCTTTGGGTCCCTTGTGGGGTACGCGTCCCGCGTGCCGGGACGGCTGCCCACAAACCGCCACTGATCCTCTCTGGTTCCTTTGTGGGGTACGCGTCGCGCGTGCCATGACGGCGCCCCACGAACCGCCACTGGCGTTGACCGAGTTCGGGCAACCGTCCCGCGTGCCAGGTGGGCCGAAATCGACTTCGAGTCCGTGAGGTGAGAGGTGGGTCCGAAATTCCGAAGTCCGAATTCCGAATTCCGAATTCTTCGGTGTCACGACCCACCTCCAGCACGCTTGGCGGCGATCATCTTCTGGATCGCCTCTCTGAGATTCGACTCCGAGTCGATCAGGAACTGGGACGAGGTCACGACCTCGTCTCCGTCGGTCAGTCCCTCGAGAACCTGGATGAACCATCGCCGCGCGAGCCGAGCACCACCTCGCGCGGCGCAAAGCGACCGCCGCCGAGGGCAACGACCACGACGTCCCGTTCACCGGTGCGGATCACCGCTTCCGCCGGTACCGTGACGGCATCGGTCGCCGCTACCGGCTCGAAGACCACCGTGGCGTACATCCCGACCCTCAGCCGACGGTCGCGGTTGGGCACGTCGAGGGTGAGCTGGATGCGTTCGCGTCTTTTCCGAAACCTCGGGCTCGATGTAGCGCACCCGGCCGCGATAGCGTCACGCCGGGAAAGTAGCTCACGGTGACGGTGGCCGGGCTGCCGACATCGAGCCACGGCAGCTGGTTGTCGAAGACCTCGACGGTGAGCCAGAGGTTGGAGAGATCGGCGATGTGGAGCAGCTCCATCCCGGGGCGGGTCGCCATGCCTTCCAGACCCGGCATCCGCAGCATGACGACGCCGCTCGCCGGCGCCACCACCTGGAGGGTGCGGAAGACCTCGCCGGATTCTTCGAGCCGGCGGATCTGCTCCGGTGCGATGTCCCAGAACGCCAGACGCTGACGGGCCGCTTCGAGCAACGCCTCGGCGACCGGTCGTCCCGGCGGGCGCGACCGAGCTGCACGAGTACCGCATCGCAGCGAGGAGCTCCTGCTCGGTCTGCACGAGCTCGGGCGCGTAGATCTCGAACAGCGGCTCGCCCTTCTTCACGGGTTGGCCGATGTAGTTGACATAGGTCTTCTCGATAAAGCCCGGATACTTGGTGGTCACCGAGACCATCCGCTCCTGGTCGTAGTCGAAATAGCCGACCGTTCGAACCTCGTGGGTGATGTCCCGGCGTTGGACGCGCTGCGTCACCACGTTCATGTTCTGCTGAACCGATGGGTCGATCGTTACGACCGCCCCCTGTGCGGCGACGGATTCAGCATCCTCGGCGTAGACCGGCACGTAGTCCATGCCCATCTCGTCCTTGCGCGGCTCGGGCGAGGTGATGTTCGGGTCCATTGGGTTGCGGTAGAAGAGGATCTCACCGTCGCCCGCTGCGTCCGGTTTCAGCCTCCTGCACCAGATCCATCCCGCAGATCGGACACGAACCAGGCTCCTCTTCGAGGATGTCCGGATGCATCGGGCACGTCCATAGCCCGTCTCCGTGCCCGTCTCCGTCTCCGATCGCCGCACCGGCACCAGATCCATGTGGCAGATCGGACAGATCCCGGGCTCGTCCTGGATCACCTCGGGATGCATCCCGCAGGTCCAGAGTTCCACCCGTCTCCGTGCCCGTGCCCGTCTCCGTGCCCGCCGGCGGAGTCGGCCGATCCCCAGCCACCCATCGACCGGACTGACACCCAAGGGATCGACCACCAGAAACAGCATCACCAGCGCCCACAGCACCCACCCACGCCTTCAGAGCGGCACTCCCGCTCTGCCCATTTTTTGTTTCCGGTTCGGTTGAGCGAAAGGGAAATCCGAATTCCGAATTCCGAATTCCGAATCTGCTCCCCCGTGCTCCTCGGTCCGCTAGGTGGTCTCGCCTGCGCGCGATGTCAATGCCGACCCCAATTCGATTTCAGGTTTCCATCACTCCACCTCCCCGCTGGACTTTCTCCAGCGGTCCCGCAATCACCCCCTCGAGCTGCGCGTACGCCATATCGAGATCGGAGCGGACCCGTTCCGCGGCGATCCGAACCTGGAGCAGGACCCGCTCGGCATCGAGCAGGTCGAGTGCGTTGGCAGTACCGGACGCATAGGCGGATTCGGCCGATCGAAGTGACTGGCTCGCCTGGATGATCAGGACCCTGGTCGTAGAGGTCGCCCTGCTCGGCGAGCAGGGGAATCCGGTGCAGGAGGTCGCCGAGCTCGCCATCGATGGCAGCGGTCACCTCGCGGCGACCCTCCTCGGCGGCAAGATGGTTCTGGACCCCCTCCTCGACCCCGGCCTCGAGGCTCGGAGCGCCAGAGCGGCAGGCTGATTCCACCGGTCAGACCGAGGATGTCCTGGCCGTTGTTTTCGGGTGGGTTGAGCCGGCCAGCCTCGTCATCCCGGCGGCTCACATAACCGTAGTTGAGCCCCACCACGACGTTCGGGCTATACGTTTTCTTCGACCGCTCGACGCGGACACCCGCCGCCTCCGCCTCGGCAGTGGCAGCCGCCATTTCGGGTCGCCCCGCGAGCGACCTCAGCCGCAGCTCCTGTCCAGCACGGCGGCCTGCTCCAGTCGTGGGTGCCGAACCACGGCAGAGACTGGGAGATATTGACGGTTGCCTGGAGCGGCCCGACCCGTGTCTGTGGTGACAGCAGAAACCAGGTCAACGACGCGGTCGGATCGGGCAGCGCCGCGACCTGCGGCGCGCGCTGGGCCGCGGCCGCAGCCTCGGCCGTCAACCGCGCCAGCCGAGGGTTGCGCTCGAGCACCTCGTCAAGCAGCAATCGAAGCTTGATGTCCGACACCGAAGCGACGATCGCGTCAGCGGCGCTTGGTTCGGCCGGCATTTCAGAATCCGCCGCCGCCACAACGACGCCGGCCAGGAGCACGACACGGAATGCCGAAAAACGGCGAATGCGTTCCATTTTCTGACCCTTTCTTCACCGAGGAGAGGACACACCTCTCCCGACTCAGCGATTCGCGAGGCGAATCGCCCTTGGTCAGAAAGACGCAGTCAATCAGGAAGATGAGGGGATGCGGCGGCGGGGCGGGTATGCGCTCGCCGGCCACGGTTGCGATGAGACGGTTGACGTTGTCGGACCATACCGCTGCATCGAGAGCGTCGGAACGCTCGTCTCCGGGCGCAGGAGACCCGACTGCGGAAATCGCATCCGGCGCCTCGCGTCCGCAATCGCAGGCCTTGGCGCCGATGGGCGGCGAGAGGCTTTCAGCGGGCTTTTCGACCGGCTCGGCACTACAGCACGAGTGGGCCTCGGCAATCGGTTCCGGCGCTGCCATGGTTGCGCACGGTGCGCCGCGATCGCAGTGTCCGCACGCTCCTGCCGTGGGCGCAGCCAGCGCGAGCCCCGGCAGCAGCAGGGTCACGAGGGTGATGGTGCGGAGGGTATTTTCCCGTCTCATACACATATTTGAACAGTACTGCAAGTTTCTCCATTCCGTCAACCGACCCGGTTCTCCTTGACATCGCATTGCGGTCGGGTTCAGATGCCCCGGAAATCTGGAGGAGGATCAGCCACCATGGAAACCGACGGACCCGTCCTGGTCAACTACACCCGCGGTCCCGTCGAGGTCTACGGGCGCCGGCTCAAAATGGGTAGCATCGGAATGGCGTCGGTCTTCACCGTCATCGCCTTCCTCATCTACGACGGCGAGCCGTGGGGGGTCTCCATTCCCGCCACCCTCGGGAGCTTCTTTTTGTTCCTCTTGGACTCAAGAAAAAGAACCGCGACCACCTGATGTGCTCCTTCCTGCTCTTTCTCGCCGCCGCCCTCGCCCGACCGGCGGTGGTGGGACTCGGCTGGGCGGTCCCGATGCTGCTCTTCGGCGCGACCGTGTTCTCTCTCGAGCGGTACATCGAGAAGCGACCTCGACAGGCTACGGTCTGCCGTTGGTGCTCGCGGTCTGGGGCTGGCTCAACGGGTTCTGGCTGCTCGGGCTGCTGTTTGCCGCGACCTACCTGTTCTATCCCCGCGCCGACCGCCCGGAGGCGCGCAAAATCCTGGTCCGCGTCATCCCCACAGCGGCGGTTGCCGGTGGCGTCACCACCGCGGCGCGCCTCTTCGTTGGGAATCCACCAGCCGACTACTGGCCGGGAGCCCTGGTTCCCGCAACGGGATGGGTGGATGCTGTTTCTCGGTGGGGCGATTTTCGTCGTGGTTGCGGTGGTGGTGGTGTATTGGAAACGGCTGATCGAACCGCACCGCATCAACTCGGTGGTTTTCGCGGCGCTGGCGCCGTGGGATGTTCGTTTGACGGCTCTGTTCGGGATGGTTGCGGCGGTCCTGTTGGCGGCCACCGTCTTTCGTCACAGCGTCGACTCCGATCGGGCGCGGCCGTTTTTCAAACACGCCGAGTGGCACTTCTTCTACGTCGTGCTGGCGCTCGCGATCTGGGCTGTGTTCCGGGGCTGACGCCTCGGTTGGATTCTGCCCTTTCCTTACAGTCGATCGACACGACGTTCAGCACGTCATTCCCGAGCCATCCCGACCGAGGGAGCGGAACCCCTCCACCTTCCTGTCATCCCGACCGAGGGAGCGGAGCGAGCGAGCGGAGGGATCTCAGCCCCGCGATTGAAGCTGGCCCCAGCGCGGATCCGACCCGGAGATCCCTCCACTGCGGCCCTTCGGGCCTCCGGTCGGGATGACATTCTTATTCGAGTCTGAACTCGAGCGAAGGTCCCCGGCCCCCCGATGGAGATGACCCTGACTCCGCGCATCGACCCGAGCAGCTGCAGCCGGGTTACACTTTGGCGGTCATTCGGTTTTTTTCGAGGAGGTTTCCGATGTTCCGTAAGCCCTGGTTCTGGGCGGCTTCATCCTGATCTCGGTTCTCTGCACCGCGTGGGCGGTGATGAACTTCGCACGGGCTTTTCCACTGGTGACCCTGAACGTCACCATGGACCGCGCGGCGGCGATGGCAGCTGCGGAGAGCTCGCGACGACCGCGGTTGGGGCCCGTCCGAACCGGTCCGCCAGGCGGTGCAGTTCAGCCTCGACAGCGAGGTCCAGAGCTTCGTCGAGGTTGGAGGCCGGCGGCAAGCAGGCCTACACCGAGATGCTGGCAGGGGACCTCTACTCTCCCTACGCCTGGGGAGTGCGCCGGTTTCGTGAGGGCGAGACCAACGAGACCGTCGTCCGTTTCCGGCCCGACGGCACGGCCTACGGTTTTCGTGAAAGTGTCCCTGAGGATGAACCAGGCGCCACCCTCGAACCCGAGGCGGCGCAGACCCTCGCCGAGGCCGCTGTGGACGACGGTTGGGATGTCGATCTCGGCGAGTTCGAGCTGGTCGAAGCTTCGCACGAGGTCCGTCCCGGCGGACGAACCGACCACACCCTCGTCTACGAGCGGCCCGACGTCACGATTGGCGACGGGCGTTACCGCCTGCGGCTCACGGTTTCGGGCGACCGGTTCACCGAGCTCACCCACTTCGTCAAGATCCCCGAGGCCTTCAGCCGCCGCTACGCCGAGATGCGGTCGGCCAACGACGCCATCGCCACCGGCTCGGTGTTCGCGATCGCCATCCTCTACATGGCCGGCGGCTGCGTCGTCGGGCTCTTCTTCCTGCTCAAGGAACGCTGGGTGGTCTGGAAACCGGCGCTCAAGTGGGCGCTCTTCATCGCCTTCCTACAGGCGCTGGTGGTGCTCAATCAGTGGCCGCTGCTGTGGATGGGCTACGACACGGCGATCTCGTCGACGACCTTCGCTCTGCAACAGATCGCAGTCGCACTCGCCCAGCTGGTCGGGATGGGTTCGGTGCTCGCCCTCTCCTTCATCGCCGCCGAAAGCCTCGGCCGCAAGGCGTTTCCACGCCATATCCAGCTGTGGAAGACCTGGTCCGGCGAGGTGGCGCCGACCACGAGCACGCTGGGCCAGACGGTGGCCGGCTATCTGTTGATCGGCATCTTCTTCGCCTACGAGGTCTGGCTCTACCTCTTCACGGCCCGCCACTTCGACTGGTGGAGCCCGTCGAGCGCGCTCACCGACCCCGACGTGCTGGCCAACATCTTCCCGTGGCTGACCTCCGTCGCGATCTCGCTCCAGGCGGGTTTCTGGGAGGAGTGTCTCTTCCGCGCCGTGCCACTCGCCGCGGCGGCGCTGCTCGGCAAGAAATTCGGCAAACCGTGGTTGTGGATCACCGGGGCGATGATTCTGCAAGCAGCCATTTTCGGCGCCGGCCACGCCAACTACCCGGCGCAGCCCGCCTACGCCAGGTTGGTGGAGCTGATCATCCCGGCCCTCGGATTCGGCGGGCTCTACCTGCTCTTCGGTCTGGTCCCGGCGATCGTCTTCCACTTCGCATTCGACGTCGTGTGGTTCGCGATGCCCCTCTTCGCCGCCGACACACCAGGGATCTGGATCAGTCGCTGGCTGGTCATCATTCTCACTCTGATCCCACTCTGGGTGGTCCTCCGGGCGAGGTTGCGGGCCGGCGCGTGGGTCGCGGTCCCCGCCGACGCTTACAACGCGGCCTGGGTGCCGCCTCCGGCTCCCGAGCGGGCCGCGGCCGTTCCACAGCACGCTGCGAGCGGGCTGTCATCCCGGCTCCGAATCGTCCTTCCGACACTGGGGATCGTCGGTCTGATCGTGTGGGGCCTGGCGACCAACTTCCAACCTGATGCACCGGTGCTTGCAAACACCGATGGCGAGGCCAGGACGGCCGCCCGCGAACAACTTGCAGCGACCGGGGTCGTACTCGGCGACGAGTGGCGCGAGCTCGCAAACGCCCAGGCGCCGCTCGGGCTCGCGGACCGCTTCATCTGGACCGAGGGGGGAGCCGAAGCCTACGACCAGTTGCTCGGCCGGTACCTCCCGGTGCCGCGGCGGGTCGTCCGGTACGCGAAATTCGAGGGCAACGTGGCCGAACGAGCCGAGGAGTTCCTGGTCTTCGTGGGGCCGGACGGCGAGGTGCAACGCATGACCCACCGGCTGCCCGAAGGCCGCGCGGGGGCGCAGCTCGAGGAGGACGAGGCCCGAGCGATCGCCGTCGCGGCCCTTCGCACCGATCTCGGCCTCGAACCCGAAGGCCTCGAGGAGGTGTCGGCCGATCCTTCGCAGTTGCCGGAACGCCGCGACTGGTCCTTTGTCTTCAAGGACCCGGCCGGATACCCGCTCGACACCGGGGAGGCGCGGATCATCGTTCGGATCGCGGGCGACGAGGTGGTGGAGACCGGCCGCTTCGTCCACATCCCGGAGGAATGGGAGCGCGAACACCGCAAAGAGCCAGGGCGTCTCCCAGATCGTTCAGATCGGCTGCGTCGTGCTGACGGTGCTGTTGTTTCTCGCCGGGGCGGCGCTGGCGGTGGTGCGGTGGAGCCGCGGCCGTTTCGACCGGGCGACCTTCGCCATCTTTTTCGTCGTCATGGCGGTGCTCGGCGCCATCGGGCTCGGCAACGGTTTCCGCGCCGGGACGGCCCAGTTCATGACCGCGCAACCGTGGAAAATGCAGGTCGCCATCGTCCTCATCGGCGGGCTCATCGCCACCACCGGGATCGCGGCGGTGACCAGCCTGTTGATCGGTCTCGCCCACCGCTGGCTGCCGCGGCAGACGAAGTCGAGCGGCTGGCGGGACATCGCCGCCGGTCTCGGCCTCGGCGCGCTGGTGTCGGGGCTCGGTGCTCTGGGCGCGGCCCTCGCCCCTTCAAGGCTTCCGTCGTGGCCGTGCTTTGGCGGCGCTGCCGACACCCTGCCGGTGCTCGGCGCGGCGTTGGGGCCGGTGTCGTCGTGGGTCACCGCCACCGCGTTGATGCTCCTCGCCGTGGCCGTCGTCCAGGCGGTCACCGCCGGCTGGCAGCGGCGGCTCGCCGCGGGCTCGGCAATCCTGATCGGTCTCGGACTCGTGGTCGCCGGAAGCGACAGTGTCGAGTCCATTCCCCTCTGGCTCGCAGACGGCGTCATCACCGGGCTCGTCCTGCTGGCCGCGTGGGTCCTGGTGCTTCGCCACCAACCCGCCCTGGTGCCGCTGGTGACGGCAGCCGGCGCGTTCCTGTCCGCGATCCGCAACACCGTGGTCAACGCCTTCCCCGGCGCCGCGGCCGGATCGCTGATCGGGGCGGTGCTGGTCGCTGCGGCTGCCGTGTGGTGGTACCGCAGGCTGGCCGCAGGCGGAGGAGCGGAAACCGAGACCCAGGAAGCACCTGCTGCTATCGCGGAGGTCTAGATCACGGGAGCGATCGTTAGGCGGTGCCAGGCTTTAGGGAGTTGGGAAGTTGGGACATGTTCAAGCCCTTCGTGCCGTGCACGGAACTTCCCAACTTCCTAGAAGCTCTGGCATCCGGAGTGGGAGCATTCCGGCCAACATGCGGAAGATCTTCCAGTGGTTCCGAAGCGGAGCATTCACGAAGGTTTTAATGCGTGGAACAAAATTCTCAACTCAATTTGTAATATTGAGAATTAAAAAGGAATTCAATGCTCTTTGCGGCCAACGGTGTTGACCAAAAATGAAAACTTTGACAAGATGCGGACATGAGCAAATCCGAGAACAACGCTCCGACCTCCGCCAAACGCTGCTGCCCGGCCATGGACAAACTGATGGAGGAACACGATCAGCCCGGGCTCCCGAACTGGTCGGTGGAGTGTCTCAATCGCCTCTTTTCCTCTCTCGCCGACCCCACCCGGCTGCGCATCATCCACGCCCTCGTCAACAGCGACCGGCTCAACGTCACCGAGCTCGCGGAACACACCGGGTTGTCGGTGTCGGCGATCTCCCACCAGCTGCGGCTGCTGCGCGACCGGTTCCTGCTCAAATCAGACCGCGAAGGCCGCGCCGTCTACTACAGCCTGGCCGACGACCACGTCCGGGCCCTGTTCTGCATCGGCATCGAGCACGCCTACAACGACTGCACCAACAGCCTCCGGCGCGAGGCCGAACGGGGCACGTAGAAGCTCTCCCGCCACCATCGATCGGGAGGGGATAAACCCCTCCCCTACGGCTTTGTTTGGGATTGCGCGGGACGGGGGAAACCCCTCCCCTACGGCTCGACGGAACCCATGCCGTTTCTGAACACCGTAGGGGAGGGGTTCATCCCCTCCCTTCCGATTCCGCGGAAGACTCACGAAACAGATCGAAGACGCCGGCAGCGACCAGCATCAGACCCAGAACCACCACCACCGCGGGTCCGGTCGGCATGTCGAAATAGTAGGAACCGACGAGCCCCAACGCCGAGCCGACCGCACCGATCGCCCAACCCACCGCCAGCCGCGCCCGCATCCCGGCGTGGAGCAGGATCGCGACGCAGGCCGGTATCACCAGATAGGCGAAGACCATCAGAATCCCGCCGATCCCCACCGAAAAAGTGATCATCACCCCGAAGCTGAGGTAGAAGAGGAAGTCCCACCAACGGACGTTCCAGCCCAGACGATAGGCCTCGTCGGGATCGACTGATATCAGCAGGAACCGCTCGCGCAGCAGCCAGTGAAACAAGCCCGATCACCGCGTAGATCACCGCCACCTTGACCACCGTCGGCCAGGTCACCCACAGGAGCGAACCGGAGAGAGTCTCCTTGATGTGTTCCGCCCCTTCGGGGGCGCGATCCGCCACCAGGATCGTCGCCGCCGAGGCCACGACGAAGGTGATGCCGATGATCGCCTCCTGCGGGATCTTCTCGACCCGCACCCGTGTCAGCGCGAAGAGGGCGGCAGCGACGATCGCGAAGGCCAGGCTGAAGAGCGTCGAGCCGAGCTCGCCGGGGTGGTGGCCGAAGGCAAAGCCGACCACCGCTCCGAGCGCCGCGAACTGGGCCACCGCGAGATCCACGAAGAGAACCCGACGCTCGATGACGTGGATCCCGAAGTAGGCGTGGAGGCCCACCAGCACCAGGCACGCGGCAAAAGGCGCGGCCATGAAACTCAGCATGGTTGTCATTGCTGCGGCTCCCCTTCGGCAAAGGCGGTCTTCAAACTGCCGATCCACAGATCGACGAGATCGAAGTAGGTGGCGACGCCCGACCCGGCGTCCACCGACATCGGAACCACCACCGGCACGATCCCGGTCCGATCAGCGATCAGTTGCGGTTTGCTGCGTTCGAAATAGTTGGCCGCGAGCAGAACCTGGACGTGCTCGGCGTCGATCCGTTCGATCAGCTCCGAGACGTGGCGTGCGGTCGGCGGAATCCCCGGTTTGGTCTCCACATAGCCCGCCACTTCGAGCCCGAAGATGGTGGTGAAGTAGATCCAGTTCTTGTGGTAACAGACCAGTTTGCGGCCGCGAAAGCTGATCCCCTCCCCGAGCCAACCACCGATCTCGCCGGCAAAGCCTTTCTCCTCGAGGAACGGAACGAGGCGCCCGCTGCGGGCCAGCGGGTCGAGGGTGTCGACTCCCAGAAGCTCCACCAGCTTCTCGCCGTACAACCGCCGTGCGAGCTCGTCGGTGAAGCGGCCCAGGCCGGCGCGGTAGGCGTCGCAGTTTCCGGGATCCACCTTGCACAGACCGGTGGCTATGTTGCGGGCGACAATGGCGATGTTGATCGGGCGAAGTCTGGATGTGCGGGTTGCCGTAGATGTGGACATCGCCCGCGGAGCGGTCGAGCGAGGCCGGCTTTTCGAGCAGCTCGATGCCCTGCGCCGCCGCCACGTAGCCGATGGCGCCGTCGGCGATGTTGCGATTCCCGCTCTTGTTGACCAGCACCGGCGCCCACAGCTCGAGATCGAGACCGGTGCTGACGAAAAGGTCGGCATCACGCAGCATCAAGGCGTACGACGGTTTGGGTTTGACGAAGTGGGCATCGGCGTTGCCCGGTACGATGGACTCTGCCGTCACCAGGTCGCCACCGATCTCGCGCGCGATCGAGGCATAGGTCTCCTGGGTCGTGACCACCTTGACCGTCGCCAGTGAGGTCGACGGCACGAAGAGCGCGGCCGCCAGCTATAAAAACGGGAAATGCACGTGAAGATCCTCATGACCGTCACCTCAATAGCTTTCATGTTTGTGCGGGCCGGCCGCAAAGGTGAACTGGAGCTCGAACCGGTTGTCGGTGCCGTAGAGATTGTCGTCTGCGGTACGAGTACTGACCCCGGAGCCGGACGAATTCCGACTGCCAGAAGGTCAGATAGGGCGAGAGGCCCCAGAATTCGTGGCCCGCCTGCCGTTGGTCCTCGACCCAATCCCAACGAACGCCCGCGATCCAGCCCCGTGCAAACTTGTATTGGGCGTAGAGATAGCTGCCCCAGGTATCGAGGCTGCTGCCGTCTTCGAGATCGAGCCACGACCTCACGAGCATCCCCCTGGCCTCGAAGCCGCGGTACAGCTCCCGCCCCAACGGGTACCAGTCGTAGACCAGGTCAAGCGCCACGAAATCGTGAGCGAGGTCCCCAGCCGGGTCGGTCGAGCCGAACAGACCGGTGACATCCGCCTCGAAGTAGGTGTTGGCGCTGAGGTCCCAGTAGTTTTTCAGAAACACGAGGTACGACGGCTTCGTCCAGTCCGAACCGGCGAAGGCCACTTCGTTGTTGCCATCCATCACCTCGACGATCAGTTCGTTGGCGTCCGCCCACAAAGCGGGCATCAGCCACTCCACCGAGATTCCGGTGCCGGAGAGTCCGTGTCCGCCGAAGCTCTCCTGAATGACCCACGGGTAGTCGGTCTGCGGCAGGGCGTGCATGTGCCAGCGGTTGAGGATTCCGAACTGCTGGCGCTTTTTTCCGACCGTCAACGAGGTGTTTCCGGGCAGATTCAGCCACTGCAGATAACCCTCCTCGAGATCAAAGCCGCTGTGCTCGTCCTCGTGTCCGCCCTCTTCATGGCCTTCGTCGTGTTCACCCTCGTCGTGGTCGTCTTCGCTGTAGCCCCACTCGCTGTGGCCCCCCTCGTACCCGAACACCACGTGCATCCTGGTGAAGGGATCGAGGTAGGACTGGAAGTCGAGCTCGAAGTGGCGCGCCTGCAGCTGGTTCTTCAGGTTGTCGCCGGCGACGAAGAAGATATCGCCGTTGACCGAGATTTCGGGGTTGAGCTCCGGCTGCATGCGCGTCCCCGAGATGAATTCCGTGCCGGTGTCCACCTCTTCGGCGGGCGCCTGAGAGGCGGCCTCCGCCGCGGCCGCCTGGCGGAGGTGGTCGAGTTCGGACTGTTCGGCGTGGGTCTCCTGTTGGGCCAGGAGGGCATCGAGCTGTTTCTGCATGGCCGCAAGCTGGCGGTTGAGCTCGTCGATCTGTTTCTGAAGTTCCTCCGCCGACGGCGCCGAGGGTGGGTCGGTTGTCGGCGGGTCCGGGCTCTGCGCTGCGACGGGTCCCGCCGCCAGCACGCAGAAAACCATCCCCATGACAACGCCACGAACGCATCGAGTTTTCATGATGTCTCCCCTGTTCGAGTTGTCGATCGCGACCGGTTGCCGACTCAGGCGACGACCGGGGGACCTCGCAACAAGGGCAGGTGGGTTCGGCTCTGTGAACGCACTTCGTGCGGTCGTTCGGCCGGAAGCTGGGCGGCGGATTCTCCGCGTTCCAGCTTCACCAGGGATGGCGCCGCCGCCTGCGACGTGCCGGCGAGACAGGCTAGACACGGGTGGTGGGGAAGCGGGCGCCCCGCTGCGTGGAGGTGGATCTCGCTCGATGTCGGGCTCGAGGCCGAACAGGCCAACTCCTCCTGCGAAACGGTGGCGTCGGCGTGGTGGTGCGGCACCGCCTGCACCAGCCCCAACCACGGCAGCAGCGCTACCGAGAAAAGGACCAGAACGACTCGAGCTGAACGGTTCACCCCAACATCTTGCGAACGCGGGGCTCTAATGTCAATATCCCGGGTGTCCGCTGCAGTCACCGATATGGCAACGACAGACCGGACCCGAGTCATGGAGGACACGGTGGAGAAAGCAGACATCAAGAGGGCCTACGAGTGGATCCAGGGTCAGGTGCGGCTGGTTCCGAGTTCGGACGACCCGATCATCGCCTTCAAAGCTCCCACCGCCGAGGAATTCAAGGCGAACGGTTTCGATGACGAAATGGTGGCCTCGACGCTCGAGGCGCGGTGGTGGCCCGAGATGGTCGCCGATATCATCGACACCCCCGAGTTCGCCGAGCCCGACGAAGCCCCCGAACAGGTGCTGCAGTACGCCCGGGACGTGGTCGTCGAGTACTTCCGCAAACGCCTCGGAACCTGAGCCGCGTTGCGGCTCGGACGCAGGATCCAGGTCTCAGGTTTCAGGATTCAGGATTCAGGATCGACCCGAGTGGCTAGTTGAAGCAAGCCATCACATCCCAACACGAAGACACAAAGACGAAAAAGCGCAAAGACGCGAAGAAATCGTGGCGACGTCCAAACCGGCGAGGCCCCGACCGCCGGGCGGTCGGGGACCGATGTCAGACAGCGCAGGCCTCGCCTCGAACTTTGATTCGAGATCCGCGTGCGAGCAGGCACGAACACGGCGGGATTGGCGCGCCCCTGGCGCGCCAGCCGGGGCGGAGTTTGCCGGCGACGAACGCTTGCGTTCGGAGCCGACGGACTTCGCCACGGGAGCCGACGCAAGTCGGCGTTTCCGCCGCTCCACTCCGGGCAACCACATCAACGCAGGATCCGCTCCTTTGTGGTTCTTTGTGTCTTCGTGGTTGCGACGAAACCCGGCTCTGTGTCTCTGTGCCTCTGTGGTTCGCCCGATGCGATGGGCCTGCGCCATCTGCGGGCAAAACGGGTGTGCCGGTTTAAACCTCCGGCTCCTCGGTTTCCGGCTCGCCGGGTGGGGCCTCGACCCAGAACCAGCCGCGCAAATCGCCATCGGAAAAACCGACGGCCTGATCGTCCGGGTAGACCTCGAGGATGGCGGCCATGACCTCGTCGTCGATCGTCTCCACCGGCCCGTGGCACATCTGGCACTCGGCCTTGAGGCGGATCGGCAGCAGGGCGCCGAGTTCGCCGTCGGGACCGCCGACCCAGGTCGGGTCTTCGACCATCGCCACCACGTAGGGCGTCGCCCAATCGGGCGCCACGTTGGCGGAGTTGCGCAGCATGTTGGCCGTGCGACCGATCCCGACGCCGTACGTCTCAGCGACGCGGGTCGCGACGGCCGGCGCCTTTTCACGGCATGCCACGATGCCGCCGGCGGGGCCGCTCTCATCGAGAGCCGCCATCAACTCGGCCATCATTTCGGACGCCAGGGCATTGGTGGCGGTCAGAATCAGTTCCTGTTGGGCCTTCTGGGTCTCGGTCATCAGGCCGGGCAGGACACGCTCCCACTCGGCCACCGTCACTTCCTCAACCACAACCGGCTCTTCAGCCGGTCCTGAACATCCCCCCAGCACGAGACAGCACAGGACACCTATTGCAAACGGTCGACTCATCGTTCCCCCCTTCATGCCATGACTCCCCGATGTCGAACCGCGCGGGCTCGCCACCCAGGGGGTCGCATCGGCGCCGGGGCAACAAAGGCCCTCGGCAGATTGTCCGTTGGGTTCATCGTCAAAATGATCGGACCGCCGGTGGCATATGTCAATGAAGTCGACTGTTTATGAGTTCTCGTCGCAATTCGACCGGAAACCCCCGGCAGTCGTTCAACGCTCGGCAACCACCCCGGCATCACGGGAAAGTGCCTCGATCGTGAGCCAGGCGACATCGGCTTCGACGACGCCCTGCGGCAGGTAGGCCACCAGCCAGGCGCGGGTGGTCGAGGGCTCCACCATCACCCGGGTGCTTCCCGTGATGGGCGCGTCCACCGGACCGTTATCGTCCACGAGCAGCGGTTTCGACTCCAAGTTGAAAGGTCCGCGCAACGACTCGTAGCTCTCGCCCTCCAGACCCGCGCGAAAGACGAGATGCGAGCCGAAGCTGCCCTCCCGCATCACGCAGCAGGGCACGCCGAGTTCGGCGGAGAGGCAGTTGTTGATGTCGACCAACGGGTGGATGGCGGGGAGATCAGCCCCTTTGACGAGGCGTCGCAGCAGGGCTTCCGAGGATGGGCGGTAGCGGGTCGGGTCACAGCCTGCCGCCCGGAAGAGCTTCCTCAAGGCGGCGATCGGAGGTGAGGACGCGATCTCGGACGCATCCCGAAATCGCGTCCGGACCTGATCGACGACCCGTTGTCGAACCCGCTCCAGTCCATTGTGGTCGCTCCCGCACTCGACCCGTGCCCAGAACAGTTCCCAGCCCTCGAGTTCGACACGAACGTTGAAGGCGTGGCGTCCATGGCGCCACTTTACACGGGCGGTCAAAAGATTCGTGGGCGGGTCATGTCCCCCCCTCGACCGATCACGGAGTTTATGACCGAGAAGGGCATCTGAGACCGGTAGGGCGCCTACATCCCGCCGCGACGATCGAGTGGGGGATCTCTGCCGGAAGGTTGGACCAATCGAGATTGCTCCCACCCGTCGTTCCGATCGAAGGCGAGGGCCGTAGCGGCGGGATCTAGGTGAAGGCTCGGGTCACGATGACGTTGAGGGGCTCCGCGTTCGGTCGGGATGACAGTAAGAGTGAGGGCTTCGTTCGTTCGGTCGGGATGACAGTAAGAGTGAGGGGCTTCGTTCGTTCGGTCGGGATGACAGTAAGAGTGGGGGCTTCGTTCGCCGGTCGGGATGACAGTGGGAACAGTTGTCGCGTGCGGGGGACACGTCAGTCCGTCGTTGCGCAGCTCTCCAGGCGTTCGCGGATGTCGTCGCGGACGGCGCGGAAGACCGCCATCACCTCGTCGTCGGTGCCCGAGGCATCGGCAGGGTCGGGAAAGGAGATGTGCAGGCTTTCGACCGCGGCCAGGAAACACCGGACAGGTCTCCTTCGCGGAGTCGCAGACGGTGATCACAAGGTCCCACGGTTCTTCAAGAAAGCGATCGACGCTGTCAGGCGTGCCACCCGAGATGTCGATGCCCACCTCGGCCATGGCCCTGATCGCCAGGGGATGGACACGGGCGGCAGGCTGCGTCCCGGCGGAGCGCGCGATCCACCGCCCCGCCAACTCGTGGTTGATCCATCCTTCAGCCATCTGCGACCGGCAGGAGTTGCCTGTGCAGAGTACGAGCACCCGTTGCGGTTCTGACATCTCGCTCCCCCCGCTTGACTTCCACGACGCATACTACTACATTTCGCGAGTTGACGAAATGAAAATGTCGAATCTGGATTCCGCGGTTGCAATCGCCCGTGCCCTCGGCCACCCCGCCAGGCTCCGCACGGTGGCCGTTCTGCGCTCCGGCGAGCTCTGCGTGTGCCAGGTGACCGAGATCCTCAAGCTCGCCCCGTCCACGGTGTCGGCACACCTCAAAGAACTCAAACGGGCCGGACTGATCGTCGAACGCAAGGACGGACGTTGGGTCCACATCGGTCTCACGACGGACGCCGGAGTCCGCGCGGTGGTCGATGCCTCGTTGGTCCCGCTCGACGGCGACGAACAGTTGGCGGACGACGCCCGGTATGTCGCCGAGCTTCGCCGCATGCCGGTGGAGCTGCTGTGCCGCCTCGGCTCCGACGGCGCCCGGGCCGAACTCGATCGAAAGACCCGCAGTGAACCCTGACGGAGGCACGATGCCCGACCAGCAGAGCGTGACCGCAAAACTCTCCCTGCTCGACCGCTATCTGACCCTGTGGATTTTTCTCGCGATGGCGCTCGGCGTCGGCTGGGGTTGGCTGCGGCCCGAAATCGCCGACTTCTGGAACCGCTTTTCGGTCGGCACCACCAACATCCCGATCGCCATCGGCCTCATCCTGATGATGTACCCGCCGCTGGCCAAGGTTCGCTACGAGGAACTGGGGCGGGTCTTCCGGGACTGGAAGGTGCTCGGTCTCTCGCTGGTGCAGAACTGGATCGTCGGTCCGGTCTTGATGTTCGCTACTCGCCATCGCCCTGCTCGCCGACAAACCCGAGTACATGGTCGGGCTGATCCTGATCGGTCTCGCCCGCTGCATCGCCATGGTCATCGTGTGGAACGAGCTGGCCTGCGGCGACAGCGAGTACTGCGCCGGCCTGGTCGCCTTCAATTCGGTCTTCCAGGTCCTTTTCTTCTCGGTCTACGCGTGGTTCTTCATCACCGTCCTGCCCTCCCCTCTTCGGTCTCGAAGGCACCGCGATCCACGTCACCATCGGCCAGATCGCCGAGAGCGTGTTCGTCTACCTCGGCATTCCGTTTCTCGCCGGCGTCATCACCCGTTTTTCGCTGATCTCACTCAAGGGCAAGACGTGGTATCACGAGGTCTTCATCCCGAAGATCAGCCCCATCACCCTGATCGCCCTGCTCTTCACCATCGTCGTCATGTTCTCGTTCAAGGGCGAGGTCATCGTCGAGCTGCCCTTCGACGTCGTCCGCATCGCCATCCCGCTGACGATCTACTTCGTGGTGATGTTCCTGGTTTCGTTCTTCATGTCGAAGAAGGTCGGCGCCGACTACCCGCGCTCCGCCACCCTGTCATTCACGGCGGCATCGAACAACTTCGAGCTCGCCATCGCGGTGGCCATCGCCACCTTCGGCATCTCCTCCGGCGTCGCCTTCGCGGCCGTCATCGGGCCGCTGGTCGAGGTCCCGGTCCTGATCGCACTGGTCAATGTCTCCCTGTGGATTCGCGCGCGGTTCTTTCACGGTCCACTCCCCGCAGCCGGTCGCACCTGAGCGGTCTTTTCTGCTACCCTCCACGCGCTTGCGGCCGCCATGCGGCCCGATTGAGAGGATGCACCGTGCTCAAAGGATCACAACGAACCCACTTGCGGGGACTCGCTCACGGCTACCGCCCGGCCGTTCAGATCGGCAAGGGGGGCCTGACGGACAGCGTCGTCGCCGCCATCGATTCAGCGCTCACCACGAATGAGCTCATCAAGGTACAGATCTTCACCGCCCGCGAGGAACGGCAGCAGATCACCGCAGCCGTTGAAGAGCGCCTGAGTTGCGAGTGCGCCGGTTCGGTCGGCCGCATGGCCATCTTCTACCGTCAACAGCCCGACCCCGAGAAGCGCCGGATCGACGTCGGTTAGGGCGCGAGACCGACGGCCGCCGACCGTCAGATCAGATCGAACGGGACCGCCGCACACGCTCTTCCGAGCCGGAGCACCTCGGTCCCGGCATAGATGACGAGGCCCGGCTGCACTGCATCGCCCACTTTGTCGCGAAAGTTCTCGATGGACCGGCCGTCCGCCGGTCGCGCCCGGCTCGAGGCCTTGATCTCGATCGGGAAGAGCATCCCGTCCCTTTCAATCACCAGATCGACCTCCGAACCACTGTGCTGGCGGTAGTGATACAGAGTCGGCACCAACGGCAGCTGTTGCAGCTGTTTCCAGCACTCGGTCACGACGAGGGTTTCGAACAGCGCACCGAAGGCAGGATGCCCCTGGACAGCCCTGGGCGAGGACAGCCGCATCAGGAAACACGCCAGACCCGTGTCAGCCAGATAGCCCTTGGGTTTTCCGCTGAGACGTTTGATGTGGTTCGGGGCGAACGCACCGACTTCGAACCACTGGTAGGTGCCGCGCAGCACTCCGATCCACCGTTTTGCCGACGGCGACGAAAGCCCGATATCGCGACCGAGTTGGCTGTAGTTGCACTCCTGCGCGGTGAGCGATGCACACAGAGCAAGAAAGGCCGCAAGCTGCGTCTCGTCTCGCGTCTCGAGCAGTGTCCGCACGTCACGCTGTAAATAGGTGCTCACATAGCCCTGCATCCACCCCGGGATGATGTCGTCTGACAACGTTTGAACTTCGGGGAACCCCCCACGCCAGATGGCCTCGGTGGCGGAAAGTCCTCTCGAGGAACAACCGCTCAGCGCCTCGAGTCCGGCTTCGACGCCGGCTGGCACCTTCTCGAGCCACCGGTTGATCCAGCCGAGTCCGGCGACGTCGGCGATCTCCTGGAAACTGAACGCCGGCAGGTCGAGAATTGCGACGCGACCGGCGAGTGATTCCGCGAGGTCCTTCATCACGTGCCACTGCTGAGATCCCGTGATGAGGTACATCCCCGGTCGCCGCTCGCGATCGACAAACCTCTTCAAGGCCGGCACGAGTTCCGGTACATACTGGATCTCGTCGAGAATCAGGGGGGGAGGGTTGTTGAGGAGAAACAGGTCCGGATCGTCTTTGACACCGAAAAGGTCCTGAACGGGGTCGAACACGAAACTGCGATGCGTCGCGCCGTATATATGCTCGAGGAGGGTGCTCTTGCCAACCTGTCGAGCACCCGTCACGAGGGTGCAGGCGAACGAATTCGCATAGGACTGCAGCTTGGGCTCGATCAAACGATGGTGGTATCGCATGTCGATATTTTAACATTGAATATTAAATTATCGACATTCCATCAGGATTCCTGCCCGGCACACCCCTCCGTCCGGCATCAATATCAGATCGCCAACCGGGCACCGTTCCGCCCGTGCATTGGAATACGAGGCCCCGGGAGGGCGTAGACTCCTACGAGCACCGCCGCTGCGGCGCGAGGAGGCACAATGGCCACAGGCAAACTTCAACGTTCGAGATCCAACCGCATGATCGCCGGAGTCTGCGGAGGCATCGCCGACTGGCTGGGCTGGAGCCCGACCATGGTGCGCGTGCTCTACGTCGTCGGTTCGGTGATCTCGGTCGCCTTCCCCGGCATCCTCGTTTATCTGATTCTCTGGTTCGTGATGCCCGACGCGTCGTAGGCCTACCGGCCTCCGACGCAGTTATGAGTTTTGAGTTTTGAGTTTTGAATTCCGGCACCCCTTCAGCTGGTCTGGGCGGGTGGTGAGCGACATTCCGAATTCCGAATTCCGGATCGACCAGTTCAGCGCCCCCCCCCGGGAGGTTCGCGGGCAGCAAGACGCCAAACCCCTGTCATCTCGACCGGAGGCCCCTTCGGGCCGTAGCGGAGAGATCTCCGACCGGACCCGACCTCCGAGTCGGTTTGTGTGTCCGGGCCGAGATCCCTCCACTCGCTCGCTTCTCTCGCTCGGTCGGGATGACAGGCAGGCGGCGATCGGGCATCGAGAATCCCACCGCGCGAGGTCGATCATCGAATCTGATAACGCTGACCAGTCACCCCCAGGGTGAAGAGTTCGTCGGCGCAGCCGACGCCGCAATTCGTGGATCGGCCGCCGATCCGCGAATTGCCTGTGAACCTTTTCCCCCGACATCCGTTGTGATGTGTAGCTACGGCCGCTAACGCTTCTGCCGCTCGGTCGTCTTACAGATGGACGCAACAACGGAGGTGGGATATGAAACGCAGTCTGATCGCCCTGGTCGCCATCGTCGCCCTCATGGCAGCGCCGGCCGCAATCGCCGAGGATTCCACGCGGTGGGTCAACGTGACCGTCACCGAGAACTCGAGCAACACCAACGTCGAGGTGCACCTGCCCCTCAACCTCGTGCTGACGGTGCTGCGCAACGTCGACGTGGAGAATTTCCACAAAGGACACATCGATCTCGAGCTCGACGATGACATGGACATCAATTTCGCCGAGATCATGGCGGCGGTGAAGGACGCGCCGGACGGCAAGTTCGTGACCGTGACCTCCGATGAGGCCGACGTCAATGTCCACAAGCAGGCCGGCATGCTCTACGTCACCGTCAACCAGAAGGAAGACGAGATGGCCAAGGTCGAGGTCACCGTGCCGATGGAGATGATGGACGCCCTCACCTTCGGCGACGAAAACACCCTCGATATCGCCGCCCTCCTCGGCAGCTTCGACCAACTGCCGAACGGCGAACTGGTGAAGGTGACATCCAACGAGGCCAACGTCCGCGTCTGGATCGAATAATGAAAAACCAGAGAGGCATGTCGACGCTGGGTGCGGTGCTGCTGGCCGGTACAGTCGGTCTGCTGACCGCGACCCTGATGATGGATTGGATGGTCGTCGACGTGCACGTGGTCGACGTCTCGTCCAGCGACGACATCGAGCTCGACGCACCGGTTCACGTCAAGGTGCCGTTCCCCCTGATCGTGGCCAGCATCGCCAGTGCTTTCATCCCGGATGAGGCCCTCGAAGAGGCCGAGATTCCGCCCGAGGTCACCGCGCAGAAAGACCTGGTTCTGGCCTCGGTCCGCGCGCTCCTGGACAGCCCCGACGCTGCCCTGGTCCGAGTGCAGACGGACGACGCCGACGTGAGCATCGTCAAGGAGGGGGACACCTTGCGCATCGCGGTCGACGCAGAGGACGCCGTGGTCCGCTGCAACATCCCGATCGACGGCGTGCTCGAGGCCCTCGAGAACTGGGACTGGCAGACCGCCGACCCCAAGATGATCTTCGACATCCTCCGCGCCGCTGAGAACGGCGAGTTGGTGACAGTCGCCACCGACGATGGGGTGCGGGTCGCGATCAAAATGTGGTAGCAATTCAGCGTCTTCGACGCTGAATTGCAGCCCCGCCTTTGGCGGGGTTTTCTTTTTGTAGCGCCTGACCGCCGATTACGGGATCTGAACCTCCCTCCGGCACAGTCACCCGCACCGCACGCGTTTCTCGTACCGGGTTGGGGACCGGTCATTCCGAATTCCGAATTCCGAATTCCGAATTCTCCGGCGGCGCTTCCAGCGGCTCCGGCACATCCCATCCCCCGAGCGCCGCCACCCTCTCCGCAACGGTCTGCGCCGTGACCTCCCCGGGCGCTATCGGTGTGCCGATCCTGATCTCGACCCGCGACCAGAAGCGGCGGAAGGGCCGGATCATGGCGCGTCCCGAGTAGCGGCTGAAGAAGCTCCCCCACAGACCCACCAGGGCCACCGGCACGACCGGCACCGGCGTGCGTTCGACGATGCGTTCGATCCCCGGCCGGAACGGCGACAACCGGCCGTCTCGGGTGAGCCCCCCCTCCGGGAAGATGCACACCACCTCGCCCGCCTCGAGTTCTTCGGCGATCCGGTCGTAGGCCTGCTGCAGGGTCTCGGGGTCATCGCGGCCCGATGCGATGGGGATCACCTTGGCGTCGCGGGCGAGGAGGCGGATCAAGGGCATCCGCGAAAACTCGTGGTCCATCACGAACCGCACCGGGCGGGTCGAAGCGGAGGCCATCAGCAGCCAGTCGACAAAGGTGACGTGGTTGGCGGCGAGAACCGCGGCACCGGCGATCGGAATGTGCTCCGGGTGCTCCAGCCGCAGGCGGTACAGGATGTTGCTCACGCACCAGGCGGCAAAGCGCAGCAGAAACTCCGGAATCACCGTGTAGATGTAGACCGCCACCGCGGCGTTGAGCAGCGCCAGGGTCAGGAAGATCCCGGGGATGGAAACGTCCGCAGCCAGCATGGCCACCAGCATCAGCGACGACAGGACCATCAACAGGGCGTTGAGGATGTTGTTGCCGGCAATCACCCGCGAGCGCTCGGAGGCCGCGGACCGCTGCTGGATGAAGGTCATCAGCGGCACCGTGTAGAAACCGGAGAAGACGGCGATCATGAAGAGGTCGAACAGCACGTGCAGCCCGCCCGGTGCGCCGAGGAACCCGGTGACGCTCAGAAACGAGCCGTCGACAGGCGCCGTGAACCGCCACCCCGAAAAGGCGAGATCGACGGCGAACAGGCTGATCCCGATCGAGCCCAACGGCACCAGCCCGAGCTCGAGGTGGCGGCGCGAAAAGCGTTCGCAGAGCATGGATCCGGCGCCGATGCCGACGCAGAAGGTGGCGAGGCACAGGGTGACGACCGTCTCCCCGCCGCCGAGCACGTCCTTTGAGAAGTTCGGCAGCAGCGACAGGAACGAGGCGCCGAGGAACCAGAACCACGAGATGGCGAGAATCGACAAAAAGACCGAGTGGACCCCGCGCGCGACCCTCAAAATGTCGATGGTCGGCGTCACCGGGTTGAGTTTCACCTGAAGATCGGGGTTGGCGGCGGGCAGCTTTTTGATGAAGAGACTGGTCACGTAACCGGCGACGGCGACGACCACGACCATCAGCCCGAGCCGCGAGACCCACCGATCACCGCCCGCCACCACCAAACCGCCGGTGATGGTACCGACGAGGATGGCGAGGAAGGTGGCCATCGCCACCAACGCATTGCCGCCGACCAGAGTGTCGTCATCGAGCAACTCCGGCAGAATGGAGTACTTCGCCGGCCCGAAAAAGGTCGACTGCATCCCCATCAGAAACAACACCGTCAACAACAAACCGAGGTTGTTGGTGGCGAAGCCGACCCCCGCCAGCGCCATGACGCCGATCTCCCACACCTTGACCCACCGCATCAACCGCCACTTCGGAAACCGGTCCGCGAGCTGGCCGGCGGTGGCGGAGAAGAGGAAGAACGGGAAGATGAAGATCCCGGCGCAGGCCACCACGATGGTCTTCGACCCGAGCCCGAGCAGGGTCATCGAGCGGTAGGCCACCAGGATCACCAGCGCGTTCTTGAAGAGGTTGTCGTTGAACGCGCCCAGAAACTGGGTCCAGAACAGGGGCCAGAAACGGCGTTCCCCGAGCAACTGGAGCTGGCTCACGTCGAGACCTCGGGTGAGCCCGGCGGAGTCGAAACACTCTTCGATCGGTGCAGCTCGACGGTGAGGTGCGCGATGCCGAGCCGCTCCGGCACGAGCCGTTTGATGTCCTCGACCTCGATATCACCAGCCGTCTCGACGCCGAGGATCGCCGCTTTGTAGCCGGGGCCGATCTCCCACACGTGGAGGTCGACCAGTTCGATCGAACTCGAGCCGAGGGCCGTTCGGAGGTCCTCGAGCACGTCCTGCGGGGCCTGGTGATCGAGCAGGACTCGACTGGTCGCTCCCATCAGCCCCCACGACCACCGCGCCACCAGGATCCCGCCGACAATCCCCATCGCCGGGTCCATCCAGTTGACCCCGAAATATTTGGCAGCAAGCAGGGCGGCAATGGCCAGAACCGATGTCAGGGCGTCCGCCAGCACGTGGAGATGGGCGGCGCGGAGATTGTGATCATCATGGTGTTCGTGGTGGTGGTCCCCTTCGTGGTGGCCGTGCCCATGACCGTGACCGTGGCCTTCTCGGAGAATGAAAACGCTGATGCCGTTGACGATGAGACCGAGGACCGCCACCGCGATCGCCTGGTTGTAGGCGATCGGAACCGGTTCGAGAAACCTCCGCACGCTCTCGATACCCATCATCACCGCGAACAGTACGAGGACCACCGCGCTCGCGAATCCCGCCAGGGAGTTCACCTTGCCGGTGCCGAAAGTGAATCGCAGGTCGTGGGCGTGCCGGCGCGCGTAGGCATAGGCGAAGGCCGAGAGACCCAGCGCCGCGGCATGCGACGCCATGTGGAGGCCGTCGGCGAGCAGCGCCATCGATCCGTACAGGACGCCGGCGACGATCTCCACCACCATGGTCGCCGCCGTCATGGCCACAACCCACCGCGTGCGCGCCTCGCCGCTCATCGGCAGATGTTGGTCGAAGTGGTGCTCGTGCTTCAGCTATGCCTCCGTGGACCGGATCATAGCCTACCGGATGGCAGCTTGATGGCTCGACACCGCCCGCAAGCGCCGCTATTCTGCGATGCCCATGAGGTCGACGTGGATCTGATCGTGCTGTTCGGTATCGCCATCGGACTGGCGATGGACGCATTTGCCGTGTCCATCGCGGTCAGCGTGGCCCTGGGAGGGACCTCACGGCGCCAGACCTTTCGCCTCGCGTGGCACTTCGGGCTCTTTCAGGCCCTGATGCCGATCATCGGCTGGGTCGCCGGCAGATCGGTGCGACCGCTGATCGAGAGCTGGGACCACTGGCTGGCCTTCACCCTGTTGACGGTCGTCGGTGGTCGCATGATCTACGAGGCGCTGCGGAGCGACGGCCACGACGCCCGGCGTTCCGATCCGACCCGCGGGTGGTCGTTGGTGGTGCTTTCGGTGGCCACCAGCATTGACGCGCTGGCGATCGGACTCAGCTTTGCCGCCCTCGGAGTCGAGGTCTGGTTCCCGGCGGCCGTGATCGGTCTGACCGCGGGCACCCTGACGCTGTTCGGCACCCTCGGGGGCACGACCCTGGGCATCCGATTCGGTTCCCGGATGGCCGTCGTCGGGGGCCTCCTCCTGATCGTCATCGGCGTCTGGATCGTCTACCGGCACCTGGTCGCGATCTGATTGTCAAGAACAGGCCGCCCCGGGGGAAGGGGCGGCCTTTGCTGTGATCAGGATTCCGGGGTCTCCTGCGCTCGACGATCGGGCCCCGGCGGGGCGCGAACGTCCGGGGGGAGCGAAATCGTCGCCGACAGTTCTTCCCCTGCATCCTGTTGTCGTCGAGTCCTCTCAGAGCCCGCCACTACCGGGGCCGCTGTTGCCGCCACCGTCACCGGCGTCATCATCATCGTCATCATCATCGTCGTCATCGTCGTCATCGTCGTCATCGTCGTCATCGTCGTCGCCGTCATCGTCGTCGCCGTCATCGTCGTCGCCGTCATCGTCGCCGCCGTCATCGTCGTCGCCGTCATCGTCGTCGCCGTCATCGTCGCCGCCGCCATCGTTGCCGGATCCACCATTGCCGCTGTCGTCATCGTCATCATCGTTCGAGACGCCAGAGAAGACACCTGCCAACACCAGGTCATCGCTCTCGTCGTACCACTCGACGACCCGCAGATCCTCGACTGGCTGTAATTCGGGCGGAAGTGGGTTTTCGTCGTCGGGGAACTCGAACTTGAGCCGCGCCTGACCAATCGCGTCCGCAGCCACCATACCTGCCGCAAAGCCATCGACTCTGACGGTGTACATCTCGCCGGGCGTCAGACCAGTGGCCCTTGTGTCGAACTCCTGGGTGCCGTCCGCTTCGCGCTCCACCTTGGCGACGCCGGATGCACCGGCACCCACCTGATCGGTGAGCGAGATCTTTTCCTCGTGAACCGTCGAGTCGTCATCGCCGGCATTGAAGCCGACAAAGCTCCCCTCCAGCACAAACGCGCCTGAGGTGTCTCGAACCGACGCGGATGACAAGTCTCCCGCCGGTGGCAGGTCGGACGGCACTGGCGGGTGACTCTCGTCGCCGGTCTCCAGCTTCAGAGTCGCCCAACCCGAACTGTCAGTTCTCACGTTCCCGAGAAAGACGCCGTCCGCCTCGATGCTGAACTCGGTCATCGGGTCCATGTCAAACAGTCCGACCTCGACCTCGCGCTTGACCACACCCACCCTCACTCTGTCCTCGACTTTGATGCGGCCCCAACCGGCGGCCGCACCGACAGCCGTGAGCGCCGCCCCGGCCTCCTGCGAGGTCTCCATCCGTTGCGCCCTCGCCGAACGCCTCACCATCGAGCCGGCCTCGGCCTCGACGCCGAGCATCGCCAGCGTCGCGATCGAGGTGCATCCGATCACCATCTGTTGCCATATTGTTGCTTTCATCGTGTCCTCCTTGGAGTGCCGCGTCGTTGTGCGGCTGGGTCTTCAGTAATAAGTGCGACTGATCCTCAGATTCGGACACAGTTTTGTGTGACGGGGATCACCTCGCGACGGAGACCGGTCATCTTTCCTGGCGAAAGGCTGGAAGAACTCGCACCCCAGAAGTGACCACTGACCCGTCTGCAGGCACCGACTGATCACCGGTGCCGCCGGCCATCGCTACCGCCGTCACCGGCGCCCGTCTCCGTGGTTGGGATTTCGCACCCGGTCAGGGTCCATCTCATCGAATCCCGGACGAGCTGAAGACGGGCTGAGGAGGGGATTGCTCAGGGTTGGGCGGCGGCGGCGGCTCTGCCGAGATCGAGCGACGAACCGCTCCACGCGCCGTCGGCGATCACGACGCCGGACTGCGCGAGCAATCGCCGGACCAGGTCCGGCGAGACCCCGGCATCGAGGCTCTTGACCAGAGCCGCACAAGCGGCAGCGAAAGGGGCCGCCATCGAGGTGCCCGACGAAGTGCCGTACTCGCCTCCGAAGAGCGCCCCGTAGACATCCTCTCCGATCGCCGCCAGCTCCGCCGTGGCGCCACGGTTGGCGAAGTCTGCAAGCCCGCTCCCGTCGCCCCGGAGTGCGGTCACAGCCAAAACATGGCTGTCGATCGCCGGGAACGGCAACGTCGCGGAGCCGTCATTGCCCGCCGCGGCGACCACGATGATCTTTCGTCTCGCGGCCTCCTCGAGCAGGAGGTCAACCACCACGGATCGTTGGCGGTACGCCAGCGAGAGGTTGATGACGTCGACACCGCTTTCGATGGCGTCGGCGAGGGCCAACGCCAGGTTGAAGGCGGTCCCGCCGCCGTCATCATCGAGGACACGATACGGCAGGATTCTCGCCCCGGGTGCCGCCAGCGCCACCACCGAAGCCACAAAGGTGCCGTGTCCGGCAGCCTCATCGGTCTCGCCGTCGCCGTCCTGGTCGATCCCGTCCGCCGTTTCCCACGGCGACAGATCGCCATCGATCAGGTCCATCCCGCCGGCCAGGAGATGTCCCCGGAGCAGTGGGTGGCAGTAGTCCACGCCGTTGTCCATGATCGCGACCACGGTTCCGCCGCCCCGGCTGATGGTGTGTGCCTCCGCAACTCTGTGCTTGGTGGCAGCTTGCTGGCCCGTGTACTCGCCGATCGTCGGCGAACGGTCGACGATAACGAACCTCCGGCGGGTCGACTCGGGATCCCTGAAAAGAAAATTGGGTTCCACCGCGACGACGTCCGGGTCCGAAGCCAGCTTCGCCAGAAGCTCGTCGTCGATATCGTCCTGCCATCTGAAGAGCGCCCCGAGCGTCGAGACCCGACCCGAGACCTCGGCCCCATGTCGCTCCGCCACCGCCCCCGGGTCGACGCCCTCTGCCAACACCAGGACCGCCTCCCGTGGCTCAAACTCATGGCCCTCGGTTGTCGACGGGCTCTCATCCTCGGCACGCACGGTCAAAGCAAGGAACTGGCCCGCCGCATTGAAAAGGACGTACGCCTTCACCCCCCACCCTGGTCGAAGATCCTCTCGCCGGTCGGCATCGCCGTTGAACACGGTCGTGGTCGTGAAGACCAACACGGTGGCGTCGGTCAGGGTCATCTCGGTGGCCGAAACACCCGCAATGGTTCCTTCGACCACTCGATAGCCCTGCCCCTGGTCGTCGTCACCTTCGTACTCGATCTTGACAGCGCGGTAAGCGCTGCCGCCCTCATACAATGCCTCGACCTCCAGATACTGCCCCACTTCGAGATCCGAGTAGGAGACGATCGGCTCGTCGAATACCGTCATGCCGTCGACCCGGTAGGTGCGCTGGTCGCTGAAGGCAAAACTATCAGGGGGGAGAATCTCGGTGACGATACCGGTGGATTCGAAATCCACACCGTCGTCGTCACTTTCACTCCCTCCGCCACCGTCGCCACCACCCTCAGAGAGCTCGACGCGCGACGCCGTGATGACCGTCCCGTCAAGCTCGCCGCGGACGCGGACGGTGTCGCCCGCCTCGAGGTCTCCGAGGCCGTCCAGATCCTTGAACTCGGTTTCTTCGGTCACCACCACGGTGTAGCGGTTGGAGTCACCGCCGTCGAGCAGGAACGTCTCCTCGGCGACCGACACGACGACACCTTCGATGTCGAACTCGTCCTTGGCCATCGCCATCGACGGCGGCCGCGGGGGCACCAGGTTGGCGCGCGCGGCGCGAAACGCCTTCGTGCTGCCGGAAAGGGTCGAGCGCGGCGGCATGCACACCGGCGATCCGATGGGAGAGACTCGACCGGACGGGGACACGACCCTCACTCCGCCGGCCTTCACCGCGGGACGCCCGCCGATCTCGAACACGGACCCGATCGCGGTGATCCGGTCACCAGGCTCGAGGTCCGAAACGCCACGAACGCCGTCCCACTGCGCGTCGGCCTCGAGTTCGACGAATGTGCCGTCCTCCAGATTGAAACCGAACGGCGGATCAACGGATTGCACGACCCCGCGGACGGTCGCTGCAGGGCCTCGGTCAGGGAGTGAGTCATCCGACGCAACGGCCCGGCCTCCGGCCACGAGCAATGTCAGGGCGACTGCGGCAAGCACCAACCGACGTCTCTGGCGGCGACTCATGCCATCCCCCACGCGCGTGGATCGCCCCACTGGTGGAAACTCCCCCAGGTAACGGGCCTCGGATCGAGCTCGCGGACCGCGTCGACGGCGGCGAGAAACGCGGATTGCGGGTCCCCTGTCTCGGCCAATCGCCGGTGGAGTGCCATATCGAATGTGTACGCGACGTCGTCGCGCACCGGTGCGACCGGCCCCACCACGGTCCGCACCCCACCACTCATCAACGCCAACACGAACCCGGCGTAGCGGTCGCCGGTGTCGCGGCCGAGACGCAGCCCGGAACACACACCGAAGGACACGAAACGGGCCGCCATTCTGGTGGCCGCGAGATCGTGGACCGTCACGTATCCGTCGCTCATCCGGAGACCGGACGCGAACGGGAGACCGTCAAGAAACAGCGCGTGACCCGCAAGGTGAACGAGTTCGTGTTCATTCATCAAACCGAGGAACTCATCCCGTGTCGTCGAGACCGCGACCTTCGCGCCACCGGCAATCCCGGAAAGCTCGCGCATCTCCTTCTCCACCAGCGGTAAATTCACCGCCATCGCGCCACCGACCGCAGCCGACGCCGGACGACGCACCACTTCGCTGAGCAGCATGGCGGCGGCCCGTGCTCCAGGCACCAGAGTAAAAGGCACCACGTCCAGCAGGCGTTCGCCCCGCGGATGACGAAGAGCCGGCCACGGCAGGTTAAAAAGGCGCGCATGCGGTGCGATCCACAAACGATCGGCGCCGTCCAGGGGCACATGTTCGAGCAGAATCTCACCCAGCCGGCGCAACCTGTCGTCAAGGGCGGCATTCTGGGCATCGCCCCACTGGTCGCCCAGCCAGGTCGCGGCATCGAGATGAAACTGTACGGACGCCAGGAGGCCGGACAGCTCGAGTGAACCGCCAGGCACCACCACAACCGTCAAAGAGCCACGGAGGACGCGGAACACGACGAGGTTCTCCCGGTCGAGCAGATATTCGACAAAGCAGTCACGTTCAGGGAGGACCTTCAGGAGCTCTTCGGCTGCCGAGGATTCGACACCATTCCACGCAACCGGCCAGCGACGGGCGAGTTCGGTTTCGGCACGGCGCACGTCCCGTTCGAGGGATTTGATCTCGCCGTGGAGCTTGAGCCCCGACCGTCGAACCCGCGGTTCGCCCGCCCCTTCGACATCCTGCAGCAGAGCCGCGAGCCGACACCGGAGGTCTTGCCACCGCCGCACCTCGACGTCATCTCCGCGGTCCGACCGGCGAGCCAGTTCATCGAGAAGCCACCCCACGCGAACCCGGTCCGCAACACCGAGAGCACGGCGACGATCGGCCGGGCGGTTGCGTTCGATGAGCGCACCCAGAAGATCCAGATAGACTTCTCCACGCCTCGACAGAAAGGCCTGGCGATCGGCTGCGGCCGCGAGCCGGCCGTGGACCGTGTCGGCGTTTCGTGCCGCCGCCAGCAGGTAACGAATCCTCCGCGGCCCACCGAGGCGACCGAGGACGTGATTGGCGATCATCCGAATCCACGGCGAGAGACCGCGTGAGGCGAGGACCTCACGAGCCAGGCTGCGGGCTCGCGACGTCTTGCCGCGGTCGAGGGACAGCGCGGCAGCCCACGCCAGACCGAGGCGACCGCGTTGCAGGTGGCCGCTGCGGATCAGACGTCGCGCCGCACGGGACAACCGGCCGGGGTCGGTGTTCGGGTCGAGCTGCGCCACCTCCACCATCAGGAGATCCCGTTGCACCGTCCATGCCGGCCCGCAAAGGTCGCTCTCCGCGCGCTCGAGCGCGCCTGGAACGCCGTCCGCGGCCTCGAGCGCAGCCAGCAAACGGGCGGCGCGGGCAGCCTCACCATCGAGACCGAGCTCTCTCGCGCCGGCGAGGGCGGCCTCGAGCCGCCGCCGCGCGCCGCTGATGTCGCCGACAGCGGCCTCGGAAGCGGCAAGATCGATGGCGGCGGCGACTTCGGCGACACGGTTGCCGGTTTCGTGGGCCTCGGTCAGCACCCGCGCCCACCGGGCGAATGCGGAGTCCACATCTCCGCCAGAAAACTCCACCTCTGCGAGGTTGAGCTCCGCCTTGACCGCGAGCCCGTCCATGCCCAACCGCCGGGCTTCACGGGACACTTCCGCAAGTCCGGCGGCGGCATCGCTGAAGCGACCCTCGAGGGCCGCAAGATTGGCGAGATTGGCGTCTGTCAACAACCTGCGCAACGATCCTGGCTCGAGGCCGCGGCGCGCCCGGCGCCACAGCGTACGGGCGCGAGACACCTGATCGGCCGCGTCTTCGGCTCCGGCGAGATTGGCGAGAACCGCAGCTGCCCGGGAGTTGTCGCCCCGCTCGGCGAAGTTGCGGTGCAGCTTTGCAGCCAGTCGCCGCGCTCGACCCAGTTCCAGCTTTTCACCGTGGAGATCGACGAGCAGCAACCTGGCACGGTCGGCGAGACTCCCGTTGTCCGTACCGTTGAGCATCTTGGCGGCATCGAGGAGAGCCGGTTCAGCTGCATCCACATCTCCCGCAAGGTACATCGCCACCCCTGCCGCCCAACGAGCGCACCCGGTGACGATCGCGTCGTCGAAACGCGAACAGGCCATCCTCGCGCCCCACTTCCGGGCCGTGCCGGGGTTCGAGCGCGCCAGGCTCTCGGCGTACCTCACCAGGTGCTCGCCCGCGCTGATCGCTCCCTGGTTGGCCAGCGTGAGAAGAACTTCCGGCGGCAACGGCTCAGTTCCCGTCGTCGCCATCGCCCCCCCCGACGATGAGGTCTTCGAGATCGATCCTTTCGCCGCCGCCGTACCAGACCAACCGACAGAGTCCCACGGGCACCCCGGCGATGCGGAACTCGCCGAACCTATCGACCGTCACTCGATCCGCGTATCCACGTTCCGAGGTGATGACCACCTCGGTGCTCGCTTGAAGGTGGCTTTCCTGGCTCGCCACCTGGCCCTGGAGATCGACCCGTCCCTCCATTTCCGAGGGGCTCACCTGCAGGACAATCTGATAGGGACCGGCCTCATAGGCTGCGAACGTGGCTGCCAGGCCACCACGAACAGCTTCGGTGGCAGGCGGTTGTGAACTGCGGACGAGCCGTGCCGCCCAACTCCGGGCTACGGGAGATGGCCCGTACTCGCGAAAGAGCACGCGCAGGTTGTGAATTTCGGCCGTATTCACCGCGTTGGCCTCGATCGCCCGAAGATCGTCCAACCGGGTCCGCCAGAGCTCGAGCTGACGCCGGCAAACATCACACTCCGCCAGGTGGGAAGCGTCTCCGGCGGTGGCGGACTCTCCCATCAGGTCAATAAGGCGATCGAAATCCAGGTGACTCATCTCATCCCTCACCATTAATGTGGGCGCGGGGCCGCCGATGAGACATCTTCTCCACGACTTTTCTCAATCGATTCAGACACCTTCGCCGAATCGGTCCAATCGAGGATGGCGCCAGGTCTTCCGCTTTCGCCACGTCGCGATAGCTGGCCGGGGGGTCATCGAGATCGAGCTGTCGGATCAGCCTGCGGCAGCGCTCGTCGAGGTCCAACAACGCGCGCCGCAGAATGATCAGATCGCGGTCCCGCTGGATCGACGCCTCAGGATCCGGTTCGTGGATCACGGATCCGGGAAACAGTTGTTCGGCGGGGCGACGGTGACGGATGACCTCGAGAGCCTGGTAACGAGCCGTCCCGGTGAGCCACCCCCCGAGCTTTTCCGGATCGCGAATGCGATCAAGTCCCTGCAATGCCGCCAGTGCCACACGCTGGAGGACATCTTTCGCTTCCTCCGCGTCGCAACCCGTGCGGCGTGCCACCGCCTTGACGACCGGACCGTAACGGGTCCACAGCTCCACCCACGCCTCTTCATCACCCTTGAGGCAGCGGTTGACCAGCGCGCGGTCGCCCGTGCCCGCCGCAACATCTCCTGACGTCGATCCACTCACTGGAAGACCCTAACAAGCAACTCGCGATTCTCATTCTCGAACGCGGTGGGAAATCGTCGGCGACGTGAGGTGGATCACCTTCAGACCCGTCGATTTCACGATCCCGGGTCGACTCTTTCAAAAAAAATATTCCGACAATGTGTCTCAATCACACTCATCTGCATACATCCTTCATAGAGGTGAAGCATGGAAATCAACATCGGAAGCATCGACCGGCTCGTCCGCTCGATCCAGGGTCGTGCAATCGGCGCCGCAGGGCTCAGCATCACGAGCTGGTTCGGGTTGATCGCCCTGGTCCCATTGGGCACCGCCGCGCTTGGATGGTGCCCGTTCTCCGCGCCCTTCGAGCCCTCCACCTGCGAGCTGCGTTCAGAAAGGAGTTCCGCATGAACGGATTCAGAAACACTCTCCTGGCGGCAGCGTTGGCCGCCATTTCCTTCGTCGCCGTACCCGGGGACGCCCAAACCCAGTGGTTCAGCGCCCAACTGGAGGGCGCCAACGAAGTCGGGAACGCCGGAGACAGCGACGGGTGGGGCGTCGGTGTCGTCGGCATCGGCTCAGATTCGGTGGCTTACTACCTCTGGGTGACGGATATCGCCGCTCCGACCGCGGCCCACATCCACTCCGGCTCCGCCGGAGTCAATGGCGGCATTGCCATCGATTTCGAGGTTGTGTTTTCGGAGGACGGCGACGGATCGTACCTCGCCTTTGGTGAAGTTCCCTCCGACGCCGGAACTCTCGCCTCGATGCGGACGAACCCCTCAGCCTTTTACTTCAACGTCCACAACTCCGATCATCCGGCCGGCGCGGTCCGCGGCCAGGTCCTCGGAGGAGGCGCATCCGGGTCGGCCCTGGCTGCGAAGGTCAGTGGCGCCCGGGAGGTGGGGAACCCCGGCGATCCGAACGGCGACGGTTTTGCCAGTGTGATCTTCGACGACGGTACTGCTCACTTCTATTTCAACGTGAGCAACACCGTCGAGCCCTCTGCAGCCCACATCCACCGCGGCACCGCCGCCGAAAACGGTTCCATCGTCATCGATCCTTCAGCAGATTTCACCGATGGCGTCGCAGTGGCCTCTGTTGCAGTTGACGACGACCTCGAACGCGAAATCCTGGCGGGGCCGCACAGGTTCTACTTCAACGTCCACACCTCGGAGTTTCCGACCGGAGCCGTCCGCGGCCAGCTCCGCGCCACCGAGACGGTGCGCATCTTCCCGGTGATCTCACGCACCGATGGCCAGGCCGGCAGCCGCTGGCGGACGGGCCTCAACGTGGTCAACGTCAACGACGCCGCCATGACTGCGTGGGCGTCGTGGTTCCCGGCCAACGACGACGGACTCGAAGCAGCCGATCAGACCGTCGAGATCGCCATCGCCGCAGCCTCAACCGAGGTGGTCGACGACGCAATCAACGATCTGTTCGGAGATGACGGCAACGGCGCCCTCATGCTGTCGGCATCGGAGCCGTTCGCGGCCGCGGCCCACGTCTTCAACGACCAGCGCGACAACCCCGACATCGGCGGCACCTTCGGCCTTTTCGTGCCGGCGGTCGATCCTTCCAACCTGTCCGAGAGCGGTGTTCTCCTCCTCGCCTCGAACAGACCCTCGTCCACAGGCACCGGTTTCCGTTCGAACGTCGTGCTGTTCAACCCGAACCCGTTCGCGGTCAACCTCACCCTCACCGCGCTGGCGGTCGACGGTGAGGTGCTCGGCAGCGACTCCATGACCCTCGAGCCGTTCATGAATGCAGTCGAGGGCGTGTTCCGATTGATCCCCTCCGTGCCATCGAGCTCGCGCACCCAGGACGCGTTCATCATCAGCTACTCGGCGGACGCACCCGTGGCCGTCGCTCTCACGCCGGTGGACAATGCCACCAACGACGGCTTCTACGTCAGCCCGTCATTCGCTCCGCCGGTCAGCGGCGCTGCGGCCGGCAACAACCCACCGAACGGCACGATCACGCTGCCCGTTGGAAACGCCTCCATCGAGGAAGACCAGGCGGTGAATTTCGAGGGCTCGGCCGAAGACCCCGACGGCGACGCCATGACCTATCTTTGGAACTTCGGCGACGGCATCACGTCGACGGCATTGGTTCCCGGCAACCACACCTACACCGACTCCGGGACCTACACCGTCACCTTTACGGTGACCGACAGCAACGGCGCCGCCGACCCCACGCCCGACAGCCGCACCATCACCGTTACAGGCGGCGGCTCGCAGGCCACGTTCAGTGCAGTGCAGTCCCAGATATTCACTCCGAGTTGCGCCTTCTCCGGGTGCCACGGAGGTGGTGCCCCAGCCGAAGGCCTGAATCTGAGCTCGGGGACGGCGTACGCCAACATTGTCAATGTACGTTCCAGCCAGCGGGGAAATCTCGACCGCATCGAACCCGGCAATCCGGACGCAAGTTACCTCTATCTCAAGGTCACCGGGGACTCGTCGATCAGTGGCCTGAGAATGCCGCGTTCGGGCCAGCCGCTCAGCCAGGAGCTCATCGATCTTCTGCGAGATTGGATCGAGCGTGGTGCCCCCAACGACTGATCCGAAACCCGCCGGTCCGCACATTCGGGCCGCGCCAAGCCGAATGAACGGGGAAGGACCACCCATGAAGCGTGAATCTCGTACAGGACGGGCGACAAAGATCTTCAGGACTGTGCTTGTCGCCATCGTTGCCGCCGGTCCGCTCTCGGCCCAGGTCATCGACGATGTCGAGGACCTCGACTGGGCCCGGCCCGAGGCGTGGGCCATGAAGTACTTCAACTCGGTCAGCATCCTGACAGGGCTCGGTCCACCCGCGGCCCGCGAACCGTGGACCTTTTCGGTGGGACTCGAACTGGACACGATTCCCCGGCTCAGCGAGGACCAGCGGAGAATCGGGTTCGGCGGCGCCAAGGTCGAGGACATCAACCGCCTGCCCGCCCTCTTCAGGCCACGGGTCACCGTCGGTCTGCCGGCGGAGGTTTCGCTCGATGTGGCGTGGGTGCCGCCGGTCGAGGTGCAGGGCGTCGAATCGAATCTGTTCGCCGTCGCGGCTGAACGGCCGCTTTACTCGGACGGCCCCTGGACGCTGGGGATTCGCATCTACGGCCAGCTCGGAAAGGTCTCAGGCGATTTCACATGTTCGGAGAAAGAAGCCGCCTTTCCGCCCGGACCGCCGGACAACATCTACGGCTGCGAGGCGCCGTCAGCTGACGAACTGACCCTCAACCACGTCGGCGCTGCCTTCACCGGCGGATACCTTTTGAAGAAGACCCAACTCCACTGGGGAGTGGCGGCCAACTTCATGGACATGGAATTTCAAGTGAATGCCCTGACCTATGGCGTTCTCGACCGAAGCCTGCTGCTTGCAGACGGCTGGACATGGTCGGTCAACGGCGGCGCTTCCTGGCGGTTGGGCGGCCGCACCTCACTGGCTGCGGAACTCTTCTACAGCCCCCTATCGGTGATCCGGCCACCCTCCACCTCACGGGACAATGACCCTCTCTTCAACGTGCGAACCATGCTGAGGATCGACCTGTGAGCCCGCGCATCCTTTCCCGTTGTCTCCTCGTTGGAGCGATTGCAGCCCTGGCATCGGTCCCGGTTCAAGCTGCGGAATGGCGCGTGGATCTCGACCCCGAACGAACGCACCTCACCTTCACCTTGAAGGCAACCATGCACACAGTGGACGGGACGGCGCAACTGGAGTCCGGTTCGCTCGTCATCGACCCAGGGACCGGAGCGGTTGCGGGTCAGATCGTCGTCGATGCCGCCTCGGCCGACACCGGCAACGGAGGCCGCGACAAGAAAATGCACGGCAAGGTGCTGCTCTCGGCGAATCATCCCCGGATCGTGTTCAGACCCTATCGCTTCGAAGGAAATCTCTCTCCTGGTTCGAATACCGGAGTCGTGCTGGCTGGCGAGTTCGAACTGCTGGGGAAATCACACCAGATCAGCGTCCCGCTCGACATTCAAATCGACGGTTCATATTTCGAGGCGAACGCCGAATTCACCGTGCCCTATGTCGAGTGGGGCCTCAAGGATCCCAGCACCTTCGTCCTGAAGGTCGCGAAAGAGGTGCAGGTCAAAATTTCGGCTGAGGGAACCATTATCGGCGGGAACACCAGTAGGTGAAACCCGTTTTCGCCGGGTCTTTCTTCGCACCGCGAAAAGACCGTCCGGTTTTGGTGTTATCGTGATCGGAATCACGAAGCTCGGCGTGCCGCTTTTGCGGCCAAAGGAGACAGGAAATGCAGAAGAACATGGGAAGCGCTGACCGCATCATCCGAGCCGTCGTCGGCCTCGGGATCCTCGGTGCGGGCTATTACTTCAAGAGCTGGTGGGGACTCATCGGATTGATTCCGCTGGGGACGGCGTTCGTCTCGGTCTGCCCGGCCTATCTTCCGTTCGGGCTCTCGACCCGGCGTGAGCAGGCCAAGGGCTGAATTTCACCGCCGCCGTTTCATGGCGAACATGCGTTCGTCCGCCTCGGCCAGCGCACGCGAGATGTCGGATGGAGCGGAGCATGACGAGACCCCCCAGTCGACCCGCAGGGTCTCCTCGTGGGGGAAGGCTTCGGTCGATTCCTGAAGGCTGCTGATCAGCCCGGTGAACCGCCGTTTGGCGGCTTCGTGATCGGCGCCGCGCAGGACCACCACGAACTCGTCGCCGCCCCAGCGCACGACCAGGTCGCCGGGTCGGATCGACCCCATCAGAACGCCCGCCACCAACCGCAAGGCCTCGTCGCCGACGCTGTGGCCGTGTCGTTCGTTGATCCGCTTGAGATTGTCGACATCGATCAGCACGACCGACACCGGCTGTCCGCCGTCCCAGCGCTCGAACCACGCCCGCAGCGCCTGCCGCGTCGGACACCCCGTAAGCGGATCCGACTCGGTCAGCCGCAGCAGGTGCTCGTGGTCGTCCTCGAGATCGCCCAGCCTGCGCCGCAGCGACTCGACCTCGGCGCCAACCTCGCCGAGCACTGTGGCCGCTGCCAACCCAACCATGCCGCCGAGCACCAGCACTGCCACCACGCCTCCCGACACCGCGCCGAACGAGGGCCGGATCGCGCCGGCCATGAGACCGATGCCGGCGAGCGCGAGCAGCGCGATCCCGAGATTGAAGAGCTGCCGCGACGACTCGTCACGGACGCGTGCGGAGAGCCAGACAGTGACGATCAACAAGGCCAGGCCGTAAAAGCCGCGCCACAGCTCCGCCGGCAGCGCGATCGCGGCGACGGCTAGGGGCAACGCCACCAGAAGGATCAGCCCGACCGATCCCCTGGACCTGTCACGCGACGGCTCGTGCAGCGAACGGCCCAGCAACAGCAGGCCGCCGATAATGAGCGCACCACCTGTACCGTGCGGTCCTTGCGGGTGCGTCGGCGCCCCGAGCACCGGTCCGGCGGCAATCAGCAGCCAGCCGAGCGCCACGCCCGGGCTGAGGCGCTGTGGCATGAGGCGCCCGAGGTGCCAGAGTATCGCGCCGGCCGTCAAACCGACACCGACCACACCCGCTTCGGACCAGGTCAGTACCATGTCGGTGATTATGGCAGATCAGCGGCTGTCCGGGGGCGGAGAAAGTTGTGGTGCGGGCGTCCCGCCCGCACAGTGCGGCCGGGACGGCCGCACCACAAAACCCTCATCGACTGTGAGCCGATTGCGGGGACCCAGGAGAATGCTTGCTCCTCCGTCCAGATCCCTCCGCTCCGGCCCTACGGGCCTCCGGTCGGGATGACAGTTTGAGAGCGACATCCCGACCGGGGGCGACCGACCTTCCTCGCTGTCATCCCGACCCGGAGCGCGAACGACCTTTCTCACTGTCATCCCGACCCGGAGCGCGAACGACCTTTCTCACTGTCATCCCGACCGCGGGGCGCGAACGACCTTTCTCACTGTCATCCCGACCCGGAGCGCGAACGACCTTTCTCACTGTCATCCCGACCGAGGGAGCGGAGCGACCGAGCGGAGGGATCTTGCGGCGTCAGGCCAAACCGGCCAGAAACCCGGTGCAGATCTCGGCGACGCGCTGCGGTTGTTCCACCACCACCGCGTGGCCGGCGCCTGCGATGACTTCGAAGCGCGCACCGGCGATCGCGGCGGCGAGGCCGCGGGCGCGATCGAGCGGCACGAAGCCGTCGAGTTCCGCCGCCACCACAAGGGTCGGGCAGGTGATGGCAGCCAACTCGTCGCGGAGCCGCAGCGAGTGGGCCGAGTCGAGCAGGCCGATCAAACCCTCGAACCAGGCGTCGGGAAGGGCGGCGATCTGGGCGCGCCGCTGCGCCCGCTCCGCGGTGTGGGCGGCTACCCACTCCGGCGAGTAGACCACCGGTTCGAGGACATCCGACAGCCACCCACGGTCGCCGCCCTCGAGTGAGTCGACGCACCCCTGCCGCCAGCGCGCCACCTCATCCGCCATCGTCTCGTCAAAACCGTCGGCCGAGGCGATGGTGATCAGGGTTCGAACCCGCGCCGGGTAACGCGAGGCAACCAGCGTCCCGACCACGCCGCCGAATGACGTGCCCACAACATGCACCGAGTCGAGCTCGAGATGATCGAGGAGGTCCGCCACATCCTCCGCGTGCTCGACGATGTCGTGAGGCGGGGGACCGGGAGTCATCAGCTGACCGCGAAAATCGCACCGTACGACCCTGAACCTCTTCGCCAGCGGCCGCGCCACCGCCTGCCACGAGGCCGCCGTCATGGCGATGCCGTTGAGCAGCAGAACAGGAGGACCGGCGCCCTCGCTCTGAACGAAGAGCGGAGCAGTGCCGTCGCTCACGCGGCGCCCTCGCCAACCGGCATTTCGAAATCCACCGATTTTGCCGCCATGAAGGCTTTCAGCGCCGGGAAGAAGATGTCCGGCCGTTCGATGTAGACCACGTGGCCGCTCTCGGGCACCAGTTCATAGCGGCTGTTGGGGAAGTACTCGGCCAGTTTCTCCTGCTGCCACAGAGGGATCGCACGGTCGTGGGCGCCGGCGAGGATCAAGGTCGGCGCCGTCACCTTCCGGTAGCCCTCGACCCGTTCCTCGATGTTGGCAAAGAAAGGGTCCTGCGCTTCGGTCAGACGGATCAGACAGTAGCGGTAGTCGATGTAGCGGTCGTAGAAACGCTGCCGCATGGCCGCGAGTTGTTCGTCGGAGATGTTCTTGACGAAGCGCTCGGAGAAGATCTTCTCGTACATGTAGTGGGTGTAGAGCTCGAACTCCCCCTCGGTCCCACGGTAGAAACGCAGGGAGATGTCCTGGTACATCTGAAAGAGCTTTTCGCGGCTGGCGAGGATCCCCGACAGGATCAGGGTGTGGAGCCGTTCGGGGTAGAGACGGGCGAACTCGAGGGCGATGAACCCGCCGTACGAGATCCCCATCGGGTGCACCTTATCGACCCCGACTTCGTCCATGATCAACGCGAGGTAGCGCGCGAGCTCGTCGATGAAGTACGGAATGTCTTCCTTCGACGACTCCCCCTGGCCGAGGAAGTCGTACAGGATCACGTCGTATTCGTCGGTGAGCAGAGGCAGAAAGCCGTACCACGCCTTGGTGTGCATGGCGAGCCCGTTGAGCAGGCACACCGCCTCGCGGTCGCCGTTGCCGAAGTACTCCCACCAGACACGCTGACCGTCGACGTCCAGGTGACCACTTCGGTCAGGTGTCAACTCGTTCGCCATGTGAACCCCCTCGTCAGTTTTGAGTTCTCAGTTCTTAGTTTTTAGTTCTTGAGCATTGAGCGGGTCCACCCATCTCCTCAGGATGGAGGATGGATGCGGAATTCAAAACTCATAACTCATAACTCAAAACTGCCTCAGGCTTGCCTGAGGACGGTGCAGACGGAAGCGCAGATCGGTCCGCCGATGTTGAAGGTGGCCGCGATTTTCGGGTCGGGCACCTGGAGCTCTGCCGGCACCTTGCCCTGCAGCTGCCACGCCGACCACCCGATCATGGCGACCCCGGTCGCGCCCACCGGGTGGCCCTTGGCGATCAGACCGCCCGAGGTGTTGATCCCGCACTCGCCCTTGGCGTCGGCCTTGCCCTCGGCCCAGAAGCGAGCGCCCTCGCCGTAGCCGGCCTTGCCGATGACCTCGGTGCCGATGGCGGCCATCACCGTGAAGCAGTCGTGGATCTCGGCGACGTTGACGTCGGCGGGCTTCTCGCCCGCCATCTCGTAGGCGGCGTTCATGGCGGCAAAGGCGCCCGCCGGTTTGAGGATGTCGCGATTCGCCTTGAGCAGCGGATCGGTGGCCTGCCCCCACCCGGCGATCTCGACACAGTCGCTCTTTGCGATCCCCAGCTTCGCCAGACCCTCTTCGGTGGCGACGATCAGACCCGCGTAGCCGTCGGTGATCTGCGAACAGTCGTAGGTCTTGAGCGGCAGCCCCTCGACGATGTAGCGGTTGCGGCCCTCGGGCGCCGCCGCCTCGTCCACCGACACCTGGATCTTCTGCATCTGGGCGTAGGGGTTGTGGTTGCCGTTGCCGTACTCGCGCGACGAGATCTCGGCGAACTCGCGCTCGGTGGTGCCGTGGGCCGCCATGTAGTCGCGCATCACCTCGGCGAAGAGATGGGGAAAGATGTAGACCTTGCCCTCACGCTCGTCGGGGTGCGAGAAATAGCCCAGCACCTCGCCGATCAGGGCGCCGTCCATCTTGCCCTCGTCGTTGCGCATCTTCTCGAAGCCGACCGCGAGACCGACATCGCCGAGCCCCATCTGGAGCTTGCCGATCACGCTCAGGACCGCCTGGCCGCCGCTGGCGCAGGCGTTCTCGACCGCCTCGATGGGTTTGGCGCCGAGACCCGGCACCATCGCGACCAGTCCGGCCAACAGCCCCTGCTGGTTGAGCGAGAAATTGCAGGTCGCGCCGACCGAGGCAACGTCGATGACGGCCGGGTCCGCGCCGATCTCGGCGGCCGTCTCGGTGACGGTGTTGGCGACGATCTGCGGCACCGTCATGTCATAACAGCTTGCCGAACTTGGATTGATGGTATGCGGCGATGTAGATTTTCTTCATGAGTCCTCCAAGTATTTCTCCGTTTCCGAGCCCGTCCCCCTCATGGGATGCTGGGCGGCATTCCGAATTCCGAAATCCTGAATTCCTAATTCTCCTGCTGCTTCTTCCACCACTCCACCAGCTCCCCCTTCACCACTTTGCCGTAGGCTGTGCGGGGTAACTCCTCGAGCAGGTGGAACTCACGCGGGATCTTGTAGCGGGCGAGCCGGGCGCCGAGGTACTCGGCCAACACTTCCGGCGTCACGGCATCCTCGCCGGACACCGGCACCACGAAGGCGACGCCGATTTCCCCCCACACGTCGTGCGGCACCCCGGCGACCGCCGCGTCGGAGACCAGCGGGTGCTGGAGAAGGGCGTTTTCGATCTCGGCCGGGTAGACGTTGACCCCACCGGAGATGAACATGTCCTTGGCGCGGCCCGCGATCGAGTAAAAACCGTCGCTGTCGCGGCACGCCATGTCGCCGGTGTGGAACCAGCCGTTCTTGTCGCGCGCCTCGGCGGTGGCCTGCGGGTTGTTCCAGTAGCCGGTGCTGACGTGCGGACCGCGGAAACACAGCTCGCCCACCTCGTCGGGCGGCATCTCCTTGCCGTCGGGGTCCATCACCCGCGCCTCGGTGAACATCAGCGGTTTGCCGATCGAGCCGGCCTTCGCCCAGGCCTCCTCGTCGGTCATCGAGAAACAGTTCACCCCGACCTCGGTCAGACCGTAGCCCTGCCGCATCACGACGCCACGGTCGCGGAAGATCTGAACCAGGTGGCGCGGCAGCGGCGCGCCGCCGGAGATGAACCAGCGCACATGGCTGAGGTCGGCACTCTCGAACTCGGGCGCCTCCGCCAGCATCTTCCAGATCGTGGGCACACCGAGCACGACGGTGCAGCGTTCGGCCTCGATCACCCGCCACACCTCGGTCGCATCGAACTCGTCGGTGGAGGACGATGGTGCCCCCGGCGAGCAGGATCGGCGTCAAGAAAGCGCCGAGTCCCCCGGCGTGGTACAGCGGCGTGAAGATCGGGCTGACGTCGTTCTCGGTCAGTTGCCAGCACACCACGGTGTTGTAGGCATTCCAGGCCACCATGCGGTGCGGCGTGATCACGCCCTTGGGCCGCCCGGTGGTTCCCGAGGTGTAGAGCAGACAGTAGGGATCGTCCGGCGAGCACACCGAGGGGACGTGGTCGCCGTCCCCCACCTTTGCCTGGAGTTCGCTCCACGATGCGGCTTCGATCCCGGCACCTTCGTCCAGCGCCACCAACCGGCCGACATCGGCGCGGCCGGCCAGATCCTTCACCGTCTCCGCGTGGTCGTCGCCGAAGACCAGGGCCGAGAGGCCGCAATCGGAGGCGATCACCGCCAGCTCCGCCGCGGTCAGCCGAGTCCCCAGCGGCACCAGGATCACGCCCGACTTGCCGGCGGCGAAGAACGCGTCGAGGAACTCGAGCCGGTTGCCGGAGAGAATGCCGATGCGATCGCCCGGTTTGAGCCCGAGACCGTAAAGCCAGGTGCGCGCGCAGGCGGCCGCCCGCGAGTTCATCTCGCGGTAGGTCAGACGGCGTCCGCTGGTCACGTCGACCACCGCCGTGCGATCGGGAGACAGCCGGCTGCGTTCACCGATGATGTCGCCGCAGATCACGGTGTTGCCTCCTCCTCCAACGGCACGTCTTCATCGAGGGCCATCTCGACCGGGTCGAGGGCCAACGCGGTCTGGATCGCCTCGAGGGTCTTGTCCGGGCACTCGCGGTGCGGCACGTGACCGCACCCGTGGACCGTGTGCAATCGCGCCCGCGGCAGGCCGTCGAGCAGGCGCTGGGCGTAGTCCAGCGTCAGGAGTCCGTCGGCAGTCTCCCCATACCAGCTCAACCGGCACCGTCACTTCGCCGAGCCGGTCGTCGAGGAGGTATGGGTCCATGACATCGGCGGTCTGGGCCAGCCGGGCGGCCGGACCCACCCGCGCCCAGCGGATGACGTCGTCGAGCACGAAATCGGGGACCGGCGGTGTCGCCGGGCCCATCAGCCCTTTCATGGTCTCGTGCGCTTCCGCGCGGGTCGTCGGGAAGAGGTTGACATTCGGGTTGTCCTCGCGGATCGCACCGCCGTTGACGGCCACCAACCGTTCGACGCGATCCGGGTGTTCGACGGCATAGAGCATCGAGATCCACGCCCCCATCGAGTTGCCCACGAGAATCGCCGACTCGCCTGCGCAGGCGGTCTCCATCACCGCTTCGAGCCCGGAAAGGACCTTGTCGATGCCGAGAGGACCCGTCTTCGGATCGCTCTTCCAGTGACCTGGGAGGTCGGGGATGACGACCCGGAAGTCATCCAGCAGAGGAGGCACCATCCGCGCCCACGCGCCCGCCTGGTCTCCCGCACCGTGCAGCAACACCATGCAGGGCCCCTCGCCGCCGACCCACACGGTCATCCTGCCGGCCGGAATGGCGACGGTGGTTTTTTCAAACCCGATCTTCGAGAGCGCCATCCGAGAGAACATCGCATCCACCTTGAGCGGCCGCTTCCACACCATCCACACCGCGACGATGATGGCGAGTACGACGACGATCCCGATTGCGAGAAGGATCTTCAGCAACTTCTGGCCCATTTACCACTCCCCCATCATCGCGAGTTTTGAGTTCTCAGTTTTGAGTTTTGAGTTGCCCACCTCCGAGCCGGGATGGTTGGGCGGAAACTCAAAACTAAAAATTCAACACTCAAAACTTCCGCGTTCAGGGCATCCTGAACGCGGCCCCTGCCTGGTTATACCCTACACCGGAGCCGACCATCACGAGCAGATCGCCGGACGAGATCTTTCCCTGCTCGAGCGCGTCGTCGAGCGCGATCGGCACGCAGGCCGACCCCGTGTAGCCCCACTTCTCCATCACCGTGTGGGTGCGCTCCATCGGCAGCCCGAGATCGGCCATCACCAGCTCGATCGACGGTTTGCGGACCTGGGTGAAGATCGTGAAGTCGATCTCCGACAGCTCGAAACCGCCGTTGGCCGCGAGCGTGCGCACCACCGCGGGCCAGCCCTCGTGGTTGATCTCCGGCGGGTAGCGCTCGATCATCTTGACCGTGGTCCGGCCCTCGCGAACCGCCTCTTCGGTCGCGGGTTCCGCCGTCGCTCCGGCGTAGATGCCCCAGTGGCCGCTGTAGAAGCCGTCGGCCCGGTATGCCGACGAGACAAAACCCGGCGCATCCGAAGGCTCGAGGACCGCCGCTCCTGCGCCGTCACCGTAGAAGAAGACCATCGGGTCGTCCGGCGACGCCAGCTTGTGCATGTTGTAGACGCCGACCACCAACACCGTCTTGAGCGCAGGATTGGCGGCGATCATCCCGGACGCGATCGCCGCGCCGGTCGGAAACGACGCGCACGCACAGCCGACGTCGAAGGTGCCGGCGTTCTTGGCGCCGAGCTTGTGCTGAAGGACCACCGAGGTCGCCGGGGTGATGTAGTCCGGCGAGTCGGTGCCGAGGATGATCAGGTCGACGTCCTCGGGCGTGCGGCCGGCTTTCTCGAGGGCCTGCTGCGCCGCCGGCAGCGCGATGTCCGAAGCGCACCAGTCCTCCGGCGCCCACCACCGCGTGGGGATCCCGGTCGACTCTTCCATCTTGTCGACGAAATCCGGGAGGTGCGCGAAGCGCTCCCGCAGACTATCGTTCGATACCTCGATCTCCGGGATGTATCGCCCGGTCGAAACAATTGTCGCGTATGTCATTTACCTCTCCCCCGAAACCCCGCCTGGCAGCCGGGACGGCTGCCCCACAAACCTGGAATCGGCGTTTTGTGGGGCACGCGTCTCGCGTGCCACGTGTCCGGCCGAATTCCTAATTCCTAATTCCTCATTCCTCATTCCTCACTCAACCTACGTCCCGATCACCAACCCACCATCGACGCTCAGCACCGTCCCGGTGATCCACGCCGCTGCATCGGAGGCCAGCCATACGTAGGCCTCGGCGATGTCCTTCGTGTC
>CAVQSQ010000004.1:0-278464 GCA_963715955.1 Candidatus Sulfomarinibacteraceae bacterium
GCAAGTGCCTCCGCGCGATGCAGAATCGTGAAGGGGCATTCGAACGGTACCGCGGCGAGGAGGTCGAGCTTGTCGGCTACACCACGTGCGATGGCTGCCCCGGCGGCAACGTGGAGTACGCACCGGCGGAGATGAAGAAGAACGGCGCCGAGATCATCCACCTGGCGACAGGCCTTCTGGTCGGCTATCCACCCTGCCCTTACATCGACGACTTCCGACGGTTCATCGAGGAGAAGTACGGCATGGAGGTGGTTCTCGGTACCCACCCCATACCGCAGAACTACCACGAAACGCATCAAGCGCTCGGGACCTGGAAATCACCGGCGTGGAGGGAGAAGATCCAGTGGGCCCTCACCGACGAGGCCACGCGAACGAGTTTCGATTGACGCTGCTCGTCGCAGTTTCCGAGCGACGGAACACCGAAGTTCCAATGTATGAGCATTTTTGCAAGTTATTGATTTTAAAATAATTTATTTGATGTATTCTCACCATGGATCTATCATCACCAACGCCAAGGAGGTCGTATGGCAGAACAACCCCAAGGATGCGCGCGCGTCACAGGAGCCGTCATGGGTGAGGCTTCGCCCGAGGTCCCGGACGCACCAACAAGCAACGCTCCAACCAAGGAGGATTTCATGACGGCACGCGTAGGACAGAAGGCGCCGGATTTCAACGCCCCGGCATATTTCAAAGGCAGCTTCGCAAATGTGCAACTGTCCGAATTCTTCGGCAAGTGGATCCTGCTCTGCTTCTACCCCGGTGATTTCACCTTCGTCTGAGCGACCGAAGTGTCGGCGGTCGCCGACAAATATCAGGAGCTGCAGAAATTGGGTTGCGAAGTCTTTTCAGTCAGTGTCGACAGTCACTTCGTTCACAAAATGTGGAACGATCACGAACTGACGAAGATGGTCGACGGCGGAATCCCCTTCCACATGCTCTCGGACCAGGCGGGCAATATCGGCAAGGCCTACGGGGTCTACGACGAGACGCAGGGGATCGAGATGCGTGGTCGCTTCATCATCGACCCGGACGGCGTCATCCAGGCGATGGAGACGCTGACACCTCCAGTCGGGCGCCGGATTGCCGAGACCATCCGCCAGGTGCAGGCCTTCCAACTGGTCCGCGCCAGCAAGGGAACCGAGGCAACGCCCGCCGGATGGATGCCCGGAGACCCGGTCCTCAAACCCGGTCCGGCCCTGGTCGGCAACGTCTGGAAGGAGTGGAAGCCGAACGAGTAAATACCGGCGCGTCGGTCGTGGGTGTTCTTCGTGGCGATGATCTGAAAGCCAACCCGGACGTGCACCTGCGGTTTCAACCGGGCGATCTGATCGCGATCATCGGCACGGAAGACGCGCGACGAGCGTTCCAGGAGATGGCGGCCCCCGCATGAGGAGAACCGGTGGAGCGCGGGTTACTCGGCGATCTCGCGCGCCGGGCAGACGAAAGAGATTCCCTGGCCCGCGTCGACGCCGATCATGACCGCTTCGACAATCGGCGCATTGACGGCGGTGGGTGAGTCCCATCGAACAATGAAGTTCGCGCCCGATCCGCCCGTCGTGTCGCGCTCCTTGATGTAGAAATCCACCGTCTCGAGGGGCGCGAGGTAGCGAGGCTGGTCGATAAAATGTCTGACGTGGGCGCCGGCCGTATCGTAGTAATCGACGGTGGTGACCGTGATCGGCGACGTCGGGTCGACGTTTCGGATGCTCAGCGTGCACGCCAGGTTGAAATGGGTCTGTTTGGGCCCCCAGTACACATGTGAGTAGACCGCGACATAGAGAGTTTGACCTGACCGAATCTGCGATTCTACTCCGGTGACTTCGAGGTTTCCGGCCGGCGGCGCACCTCGTGCCGGGTCGTCGGCGCGGGCGGTTGGTATCGGCGCTCGGTCGGCCGTTGTTGTTCCCTCTGGGCTTGGAGCATTGCCGGGAGCGCACGCGGTGACGAGCACGAACAGGCCGATGGTGATGAAGCACTTCATGTCCTGCACCTCGATCGCGAGCATATCCTAACCTGTACATCTCACCAGCTTTCGACTTCGGCCGACGATGCATCCTACCTGGACGTGTTTTCTCACCGTGGCGTGCTCAACGTACGGTAGAGTACAAGCCGCGGCGCAAGGTGAGAAAACCCGCCTGGCCACGGCGCCTCGTCGCCCTCGTTACGCAACCTGGTGAGAAAAGCGGGCTGAAAAGCGCATGCGACACATGCGTCACGGAGCCCCGGGATTGAGACCCCGGAGCAGCCAACAAATCGTCGGGTTTTCAGAAGACACGGCACCGCAGGTGCCGTCCTGGAGTGATCCAACTGCCGTTGCCTTGTGAAGAAGCAGTGATTTACTGGCTCCAACGCGAGCCGTCTCCCGAGCAGGCGGCACCGCCATGCCAGCCACACCGCAGAACACGACACCAACGAAGGCCGCTACCCCTGTCCAGGGTCGCACTGACTCTCCCATTCACGTTCGCGGATCGATACGAATTCCCGTTCGCCCACTTCGAAAAAGCCACGTCCACAGAGGGTGCCGGGTCCGCGGTTCCAAAGGCACGGAAGCTCACCGTTCACCTTCAATCAAGGTCTCATTCAGGTTTCGATTCCGTCGTGAAAACCCTCCTCCTCGATCCGTTGCCTGACGCTCTCGCACCCAGGCCTCGGCAAACGAAAACTCCGAAACTGCGGACCCTTCAATCCGAAGATGCCTTCTATGAGTGGGCCGATTGTGTCAAGGTCGGGATAACTGCCTGAGATGGCTCCTTTCCTACCATTGGTGAAATGCGATGGAAGACCTGCCCGCCTCGCGTTTGGCACGGTTCCCGGCGAGGCGGATTTTGTCGGGATCAAGCACTGCTCCCCATGATCGGGCACGCCACGTCACGGTGCCACACTCGCCGCAATTTGAAGGGGAGGAGGAGTCGGTGACATGAGCGGTAACGACCCACGGGCCAGGAGTGTTGGTCGAAAGAGCGTCATCGCATCGGTCGAGGGCGTGCTCAGGACGCATACCGTGAACCCCGACAAGCTCGACGATACGATCGCGGTGCTGTGCCGGGCGATCGGCGGCATGATAGCGGTCGAATTCGACGAGCCTCAGGAGAGGGAGGAGAAAGTCCAGCGCGCCGCCGAGAACATCCGCGAAGGCATCGCATACGGCCTCGAGGCACAGGGGGGCTGACACTCGACGCAGCCGAGAAATTCGCCGCGCCTGTTGTCAGGGTTTCAGATCCGGGGCTCTGCAGAGATTCTGGAGTCTTCGGCACCACCACGGTGGCGCAGAACGTCGGGATTCGAACTGCTGTCATCTCGAGGCCCCGCGCGTCACTCTACCCGAACGTCGAAAAGCCAGATTTTATGGTGGGCGATCTGAGAGAACTCGTGATCTCTTTGAAGCTCCGGAGGTCATGATTCAGTCGCTGGGAACCGCACCTTTCCAGGGTCTGCCGGGCAGTCTGGAGATCAGAACATCCTGGATCTTCCGCGCCGCGATGATCGGTTCGTAGATGATATCGGCCGGGATGAGAAACCGCATGTCCTCGAGGAATGACGTGTCATCGAGCTTGGCCGCCAGGTTTGCCTCGAACTCGGCTCGAGACGCAGCGGCTCCATCGTTGTCCATATACCGCCGGAAGCACTCGACGACCCGATCCGGATCGCCTTCCAACGACTCGAGAGCGAGCCAGAGATCGAAGAGGTCGCGCCCTTTTTTCCGTTGATACAGTGCGCGCATCTTGGTGCCGAGCAGTTCCTCGAGCTGATAGACAGGGACCTCGGCCGTTCCGCGAAACCACGGGTTGTCGACCTCGAAGGTGTAGCGCCTGACATCCAGAACACTGAAGTGCTCACGGGTATTGATCTCGACCTTCAATCGCATTGTCGAAACCGGCTCGAAGGCGGTCTCGAAACGATAATGGAGTGTGAACCGTCCAGCGCCCTGCTTCCAACGAGGGGCGCCCAACCACGAATCCAGGTCATCGCGGATCGCATCGACCAAGCCTCCGATCGGACCGGGTTCGCACTGCACGAGATCGATGTCCTCGGAGTATCGCCCAGGGGAAGGCAGGAAGAGCTTGTGGAGTGCCGTACCGCCGCGAAAAGTTGCTTGCTCCGAGACGACTGGATTTCGGAACATCAAAACCAGCGCCTTCGAGAGAACCAGATCCTGCTCCACCTGTTCGTTCGAAGGCCACGGCGCGCTGGAGCGCCACGCAGTGATGTTCGCCCGTGGGATCACAGGTCGATTTCCAGCTCGTCGTTGGGCAGCACGTGCCAACGGGGATCATGCTCAACATCGGCAGATCTTCCTGGGCGCAGCGGGACGGTCCGGGGATGCCGGGTCTGGATCCAGGTCGCGAGAGGTTCGGCGGTTTCCGCGGCACCGACCGCCTCGAGGAGAAAGCCGAGGCGCTGGACATCGGAAAGACGCACAAGTGGAGCCAGAGCGACCAGGGCATTGCGGTCGATTCGTTCGACAAGTTCGGCCAAAACCGTTGCGGTGTTGCTCAGCTGACCGGCTGCCAACGGATAACGTACGAGGTCGAACGCGGTGACCTCAGGTGTCGAGACTCTCATCGTTCCGGTTTCGGTCTGCGCCTCGACGACCGGCATCAGTGCGATTTTGCTGTTCATGAACAACTGGATGGCGACCCTGCCCGTGCGCATCGGGCGTGTCGGCTTTGTCGTCATCAACTGGAACACCATCGGCTGTTGGTGAGCGGCACCGTGGATTGCTGCGGCGCTGAGCAATCCAACGTAGTAGGGCTGATTCAGATACTCCATCACGTCATCGATGAACCAACTTGCCGGTGGAGAGCCGGCCGCTCTGTATTCGGGTGGGACGATCACGAAAAATCCACGCCTCGGACTCACGATTCGCCCCTGCTGCCTGAGCCTGCGGAGAGCCGTCTGAGCCGCCACGAACGACCGCCCGGTTCGAGCCTCGGCCTCCGAACGGGTGAAGGTGTATCTGCCCTCCGACTGAAGCTCTTCCACCCAGTGCGAAATGGCGGGTGTCAATGACATCGTGGATCCTCTGTGTGATGTATTTTTCATTTGACTCACAAAAATTAGCATATTGTGCTAGTTTTCGCAACTGAAACGCAATCTGTGAAACTGATGAGGTTGGATTGTGACTTCGTCCCATCCGGGGAAGGCGGCGGTTTCCCCGCCTGTTGAAGAAAACGACGGGGAGCAGCCATGGCGAGGCAGATCCCAACCTGGATCGTCAACAGTGTAGGTCCTGTCACGCTTTTTTTGCGTTGCGAAATGCGCAGGGTTGACTCTTTCGAAGTTTTGGCTATATTGCCAAATGATGGATGAGAAACGGATGCTCAAGGGTGAAACCAAGACCCACATGGTGGCCCGAGCGAAGGTCATGAAGGCGCTCGCCCACCCCAGCCGCCTGTTCATTGTCGACGAGCTGTCGCGAGGCGAGCGCTGCGTGTGCGAGCTCACCGAGATGATCGGCGCCGACGTCTCGACTGTTTCGAAGCACCTGGCGCTCCTCAGACAGGCCGGTTTGGTGCTCGACGAACGGCGAGGCCAGCAAGTCTTCTACCGCCTCAGGGTGCCTTGCATTCTCAACTTCTTCGGCTGCGTCGAGGCGGTCCTCGAAGAGGTCGGAAAGTGCAGTGTCGGGGTGGCGTCGTGAACGCGCGTTTTTTTGTCGTTTATTTGGCGGTTTTGCCAATTATTTGCTGTGACGGCGTTGGAGGAATCCGTTGATCGACTGGCAGAGCGAGTGGAAGGTCCTGGCGTGGATGGCGGCTGCGTTCGCCTTCTTCTTCTGGCTGCCGGTGGGTTGGCCGCGCTTCGACGGCGCGGTCACGGAGGCCCTCGCACTCACGAAGTGGTATGCCCGCGAGCACGTGCTGCTGTGTCTCGTGCCGGCCTTCTTCATCGCCGGCGCCATCGCCAGCTTCGTCAGCCAGGCCGCCGTGATGAAGTACCTCGGGCCGAAGGCGCCGAAGATGGTGGCCTACGGCGTCGCGTCGGTGAGCGGCACCGTCCTCGCCGTGTGCTCGTGCACCGTGCTGCCGCTGTTTGCCGGCATCCACACCATGGGCGCCGGGCTCGGGCCGGCCACGGCCTTCCTGTACTCGGGACCGGCCATCAACGTGCTTGCGATCATTCTCACCTCCAGCGTGCTGGGCGCCAAGCTCGGCGCCGCACGAGCCGTGGGCGCGGTCCTCTTTGCGGTGGTCGTCGGTTGGCTGATGGCTGCGATCTTCAAGCGGTCGGAGCAGGATCGGGTCAACGCCGCCATGGCGTTGCCGGAGCCGGATGGGGTTCGTCCCCTCGGCCAGGTGGCGGCGTTCTTCGCCGCCCAGGTGGCCGTCCTCGTCTTCGCCAACTGGGCCCGGCCCGACGATCCGACGGGCGTGTGGTTCGCCATCTGGCAGGCCAAGTGGTGGCTGACCTCGGCCGGCGCCGTGGCGCTCGCCGTGATTCTCGTTCGTTGGTATTCGCTGGCGTTCTGGAAGGCGGTGGCGATCGGGGTGCCGACGGCGTTCCTCGCGGTCGTGCGGCCCGAGCATCCCGAACTCGCGTTCACCGCCGCTGTCGTGGGATTGGCGGTGGTCACCGCCCGCGACCAGGGTGAGCTCGGCCAGTGGTTCGCCTCGAGCTGGGGCTATGCCAAGCAGATCCTGCCCCTTCTGCTCGGCGGCGTGCTGGTTGCCGGGCTGCTGCTCGGCCGACCCGGCAACGAGGGCCTCATTCCCTCGGGCTGGGTCGAGACGGCCGTCGGCGGCAACGGGCTCGCAGCCACTCTCTTCGCATCGGTCGCAGGGGCGCTGATGTACTTCGCCACGCTGACCGAGGTCCCGATCCTGCAGGGGCTGATCGGGGCGGGCATGGGCCCCGGCCCGTCGCTTGCCCTGCTCCTGGCGGGTCCGGCTCTTTCCCTGCCCAACATGATCGTCATCGCCAGTGTCATCGGTTGGAAGAAAACCAGCGTCTACGTCGGCCTGGTGGTCGTGATGGCGACGATCACCGGTCTGATCTACGGAACATTCATCGCCTAGGAGGTGTGTCATGAAGAAGTTGATCGTCCTCGGCCCGGGTTGCGCACGCTGCGAGACCCTGGCCCGGACCGCCCGCGAGGCCGCCGACCAGCTCGGCATCGAGTACGAGCTGGAGAAGCTCTCCGACATCAAGCAGTTTCCGAATTTCGGGCTGATGATGACGCCCGGCCTGGTGGTCGACGGCGAGCTCAAGGTGCAGGGCAAGGTGCCCTCGATCGACGAGATCAAGGCCATGCTGGCCTGAGGAGAAGAGATGAGCACATTACGATATTTCGTCCTGTTCACCGGCGCAATCCTGGCGGTCCTCGCAGTCGTTGCCGCCGCCGAGGAACCTGCTGCCCCCGCGGCGCCCGCGGAAGACGGCATCGTCGCCTACTACTTCCACGGCAACGTCCGCTGCGCCACCTGCAAGAAGATCGAGGCCTACGCCGACGAGGCCGTCGCCGAAGGCTTTGCGGACGAGCTCGAGTCAGGCGCCGTGAGCTGGCAGGTGGTCAACATCGACGTCGACGCCAACAAGCACTTCATCGAGGACTTCCAGCTCGTGACCCGCTCGGTCGTCCTCGTCGAGTACCGCGACGGCAAGGTCGTGCGCTGGCAAAACCTCGACAAGGTGTGGCAGCTGGTGCGTGACAAGGACGGCTTCACAAGCTACGTGCAGGGCGCAACCCGCCAGTTCCTCGGAGCGAGCTGATGGGCCCTGTGTGGCTGGCCGCCGGCACCGCGCTGTGGCTCGGAATCCTGACCTCGATCAGCCCCTGCCCGTTGTCGACCAACATCGCGGCCGTGTCCTACGTCGCACGCCGCGTCGGCAGCCGCCGGCTCGTGCTGCTTTCGGGTGCGTTGTACACCGCCGGCCGCAGCCTCGTCTATCTGGTGCTGGGGGCGGCATCGGTGTGGTCCCTGATGTCGATGGTGTCGGTCTCGAGCTTTCTCCAGGGCACCTTCCCGCGCCTTCTCGGTCCGATCCTGATCGCGCTCGGGCTCCTGCTGCTCGGCGTGTTCGAGTTCACTCTCCCGTCACTGGGAGTGAGCGACAGACTGCAGAAGCGGGTCGACCGCGCCGGGGTGTGGGGCGCCGGGTTGCTCGGCGTGATCTTCGCCCTCGCCTTCTGCCCGGTGTCGGCGGGTCTTTTCTTCGGCGGTCTGGTGCCGCTTGCCGTGGAGCGAAGCTCGCCCCTGATGCTGCCGCTGGTCTACGGTGTCGGCACGGCGCTCCCTGTGGCCTTTTTCGCAGTGCTGCTGGCTGTCGGCGCAGGGTGGTTGGGGACGGCGCTCGACCGGGTCCAGGTGTTCGAGGTCTGGGCCCGGCGGGTCACTGCGGTGGTCTTCGTCGGCGTCGGCATCTACGAGACCCTGCGCTCGACGTTGTATCTGATCTGATTCGAGGATGTCGGTGGGCCGGGCAGGGCTCCTGCCGATGCCGCCGACCAGATCGAATCTGGAGACGGCGTTGGCAATCCCCGCGAGCTCCGAGAACTCGAGCGGGAGACCGGTTTTCGACGGATCTGTCGATTTGCTTCGAAGGCGAGGGCTTCTCCAGTCCGGGCAGGGCTCGCGCCCTCATGCGGATGCGGTTGATCCCGAAAAAGAAAAAGAGCAGGGCCCCGATCAGCGGGACGGCCAGGGAAACGGTGATCCAACCCAACGCCGCCCTGGGATCGCGTTTGTTCAGCAGAGCGTGGCCCCCAGCCCAGGCGGCAGTCACCACCCACAGCCCGAGGAGGGCTCATGTCACTACGTCGATCATGGAAGAAGACTCCACTCGCGCGCCGCACGCCGGGAAGTCAACGGCGATTCTCATGATGGGCTCCCTGCTTATTCCCTGTAATGGGCCGACGCCAGGTGGTGGGTCAGCGCGAGTTCTTTCTGTTGGTAGGCCTGAAAGTCTTCGCTGGAGGCGATGATCGCGCGCTTCAGGCTGATGAGAGTCGCGCGGGGGAGGGAACCGAGCCGATCGGCCACCTCGAGCGCCCCGGCCTCGAGTTGATCGGGCTCGGCAACATGGGTGACCAGACCGAGCTCGCTGGCCTCTTCTGCGGACAACCTCGGGACGTCAAGCAGGAGCTGGGAGGCCCTCGCCCCACCCACCAGTTTCGCCAGCAGCCACGGGAGACCGGCGAGTGGCGCCCGGGGCAGAGCCTGGGTGGTGTTCACGAAGACCGAGCCGGAGCTGACGATGCGGTAGTCGCACGCGAGCAGCGGCGCCGCCAGCTGGAAGGCGATCTCGCCGTCAACGACCCCGACGACGAAGGTCTCGAGTTCGCGGACATTCTCGATGAACCGCTGGATGACGTTCTCCTCACGGATGATCCGATCGCTGATTTCCGTGGCAGTCAGGCTGCTGGCTCCATCAGTTCCACCGAGAAGCCGCTCGAGGCTCTGCGGGCTGAGGAGGCCAGGTGGGACGAGGACGACGAGAACCCGGCTCGGCTCCCGGCGCTCTTTTTCGAAGAAGTCCCACAGACCGTGGAGCAGGTGAAGGTCCGCCCCGGCAAGAGAGTCCCGCGGGAGAAATCGGAGCACCGTCCGCTCCGGGGTCCGTTCGACCGAGAAGGATGGCCCGCGATCCCGATTCGGGTGCAATCGTCTCTGACTTGTGGTGGATTTCTTTGCTCGTTTCGGTTTTTGACGTGGCGCCCGGGGCGGCTCGCGAACCGTGAGTACCGGGACCTCGGAGGTTTGGGTCACCCGTTCGGCGACCGAGCCGAAGAGCGTATGAGCGATGCCCGAAAGACCGCGGGTCGCAAGAACCACCAGATCGAAGTCGTGCGATAAGGCAAACTCCGTAATTCCCTCGGCCGCCCGAGCATGGATGACGGCGGTCTCGTGCGTCACGGCGCTCAGGTGCTCCTTGGCAACTTCCGCAAGGGCCTCGCGGCACTGGGTGCTGATCTGATCCAGATATTTCCCGTCGACCGCGTAGTGGGCGTAGAAACTCGGATAGGTCACCGGTTCCACGGCATGGAGCACGGTCACTTCCGCCGCCAGAAGCTGTGCCCACTCCGCCGCCAGCTGGACGGCCCGCAGCGAGTCCTCTGAAGAGTCAAACGCAACGAGGATCTTCTTGGGAGGAAAGCCGCGGCCGGTCCCCGCGCGGGTCGTCAGAACCGGAACGGGAGAGCGGTGGACGACCTCTTTGGCGACGGATCCCACGAGCAGGTTTTTCAGTCCGCGGCGCCCGTTGGTGCCCATGATCACGAGATCACAGTGGTACTCAGAAACGGCATCGAGGATCGCTCCAGCGGGGGCGGCTCCGCGCGTGGCGTGACACTGGGTCAAAACGTCGATCTCTTCTGCGGATTTCTCGAGGGTCTTCCGCGTTTCGACGTCCGACATCGCGAGGATTCGCTCAACCTCCTCGAGGTCTTCGGGACACACCACAGGATTGTCGACCATGGTGCGGACGTGGAGCAGGTGGATTTCCGCCTCAAACGAGCTCGCGAGTTTGCTCGCTAAATGAATGGCGCAATCCGACGCGGGCGAAAAATCGGTCGGTACCAGGATGCGTTTCGGTGAGGATTCCATTTGCGACCTCCGTGAGACTGTCCGGTCGGATCGGACAGGGGTTTTCATGATCAGGTGACGGCGCGCGGCAAGCCTCTGCCGGTGTTCTCGAGATGCTCAAAGGCCCCTTGGTGTGACGAAGATGGTCGGGATGGCCTCCGTTTCATCTCCGGGTTGCGGGCACCCATGGATTGCCGACCTCGCGCGAGCAGGTGCCTGGTGAGACGATCCGGCGTCCCGAGATCGAGCCACCCGCACGCCGGCACGGGATACACCCAGAGTTCTTCCGCTGTCCTTTCCAGGAGGTCCCTAGAAAAATCGAGGATCGGGATCGAGCCGTAGAGGTCGTTGAATTCCCGACGCCTCTCGGAGGTGTTCGATCGTTCGTTGAACACCGGGTGCATGGGTCGCCACAGCTGCGGCAGCGCTGTCTCGAACAGGTTGAGCAGGAACCTCCCGTCGGCGATCAGGATGAAGCTGTTCAGGAGAGCGCCATGGCTGAAGAGTGATGCCGCTGCCGCCGCATCTGGTTTTTCCCGGAACGAGGTGACGGGGTGGAGGGCGCCGCGCCCGCCGGGGCTGGGAACAATCCATCCATACCCCGTTTCCGGGCATTCCGGTGTGACTCCCAGCAGGACGAGGCCGGCGTGCGCGGAGGCCGTGTCCTGCAGTGCGTCGTTGATCGCCGTCTGCAGGGTGTCCTCGGAAGCGACGCCGTGGTCGGATGGCAGGACGACGAGCCGTGCATCGGGATCGCGTTCGGCGATCCACAGCAGCGGCAGCAGGACCCCGGCGGCGGTGCCTCGGTTCTGCGGTTGGACGATCACGTTTTCGCGAGGGATCGCGGCCAGTTCCGTCGCCCACCATTGTTGATGCTGTGCAGCCACAATCGCCACGATCCGCTCGGGCGGGGCGATCTTCTTCGCCCTCTCGATGGTGATCCCAAGAAGCGTCCTGCTGCCGCCGAACGTCGCATACTGTTTCGGTGCGGGTTGGCCCGACCGATCCCGGGTCAGCCCGCTGACCCGTTGACCCTCGCCCGCCGCCAGGATGACGACCCAGATATGTTCATGCGCATTCACCATTCGCTCCTCGTCGGGCACGCTCGGTCAGTTTCAGTTCGGCGCCTGCCGGCGATTTTTTCGCAAGCTGGCGAGACGCAGGAGGCGCCGGTCACACAGGGGCCGCTGGGCATTCGCATCGATAGGCTCCGCCAAATTCGGAAAACGGGAGATTTTGAAACACCTTTTCGCCGCTGTAGTCGAGCACGCGAAGGGGGCCGCCATCCCGGAGCGCCTTTTCCGTGACCTCGAAACGGCGGCCGTATTGCCGGCGCAAGTGTTCGATCGGCACCTCGCGTGAAATGAATTTCGAACATCCGATCCGGCGGAGATGGTCGACGACTTCCTGGTCTCGAATCGTCCCTCGAGTCACGATCAGGAACGGTTCCCTCGATGAGAAGATGATGTAGCTCTTCATGGGTCGAACCTCCTCAGATTCCGATGAAATTCCGATTTCTCCTCAAGCGGCTCACCGTCGCCCTTGCCCCAAATGTTGCAAACCGTGCGCCAGCCCAGGTGGGAATCGACTGGGTATCTCGGAACTCGGGTAAACGCATCAATCGAAACATCTTGCGGTCGAATCTCAGTGGTGCGGGCCGCGCCATTCAGGGTTGACTGCCTTCTGATCTGAAAGACTGAATTTCAATTTGAAAATCTGGAAACGCCGAACTTCGATTCAACTCGTCAAGCGACGGAAGAGCCGGTGTGACATACCCGAGTACCCGGCACCGAGCCGAGCCAGGGCAGAAGCGGCGCCGGAGTCAGTTCTCGTCCTCTTTGAGCCGTCGCCACAGGGTGGTGGCGCTGATGCCGAGGATCTTGGCGGCCTCGGCACGGTTGCCCTCGGTGTGGCGGAGCACCGCCTGGATGTGCTCCATTTCGATTTCCCCGAGGGTGCGGGTGACGCGGGCAAGGCCGTCCTCTGCCGAGGGGCCGAGGCCTCGCACCGAAGGTGGAAGTCCGTGGGGCAGGATTCGCGCCCCTTCCGAGAGGACGGCTGCCCTCTCGAGGGCATTTTCCAGCTCCCGGACGTTGCCGGGCCACGGATATTGCTGAAGAATATCGAGACAGCTCGCGTCGAGTTGAAGGTCCGGGAGCCGCAGCCTGTCGGCCAGGCGGCCGACAAAGAACCGAGCCAGAGGAAGGATGTCCTCCGGACGCTCGCGGAGCGGTGGAATGACCAGCTCGACCACCCGCAGCCGGTAGTAGAGGTCATCCCTGAAGGTGCCGTTCTTGACCGCCGCGCCGAGGTCTTTGTTGGATGCCGCCAGCACCCGGACGTCGATGTTCCGCTCCCTGTTTTCTCCGACCCGGCGGATCTCCCGTTCCTGGAGAACCCGCAGCAGCTTGACCTGGACCGCGGGCGCCACTTCGCCGATCTCGTCGAGGAGGACCGTCCCGCCTTCCGCCTCCTCGAACAGGCCCTTGCGGTCGCGGACGGCGCCGGTGAACGATCCGGCCTTGTGCCCGAAGAGCTCGCTTTCGAGCAGGGTCTCGGGCATCGCCCCGCAGTCCACGGCCACGAACGGTTTCCTGGCTCGCTCCGAGTGCTCGTGGATGTAGCGGGCAAGAACCTCCTTGCCAACTCCGGTCTCACCCGCCAACAGGACCGACGAATCGAATCTGGCGACCTTCCTGGCGATGTTGAGGATCTCCTGATACGGCTTGCTCTTGACCTCCGCCAAACCCAGAGAGGCAGGGTTTTCGAGCTCGCGAAGCCGCCGGTCCCGGCGTTCGAGGGTTGCGGTCGTACGCTTCAACTGCTCGGTCAGCGTCAGGATCTTGTCGTGGATGTCCTGGATCACAAAAAACGTCAGGTAGGGTTCAATCTCGGCGCCCCAGGACTCCAGGTCTTTGCCGGTTGCGAGGCACAGGGAGTCCCCCGAAGCCCTGCAGGTCTGTTCGACGAAGTAGACCTCGCGGTCGAGACACATCGAGACGTACCCGCTCGCGTAGCCGCAGAGCATCCAACACGCGGGGGAATCCGCCATGCCGAGGTCGTTGAGATGCTCCACCGCCTCGCCGGAATCGTGCCACTCCACCTCCATAGCGAAACCGTCGGTATCGCTGATCGTGAGTGATTCCACCACGACTCTGGCCACCCCTTGCAGGGCGTGGAGGCGCGGTCCCGCAAGCACCAGCTCCTCGACCGTGTCCCACTCAAAGACCCGTTTCATCGCGGCGGCGTCGTTGTGCCCCCAGCAGAAGCCGAATCGAGTGAGAATCCTCCGGGCCTCGTCTTCGCCGAGGCTTTTGACCAGGTCTCGGCGAAACTGCGCCATCGCGTGCATGTCGTGGAGAACCAGTCGTCTCCCCTGGAAATTGAGCTCCCCGTTGTCGAAGCTGACGAGTTCTTCGAGCCTGAGATCGTCCGCTTTCATTGGCCGCGCCCCTTCACTTCGAAATCTTCGTCTTTCAAAATGAAATCTCTTGCAGTATGCACGATCTCTCTCGATGTTGAAAGTGCGACCGCATTGAGACGTGCATGGCCGGCGGGGATGGCACGCGGATTGCTGGTTCACCTATCGGTAGGGGGTGAGCCATGTACTCGACACTTCGCAACACAGGTCTTCGCGGCATACGCGGTGGCGCAGAGCACGTTGCCCTTTCGCGGGAACATCATCGTGGCCGCCACCGTCGCCGAGGAGAACGGCTGTAGCGTGGGAGTCCGACACCTCCTCCGGCACACTCTCCCGCAGATCGGCATCCCCGCCATCGGGTTCGGGCCCGGCGAAGAATTTCAAGCGCACGCCCGCGACGAGTCGGTGAGCTACCCCAACCTCGTCGAGGCGGCGTTCGGTACGGCCGCAATCACCTATGGACTGATCGGAGCCTCACTCGAGATACCGGTCTGAATCGGGAGGTCGAACAATGCCTTCAGGGAAATCCGTGTCTGTCCGCGATCGGGGCTCCGGCCTCCGCAGCCGCCGGCGGGAACCGGACGACCCCTCAGGTGCGCGGCAGCGGTTCTTCACCTTTCGCACCATCGGATCCGTGCAAACGACGTCATCGAGCAACGATCCAGCCGAGACCATCCCGGAAGAATCGACGCTCGTGATCCGACCCGAATTGTCCGGTGGTCTCGACGGCGTCGAGCCGGGAGACCGGCTCATGGTGGTCTTCGTGTTCGACCGCGCCGGAGATTTTGAGCTTCTCCAGCATCCTCGGGGCGATCGGCGCCGCGCCCTTCGCGGCGTCTTTGCCCTCCACAGTCCGCGCCGACCCAACCCGATCGGGGTGACCATCGTCGATGTCGTCGAGATCGCCGAGAACCTCGTGCGGGTTCGAGGCCTCGATGCCTGGCCTGACACACCGATCCTCGATCTCAAAAGAGTACCGAGGGAGGAATGATGAAGCATGTTTTCGGACCCGTGCCGTCCCGCCGTCTCGGGCGCTCCCTGGGAATTGACCCGGTGCCGCACAAAACCTGCAACTTCAATTGCGTCTATTGCCAGTTGGGTCGAACGAGTCCTTTGCAAAGGAGGAGGCGAGCCTTCTTCAACGTCACCGACATGGTGGCCGAGATCGCCTCCGCGCTGGACCGTCAGGGGGCGGATTCCATCGACTGGATCACCTTCGTCGGATCCGGCGAGACCACGTTGTTCTCTCGCCTCGGGTCGCTGATTCGATATGTCAAGTCTTTTTCGAGCCTCCCGGTGGCGGTGATCACGAACGGGTCACTCCTCTACCTCCCGGAAGTCCGGAATGAACTGTGCGCCGCAGACGCCGTGCTCCCGAGCCTCGATGCTGGATCTGAGGGACTGTTCAAGAAGATCAATCGTCCCCATCGAAACCTCAGTTTCGATCGGCAGGTTGCAGGACTGATCGAGTTTCGCAGGGAATTCAAGGGCCACCTGTGGGTTGAGGTCATGCTCCTGGGCGGCGTGAATGATGCTCCCTCGGATCTCCACGACATCTCGAAGATCCTGGGACGCGTCGGACCGGAGGAGATCCACATCTCCATGCCGACCCGGCCTCCTGTAGAACCGTGGGTGGAGTTGCCAGGCCCGGAAAGCCGGGAACGAGCGGCATCCACCCTTGGCAGTGTCGCCAAGGTGCTGCAGCCGATCGAGGTGGATGTGGATTCCGGCATCGACGACGAACTCGCGGATGCCGTCCTGTCGATCGTTCGCCGCCACCCAATGCAGGAGAGCGAACTGGTCAAAAACCTGGCGCGATGGGTTCCGGCGAGGGTGGTGGAGACCCTCGCGACTCTCGTCGATTGCGGCAAGGCCAAAGAAATCGAAAGGTATGGGACACGATTCTGGTGTGCGGCGGACGCCAGGTTCCCCGATCTGGAACCGGCCGTCGACCCGCCACGAAAGCCGCACGGAACACACCCCACCCCGGGGCTGCCGGTATGAGATGTGTTTCAAGATGAAATCCAGAGCGCCGAATTGAAAGCTCCGGCTATCAGAACTGCAATAACCACAACACCTTGACGGAGGAACACCGAGATGGCTGACAAGACGGACAAAGTCGAAAACAACGTGCCCGGAAAGTACTACGTGGACTCCACCTGCATCGATTGCGATGTCTGCCGCGAAACTGCGCCCAATAATTTCATGGCCGACGAGGATGAAGGGTACTCCTATGTCTTCAGTCAGCCGAAGGACGCCGAGGAAGAGGCCCAGTGCCGGGAGGCCTTGGAGTCGTGTCCGGTCGAAGCGATCGGTGACGACGGCGACGAGTCGTAGTGCGCATCGCGTTACATCGAAGAGATCGATAGGGGATTTCATGTCTACGCCGGCCGTTCGCTTGCGGCACTTCCGACTCAGACTTGAGTGGCACGCAGATTGCTCTTTCCACGATTGAAACGACCGGACGGCTCCGGCGGCAACGGGCCGATGACCGGACCGGATTCCAGTTCGCCGAACCCGCCGATCGAGAGGAGGTCGTCATGGCCCGCTACAATTCCGAGACCTCGGGTGACGAAGGTTTCTGCATCTGCCTGGAGTGCAACACCCGGCTTCCCCGCCGGAGCTGGATCACCTGCATCGAGAGGAACTGTCCGAACTGTGGCGCGATCATGGTGCGGGAAGGCAGCCCCTACCACCTCTATGTACTCGAGCAGGGTCTGGATTTCAATGGGAGGGTTGCCACGTCTTCCCGACCGTCGACCAGAAGGACTCGCAAGAGTCCGGTTCCCCTCATGGAGAGCCACCGGACGCAGACCCACTGAGAACGTGAAATGCCATGAGCACGATTGGTCCGGATGCAAGCACGGAGATGCGTCCGACGACGTCATCCCGGCCGCGGAAGTGCTGACGCCGCCAGTGGGGCGCCGGATTGCCGAGACCATCCGCCAGGTGTAGGCCTTCCAACTGGTCCGCGCCAGCAAGGGAACCGAGGCAACGCCCGCCGGATGGATGCCCGGAGACCCGGTCCTCAGGCCCGGCCCGGCCCTGGTCGGCAACGTCTGGAAGGAATGGAAGCCGAACGAGTGAGAATCTCCGTGAACAGATGATTCCGAGGATTCGTGAACTCGCAAAGAACGAAAGACCGCCCGCGAAAGCGGGCGGTCTTTCTATTGTTCGACAGCTGCGATGGAATTCCTAATTCAAAATTCCTAATTCAAAATTCAAATTAGTGCCATTCCCAATCGATGAAACCGGGTTCGGCATCGACCATGGCGTTGACGATCAGCTCGACGAGGCCGCCGTAGTAGATGCCGGCCTTCTCCCAGGCGTCGTAGTAGTTGATGATGTCGCGGATCTGGCCCTTGCAGTTGGAGCACGGTGCACAGAGGTACTTGGGGTGTTCCTTGTCCATCGGCTCGTCGGCGAAGGCCTCGAGGATCTGGCGGAACTTCCGGCGCCCGGTCATGCGGTGGCGCCAGTCCTGGAAGTTGTGGCCGGACATGATGGCGAAACCCGACCCGCCGCCGCAGCAGTAGTTCTCGACGCCGTGCGGCGCCATCTCGCGGAAGCGGCCGGGCGGGAGGACCGCCTCGAGGATCTCGCGTTGCGGCGTGACCACGCCCATCAGCCGCACCAGGTTGCAGGGGTCGTGGAGGGTCACCGGGAAGTCGTTACGGCTCGGATCGAGCTTGAGCTTGCCGGAGCGGATGATGTCGCGCAGGGTCACCATCGAGCTCTCGCGCGGGATGTTGAGGTCGCCGGTCAGGATCTTGTCGGCGATGACGGTCAGGGCCTTGTGGGCGTGGCCGCACTCACCGAGCACGATCTTCTTGACGCCGAGTTTTTTGGCGGCCGCCGCGTGTTTCACAGCAACCCGGGCAAACTGGACGTCGTCGTACCACACGCCGTAGTTGATGCCGTCGTAGGCCACCGCTTCCGACGACATGGTCCAGGAAAGACCGGCGGCTTCGAAGACGGTAGCGAAGGCGCCGGGATTTTCGGGCCACGCCATGATTTCGCCCGCGTTGTGGATCAGGAGAATATCCGCGCCCTCGACGTCCCACGGCGTTTCGATGGTGATCCCGGTGCGCTCGGCGGTGTCCTCGTCGATGAACTCGATGTTGTCCTTGACGATCATCGGCGTCATCCCGGTCGAGGAGCCCACTTCGAGCTGCAGCACCGAACCGTCCTTGTGCAGCTCCTTCGGCACGATGCCCATCTCCATCGACGCGATCTTGCGGATCTCGCGCGACAGCAGGGCGTTGTCGACCCCGATCGGGCAGGTCTGCGCACAGCGGCGGCACAGGTTGCAGCGGTAGGAGAGCTCGATCAGGCGCGCCACGACCTCCCAGTTGAGATCGATGTCGCCGTGGACCTTGGGCGACTGTTTCTTGACGTACTTGAAGTAGATCCGGCGCAGGATCTCCGAACGGTACATCGGCCGGTAGAGCTCGTTTTCGCCGCTTTCTTCATAGATCGGACACGCATCCGAGCAGGTCTGACAGTGGGCGCAGTGCTCCATCGACATCTCGAAGGGCTGCAGGAAGGCCCAGTTGTCCTCGGTGCTCATGCACTTCTCGAGGCCCCGCAGGAAGCCCTCGACCAGACGGTCTTCTTCTTCCTTGTTCTGGGGCTTCGCGATGTTGACCGCGATGGTGTCGTCGAGAACGACGAATTTCTCGCGGGCCGCTTCGGAGATCTCGGCGAAGGCGGGCTCCTCGTCGATCTTGTCGAACGGAGGCGGCAGCGGAATCTGCTCGAACGGGTTGATCTGGGCCATCGGCTGGCCCGGGTTTCTGCCGATGTCCTTGACGCTGTCGGGTTGTTTCATTTTTCTTTTACCTCCGGCTCCTCGGTGGCCGCTTCGAGCCAGGTCTTTTTGCCGTCACCTCTGATATGCGACGCCGACCACGAGATCGGCCGGCTGAGCAGTTCCTCGATGACCTTCTCCTCTTTGCCGCCTTGAAGGTTGGGGTCGTCCTTCCAACGGATCGAGTGATACGCGAAATACTTGCCGACGAAGTGGGACATGTGGGTGGTGGGGATGTAGGCGGTCAGGAGCGTCAGGAGGACCGCCGACAACAAGACCATCAGGGCCGCCGTTCCGCCTGCAGCGAAGGGCGCCAGGTTGAAGGTCACGAGATTGGCGACAAAGGCCGACACCAGAGCGAACTGGCGGTCGAACGCCACGAAGGTCACCAGCGCAATGCCGAAGACGACGATGAAAAAGAGCAGGTTGAAGAGGTCCGCGGGCGCCGTGTAGTCCCGCAGCGACCGCCCGCGTCGCCGGGCGAAGAGCCCGAGGGCGCCGATGATTCCGAGGACCAGACCCGCACCGCCGACGAAGGGCAGCAGCAGGCCGATGATCCGGATCAGCGGCGCGGAGAGAGCGGCCGGCAGGAGAGCGCCGGCAACCCCGCCGACCATCATCAAGATAGTGGCAGCAGCCACCAGGTAGAGTCCGAAATGGAAGGGGAAGGACCACTTCCAGAGTTTGACATTGTGCTCGCGCAGGGCCACCAGGAAGAGAATCTCCGGCACCATGACCTTGAGCTCACCGAGCATCGACACCTCGCGCTTTTTCTGCCACCAGTCACTCTCCTCGAGGTAGGAACCGCCGTAGGCGGCGCGTCCCTTGCCCTCGTGAGCCACCGGATAGAGTTCCCAGCGCAGGTGCATGGGCATCTTGGACCACATCATGAACCGCGCAACCACTGCGACGAGGAAGAACGCGAGGCCGATGTAGGCGATGATGTAAGCGAGAGTAGTCATCATTAGCACTCCCAACACGAGATTATAGGACGATCAGTGAAATAGCGAAACCCGTTCTGCTGACGCGGTGCTTTCTGCACCTGAATACGTAACTTCAAACGCGCATCCTCCACGACCACCCGATCCAGGGGCGCATCGAAAGCTGCGATGCCGAGGCACACAACGAGTCACCCGAGGGGTGCAAAACGCAATATTCATTCCCTAGCGAAATGGTCGGTGTTCTCGTCCGCACCACCGAGACGCTGATTCCCCCGCCCGCCCGAAGTGTGGCCACGACACGAGATCCGCCGCATCCTTTCGGGATGTGCGGCCCTTTCGGATTCTCTCAAAGAGAACCGATTCAGGGAGTTCCGGGAACTACGTTACATTCCGGTAACAGGTGGGGAGCGGATCCCGTGTCGTGTCATTGCGACCGATCGTCATCCAGGTCAGCAGACGGGGCGCTCTTGCGCACCCATCCTGGAATCAACGAGAGCACCACGAAGAAGATCGCGGCGACGCCGAGATACCACAACGTTCTGGAGAGATCCCCGGTCCTCACCGAGCCGGCCGCGAAATTGAAGGCGACGGTCGCCGGCAGCATGCACGGCAGGGTGACGAGGACGTAGGTCTTCAATGGAATGTCGGTGAGACCGTAGGCGTAGTTCTGGAGATTGAAGGGAAAGACCGGGACGAGCCTGGTGATCATCAGCATCCGCCATCCGTGCCGGCGGACGCCGTCGTCGATTTTCTTCAGACCTCCGCGCTTCTCCATCATGCCCTCGACCGTGCCGCGGGCGAGGTAACGCCCGATGAGAAAGGCCGCGATCGCACCGAGGTTGGCGCCGATGGTGGTCCAGACCGTGCCCCACACCGCACCGAAAATCAGGCCTCCCGCGATGGTGAGGATGAGCCCCGGAAGAAAGAACACCGCGGAAACGACCCACAGCACGACGAAGGCGGAAGGCGCCCACCAGCCGAGACCGTCGAACCAGGCATTCAGCCGATCGATGTTGTCCAGGGTGAAAAGATCGAAGACACCGAGATGTCCGGCGGAGGCCATACCGGCCGCCACCACGGAACCACCGATCACCAATTTCCACCAACCCGAACGGCGGTCGCTCGGGTCGGTCTCGGGGAGGGCTTGTTCAGTTTTCACGGCGCAATCTCATATACCGGCATGGAAAACTCCAACGACCGTCTTCAGACCGGTCGCCGGGTACTATGGCTCACCGGGTCGATCGGTAACCGACGAGCCTACGGTTCTTCCCCCGCGACCAGCCGCTCCACCAGTCTCGGAAAACCAGGGCTCGGCCGGTAACTGAACCACCCACCCGTTCACCACGTAGGTGGGTGTCGACCGCACGCCGAGGGTGTTGCCGAGGGTCATCTGCCGATGGACCGCGTCGATCGACGGGTTCTGCAGATAGCAGCCGAGAAAGGCCTGCTCGTCGAGACCCTGCCCGACGACGAAATCGACCGCGGTCGGTGTCACCTGGGCCACTTCCATCTCGCGTTGCAACGAGTAGAACGTCTCTTTCAGGGGGATCAGGGCCTCCGGGCTCTGACGTCCGACGCACCACGCCGCGTTGGCGGAGCGAAAGGCCCACGGGTGGATCATCGTCAACGGAAAGCTCACCATCCCGTGTCTGACTGCGGCGCCCTGTTGTTTGAGGACCTCTGCGATCAGCGGCCATTTGTTCTTGCAGGCCGGACACTCGAAATCGGAGAACTCGACGATTTCCACCTTCGAGCCGCGGTTGCCGTCGGTGTCCCACACCACCACGTCGGATCCTGAGAGGAGGCGGCGGCGGGCTGTGACCGGGTCCTCCTTGAGCGACATCTCGGACCCGATGATGAGGTACTTGCCGTCTGCCGTCACTCCGGCCGGACGCTTGGTGAAGCCGTAGCCGGTGTCCACCAGCATGTCGAGCGGTAGAACCGCGCCCGGCTTCATGGGCCCTGTGTTCCACTCCACCTTGACTTTCATATTCATGGAGGCGCGCATCGCCTCGGGCAAGAAACCGGAAAGAAAGGTCTTGAGGGTCTTCGTATCCTGCCCCATGCCATCCGACGGCAGTTCACCGACCGAACCCATCCAGATGGTATCGGCCTCCTCGTCGATGATGGCTGACGGTTTCCCCGACAGCAGTTGGCTCGCACAGGTTCGTTCAAAGGTGACAAACCGGTACGAACCCGTCGGCGTCGTGTAGCGGGTGTTCTCAACCAAGCGGAACACCGAGTCGGGGTACCAGGAGACCGCCCGCTGGACAAAGCGCATCGTTCTCGGATCCGGCTCCGGCACCGTCGTGTCCTGGGCCGAGGTCTGCCCTGCAACACCGAACGTCAGTGTGATCACACCCAAAACCAGTTGACGGAGTCTCATCCTCATTCAAATCTCCCACTCAATTCTATCAGCCGTCAGTTCCACCAGCCTGCAGACCCACCCGAAGCCGTTGTCGACTGCGGGTGACGACGAAACCGGAGGGCTAACCCTTCTTGGCGGTCTCTTTGGCGGGCTCCTCGGCCGCGGCCTCCGCCGCCGGTGCTGCTTCGGCGCCCGGCAACAGACCCAGCGCCTGCCGCAGATTGACCTCGATCTCATCGGCGATGTCGGGGTTGTCCTTGAGGAACTGCCGCGCGGCGTCCCGGCCCTGGCCGATCCTGGTCTCGCCGTAGGAGTACCAGGATCCCGACTTCTGGACCAGTTTGTGTTCGACCCCCAGATCGATCAGTTCGCCGGTAAAGGAAATGCCCTCACCGTACATGATGTCGAACTCGGCGATCTTGAAGGGCGCGGCCACTTTGTTCTTGGCGACCTTGGCCTTGGTGCGGTTGCCCACCACCTTGTCGCCCTGTTTGATCGAGCTGGTGCGCCGGATGTCGATGCGGACCGACGAGTAGAACTTGAGCGCTCGACCGCCGGTCGTGGTCTCCGGGTTGCCGAACATCACACCGATCTTTTCGCGGACCTGGTTGATGAAGATGAGGCAGGTGTTGGACTTGGAGACGATGCCTGCGAGCTTGCGCAGCGCCTGTGACATCAGCCGCGCCTGCAGCCCCATCTGCGCGTCGCCCATGTCGCCCTCGAGCTCGGTGCGCGGCACCAGGGCAGCCACCGAGTCGATGACGATGGCATCCACCGACCCGGAGCGGATCAGGGTCTCGGCGATCTCGAGCGCCTGCTCGCCGAAATCGGGTTGCGAAATCAAGAGCTCCTCGAGATTGACGCCGAGTTTTTCGGCGTACTCCGGATCGAGGGCGTGCTCGGCGTCGATGAACGCCACCAGCCCGCCGGTCTTCTGAGCGTTGGCGATGATGTGGAGGGCGAGGGTCGTCTTGCCCGACGACTCGGGCCCGTAGATCTCGATCACCCGGCCCCGCGGAATACCGCCGACGCCGAGCGCGGCATCGAGGGTGAGCGACCCCGAGGGGATCACGTTGACGCGCATCTTCGGCTTTTCGCCCATCCGCATCACCGAGCCCTTGCCGAACTGTCGTTCGATCTGACCGATGGCGGTCTCCAATGCCTTCAGCTTGTCAGCCTTCTGACTCATGAGTTACTCCTTGCTGCGGGTGCAGCGTGGCGGGACCCGTCCATCCTAGGGGCCTCCCTGCGGTCAGTCAAGGTCTCCCGGAGCGGGCACGAAGGCCAGACGCGAGAGGACCACCCCGAGTTCGCGCCCGTCCTCCGCACCGGCGGACGCCGGCACGTAAGGATCGCTCACGATCTCGATCTCCACCCGGCCGTCCACCGAGTCCCCGGCCGTGATCTCGATCGAGAATTCCCCGGGGAGCCGCCCGACATCGAGCGGTCCGACCACCTCTTCGTCCCCGACTCTCAGCCGTGTCAGGGGCGGTGTCGGCCGCGGCGCCCACAGCTGCAGGCTGAGGACCCCGGCCGCAGCGGGCACCCTCAGGAACGCGCGCGGGCCCAACCACACGCCCTCACCGGTCTCGCCGAACACCTCACCGCCGAATGCTCCCACCAGCTCGACCTGCAGAGCCTCCCGCTGCCACGCAAAAGCCACCGGTCCGGTCCACTCCCGTCCCGGATCCACCGCCCGCACCTCGAAGACCTGAACCGCCAGCAGCCGCGGGTCGGAAGGGCCGGGGGAGTAGCCGCGGGCCCGCTCGAGGTTCATCGTCGACACCATGTTCGCGGCAGCCGGCGGCGGCGTCAGCCACATTCGGCTTTCGCCGGTCTCGCCGTCGATCGTGACCCCATCGCCGCCCGCCCACCGCACGGTGAGGAGATCGGGCCCCGGCGCCGGCCTCACAGAGAGGCCGAGCTCAGACCCGCCGGCCAGCGGCGGCACAAGCAGAGCCGCATCGGCCCCGCACCACATGAACCGGCGCCCGCCGGCGGTGTGTTCGGCCGGCCACCAGCCGCGGAGCGGCAGCGGAACATCCCGCAGCACCCAGGCCTCGAGAAAACGTTGTTGGGTCAGAGGTTCGAGAGCATCGGAGACACCCGCCCAGCGGCGTTCGATGCCGAACACGGGATCGGGGTAGAGCCGGCGGTGGACGGTCGCCACCAGCCAGGGGCGGTCGAGGCCGGCCCACGGTTGCGGGTCCCACGGAGAGAGAACCCACGGCGGCGTTGGTTCCCCGCGGGACTCCGCGAGGTGCCAGAGGTAGGATGCAAAGGGGTACAACTCCGATTCGAGCACCACCGTGCGGCCGCCCTCGAGGGCCTCGGCCAGGGCCTGCTGGACGGCCTGCCAGGCGGGCAACTGGGTGGCGTGCTGCTCCCTGACCAACGGCAGACTGGAGGCGCCAAACCAACCCGTCAGACCCAGAAGCCCCGCCACCGCTACGCTGGGAGGCGCGGTCGCGGCGGCCGCCGCCACCAGCGGCGCCAGCGCCATCTGCACCCCCACCGCATAGCGGCCGTAGGTGCGGTTCTGCAGCCACACCAACTGCGCCGCCGCGACAACGAGGGCCAGCAGCCACACCGCGGCACTCCGCCGTCCCCGCCGGCGCGCCCACACCGCGAGACCCGCGAGCGACAGCGCGAAGACCGCGGTCGCCGGAACCACCCCGCCCAGCCCCTTCACCAGACCGAGATCGGGGTAGCCGCCGAGATTGCCCACGAGCCTCGAGAAATGGCGCTGGGAGTGCGACCAGAAGGGCGCCAGGAAGGCGCTCCATCCCCCCTCTGCCCACGCCATCAAGAGGACCGCCGCCACGCCCGCAGCAATCCCGGCCGCCACGCCCGGCACGACACGGCGCAGCGGACGGACCGACCAGACGCCGGCGAGCCAGACCACCGCGAGAACAGGCAGGAGGTGGGGGCGGACCAGAAACGACGCCGACACCAGTAGGGTGAAGACCGTGACCCGGCGGCCCTGAAGCCCGCCGAGAAGAACCGCCACCGCAGCCAGCGCCAGGACTGCCGCAGCGGTGGTCGAGAAACCGCGCACGGCGTACAACCACGGGCCCGGTGCGGCCAACAACGCCAAGGCGGCCGCAGCGGCCACCGGGGGTGACGCCACGTGCCGTCCGATGGCCGCCAGAACCCACAACGCCGCCACCGAAAACGCCGCCGACGCCATCTGCAGCGCGAGCAGCGGATCACCGGTCAAAGGCGTCAGGAGGTGGCCGATGGCGAGCCACCCCGGGAAGCCCGGTGGGTGGGGAAAGTGGGCGGCCAGTTCGAAGTGGAGGATGCCCCTCGCAAACAAGGTCTCGTCCCACTCCCAGGGGCCGTTGGCCAGGAAGGCGAACCGCGATACCGCCAGGGTGGATGCCAACACCACGGTCGCGACGGCGTCGAGGGCCCGGTTGTCCAACCCGAAGAGCAGCAGCCCTTCCGGTCTGCGCCACTTCACGGCGAAGCCTCGTCGAGACCCGCCAGCTCTTCGTGGAGCCGTTCCTGGAGGTCGTGGTCGAGGACCAGGGACGAGATCTCCACGGCCTCACGTGCCGCCGCATACCCGTCCGCACATTCGGTTGCCGCCACCCTCCTCATGGTCGGAAGATCAATGCACACGCCGTCCGCCAGAGACCCGTCGCCCTGAAGAAAGAGCAACTCACCGTTGCGCCAGCAGCCGTACTCGCCGACGACCGGTGGGTCGCCGGGTGTGCCCAGGAGGTTGCGGCCGACAAAGGCGTAAGGGGCGGGATCGACGCCCAACAACGCGAGCAGGGTCGGCGCCACGTCGACGTGGCCCGCCACCGTCGTCCGTTCTCCACGCAGTTCCGGTGCTCCCGGGACGCGGATGAAAAGCGGCACCTCCTGGCTCAGATACCAGCCCTCGGGGTCGTGGCTCTCCCCCACGGCCGCCGCGATTTCCGGCCGCCACGGAAACCCGGCGTCGTGGTCCCCCCACACCGCCACGACGGTCGAGTCGGCCAGCCCGGAGCGCTCGAGCCCGGCCATGAAGGAGGCCAGCGACGTGTCGAAGAAGTGCATCGTGTGCAGGAAGTTGCCGTAGGGCGTGCCCTCCCAGGGGCCGACATCGAGTACCTCGAGGTGTTCCGGGAAGCCTGCGAATGGGTGGTGCAGGGAGAGGGTCAGGAGGTAGGCGGCAAACGGCCTCTCGATCTCGGCCAACCGGCTCCCCACCTGGTCGAGGAAGTCGCGGTCGCTGAGCCCCCACCCCACCGACTCGCCCGCCGCGAAGTCCTCGACGAACAGGCTCTCGGTGTAGCCGTAGGCCGGGTGGGTGAGTCGCCGGTTCCAGAACGAACCGTCGTAGGGAACCGCGGACAGCGTGGTGTAGCCGTGCCGGTTGAGAATTTCCGCGAGCCCGGTGAAGTCATCGCCGGCGAAGAGAAAGGCGGCGGCCCCCGCCGGTGCCGGCAGCAGCGAGACCTGAGTCGCGAGCTCGCTGTCCGACGAGCGCCCCTGCGCGGTCTGGTCGGTGACGTTTGAAAACCACAGGGACTCCTCCGCCCAACGGTTGAGGGAGGGTGTCACCTCGACACCCTCGACCTCGAGGCCGATGACGAAGCCCTGCAAGCTCTCGACCTGGATCATGATCAGGTTCAAGCCGGCGCCGACACCGAAATACGGACCGGTACCGGCACGCAGAGGCGCACGGTCCCGGAACCAGCGCGAGACGGCGTCGTAGGTTTCCGGGTCCAGCTCCTCGGCCGCCACCACCCGCGCCGCCCGTCCCACGAGATCGATCGCGTGCAGGTTGAGGACGCCGACGTCGCGCGCCACCTGCACTCTCTGAAAGATCTGTTGCAGGATCTGCGGCTGCCGATGAGCGAGACGGGCGGCCGAGACCACGCCCACCAACACGATGACGGCCAGAACGACGGCCGCGACCCGGCGCGGGCGCGGGCCCACCCTGCGACCGAGGTGGTAGGACGCCATCACCAGCACCACGCCGGGAAGGAGATCGGCCCACAGCCAGAGGTCGCGCACCTCCATCAGACTGCGCACGCTCGCCTCGACCCGACCCAGCTGAAAGACACCGGCAACGGCGCCCGGCGCCGGCAGATCGCCAAAGAACCGGAGGTACAAGGAGTCGCTCCAGAGCACGAGTGTGCCGATCGCCGCGACCAGCCAACTCGACCACGGTCGCCACCTCCCCGGCACCACCGACAGCACCAGTGCGACGGCAGCGGCGCTGCCCGCCATCATCGCCCGCCCTCCTCCGGTGGCGAGGACGCCGGCGGCCGCCAACACCGTTCCCTGTTTGACGACCAGCGATCCCGCGCACCAGAAGACGTCTGCCTGCGCCAGCGACGAGGCCATGAAGCCTGATCCGCGGCGACCCGTAACCGAAACCGCCAGAGCTGCAGTCACCAGGCTGAAGACGGCCCACCACGCGGGATCGGCAAAGACATCGGTCACGACCAGCACCGGATCCGACGGCGGCGGTTCGTCCGTCAGATCCGAAAACCAGCAGACGCCCTCCTCGACCACGTCCCACTGGAGACGGTAGCGACCCGCGCTCCGCGGCGCGACCACCACCACCGAGAACTCCGCCCTTTCCCCCGGGCCGACCGAGGTCGCGACGGCGGCGCGGTGCCCCTCGCGGTCGATCATCGATCCGCGGCGATCCAACCAGTGGTAGGAGACGGCGAAGCCCTCCCCTGCCTCCCAGGTGCGAGTGCCGTCGTTGCGCACTTCAAGCGGCACGACGACTTCTCCGCCCACCACCATCACCCGCGGCCCGGCGCCGCCTACGACCGAAAACGCCCGGCCGACAACCACCTCGAATGTGACACCCTCGACCGGCGTCGGGTCGACGCTCGAGACCCACAGCTCGCCCTCGTGAACCACGTCCCAGACCAGAACGAATGTTCCCGACACTCGCGGCGCCTCGACCGCTGCCGTTATCGAGACCTCTTCACCCGCCCGCACGGTCCCGGGAAAGGCCGTCCGGCGCCCCTCCCAGACCGTCTTTCCTCCGCCCTCGTCGAACCAGTGGTACGCGAGGAAGAAACCGTCATCAGAGGACCACTCGCCGGTCCCGTCGTTGGCGACCACCAACGGCACCGAGACCGCGACTCCGGCCTCGAACGTGGGCGGCGTTTCCTGCGAGACGATCCGGAGGTCGTACAGGGGCGGCGATGAATCAGCAGCCACCGCCCCGACACCGGAAATGAAGAGACACCCCGCTGCGACAATGCCGTTTCGCCAACCCATCCGTGGCGCGAGTATATCCCGCACCGTTTTTCGGCGGTCGGCGGTGTTCGGTTCAGTTCGCTGGATAGCGCTCGTCGAACAACCGGATCACGGCGTCGGTCACGTCCGCACCATCCGCGACGAAGACCAGAGGTTGCGCGTCGAGCGTGAAGATGGCGTCGAAATCGTTGCCCTTGCCGTACTCACTCGCCACCTCACCCAGCCTCAGGGCGACGTCCCCCAGCAACTCGTTCTGCTTGGCCTCGGCGTCGCGGTTGAAGTTCCTTCCCGCATCTTCGAAGGCGCGGCGCGCCGCGACCACCTCGCCCTCGAGTTGGGAGATGACATCGGGCGCCGCCACGTTGCGCTGGGCCGCCACCTGGTTGGTGAGCTCAACCGCCCGGGCCCGCAACTGGTCGACCTGCTCGCGGCGGGGCTTCGCCCATTCCTCGAGAGCCTTGATCTGGGCCTGCCCCTGCTTGACGCTCGATACGGCCCTTTCGACGTCCAAAAACCCGATCTTGCCGGCCATCACCGGTGCGGCGGTCAGCACCGCGACCATCACGAGAACCCAACGCACCACCATTCGCATAGCCACCTCCAGAACGGCTGCGGATTTTATCATGCGACATCCGCCGGTGACGGAGGTGCACCCCTCAGGACACGCGGGAGCCGCGTGTGCCGCGCAACCCTGCGAACCGACGGGCCTTTGACAATGCCCTGTTGTGGACCGAAACTTGCTACAGTTTTCGGAATGGCCTCAGGCACTAGATACGTTCCGGCTGACGAAGAATCGGTTCATTGGAGAGCAGAACGAGATGCAACGAATGCAATTGCTGATCATGGTCCTGGCCGTTGTCGCCGTCACGGCGATTGCGACCGGCTGCGCGTCGTCGCGTCCGCCCGCATCCGAGGCCCCGCCCGAAACCGCCGAAAAATCTCCCGACGCCACCACCCCTGTTGAGGATCCCGGGACCGGTTCCGGCGGCGGCAGCGGTGTTTCGGGACCGGGCGGGGAGAGTGGCGCCGGCGGCGGAGAGTCATCCGAGGGTGCGGCCGAGTCGCCGGAACCGGGCGATGGTGGCGCAGCCGGCGGACAAGGGACCTCATCCGGAGGGCCGCCGCCGGGCGGAGGAGCGGTCACCGACGACGAAGCGGCCGCGGCGCGGGAAGCCGAACTCGCCGCCTCCGCCGGTGCGTTCGACTCGCAGATGCTCGAAGAACTGCGGAGGCTCGCCGCCGAGGCCGCCGAGAGAAGCGGAGAGAGCGGCGCGCCGCCCGCACCATCCGGCGGCGGAGGCGGATCCGGTCCGGGATCGGGTGCCGGAGAGGACGGAGGCGGGGAAGGCCCGGGCGGGGTCGGCGGCGCGAGTGCGGAAGCCGAAGCGTCGCAGGCTGTTCCACCCGATGTCGGTGACGGCTCCGATGACGACATCGTCGCCCGTCAGCTGCGGGAGGCGGCCATCGCCGAGCAGGACCCCGCGTTGAAGGAAAAGCTGTGGGACGAGTACCGACGCTACAAGGCCTCGGTCGGCGGATCCTCGAAGGACGGCTCATGAACAGGCGCACCGCGCAGGTCCAGCTGATCCTGGTGGCGACCGCAACGGTGGCAGCTGCGTTCGGGTGCTCATCGCAGTCCACCGGCCGACCGTCGCAGACGCAGGCGATCCAGGCCACCGCTGAAATCCCGCGGGATCAGCTGTTGGATGTCGGCATCGAGGTCTTCGACCCCGGTTTGCCCGCCCAGGGGCAACCGCTGCCGGACGACGTCTTTCCGGAACTCCGCGAAGCCGAGGCGCGCTACATGGCGATCCGGCTCGAGAACACGATGCAGGCCACCGGTCACTGGGGGGCGGTCCGGGTGCTGCCCGGCAACCAGGGCATCACCGATCTCGAGGTCAGCGGGACCATCCTCCTCTCCACCGGATCCAAACTCGCGCTCGATATTCGCGCGGTCGACGCCACCGGGCGCGTCTGGTTGGAGCGGCGCTACCGTGCGGACGCCGACGACCTCGTCTATGCCGGCACCCCGACCCTGACAACCGACCCGTTTCAGTCGCTGTACAACGAGATCTCCAACGACCTGCTCGAGATTCGGCGGAAGCGCCACGCCGGCGAACTCAAGGACATCCGCCAGGTGTCGCGGCTGCGCTTCGCCGCCGATCTCGCGCCCGAGCCGTTCGACCGCTACCTGGCAACCAACAAGAAGGGCATCATCTCGGCGAAACGTCTGCCGGCCAGGGACGATCCCATGCTGGCCAGGGTGGATGGCCTCCGCGGCAGCGAGAACCTCTTCATCGATACCCTCGATCAGAACTACGCCGCCTATTACGAAAAAATGGAAGGTCCCTACGACAGCTGGCGCAAGTACACCTACGAAGAGGAGCAGGCCTACAAGATTCTCAAACGCAAGGCCCTGACCCAGAAGATTCTCGGCGGGCTGGCGATTCTCGGCGCCGCCCTCGCCGACCCCGGTTCGTCGACCGCGGCCCTGGTCCGCGATGCCGCCATGATCGGCGGGATGGCCGCGATCCACGCCGGGATCTCGACCTCGAAGGAGGCCAAGATCCACGCCGAGGCCATCCGCGAGTTGGCGGCCTCGGTGGAGACCGAGCTCGAACCGATGGTGATCGATGTCCAGGGCCGGACCCTCCGCCTGGAGGGAACCGCCGAAACCCAGTATCAGGAGTGGCGCCGCCTGCTGCGGGAAATCTGGAGCGACGAAACCGGGCTTCCCCTCGACCCGAATCAACCCGTCCCGCCGAACGGCGCCCCTCGGACCGGGAATGCCGGAGCACCGCCCGGCGGCCGTCGTTGAGCATGGCCTCGAACCAGCGCCCGCCGCAGCTGCAGCCGCCGCCGAGGGTCCCTGACCGGATGAACGGTCGAGCCGTCGGCGATCGCGGGCCCGGAGACCGGCGCATTGCCCCGATCCCGAAGGTCGGTCGTGCCGTGCTTTTCGGCGCGCTGATCGTGGCCCTCATCGGGGTCTTTGTGGTGTTGCCGCGTTGGGCCGCACCCCGCCAGCCGTCGGCGGGTTCTCAACCCGCCGCGGTGGGCGGCGCAGGCGGCATCACGGCACCAACCGTACAACCGACCGACCGGGAATCGGTTGCGCCCGACCCACCCCCCGCTGCAATTCCATCGCCGCGGCTGATGCCCTCCCCACCGCCTCGCCGCGAGCAGGACGCCCGGAGCCCGGCACCGCAGACCGGCCCGCCCGACCGGGGCGCATTCGCCGCGGCGATGTCGAGCGGTCTGACCGCCCTCGAAGACGGACGCTGGCAGGCGGCCAGAGACGCCTTCGAGACCGCGGCTCGCCTGCAGCCCGGCGCGCCCGAAGTCGCCGACGGTCTCGCGCGAACCGCCGCCGCCGAGCGGATCGCCCTCGTCAGAGGCGGGATCGGCCGAGGCCTGGAACTCGAGGCTTCGGAAAGCTGGGCGGCGGCCGCACAGGTCTATGAGCAGGTGCTGTCGATCGATCCCGAAGCCGCGGGTGCGCTCGAGGGACACGAACGGGCCGCGCATCGGGCCTCGATCGACGAGCAGCTCGACTACCACATTCGAAACCCGCAACGGCTCTCGTCTCCATCCGTGTTCGAAGACGCGACCGACCTCCTCGCAGAGGCGGGGGGGCTCGATCCCCGCGGCCCCCGTCTCGAAAACCAGCTTTCCAGCCTCGAGAAGATCCTCGAAGTGGCCGCAAACCCGGTCCCGGTGGTGGTGGTGTCGGACAACCTCACCGAGGTCGTGATCTACCGGGTCGATCGGTTGGGCGTCTTTTCGCGCCGCGAACTGGAACTGCGCCCCGGAACCTACACCGCCGTCGGCAGCCGGGAGGGATTTCGCGACGTCCGCGTGCGTTTTCACGTCGGCCCCGGCGGTCCTTCGCAACCGGTGACGGTGGTGTGCACGGAGAAGCTGTGACCACGCTGACGGTTGTTCTCGAGGGTCGGCGGCTGGTCTTCGAAGCCGGAGACTTTCCGCTCGGCGTCGGCGGCGATCGGCCCCACATTCCTCTCGGTGGCGAGAGCGCGGGAGGACCGGTCGCCCACCTCGGCCAGGACCACGGCGACATCTTCATCCAGCCCGCCGGGACGCCGCCCGACGCCGTCGCCATGAGCTGCAACGGCGTCCCTCTGACCGCCTCGAAGTGGCTCCAGGACGGAGACCGGATCACCATCGGCACGACCCGATTGGGCTACAGGGTCGCCCCCGCTGGGTGCACCCTGACGATTGAACCCGCGGTGGACGAACCCACGGGCCACCTCGGAGCGGAGGACGCCGGGCAGACCCATGCGGCCGGGGACACGGCGCCGATTCGACCCGTTGCCTTCAGCCCCCGATGGAGGGCCACCGCCCCGAGAAGAGCGCTGCGCATCCGACCGAGGACGGTCGTGGTGGCGGCGCTGTTCGCAGTCCTTGCCGTCTGCGCGTGGTACGTGCTGACCGCCCACGCCGTGGTGGTGGAAACCGACCCCCCTGCCGACACGACGCGGCTCAGCGGAGGCATCACCCCCAAGCTGGGCGGACGATACCTGCTGCGGCCCGGCGCCTACCGTTTCCATGCGGAGAAGAGCGGCCACCTGCCCATCGACGCCGTGATCGACGTCGGGTCCGGCCAACCGGCGGCGCTGCTGTTCGCCTTCGAGCCGCTCGGCGGGATGGCCACGATCACATCGCGGCCGGTCAGCCGGGCTCAGGTGGTGGTTGACGGCCGCGCGGTCGGCGCCACCCCGATCGAGAACCTGGCCTTGAGCGCAGGCGACCACACCATCGAGGTCAGCGCGCCCCTCCACCTTGCCTTCTCGAGAGAAATCTCCGTCCAACCGGGGGGCCCTCCTCTGACCCTCGAAGCGAATCTGATACCGAACTGGGCCCCGGTCACCCTCGGCAGCTCTCCCGCCGGCGCCGAGATCCTGCTCGATCGAACGGTGGTCGGGAAAACCCCTTCCACGCTCGAAGTGGAAGCCGGGGACCACGCTCTGGAGATCCGCAAGAGCGGCCACAAGGCAGCAAGCCGCTCCTTGCGGATCACCGCCGGCGAGGCGGTCGATCTCGGGGTCATCACCCTCGAGCCCGTGGACGGTCGCCTGACAATCGCCTCGCAGCCGAGCGGCGCCACGGTGATGGTCGGGTCCGAGTACCGCGGCACCACGCCCCTCGATCTCGCTGTCACACCGGACGTTTCTCTCCGGGTGCGCGTTTCGCTCGCCGGCCACCGGACCTTCACGACCGACGTCGCGGTGGCATCGGGAAAGAAGCGGGAGGTTCGAGCGACCCTCGAGATGTTGACCGGCGAGGTCGTCTTCACCTCCGAGCCGCCGGGGGCCGAACTCCTGATCGACGGCGCCCCGCGGGGACGGACCGGCGAGACCCTCGAGCTCGAAGCGCGTCGACACTCAATCGAGGTTCGCCTCGACGGCTACGTTCCCTTCCGGACCTCCATTACTCCCGAGCCCGGCCTCACCCAGGCGGTGCGGGCAACGCTCAAACCCGCCGGAGTTGCAGGGCTGTCCCAGACCATCTCCAGCCCGCAGGGGACGGAACTGATGCTGATCGGGCCCGGCCGTCTGACCATGGGCGCATCCCGCCGCGAGCCCGGACGCCGCGCCAACGAGGTCCTGCGCGAGGTCGAGATCACGAGGCCCTTCTACCTCGCGGTCCGTGAGGTGTCCAACTCCGACTATCGCGAGTTCGCGAACGGCCACCTGTCGGGCGCCTTCGGCGGCCACAACCTCGAAATCGATCACCACCCCGTGGTCAACGTTTCCTGGGAGAACGCGGCCCGGTACTGCAACTGGCTGAGCGAGAAGGCAGGTCTGCCGCCGGTCTACGTCGAACGGGCCGGCACCCTGGTGCCGCGGACTCCGCTGCCGATCGGCTACCGGCTGCCGACCGAGGCGGAGTGGGCGTGGGCGGCGCGCTACGCGGGCTCGGCCTCGCCGAGGAAGTACGCCTGGGGCGATTCACTGCCGGTACCGCCGGGGGCCGGCAACTACGGCGATGCCTCGGCGGAGGGCGCCCTCCACGCCGCCGTTCCCGGCTACCAGGACGGCTACCCGGCCACCGCACCGGTCGGAAGCTTCACCGCCAACCCTCTCGGCCTGTACAACCTCGGTGGCAACGTGGCAGAGTGGGTGCAGGATTTCTACACATTCACGCCGAGCCCGCCCGGGGTCGTCGAGAAGGATCCCGCGGGGCCGCCATCGGGGGCGCAGCACGTCGTCAGGGGAGCGAGCTGGATGGACACCGCCGTGACCGAACTGCGGCTGACGTACCGTGACAGCGGCGACCTCCCACGTCCGGACCTCGGCTTTCGGATCGCCCGCAGCGCCGAATGAAATGGAGCACGACATGAGACGCCATGTTCGACCAGCCGTCATGACCGCCCTTGCGGCGCTGGCCGCCGCCCTGATCTTCTCCTCGGGGATCCTGACGGCCGGGCCCTCGCCGCCGCCCGCGCAGACGGCCCCGGGCGCGGTGACGCCGCTGCCCGACTTCAGACCATCGGAAGAGCTGCCGGCCGATGCCGCCGTCGCCTTCCCGACGGACATCTGAGGCCGCGATGCGGCGCAACGATTCCGTCGACTTCGTCTTCCAGCTGGTGTCGCTCATCGTCGCCCTCATCGTCGTCCACGCGGTCTACGTCACCATCGTCCGCCCCAGGGCCGACGCATTTCTCGCCGAGCAGGCTGCGTATCAGGCGGCCGACCCCGAATACATCGAGCAGCGCTCGGTGTGGGTGATCGTCAAGGACTTCGAGCAGGAGGCGTGTTTCGTCCTGATGCTGTGGGCGATGGCCATCATGGCCTCCAAGGGTCTGACCACGGCAAGAGAGAGCCGGCTCCTGGAGACCGAACTGGTGCCGGTGGCCGACGGGATGAGGATCCTCCCCGAGGACTCCAGGGAGTACGCCCGTCAGATCGAAGCTCTCCCCGACGGCGAGCGGCGTCTGCTCCTGCCACGGACCCTGCTCGCCGCCCTCCACAGGTTCGGGGCCACGGGCAACATCCAGGACGCCTCCGCCACCGCCCACACCGCGGCCGAGACCGAATCGGAACGCCTCGATTCGGAGCTCGCCATGGTTCGCTACATCGCCTGGGCGATCCCGTCCATCGGCTTCATCGGCACCGTTCGCGGCATCGGCGCCGCCCTCGGTCTCGCCCACCGTGCCGTCGAGGGCGATATCACCGGCGTCACCCGCAACCTCGGCGTCGCCTTCAACTCGACCTTCATCGCCCTCCTGATCTCGATCGTCCTGATGTTTCTCCTCCACCAGCTGCAGCTGCGCCAGGAGCGCCTGGTGCTCGACACCGAAAGCTATGTCGACAGCCACCTCATCAGCCACCTGCAGGGCGGAGCGGCGGCTTCCGATTTGCAACGACGGACCACCTGAGAGCATGGAACGGGCCGCCCTGGTCGTCGCGGATTCGGGACTCACGGTGGTCGGCTCGAGGGGCAACGTGTCGACACCGAGCCCCGGCCTCGCGCTGCTTGACGGCGACGGCCTGCTTGTGGGCGACGACGCCCTGCGCAACGCCAGGCTCAAACCCCGCCGGGTCCACAGCCGGTTCTGGCAACTCCTGGACACCCACCCTCTTGCACGTCCGTTTCCCGGACACCTGCGAACGGCCGACCTCGCCCACGCCCACCTGTCGGATGTCTGGCGCCGGATCGGCCGCCAACCGGACGAGGTCATCCTCGTCGTGCCCGGCGTCTACTCGGCCGAGCAGTTGGGCCTTCTGCTCGGAGTGGCCGCCGCCGCCGAGATCCCGGTGCGCGGCATGGTGGATCTCGCGGTTGCCGCCGCCGCAGACCGCGCCAGCCGCCGTCGCTGCCTCCACCTCGATCTCCACCTGCATCGTGCGGTCCTGACTGAAATCGAGCACGGGTCCGAGGTGGTGCGGGGCCGGGTCTGGGAGAACGACGGAGTCGGTCTTTCGGGGCTTCATGATCTCTGGGCCCGCACCGTTGCGAGCCTGTTCGTCCGCCAGACCCGCTTCGACCCGCTGCACCTCGCGGTCACGGAGCAGCTGTTGTACCTCGACCTTCCACGCCATATCGAGGAGCTGAGCGACAGCGAGACCACCCGGATCACCATCCCGTCTGGCGGAAGACAGCATGCCATCGACCTCAACCGCGACGATGTCGTGGAAGCCTCGCATCGAGCAACCACCACGATCTCGGCATGGTTGAGGAAGTGCGCGGATCTCGAAGGCACGACCCTCCTCCTCGGCGACCACATGGCGTCGGTACCCGGTCTGCTCGAACACTTCCGGGGGACTGCGGAAGCCGATATCAGAGTCCTCCACCCCGCCTCGGCCGGCAGCACCGCCCTTGCCCACGCGGAGAGAATCGTGACCGAGGCGGACGCCCTGCCCTTCGTGACGCGACTCCCCGGCTACGACGCCGGACCGCCCGGACCGGTGACCGTGCCGGTCACGATGGTCCCATGAGATGAGGGCCCGGGCTGTCACCCCGATCGGCCTGTCCTTTCTCGACGCCATGACCTGCGGTCTCGGTGCGGTGATTCTGCTGTTCATGATCATCAACGCCGCCGTTCGCGACCACTCGACGAGGGTCACGAGCGACCTCCAGGCCGAGGTCGACCGCCTCGAGACCGAGGTCCTCGACGGCCAGAGGCGGTTGGTGGAGGTCCGGAACAGCGTCACCGAAACCGACCGGGAGCGCGCCGTGACCCAGGGCCTGGCGCGCCGGATGATCGAGATGCTCGCCAACATCCAGGTCGAGCTGGCGACATATGAAAACACCACCCTGGCCCGCCGCGAACACATCGAAAAGCTCCAGACCGACCTCAGAACGCTTGCGGAAGACGCCGGCCGTCTGTCGGCCTCCCTGCCATCCGACGAAACGCCGGGCGCCAGCGAGCGCCTCCACGTGGGGGACGGCGACCGCCAGTACCTCACGGGCCTCAAGGTCGGCGGACGGAGGATCCTCTTTCTGGTCGACGTCTCGGCGAGCATGCTGGGCACGACCATCGTCGACGTCGTCCGGCGGCGGAACCTTCCGGACGGCGACAAGGTCCGCGCCGCCAAGTGGCAGCAGGCCCTGGCCACGGTCGACTGGCTCTCGACCCAGATCCCCCGCGACAGCCGGTTCCAGATCTACACCTTCAACACCAGGGCAGGGCCGGTCGTGCAGGAGAGGGGCGCGGTGTGGCTCGACGGCTCCGACCGCACCGCCCTGGAGGCCGCCGTCGGCGCGCTGCGCGCCGTGGTGCCCGGCGAGGGCACCAGCCTCGCGAACGCGTTCGCCGCCGCCGCCGCTCTGCAACCCCGCCCCGACAATGTGATCCTCCTGACCGACGGGCTGCCGACCGTCGGCCCCGACCCGACCGCATCCCGTACCGTCAGCGCCAGACAGAGAGAGCGGCTGTTTCGCCGCGCCGTCGACCAGCTCCCATCGGGGGTCCCGGTCAACGTCATCCTCTATCCCATGGAGGGAGACCCGATGGCCGCGAGCGAGTTCTGGAAGCTCGCGATCGCCACCCGGGGGTCGTTCATGAGCCTGTCGAAGGATTGGCCATGAAAAAGCGACGAGGGGGCTTCGACGTCTTTTCGCTGTCGTTTCTCGACGTGATCTGCTGCGGATTCGGCGCCATCGTGCTGCTGCTGGTGCTGACCAAGATCGGAGAACCGCGGGCCATCGAAGAGGCCCGGCTCGACCTCGACGGCCGCATCGCCGCCCTCGAGGCCGAGTTGTTCGAGATCCGAGGTGAGACCCTGGTTTTCGAGCGCCGCCTCAAGACGCGCCGCGAACAGCTCTCCGAGGACCAGTCGCACATTGCGCGTCTGCGCGGAGATCTCGAGACCATCCGCGGCGAGTTCGCCGGCAGCCAGCAGCTGTCGGAAGTCCAGGACATCCTCGAGGGGCGGTTGCTGGCGGCGCAGCAGGAACTCACCGAGGAGATGAAACGCCTGCTCGACCGGAGCCGGCAGCGGCGCGTGGAAGACACCGCCGTCGGCGGCATTCCGATCGACAGCGAGTACATCATCTTCGTCATCGACACCTCGGGTTCGATGTTCCACTACGCCTGGCCGGCGGTGGTCGAGAAGATGACCCAGGTCCTGGACACCTATCCCAAGGTCCAGGGGATGCAGGTGATGAACGACATGGGGCAGTACATGTACTCGCAGTATGCCGGCAAGTGGATCCCCGACACGCCGGGGCGCCGCAAGGCGGTGATCGAGCGGCTGCGATCGTGGAACGTCTTCTCCAACTCGAGCCCGGTGGAGGGCATCACGCGGGCCATCCGGACCTTTGCCACACCCGACCACCGGGTCTCGATCTACGTCTTCGGCGACGAGTTCACCGGGTCGTCGATCGACGAGGTCGTTCACGCGGTGGATCAGCTCAACACCGCCGGACCCGACGGCCGGCGCCGGGTGAGAATCCACGCCATCGGTTTTCCCACCGTATTCTCGGTTGCCGGCGCCAGCGATCACACCGGGATCCGGTTCGCCACCCTGATGCGCATCCTGTGCCGCCGCAACGACGGCACCTTTGTCGGCCTCAACACGGCCAGCCCGTGAGGGCAGACGTTGAAACGTTGCAACGTTCGAAAGTTCAAACGTTGGGCTCATCCGGAAGTCGATGAGATGGAAACTGACGGCGTCTTTCATCAGGAGTACAGCGACCGGGACAGCGACGGAGGGCAGGGACAGCGCCAGCTGCGGTCTCCGGCGACAGCGGCCGGACGGGCCGGGTGCGGCATCGTGATCATTCAGGTCTTCGGGTTGATGAGCCGCCAGGTCATGCCACGGTCGCTGCACCCGAGCGCCGCCGCGGGCTACTGTTGCTGGTGCTGTCGCGGTCGCTGCTGCTGCAACCTGTCCCTGTCCCGGACCCTGAAGACTGCCGCTGCCGCCGACGCTGTGAACTCATGAGTTCAAATCTCGACCTCATGGAATCCCGGATGAGCCTGACGTTTCAACGTTTTAACGTTGCACGTTATAGAATAGATGCATGACCGACCCCCAATCCGGAGCCGTGGCGACGAGACTGCTCGTGGTCGAGGACGACGCCCCGCTCGCCGACGGCCTCTGCCGCAACCTCGAAATGGAGGGGTTCGGTCTCGAGTGCGTGGGCACCGGCGAGGCCGCACTCGAGGTCCTCGCACGCCCGTCCTCGGTCTTTGACCTGGTGATCCTCGACATCATGCTCCCCGGTCTCGATGGCTTCGACGTCTGCCGGCAACTCCGCGCGGACGGCAACCGGATCCCGATCCTTTTTCTCACCGCCCGCGGCAGTGACGCGGATCGCATTCTCGGTCTCCAGGTCGGCGCCGACGACTACCTGACCAAACCGTTCCTTGTCGAAGAGCTCGTGCTGCGGGTGCGCGGAATTCTCCGCCGCTCCGAGTGGGCGCAGACCCCGGCGCCTACGGGTCCGACCGTCAAGGTCGGGGAGCACGAAGTCGACATGAACACCATGCGCGCCACGACCCTCGATGGAACCGTTCCGCTGACCGAGCGCGAGGTGATGTTGGTGCGGTTCTTTGCCGAAAACGAGGGTCGGGTCCTCACCCGCGGCGAACTCCTGGAGAGGGTCTGGGGCTATTCCTTCGACACCTCGACGCGAACCCTCGACACCTTCATCCACCGTCTGCGGAAACACTTCGAGGCAGACCCCCGCCAGCCTCTCCACTTCCACACCGTCCGCGGGGTCGGCTACCGCTTCACCTCCGATCCCGAGGAGTAGGCGCCCGCCTGCCGGGATGCAGGATGCAGACGAAATCGTAAGTCGCGCTCAGGAAATGTCAAAGGCTGAGTGTGATTGACCCTGAATCCTGAATCCTGCGCCCTGAATCGGCATCGACCGCCTTACGGGCGGTCGATGCCGAGGTCTTTCATCTTGCGCCACAGGGTGACCCGGGAAATGCCGAGGCGCTCGGCGGCATCCTGCATCCGCCACCCGCACCTCTCCACGACCTCACGCAGCACCCGCTCTTCGAGTGCGGCCAGGGGGTTTTCCATCCTCAGAAGCTCGTCAACCAGGACCGTTCGCTGACCGTCTTTCGGCAGGTGGTGGACATCGATCCTTTCGGACGCGGCAGCGAGGGCGGTTTGAAGAGTCCGCTCCACCTCTTCGAGCCCGCTTTCGAAGGCGATCGACACCAGCTGATCGAGGGCCGCCGCCGAAACGCTCTTCCCGGGCGCGAGTTCGTCGACCCAGGCGCCGATCATCCGTGGCACATCAGCCGACAGATCGGCGAGCTGCGGGAGCTCCCAGACCTCGAGGCCGTCCAGATCGCGTTCCCTGGTCGGCATCCCGACGATGATCCGCCAACCCTCGGGGCGAGCGGAGTCAATCTCCGAAAAGACCCCGTGGCCGTATGCGTACACCGTTCCCGGGGGCCACGTCGCGTCCGGCCAGGTCCCGTCCCACTCGCTGAACAGACCGTCGGGCAGACCCGAGAATCGATGGATCGTGCGAGCCACGTCGCGGCACGACGGCCCCTCACCGACCAGGACGAGGTCTCCCTCCAGACCGGCCGATTCCGCAGCCTGCCGCTGCAGACCGGCGGCCGCGTCGGAGAGACCACAGCAGAAAAAGCCCGGCCGCGGTTGGTTCGGGCGCAGGATCTCGACCGCTCCGCGAAACTCGCCCCCGGGGGCCTCCAGCGGGATGACGGTGACGTCGAGGTGCAGGGCCCGCCCATCGACGGCGTGGTAGACGGTCGAAAAGTCCTCGACCGATTTCAGACCGGTCTCGAGGGCGAACGTCAGAGGACAGGCGTTTTCGCAGTCGATCCCGCGGGTCGTCAGCCGGCAGCGCCCGCCGATCGTCTGACCCTCCTCATATCCGAGCAGCCGCCTCGCCGCGTGGTTGACGTGACGGAGGATCCGCTCGTGATCGAGAACGATCACCGCCTCGTCGAGTTGATCGAGCACCTGCAGCCAGCCACTGCTCAATTCGTCGTTGATGTCGAATGCCACGCCTCTATAACAGCGTGGGATTCGGGTTTTATTCGCGCGGCGGCCACGATTCTCCCGAATTGCGGCGGCGCGCGACCCTGTGAACTCCGTGGGAGATACCCGGCGAGATCAACCGGTCATCGTTCGATTTCGAACTCCACATCGGGAACCGGTTCGGGGTCCGAGAAGTACAGCGCGGTCTGGGCGATCGGCAGGAACATGACGTGCACCCGACCCTTGATCTGCACCTCGACCTGATAGTAGTCGTTGGGCGATATGGAAACCAACGTCGCCGCGGTCCCCTTGGCGTCGATGAGGGGGCAATAGACCGAAACTTTGCCGGGGATCTCCATGCGTCGGCTCCTTTCCCGTACTGTCGATTCTACCACCCGGGGCCGGGGGAGGAGGGGGAAAGGGGGAAAGGGAGAAAGGGAGAAAGGGGGAAAGGGGGCCATCGCAATTTCGGAATTCGGAATTCGGAATTCGGAATTTGGGTTTCGCAACGCCGGCCAGCCGCTCCGGAGGCTGGATTTCGGATCTCTCCCAGCTACCCGGAGAATCCGCGCCTCTTTTTGACGTCATCCCGACCGAGAGAGCGAAGCACCTTCTATTTCTGTCATCCCGACCGAGAGAGCGAAGCACCTTCTATTTCTGTCATCCCGACCGAGAGAGCGAAGCGACCGAGCGGAGGGATCTCCATGGGTGTCTCTTGAACTGACGTTGCCTGGGGTCTCGTCCAACGCCTGACCCGAGCAGATCGTGTGTGGGGAACAGGTCCCTCCGCTCCGGCCCTCCGGGCCTCCGGTCGGGATGACAGGCAGGGATCGCCGTTCGTCCGGGATGACCATGAGTCCCGCCGAAACGGCCCAAACGTGATAAGGGCGGGGTCTCCCCCGCTCCCCCGCTCCCCCGCTCCCCCGCTCCCCCGCTCCCCCGCTCCCCCGCTCCCCCGCTCCCCCGCTCCTCTGCTCCCCTGCTCCTCTGCTCCCCTGCTCCCCCGCTCCCCTGCTCACCCCTCGTCGGGGTCACGGGGCGAGATCTCGCCGTACTCCTTGAGTTTGCGCTGCAGGGTGCGGAGGCCGATGCCGAGCATTTCCGCCGCCCGTGCACGGTGGCCGCCGGTGTAGTTCACCGTCCGCAGGATGAGCTCGCGTTCAACGTCGGCCATCGGACGAGGCTCCCACACCGTCGCCTGTGCCTCGACACCGGTACTCTGCGCCGGAGCCCGGTACTCGGCCGGGAGGTCCTCGAGCCCGATCTCCTCGCCGCGCGAGAACAACACCATCGATTCGATGACGTTGCGGAGTTCCCGCACGTTGCCGGGCCAGGAGTTCCGCTTGATGGCCGTCAGTACCGCCGGGTGGACTCCACGGACCTTGCGGTCGAACTCGCGATTGAAGAGCTCCAGAAAGTGTTGGACAAAGAGCGGGATGTCCTCCCTCCGCTCCCGCAACGGCGGGATCTCCAGGGTCACGACCTTGAGCCTGAAAAACAGGTCCTGGCGGAATCTCCCCTGCTCGACCCAGTTTTCGAGGTCACGGTTGGTGGCCGCGACCAACCGGAAATCGACCGGAATCTGGGATGCGCCACCGACCCGCATGACGTGGCGCTCCTCGAGCACCCGCAGCAGCTTGACCTGAAGATCCGGCGAGAGCTCGGAGATTTCGTCGAGAAAGAGGGTGCCGCCCGAGGCACGCTCGATGAGGCCGATGCGGCGCTGGTGGGCGCCGGTGAACGCTCCCTTTTCGTGGCCGAAGAGCTCCGATTCCAGGATCTCCCCGGGGATCGCTCCACAGTTGATCGCAACAAACGGGCCTGCCGCCCGCGGAGAATTCTGATGGAGCGCGTTGGCCACCAGTTCCTTGCCGGTGCCCGACTCACCGACGATCAGCACGGTCGAACGCGTCGGCGCCACGACCCGCGCCCGCTCAAGCAGCTGTTCCATCGCCGTCGAGTGGCCGACGATGCCCTCGAAACCGAAGCTCTTGTCGAGGCGTTGCCGCAGGCGCCGGTTTTCGTCGGACAGGACCCGCCGCTCGAGCTGCAGCTGAACCCGCTGCCGAAGCTCCTGCATCTTGACCGGTTTGGTCAGATAGTCGTCGGCTCCCTCCTGCAGCGCCGACACCGCGGCATCGACATCGGCGTAGGCCGTGACCAGGAGAAAGGGGAGGAGGGGGTGATCGGCGCGAACCGCACGCAGGAACTCGTACCCGTCCATTCCCGGCATCCGAACATCGGAGACGATGGCGTCCACCGTATCGCCCTCGGCAAGCCGCTCGAGGGCCTCTTCGGCGGATGGAAAGGAACGCAGGGTGTATCCCACCCGTTCCAGGGTGCGGGTCATCGCGTCGCGCGACCCGTCGTCGTCATCCACCAGAAAAATCACTGCCGACATGTCATCTCCCAATCGAGTCGAGCATCCGCTCCAACCCGGTTTCATCGAGGATCTCGATTCCGATTTCTCTTGCCTTGTCGAGCTTGCTGCCTGCGTTCTCGCCGGCCACGAGATAGGTGGTTTTTTTTGAAACCGACCCCGCGACCGTTGCCCCGAGCCCCTCGAGCCGTTCTTTGATCTCGCGCCGCGGGCTGCTCAGGGACCCGGTGAGGACGAACACCTGACCTGCCAGAGGCTCTTCGGTCTGCGGGCGTTCCTCTTCTTGCGGGTTGACAGCGCGGGCCACCAGTCGAGCGATCAGCTCGCGGTTCTCGGCGGCCGCCATCCAGCTCCGCACCGAATCGGCGATGACCGGCCCGATGCCTTCGAGCTCGACCATGTCGTCGGTCTCGGCGGCGGCGAGTTTTTCGAGGTTGCCGAATCGAGCTGCGAGGAGCTTGGACGCCCGCTCACCGACGTGCGGCAGACCGAGCGCGAAGAGCAGCCGGTGCAAGGGTCTCTGACGCGCCTCGTCGAGCTCCCGCAGGACCCGTGCCGCCGACAACTCGCCCCACCCGGGAAGATCGGCGAGAGCCTCGGCCTCCAAATCCCACAACGAAGCCTCGTCCGTGACGAGGCCCGCCTCGACCAGTTGGTCGAGGGTCCGGCTGCCCAGACCCTCGATCTCCATCGCGCCGCGCGACACGAAGTGCCGCAACCGTGACGCCGTCACCGCCGGGCACACCGGGTTGGGGCACCTCAGGGCGACCTCCTCCACCTCCCTCACGACCGCGGTGCCGCACACCGGGCACGCCGCCGGCGGCGTGATCTGCTCGGCTTCCGCCGGACGCTTCGAGGTCACGACTCCGATGATCTTCGGGATCACCTCGCCGCCCTTGGCCACCCACACCGTGTCGCCGACCCGGACGTCGAGGCGCGCCACCTCGTCGAAATTGTGAAGCGTCGCTCTCGACACCGTCGACCCGGCGACGCGGACCGGCTCGAGCAGCGCCACCGGGGTCAGAACCCCGGTCCTGCCGACCTGGATGATGACGTCCTCGAGCACCGAGGTCTGTCCCTCCGGCGGGAACTTGTAGGCAATGGCCCAGCGCACCGCCCTCGCGGTGTGACCGAGCTGTCGCTGTTCGGAGAACGAGTCCACCTTGACGACGATCCCGTCGGTGTCGTAGTCGAGTCCGTGGCGGCCCTCCTGCCAGCGATCGATGAAGGCCTCGACATCGCCGAGGCCGGCGCACTTTTCGAAACCCGGACTGACCGGAAAACCGAGATCGTCCAGCCAGCGCAGGGCCGCGCCGTGGCTTTGCTCGCCGGCGCCGGTTTGCGCCACCTGGTAGCACCACAGGGCCAGCCGGCGCCTGGAAGCCGCCCTGGAGTCGAGCAACCTGATCGAGCCCGCCGCAGCGTTGCGCGGGTTGGCGAGCTCGCGTTCTCCGGCTGATCGCCGCTGGTCGTTGAGCCGAGCCAACACGCTGCGCGGCATGTAGACTTCGCCCCGGATTTCGATCGACGGCGGCAGACCGTCAACCTCGAGCGGGAGACCGCGGATGGTCCGTGCGTTGGCGGTCACGTCGTCGCCGACCGTGCCGTCGCCCCGGGTCACCGCCCGGACGAGCCGCCCGCCGGAATAGACGAGCGAGATCGACACTCCGTCGATCTTGAGCTCGGCGGTCAGCCCCGACGGCTCGCGGCCGAGATCGCGGCAGACCCGGTCGTGCCAGGCGTGCAACTCGTCGCGCGAGTAGCTGTTGTCGAGAGACAACATCGGCACCGAGTGCGCCACCTGCTCGAGCCCGTCCAACGGCTCGCCGCCGACCCGCCGCGTGGGCGAGGTCGGGCTCTGGAGTTCCGGGTACTGTTCCTCGAGCGTTCTGAGCTCGCCAAAGAGCCGGTCGTACTCGAAGTCTGAGATCGAAGGCTCGGCGAGCACGTAATAACGGTGGTCATGCTCTCGAATCAGACGCCTGAGTTCGGCAGCGCGGCGGTCGGCCTGCGGTGGCAAGCGACCCATGGTCAGCTCTTGCCGCGGCGGCGGCGGCGCGGACGCGGCCGCCGGCGCATGGGTTTCTCTTCCTCGACGGGGACCGCAGGCTGGTTGCCCTTGACCCGCGTCAACGCCCGGGCCCAGCCCATATGGGCCTCCGGCTTGATGAACCCCAGCGCCTCCGCAAAGCCGTGGAGGTCCCAGGCAACTTGAAAGTAGTCCTGCCGTGCGAGCTTGAGCACCTGGCGGGCGCGTTCCGGCGGCTTCTTCATTTTGGTCAGGGTGAACAAACCCTGGTGAAGTTGGTGGATGGTGAGATTCGAAAGGTGCATGCTGGCAGCTGCCGGATCGAGAATCTCCCGCAGGCGGGCCAGGAGCTGCGCGTTGTTGACACGGCCGTTGGCGTCGGTCTCTTCCTCCGCGAGCCCGAGAAAGCGGGGCAGAAAGAACGCTCCGACAAGACTGGCGTCGGCAAACTTCCTGCCGGCGGCGATCCGCTCGTCCACCATGTTGAGGACCCGGACGCTCTCGTCGGTGTCGAGGGGGAGGTCGGGAAAGGCCCGCGGAAAGAGGCCTGCGCGGCGCCATGCAGCGTGGATGCCCGCCGCTTGTTCGGAACGCAGGCACTCGAGAAGCTCGTAGGTCAATCTCGGCGACGACGCGTCAGTGATCAAGGCCTGCTGACGCTTGATGGCCTCGACGGTCGGCGGGTCGATCTCGAAACCGAGCCGCACGGCGTACTCGAGCGCCCGCATCATGCGCACCGGATCCTCGATAAACCGCTGATCGGGGTCGCCGATGGTCCGGATCACGCCCCGTTTCAAATCCTCGATACCGCCGACATAGTCGATGACGCTGAAATCGGCCAGATTGTAAAAGAGAGCATTGATCGTGAAATCGCGGCGTCGGGCGTCTTCCGCGGGCGTCCCGTAGACCACCTCCTCGCGGCGCGGCGGCAGCGATTCGGTGGAGGTCTCCTCCTCGGTGGCCTCGGCCTCGCCCTCCTCCCAGTCGTTGGGGGTCTCCGGCGGCTCCGGGCTGGCGCGGAAGGTCGCCACCTCGACGACGACCCCGCGGAAGAACACGTGGGCGAGCCGAAACCTCCGACCGATGACCCTGGAATTGCGGAACAGACCCCGGATCTCCTGGGGACGGGCGTTGGTGGCGACGTCGAAGTCTTTGGGGCGGCGCCCGAGCAGGAGATCGCGCACGCTGCCGCCGACCAGATACGCCAGGTAACCCGCACGGTGCAGCCTGTAGAGGACCTTCAAGGCCTCCGGCGACACGTCTCCCCGCGACAGCCGATGCTGCGGGCGACTCAGGATCCTCGGCTCGAGGTCCTCCGTTGTTGTGACATCCAATGCGTCGGTCATGTAAGGTCCGGCCGCTCGCGCGCCGCGTCGTCTCGAGGGCCCCAGGCGAGCCAGCGGTGCCAGAGCGCCGGCTCAGCCATCGATGGACAGCACGATCTTACCAAACTGCTTGCCGTCCTCGAGCCGCTGATAGGCTGTCCGGCCCTCGTCCATCGGCACGACGGCGTCGACCACCGGCCGCAGTCGATAACCCGTCACCGCCGCCATCAAACGACGCCAATCGTCTCTCGAGCCCATGGTGGAGCCGATGATACTGAGCTGATTCCAGAAGATCAGCCGAATTTCTTCCTTCGGGTTGGGGCCCGAAGTGGCGCCGCAGGTGACGATGCGGCCGCCCTTGGCGGCCGCTTTCAGCGACTGCATCCAGGTTGCCTCGCCCACCGAGTCCACAACCACGTCGGCTCCCCGCTTGCCGGTCAGGCCCTTCACCGTGCGCGCGACCTGGTCGTCCGCCGCCACCACTTCGTCGGCGCCGAGATCGCGGGCGCGGGCCAACTTCTCCGGCGACCGCGAGGTCGCGATCACCCGGCATCCCGCCAGTTTCGCGAGTTGGAGACAGGCCAGCGAGACCCCGCCGCCGATCCCGTGGATCAGGACGGTCTCGCCGGACCGCAGCCCACCGCGCGTCATCAGCATGCGCCACGCCGTGAGAGAGGTGAGGCCGAAGGCGGCCGACTCCTCCCACGACAGATGGTCCGGCCGCGGCGCCAGCGAACCCGCAGCGACCACCACCTTTTCAGCGAAGGTCCCGTCGTTGTGCTCGCCGAGAACGCCGAACTTCACGCACAGGCTCTGCTCGCCGGCGCGACAATAGTCACATTCTCCGCACGACAGCCCGGGGTCGAACACGACTTCCGAGCCGATCTCGAAACCCGCTACACCCGGGCCCAGCGCATCGACCACGCCGGCGCCGTCGGCGCCGCCGATGTGGGGCAGGCCGATCGGGATGCCCGGCATGCCGCCGAGGACAAACAGGTCGAGGTGGTTGAGAGCTGCGGTCTTGAGCCTGACGCGGACCTCGCCCGGCCCCGGTTCGGGCTCGGGGCGATCGCCGTACTTCAGATTCTCGATCCCACCGTGTTGATCAAAATACAGAGCCTTCAAACTGACCTCCGGTGGCACACATTGTAGCTCGCGCAGGCCACAATTGGGCTCTGAAAACACCACACCCCGCCGAGGCGGGGTGTCGCGGTTCCACGGGTTCGGGCTGCCCGTCAGGGATTCTGGTTGTCGAGGACGAAGCGGCGCTCGCCGATGATGGTCCGGCCGTCCTTCACATCCTCGGTCCACACCACAAGGCTGTGCTCGCCGTCAGCAAGGTTTTCAGCCACCGTGTCGAGGGAGTACTCGTACCCCGAGTTGCGCGTGACGCTGGTCGGCAACCACGGGTACGCCTCCTCGAAGTCCGGCGACGACAGACCGAAGTCTGCAAGACCGATGAAATTGCCGTCGACCCAGATCTCGACCTGTCTGAGAGTTCTGGTGTCGTCCGCAAAACCGGTCACTTCCACAACACCGGCCACCAGTTCCATGTGTTCCGGGGTGACGATGTCCCCGATCGCCGGGTCGTCCGGGTCGTCGTTGCAGTCGAAAATCACCGGGATCTGGGCGATGTCGGCGACGTTGTTCTCGAGATCGCCCGCGCGCACCTTGAGGTAGTGCAGACCCTCGGAGTAGCCGCGGGCCAGAATCAGGTAGTTGATATCCATCAAGAAGGCGAAACCACTGTGCTTGGAGTTGGGCACATCAACGTACAGGCGGTGGATGTCCATCCGGGTATGCCCGTAGTAGTTGTAGTCCGTGCCCCAGTTCGGGCTCGTCTCCCAATAGAAACTCGGCAACGAGGTGTTCTGCGGGCTCTCGCTGGCGCCGAGCGGCACCGGAGCCCCGTCGAGCAGCAGTTCCACGTAGGCCACGCCGCCGAAGTCGGTACGGGAGCCGACATCAAGGGCCCACCCGAAGATCATCTCCACGGCGTCCGGGTCCGCATACACATCGCCCGACCACGGCGGAGTCGAACCGTCGATCGCGCGGCACCCGTCCGCAATCATCGTGTGGTTGGCGATCGGCCAGTCGATGCCGCCGAAGGGCGGCAGGTTGGAGCCGGTGTTGAAGGTCTGGACGAATCGACGGCCGATGATTCGCGAGGAACCTTCGTTGTCCACCGCCCGCACCGCGAGGATGTGAATGCCGTTGTTGAGGACTGTCGTGTTGAGCATGCGGATAAAGCCGGCGTACTCCGCATCGGGATCGGTCGGGAAGAGGTGCGCGATATCGGGCCGGTGAACGCCGAGCACCGCGTTGCCCACCGCCTGACCGTCGACCAGGACCTCGACGTACTCGACCGTCTCGTCGTCGATCACCCACCCGGTGACCGGGAAAACGCCGTTCATCGGTTGATTGGTCCCCGGCAGCTCGAGGTTTCCGAAGGGCGCCTGGTTGATGTCGTTGTCGACCGCGAACGAACGCAGCCCGTAATCCTCAACGGTCGCATCGCTGAAGGTGACGCGGATGAAAAGGGTGTGCTGCCCATCCGAGAAATCCCGCGAATCGAACGAGGTGGCAAAACCCGGCCGCGCGTAGGGGGTCCCGGCGTACCACGGATAGGCCTGCAAGATGTCATACCGCGGTTGATCGAGGTCGGCGGTTGCGATGAACTCGTCATCGACGTAGAGGTCGATTTTACTGACCAATGCGTCGGCCCACTGACAGTTGTTCCACGTCCACTGCGGCCCGCACTGCTGACCATCATCGACCACAAAACCGGTGACCGCCACGAGGCCAAAAACTGTTGCACCATCGCCCGGCGTATCGAGCCAGAAAATGGTCTCGGCCTGCGCGGTTATCGGCAGCAGGAGAGTCAGAAGAACCAGCGCTCCAGCACATCCCTTGTAACGCATGCGTGTCCTCCTCTGAACCGCAGTTCCAGCGCGCCAAATACGATCGTAATTATCATATACCACAGCATATCTACGGTCAAACAGAAGCTGAAAAAGTTGACTCTTTTTTCTCAGAAAAATCACACATTCATTGACAACAGTTGTTTCTGAAAGTGATCCGTATCACCTTTCAAGTTCACTCCGAGAGTTGAAATTAAGTCGAGGAATTCGCCAATTCCTCGGCGTGAATTCGCGCAGTTTTGGCGAGAGCTTCGAGATCGAATCCGCCTTCCAGAATCGACAGTATCCTGCCCTCGCTCCAGGTCTCCGCGGCCTTCACCACAGCGGCGGAAAGGCGTCGATAACCCGCCTCCCCGACCCCCATGCCTCCCAGAGGGTCCTGCGAATGGGCGTCGAAACCAGCCGCGACAATGATCGCCGCCGGTCGCAGGTGTTCACACATCTCGGCCAGGGCGTTCTCGAACGCCGGGCACACGACATCGTCGGTCGCCCCGCCGGCCAATGGGATGTTGCGCGTCGTACCCAAACCGGACCCGACCCCGACCTCGTCGGCACCGCCGGTGCCCGGAAAGGCGGGATAGCGGTGCACCGAGACACATCCCACATCGCCTCGATCAATGAACATCCGTTGCGTGCCGTCGCCGTGGAGGGCCCCGAAGTCCGCCACGACCACCGGCCGGTTCCAGCTTTTGACCACCACCTCGGCGGCAAGCGCGGTGGCGTTGAAGAAGCAGTAGCCCGAAGCCTTCTCGCGGTGCGCATGGTGGGAGGGCGGCCGCACCACGAGGAAAGCCCGTCGGATTCGACCGTTGACCAGGTCGAGGGCCGCCTGCATCGCGAGACCTGCGGCTGCCACAGCGGCATCGAAGGTGCCCGGTGAGACCGTGCAGTCGTGAGAATCGATCCAGCCCGTGCCCTTTCGCGAAGCTTCTCGCACCCGTTCGATGTAGGCCCGATCGTGAATCCAGGCCAACCCGCCGAGAATATCCTCCTCCAGGGGCAGCGGGCTGTCCCGGTCGACCGACCAGCGGCCCTCGACCCGGGCGGACAGGGCGTCGAGAACGACCTGGAGCCGATCCGGCGCCTCCGGGTGTCCGAGCCCGGGACGGTGTTCCAGACATGCCGGGTGCGAGCGGATGACCAGGGGCGGGGAGAGCGGCGGAGCGTTCATCCTTTCGATCATAACGGATGGCGCAAGCCAGACGTTGAAACGTTGAAACGTTAGAACGTTCGGTTCATCCGGAATTGCATGAGATCGAGACTTGGACGGATGTGATCACAGCGTCGGCGTCAGCGGCAGTCACCAGGGTCCGGACCAGGTTCAGCGACAGCGACAGCGCCAGCCACAGAAGTCCGCGGCGGCGTTCGGGTGCAGCGACCGTGGCATGGTCACCTCCGGGTCGTTCGTATGCGTGAGTAGCCGGTGGGCAGCCGATGTCAAGGGCAAGCCGGGCTCGGAGCCCGGTGCGTTGCACCCTTGACATCGGCTGCCACCCCGGCTCGGGAGAGGGCATGAACGACCCGGAGGTGACCATGTCCAACGCCCTCGCCAACACCAACCTCATCGCCCACGAGAAGGCCCTCGAAGCAGCGGGTGATGCCATCTCGCTTGTCCTGCGCGTGCCGGCTCCCCTTAAATCGATTGCCGATCAGGTGATCCGCTCTGCAAGCTCCGTCCCAGCCAACCTCGCGGAGGGCCACGGCCGGTCCGGACGCGACCGGGTGCACTTCTGGAGGATTGCCTACGCATCGGCCAAGGAAGTCGACAGCCACCTGCGGCTCCTCGAACGAGCTGGGGTCATCAACACCGGCAAAGTCGCAAGGGTGCTCGAAACCCTCGATCAAGTCCGCGCCATGACCTGGAGGCTCATCGAGCCGAAGACCTGAATGACAACGATGTCGCGTCGTGCCTGGCCCGGCCGCTGTCGCCGCTCCGGTCGCTGGACTCCGAAATGTGAACTCGGGCTACGCCCATCTCATCGAATCCCGCGTGAGCCAAACGTTGAACGTTCTAACGTTCAAACGTATCGTGCACCTCCGCCGCACGGGTTCCACCGGTTCAGAGCACTCGAACATTCACCTTCGGTGGGGGGTCGGCCCGGAATTCAAAATTCATAATTCAAAATTCATAATTCGATTGAGCTACCCTAAGGGCCATGGCGAACAGAACCGTCCGCATTGCCGTGTCATTGACCCTGATGGTCGCCCTCCTGGCGATCTTCCTGTGGAACGTCAATTTTGCCGAGGTCGGGCAGGCCATCGCCTCCGCCAATCCGATGTTCCTGGCCGCTGCATGTTTGATTGCCCTCCTGTCGTACTGGCTGCGAGCCCTGCGGTGGCAGTTCATCCTGCTCCCGGTCAAGCGGGTCCGCCACTCCAGCGTCCTCCTGACAACTGCGGTGGGCTATGCGGCGCTCTCCTTGTTACCGGCGAGAATGGGTGATCTGATCCGCCCCATCCTGCTGGCGCGCCGCGAAGATTTCCCCGCCTCCGCCAGTCTCGCCTCGATCCTCACCGAGAGGGTCTTCGATCTGTGGTCTGTGGTGTTTTTCTTTCTCGTGTTCATCATCTGGCCGCCGGCTATGCCGAACCTGAGCTCCGAGGCGAGCCGCAACCTCGGGGTGCTCTCCCTGAGCGGCTACGTGGCTGGCGCCGGTTTGCTCGTGGGTACGCTGGTCCTGCTCGGCCTCTTTCGCTACCAGGACCGGTTCATCGACATCCTGACGCGGCCGGTGGGCAGGATCCGCGAGAGCTGGCGGCAACCGGCGGCAAACTTCCTGGAGCACTTTCTCGACGGGCTCAGAGTGCTGCAACGGCCCCGCGACCTCCTGATCACCACCCTGGCGTCGCTCGTCATGTGGTACGTGATTTTCTGGCAGGTGCAGATGACACTGTACGCCTTTGGCGTCGACGTCCCCCTACGGGCCACGTTCCTGATCGTCACCCTGACCGTCATCGGACTCGCGGTTCCGACTCCGGGCGGCGTCGGTGGTTTTCACAAGGCCTCCCAGATCGGGCTGACGATGTTCTTCGGCATCGAACTCAACCGGGCGACGGCGATCGCCATCGCCTACCACGCGATCTGTTTCGTCCCGATCACCATCATCGGGCTCCTGTGCCTGCCGTTGTTGGGAATCAAACCCCGCGAGGTCGGTGCTCTGTCGACGAACGAGGAGGCCGAGGCGTGAACTGTCCCTTCTGCGGCCACGACGACAACCGGGTGGTCGACTCGCGCGACGTTCGCGACGGTTCCGAAGTGAGGCGCCGCCGCGAGTGCGCTTCGTGCGAACGCCGATTCACGACGTATGAACGGGTCGATGAGGTCCCCACCACGGTGGTCAAACGCGACGGGCGCCGGGACAGCTTCGACCGCGAAAAGCTCCTCAACGGGCTTTTGCGGGCGTGTGAAAAGCGGCCGGTCCCGCGGCGCGAACTGGTGGCGATCGTCGATGCGGTGGAGAGTGAACTCGCATCTCGAGAGGTTCGAGAGATGTCCACCACGGAGATCGGCAACCTGGTCATCGATGAGCTGCGCCGCCTCGACCAGGTGGCTTACGTCCGTTTCGCGAGCGTCTACCGGCGGTTCGAGGACGTCAGCCAGTTCATGGACGAGCTCAAAAACCTGCTCATTCACCGCGACGAATGATCCACCCTTTCCAGGAGTAGCTGCAACATGACCGATGCCTCCGACTTTTCCGAGCGCAACGAGACAGTGGAGGTCTTGAACATCCCGGACGTGCTGCCGGTCATGGCGATGCGGGACGCGGTGATGTTCCCGTTCGCCATCATCTCTCTCACCGTCGGTCGAGAGATTTCGGTGCGAGCCGTGGACGAGGCGCTGGCTCACGATCGGCTGATTCTCCTGCTGACCCAGCGCAATCCCCAGCACGAGGCGCCGTCCCCCGACGATCTCTTCGAAACCGGATGCGTTGCGACGATCATGCGCATGCTCAAGCTCCCCGACGGCACGGTGCGCATTCTCGTACAGGGTCTCGCCAGGGCCAGAGTCGACTACTTCAGCCGCACCGAGCCGTACTATGAGGCCCGCCTGACGCGCCTTGAAGAGCCTTCGACCGGTCCTGCCGATCTCGAGGCCGAAGCCTTTGTTCGTTCGATCCGCCAGGGGCTCGAACGAGTCAGCACGATCGGCCGTCAGATCTCACCCGAGGTGTTGCTGATCACCTCGACCCTCGAAGACCCGCTTCGCCTCGCCGACCTCGCGGCTTCGAACCTCGGTCTCGAGGTCGGGGATGCGCAACAGGTGCTGGAAACGATCGAGGCCATGCCGCGGCTGCGCCGGGTCCACGAACTGCTCGAGCGCGAGATCGCGCTGGCCGAGATGCAGCAACAGCTGTCCTCCCAGGTCCGCGGCGAAATCGACCGTAACCAGCGCGAGTTCTTTCTCCGCCAGCAACTGCGCGCCATCCAGCAGGAACTGGGGGAGGCCGACGACCTCGAGGCCGAGATGGCGGAGTACCGGGAAAAGGCGGCGGCGCTGGGCCTCTCGGAGGAAGCCAGCGAGGCCGTGAATCGTCAGCTCAAGCGGCTGGCGACGATGCACCCCGAGAGCGCCGAGTCGTCGGTCCTGCGGACCTGGCTCGACTGGATGACGACGCTGCCGTGGAGCAAGGTCACCGACGACAACCTCGACATCACCGCCGCGCGCGCGATCCTCAACGAAGACCACTACGATCTCGATAAGGTCAAACAGCGAATCCTCGAGTTCCTTGCCGTGCGCCAGCTCCGTCCCGAAGGCAAGGGTCCGATCCTGTGCTTCGTGGGGCCGCCCGGCGTCGGCAAGACATCGCTCGGGCGTTCGATCGCCAGGGCTCTCGGCCGTGAGTTCGTGCGGTCGTCTCTGGGCGGGGTCCGCGACGAGGCCGAGATCCGCGGTCACCGGCGAACCTACGTCGGCGCCCTCCCGGGCCGCATCATTCAGGGTCTCTCCCAGGCCGGAAGCTCGAACCCGGTCTTCATGCTCGACGAGGTGGACAAGCTCGGCGCCGACGTCCGCGGCGACCCGTCCTCGGCCCTCCTCGAGGTGCTCGACCCCGAGCAGAACGATTCATTTCGCGACCACTACCTGGGGGTGGTGTACGACCTGTCGAAGGTGCTCTTCATCGCCACCGGCAATGTCACCGAGACCATCCAGCCCGCCTTCCTCGATCGGATGGAAGTGATCCGGCTGTCGGGCTACACCGAAGAGGAGAAGCTGGAGATCGCCCGGCGCCACCTGATCCCGCGCCAGCTCGAGGAGAACGGTCTCGCCGGCCACGGCATCGACTTCACGACGGCCGCACTCGGCCGACTGATCGGCGGCCATACCCGCGAGGCCGGTTTACGCAACCTCGAACGCGAGATCGGTTCGGTGTGCCGCAAGGTGGCGGTGCAGGTGGCCGAGAAACGCCGGGTCACCCACCGCATCACCCCCGCGACCGTCGACCGCCTCCTCGGCCCGCCGAAGTTCCTCGACGAGCACCCCCTGCAGTCCGACCGCGTCGGCGTCGCGACCGGTCTCGCCTACACCGCGGTCGGCGGCGAGGTCCTGCTGGTGGAGGCGATTCCCCTTCGGGGCAAGGGAGACCTCGCCCTCACCGGTTCGCTCGGCGACGTCATGAAGGAGTCGGCGGCAGCCGCGCTGTCGCTGGCGAAGGCTCAAGCGAAGAGCCTCGAGATCGCCGACGGCTGGTTCGAGGGCCACTCCCTGCACGTCCACGTGCCGGCGGGCGGCATCCCCAAGGACGGCCCCTCGGCCGGCGTCACCATCCTCGCGGCCATCGTCTCCGCTGCCAGCGGCCGGGCGGTCCGCCACGACCTCGCCATGACCGGTGAGATCACCCTGCGCGGCGACGTGCTGCCGGTGGGCGGCGTCAAGGAGAAGGTCCTGGCGGCCTTGCGGGCGGGGATCCGGGAGGTTCTGATGCCCGCGGAGAACGAACGCGACCTCGCCGATCTGCCACCCTCCGCCCGCCGCAAGCTCAGCTTTCTCTTCGTCCACACCGTCGACGAGGTGCTCGCGGCGGCCTTGAGGCAGTGAGGCAGTGAGGCAGTGTGGCACTGAGGCTTGAGGCTTGAGGCTTGAGGCTTGAGGCTTGAGGCTTGACGGCAATGGTCGCCGCGCTGCCCGCGTTCACCGGACGTGCCGTCTCTGACAATTTTGCGATTGCCTGGTCTCGACACGAGCGACTGATTCGGGCGCAAACATCGTCAGAGGGGGCACTCACGGGCAACGCCGATCGGAGAATCGGGATGATCACATCGGTATACCCTTCCCCGAAGCGCAACCCGCGTGCGGCGGCGGTGCCTGGCTCCGGCCCGTCCGACGGGCCGCGTGCCTGGCATCCGCTCGGGAAGCGCATGCGGATACGGCATGTGTGCGGCGGAGGTGCCATTTTCAATTTTGTTGGAAGCACGAACATCCACGTCGCTACGGCCTTCCGGGCCAACAATGTTGAAGGTGGCTCCTCTCGGGTAGCGCGTCTGGAAAGGCGGCGTGCCAGCCACCGGCCGGCAGCCGGGACGGCTGCCCCACAATCGCACCATCGCTACCCGTGGCCATTGTGGTGAGGCAGTGAGGCATTGAGGCGGTCGGCCATGGCCCCACTGCCAGGTTGCGCAGCAACCGGCCACTGCCCCATTGCCATCCTCCCGTGCGGCGGCGGTGCCTCCCGGGAAGCGCGTTTGGAAAGTCGGCGTGCCCCATTCGAATCTCCGGCGACGCGTGGGCACCTCTGAAGGTGGGCTGAAGCCCACCCTACCTGTCCGCTCGGTCTGTGGGTCCGACGTAGGGTGGGCCTCGGCCCACCTTCACCTTCGTCCCCGGTCCGCAACGGGATCGGGGGGCAAACTCAATCGGAAAAAAACGCGATCGTTTCCTTGAGGCCGTCGGCGAGGGAGACCTTCGGCTCCCAACCCAGCGTCTTCCGGGCGAGGGTGATGTCGGGCTGCCGGACCTTGGGGTCGTCTTCGGGCAGGGGCACGAAGTCGATTTTCGAGGATGAACCCATCAGCCGGAGGATTTCCTCGGCGAACTGCAAAACCGTCATCTCGGCCGGGTTGCCGATGTTCATCGGTTCGACGTAGTCGGAGTTGAGCAGGCGCCAGATGCCCTCGATGAGGTCGGTGACAAAACAGAAGGAACGGGTCTGCGAACCGTCGCCGAAGACGGTGAGGGGTTCCCCGGCCTGCGCCTGACAGATAAAGGTGGGCACGACGCGGCCGTCGCCGGCCCGCATCCTCGGACCGTAGGTGTTGAAGATGCGAACGATCCGGGTATCGACGCCGTGGTGGCGGTGGTAGGCCATGGTGATGGCCTCGGCGAAGCGTTTGGCCTCGTCGTACACCCCACGCGGTCCCACCGGGTTGACGTTGCCCCAGTAGTCCTCGCGCTGCGGGTGGACGAGGGGGTCGCCGTAGGTCTCCGAGGTCGACGCCAACAGAAAACGGGCGCCTTTCGACTTTGCGAGCCCGATCGCCTTGTGGGTACCGAGGGAGCCCACCTTGAGGGTCTGGATGGGCAGCTTCAGGTAGTCGATCGGTGAAGCGGGCGAGGCGAAGTGCAGGATGTAGTCGAGTTTCCCGGGCACGTGGATGAAATTGGTCACGTCGTGGTGGACGAAGTGGAAACCGTCGCGACCGAAGTGCCCCTCGATGTTGTCGAGGGAACCGGTGATCAGGTTGTCCATGCACACCACTTCAAGGCCCTCGTCCAACAGGCGCTCGCACAGGTGCGAACCGAGAAAACCCGCACCGCCGGTCACCAACGCCCGCTTCCTGTCTGCCATGGGGCCTCCGCCTATTCGATTGTGTTTGCCGTCAGGATGTATTCACTGCGCAATCACCGGACAATCATACCTCGTCGACCGTCCCGAGAATGAGTCGTGGAGGCGCAACCGTATCGGGTCCTATGAGGAAGGCGTCGCGGATGCGCTCGACCATCCTCGGGCGGTCGATCGGGCGAGCGCCGATCAGCAGAGTTGCCACCGGCTGCCCTCGTTCCACCCGGTCGCCGATCCGCGCGTGGACCAGCACGCCGGCCCCGTGGGCGAGCTCTTCTTCGACCCGCCGCCGTCCGGCTCCGACCGCAGCCGCCACCCTGCCCAGCGCCTCGCCGTCGCAGCCGACGACGATACCGTCGCCCGCCGCCGCAACTTCCACCGTCTCGAGCGGCCGCTCCAGCCGGTCCGGGTCGGGGTCGCCGCCGTGGGCGACAACCATTCGCCGCCAGGCTTCGAGCGCCGACCCGTCGCCGAGAGCCGCAACCAGCGCGGACTCGGCTTCGGCCGGATCCCACCCGCGAAGCACCATCGCTTCACGAGACAGGCCGATCGTCACCTCCCGCAACAGCCGGTCGCCGCCGCCCCCGAGAATGGCCACCGCCTCGTGCACCTCACACGCGGTCCCCAGCGCCGGTCCCAAAGGCTGGTTCATGTCGGTGATCACAGCCTGGCAGCGGACGCCGCTGTCCAGCGCCACCTGGCGCAGCGCGGCCGCCAACTCGCGAGCGTCCTCGATGGTCTTGCGAAAGGCCCCGGACCCCCACTTCACATCGAGGATCAGCGAGGCGACCCCGAGGGCGAGTTTCTTGGACATGATCGAGGCCACGATCAGGGGCAGCGACGGCACCGTACCGGTGACGTCGCGCAAGGCGTAGAGGGTGCGATCGGCCGGCGCCACATCGTCGGTCTGGGCGATGATCGCCGCACCGCACGCATCCACGAGCTCGAGCGTCTGACTGCGGTTGCGGTTGGAGTTCCAACCGGGTACCGCGTCGAGCTTGTCGAGGGTCCCCTGAGAGTGTCCGAGGCCGCGGCCGGCCATCATCGCAACCGGAACGCCGACTGCGCTCAGAAGCGGCGCCAGGATCAAGGAGACCGTGTCACCGACGCCGCCGGTCGAGTGTTTGTCGACCACCTCGGGCCGGTCTGCCGCGAGATCCCAGGCCTCGCCCGAGCGCAGCATCTCGTCGGTGAGCCACCGGGTCTCGTCCGCGCCCATGCCGCGGCAGCAGATGGCCATGAGCATCGACGCCAACTGTTCACGGGGCAGCGAGTTATCGGTCGCACCGCGGACGAAGTCCGCGATCTGTTCCCGGTCGAGAGCTCCTCCGTCCCGTTTGACGGCGATCGCCTCGACAAAGCTCATCTGTTCTAACCGAGCTCGTTGAGCCTGAGCCGGGCGTTCATGAGGTACGGGGATTCGGGGAACTCCTCGACCAATCGTTCGAAATAGGTCCGTGCGCGCTCCGGGTCTCCTGAGTCGACAAAGACCTCACCCAGTTTGTAAAGGGCGGCGTCGCGCGGCAGACCCCCGTCCTGACCGACGATCATGCTCTCGAGCTCGCCGGCAACCTCCGCGACTTGACCCGAAGCGATGCGGAGATCGATCAGGTCGAGCGTGGCCAATCGGCCGATCACGTTGTTGCCGTTTTTCTGGCTGAGATCGACGAAGATCGCACGGGCCTCCTCCGTCTGACCGCGGCTGAGCGCGATGCGCGCCAGGTACAGCTTTGCCATGTCGGCCTGATCGGAACCGCCGTAGCTCTCCACGACCTGCTGGAACTCGATCTCGGCGGCATCGACATCGCCCCCCGGCACCAGCGACCCTGCGGCGGCATCACCCTCGAACGTCTGCACGGCACGGTAGAGAAGGAGCGAGGCATCGTCGGTCCGCGACCCCATCCAGGCACTCACGCCCCACCACACGATCGCTGCGGCAAAAACGGCCCCGATCGCCGCCATCAACTGCCGGCGATTGTCGGCGATCCAACGGAAGATCCACTCTGCAGCGGAAACAAACTCGTCATCCTGTTTCAGTTGTTTACGGGTAATCCGACGTCCCATTCAGATCCTCCTACGGCGGCGCAACCTTCGGGTCCGCGCACACACCGCCCCGTGGCGCGCACAGGGGCTCCAACTCTAGGTGGACGCAGTCGTTGTGTCAACGTCAGGCGCCCCCGGGGCGACGCCCGGCAGCAACACCTTCAGTCGGTGCCGGCGCCATCGGACGGGGCAGGCGGCGTCAACTGGAACTGCTGGAGCAGCGGAAAAGCGATTTCCGCCGTCTGATCGAGACCGAGAGGCGTCACGGTCACCCAGCCACCGTTCACGGCGTGGGAATCACCACCCGGCTCGGTCTCGACCGGCGGCTTCCAGCGGCTCGCGTACCATCGAGTGCCGTCAGAGTCGGCCTTCGCGAGCACGTACCGCGCCTCCTCTGACGGGTCGAGGCCCATCCTGGTCACCTTGTAGCCCAGCGCCTTCGCCGGGTCGAGCGGGACGTTCACGTTGAGGTAGACACCGGTCGGCAACCCCTCCGTCCGCACCGCGTCGATCACCGGTTTCGCCCATCGCGCGGCGGCATCGAAATCAGGCTTGGGGTTCGACCAGTCGAGCTGCAACGACACCGCCACCGCCGGGATGCCGGCCAGGGCCCCTTCGCGGGCCACCGCGACCGTCCCCGAGGTCCAGGCACCGAGGCCGTCGTTCTCGCCGCGGTTGATCCCGGAAACGATGAGATCGGGCGGGTCATCCACCAACAGGGCGGTCAGGCCGATTCGTGCCACCGTGGCAGGCGTCGCATCCACCGACCACGACGGACATCCGGCGATCGGGGCGTGCTCGACCACCTCGATCTCGGTCCGAGTAACCAACCCGTGTCCCGACACGCTTTGCTGGTGCTTGGGCGCCACCAAGGTGACCCGGTAGGCGGGATCCGCCGCAATCAGCGCGACGATGGCATGAAGACCCGGAGCATCGATGCCGTCGTCGTTGCCCACCAGGACGTGGATCGGCTCGGCGGCGGTTCCGAGAGCCGCCGCCGCGATGATGATCGCTGCGCATGCAATTGATGTTCGAAGAGATTTCATGAGCGCCTCCCGCAGGTTGGGCGGAGTGTAGCATTCGGCGCACGCCGACTTCCCAGCGCCCTTCCCGAGAGGCGAAGGGAAAGGGGAGAAAGGGAGAAAGGAAGAAAGGGAGAAAGGGGACACGGGGAAGGTCGGAATTTCGGATTTCAGATTTCGAAAACGGTGCCATCGAACTTGAATGTCATCCCGACCGAGGGAGAGGAGCGACACTTTTCTTTGTCATCCCGACCGAGGGAGAGGAGCGACACTTTTCTTTGTCATCCCGACCGAGAGAGCGTAGCGACCGAGCGGAGGGATCCCTCCGCTACGGCCCTCCGGGCCTCCGGTCGGGATGACAGGAAGGGGCGGGCGCGGGAATTCTGGCACTCGGAGCACGGCGACCTTCGTTGCGCCCCTTGGGCCTTGGCTTTCCCAGCGCGATTCCCGAGAGGAGCCACCCGCAAAATTGTTGGCCCGGAAGTCCCCACCTTCTTCAATTTCCTTGTATCCAACAATATTGCAAATGGCACCTCCGCCGCACGTGGCCCGTTTCCGTACCCTATTCCTGAGTAAGGCCAGGTACCTCCGCCGAACAGAACCGCACCCGACCCAAGCACTCGGGCGCTTGTTGTCGGTGGGGTGTAGAGCGGGAATTCCGAATCTTCCGAATTCCGAATTTGCCGTCGGTGATCACGTTACACTTTCCCGACGGAGGCCTCTGCCATGGAGCAATTCACCCTCAGCCTCGGCGCCCACCTGCTGTTGTGGGTCTTGCCACTCGCGCTCGTCATCCTGGTGTTCGTTGAAAACCACTTCGACGGACCGGGGCGGGAGCCGCGGCAATGACGCCCATCGACTCCTCCACCGTGACCACCGTCGCGGTGGTGATGGTCCTCTACCTCGGCGTCCTGCTCTTCATCGGCTGGCGGGCCGCGCGGCGAACCCACGGAGGAGAGGACTTTCACCTCGCGGGACGGTCGCTCGGCGCCTGGTCGGCGGGGATCTCCTCGACCGCCAGCTCGGAATCGGGATGGGTCACGTTGGGGGCGGTGGGCATGACCTTCGCCCACGGCGTCTCGGGACTGTGGTACGCCCCCGGGTGTCTGCTCGGCTATCTCGTGAACGTCTACGTGGTGGCGCCCCGCCTCCGGCCCTTGTCCGCCGCCCACGGATCGGTCACCCTCACCGACATCATCACCCGCCGCTGGGGGGACCCCCGCAACGTTCTCAGGGTCACGGCAACCACCATCATCCTGGTCTGCATGATGGGTTACGTGGCGGCGCAGATGACCGCCGCCGGCAAGGCCTTTTCCTCGTCTCTCGGCTTCGAAGGCCGGACGGGGTACCTGCTCGGGGTCGTGATCGGAGCCGTGGTCATCATTCTCGTCACCTCCCTCGGAGGTTTCCGCGCCGTCGCCTGGACCGACCTCTTCCAGGGGCTCCTGGTCGCCTCCGCTCTGATCGCCTTGCCGCTCTACGCGGTCATGCGGCTGGGCGGTTTCGATGCCCTGGTTCAGGGTCTGGGCTCGATCAGCCCGCACCTGCTGACAGCGAGCGGCGACCGCCTCGGCCCGGCCCTGTGGGGCTTCGTCATCGGCCAGCTCGGCATCGGTCTCGGCTATCCCGGAATGCCTCACGTCATCACCCGCTACATGGCGGCGCGGGACGACCGAGAGGTGCAGCGCCTGCAGGTGATCGCCATGATGTGGGGTGTGGCGGTGTTCTATGGCGCCGGCGTGATCGGCCTGGTGGGCCGTGTCATGCTGCCCGACCTCGCCGACGGCGAGCAGGCACTGATGGCCCTGGCGCTGAAGCTGGTCCACCCGGTGCTCGCCGGGGTGCTGCTGGCGGCCGTGATCTCGGCCATCCTGTCGACTGTTTCATCACAACTGCTGGTCGCCGCATCGGCGGTTTCCTACGACATCGTAGAGGAAACCCTGGGCAAGGCGCGGGACGACCGTCGCAGTCTGTTGCTGGGGCGGATCACCGTGGTGGTGGTCGGTCTGATCGGCATCCTGGTGGCATTGTCCGAGGTGCGGCTGGTGTTCTGGTTCGTCTTGTTCGCGTGGTCGGGGCTGGGTGCGGCCTTCGCGCCCCTCATCCTGCTCGCGTTGACGAAAAACGCCGTCAACCGCCACGGCGCGCTGGCGGCCATGCTTACCGGGGCCGGGGTGACCGTCATCTGGAACCTGGGCCGCGACCCGGTGGCGAACGCCGCTGCCTTCGGCCGTTCGTGGTGGGTCGCCCTGCTGGCAGCAGCCGTCATAATGGTCGTCGGCGAGATGTCGAGAGCTTTCGCACCGTCCGACAGAGTGGCTGTCGTGGCGGCGGCGGGGCTGACCGCGCTGTCGTGGTGGCTGGTCCAGCAGTGGGGGCTCGCCAACTTCTACGAACTGGTGCCGGCCTTTTTCATGGCCGGCTTCGCCGCCCTCGCCGTCAGCCGGATCACATCGGCTCAACGTTCAAACGTCTGAACGTTCTAACGTTTTAACGTCTTAACGTTCCCTTGGTGGTGGCGTCATCCCGAAGGACAGCCTGACGTACTTCCTCGCCTCCTCCTGAAAGGCCTTCAGCCTGGGCGAGTCGGCGTTGACCACCAGGCCGTGGCGCTGGAGGTTGGGGTTGCGGCAGAAGCCCTCGAGAGGCACCCCGCCGATCCCGGTCTCGAGGTAGAAGGCCACGGTCGGTGAGACGCCACCCTCGTCGGCCATCTCGCGGCACCGCGGTGAGAACTTGGGGACCGCGTACATGGAGCCCTCCCAGTCAAAGGTCTCTGGGTCGGGCAGCAGCGGTTGTTCCTCGGCCATGAAATCGCCGAAACGGTCGAAAGCATCGCGCGTCAGCAACCGCCGGCGCCGCTGCAGGTGGCGCCCGATGCGCTGCGACAGTCGGATCCGATGTTCGGCCAGCTCATCGTCGCCGAGCGCGAACGGCGCCAGCAACGACAGCATGACCGCCTGCATGACGTTGGACGGTCCCGCCATGATGTTCTGCGCATAGCGGGTGATCCCGTTGCTCAGCGAGCTCGACCGGGTGAGGACGGCGCCCGCCCTGAGACCGGTCACCCCGTGGGTCTTCGAAAGCGAATCGATAAAGACCACCGCATCCTGGTACCGGGGGTCATCGCGATACCACGCCAGCAGCTCGCGGTACTGCGGGTGCAGACGGACGTAGACCGAGTCGAGGATAATGCCGGAGTGCGGCCAGCGCTCGAGCACGGCGTCCACGAACGCCCGCATCTGCTCCGGCGGCAGGGTCCGCCCGGTCGGGTTGTTGACCGGCATCAGATAGACGCCGTCGATATCAACACCCTCGGGCACCTGGGTCAGATCGTCGGCGTGGGGGTCCATGTCGGCACGACCCGGAGGCAGGAAGAACACCTGCATGCCCTGGAGGGCCATCTGGTCCATCGGGCACGAGAACGTGGGGATGGGCACCAGCATGGTCGCAGCGCTGTTGTCGCCGACCCGGTTGCGGCGCGCCTCGGCGACCCCGAGCAGGGAGGCCTGCAGCGCCTGGTTGCCGCCGTGAAAGACCACGATCTGAGGCGGCGAGTGCGGGTCGTTGGCAAAGTCGATGCCGAGCTGCTTCGACCACAGACCGCTCCAGGCCCCCGTCACCGCCGGGAAGCCGATGGAGTCGAGGTTGTAGCCGAGGGGGTGGGAGCCGAGTTGGTTGAGCCAGCCGTGGACGTGCGAAAACGCCCCGTCGAGCAGGTTCTGCCAGTCGTGGTGGAGGTTCGGGTCTTCCGGGTCGTCCTCGGGCACGGTCTGCCAGTCGAGATCGCCGATGGCCGAGGCCAGATCCTGATAGCCCATCGCCCTCATGGCGCTGACCGTCCGGCTCATCAGGCGGATGGGGGCGCTGGCAAAGACCTCCTTGAAGGACTCGAAGGTCTCCATTCGAACGTCTTTGGCGCTGCGCTCCACGGTTCCTCCCTTAGGTGTTGTGACCACTCGCGTGCAGCACCCGCTCGCGGATGCCGTTGAGGAAAAACTGTTCCTTGGGGTTGAGGGCCTGCGGTCCATGGGCCTCGATCTTGATGCGGATGCGTTCGAACTCGCGCGCCTCCTCCGGGCTCAACAGCGCCGCGCCCGGAGGCGGTCTGCGATAGGGCTCGGGCTCCACGGGCCGGATCGAGCGCAACCAGAAAAACCACATCACGGCCCCCGCCAAAGCGCCGCCGAGGTGGGCGCCGTGGCCGATCGGCAGGCCTCCGCCCCTGGTCTGCGCGAACAGGCCCCAGAGGTCGATCCCGACAAAGGCGAGGACGCCGATCAGAGCCGGTATCGGAACGATCCCCATGAGGAGGATCTTGTGACGGGGAAACAACAACGCGTAGGCGAGCAGAAGTCCGCTGACCGCCCCCGATGCACCCAGTGCCGGGATGTCCGAGTTGCCCATCAACACGGTCGACACGACGCAGTGGCAAATCGATGCAACCACCGCGGCAACCGTGTAAAAGATCACGAATATCCGGGTGCCCCACAAACGCTCGAGGACCGTTCCGAAGCTCCACAGGACGAACATGTTGAGGGCGAGGTGCCAGATCTCGCTGTGAGAGAAGGCCGCGGTCAACAACGTCCACACCAGCCCGTGCATGACGTGGGTCGTGCTGACCAGGAAGTTCGTGACCATGAATGCCTCGATCGCCGGCACGACCGAGGCTGCCTGCCAGGCGAGGAAGACCAGGACGTTGAGCCCGATGATCACCGACACAGCCGGAGTCCGCGGCGGTCGGCGGCGGGGCGGTGGACGGTAGTCCCCACCCGCGGAGGGTGCGTACGGGTCGTTCATGAGTCGTCCGCATTATGGCAGAGCCCGTGATAGCCTCAAAAGGGTAAGCGGAATGAGTCTCGGGGGAGTCATCGTGTCGCGACCGGCCTTCTTCAATCTGACCCTGGTGTGCGTGCTGTCTATCGCAGCCACGGGCTTCGGCTCCAACCTCGACGACCGACTCAACCAGAAGCTCAAGGGCGGTTGGGCCATTCTCGAGGTCGAGGTCTACTCTGCCTGTGCGGGCACCTACAGCGACAACCAGATCGGCGACGGCGGGGTGGCCGGCCAGGAGTTGATCTTCAACATCCTCCTCGCAGAGCGCCTGCAGGCCTGTCGGGTGCCGGTGCCCACCGTTCCATGATTGTCGCCGGTGTTCAATTCGACATCGCGTGGGAGAACCCCACCGAGAGCTTTGCCCGCGCCGCTTCGCTGATCCAACAGGCGGTCGGCGATGGTGCGCGATTGATCGCCCTGCCGGAGATGTTCGCCACCGGTTTCTCGATGCGGGCGCAGGAGATGGCCGCCCACGCCTCGACCATCCGGACCTTTCTCGCCGGAACCGCTTCCGCCTACGAGGTGTGGCTGGTCGCCGGCTATGCCGAATACGGCGACACCCGGCCCGCCAACGCCTGCGGCGTCTTCTCCCCAGACGGCGACGAGGTCCTCCACTACCGCAAGATCCACCCGTTTTCACTCGCCGCCGAAGCCGAGCACTACGAGGCCGGCGACACCGTCGCAACCATCGACGTCGAGGGCATCCGGGTGACGCCGCTGATCTGCTACGACCTCCGTTTCCCCGAGCTCTTCCGGGCCACGGCTGAAGCCACCGATCTTTTCGTGGTGATCGCCAACTGGCCGACCCGCCGCGCCCGGGCGTGGCGTGCCCTGCTGGCGGCCCGCGCGATCGACGATCAGGCGTGGGTGCTCGGGGTCAACCGGGTCGGCGAGGCCGAGGGCCACCCCCACCGCGGCGACACCAGCCTCATCGACCCCTGGGGAGAGGTGGTCGCCACCCTCGCCGACGAGTCCGGCGTCGTCCTGCACGAGGTGGACGCCGAGGTGGTCCGCCGGGCACGCGAACACTTCGGCTTTCTCCGCGACCGCCGCCCCGACATCTACCGCCGCCTCGAGGATGATAAGGAGTAGGCGGGGGAGGAAAGGGAGAAAGGGAGCGAAGAGAATTCGGAATTCGGAATTCGGAATTCGGAATTCGGAATGCCGGCCGCCCGGAGAACCCGCGGTCTTCCAGGATGTCATCCCGCCCGAGGGGCCGAAGCGACCCTGAAGGTGGGCCAAGGCCCACCCTACGCCGGGCGCACAAGCTCGACGACCGGTAGGGTGGGCCTTGGCCCACCTTCAGAGCTGTCGATTCTCCGGATTGACGTCTCCCCCTTTCTCCCCTTCTCCTCTGCTCCCCTGCTCCCCTGCTCCCTTGCCCACTTGCTCAGGAATAAACCGGGAGTCGGCGTGCGCTATCCTGTGGGGGAAAACATGGCAACCACGGTCACAGTCAAGGTCTACTTCGAAGCCGCCCACCGGCTCCACAACCCGCAACGGTCGGACGAGTGGAATCGTGAGGTCTTCGGCAAGTGCAACAACCCGCACGGTCACGGCCACAACTACGTGATCGAGGCGTCAGTCACGGGCGAGGTCGATCCGGACAGCGGCTATCTCATCGACATGAAGGACCTCAAAACGGTTCTGAACAGCGTGGTCGTGAACGACGTCGACCACCGCCACCTCAATATCGAGGTCCCATGGCTCGAGGGCGTCATCCCATCCGCCGAAAATCTCGCGAGGGTGTTCTTCGAGCGCGTCGCGCCGGCCCTGCCCGAAGGCATCACACTGACTGCCCTGACGGTCCACGAGACCGATCGCAATAGCGCGACCTTCACGAAGTTCTTAGTTTTGAGTTATGAGTTTTGAGTGACTAGTCGCGAGCCAGTCATCGTTCATGCAAATCCGGGGATAGGGTGAGCAATTCAAAATTTAAAATTCAAAATTCAAAATTTGGCGTTAGCCGATGGCGGAGCCGTCGGCTGAGTACTCCTTGAGGACGGGTTCGAGGGCCTCCCAGAACTCGCCGTCGGCGACCGAAAGGGTGCTCAGGTAGACCAGAGCATCGTGGCCCTCGGCCGCTGCGAGCTTCCGGGCCGACTCCTCGACCTTGGCGGCGTCGGGTCCCTCGAAGTCCTCGGGAAGATCGAGGGCGCCGTCCTCGTGGGGCAGCCCCACCGCGTCCAGAAACCCACCCATCAACGCCCTGCGGTCGGTCATGTGGAGGTGGAAGAGGTATTGGAAGAGCACGGTGTCGGGGAGGGCCTCGGCGAGGCGCACGAGACGCCCGGCGACCTTGTCGGCGGCCAACTGGCGCACCGACTGCTGCCGGAACTTGAGGTCCTTGGCCAGAGCCATCTCGAGAGCGGCACGGCTCTCACGATCGGCGTTGTCCCAAAAGGCCACCGCGGCCGCCTTCTGTTCGTCCTCGGTCATCAAGTCCCAGACGGCGTACGGGCCTCGCTGCTCGACCGCTTCCATCAGTGTCAGTTGTTCTTCCATGTCATCCTCCTCGTCGCCCCATCAGGGTAGCGCAGCCCGAATTCCGAAATCCAAAATCCGAAATTCCGAATTCCGAATTCCGAATTCCGAATTCCGAATTCCGACTAGATCTTATAGTCCCCGTCGTCGATCACCACCACCTGCCGGCCGTCGGGGTAGATGATGACGGCTCGTTCCACCTGGATGGGATTGCCCTTGGCGTACACGATGTCCTGGTGAATCACGTTGTCGGGGCTCTCGAAGTCCTCCACACCGACCACGCCGCCGAGGTGGTCCGAGCGGCCGAACGCCCAGTGGAAACCGGCCTTCTCGTCCTCGAGGACCTGACCCGTGACTTCGGCCTTGTCGTTGACGCCGAAAGCGACCTCGGCGATGTTCGCCCGCGCCGGATCTTCGTCGAAAAAGGCCGCGTAGCGGCTCGCCACCGGTCCCTCACCCTCGATCACCACCACCGAATTGGCCACCACGTGGAAGAGGACCAGTTCCTCGTCCTCGATGACCGGGATCGTGCCCGAGGTCCACGACGGCACCGCCTCGTGCTCGCCTTCATACGGCACGCAGAAGGTCTCGCCCGACGGCAGGTTGATGATGCGGTCGCCCTCCTTGCCCCGCGGCAGGAAGCCGTCGTCCATCTCGGCCTTGCGGTGACGGAGGTCGAACCAGCAGCGGTGGCCGGTGGAAAAGCGCACGTCGCACAGATTCGCGCCCTGCAGGGCGTCGAAGATCGTCCGGCAGCGCGCCGCAACCACGGAGTAGTCGGCGGCGAGGGCGGTGCGCTCCATCCGTTCTTCGACCCCGGGCATCGACGCCGCCCGGAAGTCCTGATGGGCCTCGGCCAGTTTCGAGAGCGGGGCGGTGGCCGAAAACTCGGTCATGGCGATGACCAATGTCGAGGCGGACAGTGCCTCAGCCAGGTCCACATCCTCGTCGCCGAGGCGCGCCGTGTCAGGCAGGTCGGCGTTGTTGGTGCCGGTCGCGACGAAGCTGAGCACCGGCTGAACCGTAAAGTCCCGCTCGGCAGCGAGCTCGAGCATGGCGCCGCGCCACCGCTCCGCCATCCCGCGGCGGGCCGACCACCCCTCGTGATCGGGGACGCCGTCGCGGGGCAGATCGACGGCAAAGGTCACGACCTCGCCGGGTTGGGGATCGAACACATCCGTCAGGAGTTTTTTGACATCGAGCATCGTGGCCTCCTCGGGGCGGACCACGTATTTCCACGGGATTCCGGCGCGCCGCCGGCCCTCGATTGTACCCGGATGCGATATCCTGCGCGCCATGAGCAGCAAAGAGATCACCGCCGCCGTCGTTGGAACCGGCCATCTCGGCCGCCACCATGTCCGCATCCTCGCCACCATGGAGGGCGTGCGGTGCCTCGGGGCCTTCGACACCGACACCGAGCGGCTGGCGGAGATCACGGCCGAACACGGGGTGCCTGCCCTTTCTTCGGTCGCCGAGGCAGCGGCGGCCGACGCCGTGGTGGTGGCCACACCGACCAACGCCCACCGTCAGGTGGCCGGCGCGCTGCTCGAGGCCGGGTGCAACGTCATGGTCGAAAAGCCGATCACGACCACCGTGGCCGAGGCGGAAGAACTGATCGCGCTCGCCGACGCCGCCGGCAAGGTCCTGGCGGTGGGACACGTGGAATTCCACAACCCCGCAGTCCAGACGGCCCTCGGTCTGGCCGACGGCGTCCGCTACCTGGAATCGCAACGGCTGTCGCCGTTCACCGCGCGCTCGGTCGACGTCGACGTGATTCTCGATTTGATGATCCACGATCTCCAGATCACCCTCGCCGTCGCCGGCGAGGCGCCGTCCGAGATCCGCGCTGTCGGCGTCCCGGTGCTCACGGACAAGGTCGATCTCTGTCACGCCTGGGTGGAATTCCCCGGTGGCCTGGTGGCCAACCTCACCGCCAGCCGGGTTTCGGCAGAACGCATCCGCAAGCTGCGGCTGTTTGCGCGCGAGTCGTATTTCTCCGTCGATTATGCCGAACAGAGCGTGTCGTCGGCGCAGCTCGTTCGAGGCCCGCAGGGCGCCCAGATCGCGCCGCAAATGGTCGATGTGGAGAAAGACGAGCCGCTCAAGGCCGAGTTGGAGGCCTTCATCGGCACCTGCCGGGGCGAAAATACGGCCTTCGTCGACGGACGGACCGGAGCCGCAGCCCTGGCCGCCGCCATCACCGTCAGAACGTGTGTCGAACAACGCTGAGTTTTCTGTGAATTTCGCGGACCCGGGGGGAAACCATGCAACCGAGGTTTCAACTGCTCGACGACGACCTTGCGGATCGAATCATCACAGAGGCCAAGATCGTACTGGCCGAGGTCGGGGTCGACGTCGTCGACGACCAGACAAAGGCCCTGCTCGCGGAGCACGGCGCGACCGAAGGCGACGACGGGCGCGTGCGTTTTAGCGAAGGCCTGGTGGAGGCGGCGCTCGACAGCACTCCGCTCGGCTTTTCGTTGTACGACGTTGCGGGCAACGAGACCCACTGTTTCGAGGGCCAGAAGACCCACTTCACTCCCGGGTCGGCGGCCATCAACGTCCTCGACCGGGCTAGCGGCGCGATCCGGCCCGCGGTGACTTCCGACCTTGTCGCTCTCGCCAAGCTGGTCAGCCGCCTCGAACGCATGAACGCCCAGTCGACGGCCCTGGTCTCGTCCGACGTTCCCGAGGCGATTGCCGACAGCTACCGGCTCTATCTCAACCTGCTGCACTGCGAGAAACCGGTCGTCACCGGCGCCTTCACCATTGGAGGTTTCGACGTGATGCGCGACCTCGTGCTGGCCGTCCGCGGTTCGGCCGAGGCCCTCGCCGCGAAACCGGTCGCCATGTTCACCTGCTGTCCGACGGCCCCGCTGCGGTGGACCGACGAGGGCAGCCGCAACCTCATCGACTGCGCCAGACTGCGGATTCCGGTGGAGATCATCCCGGTCCCCCTGACCGGTTTCATGGCTCCGGTCACCCTCGTCGGAACCCTCATCCAACACACCGCCGAGGTGCTCTCGGGCGTCGTGATCGCACAATTGGCAAACCCGGGAACGCCGCTGCTCTTCGGGGGCTCGCCGGCGATCTTCGATCTCCGATTCGAAACCACTCCGATGGGTGCGATGGAAACCACCATGCTGACCTGTGCGGCTGCCGAGATCGGCCGCCGTCTCGGGCTTCCGACCCAGGGTTACATCGCGCTCTCGGACTCCAAGGCCCTCGACGCCCAGGCCGGGCTCGAGACCGGGATGGGCGCGACCCTCGCCGCCCTGACCGTGATCGACAACGTCTCCGGCCCCGGGATGCTCGATTTCGAGAGCTGCCAGTGCCTGGAAAAGCTGGTCGTAGACCACGAGATCTGTCTCATGACCGACCGCCTGCGCTCGGGCATCGAACCGCGCGAGGACTTCCCGTCGCGGCCGCTTTTCGAAGAACTCCTGGCCGAAAAGCACCTCCTGATCGCCGACCACACGCGGCGCCACGTCCGCAAGGAACTGTCGTTCCCGGGCCAGGTCATCGACCGCACGAGCCGGGCACGGTGGTTGGAAGAAGGGGCGCCGACATTGGCCGACCGGGCAGCCGCTGAGGTCGACCGCCTGATCGGTGAATTCGAGCCCAGCCGCATCGGAGGCGACATTCGAAGCGAGCTCGAGAGCATCATGTCCGCCGCTGCGCGGACCGCCGGGATGGACACCCTTCCGAAAATCGACCTGCCGACCTGATCTGATTCAGATTTTTCCGGCCAGCTGCGATCTCTCGGCCGGCTCCAGGCCTTCCCACGACGAGGCCAACCAACCGACACCTTCCAGAAAAGCGTTCGCGCGGTCGGTGTGGCGGCAGATCGACCGCACCAGCTTCCAGAATGCCGGCGAGTGGTCGGGGTGGATCGAGTGCGCCAACTCGTGCGCCACGACCGCCTCGAGGACCCACGGCGGCATGACCTTGAGCACTGCGTTCAGCCGAATGACCCCGGTTCGCGGGCTGTAGCTCCCCCACTGCGAGCGTTGGTTGGTCGAGAACCGGACCTCGGTCACCCGCGGCGGTTTCGGAAACTTCGCGGCCACCTTGTCAGCGACGATTCGCCCCGAGTCGTCGCCGTTGACGGCGTCGGCGCGCGCCCGACGAAGCAACCGTCGCGCGAGCTCCACCGCCACGCTGCGAACCTCGCCCCTTGAAACCCGGTGCGGAGCGCTCACCGACAGGGTCGAACCGTGGAGTCGCGCGTTGATGTTCTTGACCCGTTTTCTGACGACCACGAGGTCGAGGGTCACCTCATCCACCTGGATCTTCGTCGACACATCCGTCATGGACTGCATGCTACTGAATTTTTTTCAGAAGTCACCCATTGATGCAATCCACCAGGGTGACGGCGTCGAAAGTCTCGCTTTCGGCTGTCTTTCGAACCTCGAGGGCAGTTCGTCGCCGGTCCCCGCCTACGACGAATTGCCCTGATTGCCCTTCGAAATATGGCCCGCCACAAACCCCGCCACCATCACCGCCAGATAGAGCTGACCGAGAAGAGCCTCCATCCACGCCAGGGTGCGTGCTGCATCGGACACCGGGGTGATGTCGCCGTAGCCGAGGGTCGTCAGGGTGACGAAGCTGTAATAGGTGAAAATCGGCAACAGGCCGGTCTCGCTGGCAGCCGAATTGATGATGGCGTCGTTGGAGGCTGTAAAGGCGTGAATCGTCGGATCTCGGTATTCCAGGTGTGCGTACAAGAGGGCGAACAGCACGCCAACGAAGATATAGGCGCACAGCGCGCCGAAGATTCTCTCCCCTGTCGGTCGGGCGCCAACGGTGACATCTCTGAGGATCTTCCAGATGAGGTAACCGAAGAAGAGGGCGCTCAGAAACAACACCACGCTGTTCTGGATCGGGCTGTCCGGCCGGACCGCAGCGACGACCCGGGCGATGACCGCCGGCAGACCGAGCAGGACGGCCCACACCGCACCGTGTCGATCGTGGAGGGACTGGGCCAACGCCGCGAGGATCAGCGCCACGATGAGGAAATCACCGACTTTGAACGTACCTATGAGGTTCGGCGCCAGCGCTTCGGCCAGGATCACGACCAGCATGGCGACGAAGATGTTGCGGTACGAGTGGCGTTTGAAGCGCTGGACGTTCGGTGGTGTGCTCATGGTGGGCCGATTCTAACTCGGGACCTGGACGAGATTCACAAAACCCCCTCCACCTGATCCGGGTGTGTATGATTGACGCGACCTCATCGTGCACCGGGAGGTGCCTCATGCGCCACGTCGTGTTCTGTCTTTTCGCCATTCTCTCTGCGACCACCCCCTCCGTCGCAGTCGAGTTTCTAGGCGTCGATCTCTGCGTCGGCTCGGTCGACACCTCGGTGGTGCTTCCAGTGGGATCGCCGCTCTCGCTGGAGAGCGCGGAAATCGGTCGCCACGGAGGGCTCTTGCTGCTGTTCCAAGCAGACAACGGCGACATCATGGATCACATCGACAACCTGATGTCTTCCTACACCGGCGCCCGTGGAACCGGCGACGCGAAGAAACTCCAGTGGACCGGCAACCGGTTGACGGCCTATGCCCAGTTGATCAAGAAGGGCTACGCGGCCCTCGCGGTCAGCACCACAGATGACTGTCTGCACGTCGGAATCCGACGCCGCGGAGGAGATCGGCACCACGATCGACGCCCCGGAACCGGCGCCCGTGTCGGAGGATTCCGTGGACGAGGTAGCGATGGAGACCGCCGCGATTGCGGCTGCTGCAGCCACTCCTGCTGTAGAGCAGATCCAGGCCACTGGAGAGACCGAAGCTGCCGTCGCGTCAGCGATCGTCACTGCCGACGCGGATGCGCCGCCCGGCCCCGCTCCCGAAACCGAGCCATCTGCCGATTTCATGCTCAAAGGCAAACTCAAGCACACCGCTGCCGAGGACGGGTGGGTCGATGTCATGGGCGTGGTGGTCAACAACTCCGGACTGGCCTACACGGTCGCGAGCTTCGACCTCAGCCTCTACGACGGCTCGGGCGATCTCATCTGCGTTGACACCGTCTCGGTCAACCAGCTCCGCGAAAACCAGGAACGCGCCTTCCGCTCAGCCATCCGCTGCGCCGACTACGACGCCAATGCGATCGCCGGATGGAAGATCCAGTTCGCGGGCGCGCACTGATCGACCGGAGCTGGCCTTGGCGCTCGAAATCGGGCGGGTTGTGATCTGGGACAGGCACCTCTGGGAGTGCTAAAATACTGATTATGTTAGATTTTGAAGAACGAAGCCAGAGACGCAGGCGGCTCATGGAGAGTCATCGGACGAGTTCGTCCGAGGATGCCGAGGCCTGGGACCTCGACTTCTGGCAGCGACGCACGCCCGAGGAGCGGCTGTCGGCGTTGGCGGCAATCCACCGTGACATCGCCCTGGTCGAGGCCGCCAGACGCGACACACCCGAAGGGGCCGGCTGACCGATGGATGCCATCCAGGATTTCGAGGACATTCTGGAGCTCTTCGCCCGTCACGGCGTTCGCTATCTGATCGTCGGCGGTCTCGCCTTTATCTATCACGCCAAACCGCGCTACACCAAAGACATCGACCTCTGGATCGATGCCGAACACGACAACGTGCGCCGTGCCAACCAGGCCCTGGAGGCTTTCGGCAGCCCGTCGCTGATGACGATCGACGATGCGGATGAAATCCTCCAGCTGGGTGCAGCGCCGAGCCGCATCGACTTACTGCGCGGGACGATCACTCTCGATTTTTCCGATGTCTGGGCGCGCCGGATCGAGGGCACCTACGGGCGCGCCCCGGCCAACTGGATCGACCTCGACAGCCTCCTGGCAATTAAGAGCGCCATTGATCATCCCCGCCACCAGGAAGACGCGCGGGTGCTCAGGGCCGTGCGGGATCGCAGGAAACCGAAGCAGACGTCGGGCTGAAGAGAACCCGACCAGGTCTCGCAATGCCGCCGTGCAGGCTTGCCCGGGCGGAGTTCTCGACAGTGTATTGGCGTGAATGAGCAGCCCGGCTTCGCCTCTGGCTACGCCGTGGCAGGCTCCGTACTCGGCGATGGCCGAGTACGAAGCCTGGTGCCGGAGGTGGGGGTCGAACCCACACGGGATTACTCCCAGGGGATTTTAAGTCCCCAGCGTCTGCCATTCCGCCACTCCGGCAGGAGGTACCAGCATGATAGCGGGAAACTGCGGCGCAATTTCGGATTTCGGATTTCGAATTTCGGATTTTCGGCAAACCGCCTGCGAAACAACCAGATCCGTTCGAATCGCCTCACCCCTTGGGTTCTCAATTCTCGTTTCAGAATTTGCATATGATACATCAATAAATTATGATGTTATGTATGAGAACGACGATTTCGCTCGATGACCGGATCTTCGAGGCCGTCAAGCGACGGGCAGCCGCTGAAGGTCGCAGCGTGAGTTCGTTCATTGCGGCCGTGCTGGACGACGCCATGAAACGTGATCAACAGCCGAGCGAGCAGCGACCGTTCCGGCTCGTGACCGTGGGCGGTGACGGGCCGAATCCCGAGGTCGATCTCGACCGGCCCAGGGAACTCATGGTGGCCGAGGACGAAGAGCGATACGGCTGATGCTTGTTCTCGACATCAATGTGCTGATCTATGCTCACCGCACTGATTCGTGCGATGACCATGAGGCGTATGCTCAGTGGCTGACCTCTCTCGCCACCGGGTTCGAGCCGTTTGCGCTGTCTTCCCTCTCCCTCTCAGGTCTGGTCCGAATCGTCACCAACCAGAGGATCTTTCAGCGCCCATCCACCCTTGACGAGGTCTTCGAGTTCATCAACGAACTCGCCGTTCGCCCGAACGCGCGGGTGATCCACCCCGGTCCGAGGCACCTGGAGATTTTCGAAGACCTCTGCCGGCGGTCCGGCGCGACGGCCAAGCTCGCCGCCGACGCCCAGCACGCCGCAGTCGCGATCGAGCACGGATGCACGATGATCTCAACCGACTCGGACTTCGACAGGTTTCCCGGATTGAGGTGGCGCCACCCGCTGAGGGTGCACTGACCGCAATTCTGTCGGCCGCGCGAAAGCGCAACCGACAGAATTGCCGTATATCCAAAAAACATTTATCATGAAATCATGGAAACTGCAAAATTAGGGAAGCGGGGTCAGATATCAATTCCGAAGGCGGTGCTCGACCAGCTCGGGATCGAGGTGGAGACCATTCTCCTGGTCGAGGCGACGGACGACGGGGCGATCCTCCTGCGCCCGGCGGGTGTGTACCCGATTGAAATCTACAGCGACGCCCGGGTGGCGGAGTTCATGGAGGAGAATCGAATCGACGACGATCTTCGGCAGAGAATCAAGAGGAAGCTCGAGGGCTCGTAGGTGCGGCTCTTCGTCGACGCCAATATCCTCTTCTCGGCAGCGCACACGCCAACGGGGGACGCCCGCGAGCTGTTCAGGTTGGCCGGTGCGGGCCACTGCGAGCTCCTCACGTCGCAGCACGCCATCCTCGAAGCCGGGCGGAACCTTTCGGTCAAGTCCTCCTCAGATCCTACGGACTTCGAGCAACTCCTGATGGTGGTACGCCGGGTTGCCGGCGCCGGCCCGAAGCTGGTCGCCGTTGCAGGTCGGTTTGGGCTCCCCGAGAATGATGCGCCCATTCTCGCTGCGGCCATCGCCGCCGAGACCAACTTGCTGGTAACCGGGGATCGCAAGCACTTCGGTCACCTCTACGGCGCCGTCGTCGGAGGCGTGCGGATCGTGACCCTCGCCGAGGCCCTGGAGGCGGTGGTCGGCCGGTGAGTCACAGGACCGGCGAAGTCGTGGTATGCGGCGCCGGGATTGCGGGGATCTCGGTGGCCTGGCAGCTGGCGGTGAAGCACGGGATGAAGAATGTCGTGCTGGTGGACGAGCGGCCGCCCATGACCCTGACCTCGGATAAGAGCACAGAGGCTTATCGTAACTGGTGGCCGGATCCCGACGACGCGATGGTGCAGCTCATGAACCGTTCGATCGACCTGATGGAAGAGATGGCGCTGGCCAGCGACAACCGCTTTCTGATGAACCGGCGTGGGTACCTCTACGCAACGGGGAATCCGGAGCACATCGATTCGATGAGAGCCAGTGCGGTCCTGGCCAGCAGCCATGGTGCAGGTCCGGTACGAATTCACGAAGGTTCAAGGGCCGACACGTATCTCCCGGCTCCGGCCGATGGCTGGCGGGACCAACCCACCGGCGCGGATCTGATCACCGACCGGGAGTTGATCCGGCGGGAGTTTCCCTACCTCTCCCCCGACACCTGCGCGGTTCTCCACGCCCGGCGTTGCGGGTGGCTCTCGGGTCAGCAGCTCGGGATGTTGCAGCTCGAAGAGGCGAAGGCGGCAGGCGTTGAGGTCGTTGCGGGCCGGGTGGAGTGGATCGAAACCTTGGGCGGCAAGGTCTCGTCGGTGCAGATCGCGAGCCGCGGTGAGGTTCTCACCGTCTTCACTCCCCGCTTCGTCAATGCTGCTGGGCCGATGCTGGCGTATGTCGGTGGGCTGCTCGGGCTCGAACTGCCGGTCTTTTCCGAGCTCCACCTCAAAGTCTCTATCGAGGACCACCTCGGAGCGGTGCCGCGCGACGCGCCGTTCACGATCTGGGAGGACCCGCAACGCATCGCCTGGAGCGCCGAAGAACGGGAGTTCCTGGCCGGGGCGGTTGACGGTGAGCTCTTGCTCGGCGAGATGCCGGCCGGGGTGCACATGCGGGTTGAGGGAAGTGGCGGGAGCCCCCATGTCTTGATTCTGTGGCCCTACCACCTCGATCCGGTGGCCGAAGTCTTTCCCCTGCGCGTGCCCGACCACTACGCCGAGATCTGTCTGCGCGGGATGGCAACCGCGATCCCGGCCCTCGAGGCCTACGTTGAACGAATGCCGAAGACGTGGATCGACGGCGGTTACTACACCAAGACGCGCGAGAACCGGCCGCTGGCCGGACCGCTCGAGATCGAAGGCGCCTTTGTTCACGGCGCGCTGTCGGGATTCGGATTGATGGTCTCGGCGGCCACGGCCGAGTTGGTCGCCGCCCACATCACGGGTGGCGCGCTTCCCGCCTCCGCTGCTGCGTTCCATCCGGGGCGGTACGACGAACCCGACTACGTGGCGAAGATCGGGGGATGGGTGGCTTCGACGCAGCTTTGAGTTTTGAGTTCTCAGTTTTGAGTGCCGCCAACCGAGATTTCTCCGCTCGGTCGCCTTCCTCCCTCGGTCGAAATGACAAATAAGAAAACCGCCCGGCAGTGCCGGGCGGACATTCCAAATTCCTAATTCCGAATTCCTAATTCCGAATTCCGAATTCTATTCGTCGTCATCTTCCTCGTGTTTGGCGGACTCGGCGATGATCTTCTCCTGCTGCTGTTTCGGGACCTCGGAATACTGCGCAAACTCCATGTGGAAGTCGCCCCGCCCCTGGGTGATGGAGCGCAGGGTCGGCGCATAGGTCAGCATCTCGGCGAAGGGTACCTGGGCCTTGACGGTCGTGGTGCCGCCTTCGGAGTCCATGCCCTGGACGCGGCCGCGGCGGGAATTGAGGTCGCCCATGACGTCTCCGAGATGGTCCTCGGGGGTGTAGACCTCGATCTGCATGATGGGTTCGAGCAGGGTCGGCTTGCACTTGGGGGCGGCCTCTCTGAAGGCCTTGCGGCCGGCCATCTTGAAGGCCATCTCCGAGGAGTCCACGGCGTGCTCCTTGCCGTCGGTGAGGGTGATCTTGAAATCCACCATCGGGTAGCCGGCGAGCACGCCGCGCTCGGCGGCCTCCTGGATGCCCTTGTCGACCGCCGGGCGGTAGGTTCCCGAAATCGAACCGCCGAAGATCTTGTCGATGAACTCGTAGCCCTTGCCGAAGTTGGGCTCCATGATGATCGAACACTGTGCGAACTGGCCCGACCCTCCGGTCTGTTTCTTGTGCCGGGCGGTGACTTCGGTCGATGCCTTGATGGTCTCGCGGTAGGGCACCTTGGGCTGGTGGAGGACCACGTTGACGTTGTAGCGCTTCTTGAGCCGGCCGACGACAACCTCGACGTGGAGCTGGCCGGTGCCCGAGATCAGCATTTCCTTGGTCTGCGGGTCGCGGCCGATGGTGATGGTCGGGTCTTCGTCCTTGATCTTGCCGAGCGCGGTTGCGAGCTTGTTCTCGTCGCCCTTGGATTCGGCCTCGAGCGCGAAGCTGATCGCCGGTTCCGGGATCGGCACCGGGGCGAGCGTGATGCCGCCCTTGACCGCGCACAGCGTGTCGCCGGTGTGGGTTCCCTTGAGCTTGGGAAGAGCGCCGATATCGCCCGCGGCGAGCTCCGTCACGTGCTCCAGTTCCTTGCCTTGAGCAATCGACAGCGCACTCAGGCGCTCCGGAATGTCGCGGGTCGAGTTGACGACGTTGGCGTCGGTCGCGACACCACCCGTGAATACCCGCATCAAGGTGATGTGTCCCGCGAAGGGATCCGAAATCGACTTGAAGACATAGGCCGCAAACGGAGTTTCGGACGAGACCTCGAGCTCCTGCTCCTCGCCGTTCACCGTGGCCTGAATGGGACGCCAGTCGGGGGCCGGGGCGAGATCGACAAGAGCATCCATCAGCGGCTGCACGCCGATGTTCTTCGCCCCGGAGACGGCAAAGACCGGGAACAGTTCGCGGGCGGCGATGGCCTTCTTGAGCCCCTTGTAGAGGGTCTCGGTATCGAGCTCGCCCTCCTCGAGGTACTTTTCCATCAGGTCCTCGTCTTGTTCGGCGACCATCTCCATCAGCGCCTCGCGAGCCGAAGCGACGGCGTCAGCCATGTCTCCCGGGATCTCTCCCTCGGAAAAGTCGGTGCTCAGGTCCTGCTTCCAGGTGAAGGCCTTGCCGCTGACCAGATCGACGACGCCGACGAAGGTCGATTCCTTGCCGATCGGCAGCTGCAGGGGGGTCACCTCACGCCCGTACTTGTTCTCGAGAAGTTCCACGACGCGTGAATACGAGGCACGATCACGATCCATGAGGTTGACTGCAAAAAGGACCGGCAGTCCGTGGTCGCCGGCGGCCTTCCACATCTTGTCGGTCTGGACCTCGGGTCCCGAAACGGCAGAGACCATCATCAGGGCGGCATCGGCCACCCGCAGGCCCTGGTGGGCGTCGGTCGAGAAGATGCCGTATCCCGGCGTGTCGATCAGATTGACCTTGACCCCGCGTTGAGCAAAGTGGGCAACCGCGGTGTTGATGGTGATCTGGCGCTCGTGCTCGTCGTCGTCAAAATCAGTCGTGGTGTTGCCGTCGTCGACCTTGCACAGACGATTGACGGCCCCGCCGTCGAACAGCATGGCCGACACCAACGACGTCTTGCCGGTATCGGGGTGGCCGATCACCGCCACGTTTCGGATGTTCTCTGTCGCATACACGGTCATGGATATCCCTCCGCTCGTCGGGTTCAAACCCGGACAAATTTTTGGTGTCAGTCGCTGGAAATCACCGCCGAGAGGTCTTCGCCGGTCAGCAATCGGTAGGCGTCCCGATAGCGCGAGAGCGTGCCGTCGACAACCTCGGGTGGAAGGGTCGGGGCGGGCGGTTCCTTGTCCCAGCCGCTCGCCTCCAGCCAATCCCGCACGTACTGCTTGTCGAACGAGGCTTGAGAGCGCCCCGCCTCGTAGTCTTCGGCAGGCCAGAACCGGGAGGAGTCCGGCGTCAGCGCCTCATCCATCCACACGATCCGGCCATCACCATCGAAGCCGAACTCGAACTTGGTGTCGGCGATGATGATTCCGCGCTCGAGGGCATAGTCGGCTGCGGCACGGTAGAGCTCGAGAGTGAGATCACGAAGCCGGGTAGCGGTCTCCTGCCCCACGATCCCGACCATTTTCTCGAAGCTGATGTTCTCGTCGTGGCCGTCGGTGGCCTTGGTCGCCGGGGTGAAGATCGGCTCGCCGAGTTTCGCCGACTCCGTCAGTCCCTCGGGAAGACGAATGCCGCAGACGGTGCCGTCGGCCTGATATTCCTTCCACCCCGACCCGACCAGATAGCCTCGGGCCACGCACTCTACGGGAATCGGCTCGAGTTTGCGAACCAGCACGCTGCGCCCGGCCAATTCGGGGTGCCGGTTGAAGGGGTCGGGGAAGTCGGCCAGATCGGTGGCCACGAGGTGGTTGGGCACACGGTCGGCAAATTGCCGGAACCAGAAGGTGGAGAGTTGGGTGAGGATGATTCCTCGACCGGGGATGCCCGGCGACAGCACACTGTCGAACGCGCTGATCCTGTCTGTAGCCACCAGAACCAGTGCGTCATCGGTGACATAGATGTCGCGGACCTTGCCCCGGCTCACCAGTTTTCCTGAAGGGATGGAGGTGGTGAGCAGGGCTTCTTTCATCGCCTCAGGCTTCCTTGCCGGAGATGACCGCCGCGGCCTGTCGCGACATCCGCGACTTGTAGCGGGCCGCCGTGTTGCGGTGGATCACGCCCTTGCGCCAACCCACGTCGATCACCGACATGGTCTCGGGCAGCATTTCTTTCACTTTGTCGCCATCGCCTTCGGCCAATGCAGCACGCATCAGGCGCATCTGACGGCGCACACGGGTGCGCACTGCACGGTTGCGCATCCGGCGTTCGAGCGACTGGCGGTGGCGCTTGCGGCCCTGCTTCTTCGTTCCCTTGATCGTAGCCATCGAATTGACTCTCCTTCAATCGGACACAGCCCTCTCGGCCGCATCGGGTCGCACATCATAGCCGAAACTCACGGATCAGGCTAGTCCCAAGAAGGCTTGGGGCTTGGGGCTTGAGGCTTGAGACCCTGGCGGCGTGCTGTTCTCGACCGGTTTTCTCGTACGAGAGCGCACCCGGAAGAGGGGCTTGGGGCTTGGGACCCTGGCGGCGTGCTGTTCTCGACCGGTTTGTCGTGTGCGAATAAGTCAATCGAACTCAGTTTTTGAGTACGTTGATGAGGGCACCGAGGGATCCAGCAGTTCGATGCTGGCTGTTTTCAAGTTCACGAGTGACTTCTTCGTCAAGGTATTCAAGCCGCTTCGCCAAACTCAGAAGGTAGCCGAGTTCTCTGACCGAGCCGAAGGCAATCCCCAGGAAACGCAGGTATTCCTTTTCCGTCTCTCGGGCGCTGCCCTCCACGATATTCGCCGCCACAGAAACGGCACTACGCCGCAGCTGGCTCGTCAAGCCGAATTGCTCAACCGTAGGAAAAGATTCCGTCGCTCGATATACGGCGAGAGCGAGTTCGTCGGCGTGTCGAAATGCCTCGAGCTTCCTGTGGTCCCTCACGTGAATTCTCGCCCCACCATCAAGCCCCAGGCCTCAAGCCGCAAGCCTCGGCCTCACCGAATGGTGAGGCCGAGCGACTGCAGCTGCTCGCGGGCAAGTTCCGCTTCGCGGGTTCCGGGGTGCTCATAGACCACGTATTGGAGATTGACGACGCCCTGGCCCTGGTCGCCCATCTTGAGGTAGATCAGCCCCTTCTTGAGCTGCGCAGCGGCCGCCTTGTCCGAGGTGGGGTGGTTCTCGACCACCAGGGTGAAGGTATCGAGGGCCTGCTGGCTTTCGTCCTGGGCATCGAAGCACTCGCCGATCCAATACAGGGCGTTGTCGGCAAGCTCGGTGTTCGGGTAGCGTTTGAGGTACTCTCCGAAACCGTCCGCCGCGAGGTCGTAGTTGCCGCGCATGTAGTCCTCGTAGGCACTTCGATAGAGCGCCTCGGGGGTGGTCGCGCTGCCCCCACTCATGGCGGCTGCGGCCGCGCCTGCTGCTATCGCCGCGGCTTCGGCATCGTCGTCAGTCGCCGCCGTCACCGGCGGCAGCACCGCCACCGGTTGCGAGCCCGCACGGACCGCTGCAAGCGCCATCGAGATGTTCTGCAGCTGCCGGGTCGTGACTTCGAGGCTCGCGTGCAGGGCCTCGATCTGCTCCTGCAACTGCTCGACCCGCTGCGCGAGGTCGGCGTTCGAGCGCATGTTCTTGTCGGTCAGAGACTGCATGGACTGCTCCATGCTCTTGAGGTCGGACTTGTCGAGGACCTCGGTCTGAATGGTATCGACCGACCGTTGCACATCCGTGATCTCCCGGTGCAGCAGCGCCATGTCCTGGGACGAATTGCACGCCGAGAACGTCACAACGGCGACGAGTGACAGTACGAGGACCGAAGTGCGCATTTCAATCTCCTATCGTGCGACGATCACGAAGTGGCCCCGGCGGTTGAGCTGCCACGCGCTTTCGTTGTTGCCGAGGGCGAACGGACGCTCCTCGCCGTACGAGATGATCTGCATCCTTTGCGACGGAATCCCGAGGAGGACCAGATACTCGGAAACGGCGCTCGCACGACGTTCACCCAGGGCGAGGTTGTACTCGCGGGTGTTGCGTTCGTCGCAGTGCCCCTCGATGAGAATCGAAATGGTGGGATAGTTCTGCAGCCAGGCGGCGTTCTTGGCAAGGGCTTCACGGGCCGCCGGGGTCAGATCGTAGCGATCGGTATCAAAGAAGACATCCTCCAGGTAGCCCTGGGCGTTGAGCTGAACAAGGTCTTCCGGAAGCTCCTCGGTGACCTGTTCCGAGATGATCGTCTCGGTAACGGGCTCGTACACCACCTCTTCCGTCACCGAATCGGCGGCCGGAGTCGGAACCGGCGTCGGCGACGGTCTCGGCGCCTGCACCTTCGAACCGCTGCTCTTGCACGCTCCCAGGGTCACGACCAACACCACAATCAGCAGCACTCCCATCACTCGGGTCGCGTTTTGCACTTTTTCCTCCAAAGCCCTTCGTTCTCATCGCGCGATCAGCTGGGGCCGTTTCGCCTCGCATCCTATGCGCGTGTGGGCTGTTCGAGCCCACTGTAGCAGGCGATCTGATCGTGAACAACCGGCGAGTGTGACCCGCATCAATCTTCTACGGTTTCGCGGTCATGCGGTTCCAGGAGCCCGCCGTCCGGACGCCGCAACCTTCCCATCGCGTGTTGTTTCTGCAGGTAGTCGTAGAGGACGATCGATCCCGCGACCGCCAGGTTGAGCGACGGCACCAGCCCCCACTGCGGAATTCGCACCACCAACTCGGCGGCCGCGAGCAGGGTCTCCGGCACGCCGCCGACCTCCGCGCCGAGCAGAAAACACGGCCGGTCCGGGTACTCGGCATCGAAGATGTTGACCGCACGATCGTCGAGCTCGACGGCGACAAGGTTCCAGTTCCGCACCGCCAGGTGCTCACGGAAAGCCTCGAGGTCGGCGACCTGGGTCACGGTGGTATAAAGCTGGGCAGTTCGAGCTGCCTCGACGTTCCAGTCACGATCGCCTACCAGCACCACCTCGCTGGCCGCCACTGCGTGCGCGGTGCGAACCAACGAGCCGACGTTGTGCTCCTTGGTCGTGTTCCAGCCCGCGATCGCCATCGGCCGAAGCCCCCGGCGGTATTCGGCACGCCGCCTCGCACGGCGTTCGAGACGACGCTCCCAGGCGAGCCGGTTTTTGAGATCTTCCACTATCACTCCCCGGAGCAGTCTCGCACGGCGAAACTGCTCCGGGGAGTGAAAAAAACGAAACCCCGCGGTGGCGGGATTTCGTCGCGGCGGGTGTGCCCGCCCGGGCCTTTTCAGTTGGTATCGCGGCTGTGAGGTCCGTTTGACACCCGCGGTCCCTAGGAGACACCTCAAATATGCGGCCGGTATCCGGCGGTGTCAAGGGGCGATCCGCAAGCTGCGGCTGCAGCGATCGATCTACTCTTTCCGACGTTCCGTCGGGGCATCGTGACGCGCCAAGACCTCCGGACCGAAGGCCTCGGGGAGCAAGCGGGAAACCGATGTCGTGGTTTTCTCACCGTTCAGATTCACAAGTATCACTGTCAGGTCACCGAACTCGGCCAACACCTGCCTGCAGGCGCCGCAGGGCGTTGTCGGCGGTGTGGTGTCGGTCACCACGGCAACCGCGATCAACTCGCTCGAACCCGCCGCCACCGCGGCGCCGACGGCGTGGCGTTCCGCGCACACGCTGAGCCCATACGAAGCGTTCTCCACGTTGCACCCCGTGTGCACCTCGCCGTCACCGTCGAGGATGGCCGCACCCACCTTGAAGTTCGAGTACGGGGCGTGGGCTCGTCGGCGAACAGCCTCGGCCGCCGCCACGAGACCTGCGATCACAGTTTCAGGAAGCTCCTTCATGAAGCCACTCTACACCCGACACCCGGCGGTCTGCCCGCCTCTACTGCTTCTTCGTACCTGAGGAACTGCTCGACGACGAACTCGACGTCCGTCCCGAAGGCCGGCTGGTGCCGGCCGAGGAGCGGGAACTTCCGCCCGTTGACCGGGAGCTCCCCGCAGACGGGGATCGCGGCGCCGAGGTTCGACCCGGGCTGCTGCGCACCGAACTCGATGAGCTGCCGCTCGGGGCTCTGGTCATCGACCGGCTGCTGCCGGTGGATCCCGAAGACCTGCCGGAGATCGATGAGCCCGAAGGCGGCACGACCACCGGCCGCGACACCGACGATCGTCCCGAGAACGTCCTCGGCGCAACCGGTTGGCGTCCGCTTGCGCTCGAGTCCGAGCGCGTTGATGTCGGCGGGGTCGAGCCGTACATGGTCGGCCGGTAGAGGTTCGGCTGTGCCGAACGGGACTGACTCGGCGCTCGCATCGGCGAACCGGATCCCGAGAGAGACCCGACGCCACCGTCTGCCTGTTCGATGCCGCGGCGTCCCGCGAGCGCTGACCGATATCTCCGATCGTGGTCGGCTGGGCGAGCTGCCGGGCGACCGCGGGGTCGAGGCTGCTGTCCCGGGCCAACAACGGGCTGACATCGGCGGTGGCGCGAACCTCGACACCTCGGAAGACGCGTTCGATCTCGCTCCGCGGACTGGCCACCGACGGCGATCGCGTGGCCAACGGCCCGGTCATCACGACGCCCGTCTGGTCACCGACGGTCGGCATCGCACGGTCTCCCGGTTTCGCGAGCCGAGCCAGGTTCGGGCTCGCAAAATCGTCGTCAGCCACCACCATCCAGCCGCGGCGGTCCACGTCGGCCAGCCGCACGCGACCGGACAGGTCCACCGCCGGATCGGAGGCCATGCGCGCCGTCGAAGCGTCTGGACCCACCCTGTGCGAAGCGGTGCGAGGGGGCGGCATCACATCACGTCGTGGCGGCTGATCGGCATTGCCGCCCCCGCCACCGGGATACCCGGGTCTGTATGGCGGGTAGTGGCCGGGATACCCGGGGTACGAGTTCCAGTACCAGTTGTTGTAGTAGCCGTAGGGGCACCATCCGACGTAACCAGGCCACCACATCCAGTTGACCCACGCGGGCCCCCAGTAGTTCCCGTAGGACCATACCCATCCGAAGCCGACCGAAAAGTTCCACGAACCGTAGTGGTAGGGCAGCCAGCCCCAGGGTTCGTAGGAGATCCAGGCATAACCGGTCGGCGTCCAGTACCAACGTCCGGCCTGATAGGGTTGCCAACTGCCGCCGACGGTGGGCTGCCAGGCCCAGGAATTGATGGAGTCGACGTAGACCCAGCTGCCGTAGTTGTCGAGCTGGGCCGCCTGCCGCGAGTAGCGGAGGTCGACATACTGCGAACTCTCGCCCGCCGTGATCTGGCGTCGGGCATCCACCCACACCGCAAAATCATCACTCATTGTCAGTTGACTCTCGCTGCGCTGGACTTCGCCGCCGCCGACCTCGGCGGCGGTCTCCGCCCTCACCAGCACGCCGCCGGCGGTGGTGGCGGCTTCCGCGAGACCGGACACGACCTCGACCCGCAGACCGCCTTCGGGCAGGGCCTGGAGACGGTAGATGCCGTACTCGTCGAGGTAGACCGTCGCGGCGCGAGAGTCGACCCGGGTCGGTTTCGGGGTCAGTCCATGCTCGCTGATCTCGACGATCAGCGAACCGTCGGCGAGAAAGATCACCGTGCGTTCAGACTCCGCATCGCGGCTGAATGCCACGGCATCGAGACTCAATGTCGTGTACTCATCGAGCCAGATCGTGTTGCCGTCCGCGAGCACGACTTCCATCCGGCCCTCGCGAGCGGTATCCACCCTGTCGCCTGCCACCAACGGCATGTTGATGACGGCCTCGATGGTTTCTTCAGAATTGGCGGGCAGCACCGTGGCGTACCGTTCGAGGTACGAAATGTAGCTCAAGGAGGTCAAGTCGTCCTCGTCAGAGGCCACAACCACACCGCTTACTGCCAGGATCATGCTGATGATCAGGACCTTCTTCATGGTCCACCTCCGTGTCGCTCTCACGTTTTGCAATGCTCGTGCCAGATAGGATGCCACACCTCCGCCGCACGACTCGTATCCGAAAGCGCTTCCCGGGAGTTGCCACCTTCAACATTGTCGGCCCGGGAAATCCTGCCGGTAGGAAGGGCCGTGTGTCCAACAATATTGAAGATGGCACGCTCCGCCGCACGCGACTCGTATCCGAAAGCGCTTCCCGGGAGTTGCCACCTTCAACATTGTTGGCCCGGGAAATCCTGCCGGTAGGAAGGACCGTGTGTCCAACAATATTGAAGATGGCACGCTCCGCCGCACGACTCGTATCCGAAAGCGCTTCCCGGGAGTTGCCACCTTCAACATTGTTGGCCCGGGAAATCCTGCCGGTAGGAAGGACCGTGTGTCCAACAATATTGAAGATGGCACGCTCCGCCGCACGCGACTCGTTTCCGCACGCACTCCCGACAGGGACACTCGAACGTACTTCAGGGAGTGGGGTGTTGCGATGGCAATTCCGAATTCCGAATTCCGAATTCTACCTCTGGAGCTTTCTCATCTCCGTGACCTGCTGGGTCTGGCGAACCTTGATGAGGGTGCCGGCCGGATAGAAACCGCCGCGGATGCTGGCGTTGGTGTAGGTGACCGATCCCGGCCCCATCAGCACGCCGGGGTTGAGCACAGTGTTGCACCCGGTCTTGCAGCCGTCACCGAGAATCGCGCCGAACTTCCGGAGACCGGTGTGGACGGTCTCGCCGGCGGCGTGAAAGGTCACCTCGCGCCCGACGTTCTTGACGTTGGAGCAGATGGTGCCGGCACCGAGATTGACGTCGCGGCCGAGAATCGAGTCGCCGACGTAGGCCTGGTGCGGCGCCTTCGCGCCGGGCAGGAGAATCGAGCCCTTGACCTCGCTGTGGGCGCCGACCAGGCTGCCGGCGCCGAGCACCACATTCTGCCGAACGTAGGCTCCGGTGCGGATCTCGACTCCGCTCTCGAGCACTGCGGGCCCGACGATCAGCGCTCCGGGCTCGATCGTGCACCCGGGACCGATGAAGATCCGGTCGCCCGACAGGTGAACCCCATTCGGCACCTCCGAGTTGATGCTCCAGTCATTCCACCCTTCGAGGTACTCGACCAAAGCGCGGCCGAGTGCCTCCCAGACCGGCCTGCCTTCCGGGAACATGCCGGCGTGGCTGAAACCTTCAATATCGAAAAATGCGCCCGGGCTGAAATCGATCATGCGGGGATCTCCTCGGCTTGAATCGGGCGGCGTCTCACCACCACCAGGGTCTGGTCGTCGGCCGGTGGCGAGGTCAGAGCGAATTCCTCGACGTCTGAAAAGACCCTGTCGACAATCGCAATCGGGTCGAGGTGGCGAGCCTTCCGGAGAACGTGCACCAGCCGATCGCGGCCGTACTCCTCGTCGTCCGTCTCCCCCGCCGCCTCGGTGATGCCGTCGCTGTAGACGGCCAGAACATCGCCCGGTTCGAAACGCTCGAGCCCGAAGCCGTAAACGGCCTGCGGGTTGGGGCCGAGGATCATGCCGGTGGTCGTGAGTTCGATGACGGTCCCGTCAGCACGCACCAGCAAGGCCGCCGGGTGGCCGGCGTTGCAGTAGATCAGGGTGCCGTTGAGTTCGAACTCGGCGAGAAAGAGGGTCACGAACTTGGTGGCCAACCGGCTGCGGTGGATGATCGTGTTGAGGCGCTGGACGGTCCGCGTGATCTTGAACTCTCGCGACAAGCCCATCCGCAGACCGGTGAAAACGTCGCGGACCTGGAGGGCTGCCGGGAGCCCGTGTCCGGTGGCGTCCGCGACCGCAACATCGAAGGTGTTGTCGTCGAGCGTGATGACGTCGTAGAAGTCTCCGCCCACGACCTCCGCAGCGACGGATCGGGCCGCAATCTCGAAGTCGCCGGGTTGCGGGATGTGCCTGGGGAGGATCGAGTTCTGAATCAGCCGCGCGTCTTCGATGATCGCAACCATGCGCTCCTCGCGGAGCTTCTGGTTGACCGCGAGACGGATGATATTGAGCGTCGCCACCACGTCGTCGTGGTCCGCGTCCAGCGGTTCGACGTCGAACGACAACACGTAGTGGGCGTCGGCGACGGCAACCGCGGCAAACCACTCCCGCGTGCCGAGATCCGCCTCGAGTCGCTGGTCAAGCCGGGTGTCGTCGCGCCGCATGACCACCGAACCCATCTCGAGCAACTGCTCGAACGGCGGGTAGGTCTTCCACACCCGGAGCCCGATCGGGTCGCGGGAGGCGTCGCCGAATGTCTCCACCAACTCGTAGCTGCCGTCGTCTTGAGCGTAGATCCTGCCGCCGCGAATCCCCAGATCCTCGGCAAAATTATCGGCGATGAAATCGGCGGCGCGCTGGATGGTCTCGAGCGGAGTCGAGCCGAGGGAGATGGTCTCGAGCGCACGCTCGATCCGACGAAACAAGGAGATCGATGTGCGGGGCATGGGGGATGATGCCACGGGCCGGTCCCGAGGTGCAAGGATGTAACCTCGGTTGCCGCCCGCCACAATGAACAGCCGGCCGGGTGAGGGATCGACGGCGGAAGGTGACTATATCGCTTTTGGGTGATATATTGACGGGCGGCGCACGCGGCGCCGAGGAGGACCCATGACAGGAAAGACCGCTCACAGTCTGTTGGCAGCCGCTGCCATCGCCTCGTTGCTGGTCGTCTCCGCCTGTGGTCGCGGCGAAGAATCCGTGCAGCCCGCCATCGCCGACACGGTCACCACTCACGGCGCGGTGACGGTCGACTGGGAGACGGACTTCTCCGCAGCGCTGGCGCGAGCGCGCGCTGAAGGCAAGCCGGTTCTCGTCAATTTCTACGCCGAATGGTGCGTGTGGTGCAAACGCCTCGAATCCACCACCTTGCGCGACAACGACGTCAAGAGCGTGCTTCGGGACCAGGTCATTCCGATCAGCCTCGACGTCGACGGCAACGGCCGGGAGCTTTCCAACGAGTACCGTGTCGACGGTCTCCCGACCATTCTCGTGCTCGACGGCAACGGCCGCGAGATCGGCCGCATCCCTGGTTATATGCCACCGACGGGTTTTCTCGAGCGCGTCGAGACTTTCCTTCGGCAGAGCTGAGCCTCTTGCAATATTCAATGCGGGCGGGGATAAACCCCGCCCCTACGGTTTTCAGACACGCGGACGGGGTTGAGACAAACCGAGCCCTAGCAGGCACATGCCGTCCTCAAAGTCGTAGGGGAGGGGTTTATCCCCTCCCTTTCGGGTCTTTCTGTGCCGCGATAATTTCAGCTGCGGATGTTTTTGCAAGAGGCTGGGCTAAGAGCTAATTGCTCACGCGTGCGGCTTGGCGATCGAGAGCTGCCTGCTCCTCGGCTGTCGGGGTTGGCTTGAGCCGCCCGTCGGCGACCTCGACCGACTCAAATGTCGGCATCGGTTCGCCGGGTTTGGGCAGGTAAAACGGGACCTGGAAGGGCCACGGCAGTTCGTCAACGCCGGCCAGTTCCTCCCGGCACGGCTCGGTGGGCTCTGTGCCGTCGAGGAACGCCTCGAGGATGACCGATGTCTGGTAGCCGCACGGCGGCACCGCCCGTTCTCCCGTTACGGCGTCGACCGGGGTGAAGACCACTCCCGCCGGGACCTGGAAGTCCTCGTCTCGCTCCGCCGCTGTGAGGGTGTCGAGGTAGTCGGCCATGAACGCGTTCCAGATCGGCTGTGCGGCCTTGGCCCCGGTCATCTTCCTGCCGATGGGAATCTTGCGGTCGCGGCCCACCCAGACGCCGACCGTGATCCGCGGCGAAAAGCCGACAAACCAGGCGTCGGTGTAATCGTCCGTGGTGCCGGTCTTTCCGGCGAGATGGGCCGGGAGGGAGTTGGCCGAGACACCGGTCCCGCGAGAGACGACCCCCTCGAGGACGTAGAGCATGAGGTAGGTCACCGCCTCCGGCATCACCCTCTCGCTGCGCGGAAAGAAGCGCTCCTGCAGCCGCCCGTCCCGGTCGTAGACTTCCGAGATGAAGTACGGTTCGGGTACCTCACCGAGGTTGGCGATACCGGAGTAGGCCCGCACCAGATCGATCAGGTGAACTCCGAGCGAACCCAGAGCGAGCGACGGGTAGGGGTGGAGTTCGGTGCTGATGCCGAATCGACGGGCAGTGTCCACCACCGCCTGGCTCCCGGCGAGCTGTTGCAGTTTGACGGCCGAAGCGTTGTAGCTCAACTCGAGGGCCCGCCGGAGGGTGACGATGCCGTAATAGACGTTGTAGTAATTTTTGGGGCAATAGGTCAGTTCGCCGGTGCCGTCCGCCAGCAGGAACGGCGCGTCGAACACGGTGTCGGCAGGTGTGAACCCCTGCTCGAACGCGGTCAGAAAAACGAACGGTTTGAAGGCCGACCCGCACTGCAGCGAAGCCTGCACCGCCCGGTTGAACTCGCTGCGCTGGAAATCGTATCCGCCCACGAGGGCAAGAATCGCACCGGTCCGGTTGTCCATCGCCACCATCGCGGCTTCCACCTCGGGCTCCTGGAGCAAATCGACCTTGAACTCCTCAGTGGGATCTTCCGGCAACCGGTCCGGCAACCTCACCAGCACCAGGTCGCCGGTCTTGAGGATCCGCTTGAGCGAGCTCGCCCCCGTCCATTTCGCCCCGTCGAGCCCGAGCTCTGCCCGGCGATCTGCGATCCGCAGCGTGGCGCTCTGATTCGAAACCTCGCCGACGACCGCCTTGACCATGGCGGAGGGCTGCATCGGGATCTGCTGCCACGACGGGTCCTGATAGCCCTCGAGAGATTCAACGCCCTCTGCGGACAGGACGTTGGGCGGGCGCCGGTAGCCGATATCGTTCATCTCCAGCGCCACCAGGCCCTCGCGGACCGCCCGCTCGGCCATCGCCTGCAGCGCCGGATCCATGGTCAGATGCACCTGCAGACCCGAGGTATAGAGGGCGTCGGTGCCGTAGCGGCTCTCGATCTCTTTGCGGGTCATTTCGAGGAAATAGGCCCCGTTGTCCACCCGCTCGCGGTGAAGCGCCACCCCGAGCGGCTGGGCCACCGCTTCTTCATAGGCGGCCGCATCGATGAAGCCGAGTTCCAACATGTTCGAAAGCACCTTGTTGCGCCGGTTGAGGGCGTTCTCCGGGCGTCTGATCGGGTCGTACTTGTTGCTGGCGCTGGGGATCATCCCCGCCAGCATCGCCGCCTCCGCCAGGCTGAGCTTCAAGGCCGGTTTCTGAAAATAGAGCAGCGAGGCGGCCTCCACGCCGTAGGCGCCGTGTCCGAGAAAGATCTGGTTGGCGTACATGGTGAGAATCTGGTCCTTCGAGTACCTTTTCTCGATGTCGAGAGCGAGCAGGGCCTCCTTGACCTTGCGACTTACCGTGCGCTCCCTCTGCAGGAAGAGGTTCAGCGCCAGCTGCTGGGTGAGCGTCGAGGCGCCGCCGCGCGAACCGATCCTGCGATCGACGAGGCTGAACCACGCGGCGCGGAGAATCGCCTTGGGGTCGACGCCGCCGTGGGTGTAGAAGTCGGCGTCCTCGATCGCCACGACCGCCCGCTTGAAGTGCTCGGGAATCTGATCGGGACGCAGGACCACTCTCTGTTCGAGGGCGTAGGACGCCACCTGAGCGCCATCCGCAGCGTAGATGTGGGTGGTCGCGGCAGGTTCGAACTCTGCGAGCAAGTCCACCTGCGGTACGTGCAGGGACTGGGCGATGACCCAGCCCCCGAGGGCGCCCGCCACGCAACCGGCAACCGCCACCCACAGGACCAGGGTGACCAACGAAAAGACCTTCTTGGCCGAGGTCGTTGTCGTCGCAGTCGTCTGCCGCTTCGACGACTTCTTACGGATCGTCGGCAGGCCTCTCCCGGCCGATGCCTTGCCGTCGGGAACGATCTTCTTCTTGATCACGGACGGACTTTAGCAGATGCGATCATCGGATCGGATGGCGGAATTGTGGAGAGAGTGGGGCAATTTGGCCCGGTGTGGAGCGTTTTCAGTTTTGAGTTCTCAGTTTTGAGTTCCCACCGCTGCGACCCGCGACCTACGGGACGGTGTCGCTCCAGGCGTTGGTGTTGTTGGATTCGAAGCCGTCGTCGAAGATTCCGTCGTCGCTGACTAAACTCACACAAGACGGAGTGTGCGCCGTCACATAGGTGTCCATGAGTGCCGAAACCCTTGTGTGGAGTTCCGCAGCGTTGTCCCCACATGTCGCAGAGCAGGAAGCCGGATTCGTCTGGACGTGACAGTAGCTCATAAGGGTTCCTTGGCCGCCACTCGGACACGCAACCGTGCCGCTGTAACAACCACTCTCACAGGCGTAACAGTAGTCAACGGGTGGACTATAGCAATGGGTGTGTTGCGACCCAAGATTGTGCCCGAGTTCGTGAGCAATAACACGGAGGCTGTTCAACAGCGGAATGTAGCTAGCGGTAAAAATCTGTGAAACGCTGTAACCGCCCCCATAACTTTGCTTCTCGCAGTACCCGTCAACCCAGGCTATGCCAGAGGAGGAATGAGGGTTGGGCGATTTACCGGATAAGAGCATCGCGAACGTCCGACTGATGGTACCCATGTTCGCGGCCCAATAGTCCCCAAATTCATCAAGATGTGGCGTGTCCACAGGACTTCCAAGGATCGTGTATGGATCGTCATCAAATTCGTCAGGTGCATCAGGATCCAGGCGTAACGTCGTGTCGCCCTTCAGAATCCGCAAGTTCAAATCTCGCTCGTAGAGCGTCGTCATCTCTGCAAAAAGATCTGCGATCCAGTCTTCAGCATCACCCGTATTATTTGAAAACCTCTTCCAGTTGAACTCATTGTCGGTATCGACTGCGACGACGATTTGCCGAAGCGAGACGGATTTGATGAACTCGCCACCAAGTAGCGGAATCACGATCGACTTGTCACGAATCTCACGCCATGGTGTTTCATCGAACGCACAACCATACCTGGGCTCAACACCTTTATCTAATAGCAAGTCTTCGTTGTCGACAATCTCGATACGCTTCAGACCCTCAAACGATGTTTCGGCGAGACTATATTGTCGATTTCCGTACGTCACCGAACCCCGGAGAGACATGCTCATTGGATCGATCGAAAGCACCAGACGAACGGTCGGGTCATCCAGGGAAACACCAGCCAAGTGGACCCTTTGCGACCTTGAAATCTCACGCTTACCAGTCCTATCCATCACCCAGACTTTCGCATCGGGTGAATAAACCTGAATCGATCGAAACCGAACCTTTTGTCGGTCTCCAGGCGCCACCGGCCATTCAGAAACCACGACGGGTATCTCATCGATTGAAACAAGGCCACTTATGGTGTCGTTGCTGAGATCCAATATTTCGCGCTTGAATCCGTTTGGAGAAACCTCGGTTTCCCCTTGAACATTGGCATAAATAACCAAAGGGTGATTTTCTTCGGGAAGAATCGTGTCGGGAATTGTAGGCTGATCAGCGGCCACCTTACAAGTGAGAACCGCAAATAGCGTTACGACGAGCATCATGATTAATCTAATTGGGTTGTCAGTCCTAGACATGCGGGAACTCCTCGTTGGCGTTTGCGCGCCCCCACGCATACCCCCGCCGATACCATCCCAGAATATCAACAGGCTCTGAGATGGAAGGAGATCGTTAACAGAACTTTGTCATTGGGATGAGGAGCTCCACGCACCGAGACCACCAGCTTCGAAGCCGTCGTCGAAGACCGTGCCTGTGGAGGATGCTTCGAAGATGCAGACTCCGGTGGCCGGGTTGACGTTGTACGTGAGAATGCGGCTGATGACCGTGGGGTGGAAATCGAGGGTGCTGCCGCAACCGGTGAGGTGGCAGTAGCTCATGACGGTCCCGGCGCCGCCGGGGCACGAAGTGGGGCCCGAGTAACAGGACCCCCCATAGCTCACACAGTGGTCGATTGCCGGACTGTAGCAGTGGGTGTGGGGTGAGCCGAAATTGTGGCCGATCTCGTGGCCCACCAGTTTGGCATCCGACGCCAGATAGTTGGCCTTGAAGACCTTCGAAAAACTGTAGCCATAGGTTCCGGAACACAAGCCACCGACCCACGCGATCCCGGAGGCGGAATACGATGACGTGGACTTTCCGGAAAGCATCGCGGCCAGGGCCCTCTGGACGGAGCCGTAGTTGTTCTTCCAGTAGTTGCCGAACTCGTTGAGCTCGGCCGACGAGGCGCTTCCGCCCGAGTTGACGCTATAGGGATCGCTGCCGGTCCTCAAATAGGTGGTGCCCTGAATCAGCGTGACGTCGAGATCGCGCGAGTACATGACGTTCATGGCCGCGATCAAGTCGGCCACGTAGTCGGCAGCGGCAGAAGTGTTGTTGCCGAACTTCTGGCTCAAGAGCTCGGTGTCGGTGTCGATGGCGAGGACCGCCTCCAGCGGCATCGTCGACTTCTCGGCGTTCAGAGCAGCCGCTGCGAACGGCAGGTCCGGCAGCTCGGAGGGTTGTTCGAGTTCTTCCTCCCCACATCCCCAGTGAGTCGCCTGACCTGCGGTCTTCTCTTCGGTCGCGATCACGCGAAGTTCCGGGAGAGCGCCTCCGGGCAGGGCCTCAAGGTCGAATGTCTCGCCCCCCGAAACCGACATGCCGGTCACGAGCCCGCTCCGCGGATCGAAGATCACCAACACGCCGCTTCCAGGTTCGTCGTCGATCACACCGATGAAGTGTCTTCTAGGCGAGCGCGGCAGTTGCCGCAGACCGTTGTCGGAGACCTCGAAGATCCGGGTCTGAGGGCCGTACACCGATTTTCTTTCGAGCGTCACGGTCCGGCGGTCGCCGGGGGCCACCGGCCAGCGCTCGAGCCGGATCCGGTCTCCAGTGCCTACCGTGTTCAACACCGCCTTCAGCCCGGCCGGCACCACGAACCTCTCCTCCAAATGACCCTCGACCGAAACCCGGACCTCACCAACGCCGGCGATCGTCACCACCGGCACCTCGGTCGCGCCCCCGGGGGCCGCGGCGTGAACAGTCCCCGCGACGGCGGCCGCAAGCACCGCCATCACTGTCAAGTAAACACGCCGTCTTGTGGTCGGTTCCATGTCCTTCCCTCCCAGGAACGGTTGCCACTTTCCAGGCTATGCAGAAAAGGATTGAAACGATGTGATCGCGGTCATCTATGATGGTTCGCAGATGCGACTGATTATCGGATTCGGCGGAAACCTCGGTGATCCGGCGACGGCGTTTGCCGGTGCGCTGGACGCTCTCGCCGACGAGGGCTGGGTCCTTTCGACCTCGCGGCTCTGGCAGACCCGCGCCGTCGGTCCCGCCCAGCCCGACTACCTCAACGCAGCGGCCGTCATCCACTGGCCGGGTGATCTCCTCGCGCTGCTCGCGCGCTGCCGCGCGCTCGAAGTGGCGGCGGGACGCGACCGCGCAACCGAGGAGAAGTGGGGGCCGCGGGTGCTGGATCTCGATCTCTTGCTGGCCGACGCGATCGTGTGCCGCGGTCCCGAGCTCGAGGTGCCCCACCCCCGTTTTCACGAACGGCGCTTCGCCCTCGAACCCGCGGCGGAGGTGGCTCCCGAGTGGATTCACCCTCTCCTCGGGCGTTCAGTATTGGAACTCGCCGAGGCCGCTCGACCGACGGTGGATGACGGCGCTGTGAGAGTTCTGGATGTCGACGAGGACTAGTACGACTCTAATGGTGGGCTGAAGCTCATCCTACAGGTCCGCTCGGTTTGTATGTCCGAAGTAGGGTGGGCCTGGGCCCACCTTCAGGGCCGCCGCTGCAAAGCCCGGAACGTCGGTCGCATCCACCGCACGCGACTCCCACCCGCCACGAGCACTCGACTATTCACTTTCAGTGAGGGTTTTGGGCCGGAACTAAAAACTCAAAACTGAGAACTCAACACTCCCTATTTGATCGGCCGCGATCCCGGTTTGGCGATCGGAACTCCTTCTCGACAGAGAGGGCACTCGCCGGCCGCCCAGGTCGGGAAGTCGGCCGCCACCAGGTGGCGGCTGGGCAGTGGAGCAAAGGGTTGCGGGTCGCCCGAACGATTGACCAGGGACCCGACACCGAGGACTTCGGCCCCGAGGTCCTGGAGGATCGTGATCACCTCGCGGGTCGACTTGCCGGTGGTCACGACATCCTCGACCACCACCACCCGTTGACCAGGCGCCAGACCGAATCCGCGCCTGAGGACCATTTCGCCGTCCGAACGTTCGGTGAAGAGAAAGGGCAGATCGAGGTCCCGGGCGGTTTCGTGGCCGATGATCAGGCCGCCCATCGCGGGCGCGACGACGACGTCAGGCATCATTCCAGCCGCCTGGAGCGAGGCCGCGAGAAGGGCGCCCGCACGCGCAGCGCGCCGGGGGTGGGCGAGATAGAGGGCGCACTGCAGGTAATCCCCCGAGTGGAGGCCGGATGACAGGAGGAAGTGTCCACGCTGGTGAGCGCCGCACTCGGTCAGGTCGGCAAGAGTGATGCTCGCGGTCACTCGTTGCTCCGTTCGATTCCGTAGGCCCGCATTTTCTTGTAGAGGTTCGAGCGCGGTGTCCCGATGACCCGGGCCGTGGCGGCCACGTTCCAGCCGTTGCGTTCGAGGTGGTGCAGGATATAGACGATTTCGGATTGGCGTTGAAACTCCGCCAGCGAGCCGAGATCGAGCAGCGAGTCCACGGCCCCGTCCGCGGGCTGTGACGGCAGATCGACCCTCTGCACGGTGTCGTCCAACTCCATGATCACCGCCCGTTCGACCACGTTCTTGAGCTCACGGACGTTTCCCGGCCAGGGGTGCCGTTCGAGTTGGTCGAGGGCCGCCTTGCTCCAGTTTTTCGGGCGCCGGTTGTATTCGCGGCAAAACTGTTCGGTCAGGTGTGCGACGAGGGGAGGAATGTCTCCTGGGTGTTGGCGAAGGGGCGGTGTTCGCAGCACGACCACGGCCAACCGGTAGAAGAGGTCTTCACGGAACCGTCCGGCGCGCACCTCGGCCACGAGGTCCTTGTTGGTGGCGGCGATCACCCGCACGTCGACCCGGAACGTCTTCCCGGCGCCCACCGGCTCCACCTCACCGTCCTGGAGCACCCGTAGCACCTTGGCCTGGGTCTTGAGGCTCATGTCGCCGACCTCGTCGAGGAAGATGGTGCCGCCGTCCGCCTGCACGAATTTCCCCAGCTGGCGCCGGTGGGCGCCGGTGAACGAGCCCTTTTCGTGTCCGAAAAGCTCGGACTCGATCAGTTCCTCCGGGATCGCCGCCGAATTGACCCGGACAAAGGGCTTTCTGGCCCGCCCCGAAAGGTGGTGGAGGCGCCTCGCCACCAGCTCCTTGCCGGTGCCCGACTCCCCCTGCACCATGACCGTGGCGTGGGACGGCGCGACCCGGGCGATCTCTTCGCGCAGCTGGCGGATAGCGGTGCTTTCCCCGAGAAGGGGCGGCGGTTCGTCGGCCTCGACGCCGACCCTCGCAATCCGCCCCTGCGCGACCGCTCCCCGCACCGCCAGCAGCAGGTCGGCGCGATCCGGCGGCTTGGTCAGATAGCCCGCCGCTCCAGCCTCCAGACATTGGCTGGAGGTGAACTCGTCGCCGTGACCGGTGAGGATGACAACCGGTATTTCGAGACCGCGCTGGGAGAGGTTCTCGAGCAGTGACAGGCCGTCCATACCCGGCATCTTGATGTCCAACAGTGCTGCATCGGGCGGGTTGGCGTCGAGCTCGTCGAGACCCTGAAACGCATCGCTCGCCTCTTCGACCTCATACCCGGCCCCGGTCAGGATGCGCCGCAGGACCTTTCGCACACCGGCATCGTCGTCGATGATCAGAACTGTGCCTTCCATGGTTTCCATGGTAGCAGTGTAGAGAGGGCTTGAGGCTTGGGGCTTGGGGCTTGAGGGTTTCGTTCCCGCAGTTTGGATCTCAAGCCTCAAGCCACAAGCCTCAGGCCCCGGGGCCCGGGGCCCCGGGGCCCGGGCCTCGAACCCTACTCAACGTCGAACTTCACCCCCTGGGCGAGTGGAAGCTCGCCGCCCCAGTTGATGGTGCAGGTCTGGCGGCGCATGTAACCCTTCCAGGCGTCCGAACCGGCTTCGCGGCCGCCTCCGGTCTCCTTCTCACCACCGAAGGCACCGCCGATCTCGGCGCCGGAGGTGCCGATGTTGACATTGGCGATGCCGCAGTCCGAGCCTTCGTGGGAGAGGAAGCGCTCGGCGGTGCGGATGCTCTCGGTGAAGACGGCCGACGACAGGCCCTGGACCACCGAGTTGTGCATGGTCACGGCCTCGTCGAAGGTCGAGAACTCGAACACATAGAGGATCGGTGCAAAGGTCTCGTCGCGCGCGATGGCGAGGTCCGGCTGTGCCTTGACGATGGTCGGCTCGACGAAGAACCCGGGGCCCTCGGGACGGCCGCCGCCGGTCAGGATCTCTCCGCCCTGTTCGCGAACCGCCTCGAGAGCCGCGAAGTGGTCTTCGACAGCGCGTGCGTTGACCAACGGGCCCATCAGGACCTTTTCATCGAGGGGGTTGCCAATGGTGATCGAGGGGTAGGCTTTCACCAGGCGATCGATGACTTTCTTGGAAACACTGGTATGCAGGAAGAGGCGCCGCAGACTGGTGCAGCGCTGGCCGGCGGTGCCCACCGCGGCAAACAGGATCGCGCGCACGGCCAGCTCGATGTCGGCGTCCTCCGCCACGATGATGGCGTTGTTGCCGCCGAGTTCGAGGATGCTGCGTCCGAAACGTCGGGCCGTGACCTCGGCGACGTGGCGGCCCATATTGGTCGAGCCCGTGAACGAGATCAGGGGAACCCGCGGGTCGTTGATCATTCGTTCGCCCACCGTCCGGCCGGGGCCGATGACCAGGTTGAAGATCCCGTGCAGCCCGTGCCGTTCCATCACGCGGTTGCAGATGTGCTGGACCGCGACCGCCGTCAACGGCGTGTCCGACGACGGCTTCCACACCATCGTGTTGCCGCACACGGCGGCCAACGCAGCGTTCCACGCCCACACCGCAACCGGAAAATTGAATGCCGTGACGATGCCGACCACGCCCAGGGGATGCCACTGCTCGTACATGCGGTGGCGCGGGCGCTCGGACATCATGTTGGGGCCGTAGAGCTGGCGCGACAGTCCGACGGCGAAATCGCACATGTCGATCATCTCCTGCACTTCGCCGAGGCCCTCGGAGAGGATCTTGCCCATTTCGAGCGACACCAACCGGCCGAGGGGCTCCTTGAAGATCCGAAGTTCGTTGCCGAGATCACGGACGACATCACCGCGGGCGGGCGCCGGCATCATGCGCCAGGTCTCGAAGGCCGCCGCCGCCTCCTCGACCACCTTCTCGTACGACGCCTCGTCGGCCTGGATGATCGAGGCGATGGGTTCGCCGTCGGAGGGGTTGATCGATACCAGCTCGTGTCGTTCGTCGGGCATGATCCACTCACCGGTGCACGCGCCGAGGTTGGAGTCTTTGATCCCGAGCTCCAGGTGGAGCCCGAGGTCGGAAAAGAACTTCTTCATTTCACGCAGGATGTCGGTCATGTCAGTCCTCCCTTGAACCGCGGTCGATATGATGTCCGGGCCGCTGCCCGCCACGCCCGGCGGCCGCTTTGGGCCGGGGTTCTCGTGGTGCTGCCAGGGCAGACGCCGCGGCGGGAGTGTACCCTTCGCCCGACGACCTGCCAACCCTCGGCGTTCTTTCGCTCCCTCGAACCCCAGGCTCATCCCGATTTCCATGAGGTCGAGACGTGAACGGGTGGGACGAACATCAGGAGTCTTCGTTCTCTCCACCGCGAGCGAAAAACTCTTCCCACTGGGCGATCTCGTGCGAGGACAATCGTGATTCGTGACCGGAACGACGCGACGGCGGACGCCGCCCGCGCCATTCCGCCAGAGTCCGCACGGCGGTCCCCTTGCTGCGTGCGCGTGCGCGGAGGCCACGGTCATCCGTCACCACCACCCACTGCCCTGCCTCCCTGCCGGCAGGGAGCATCTCGATGATCACGTCGTCGGCGGCAGCCGTCCCCGCGTATTGAACCGTCACCCGGCCGAGGTGTTCAGTCGCGGGAGAGCCCTGCGGCGGCGGGCCGTCGAAGACGACGAAGATCTGAAGGGACTCGCGCCGCACCAGCTCCAGCGCGTGACGGCGAACATCGGCGCGGCTGCGGTGTTGTGGGGGGAGACTGTGCAGGAGGTTATTGCCGTCAACGACGACGGGCATGGTCAGTGCATCTGGCGTGCGCGCCGCAGCAGCCGCTGCAGCTCACGCGAGCCTGCCAGCTCCTTGTACAGCCGGTTGGCTGCGTCGTTGTCGGGATCGACCGCCAACGCGCGTTCGAGTGACTTGCGCTGCCGTTCAACGTGGTTGCGACGGCGCCAGAAATCCGCCAGCTCGAGCCACGAGTCGACGTGTTTGGGGTCGGCTTCGATCGCTCGCCGTAAACAAGCGAGGGCGCGGTTGGCCCACAACGGGTTACGTTGCAGCAACCGCGCCAGCTTGAGCAGTTCGTTCGGGCGCGGGTCGAGCGCGCAGGCCCGTTCGAGGAGCTGAATCGCAAGATACAACTCGTTGTCCCGGATCAGTTCGTCGGCACGTTTGAGGTTGGCTTCGACAAGCGTCTTGCGGGCCTGGGGATCCACCAGTCCTCTTTTCGATTTCTCGATCCCGTGACTTTCGGCCTCGACCGCCTTCAAGATCCCGTCGTAGCGCTCCCGCGCCCGGTGCGACGAGAGGACCTGATATGCCGCGCGGCCGCGTTCGACGATCCGTTCCAAATGGCCGACCATGTCCTTGAGGTGGGGCCGGTTGGCCACCTCCGGGCTGTACCGGTCCTTGATGTTGGTCCAGCCGTCCTTGATCTCGGCGGGATTGGCTTCCCGCGGCAGCCCGAGGGCCTTGTAGTGGTCCACCTTGGTGACGGCCTCTGACAACTTGCGGATGAACTTGCGCTCTTCGATCTGACGCTCGCTGAAATCACCGTACTCCGCTTCGGGCTCTTCAGCCAGGGTTTCGAGTTCCGTCACCGGTTCAACGTCGAGATCCACAGGGGTCGCAGGGGTTGCCGGGCCCACCGCCGCCTCGCCCTCGAGGACCACGGTCCCGGACAGCAGCAACGTGTAGAGCGTCGTGTACATCTGGGCCTCGGGCAGCGACGAGAGTCGCACCAGCTCGGCGATGTTTTTCGCCGCATCGAGACGGCTCAGCAGAAAACCCTCGGTAGGATTGAGCTCCACCTCCTCGATCATCTGTTTGAATGAAGGTGACAGAACCGCACGCCGTTCCGGCGGTCCGATCACTCTCCGGATCGCATCGGTGTCCGAAAACTCCCGGGCGGCGATCAGGACGATCTGCGAGGTGACGACGTTCGGCAGGGTGTCGAGCTGCCCCTCGCCTCCGCCATCCACAAATTGGCAGCTCGTCCGCGGCGCCGCCGAGGCGCGTCTGATGATCGTGAGCGCCAGTTCCTGGAGTTCGTGTTCGAGTTCGTCGGCCGAGATATAACCTCGCGCGACCAGAATATGGCCGAACGGCGGCGACGTACCGCCACCCTGGGCGAGCAGGATCAACGCGCGATCGTCCTCGCTGATCTTGCGGCGATCGACCAGCCACATGCCGAGTTTCTCTTCTTCCATCTGCGACCGCGCCGCGCGGATCTCACCATTCGTGAAGAGAATCTCGCGCATACTGGAGCCCGACGCCGCCTGCAGGGAGCCGGTGGCGCGCGCCGCCGCGAACTCGGCCATCAGAGTCGGCAGGGGCCGAAGCGCGGCGTTCGCACCCATGACCTTACCCACCCGACGCCGCAGATGGTCTGGCCTCGTCGCCCGTGATTTCGATCGGGTGGGGGTCGAAACTCTCGCGTCGCAGAACCGTCGGCACCTGTTTCGCCGCAGCCTGAGCCGCGTCGCGACTGCCGAAATCACCCCACACCAGCTGCCAACAGTCATCTCGGCCGTTCGACTTGGCCGCCACCGGGCGAAGGGAATCCGGGTGCTGATCCGCCTTCTTCAGGACCCGCTGCAGATCCTGAGGCTCGCAGCCCATGTCGACCACCAAACCCCAGTGACCGTTGGGCGGTGGGCCGGCGTCCCCGGAGACGTTGCCGTCATCACCGGACCGGCTGACGGCCCACGCTATCGCCAGGAGCACGATCAGCAGAGCCGCAGCGCTGCCGATGATCCAGCTGATCGGAATTCGCCGACGGGACGACTCGGCAAACTCGTCCGCCGGCAGAAGATCGACCTCGCCATCAACCAGCAAAGCCGGTTCCGGTTCGAGAATGCCTGTGATCACGAGCGCCGCCAGGAGTCGAGAGACTTCTTCGACCGCGTGTTCGGAGCGGGCCGCCACCTCCCGCGCCGTGCGCTCGCCTGAGATCTTGGAGACGATCAGATCGGCCTCTTCAGACAGCCTCAGAGGGGAGTACAACTCGAGAAAGCCCTGAGACCTGCTGAGAAACACGTCGAGATCGGGCAGGATAGTCAAAGCCGTCGCGCCGGTGGTGTCCGAAAGCACGAGTTCCACGAGGGTGTGCGTGATCGAAATCGTCGCACCGTCGACCGGGTCGGGTTCGCCCTCGACAATTTCGAGCTCGCGCCCGGGATCGAGCAGCCACTGCTTGAGGCGCTGCTGCAGAATCTCCTTGGCCGCGCCCATCGCGTAGGTCTCGGCGATCTGTCCGGAGGCGGCGAGCTCGCGCGCCTCTTCGAGAAGATCTGTCCGACCGATCGGCTCGCAACTCAACCTCTGACAGAGTGCGGCAGTGTCGATGCCTTCGACAAACCGGATTCGCCCCCTGCAGACCCTCAATACCAACTCGCCGTCTCTCCAGCGCAGTTGCGCAGCGCCGCCTTCCTGGCGCGCGATCCACTGTGCCAGTTGCCAGATTTCGTGGGGGTCGGTCATGGCCACAGAATATTGCATCCGGGGCCGCGTTGTAAAGCGGAGGCGCCATCGCGGGGAATGTCCGGACGCGGCCGCAGGACGTCTCGAATCACCCCGGAACGACCCCCGATTCCGATGGTCATTCGATTTGACTTTCCAGGCGAAAAGGAACCCTTGACACACGAAGTATTGCCCTCTACCATGACTCTCCCGACGGATTTCCGTTTGGGAGGTTAGCTCAGTGGCTAGAGCACCTGCCTTACACGCAGGGGGTCGTGGGTTCAAGTCCCCCACCTCCCACCAACTCTGAGCCACCACGATGCGGGGTCGTAGTTCAGTCGGTTAGAACGCCGGCCTGTCACGCCGGAGGTCGCGAGTTCGAGTCTCGTCGGCCCCGCCATATTTCTCAACGCCGCCCTTTGGGCGGCGTTTTCGTCGTCGAATTCAGCGACGAGCCTCGCGGCACCGTCGCCTGCGAACCGGCTCTACCCGACTCGCAGTCAACATCTCTGAAGGTGGGCCAAGGCCCACCCTACGTGTCCGCTCGATCGGAGGGTCCGACGTAGGGTGGGCCTTGGCCCACCTTCAGGCCCGTTGCGGGTGAGTGGCCATTGCCTCTGAACCACTGCAGACCACAGGGTTCAATTGGAAAAGAGCGATCCAGAATCCTGCATCCTGCATCCTGCATCTTGCATCCTGCATCCTGCATCCTGCATCCTGCATCCTGCAGAGCCCTTTACACCACCACCACGCAATCGGTGCTGCCGTGGGTGTTGGCCTGGTAGCCGTCCGCTTCATCGTCGTTGAACCAACGACCGTCATCGCTTCGGTATCTGAAACGATAGGCATGTCCCTGCGGGAGGGAGACGACCGCGCTTGCGGTTCCGTTGCTGCGTTTGACGAAGAGATCGGCACCGGGGACCCAGCCGTTGAAGTCGCCAACCACGGACGCCGGCAACCGTGGATCGTCGAGATCGAGAACGAAGCTGACCTTGACGTCGGATGCACCTTTGATTTTGCGTCGTTTGATCATGATGGTCTCCTCTGCATCATAATGTGGATCGCCCATCATTTTATTGCCACGCCCCGCTCGAGACGGGTGGCGACAGGCTCTCGTCGAGCCGGCCGACGGCCCTCGTGTAAACTGCAACAGAGGAATCAATCAGGTATATCACCATGACGACGCCTCGCATCCGCCCGTCATTTACCATCGACGTCGATCTCGACCCGACCACGGTGATGGATCGACTGCGGCTGCGGCTTCCGGACTGCCCGCGGTGCACCGGAATGTCGGTCGGGCGCCACGCCGAGCTCTTCGTCCCCGTCGAGGTCCGGCGAGTGTGGTCGCCGTGGCTCAGCGTCACGGCACACGAAGAGGACCGGGGAACCGTGGTGCGCGGCCGTTTCTCGCCGCATCCGAGCATCTGGACCCTGTACCTCTTTCTGGCCTTCGGGATGTCCTTTGCCCTCCTGGTCGGGCTTGCGTGGGGCTACGCCCAGTGGGCAACCGAAGCCACGCCGTGGGCGCTCGCCGCTGTGCCCCTGGTGCTGGTTGCGGCGGGTGCCTTGTACGGCATCAGTCTGATCGGTCAAAGGCTGAGCATTTCACAGATGGAGGATCTTCGCGAGGCCCTCGACGAGCTGATTCACTCGAGGTAACCGAGCGCGCGAAGCTGCTCCACGGTTTCGGCGTCGAGCTTCTGGGTCGTCATTCGATCGAGGTTTCCAAACCCTTCCATGACCTCGGCCAAGCAGGTGAGAAGCCGATCTGAAGGTTTCGACTGCGCTGCGGCCAGGTTCTTGAGTTCACCCGGATCGGCGCCCAAATCGTACGATTCGAGGGCTTGCGGATTCAGCCCCAGGATTTCCTTGCGATCGCCGTCAATAACGCCGACCGACAGCAGCCCCTTCGAACGTTTCCGATCGCTGTCGTGGGTGCCGCCGTGGACCGCACCGCGGTGGGCCTGGTAACAGTGCGCGACTTCAGAAATCCGCGCTCCGCTTCGCGCCGTCGGGGCCCAGTTCGTCCCCGGGAGGTCGGGGGAGGCATCGATTCCGGCGAGAGCGAGCAGCAGTCGGCGCGATATCCAGAAGCGTGGCCTGCGAGGCGACGGTCCCCGACTGGATGTGGCCTTTCCAGATGATCCCGAGAGGGATCCTCAACGACGGCTCATACAGGTTCCGTCCGTGGCCCCAGTAGTTGTGTTCGCCGAGGCTCTCGCCGTGATCAGCGGTGAACACCACCACGAGCCGGGTCTCGTCGACCGCCTTGCGGACACCTGCCAGCAGCCGCGCGATGGAGTCATCCACCGCCGCGATCTCGCTGTCGTATCGATCTCGCTTCGTGAGCCGGTCGTCGTTGATGCCGAGCTGTTTGGCGTACTCCTGGTGGAATCTGTAGGGGGCGTGGGGCTCGATGTAGTGCACCCACAGAAGAAACGGTCGCGCCGTGCCTCTTGCCGTCATCTTCGTCGAGCCAGTCGAGGGCATCATCGGTCACGTCATCGCAGGTCGACTCTGAATTGAGGATCCCGAACCAACGCCGGCGCCTGAGCCGTTCGCCGTAGGTCTCGAAGTGTTCGCCGAGCAGGGTCAGGTTGTCTTTCAACGTCCAGGTACCGACGATCGCAGCCGTGTCGTAACCGTTCTGGGCGAGGATCTTCGGCAGCGAGCTCAGACCTTCCTGCATCCGCAGCCCGTTGCGAGACGCACCGTGCTGGTTGGGGTAGAGCCCGGTGACCATCGAGCACATCGCCGGACCGGTGAGGGGTTCGGGCGTCCAGGCCCTTTCGAATCGCAGCCCGCCCGCCAGCAGGCGATCGATGTTCGGCGAAGTGTTCTTCGGGTAGCCGTAACTCCCCAGGTGATCGGCGCGCAGGGCGTCGACGGTGATAATCAGAAACGACGGTGGTTTTTCAATCGCCGCCGCCGAGCTGGCGGTCGCGCAACCCGCCAGAATCCCCAGCACCAACTTTGGAACGGCCGTCAACTTCCTGATGTGTCCCACACCATCTCCCAGTCATCGATCTTCGGCCGCGCATTGTAACTGAACTCCGGTCGCGCGCCACGTCTCGGAACAGGCTGTATCGGCGTGGGACAGAAAGTCCGTGCGGTGGAGGCCTGGATTGCCGTTCAAAACGGGCATCATTCTTGCGGACAACGCTGAACCGGAGGAGATCTGTGGCGAACTGCGTCAGCGACCCTGCGTCCGAAGACAGGGATTTCAAAACAGACCATCGCGGGTTCAGCATCCTCGATACCGTCGTCGCGATCGCGGCATTCACGGTCGTCGCCGGAGTCGTCATACCGTCGGTCTTGAGCGAGTACGAAATGGCCAGGCTCACCGACTGCCGGACGGAGGTCGAACTGATGAAGACCGTGGCCCACGAGATGTGCGACGGCAGGAACTTCCCGACTCCCGAGAGGTTCTGGGCGGTGGGTTTCCCCAACGCCGAGAAGGGCGACTACTACTACATCGTCGACGATCAGGATGGCAACTACGGCCACGGCAACGACCTCGACGGCTGCGACGAGAACGACCCTGACAACTCGCCAGGTTGTCGAGGGGCAGACATCACTTTCGTCGTGCTCTGCAATCACGATCACGGTCAATTCGGAAGGTACGTCTACGCGTCGAACCAGGAACCGCCGACCGTGGTTCCGGTCGACGGCGAGGACCCGGGCCACCTGGCGTGGATCTCGAAGAACAACTCAGACGGCAGCCGGAAATCGGGCAGAGAACCCACGGCGCCCAGGAATCAGAAGAGGTAGTCCTTCAACAGGCGTGGACCACCCTCCCACGACCTGGTCAAACGGCCCGCGGTTGTCGCGGGCCGTTTCCTTTTCATCGTTCCAACGTTTCAACGTTTCAACGTTTTAACGTTCCAAGGTACGAACGTTCCAGCGATGCACCAATATCGCGGTGCGCGATACACTAAGGCGGCATGGACTCGTTCGACCGCAACTGGCGAGGGCTGCAGCTCGAGACTTTGGTTGATCTGTCGCTGACCATCGGCGGGGTATTGTCCGAAGAAGAGCTGGTGGAGGAACTCCTGCAGCGCGCAGTCGGCACCCTCGACGCCGGCTCGGGTCTCGTCTGCACTCTCCACCCCGGCGGCCAACAGGCCATCGTCCACTCGGAGCGGCTGCCGCAGAACGTCGAGGTCGTCCGGTCGTTCTTCGACTCCCTCCTGCTCGAAGACCTCGCCGCCGGCAGGGTGGCTCGGGCCTTGCGCACGACCTCCGAACCGCCATTCGAACTCCTTGCAGCACCGATGATCTGGCAACAGCGGTTGGTGGGCATGGTGGTTTTGGCGGACAAGGAGACGCGAGAGGGTCGGGCTCAATTCACCGATGGCGACGCCCGTTTTCTGCTTTCGATGGCCAGTATGGTGGCGACCGCGGTGGCCACGGCTCGCCGGGTCGATGCCATCGAACGCGAACGCCAGCGTCTGGCCGACGAGAATCGCGCCCTGCGCGGCACGGCGCGTCGAGAGGGGTTTGTGGGGGAATCTCCGCCGATTCACGAGATGTTGGAACTGGTGCGGCGGGCCGCACCGACCGGAGTCAACGTCCTGCTTCGCGGCGAATCGGGGGTCGGCAAGGAGAGGGTCGCCCGGCTCCTGCACTCTTATTCCGAACGCGCTAGCGGGACCGTTCGTTCCGCTCAATTGTGCGGCCCTGCCGGAGTCGCTGCTGGAGTCTGAACTGTTCGGCATCGAGGAGGGCGTCGCCACGGGCGTTCAACGACGTCACGGCAAGATCGAGCTCGCCGATGGCGGCACGCTTTTTCTCGACGAGGTCGGTGACCTGTCGTTGGCCCTTCAGGCGAAACTCCTGCGGGTGGTCCAGGAGCGGGAGTTCGAGCGCCTCGGCGGTCGCGAACGCATTCCAGTCGACATCCACCTCGTGACCGCCACCAATCGCGACCTCGAGGCCATGGTCGAACACGGCGAGTTCCGCCGCGACCTGTACTACCGTTTGCGGGTCGTCGTGGTGGAAGTCCCACCGCTTCGCGACCGGCGTTCCGATATCCCGCTGCTGGCGCGCCACTTCCTCGAGATGTACGGCGAACGCTTCAACCGACCCCGGCTGCCGCTTTCCCGGGAAGCCCTCGCCGCCCTCATGGACCACCCGTTTCCGGGGAACGTCCGCGAACTGGAGAACTCCATCCAGGCTGCGGTGGCCCTGGCGCCGGGGGAATCGATCTCGGTGGATGATCTGCGGCTGGAAATCGAAGGCCGCCAGTCCATGACGACTCCGGGCGGCCTGACATCGCTGGCGGAAGTGGAACGTCGCCATATCGAACAGGTTCTGGCCGCGGTCGACGGGAACCGGCAACAAGCTGCGCGGATCCTGGGCATCGATCGGACCACTCTGTATCGAAAAATGCAGCTTTTTGCAACAAAAGACGCAAAACGCAACATTGCAACTAAAGAGCGTAAATAATAGACTTCAGGACGTCAGGGCTCCATCTCCGGAGAAAATGATGCAAAATTCAACAAATCGTACGCTCAAAATCAACCCTCGGTGTTGGCACGCGAATTGCCATCAAACGTCCCGGAGGTTGTTTGATGAGGCCACTGGCGATGCAGAGATTCTCGGCCACGGTCGCGATCACGGGCTTTGGTGCGGCCGCCCTTCAGGCATTCTTCCTCGGTTTTGACTATCCCGTACAACAACTCAAGCTGGCGTGGACGCTGACGCGAGTTCTGTTACAGTTGTAGGCTCATCATGGAGGTGGTGCTGCACCTTCCGGTGGTGCCCAACGTGGAACTGGTGGCGGCAAAGGCCGTTGAGACCCTCGGCGCGGCCTTGGGGATGCATCAGACTCGCGTCGAGGCCGCCAGTGTCGCCATGGTCGAGGCTTGCCTCAATGCCATGGAACACGGTGGCGGACCGGTCACCGTTCGCCTGCGGAACGACAACCACGACGCGAGGGCCTGTCTGATCATCGAGGTCGAGGACCGCGGACAGGGCTTCAATCCGGAACGGGCGCCGAAAAACAGTCCATCGCGGGTCCTCGGGTGTGCCTCGAAGCGGGGCTGGGGCCTGACCTTGATCCGAGAACTGATGGACGAGGTGCAGATCGAATCCTCTCCTGGCAAAACAGTGGTAACGATGCGAAAGTATGTGGAGAGTGCACCATGAGCGAAGAGCGGATAACGATCACGCGGGACTTCCTTTCCGATGGCGTCGGTCTGATTGCCGCCGCCGGTTACATCAACAACGAGGGCGGCCAGGCCATCGCCGACGCGGCGACCGAACTCATGGGACAGGGCTATACGACCTTGCTCATCGACCTCGACGGCACCCGGATCATCAATTCGATCGGTGTGTCCATTCTTCTCGAGATCCTCGAGAAGTTGATGGACGAGCAGGGCCGCCTCGCCTTCTGCAACCTGACGCCGACGATATCCAAGACCTTCGAGATCATGGGTCTGGTTCAGTACGCTGCAATCTACCCGGACCGTGATGCCGGCCTCGCGGCCCTCCAAGGAGATGCATCTGTCTGATCTCCTGCGCCTTGCCGACATCGCCCTCAGTGGTCGCGCCGGCCCCGATCTTCCGGAAGAACTGCTGCGGGCGGTGGTCGAGGAGACCGGCTCGCGGGCCGGCGTTCTGCGTCGCGACGAGAACGCCGTTGCGCGCTGGCCCCGAACCGTGTCGGCACAGGTGGAGGAGGCCACCGACGGGTGGAGCGAGATCCCGTTCGGGTCGGACGACGGCGGCTGGTGCCTTCGGCTCTTGCACCTCGAACGTCTCGACGAGGCCGCCCTCGGCGCCACCCGCCTCGGACTCAGCGCCTGGCAACTCCGCGAAGAGCTGAAGCGCACCAAGTTCGACGAACGCTTCCACCTGTGGGAGCTGGAAGCGATACGCTCGATTGCCACCGGAATCGGCGGCATCCTGGACACCACCGAGCTGGCGGAAGAACTCATCAGCCACCTCGTGTCTCTGCTCGGCCTGCGCAGCGCCCATCTCTATCTGGGAGACGCTCCGGAATCGGCGGCGAACGTCGGTGGATTCGGCCCGCAACGTCTCGGCGCTGAAGATCTGGCGTCAGCGTGGCAGCAGGGGATCTACCGCGATGACGTCGTGGCCCTGCCGCTGACCTCCGATTCCGGCACCCTCGGTGTCCTGGTGGCGGCGGACAAGGAGGCGCGTGCCGGCACCGAACCTTTCGCTGCCAACGATGTCCGGCTGCTGGAGCTCTTTGCGGTCCAGGTCACGGTCGCGATGGAGTACGTGCGTCTCACCCGTGAATCACTCGAACGCGAACGCATGAAACGAGAAATCGAGATGGCGGCGGTCATCCAGTCCCACCTCCACCCGCAGAATTTCCCCGACTTCGAAGGCTGCCGGCTGGCGGCCCGTTCCTCCTCGAGCCGGCAGGTGGCCGGAGACACCTACGACGTGCTTCTCAGCGACGACGAGTTGATCGCGACGGTCACCGACGTCTCGGGCAAGGGCGTCGGGGCCGGGATGATCGCGTCCGGGGTCCACGCGGCGGTTCGCCTCCTGGCCGGCAAGGCCGACGACCTCGCCGATCTCGCCGGCCACATCAACCGCTATCTCTCCGGCGCCACTGCTGACAATCGATTCGCCACCTTCGGGATGGTGAAGATCGACACCGAGGGCGGACTGCGCGCAGTCAACGCGGGACACCTCCCGTTGCTGATCCGCCGCGCCGACGGCACCGTCGAACAGATCAACAGCAGCGGCCTGCCGCTCGGAATCCTCGAGGCCGCGACCTACGCCGAGTCCACGGCCGTTCTCGGGCCCGGCGACTTCGTCGTTCTGTTCACGGACGGTCTGACCGAGGCCGAAGACGAGGACGACGAGGAGTTCGGCGTCGAGCGCGTCACGGCGGTCGTCGCTTCGCTCGTCGAGCCGACCGCGGACGGCATCTGCGACGCCATTCTCGACGCCGTCGATGCCTTCACCGACGGCGCGCCGCTGCAGGACGACGCGACCTTGCTGGTGGTCGAGCGGCTCAAAGTCTGAGACGTCTGCCGGCGGAGATCACCCTGCGTAGAGCCCCTCGATCAGATCGGTGTACTGCTTTTCGACCACGCGGCGTTTGACCTTGAGGGTCGGTGTCAAGGTGCCGTCGTCGATCGACAGCATCAACGGCAGCACCGTGTGCTTCTTGATCTGTTCGTAGCTCGCGAGCTCGGCGTTCGTGCTGTTCACGACCTCCTCGAACATCGCGAGGACTTTCGGGTTCGCGGTCAGTTCCTCGATCGAAGTGAAGGCCACGCCCTCGTGCTCGGCCCACTTTTCCAGACCTTCGGTGCTCGGCGAAATCAACACCACCAGGTAGGGGCGGCGGTCGCCGATGATGACGGCGTTGTCGACCAGGGTCGAGCGTTTGAGTTCGGCCTCGATGGGCTGCGGCGCGATGTTCTTGCCGCCGGCGGTGACGATGATGTCCTTCTTGCGGTCGGTGATGCGGATGAAGCCGTCGTCGTCGATCTCCGCGATATCGCCGGTGAGAAAGAACCCGTCGCCGTCGAAGACCTCCGCCGTCTTGTCCGGGAGGTTCCAGTAGCCCTTCATGACCGAAGGGCCTTTGACGCAGAGCTCGCCGTCATCGGCTATCTTGACCTCGACGTTGGAGATCGCCCGCCCCACGGTTCCGAGCCTGGTCTCGCCGCCGGTGATGCCGTTGACCGCCACCACCGGGGAGGTTTCGGTCAGACCGTAGCCTTCGAGAATCCGGATGCCGATGGAGTGGAAGAACTCGTTGATGAAGAACGGCAGCGGCGCGCCACCGGAGACGCAGAACCGCAGCCTGCCGCCCAGCGCCTCGCGCACCTTGGACAGCACGATCTTGTCGGCCAGGGCCATCGACAGGCCGGCGGCCGGGTGGCCCGCGAGTTGTCGCGGATAGGCCTTGCGGCCGCTTTCCAACGCCCAGTTGAAAAGGGCCCGCCGAACGGCCGGGGCGTTGTTCACCTTGTCCATGACCTTGTCGTAGACCTTTTCGTAGATGCGCGGCACGCTCGCGAACACGGTCGGTTTGATGGTCGTCAGGAGATCACCCACGTGGTACACCGAACAGTAGGCCTTGGTCACGCTGCGGTACATGTAGAGATAGCCGAGCATCCGCTCGAACACGTGGCACAGCGGCAGAAACTCGAGACAGAAGTCTTTGGGGTCGATCACCGCGCGTTCGGCTGACGGCAGGACATTCTGCACCAGGTTGTCGTGGGTGAGGGTCACGCCCTTCGGGTTGCCGGTCGTTCCAGAGGTATAGATCAGGGTGAGCAGGTCTTCGGGCTTGACCCGATCCGCGCGCTGCCAGAACAGGTCTTCCGATTCCCCCGAGCGCCCCGAATCGATGACCTCCATCAAGGGCCGCACCCCGGGAGCGCACGGACCTTCGATCTGGATCAGGTGACGGAGGTCGGGGCACTCGGGCTGGATCTCGAGGAACTTCGCCATCTGGTCGGCGTTTTCCACCACAGCCGCGATCGAGCCCGAGTCCTTGATCTGGTATGCGATCTGCGCCGGGGTCAGCGTTCCGTACACCGGTACGTCCGCCGCGCCGAGGTCGATCGTCGCGAGATCGACCATGTGCCACTCGGGCCGGTTGTCGGTCAACAACATCACCCGGTCCCCACGCCCGATTCCGATCTTCTCCAGCCCGGCCGCGAGACCTGCCGTCCGCGTCAGAAACTCTGATGTGCTCAGCGTTGTGTGGCCGTCAAGAGTGTAATGGAAGTAGTGCTCGTCTCGCGTGGTCTCCGTCTCGTGGCGGTACAGATCGAGGACGGTTCGTGCGCTCATGGTGTCTCCCCCTCGTGGTTTTGGCAGGGCGCGATGCCGTCGGTGAGCATGCGGACCAGGGGCTGGTGGTGTCGCAGAAGATCTCCCGGGTGGTCCGCCAACAACCAGCTCATCACCAGTTCATCGACAGCGCCGAAGACCAGGTTGGTCGCCAATCCGGGACTGATGTCACGCCGGAACGCGCCCACCTCCTGGCCCTCCTCGATAATGTCGCGCACCCGGTTCAAATACTCGCCGAGTTTACCACGCGTGAAGAGGCTCATGAATCTCCGCGAGTGGCGGGTTTCGATCTGCAGAACGTGGGCCAGTGCGTGATCGCGGCCGAGGGTCTCGAGGTGCAGTCGGACCATCACGCTGAGCTTCTGGATGGGGTCCTCGAGGGATGCGATCTCTTCGTCGAGGCGCGCGATGAAACGGCCCAGAACTTCGTCGAAGATCGACATCAGCAGATGTTCCTTGCCGTCGAAATACAGATAGAGGGTGCCGTCCGCCACCTCGGCAGCTGCCGCGACATCCGTCATTCGTGCGCCGAAGTACCCCTTCGATGCAAAGACCTCGATCGCCGCCCGTTGGATGCGGCGGTACTTCTGTTCACGGGGTGACAACTCGCGGGTGGTGTCGCTTTCGGGCATGAATCCCCCAGAGCATGAATGAGTGCTCATTCATGTTTCACCCGATCGGCGCCGGTGTCAAGCGCCACCGGCTGCTCCTTCGACCGCTGCTGCAATACAACGCGGTTACGATGTTGTTGTCCCGAGGCGGGCGCGAACCTGTCGCCGGCCCGGATTGGGAAAGGAACGGAGGGACGATGAGAAGAGCCGCCCGCCACGCGGCAACGATCCTGTTGATGGGCATCGCCACCGCGGCAGCGCCGGCCGGCTCTCAGGAGGCGCAGTTCACCGGCGAGGCGACGGTCAACATCATCGAAATCCCGGTGCGGGTGATCGATCCCGCCACCGGTGCGGCGGTGACCGGGTTGACGGCCGGGGACTTCCGGATCTTCGAGGACGGACGCAAGGTGAACATCTCGAACTTTTCAGAGATTGACCGCACGCCCAACGGCGAAGCCGAATCCGCCCGAAAGACCACCACCCACCAGAGAACCCTGGAGATGGTGTTCTTCTTCGATCTCTATCTGATGAAGAAGGGGGACAGGGACCAGGCAGTCGATGCCCTGAAAACCCGCTATCAGACCGCTGTCCCGGAGGGCGAGGAGGTGTCGATCGTCGCCTTTGACGGGTCGTTGACCACGTTCACCGATCGGAGCACGCAGCGCAGCGAGATCCTCGCTGCCCTCGAAGGGGTCGCGGCAATGCGGCCGCGCGGCATGGAGCACGAGGCCGCCTTTACACAGGGGCTCGCCGACGGACCGGTGACCGGCACCCGTGACCGGTATTTCTACGAGCGCAAACAACGAAGTGAAGAGTACGTGTTCGAGCTCGAGCGCCGCGTCGGACAGGTCGCGGGGGCCATCTCGGCCACCATGGCACGGTACGCGCGCGCCCAGGGACGCAAGATCCTGGTCGCCTTCACGCCCGGCCATCCGCGCACCCGCTGGGCGCCGTCCTACGCCTCGGTGGACTTCGCCAACGACGCTGCGCAGTATCCCACCAAGGGGCTGTGGGCGGACCTCTCGCTCGAGGCCTCGGATCTCGGTTTCACCCTGTATGCGGTGGATTCCTCGGGCCTTCAGGCCGACACGACCGAATCCGACATCGGTCGTGCCAACACCGGAACCAACACCACCGCCTCGTCCGGCCCTTCCAGCCCGTCGGAGGCGCCCGGCGGCCTCGACACGGACTATGCCTTCGGCTCCGACAACAGCCAGGAGAGCATCGGACCCTGGATGGAGCGGGTCCGCAAAGACCTCCTGATTTCAGCGGCCGAGAACACCGGGGGCGAGGCCTGTTTCGCCAGCGCGACCGCCGCGGTTGAAACCGTCTCGAAAGCTCTCGATCACTACTACTCCCTGGCCTATGTTGCCGGTCACAGCGGCGACGGCGAACGCCACACGATCGAAGTCACGCTCCGCAAAGACTCTCCCTACGAGCTCCAGTACCGCCGCGCCTATATGGATCAAACGCCCGGCGAGCGTTCCGCCGCACGACTCCGTTCGACCATGCTTTTCGGGGGAGACGCCAACCCTCTCGCCGTTCGCATCGAACTCGGCGAGCCCGAAGGACGCCTGCGGATCGGCGCCGCGGGTTCGAAAAGGGTCCGCATCGCGGTTCAGGCCAAGATCCCCATCGGACGCCTCGAGATGGTCGAACAGGGAGACTCGTTTGTCGGCCGCGTGGCGGTCACCGTGTTCAGCGAGGATGCAGCCGGGAACCAGTCAGAAGCCGTCAGCGGTGTCGCGCCGATCGCCGTCCCGGCTTCCGAAATCAGTCAGGCGCGAGCCCGGGGCTACTTCTCCTATGTCCTGACGGTCGAGATCGAGGGAGGCCGGCAGAAGCTCTGGGTCGGGGTCGAGGATCTCTTCAGCAACCGTATCAGCATCATGCCACAGGAACTGGATCTGTGATCTTCCGGTCGTGAGCTCCTCCACGAACCACAGATTACTCGGCGAGCTCAAGACCGATGGAGTTCGGAGCCAGTTCGATGGCGCTCGGCAGGTGGCGCCCCTCGACCCACACCACCCACTGCCTCTGGACCGCCTTCATCATCTGCCGGGATACCCGGATCAGCTTGCCGACGTCGGAGATGTCGGCGACCGGCCCCCAGGCGCCATCCTCGGCTCCCCGCTCGACCGACCACACGGCGAGCGGCACGTGCAGCGCCCGCAGGTAGTCCCGAACCGCGGCGGCGCCATAGATCCCCTCGTCGGACGGCCGGTCCGATAGAACCAGCACCACCGCGCGCGGTCTGCCGCCGCCGGCGGCCCGTACTCCCGCCACCGCCACCGCTTCGGCCAGCCTCTGCCCGCTGATCGAAACCTCGTTGCTCGTCACGTGGGTCAGGAGCCAGTTCAGGCCCCACCTCCTGATATCGAGCGGCTGACTGACCGGAAACAACATCAGACCACGTGAGTAGGTGGGGTTTGCGAGCACCAGGTGAATCGACGACCTGTCGTCCGGCAGCTCGGCACTGGCAGGATCGCTGATGGAATTTCTGAATTGCTGCATCGTGTGGCGACTGATTCTGCGGGTGCGTTGATCTGCATGCTGACCCATTCTTTGCAGGTACGGCCACGCGCCATGATCCCGAACGACGTACAACCGGACCCCCGGCTGTTCCACCGCCGCGACCGTGACCGCTTCCCCGTGGACTCGGAAGAGACCCTGAAGATCCTCCACCGGTGGCAGTTCGGCGCCATCGGTGACGACCGGCACCGCGGTCAGCTCGGTGGCGACTCTGCTCCCGTAGGTTCCACCGAACGTCACATCCTGCCGCGCCGTCATCCCACCCGGGAAATGGGCCTCGACACTGACGATATGAACCTGTCGGAGATCGTGGTCCGGGAGCACGAACCGGTTTCCCGGGCCCCGCATGAGCGCCCGTCCGTCGAAGGTCGCGAATACGGCAAGGGGCGGCAGGCGCTCTCCGCTCTCGGTGATGACCCGAAGCGCCTGCGCTCGATCCGCCGCCCCGGCTTCGAAGACGATCTGCGCCTCCGCGCTTGACCGCGGCAGGTTCACCAACTGCTCCGCCCGTCCGAGTTCGCTGCCGTCCACATCACGGGCAACGGCCACCAGTTTGTGCGGTCGCAGGGTCGGCCCGAAGTCGCACGTCAGCTGCCAGGGAGGTCCCTCGATCACACCGATGCTCTGTTCGTCGAGAAATATCTCGACCGAAGCCACACCGGGATCCACCGCCACCTGGACGGGAAGGGTGTCGACCACCAACCACAGAAACAGCGAAATGAACGTCACCACCGGAAACCACCCAAGAGGGCGCGCGGCCCCCTCGTACCTACGTCGCAATCGGTCCTCGAGTTACCTTGAGCCTGCAGATCTCACCAGCCATCGGCTTCGGTCGCCGTAGTCCGGCCCGCCGTCCGAGTGGGCCTCGGGAGAAAACCAGGATTGACCGGACCTCCATCACCACCTCGAAACGCAGCGATAGTCTATTATTTCCCATGAAATAGATCGGCAACCGAAAGAGGAGGCCCCCCCTGTCAGCACACACATCCATCTGGCGCCAGTTCCCGCGTTCATTCTGGGCCGCCAACACCATGGAGATCTTCGAACGCATGGGGTGGTACGGCTTTTATGCGGTCTCCACGCTGTACCTCACCAACAGCGTCGCGGACGGCGGCCTCGGTTTCAGCTCGGCCGATCGCGGCGTCATCCAGGGCCTTGCGACCTTTTTCCTCTACCTCTTTCCGGCGGTGTTCGGGGCGCTGGCCGACCGCTACGGTTTCAAGCGGATGTTCCTCGCCTCGGTGGTGGTCATGGCCCCGGCCTACATCCTGCTGGCCGCGCCGCGCACATTCTGGGGATTCCTCAGCGTCTACTTCCTGGTTGCGGTGGGACACGGCATGTTCAAACCTGTGGTCATCTCGACCGTGGCCAAGACCACGACCGAAGAGACCAGCTCAATGGGGTTCGGAATCTTCTACATGATGGTCAACATCGGCGGGTTTGTCGGCCCCATCGTAGCCGGCGTGGTCCGCGGCTGGGACTGGAAGTACGTCTTCTGGGCCTCGGCGGGCTGGATCATCGTCATGGGCATCACGTGTCTCGCCCTCTACACCGAACCTCCCCGCGACGAGGAGTCGGAGGGCCGGCGCAGCCTGCGCGAGGTCTTCGGCGGCATGGTCGCGGTGGTTGGAAACCTCAGGTTCTTCATCCTGGTCTCAGGTCTCCTGGTGATGCTCGTCATGGGCTCCAAGTGGTGGAGCTTCCCGCGCGTCGCTCTGGTTGCCGGCGTCTGGCTCGCGGGCAACCTGCTGTTTGACGTCGCGCTGCGGGCCGCGCACAAGGACCAGTCGGCCCGGTGGCCGTTGCAGCCGATGCGAATCGGAGAGGGGCGCTACCTGCTGTTTCTCCTTCTGATGGCCGGGTTCTGGACGTCGTTCAACCAGATCTTCATGACGGTGCCCGAGTACATCCGCGATTACGTTGACACCACCGACCTGATAGCGGCGCTGTCCGCGGTGGCAGGGCTCGTGGGCGCCAATCTCGACAACTGGAGCCGGGCGCTCCTCGAAAACGGCCAGATCAAACCCGAGTACATCATCAACCTCAACGCTTTCGGCATCATCTGTTTCCAGGTCCTGATCTCATACCTGGTCCGCCGGCGGTCGCCCCTCACCAGCATCATCATCGGGGTTGCGGTGACGGTGGCGAGCTTCCTGATCTACCTCGCCGGTGCAACCGGTTGGGTGGTGGTCGCCGCGGTCCTGGTTTTTTCGGTCGGCGAGATGCTGGCCAGCCCGCGTTCCAAAGAATACGCCGGACGCATCGCGCCACCCGAGAAGGTCGGGATGTACATGGGCTACTTCTACTGGTGCGTGGCGCTCGGCAATCTGTTCGGCGGTTTGGTTTCCGGAGTCGCGTACCAACACTTCGGGCCGGAGGGAGTTGACCGACCGGCCGGTATGTGGGTGCTGTTCGCGGGCCTCGCGGTGACGACCGCGGTCGGGCTCATCGTCTACAATCGATTCGCCGCACCGGCGGCACGGGAGAGCTCATGAGAACATTCCTCAAACGGCTCATCTTCCTTCTCGTCATTGCCATCGTTGCGATGTTTCTGTGGGACAACAAGGATCGGGTCGGTCTCCTCGCCAACAACGGGCTGAGAATGGAAGGCGACTGGTACCGCATCGAGATGAAATTCAAGGAGCCCGGCGTCTACAACTTCTCCGACAAATTGATCAGCCTCGACAACGAGGTGGTGGGCTCGTACGACCTCCGACAGAACACCAAGCTGGAGGTGACGCTCGATGGCCGGGTCACGGACTACATTCTCTCGTTCGAAGACGACGACAACATGGTGTGGTCGATCGAGGTCAACGGCAAACAGGTCCCATCAAAGCGTTGGCGGCGGTGAACCGCCGACCGCAATCCTCGGCTCATCCGGGATTCGCTGAGATGGGCACTGATCGAGTTCGTGAACAGGAGTGCACCGCCCGCCGCCGGCGACAGGGACAGCGCCAGTCTCCAGCGACAGTGACCGGACCCGTTGCAGGGTCGCGACCGTTCAGGTCTTCGGGTTCATGAGCCGCCAGGTCATGCCACGATCGCTGCACCCGAACGCAGCCGCCAGTCGCCGGTTCTGGCGCTGTCTCTGCCGCGGTCGCTGCCGCTGCTACCCGTTCCTGCTCCTGCTCCTGTGCCTGTTCCTGTTCCGGCCCCTGGTAACTGCCACTGTCGCCGACGCCGTGATCTCATCCGCCCAAATCTCGACCTCACGTACTTCCGGATGAACCCGGTCTCTACGACCACTCCAGGCGATTCCCTTCTACAATTGTCAGGTGAGGGGTGCCGGCGTCATCACGGTCTTGTTGGGCGGGCTGCCGGTGCTGGTTGCCTGGATCGCCGGTCTCACCGGCATCTTCGAGAGCCATCGTCCTGTCACCGATGTCCTTGCCGAAGTTCTCGCACTGCTGCTGATCGTGCTGGCCTGGCGATTTCGCCGCGGCCGCCTCGCGGTGGCTGCGTTGCTGATCGGAGCCTCGAACTTTCTCGTTCGGGGCCCTCTGGCCGGGACCCCGGACGGCACCGGAACGACCCTGGTTCTGACAGTTCCGGTCCTTCTCGCCCTCCTCGCCCTGTTGCCCGAACGTCCGATCGGCAATCTCCAGACCGGGGTGCTCGTGGTGGCAGCGCTGGCGCTGAGTTGGTTTGCGGCCGTGGCGCACGGCCTCGTCGTTCCCGGCGCCGAACCCGGCGCCGTGACCGGATTCTCCCAATTCCTGGCCGCCCCGGAGGTCGCACGGTTGGTCTTTCTGATCGCGGCCGCCTTTATCGCGCTCGCGTTCGCCGCCCGCCGTGAGGCCTTCGAGGGCGCCCTCCTCTGGGTCCTCGCCGCGGCGGCCCTCGCCGTTCTTCCAGGCCAGGGTCCGGACGCTGCACCTCTCGCCTTCGCCGCCGCACAGGTCGTGTTGCTCCTCGGCGTGGTCGAGGACTCCTACCGCCTCGCGTACCACGACGGGCTCACCGAGCTTCCCGGTCGCCGGGCGCTGGAGGAGGCGCTGCCGACGCTCGAGGGCGACTACGCCATCGCGATGGCCGACGTCGACCACTTCAAACGCTTCAACGACCGCCACGGCCACAAAGCGGGAGACGAGGCGCTGCGGATGGTCGCTGCCGAATTGCGCAAGGTCAAGGGCGGCGGGCGCGCCTACCGCTACGGCGGCGAGGAGTTCGCGATCCTGTTCCCGGGGGGGACGCCGACGACCTCCCGCGAGCATCTCGAAGTCGTGCGGTCCGCCGTCGCCAACCGCAAGTTCGCCCTGCGCGCCAAGGACCGCCCCCGCAAGAAACCCACCAGCCCCCAAAAACCGGCGCGACCAGCCCGCCTGATCTCGGTCACCGTGAGCATCGGGGTCGCCGGCCCGAACGCCCGCCACAGTTCTCCGGACACCGTGCTCCGCGCGGCCGACCGCGCGCTCTATCGGGCCAAAGACTCGGGCCGCAACCGGGTCGTCTCGGAGGGCGACACGCGGGCCGTCAGAAAAAGGTGACGCTCCGGGGACTCAGCCCCATACCGTGACCGCGATCGCGAAAGCCGCAGCAAGCAGGGTGTTGGTCGCAAGATTCCAGACCACGTTGGCGCCGAGGGCGGGAATCGGGACCGGCGATGCGGGGTCCGAAAAGACCCACCGCAGCGGCTTCGCGAGCAGGAGCGACGGCACCACGGCAACCAGACACAGGGGAGGCAGGGCTGAGACCACGACCCCACAAATGATCGCCAGCGGGGTGAGAAGACTCGCCGCGGCATACACCCGCGCCGCATTTTTTCGGCCGAGCAGGATCACGAGGTTGCGCCGGCCGCCTTCGCGGTCCGCCAACTCGTCGGGAAATTCGTTCAACAGCAGGAGATTGAACGTCATGCAGAAGGCCGGGGCCGCGGCCCACGCCGCGGCCGTGCTCCACTCACCGTTCTGGACCAGGGCGGCGCCGATCACCGGGCCCGCTCCGAGCCCGAAACCCGCCGCCACCTCGCCGACACCGATCCTCGCGAAGACATCGGTGTAGGCGAGAACCGAGATCGCGCCGGCGAGGAGGATCGGTACCAACGCCCACCCGACTCGCTGCACGAACCACACGCCGATCACGAGACCCACAATCGAGCACAGGACGCCGAACCAGAAGGCGGTCTTCGTGCTCATGCCGCCCGCCGGGAGGGTCCCGCTGCCGCCGGAGAACGGGGTGCGCTCGGTGCGGAGGTCGATGCCGGTCCGCATGTCGCTCCACTCGTTGAAGATGTTGACCGCCATGTGCAACGCCACCATGCCGAGGGTGGCCAGCACGGTCCGCGGCCAGGAAAAGGACCCGTCCCACGCGGCGGCCGCCGCGCCGCTCGCCACCAGCGTCGGCGGCAACAACAGAAAGGGGGCGCGTGCGACTCCGGCAAAAGATCCGACAGTGGTCATGCCCAATTCTACCGATCTCGGTTTCAGGTGGAAGGAGGGAGGCGGTAGGGCTCGACCTGGACGAGCGCGTCCGCCACCTCGGGACCCTCGTTGACGAGCTTGCGGCGCACGGCCACCGCGATCGCGTGGCCTTCGGCGACGCTCAGCCCGCCGTCGACCTCGACGTGGAGATCGACCGCCAGCGATGAACCGACATAACGGGTGCGAACCGCGTGCGCCGCCTCGACGCCATCGACCTCGAGCGCCAGCTTCTCGATCCGGCGGCAATCCGACGCCGGTGCGCCCGCGTCGACCAGCTGATCGAGAGCCGGCCGCAGGATGCGCCACGCCACCTGCAGGATCAGGAGGCACACGACGATCGCACCGACCCTGTCGACCACCGCCCACTCGGGAACGATCAACGAGATCCCAACGGCGACGGCCGCCGGGATCGACGAGAACGCGTCCGAGCGGTGGTGCCAGGCGTTGGCGACCAGAGCCGGTGAGCGGACCTCGCGTCCTACCGCCGCCGTCCAGCGGTACATCCACTCCTTGATCACGATCGAGGTCAGCGCCGCAATCAGCGCGATATCCGACGGGGGTCGCGTCGCATGGTGACGAAGACCGCGAATCGCCTCGATTCCGAGTCCCACCGCGACCCCGCCGACCGCGAGTCCGATGACGACCGTGATCAGGGTCTCGATGCGTCCGTGCCCGTGCGGGTGATTTTCGTCGGCGGGCGCCGACCAGTAGCGGACACCCAGAATCACCGCGATATCGGTGACCGTGTCGGACAGACTGTGGACGGCGTCGGCAAGCACCGCCTGGCTGTGGCCGAGCACTCCGGCCGCCGCCTTGGCCGCGGCCAGCAGCAGGTTGACCGCCAACCCGACCCAACCGACGGTGCGCACCCGTGACTGCGTCGTCCGCTCTCCCATCGCGGTATTCTATCAGTCGTCGCAGAATGGGGCCGAGTGTCGATGCAGTTCCAGAATCACCACCTGATCGCCGACCCGCACGGTGCCCGATCCGCGGTGAACGAGGTTCTGACCGAAGAGCACCTGGCCGTCCTCGAGCCGGTAGGTCGCCAACGTCTGCAGCGGTTCGAGCCCCCGCTCGGCTGTCTGCTGGTTGGTGGTCGTCACCACGCACCGGGAGCACGGTTTGACGACCGCGAAATCGACCTCGCCGATACGCACCGACCCCCAGTGGTCCTCGTCGTGGGGCCTGCAGCCGTCGACGACGATGTTGGGCCGGAAGCGGTCCATCGGCACGGGGAGGTTGAGGCGATTGTTGAGTTTCTGCAGCGAGCCCTGCGACAGGAGAAGAAAGGGGTAGGCGTCGGCAAAGGACACCCGGTCCCCGGGCTGGGCGGCGCTCGTGCCGAGGGGCCTGGCATCGTCGTCGGCGAGCCGGACCAACCTCGCGCCGACCCCGAGGTGGTCTGAAAACCAGCGGGCGGCGGCGCTCCCCTCGTCGATCGCGTCGCACTCGTCGCGCCACACCGTGACCCGGACCGCCGATTCCTCATCGCGCTGCAACGGCACCTGGAAATCGGCCAGGTGGGGGGCGGAGAGCAGGAGCCGGTCTTCGGCCAGTTTCACCTTGACCAGAGCCAGGCGCGGATGTTCGCGCTGGCTCAGGAAGCGGCCGTCCTCGCCCACCACCATCCACCGCCGGTCCCACTCGAACCCGGTCGCGGCGACCCGCGCGGCGTCCACTTGAACACCGGCGCACGACTTCACCGGATAGACGTGCAGGGCGTCGACGGCGATCACTCGTCGCGTCCGTTGAAACGATCGACCGATCCGGCGGCGGTGGTTCGCGCCGGGTAGGTGCCGAGGACCCTCAGATAGGGACATTCCCGTCGCAACTCCGCGATCCCGAGCGCGGCCGACTCGGAGTCCACCGGGCCCTCGATGTCGACGTAGAAGAGGTATTCCCAGGGCCGGCTCGGGACCGGGCGCGACTCGAGCTTGGTCAGGTTGAGGCCGTGCTCGGCGAGAAGGTTCAGACAGTGCGCGAGCGCACCCTCGCGGTGGGGCGTGGTGAGGACGAGCGAGGTCTTGGAAGGGATCCGCGTGTCGAGTTCGATCTCGAGACCCGAAATGACCACGAAGCGGGTCCAGTTCTCCTCCTGGTCGGCGATGCCCTCCTCGAGGACCCGGAGCCCGTAGGTCTCCGCCGCTTCGAGGCTCGCGATCGCGCCCTGGGTCGCAAGCCCCGCCGCAGCCACCTCGCGGGCGGAGGCCGCGGTGTCCTCGAACGCCACCAGTTCCACCTCGCCGAGACCGGCGAGATAGCGCGAACATTGCGTGAGGGCCTGCGGATGCGACAGCACGCGCCGCAGAGTGGCGGGCTCCGCCCCCTCGACGCCGAGCAGGCAGTGCCTCACGTGCAGGATCTCTTCACCGACGATCCTCAGGTTGGTCTGACGCAGGAGATCGTAGGTCTGGTTGATCGAGCCCGCGGTCGTGTTCTCGATGGGGAGGAATGCGTAGCCGACCTCGCCGTTCTCCGCCATCGCCAACGCCTCGGCGAAGGTGCGTTGTCCGATGAACTCCATCGACGCCGACCGCGCCGCGAAGTACTTGGTTGCCGCGAGCTGGCTGTAGGAAGCCTCGATGCCCTGAAAGGCGACGCGCAGCGCTCCGCGCGCCGACCGCTCCACCTGATCGCGTTTGAGCAGGGCCTCTTCCTGGGCCTTGAGGGACATCGCGATGATCTCGCGGAAGATCTCGTGGGTCCGGAAACCATCGAGCCCCAGTTCGCGCGCCCAGCCCTCGACCCGCGCGAGGAGCTCGGTTTCGCGTTCGTGATCGCGGAGAAAGGAGAGACCCTCCGCCTTGACCTGTGCGATCCCTGCCACGGTCTGCAACCGTTCCTGCAGCACCTCGAGCAGGCGCCGGTCCACCTCGTCCAATTTGTCGCGGAGACCCTGCAACGTGTCCATGGGCGGAGATTGTAGCTGTTGCGTGCGGCCCAGGTACACTGGCGGCCGATGAATCCCGATGATCTTTTCGCTGCCATCGCCATCGCGATGGTACTGATCGGCGTCACGGTTGCCGTGGTAGTGATGCGGCGGGTCGGTCGCAGACGTTTCGACCTGCTGGCCCCGGCCTTCGATTTCGGGACCTGTCGCATGGTGGGTCCATTCGGCCTGGCCGTGGAAGGCCTCTACCGTGGTTTCAGCTGCCGTTACACCATTCAGCCCGCATCACAAAACAACCCCGGCGGGGCATCGCTGCGCCTGGCGGTTACCGGCGCCGGCAGGTGGTCGGCGGAGGTGGCCGGTACCGGCTCCCGTCTGTTGGTCACGATGGGCTTTCTCAAGGACCTGGAGATCGGCGACCCCGATCTCGATCTGCGGCTTCGATTCACCGCCGAGGACGAAAGCGGGCTGCGTTCGCTCTTCGGCGCGGACCACGTGCGGAAAGCGTTTCGAGGAGTGGTCGAAACCGAGAACATTGCCGGTGTCCGCTGTCGGGCCGACCGTCTGGAGACGCGCTGGTCGCCGCGGGACCGCCGTCTCGATGAAGACGGGGAGGTCGTGCGGAATCGGCTCGAGGCAGTCGCAGGTCTCGCCGCAGCCTGCGGCTACGTACCGCGTATGGACTCCTGAGGGCACTGTCGGGACCTTTCGTGATCGCCCGCCAATCGCCGCCGACCCCCGTCGACTTTCTTGAAATTCGAGAATTTATTGTATATTGAGACGCCTGTGTGGTCGCCACCGGGGCGGCCGGCAAAAGGGTGGATCAGCGGATTCACCACAACGAAACAGGGGGAGCCCGGAAGGGCAGTGCACCCCGGAAGGAAAACGGGAGCGATGGCAAAGAAACTGTTCGTAGGAAGCTTGAGTTGGGACACGAATGATGACGGGCTGCACGAGGCATTCGCGCAGTTCGGCGAGATCTCCGAGGCCAAGGTGATCTGCGACCGCGACTCGGGTCGTTCGCGCGGCTTCGGGTTCGTCACCTTCAATGACGACGAGGCCGCGGACAAGGCGATCGCGGCCATGAACGGCTTTCAGCTCGACGGCCGTCCGATCCGGGTCGACGTGGCCCAGGACCGGCGCAGCGGCGGCGGTGGTGGCGGCGGCGGCGGTTACCGTGGAGGCGGCGGTGGCGGCGGCTATCGCGACGGTGGCGGCGGCGGCTGGTAAACCGAACAATAATCTGATTCGAACCCCCTCCACCCGAGGGGGTTTTTTTTCGGCAGCTATCTGATCGGTGCCAGCCGGTTGATAACAGGATCGTCTCGGAGGTTGCTCAGGAGCGGGTCGATCACGATGTTGTAGGGATCGTCGTAACCCTCTTCAAACGCGCGTTCGAGGGTTCGAGACGCCGCGTCCAGGTCTCCCAGCAGGGCGTAGGCCTGCGCCACCGCGAACAGGGCGGACGGACCCTGCGGGTTGGAGGCTTCGATTTCGTCAATCAATGCTCGCGATTCCGCCTCCCTCCCAGACGCGGCGAGGAGACAGATTTCGCGAACCGGCTGTTCCCCTTCACGACGCGCCAGTTGAACCCTCGCAAGCTCACTCTCGAACACCACAGCCGCCTCGTCGGTCCGGCCCGCCCTCTCGAGAGCCAGCCCGAAACAGAGTCCGCTGAAAAAACCGCTGTGGGGGTGGTCGCCAGCCAGCATCTCGCGATAAACCCGTCGATAGATTTCGATCGCCTCTCCGAACGACCCTCGCCGAAAGAGCAGATGGGCGAGATTGCTCACCGCATATGGATGCTGGGGATCGATCTCGAGGACCTTGCGCGTGTGCTCCTCCGCCTCTTCGAATCTCCTGAGCGACACCAGCGTCCATCCGAGGGAGTGGTGCGCCCAGGCCGAATCAGGTTGGAGTTCCACGAGGGCCCGGGCCGGTTCCTCCGCCTCGACCGGCCTCTTCAGGTACTGATTGAGGACCCACCACATATTCCGCACCGGAAGCATGCTCCTCGGGTCCACCTCCCGCGCGCGAGCAAACATCCGCACCGCTTCTTCGTAGCGACCGAGGTCCCGGTAGATAATGCCGCTGTTGTTATACGGCTGGACGAGATCGGGGTACAGCTCGCTCACGAGTCGATAGTCCGCGAGAGCCGCCTCGAAATCCCCGTCCACAAAATGCCTGTTGACTGCGCGCAGCATCAGATACTCGCGCCGCGACAACTCGCTCGCGTCCGCCAGCGCCTGCACGAGCATCTCCCGCCCTTCCTCCGGGCTCCCGAGGAACTGGATCTTGAGCAGACCGAGAGACGCCCGGGCGATGGAGAAGTCGGGATCCTCCTCGAGGGCGAGCTCGAAGGACTCCGCCGCTTCCGGCCACAGATTGGCGGCCCACTGGTTCGAGCCCAGGGCCACGAGACGCAATGCCTCCCAGGAGGATGTCGTGTACTGGGTGAGAACCGGGTCGGACTCGGAGATCGAGTCGAGAGACTCCCCGAGACGCCGCCGTACCGCCCGCGTCAGTGCGTCGATGGATTCGAGGAGGACCTGGTCGCGCCCTTTGGCGGTGATGCGAATCCGGTCTGCGGTATGGCCGGTGGCCGGATCCACGAGGCTTGCTTGCAGAATGAACACATCGTCAACCACATTGATCTGCGGTACCAGCAGCGCCCTCACCCCGGCAAAGCGGCACACCTCGAGCCCGGTCTCGAGATCGACCGGGACCCCCGGTTCACGACGCATGAACTTGAGCGTGTTGCCGACCTGGCCCTCATCGAAAACGTTGACGTGGCGGGACTGCCGCAGATCGGTCTCGAGGGCGCTCTTGAGCGCCAGGGTGAAACCCTCGTCGCCGGTCTCGTTGACGACATCCGCCACCAGAAGCCAGTCCCGGCCTTCGAAGGGAATGGGGCCGCTCAGCAACATCCTTCCGGCAACGATGGACACTCCGGCGGTGACGACCAGCGCGGCCGCAACTGCGAGTTTCGGCGAGGCCTTGAGCCGCAAGCCCCCCATGGCCCTGCGGAAGCTCGTCTCGTTCGACGCCGCACGCAAGGCGTCCGCCAGTTCGTCGGCCGTCTGATAGCGGTCGCCGGGCTGTTTGGCCAGGGCCTTCTCCACCACGTCGGCAAGGGAGCGGGGAACATCGGCCCGCACGGTCCGCAACGGCGCCGGTGAGGTCACGACGACGCGCCGCATCACCTCGCTCGGAGAGCCCTCACCGAATGGAGCATGGCCGCACAACATCTGATACAGGACGCACCCGGCGCCGTGAACATCGGTCCGCGCGTCTGCGCCGCCGCCTGCGATCTGCTCCGGCGCCATGTAGGCCGGGGTTCCGACGACCGCACCACGGGCGGTGCAGGTCAGCGTCTTTTCGTCGTCGCCGGGCTCTCCGACCCAGCCGACCCTTTTCGCCACCCCGAAATCAAGGACCTTGAGACGGTCGTTTTTCCCCACCATGAGATTGGAGGGCTTGATGTCCCGGTGAACGATGCCGAGAGCGTGCGCCGCCGCCAGCGCTTCGGCAAGCTGGACCCCGAGATCGACGACCCGCTCGGAGGAGATGGCGCCGTCGTGCATGAGTTCGTCGAGGCTCCGGCCTTCGACAAGCTCCGAGGCAAAAAAGAGCTGTGGTTGGTCATCACCCTGAGGTGCAGCCTCACCCGCTTCGAACAGGGTCGCCACGCCCTGGTGGTTGATGGAGGCGGCCAGTCGGGCCTCGCGAAGAAAGCGGTGGCGAACCTCGTCGTCGCCTGCCACGGCAGGCCGGATGAGTTTGAGCGCCACTTCACGCTCGAGCACTTCGTCCCGCGCCCGGTAGACCACGCCCATGCCACCCTCTCCGAGCCGGCCGAGGATCTCGAAGTGTGCGATTCGGCGCGGACCGTCCGCCCCACCGGCACCGTGTCCATCTGGCTGTGACAACCCGCTTCTAATGTAGCGCCGCCCGCCCGACCCAGTCCAGTGGAGCCGGTGTATCGCCCGACCTCACCTTGACGGCATGTGTGGGGACCGATACGCTCCACCGGCGTTCAATTGAGACCCGGTCTTTCAACGTTGCGAGCCAGCTCGCGCCAACCGATGGAGGGTGAAGATGTCCAGCCGATCTATTCGCATCCCGATCCTGTGCGCTGCCGTGTTGCTCGTAGCCGGCGCCGCCACCGTCAGCGCCGACCCGCCCGATGCCAAGACGGTCACGCTCGAGGTCGCCGTCGGTGCTGACGGCGAGTGTTCGATCACCGTCGTTCCCGAAGTCGGCGTCATCCAGCGCGGGAACAAAGCCAAGATCAAGAAGGTCTACTGGGAGGCCCTCCCCAACGACCGGTACCCCGAGCTCTTCTGGGAACTCCGCTGGGACCCCGACAAGGGCGGTGCTTCTGAGAACTACTTCGGCGACGTCGACCTCGCGTGCGGCGTCGACAACATCAAGGTCCAGCCCGACAAACCGAAGATCGACAACGCCGAGTGGCCTTACGCGGTCACCGTCTTCGCCTGTGTCGACGGCGCGAAGTCCGTCGAGCTGTGCACCGTCGACCCGCGGATCCGCTGGGAGCCCTAGCCGGCGCCCGCGACCAAAGCCTGGAAGTCCGGACGGTCGCGGAGGGAGAGAAACTCGTCCTCCTGGCGGATCAGCTCCGGCGGTTCGCCGTGGGCGATCGCCCGTGTCAATGCTTCGACCGCTGCATCACCCTGCCTGCAGAGGGCGTAGACATACGCCAACTGATGGGCGTTCGGGCCGGTGTCCGGTAGGACCTGCTCGAGTTCGGGCATCAACCGCAGGGCGCGGTCGCAATCGCCAGCCTTGGCCGAAGTGAAAGCCAGCTCGGAGATCAGGGCCGGATCGTCGGGGTCGTCGGCGTACCGCTCCTCCAACAGATCACACGACAGCCGGTATCTTTCGCGCGCCTCGTCGGATCGCTCGAGGCGTTGGTAGAGATCGCCGAGGTTGGTCTGATACATCGGGTCCTGCGGGTTCAGCCGACCGCCAGCAGGTAGTTCTCCTCGGCCTCTTTCCCATCTCTCGGGGCGATCGGAGAAAGAAGTAGGCGGTCGCGAGGTTCGAAGCCAGGCGCGGGCTGCGGATCGGCTTCGGGAGGCTCTCGTAGAGGTCGATCGCGGCATCGACCTCGCCGACCTGGAGGGAGTAGGTGGCAAGCTTCTCCCGGGGCATGGTCACGTCAGGCGGCGCCACCTCCGCCGCCTCCAGGAAGGCCTCTCGCGATTCCTCGTACTGACCGGTGGCGGCGAGGAGATTGCCGAGCGCGTTCCAGTTGGTCCAGTCGTCCGGCCGCAGCGAGGTGGCGGCGCGCAGCGATCGTTCCGCCGCCTTCGAGATCCCCAACTCTCTCGAGCTACCCGCCCGAGCTCCCGCTGCACCATCGTCCGCCCGCGGGTGGTCGGCAAGCGCCGCTTCGACCTCCTCGGCGGCCTCCTCCTGGCGCCCGGTCGTCCGGTAGATGCGGGCCAGCGCGAGCCGTCGCATCCGGCGATCCCGGGAGCGAGCTCGCGCGCTCGTCGGGCGTGATCTTCCGCCTCCTCGAGCGCCGCGCGATCGATGTCGCGCAGGTAGATCTCCCACAACGCCTCGCTCAGACCGACGTGGGCCAGCGCGAAGTCCGGGTCGAGACGCAGAGCCTGGCGGAAGTTCTCGGCGGCGGCGTCCGGCCCGCGGAGAGTCGTCGACGCGATCGAGAAATCGGCGACCGGTGACGTAGAAGTCGAAGGCCTGGTCGGCCCCCTCGGGATCGCGGGCAAGTCGCCGCCGATCTTCCACGGACAGCGGAATCGAGAGAAAGGTCGCGAGGTCGGACGCCATGATCCGCTGCTGCGAGTAGATGTCACCGCTCGGCGCCGAGTAGGTGTGGGACCACAGGACCAACCCGGTCGAAGTGTCGGTCAGGCTCACCGTGGTCTCGAGCCGGCTCCCCTGTCTTGAGGATCTCACCGTCCACCACGGAACCGACGCCGAGTCGTGCAGCGAGATCGGTGGCGCTGCGATCATCCGTCGTCCACGCCTCCGACCGCCCCACCACCTGAAGACCCTGTTCCTCCCGCAGCAGGCTCATCAGCCCGGCCGACACTCCTTCCGCGAGATAGTCCAGGTCGGCGTCGCCGGTAAGGTTGGCGAAGGGCATCACCGCCAGAGTCTTGAGCGGTGCGGATCTGCTCCGAACCGAGCCTTCCCATGACGATCGCGCCCACCATCGCGGCCACGGCCGCCACCGCCGCGACCAGGGCGACAACCCGCCAATCGGGCCGGAATCCCGACCGCGCGGCCGCCACCGGTCCGGACATGACGACGGTCAGCGGCACGGTGCCGCTGCGGATGCCGTCGCGCAATCGTTCGAGATCTTCCTCGAGCCCCCGCGCCGATTGGTAGCGGTCGCTCGGGGTTCTTCTCCAGACACCGCCGGATGACGCCGCTGAGATAGTCCGGCAGCCCCTCGCGGATCTCGGCGACCTCGGGCGGGTGGTGGCTGAGGATGGACGAGATCACCTCGGCCGAGCTGTCGGCCAGGAACGGGTGCTTGCCGGTCGCCATCGCGTACAGGATGGTCCCCAGGGAGAAGATGTCCGAACGTTGATCCACCGCCTTGCCCTTGAGCTGTTCCGGCGACATGTAGGGCGTGGTGCCGAGGATCTTGCCCTCCGAGGTCAGAAACTCGGTCTCGAGGTGGGAGTCCGAGTGCGACCTCCTTCGGCTCCTCCCGGGCGACCTTGGCGAGACCGAAGTCCAGGACCTTGATCTGGCCCGGTTGCCGAGACCATGATGTTGCCGGGTTTGAGATCGCGGTGGGTGATGCCGCTCTCGTGGGCCGCGCTCACCGCGTCGGCGATGGTGATGGCGAGATCGAGAAAGCGTCCCGTGTCGAGACCGTTGACCGGGATGATCTTCGAGAGCGTCGTGCCCTCGACGTGCTCCATGGTGAAGAACGGCACGTCGCCGTCCTCCTCGACCGAGTAGATGGTGACGATGTTGGGGTGGTTGAGGGCCGCCACCGCCTTGGCCTCGCGGCGGAAGCGCTCGAGCCGTTCGGGGTTGGCGGCCACCTCCGGCGCCAGCATCTTGATCGCGACCTCGCGATCGAGCTTGGTGTCGCGGGCCAGCCACACCTCGCCCATCCCGCCCTCGCCGAGCTTGCGGATAATCTCGTAGTGGAGCAAGCTTCCGGCCGATCATTCGCACCCCTTCCGAAGGACATCCAATGGCAGTGGTTCACGCCGGATCTGACGCTGAGTCTACTCCAGTCTGGAATCACCCACAGGTGCGGCCGGGACCGCTACAATCTTGAGCATGGAAACGAACAACGGCGTGGTCGTCGTCGGAGTTCCGCTGGACGAGAACTCCTCTTTTCTCCGCGGCGCGGCCGCGGCGCCGGGCCGCATCCGTGAGGCCCTCCACAGTCCCTCCTCGAATTTCTGTACGGAGAACGGCCTCGACCTCGGCGCCGAAGAGCGGTGGCGCGACGCCGGGGATGTCGGCACCGCCGACGAGCAACCTTCGCTTTCCGAGATCGAGGACTTCGTCGGCGACCTGCTCGGGGCCGGTGAACGGGTCGTCGCACTGGGCGGCGACCACTCCATCTCCTACCCCCTGGTGCGGTCACACGCAGGCGTTCACAGCGGTCTCACCATCCTCCACCTCGACGCCCACCCCGACCTCTACGACGAGCTCGACGGGTCGCGGGTGTCGCACGGGTGTCCCTTCGCCCGCGTCATGGAAGAGGGGCTGGCCGCCCGCATGGTGTCGGTGGGCATCCGCACCGCCAACCTCCACCAACGCCAACAGGCCAGACGTTTCGGTGTCGAGACCTTCGGCCCCACCGAGGACCTGAATGCGGTCCTCGCGAGCCTTGCACCGCCGCTCTATCTCTCCCTCGACCTCGACGTCCTCGACCCCGCCTTTGCCCCCGGGATCTCGCACTACGAACCGGGCGGGCTCTCGACCCGGCAGGTCCTCGATATCATCCACGCCCTGCCGTGTCCGCTCACCGGCGCCGATGTCGTCGAGCTCAACCCCGACCGCGACCTCCACGGCATGACCGCCATGGTCGCCGCCAAACTCGTCAAGGAGATCGTGGCCGGGATGCTGGAGCGCTGACCGACTGAAGATCACGGAAGCCCGCACTTCTTCGCGACGAGGTTGTTGATCTCCCCCGACATCATCGCCGTGTGGTCGTGAGGGTACTCGCAGAGTCCGGCGTGGTGCAGCGCCTCGTGGATCAGCGCCGTCGCCACCCGCTCGTCGGAGTGCGCCGTCACCTTGCGACACACCCGAATCGTCGGCCCACCGATCTCGGTCACGGCGAAGGCGTGGCGGCAACGCGTCGTCTGCAACCACGGACCGGCGGGGAAGTACAACGACCGAGCCAACAGATCGACGCCGTCGACGCCAAACGGAGAAAACAATTCGGCACACTCGGGATACTGTCGCACCCGCTCTCCGGCGATCTCGAAGGCCCTCTCGATCTTCGAACGCATCGCCTCCGGCATTGTGTGATGGATCCAGGGCTCGAGGCTTCTGGGCGCCGAGATGATGTCCGCGTGCGAGGGCCCGGTCACCGCGTCGGGAGCCAGGTTCTTGCCGCCGATGGCCGCATCCTTGGGTTCTTCGCCGAACGCCGGGGCTGCACCGAACACCGTGGCGACTGCCATCGCGACCATGAGTTGCCGCGCCCTCATGCTCCCCTCCCCGTCGGCGGGGCGGACTGGAGGGGCTAAGGAAAACCCGAGTGTCGCCGTCCGCATCGGCGATCTCCCGGCAGCGCCGACTCGTTCGCGGCGCCGTTCGCGACGGGGCGATTCTCACCGCCTGTCTTCTCGAGATGTCATACGTCGCAGGAGATATATTGTTCTGTGATCACCCTTGCGCCCGCAGTTGACCTCGCGGACCTCACGCCAGGCGCCCGAACTTCTCAGTACGCACCCGTCGATTTCGGATTCGATTGCAGGTGTTTGCGTCGCAACATCAACGTTCTTATCCATCCTTCACATGCCTCTCTCGCGTCAAGCGGGTCCGAAGATCAGCCGAAGAACCCCAAGGAACAGCACGAGAAACATGATCGCAAGCAGACCCACCCGGAGCATCCTGTCGATGGCGTCCTCGCCCCTGCTCACCCACCGCACGACCCACGCAAGCGGTGGCACTCTGAGTGCCACAATGAACAAACCAGTGGCCACGGCTCCACCGAGAATCAACAGGAGGAACAGCCCCAGGTTCGCGGCGCACCAGAGAATCCAACCGCCACCCGTCCGCGGGCGTTGCAGGCCGGTCGAGGAGGAGAATATCCAGACGTCGACGCCGAGCAATACAACGCCGAAGACCACTCCGATTACGGTTTGGATGACCGAGCCCCGCCGTGAGGTTCGCGTTTCACCGTCAGGCGTCAATCGACACCCCCTCGTGATTCCCAGAATGGTACCGGTCGAGAACCTCCCCGCACTCGGTGCGGAAGTTGACGGGTTTTGCGTGGGCGGTGCCGTACCGCTTTTTCGTCCCTCTTGCCTCAGCCGACTCGTTCATGGCGCCCCATCATAGTCCGAACCCGTGGTCGCAATTCCGAACCATCTCGTAGCTCCAAGAGGATGCGACGACCAAACGGATTCAATCAATCTGCTGCCTGGACTACGTGCCACGTCGATGGTCGATTCCGATATGACGCCTGGCCAACCCAGCCGGCAGCCGCATCGGCGTCACCTGGTGATCGACTCGCGAAACCAGGAGCCCGAAGCGGCGCCTTCTCGACATGCATTCGAGACAAATCTGCGAAGTCGCGCGTGGCACATTGTCTGAACGAGGAGATATGACTCAAAAATACGGAACTCCGTGCCAGGCGCCTTTGGGCACCTTTGCTTTGAGCATTCAGCTGGAGGTAAGAATCGGCTCGATGTCGTCGACGTCGATCTTCCGCCTTGCGTGCCAGAGGTCGTAGCTATCCTGCATCGCGAGCCAGCTTTCCGGTGACCTTCCGAGTCCCTTCGAAAGTCGAAGAGCCATCTCAGGACTGATCCCGCTCTGTCCGTTCAGCAACCTCAAGAAGGTCGAAGGAGACACACCGAGCTTCAGCGCCACGCTTCGACGGCTCATATCGAGGTGGGTCAGGAAGACGTCTTGAATAAACTCACCAGGATGGGGGGGGTTGTACATCGCCATCAGTGGTAGTCCTCATAGTCCACGGCGAATGCGTTTCCTCCTTCAAACGAGAAAACCACCCGCCAGTTCTTACTCACGTCGATTGCCCACGAGTTCTTCCGATCACCCTTGAGGCGGTGAAGACGGAATCCCGGCAAATTCATATCGTCGATACTTGTCGCGGTGTCGAGGGCGGCCAAACGCATCCTGAGTTTCTCTCCATGACCAGGTTGAATTCCGGCTTTGCTGCCCGTCTCGAAGTATCTCTGCAGCCCCTTATGCCGAAAGGTCTTGATCACGATGCTATTGTAGCATATTGCGCACCACGCACCACGCCGGACGAAAGCAGAAGGCCGCGAGAAACCGCTCGGGCATGCACATGGTTGCATTCGGGATTGAATGAAGAAGCAGGTGGCGCGCCGAGAGGGACTCGATCACGACGAGAGGCTGAGGCTCGTGGGCGTGGCGCCATAGGCGCCGCATGCCGCTGAAGCCAAGCCTCTGTATCTGGAGTTTGAATGAAGAAGTAGGTGGCGCGCCGAGAGGGACTCGAACCCCCAACCTTCTGGTCCGTAGCCAGATGCTCTATCCAATTGAGCTATCGGCGCAGCTCAAGGAGACGCATTCTGCCACACGGACAATCTCGAAGCAAGCCCAAGGAAATTTTGAATTTTGAATTTTGAATTTTGAATTCGGAATGCTGCCCACGCGGATTCGGCTGAGAGGCTGCGCCGAGGCACCGCAATGGCAGGCGGGACGCCTGCCCCACAATCCTTCGGAAGCTTCACACCCGCAGCGGGTCTGAAGGTGGGCCAAGGCCCACCCTACCTCGGACCCTCATGTTGAGAGCTCACTGGACCAGTTACCGCACTCCGTCAGGTGCCACGCGCAGACTTCGGCAAAGCCCAGGTCAAATTGCCCCCGCCCCTCTGAAATCCGCGAGCGCGAAGCGCGTGGGTTTCAGTGGGTGGGTGGGAGGGGGGCGGGGGCGGGACGAAAAAGCGAAGATCTTCACTCACTCGAAAACGCCATTAACGGTGCCGCCCACCAACGTTGAAGAGCCCGCAGGTGCGCCCCTGGCGCACCCGGTCGCGGCGGGTGGCTCCGACAAACGCTTGCGTTTGGAGGCGCCGCCCGGCGCGACCGAAGCCGCGGACCATCGGTCCGCGGCGGCGGGCTCCCCACGGAAGCTCTGGAACAGGTCACTCGGTTGTGCGTAGTATGCTTCGTTGCCAATCAAAGGAGGCGCAGTGGAAGCGATCCTCGAAATCAAGAATCTGAGCAAACGCTATGGCGAGCACATCGCAGTCGACGACATCAGCTTTTCAGTCCCCCGCGGTTCGGTCTTCGGGCTGCTGGGGCCCAACGGCGCCGGCAAGACCACCACCATCCGCATGATCATGCGGATCATCGCCTCGGACGCGGGGACGGTGCTGCTGGATGGAATTCCCGTCGACGACGACCGACGCCGCATCATCGGCTACCTGCCGGAGGAGCGCGGGCTCTACAAGAAGATGAAGGTGCTCGAGCACCTGGTCTATCTGGGCACGATCCGGGGATTGAGACCCGGCGAAGCCAGGAAGCGTTCGTCGGCCTGGCTCGAGCGGTTCGAGCTCGACGAGTGGGCGACCCACAAGGTGGAGGACCTCTCCAAGGGGATGCAACAGAAGATCCAGTTCATCGGCACCATCCTCCACCGGCCGCCGCTGCTGATCCTCGACGAGCCGTTTTCGGGGCTCGATCCCATCAACACCCGCGAACTCAAGAATTTGATGCAACAGATGTCAGAGGAGGGCGTGACCATCGTCCTGTCCACCCATGTGCTGCCGCAGGTCGACGAGCTGTGTTCGGACATCTGCCTGATCAACCGCGCGCGGCCCATCCTCTACGGCCCGCTCGACCGCATCCGCGCCGACTACGGCGGCAACACCTGGCGCATCAGCACCGGCGTCGAGGCAACAGACCTGGCGGGCTTCAAAGGCGTCGCTTCAGTCCATCCGCTAAAGAAAGACCTCTTAGTCGAGCTCGAGGACGGGCGGGAGCCGAACGATCTGCTCCGGGATCTGCTCGATCGCGGCCACGTCGAGACCTTCACCCGTTTCATTCCCGACCTCGAGAACATCTTCATCCGTGCGGTGGAAGAGGACAAAGCCCATGCTGAATAGAATTATTGCGGTCATCCGCCGCGAGTACCTGGAGCGCGTCCGTACCAAGGCCTTCTGGATCTCGACTCTGTTGGTGCCGGTGTTTCTCGGCGCGGTGATGATCCTGCCCGCCTACCTCGCCGCCCGCGGCGCGGGAGAGTTCAACGTCGCCGTACTCGATCTCACCGGGCGGTTCTTCGACCCGGTGCAGAACGAGGTCGAGCGCATGCTCTCGGGGGACGACGAAAAACTCAGCGTCACTCTGGTCGAACAGGCGCCGGGCGACGACATTGAGGGAACCCGCGAGCGCCTCAAAGGCGAGGTGGAGAACAAGGTCTTCGACGGCGTGCTGATCCTGCCGGCGGACCTGCCCGACGACGGGACCCCCGAGTACGTGGCGCCCAACGTCTCGGCCTTCAAGCTGATCACCGTGCTCGAACGCTCGGTCAACACGGTCACCGTTGCCGACCGTCTCACCGGCGCCGGTCTCGATCCCGATGCGGTCCGCGAGCTCACCCGCCGGCCCGGTCTCACCACCTTCAAGCTCGGCAAGGGCGGCGAGGAGACCTCGGACCAGGGCCAGAGCTTCATCCTCGCCTACGTCTTCATGATGATCATCTACGTCACCGTCCTGATGTACGGCATCTACGTCATGCGCGGCGTGCTCGAGGAAAAGAGCTCCCATGTGGTGGAGGTCCTGATATCCACCGTCAAACCGTTCGAGCTCATGTTGGGCAAGATCCTCGGCATCGGCGCCGTCGGTCTCACCCAGTTCCTGATCTGGGCGATTTTGATGGCGGCGATCTCGGCTCCGGGAGCGGTGGCCGCTCTCGGCATCAGCGGGATGGAACTGCCGTCGGTGCCGGCGCAGCTGCTGGTCTTCTTCGTGATCTACTTCGTGCTCGGCTTCCTGCTCTACGGGACGCTCTACGCCGGCATCGGCGCCGCCTTCGACACCGAACAGGAGGCGCAGAACTTCCAGGGGGTGGTGACCATGTTCCTGGTGGTGCCGTTGGTGCTGATGATGCAGATCCTCAACCAACCCGACGGCACGCTCGCCGTGGTCTTGTCTCTCATCCCGTTCTTCACCCCGATGCTGATGTTCCTGCGCATGACCCTGACCCAGGTGCCGGTGATCCAGCTCGCGGCGTCGGTGGTCTTCATGCTGGGCGCGATTGTCGTCGCGTCCTGGGTGGTGGGCAAGATCTACCGGGTGGGGATCCTCATGCACGGCTCGAAACCGAAGCTCAAAGACCTGATGCGGTGGGTGAAGGAAGCGTGAGGAATTCTCAATTTTGAATTTTGAATTTTGAATTATCCATCGCAGCCGGCTCCGATTGAACCGAGTCTCGGGCAGCGTTCGATCCAATCAGATCCTGGAATCCCATTTCTCTGAGCCGGGCATAATCTGTTCCGCCCGTGGACCAATGTTCAAGGTCTGGAGTGGACGGAATTCAAAATTCATAATTCAAAATCAAAAATCAGCGTTGGCGTTTCCCGAGGTACGCCAGAGCCTTGTCGGCTTCCGCGTCCATGACGAGATGGAGAAACTGGCCGTCGGCGGCGTCGGCGACCCGGATCACCCGCACCACGCCGGCCATGTCGGCGAAGTCCGGCACGACCTCGGCGAGACAGTTGGCCGAACCGGTCAGGAAATCGTCATTCCACACTACCCCCGAGTCGTCCGGGTAGAGGGGCAGGTACTGGATGCCGGACTCCACGAGGTCGTTGAAGAAGTGGGTGCCGAAGGAGACGTCCGGAAGGTAGGAACCTTTCTTGCGCGCGATCTCCACCAGCACGGCGGTGCGGCTGATGTCGGCGTAGGTGACGGGCACGCCGAGTCGGATATCGCCGCGGCTCCCCCACCGGCCAGGCCCCATCAGGATGAAACGCTGCGCGGGCAAGGCCTTGTTGACGGCGCCCACCGTGCGGGCGACCCGCACCATCTCTTCCCTGGTCTCGAGGGCCTCGTAATCGCGGGGATCGATCAGCACGACGTACTTGAGGTTCGCGACCTGCCCCATCTGGACGTAGCGGTTGGCGGAGAAGATCTTCCGCGCCGCGGGCACGTCGGGAATCTCGACCCGCTGGGCCATGGCGCCTCGGCTCAGGGCGCGGCACTGCAGCATGTGCAAGGTCTCGCCGTCGTGGGCGAACTCGACATCCACCGGTTCGCCAAGCCCCTCTTCGAGAAGGTCGAGCATGACCTTGAGGTCGCGCGGAAACGGCGATTTCAGCAGCCCGTCGAAGGTCACCACCAGCTCGCGCGGGTCGATCTGGGCCATCACCCCCACCATCGGCAGGATCTGGCGGTCGCGGTAGATCGAGAAGATCCGGTTCATGGTCGGGATGTTGCGCCCGACTCTCTTCATGAACTCCTCCAGCGGCAGGCTTTCGAACTGGCTTTCGCGGATGTCCACCACGTCGACGTCGTGCTGCGAGTAGCGGTAGACCTCATCCGGTTGCTGGGTCGCCCGCAGGCCCGGTTGTTCGAGAGCAACCAACACCGGGTAATCCGACACCGTTCGATCGACGGCCCGGGTGCCGAGTCCGAGCACCAGCCGGGCCATGCCGTCGGTGTGGCGAATCCGCGGCGACCACCGCATTTCGCAGCGCGAGAAGGCGACGCCGGCAAAGACCGGGAACAGCATGCCGCCGACCTCGCGCCCCACCACCTCCTGGATGAGGACGCCCATCTGCTCCTGGAAATCGATGAGACCGCGCTCGCGCCGGTACTCGATCGGGTCGGGGTGGAAGATCGAGGCGTAGACCTCGGCGATGGCATCCTCGAGCGAGGCCAGACGCATTTCGATGGGGCCGCGGTTGGGGATGAAGAGGCTCTTGTACTTGCCCGAGAAGGCGTGGCCGATGCGGTCTTCGAGAAGGCTCGAAGAACGCACCACCAACGGCACCTCACCGAGCTTGTAGAGCATCTCGCTGAGGCCCTTGTGAATGGTGGGTGGAAAGGCGCCGCTCTTGAACAGCCGCTCGACCAGGGGGTACTCGTTGCGGACTTCGTCAGGGGTCTTGTATTTGACGTTGATGAGCTCTTCGAGGCCGTTGTACTCGATGAATTCGAGGATGCCGATGGAAGGCAGGAAGTACGAGGTCGGGACCTTGTATTCGGTTTTCAACCGACCCCGGCGCTGGGCCTTCTTGAGGATGGCGTCGGCCAGGATCAGACCGGCGGCCTTGCCGCCGAGACGGCCCGAGCGGCTGTCAGTGAGGATGATGTGGTCGAGCACCTCGGCGAACTCGCGAACCCTGATGAATCGCTTGGCGACCGAGATGAAATCGAGTTGGTCGGTGAGCAGCCGCCGCACCAGGGCGGCGCGGGTGCCGATGACGTCCTCGCGCGGCGCCACCACCTCGCCCGGGGCGAAGTTGAGGAACTCGCGAATGGCGTCGCGCAGCACCGGCAGCGGGGTGTCAGGGTCCTCGGCCAGGCGTGCGCTCTCGTGAGCGAGCATTCGCTTTTCCACCTGCAGGATGGTGGCCGCGATCTTCTCCGGATCCATGTGGCGCTCGGCATACTCGAGGGCGAGCTCATACAGCGCCATCCGCGATTCGCTGGAGAGCTGGGGTTTGGGACGGTTGGGATCGTGGACCGGGCGCGCGCCGCCGAGCTTGAGCGCCACCGCGAGGTCATCGATGGCGTCGAGGTCCACCAGGCCCTCGCGTTGGAGGTCCATGAGCAGTCGGCGGCACACCCGGTCCGCAAGATCGGGCCGGCGGTCGCGGAGGTCGGCGAACTGCTGGCGCCAGTCAACCGGCATGAATCACCGGAGAGGGCGACATTTCATCGCGAATGCACGACAACGGGAGAACGCGACAACTCACCATCTGGGATGATTGTAGCTCTTACTCCGCATCCGGGTCGTCGGCAATTTCGGCAGCCGGCCTCAGGTCGCCGAAGTCGGCGAAGATCGGCCTCACCGCGGCCACGTCGACCCCCATCAGGGTCTCGCGCCCGCTGACCCTGACCATGCCCCTTCCGCCTTCGCCGAGGGGAGCGAAAAAGGTGAAGGTGATCTCCTCCGGTTCGCCACCCTCTTCGCCGGCTTGAAGCAGGACCACCGCGCGCCCCAATTCGTCCGTCATCGGCGCCATCAGGTCGTAGTCGGTGGCCTCGATTTTCGACAACGCGGAGAGGCGGTCGGACACGCGGGGCTGGTCGGCCTCGGCGCCGTCGCCCGCGAATCGCCACTGGTAATCGACCTTCTCGAGCTCTACTGTTTCGTCGCCGGTCGACAACCGGAGGCCTTCGGCGGCCCAGGTATCAATATCCGCGACCTTTTTCGAGCGCCACAGCACGGGCGCCTTTGAAAGCCTTGTCCGCACCCGGTCCTGCGCCCAGAAGTAGTCGCCGTCGCCGCGACGGCACGCCACCTCGGTGCCTCCGCTGCCCTCGCGGGTGGCGCCCAGCTCGAGCCGCAGGGGCTCGCCGCCGTCCGATCGCACCACCATCAGCGAATACTCCGGCGCACCGAGCCCGAGCGCCGCGGGATCGACCTCGCCGTCGAGAAACTCCTCGATGCGCAGGGCGCCGAGATCCGTCACCAGCGCCTCGAGGTGGTCGCGGTCGGCGAGATCCTCCATCGGGCTCAAGAGCCGCCAGTCGTCGCCGATCCGGACAGCGCGGATGGAGTCGGCACCGGCCTCGATGTCGATCGACGCCACCTGGTCCGAACGCACAGCGGTCACATCGCGCGACCGCCAGTCATCCACGTCACGCTCGAGATCGGTCATGAACCAGCCCGGGACGATCGCGATCTCATCGGATCCATCGAGGCGGATCGGACGTTTCGACCCCAGCGGCATCTCGTCGCCGACCGCGAACGAGACGTGCGAGCCGTCGTCCATGGTGAGTGTGATCTCGGACCGGGGCGCATCCAGACCGTACTCGGCCGCATCCACCTCGGCGGCCGGCAGCCGCCGATCAGCGTCGAGACCGGCGAGCGAGCTCAGGGTCGAGCTCACGGTCGCGGAGTCGGCCGGATAGTCGACGGGTTCGCGCAGCTGCCAGTCGTCACCGACCTTCTCGAGCCGTACCCGCCCCTCGGCACTCTCCACCACGAGGCCGGCGACGTCGTCCTGTTCGAGAGTCCTGAAAGACCTTGTCCGCATCGCGCCGCGCCTCGTCCGACGTCGGTTGATGCCGCTCGAAGAAGAAGAGGTAGGCCGCGAACACGGCAACCACAGCTGCGAGAATGATGAGGTTTTTTGATTTCATCGGTCACATCCCAGATCGAATTCGGAATTCGGAATGCCGCCCACCCGCCCACGAGCGGCGTGGAAAGCGTGGGAAGCGCGATGAGAATTCAAAATTCAAAATTCAAAATTCAAAATTTGTATTGTCAGTGTCTCCGCCGTCGCCACACGAGGACGCCCATGAGGATCGCCGCGCAGGGCATGCCAACCAGCACCAGCAACAGGAGATTGCGCATCTGCTGCTGGGTGAGGAAGAGGCTGACCTGTTCGACGTCCCGCGGCGGGATGCCGACCAGGGTGTCGCGCGCGGCAAGCCAATTGAAGGCGTTGCCGGCAAGCACCGCATTGCCCGCGTTGGCGATGTCGATGTCTGTCATGAAGTCGGAATCGCCCAATACGACCAGGCGGTAGGTCGTGGCCTCCGAGGACCCGGCCTCGTCAACCTCCGCCTCGTCGCCCGCACCCTCAACCGCGACCGCGACCACCGCGGGCCCCGCGGTGTCGCCGTCATCCACGGCCACCGGGTCGCCGCGCAGCAACATCCCGAGATCGGTCTCACCCCACCCCTCGTCGGAGGTTTGGACCAGGGCCCTGGCCGCGCCGTCGTCCGGCGTCAGCGACCGGGCGACGGTGAACAGAACCGCGAAACCCTCCAGCCCGGAGGTCACGGGGTGGGACGGAAAATCCTCGAGATACACCGCCGAGAGATCGTAGAACGGAAGACGGCGGGAGGGGTCGACCACGAGGTCGTCGTTGACCGACACCCCCCGGGTCGCGAGCATCTCCTCCAGCCGGGTCGGCCGCATGGTGCCCGTGGGCTCGATCAGAGGATCGAGGGCGACCAGGAGTCGGCCGCCGCGGTCGAGAAAGGCCTCGAGGGCCGTGATCTCCGATTCGGTATACGCGCGGGTCGGGCCGACAATGGCCACGACGTCGGCGTCCGCCGGCACCTCGCCGGAGAGCAGCGAGACGTCGGCCGCCTCCATGTTTTCCCGTTTGAGGGTGTCGCCGAGCACCGACAGGCTGCGGTCGGCCGGGCCGCCGCCGCTTGAGAGGGAGGCCTCGCCGTGGCCGGTCACGAAATAGACCTTCGGCACGTCCGGAGCCACCAGCGAAAGGACGGCCGATGTGAACTGCTCCTCGCCCTTGAAGGCGCGCATGGTCGGCCCCTGGCCGTACTGCATGCCCGAGTAATCCATTTCCGCCATCTGATCGGAGGTGACGTACTTGGTGCGGTCGCCGAGCACGAACACCACGGTGTCCGCGACCTCGACGCCGAACTTCTCGGCCAGTTGGGTGGTCTTGAGGGGCTCGCGCTCGGGGTCGATGTACTCGACCGAGATCTTGTCCGACGCCGCCTTGTAACGCTCGAGCAGCTCGCGAACCTGATCGTACATCGAGGTGGCCGGGGTCATGAAGACCACGACTTCGATGTCGTCGGAAAGATCCGAGAGGATGTTCTCGGACTTCTCGGACAGGGTGTAGATCTTGGTCGACGTCAGGTCCTCGCGCACCCACCGTCGCGCACTCAACCAGTTCACCATGACGGTCAGGGCGATCGCGAGGATGACGGCGACCACACCCGTGACGGTGTAGCGGAAGGCTTGTTGCCTCATCCCATCACCTCCACTTCTTGACTTCGAGGCTCTTCGCGGCGAGGAACAGGAACAGCAGGCCCACCGAGAGCTGATAGACGACGTGGCGCGAATCGACGATGCCCTTGGCGAAGTCGTCCATCTGGGTCCACAGGTTCATATAGGCCAGAGCGTCCTTGAGAACGGACGCCGACAGGAGCTGTTCGACGAGCCCGATCGAAAACAACGCCACCATGGCCGCAAAGGCGATGATGGCGGCGATCAGTTGGTTGTTGCTCAGGGTGCTGGCGAACGTCCCAACCGAGAGAAAGAGGAAACCGAGCAGGAAGACGCCGAAATAGCCGGCGACGACCGGACCGAGGTCGATCTCCGAGTTGCGCTTGAGCACGACCACATAGAGGACGGTGGGCAGCCACAGAGCGGCGTAGAACATCAACGCCGCAGAGAATTTTCCCGCCACCACCTGGGCTTCGTTGACCGGCGACGTCAAGAGGACCTCGATGGTCCCCGAACGCCGCTCCTCGGCCAACAACCGCATGGTGATGACCGGCACCACGAACAGGAGAAACAACCAGAAGAAAATGGTGCCGCCGAAGAAGAGCCGCAGCGGCGTCATCGCCGGGGTCTGCGGGTTGTTGAGGAAGGAGACGATGAGATAGAAGATGTAGCCCTGCATCAGCAGAAAGGCCGTCATCACGATGTAGGCCAGCGGCGACGAGAAGTAGGCGATGAGCTCGCGCCGGATGATCGCCCAGGTCTTACGCATTGGATACCTCCTCGGCGGGCGCGGCCGGAACCGGCTCCTCGCGGGTCGTCAGGCGGACGAAGACGTCCTCGAGGGTGGCCTGCTGCTGGGTCAGGGCGAGCAGCACCCACCCCTTTTCCACCGCCATATTGAACACCGCCTCCCGCGGATCGGCGCCGGGACCGTGCTCGAGCAGGAACCGGCCCGGCCCGCGCCGGTCGACACCGACCACCCCGGGCAGCGACATCAACGCCGGCTCGGCCGCGTCTTCGGCTCCCTTGAGCTCCACCGACAACGACGGGTTGCCGACCAGCTTGGCCCGCAGGGCGTCCGGCGTGCCGTCGGCGACGATGCGCCCGCGGTCGATGATGAAGACCCTCTCGCAGACCTGTTCCACCTCGGGCAGAATGTGGGTCGACAACAGCACCGTGTGTTCGCGGCCGAGTTCGGTGATGAGCTCGCGCACCTTGATGATCTGGTTGGGGTCGAGACCGACCGTGGGTTCGTCGAGAATCAACACCGCCGGTTCGTGGATCAGCGCGCCGGCGAGACCCACCCGCTGGCGGTAGCCCTTGGACAGGGTGCCGATCACCTGGCGCCGCACATCGCCGAGCAGGCAGCGGTCGATCACCCGGTCGGTCCGCGGGCGGACATCAGCCCTGGCGACGCCCTCGATCTCGGCGCGGAAGCGGAGGTACTCCTCGACCCGAAGCTCGGGGTAGAGCGGTACGTTTTCCGGCAGATAGCCGACGTTGCGCCGCAGCCCCACCGGGTCCTGGTCGAGATCCACCCCCGCCACCACCACCCGTCCGGTGGTCGGCGGCAGGAAGGCGGTGAGCATTCGCATCACCGTGGTCTTGCCGGCGCCGTTGGGCCCTAGGAATCCCAGCACCTGGCCCTCGGGCACGAAGAAACTGAGATCCCTGACAACCGGTTCCGAGACGTAGGTCTTGGACAGGTTTTCCACTTCGATCATCGATCGCACCTCCCGCCGGGCACCGGTTTCCAGATTCGCGGCGAGCCCGGACATCGTGGAGCGGGCTTCTCGCCCGCACCGGCTTTGCTTCTCACCGAGGGAAAAACGTAAGCAAATTTCGAACCAATTTCAAGGCCGGGAACAGAGTGTACTCTTTCCGGGAGACCGGTCAAAATGGCCGCTTGCGCGGCGCGGCGCTATCCCGCTGGTGGGCCGCCGGTGACGATCAACATCAGGGTGGTGGAACCGAGGGTGAACTCCCCCTGATTGGGGATCTCCGCTTCATCGGCCCGCTCACCGCCGACCCAGGTGCCGTTGGTGGCGCCGAGATCCACCAGGAAGACGTTGCCGCCACGCACCTCGAGCATCGCGTGTTTGCGCGAGACCTCTGAGTCCTTGACCTGAATATCGGCCGCCGAGCCGCGGCCGAGGTAGACGCGGGGCTTGGTGATGGGAAAGACGCTGCCGGCCTGCGAACCGGCGATGACGGCCAGTGAGAAGCGCTGGTCCTTGGGCAGGGGCGCGAGCTGCGGCAGTTCGGGAATCTCGGGTTCCGGGGCGGCCCCGGCAGCTTCGACAACCTCCGGTGAGGCGCCGAACATCTTGCCGATCGAGGTCGCGTTGGACGGTTCGTCCAACGGGTTGCGGACCTCGAACGAGTGGCTGCAGCTCGTGCATTTCACCTGTTTGACGTCGGCGCCGCCGAAGCGGGCCTCGTCATACCGGTACTTTGTTTCGCACTGGGGGCAGGTGATGATCACCTCATGATCCTCCACGTTCCAACCTCAACATGATATCAGGATCGGCAAGCAGAACCCGAGGTTCAAGTGCTGCAGAGGGGCGGAGGGGAAAGGGGGAAAGAGAGCAGTTCGTGTTTCCCTGAATGTCATCCCGACCGAGAGGGCGAAGCGACCGAGCGGAGGGATCCCTCCACTACGGCCCATTGGGCCTTCGGTCGGGATGACAGGAGAAGGCGGGCGGGCGGCAGCCGGGACGGCTGCCCCATGGGACTTCGCCTTCGGCTGCGCCCGCACAAGCCATCAGAAATCGCTTGTCACGGCAAAGCCGAAGGCGGAGCCGGATGGGGCATGCGTCTCGCGCGCCTGGTGCGCGATCCCCCTTTCTCCCCTGCTCCCCTGCTCCCTTTCTCCCTTTCTCCCTTTCCCCCTTGCTCCCTTTCACCCCTGCCGGACTACTCGGCGGTCGGGGCGGTCCAGCGGTCCATCCACTCCAGCACGACTTCGTGCCACTGGATCGAGTTGAGCGGTTTGAGCACCCAGTGGTTCTCGTCGGGGTAGTAGAGAAGCCGTGACGGCACGCCGAGACGCTGGAGGGCGTTGAAGGTCGCCAGACCCTGGGTGTCGACCACCCGGTAGTCGAGGGCGCCGTGCACGACGAGCTCGGGGGTCTTCCAGTTCTTGAGGTGGTTCACCGGCGAGTGTTTTCGGTATCCCTCGGGGTTGTCCCACGGAGTTCCGCCGTGCTCCCACTCCGGGAACCACAACTCCTCGGTGTCGAAGTAGGCCATGTACTCGTCGAGGTTGCCGTCGTGGCACACCAGCGCCTTGAAGCGGTCGGTCTGGCCCTGGATCCAGTTGATCATGTAGCCGCCGAAACTGGCGCCCGCCGCCGCCATGCGCTCGGGATCGATCCACAAATGACTGCGCAAGACATGGTCGAGGCCCTTCATCAGATCTTCAAAGGGCGCTCCGCCCCAGTCGCCGTTGATGGCGTCGGTGAAGTCCTGGCCGTAGCCCGTCGAGCCGTGAAAATCGATCGTCACCGTGGCATAACCGTGGGCCGCGTAGATCTGCGGGTTCCAGCGGTAATGCCAGTGGTCGTCAAAGCTCCCCTGGGGGCCGCCGTGGATCAGGAAGGCCAGGGGGTACTTCTTCGACGGGTCGCGGTCGACCGGGTAGATGAAGTAGCCGAAGACCTCGTCGTGGTTCGCACCGGGGAACGAGAACTGCTTGTATTCGCCGAAGGCGATGGAGGCCAGACGTTCGTCGTTGATGTGGGTGATTCGGACCGGGTCGCCGCCGGCGGCGGGCAGCACGAATAGCTCGACCGGCGACACCAGGCTGTCCTGGGTGAAGACCAGTCTGCCGTCGGCCAGCGGCCTCGGAGTCGAGTTGGTGTGACGTGTGAGGATCGCCGAGACCGTACCGTCCAATGGGTCGATTTTGAAGATCGAGTGGTTGCCCACGTTGTCCGCCGAGGCATAGATCGCCGAGCCGTCCGGCGACCACACCAGATCGCCGGGAGAACGGTCCCAGTTTTCGGTCAGGGTGCGCGCCGCGCCGTCAGGCCAACTCATCACGACCACCCGCCGCCGGTCGGCCTCGTATCCGGGCCGCGCCATCGCCAGGTAGGCAAGAGTCCTGCCGTCAGGCGAAAAGGCCGGCGCACTGTCCCAGGCCTGGTTGGCATCGGTCAGACATCGCGCCGCCTTCGACCCATCGGTTGGCACAGCCCACAGGTCCCAGTCGGTCGACCAGGCCTCTTCGGATCCGTTCACAACCTTGGCCGTGTAGACCAGGGTCGAATCGTCGGCCGAAATCGTGTAGTCCCCGTCCCCGCCCCACGGGATGGTCGGGCAGTCGCCGTCCACGCCGGCCATCAGATCGACCGGGGTGCCGCCGGCGCCGTCCTCACCGATGGGAACGCGGAACACGTGGTTGCGGGTCCCGTCCTTCCAGGTGTCCCAGTGGCGGACGAAGATCTGGTCGAAGATCATCCCCGAGGTCTTTTCCGCCTGACGTTTTTCAAATCGCGCCGCGGTGCACGGGATGGAGTCTTCACAGTCCGGGAAAACGGCCAACCCGAGATAGAGGGCCGCACCACCGGGGCCAACCTTGAGCGATCCGACATCGAGCGCGAGATCGGTCACCTGGACGGCGGCCGAGTTCGCGAAGTCCCACCGCCACACCTGCGTCGACCCGCCGCGCGACGAGAGAAAATACAGGGTCCCGTCGGAGGCCCATCGCGGGTTCCAGTCGTTGGCGGGATCGGTGGTCAGGGCCCGGGCACCGGAGCCGTCGGTGCCGACCATCCACACGTCCCTGCGGCCCTTGTTGGCCTCGAGGTCCATCGTGGTGATGACAAAGGCCACGCGTTCGCCGTCCGGCGACGGTTGGGGGTCCGAGACCCGTTCCATGGCCACCAGATCGTGGACTGTGAAGGGGTGCTGCTCGGCCGAGCTCATCCCCGCGGTCAACAATAAAGCGGTGCAAACGATGATCGTGCGACGGGTCATGGGTCCTCCCAGCCCGGTGTTCCGGGCGCAGGGCATGGTATCGCAGAATGGAGGCAGTGAGGCAGTGAGGCAGTGAGGCAGTGAGGCAGTGGGGCAGTGCGGCAGTGAGGCAGTGAGGCGGTGAGGCGGTGAGGCGGAGGGGCGGAGGGGCGGAGGCTACGGCAAGCCTGGGTTGTAGCGGCGGATCGAATTGTCATCCCGACCGAGCGAAGAATCCCCCTTTCTGTCATCCCGACCGAGCGAAGAATCCCCCTTTCTGTCATCCCGACCGAGCGAACCAAGTGAGCGAGCGGAGGGATCTGTAGACCGGTCCAAGCTTTATCGTTGCCCCCAACCCAAACCGAGATCCCTCCACTCGGTCGCTTCGCTCCTTCGGTCGGGATGACAGGAAAGAGGCGACGTGCCCTTCGGTCGGGATGACAGGAAAGAGGCGACGTGCCCTTCGGTCGGGATGACAGGAAAGAGGCGACGTGCCCCTCGGTCGGGATGACAGGAAGAGGTCGTTGTTCGTCCGGGATGACCATGAGTCCCGCCGAAACCACCACAGCACGAAAAGGATCGAATCTCCCCTGTTCCTCAAGTCTCGAGCCTCAAGCCCCGAGCCTCAGGCCGCAGCTCCCTTTCCGTGCGGACCCGGAACGGGGTGGATGCCACGTGAGATGTCTGCTTGGTGGAGGAGCGCCGACGTGCCCCTAGGAGTGGAAGGTCCAGGAGCCGAGGTCGCCGGACTCGAGGTCGTTGACGAAGACCGCCTCGTCAGCGCCGAGCGGGTCTGGGGAGGTGGGTACGACTGTGGCCGCCGCGACCGGGGCCAGGGTTCCATCCTCGAAGTCCCACGTCGAAAGAACCGTTTCGGCGGCCGGAGCCTGCACGGCGACCACCGGAGAGGTTTCGCCGCCGCGCCACACCATCATCGTGGTCCCGATGCCGACCGCGAGCACCGCTGCAGCGGCGGCAGCGAGCCACCCGCGCCGGCGACCGGCGACCGGCGAGAAATCAGCAAAGGCCTGCGCGACCGCGGCGTCCACTTCGGCCGTGGCGTCAACCGTGAAGGTCGCGTTCCACCACTGGGCACAGTGCGGGCACGACTCGCGCTCGAGTTCTGCAGCCGTGGCATCGGCATCGCTCAACCGGCCGCGGGCGAGATCCAGAACGAGGTCACCGTGGTGTGGGCAGGTGGGCACCTTTGTCGATCCTCCACTTTCAAGGACGTCGATCCGACCCTAGGGTAACGCGAACAGCGTTTCACGACATGCCTCCGCCGCGCATCTCCTCGAGCCGCGCGCGGAGCCGTTTCCGAGCGCGCATCACCCGCATCTTGAGGGCGTCGGGAGAGATCTCCATCTCGACGGCCAGCGCTTCCACCGACACGCCGTTGGCGCGCGCGGTCAACAGCGTCACGACCTCCGCATCTTCGTCTGCAAGCGCCGCCAGCATCAGCCGGACCTCGGACATCCGTTCCGCCCGCTCGTGGGGATCCTCGCCGCCTTCGAGTTGCAGGGCCTCGTCGAGCACGTCCTCGCGGCGTACCGCCATCCGCCGCAGGTGGTCGCGCGCCGCGTTGGCGGCGATTCTCCGCACCCAGGCCGGAAAGGTGCGCGGCTCCTTCAACGAGTCGAGGCGCTGCCACGAACGCAGGGCCACGTCCTGGGCGAGGTCCCGCGCGGTCTCGGAGCACCGCACGCCACAGGCGAACAGGGTCGACACCACGGCGCTGCGGTGGGCGTCGAGCAGTTCCCGGAAAGCCCCCTGGTCGCCGCGCCTCGCCCGCCGCACCAGGCCCTCGATCCGGTCCCACTTGGAGGTGTCAGCCATCCCCTCCACGATACTCGATGCAGGATGCAGGATGCAGGATCGCAGGATGCAGGATGCAGGATGCACCGAGATCGTAGATTCGACTCACATGTTGTCAAGGGCGCCGTGCGATGAATCCTGAATCCTGAATCCTGCATCCTGTATCGAGGCGGTCGCGTCAGCGGCCGCCGTGGTACCCTTCGCCGACGAAATGACGGCGAAGAAAACTCTCCCGCGACTGCTGCAGAACCCCCGGCCCGCCCATCTCGTCCTCAAGGACGGGACCTCCTTTGCGGGCTGGGCGGCCGGCGCGGCCGCAGTGGTCGAGGGCGAGGTGGTCTTCAACACCGCCATGACCGGCTACCAGGAGATGCTCACCGACCCGTCGTACCACGGCCAGATCCTGACCCTCACCACGTCGCACGTGGGTCAGGTCGGCGTCAACCCGGACGATGCCGAGTCGGACCGGATCTGGGCCAGGGCGCTCATCGTCCAGGACCTCGACCTCGAACCGTCGTCGTGGCGAGCCGAGGGCGGCTTCGACACCTGGCTCGAGGAGAACGGCCTGGCTGTCGGTTGGGGTTTCGATACGCGGTCGATCGTCCGTCACGTCCGCACCGCGGGCGCGGTGCCCGGGCTTCTGATCACCGACGGCACAGCGCCCGCAGAACTCGCCGAGCGTGCGGCAAAGACAAAGGGCACCGACGGCCGCGATCTCGCCCGCGAGGTCGCCTGCACCGAAGGCTACGAGTGGACCGGCGGACCGTGGCTCTCGCCCTCGCACCCCGCGCCGGCCGCGAATGGTGATCGGCCGAGGGTTGCAGTCATCGACTACGGCGTCAAACGCTCCATCCTCCGCCGGCTGGTGGCCGAGGGCTGTCAGGTGCAGGTCCTGCCGCCCACCACCACCGCGAACGATCTCACGAAAGGCGGATTCGACGGCGTTCTGCTCTCCAACGGGCCCGGCGACCCGGCCGCGGTGGAGGGGGCACAGGAGGTGATTGCAGAACTTGTCGGCCGCATGCCGATCCTGGGAATCTGCATGGGATGCCAGTTGCTCGGTCTCGCTCTCGGCGGCCGCACCGTCAAACTGCCCTACGGCCACCACGGCGGCAACCACCCGGTGCGCGAGCTCTCCACCGGGCGCGTCCTCGTCACCTCCCAGAACCACAACTACGTGGTTCAGGAATCGTCGCTGCCGCGCGAGGTGGAGGTCACCCACATCAATCTCACGGACGGAACACTGGAAGGCCTGTCGTTGCCGCGCGCCGGGATCGACGCCGTCCAGTTCCACCCCGAGGCCAGCCCGGGGCCCAACGACGCGACCGCTCTGTTCCAGCGGTTTGCCGAACGATGCCGGAAGGCGAAGACATGATGGGTCGAATTCGGAATTCGGAATTCGGAATTCGGAATTTCGACACGGTGGGCGATGCGCCCTTGATGGACGGGTGAGCGGAATTCAAAATTCAAAATTCAAAATTCAAAATTTGACCCCGGGGGCCACACGATGAGCGCGAAGCCCTCGTCGGTGTGCATCCTCGGGGCAGGCCCAATCAGAATCGGCCAGGCCTGCGAGTTCGACTACTCGGGGGTGCAGGGCGTGAGGGCGCTGCGCGAGGAGGGCTGCCGGGTCATCCTGGTCAACTCCAACCCGGCGACCGTGATGACCGACGCCCGGCTCGCCCACCGCACCTATGTCGAGCCGCTGACCGCCAAGACCGTGACCGCGGTCCTCGAGAAAGAACGCCCCGACGCCCTCATTCCGACCCTCGGCGGTCAGACCGCTCTCAACCTGGCGGTCAAGCTCGAGGAACAGGGGGTGCTGGAGCGGCTCGGCGTGCGCTTGCTCGGCGCCTCGGTGCGGTCGATCCGGCTCGCCGAGGACCGCGAGGCCTTCCGGCTCGCGATGGAGGCGGCCGGTCTCCCGGTCCTGCCCGCCGTGACGGTCTCCTCGTTCGAAGAGGGGCTGTCCGCACTCGAGACCATCGGTCTGCCCGCCATCCTGCGCCCTTCCTTCACCCTCGGTGGTTGGGGCGGCGGTATGGCCCACGACCGCGCCGCTTTCGAACGCCAGCTCAGGCTGGGGCTCGAGGCCTCGCCTTCCCACCAGGTTCTGGTGGAGGCATCGGTGCAGGGCTGGAAGGAGTTCGAACTCGAGGTCATGCGCGACTCGGCCGGCGCCTTCGTGGTGGTGTGCTCGATCGAGAACCTCGACCCGATGGGGGTCCACACCGGCGACTCGATCACCGTGGCCCCGGCGCAGACTCTCACCGACCGCGAGTATCAGGTGCTGCGCGACGCCGCGCGCACCGTGCTCGACGCGGTGGGCGTGGCGACCGGCGGCGCCAACGTCCAGTTCGCGGTCAACCCCGAGGACGGTCGCTACGTGGTGATCGAGATGAACCCGCGGGTCTCACGGTCCTCGGCGCTGGCCTCCAAGGCCACCGGCTTCCCGATCGCCCGCATCGCCGCCAAGGTCGCCCTCGGCCGGCGGCTCGACGAGATCATGAACGACATCACCGGTTCGACGCCGGCCTCCTTCGAGCCCGCCCTCGACTACGTGGTGGTCAAGATCCCACGCTTCACCTTCGAGAAGTTCCCCGGCGCGGACCCGCGTCTCGGCACCGCGATGAAGGCGGTGGGCGAGGTGGCGGCGATGGGTCGCTCCTTCGAGGAGGCGCTGCTCAAGGCAGTGCGATCTCTCGAGGTCGACCGCGACTCGTTGGAAGCCCCGCCTTCGGTTGGGGAGGTCAACGACGACGAGCTCGCCAGACGTCTCGCGGAGCCCACCCCCGATCGTCTGTGGGAGCTCGCCGAGGCCGCGCGCCGCGGTTGGAGTCTGGACCGCATCCGCACGGCGAGCGCCGTCGACCCCTGGTTCCTGCGCCGGATCGAGGGGCTGGTGGCGGCGGAAACCGAAATCGCGGCCCGCCTCGACGAACCGGGGGTGTTGGAGGCCGCCAAGAAACTCGGTTTCTCGGACGCCCACATCGGCCGGCTCACGGGCGCGGAGGTGTCCGGAATTCTGGCGCGCCGCAAGGACTCCGGGATCACCCGGGTGCGACGGCGGGTCGACACCTGCGCCGCCGAGTTCGAGGCGCGCACGCCCTATCTCTACGGCAGCTTCGGCGACGGCGACGAACAACCGACGCCGCGCCGCCCGATCATCATCCTCGGCGGCGGTCCGATCCGGATCGGCCAGGGGATCGAGTTCGACGCGTGTTGCGTCGAGGCCGTGGCCGGGCTGCGGGCCGAGGGCTACGAGGCGGTGATGGTCAACTGCAACCCGGAGACCGTCTCCACCGACTACGACGCCGTCGACCGGTTGCACTTCGACCCCCTCTTCTTTGAAGACGTCCTCGAGATCTGCGAGGCGGAACGGCCGATCGGCGTCATCGTCCAGCTCGGCGGTCAGACCCCGCTCAAGCTGGCCGCCGATCTGGAGACCCACGGGGTGCCCATTCGCGGCACCACGCGGGACGCCATCGACCGCGCCGAGGACCGCGGCCGTTTCGCCGAGCTGCTCTCAGAGCTCGGTCTGAAGCAACCCCCGGGTCGGATGGTGACCTCGGCCGACGAGGCGGCGGTAGCGGCGGATGAACTCGGGTTCCCGGTGCTGGTGCGTCCCTCGTACGTGCTCGGCGGGCGCGCCATGGAGATCGTCTACGGCCACGACCAGCTCGCCGAATACCTGCATCGCGCCGCCGCCGTCGACCCGGACCGCCCGGTCCTGCTCGACCACTTTCTCGAGCGGGCGGTCGAGGTCGACGTCGATGCGGTGGCGGACGGCGAACGGGTCGTGATCTGCGGCGTGCTCGAGCACATCGAGGAAGCGGGGGTCCACTCGGGTGACTCGGCCGCGGTCACGCCGCCGGTCAGTCTGCCGCTCGAGCTTCAGGCCGAACTCCGGCGCCAGGTGCGCCTGCTCGCCCTCGCCCTCGATGTCCGCGGTCTCATCAACGTCCAGTTCGCGATCCAGGAGAACACGGTCTTTGTCATCGAGGTCAACCCCCGCGCCTCGCGGACGGTGCCGTTTCTGGCCCGCGCCAACGGTACGCCGTGGGCCGAGCTCGCGGCCCGGGTGTGTGCCGGCGCGAGCCTCGACAACCTCGGAGTGCACGACGGAGTGCCGACCGAGGTCGCGGTCAAGCTCCCGGTCTTTCCGTTCGAGCGGTTCCCCGGCGTCGACCCGTTGCCCGGCCCCGAGATGCGCTCGACCGGCGAGGTCATGGGCCGCGGCCGCACTTTCGGCGAGGCCTTCGCCAAGGCGGCGCTGGCGGCCGGCTGGCGGCTGCCCGAAGGCGGTCGTGTGCTGCTGTCGCTGGCCGACCGCGACAAGGAGAGGCTGCCGGCGTTGGCGGCGCGTTTCCTCGAGCTCGGTTTCGGTCTCGCCGCCACCGAGGGCACCGCGGCCGCTTTGCGCGCCGCCGGGTTCACGGATGTCCAGACCGCCTCGAAGGTCGGCCAGGGCCACCCCGACATCCCGGAACTGCTGACCGAGGGCGCGGTCCAGATGGTGATCAACACCGCCGCCGGACAACGCGCCGCTCGCGACGCCGGCTCCATCCGCCGCGCGGCCCTCGATGCGGGGGTCCTCTACTTCACCACCATCCCCGGGGCCCACGCCGCCGCCGAGGCGGTGGCCGCCCTGCGCCGCGGCCCGCTCTCGGTGCGCGCCCTCCAGGATGACGCCTCGGGGCTGCCGAAGTGGGCGGCGGCACTCGGGGACTGAGCAGAGGCCTTGAGGCTTGAGGCTTGGGGCTTGCTCGCAACCCAAACGCTGACCTCGGATCTCAAGCCTCAGGCCGCCAAGCCCCACATTGCGAATACGGACACCACGATGGAGGCAAACGATCAGTGGAGCGACGTGAGGCGGTATTCGGCTAAGCAGCCTGGCATCGAGGAGATCGTAGCTGCTGCCGTCGATCCGGAAGTACTGGCGGCCGATGGTGTAGGCGCGCTCGATCTTCTGCTGCACCTCGTCCGGATTGTAGAGCAGGCGGAAGACGTGGCCGACCTGGATGTAGCTCACCATGGACAGGTCGTCGGTGGTATCAAGGACCCCGTCCCGGCCCGCGGACTCCAGCTCCAGCCGCATCCATTGCCCCTCGCCGAACGTGGGGCGATCGATGGTGAAGAAGGTCGCGTGCAAACCTTCCTCGAGATCGGCTGCAACCCGGGGCAGCGTCGTGAGGTCCCGGTCGCGCGGCAGCGGCGTCGCCGTCACCCGGTAGGGCCGGTTCCACCCGTCCGTCGCACGCACCTCGTACATGTCGCGAACCGATGGCGGCGACATGGCGGTGTCGGCGCCCATGAAGACCAAGGGAATCCACCCGCGAACCCGCGCAGTCGAAGACGGTGCGAGGACGTCAGCCCATTCACCACCGAACGGCGGCATCTCGTTTTCGCGAATCATGTAACGAGATGCCGCCGCGCCGATCTCGTGCATCCGGTGGATCGTCTCGAGCTCGGCCGCGCGGCCACCGTCGCCAACGGCCATCCAGTGCAGAGTCGTCGCCAGGTCGGGGCCGGGACCGGTCGCCCGCAACCGCATGAAACCGAGGATCGGCAACGCCACCAGAAGCGGGTAGACGAGGTACCTCCACCCGCCGTCGCGAAACCTCTGCATCACGGTCGGCGGCGGCGGCGCCGACAGCACCGCGCTCAGATCCCACCCGCAGTGGGGGCAGATCGTCGCCTCCCTCGCCATGTCTCCGCCGCACCCGCCGCACTTCATGAAGTCGACCATGGCAATAGCCTACCGCAACCGGCGGCTTCGCCGATACATGATGCAGGATGCAGGATGCAGGATGCAGGAAGCAGAAATCACATTCAGGCTCCACCCCGCGGCGGGTCTGAAGGTGGGCCAAGGCCCACCCTACTTCGGACCAGGTTTCGAGCGGGTTTGTAGGGTGGGCCTTGGCCCACCTTCAGAGATGTTTCCTGCATTTCGGATCACCCGTGTCCCAGTACGAGACCTGGACAGCCGTTTTCGGTTTTTGAGGACCTCGTTCTGAAAATGGCATTGACCGATCCTCAACCTCGGTGTTTTCAGTACGGCAAGGTCAAATCACGATCTGTCGTGGACAGCAGTGATGCAGGATGCAGCGAGATCGTAAAACCCACTCCCCGTTTGTCAAGGGCCTGTTGGGGTGAATCTTGGATCCTGAATCCTGTGACCTGGATCCTGTGACCTGGATCCTGTGACCTGAATCCTGTGACCTGGATCCTGTATCAGGGCGACGGCCGTCAGTGCCGTCGCCCGGTGCGGACGACGAGCCAGCGCGTGGGCGCGGGAGAGATCTTCGCGAGCCACCACATCAACCGCAGCTGGAAAGGATGGAAGACCACCCGCCGGGGTCGCCGCACGACCCCGAGAATGACCTTGGCGCAGCGCTCGGGGGTGGTCGTTGGAATCCACCCGCCGATCCCCGGGATGTACTGGTGCGAGTCGGGGTTGGCCTCGAAGTACTCGCTCGAGACCTCACCGAAATAGACCATCGAGGAGGTGACGCCGGTCCCCACGAGGTCCATGCACAAAGCCTCGTGCAGACCGCGCAGCGCCCACCGCGAGGCGGTGTAGGCAGTGGCCCCGGGCCACGGCATCAGCGATGCCGGCGAGCCGACGTGGATCATCGCGCCGCCGCCGGCGGCGAGCATGTCTTTCATGAATGCACGACCGGTGTTCGCCGCGGCCAGGTAGGGCGCGCCGATCATGTTCAGGATCTGGCCCGGCGGTGTTTCCTCGAGAAACCGCCAGACCCCCGCGCCGGCGCTGTTGACCACCAGCGCCGGCGGCCCCCACTGCGACCGGACCCGGTCGGCCATCGCCTCGACCGCGGCCCCGTCGGCGGCATCTGTAGCCTCGACCAACGCCATTCCGCCGGCAGTCTCGATCTCGCGTGCCAACTCCTGCAGTCGTTCCGCACGACGCGCCAGCAGAACCACCCGCCATCCGTTTGAAGCCAGCAATCGTGCGGTGGCGGCGCCGATCCCGCTCGATGCGCCGGTCACGAGCGCTACTTTTCCGTCATTCATCGTTGGCGGCCATGTTAACTCACATGAGAAAACGGGCGCGAAATTCTAAATTTTGAATTATGAATTTTGAATTCCCCGCCGCCCACCGCTCTTTCGAAGGCTCGAGCAGGCATTCAAAATTCATAATTCAAAATTCAAAATTATTGCCGTGGTTGCCACCACGGTTTGAGGCGTTCGGTCAGGGCGTGCCAGGCGGCGTCGGTGTCGGCGATGGCGTCGCCGCCGAGTTTTTCGAGCAGGCAGTCGGCGAGGACGAGGGCGAGCATGGCCTCGACGATCACCGGTGCCGCGCCGATGGCGGTGACGTCGGATCGTTCCCAGGCGGTGGCTCCCGCTTCGCCGCTGGTCAGGTCCACCGACGGCAGACCCCGGCGCAGGGTGGAGATCGGTTTGAAGAAGGCGCGGACGACGAGATCGGCGCCGTTGGTGACCCCGCCCTCGAGCCCGCCCGGCCCGGTTGCCGGTGCGTTCGAGGTGGCCGTCGACCAGCTCATAGGGGTCGTGCGCCTGGGACCCCAGAAGGGATGCCACTTCGAGCCCGTCGCCGAGAGAGGCCGCCTTGACCGAGTGGACCGAGACCAGCGCCTGCGCGAGCCGGCCGTCGAGCTTGCGGTCCCAGTGGACGCACGAACCGAGACCCGGCGGCAGACCGCGAACCACGGCGCCCACCACTCCGCCCATGGTTTCCCCCGCCTGGCGCGCCTCGCGGACGGCCTCGACGAGGCGATCCTCATCGTCCGGTCTCGGGGTCACCAGCGGCGAGTCGTAGCGCACCTCTGCAAGGTCGTCCCAGGTGGGGGCGCCGGACAGCACCTCGTGCGGGCCTACCCGCAGCACCGCCGAACGCATCGCAACTCCGTAGCGCTCGAGGAGCTGCGAACACACCGAGCCCGCCGCCACCCGCGCCGCGGTCTCCCGCGCCGACGAGCGCTCGAGCACGTTGCGCATGTCGTTCAGTTGATCGGTGGCGGCGCCGCCGGAGTAGTCGGCGTGGCCGGGTCGCGGCCGGGTGACCGCTCGTTTGGCGGCGGCCTCGGCATCGACCTGCCACGGGTCCATCACCGCCGTCCAGTTCTGCCAGTCGAGGTTGACCACCTCGAGCACCAACGGCGAACCGAGGGTGCGGCCGTCCCGCAGACCGCCGGTCACCGTCACCTCGTCGCGCTCGATTCGCTGGCGGCCGCCGCGGCCGAAGCCGTGCTGGCGTCGCTGGAGCCAACCATCGATCTGTTGCCGCGACACCGCGAGGCCGGCCGGCAGACCTTCGAGGATCGCTGTCAGCCTGGGACCGTGCGACTCACCACCGGTGAGCAGACGCAGCCGTCTCACGGGAGCCGCCGCGTGAGCGTGCGGCCGGAACGTCCGCAGGACGCGGGCCGAGAACGAGGACGATCACTCATGGTCCGAGGATACGCGGACTGCCCGCCGCTGCCAAGAAGTCCCACGGAGACATCGACCTCGCCGGTGGTACCATCTCGCTCATATGAAGAAAAAATTCTCTTTGCCGGTTCTGACAGTGCTCGTCGTGGCAGCGATGATCTCGGTGTCGGCCGTGGTCGGAGGGGCCGACCCCCCGATCACCGAGCAGATCACGATCCTCCACACCTCCGATCTCCACGGCGCGGTCCTCCCGTTCAACGACTACGCCAACCGCCCGTCGGATCGCGGCTCGCTCGCCCAGGTGGCGACCATGGTCGACGAGATCCGCGCCGCAGCTGATCACCCCGTCGTGCTGTTGGATTCGGGCGACACCCTGCAGGGCTCCCCGTTCGAGCAGTTCGTCCACGTGCGCTGGGGAGAGCCGAGCCCGACGATCGACACCATGAACCGGATGGGCTACCAGGCGATGGCGGTCGGCAACCACGAGTTCAACTTCGGGCTCGGGGTTCTGCGGCGGGCCGAAACGCAGGCCGACTTCCCCTTTCTTTCCGCCAACAGCTTGTTGATCGGCACCGACGAGCCGGCCTTCGTGCCCTACCTGGTGCTCGAAGCCGGCGCCGTCAAGATCGGCGTTCTCGGGCTGACAACGCCCAATGTCCCCGGGTGGGAGAAGGCCGAGAACTACGCCGGTCTGTACTTTCAACCGATGGACGAGGCCGCCCGACACTGGGTGCCGGTGCTGCGCGAGACCGAGGGCTGCGATCTCGTCGTGGTGCTCGCCCACACCGGTTTCGAAAACGACCCCGAGACCGGCGAAGCCAACGGCACCGCCCACGAGGACTTCGGATCGCGTCTGACCGAAGTGCCGGGGATCGACCTCCTGCTGACCGGTCATTCGCACGAGGACATTCCACCGCAGGCGGTCAACGGCGTCATCATCTCCCAGCCCAGGGCGCGGGCGCAATTGCTGACCCGGATCGATCTCTCGCTCGTGCGTGAAGGCGCGGGCTGGAAAATCGCAACCTGGGAAGGCGCCAATCACCCCTCGGGGAAGGCGGTGGCCGATCCCGAGATCGTCGCGGCCAACACCGTCGCCCACCAGCGTCTCGCAGAGGCCCTCGACGGCCCGGTCGGCGAGGTCACAGCCGCGGTCCGGGTCGAAAACTGCCGCATCGCGGACTGCGCCGCGATCGACCTCCTGCACGCGGTGCAGCTGGAGGCGTCGGGCGCCCAGCTGTCGCTGGCGGCACTCCTCAACGCCCACGCTCCGCCGCTCGCTCCGGGGCCGGTGAACTGGCGCTGGATCCACGCCTTCTACGTCTACCCCAACACCCTGGTGGCGGTACGGCTGACCGGCGCCCAGGTGCGCGACGTTCTCGAACACGCCGCCCGGTTCTACGACGGTCTGGTGTGCCCGGTCGAGGGCGGGTGCACAGTGCTGACCGATGCCGCCATCCCTCACTACAACGTCGACACCATGGCCGGAGTGACCTACCGCATCGACCCCACCCGGCCGGAGGGCGAGCGGATCCGCGACCTGCGGTTCGAGGGACTTCCGATCGACCCCGAGGCCAGCTTCACCGTGGCCTGCAATTCCTACCGGTCATCGGGTGGGGGGCTCTTCCCGCACCTCGCGGAGGCGGAGGTGGTGTGGCGGTCGTCTCAGGAGATGAGCGATCTCGTCGGCGACTACCTCATGACCCACCAACCCTGGCGCCCCGTCGTCGACGACAACTGGCACATCGGCCGCGATGTGACCCGGGAAGACCACACCCAACCGGCACATTGAACGTTGAAACGTTGAAACGTCTGAACGTTCAACGTTGATTGTCCACCTACCCGCGGCGACTCTGAAGGTGGGCCAAGGCCCACCCTACTTCGGACCCTCATACCGGGTGGGTTCGTAGGGTGGGCTTCAGCCCACCTTCAGAGCTGAAGCCCTCATCTCTCAGTTTCCGGACACGCCCAACGCGTAAACGTTGAAACGTCCGCTGCAGTACCATGAGGCCATGCAGAGACTGACCGTCGCGAGCAGGTACGGCGATTACGACATTCTGGCCCGCCCGGGAGCGGTTCAGAACTTCCGGGAGATCCTCCTCGAAGAAGGAATCGATGTTCCCCGGTCGGTGGTGACGAACACGACGGTGGCGCCGCTGTGGGCGACGGCGGTGGCTGAATCGATGGCCGTGCCGTTGATCGAGCTCGCCGACGGCGAGGCCGAAAAAAGATGGCCGACCGTGGAAGATCTGCTCGGACGGTGGCTCGAGAACGGTCTCACCCGCGGCGATTCGGCAGCGGCGATCGGCGGCGGCGTGCTGACGGACACCGTGGGATTCGCAGCCGCGGTCTACCTCAGGGGCATCTCGTGGATCGCGGTGCCCACCACGCTCCTCGCCATGGTCGACGCCTCGGTCGGCGGCAAGACCGGCGTCAACCTCGCCCACGGCAAGAACCTGGTCGGCGCCTTCTGGCCGCCGCGTCTGGTCGTGGTGGACGTCGCAACCCTTTCGACCCTGCCCGCCCGCGAACTCCGCGCCGGGATGGCGGAGGTCGTCAAGACCGCGTGGATCGGCGACCACGATCTCCTGACCGCGATCCCCGACCGCCTCGCCGACTTCGACACGTTGAGAACCGACCAGTGGCAGGAGATCGTCCTGCGGTGTCTGGCGGTCAAGAGCCGGATCGTGAGCGACGACGAACGCGAGGCCGGGCTCAGGGCCTCCCTCAACCTCGGCCACACCCTCGGCCACGCCCTCGAGGCCGCCACCAGCTATCGGCGCTTCCTCCACGGCGAGGCGGTGGCGTGGGGTCTCGAGGCCGCGGCGCGGCTGGCGCGACGGCACGGACTCTTGACGGCCGCCGGCGAGGACCGGCTCCGTGGCGCCACCCTCTCGACCAACGCCCTGCCGTCCATTGCCGGGATCGATCCCGAGGGGCTGCGCGACCACATCAGCCGGGACAAGAAAAGGGACGCCGGAGGCGTCGCCTGGGTGCTGCCGACCGACGCCGGCGTCGTGGTCAACCAGCGGGTCGAAACCGACGAGGTACTCGAGGTCTTTTCGCAGCTGCAGGGGGAGTCGGCCCGAGAGCCGTGACGCGGTCGGTGGTGAGCCCTCCGGCGATCTCAGAATATCGCCGCAGAAAAACGTAAATATCTCTTTTTAATATATTTAAATATCAGAAACTATTTCGATACTGCGTCTCGGCCGGCCGGCGCGAGGGCCCCGAACTTGCTCGAATCTGAGTATCTTTCTCAGTTCCAAAAGGCTTCATCGAGGTTTTACCCTGGCGCCTGAAAAAGGCCCCCAAACCGGCTCCGGTGAGTGCTATAGTCCCGGGCATGGAAATTACCATAGGGAGGTTCGAATCATGAGGAAGGTACTCTATCTGATGTTGTGCGCGACCCTCGTGGCGGGTCTCGCCCACTCGCAGGGCGCCACCACCGGCTCCTTGTCGGGCACGGTCACCGATCCCAACGGCGATCCGATGCCGGGGGTGACGGTCACGGCGACCCTGACCACCACCGGCACCCGGTATGCGACCGTCACCGACGCCGTGGGCGTCTTCAGGATGTCCAACGTCAAGGTGGGTTCACCGTACGAGGTGGTGGCGAGCCTCTCCGGCTTCAAGACCCAGACAGTCAACAACGTCGCGGTCCGCCTCGGTGACGACACCAACCTCGAGATCCAGCTCCAGCTCGAGGCGGCGACCGGCGAGATCGTGGTCGTCAGCGAGTCGAGCCCGCTGATCAGCCCGACCAAGATGGGCGCGACCAGCTCGGTGTCGGAAAACACCATCATGGCCATGCCCTCCGTGAGCCGCAGGGTCTACGACTCCGCCCGCACCAACCCCCTGTTCTCGACGCCTTCGGCGGACGAGGACACCACGGTGCTGTCGGTGGCCGGCCGCAACCCGCGCTACAACAACATCTCGATCGACGGCGCGGTCAACAACGACGTCTTCGGTCTCGCCGACAGCGGCACCCCGGGCGGCCAGGCGGCCACCCAGCCGATCCAGCTCGACGCCGTCCAGGAGCTGCAGCTCGTGACCTCGACCTATGACGTGCGTCAGGGCGGGTTCACCGGCGGCAGCCTCAACATGATCACCCGCTCGGGCACCAACAACTTCCACGGCAATGTCTTCGGCTACTACTCGGACGACGGCATGGTGGGCGGCGGACCGGATGACTTCCCGGAATTCGGCGTCTACGAGGACTCCGAGTACGGCTTCAGCCTCGGCGGCCCGATCTCCAAGGACAAGACCTTCTTCTTCTTCAACTACGGCCACAACGACCTCGACCAGCCGACCGGGTGGTCGCTCGACGGCGTGACCGGCGAGCAGTGGCAGAACGGCTGCTGCGTCCAGGAGGCCAACGAGTTCCAGGCGTTCAACCAATCGGCCTACGGCTACGACCCCGGCGGCCTCGGCGAGGTCACCCGCGCGACGCCCAGCGACAAGGTCTTTGCCCGCGTCGACTTCAACTTCTCAGAAGGCAGCACCTTGACCGCGCGCTACAACTATGTCGATGCCAAGAACGTCATCAACCGCCCCAACGACGGGTTGTACGAATGGCCCAACGAGGGCTATGACTTCTCCAACAAGACCAACTCGATGGTGGCCCAGTGGAACGCGGTCTTCGGCGATGACAAGTTCAACGAGCTGCGTCTGACCTACCAGACCATCCGCGACAACCGCGGCGGCGTCGGCCCGGCCTTCCCGCACGTCCGGATCACCAACGTCGACGGCGACTTCAACTCCTGGGACGCCGGCACCGAGCAGTTCTCGACCTTCAACTCCCTCGACACCGACATCTTCGAGCTGACCGATGACTTCACCTTCTACAAGGGCAACCACGAGATCGTCATCGGCACCCACAACGAGTTCTACTCCTTCAAGAACCTCTTCATCCAGGACGGTTTCGGCTCGTACACCTTTGACGATCTCGACGCGTACTACGCGGGCATCGCCAACCGCTACGACCACACCTTCCCCAACGACCCCAACAACCCGTACGACGAGTTCTCGAACTACCAGCTCGGGCTCTACGCCGGCGACACCTGGCGCATGAAACCCAACTTCACCCTGATCTACGGTCTCCGCGTCGACGCCCCCTTCTTCCCCGACAAGCCCGAGTACAACCCGCTCGCGGAGGACATCTACGGCGTCGACACCAGCCAGGTCCCGAACGGCAACGCTCTGTGGTCGCCGCGCATCGGCTTCAACTGGGACATCAAGGGCGACGGCAGCATGCAGCTGCGCGGCGGCGCCGGGCTCTTCACCGGCCGCACCCCCTACGTGTGGATCTCCAACAACTACGGCAACACCGGCACCCGCCGGACCACCATCCGCGCCTTCGGCGACATCCCCTTCAACCCCGATCCCAATGATCAGCCGACCGACATCGGCGGCGCCTCGAGCCAGGAGATCAACGCGGTCGACCCGGGCTTCGACTTCCCGCAGACCTGGCGGATGAACCTCGCCTACGACCACCGGCTGCCGTGGCTCAACATGGTCGCCACCGCCGAAGTGCTCTACGCCAAATCGGAGAGCGAAATCGACTACAAAAACCTGGCCATCCAGCACTCCGGTGAGACCCTGCCCTTCGACGGACGGCCGATCTATGAATCCGTGGACCGGACATTCTCGGGCGTTTACTACCTGACCAACACGGACCAGGGCGATGCCACCAACTTCATCCTCAAGCTCGAAAAGCCCTACGGCGAGTACCCGATCTGGGGCATCGTGTCCTACACCTGGGGCGAGTCCAACGTGGTCAACGACGGCACCTCGAGCCGCGCGGTCTCCAACTGGCGGTTCACCGAGGCCTTCGACCCCAACGACGTCGGTCTGTCGGCGTCCGACTACCAGGTCGAGCACCGCGGGATGATCAACCTCAACTACGAGTTCAGCCGCAACACCCGCTGGTCGACCGTGCTGTCGGTGTTCTGGAACCGCCAGAGCGGCAAACCATTTTCCAACATCTACGGCTTCAGCACCTCGGCCTCGATCAACGAGGATTTCCAGACCTCCAACGATCTCCTGTACATTCCCACGGGCGCGGACGACGTCGTCATCACCAACGGCACCTGGAGCCAGCTCGAGGAATACCTCAACCGGTTCGGGCTGATGCAGTACGCGGGCGGCGTCGCCCCCCGCAACATCAACAACCAGCCCTACATCACCCAGACCGACCTGGCGATCCGCCAGAACATCCCCGTTCCGGGCAACTCGTCGCTGCAGATCAGCCTCGACATCTTCAACTTCTGGAATCTCATCGACAGCGATTCCGGGGTCGTGGAGTACATCGACTTCGGCACCGTGACGCCGGTCAGCTACCGCGGCGTCACCGATGACGGCAAACCCATCTACGAGCTGCGGAACATCGTCACCGATCCCGAAAACAACAGCACCTTCACCTACAACGACATTCAATCGCGCTACCGGGTCCGGCTCGGCGTCCGCTGGTCGTTCTAGTTACTCTCCGATCACCAACCCAGGCCCGGGCTTCCGCCCGGGCCTTTTTTGTCGAAATTCGTGATGGTGGATCTCTCCGGATCCACCATCACGAATTTCTGAGGTAGGATGAAGGACCTATGAGCAGCACCCGAACAGGCACCGTCGTTTCCGGCCCCGGCCTCACCGCCGACCGGCTGCCGCACGACCCCGAAGCGGAACGCGCCGTCCTCGGCGCAATGCTGCTCGACCCCGGCGCCAGGCTCCACATCGTTGACAAGATTCGGGACGAGGAGTTCTACCTCGAGTCCCACCGCATCATTTTCAAGGCGTGCATCGATCTGTATGAAAAGGGCGAGGCCACCGACCTGGTCACGGTGCGCAACCAGCTCGCAGAGAACGGCCTCCTCGAACAGGTGGGCGGCGCCTCCTACCTGTCGTCGCTCGTCGACACCCTGCCCGATGTGGCCAACGTCATCCACTACGCCGAGATCGTCCACGACAAGTCGGTCAAACGTCGGCTCATGGCCGCCGCCCAGCGGATTCTGACCACCTGTTCCCTCGACCACGGCGAGGCGGCCGAGGCCGTCGAGAGCGCCCAGAAGGACGTCTTCAAGATCGCCGAAGACACCCTTTCCGGCGGGCTCGTCCACGTCCGCGACATCACCGACCGCGAGATCGAGAACATCAACAAGAGCCGCGAGTCGCACTCGACCCTGACCGGTCTCGACACCGGTTTCATCCGCCTCAACGAGATGACCTCCGGTCTGCAGCGCAAGGACCTGGTGATCCTGGCCGCCCGCCCCTCGATGGGCAAGACCTCGCTCGGGATCAATATCTGCGCCCACGCCGCGCTGCGCAACGGCAAGAAGGTCGCGGTGTTCTCGCTCGAGATGGCCGCGGAGCAGTTGGTGCGGAGGCTCCTTTCGGCCGAGGCCCGGGTCGACCAGAAGCGGATCTCCGGCGGCTATCTTGCAAAGGCCGACTGGCCGAAACTCGAGATGGCCAGCCAGGCGCTGCGCGAGATGGACCTGTGGATCGACGACACGCCGGGCATCACCGCCCTCGAGCTGTCGGCCAAGGCGAGGCGTCTCAAACAGGAGCACGGTCTCGACCTGGTGATGGTGGACTACATGCAGTTGATGTCGGGCGGCGGTCGATTTTCCAGCCGCAACGAGGAGGTGTCGGCGATTTCCCGAAGCCTCAAGGGGGTCGCCAAGGAACTCGACGTGCCGGTGCTGGTGTTGTCGCAGCTCTCCAGGCAACCCGAGCGGCGCGGCGGCGACCACCGGCCGCAGCTCTCCGATCTTCGCGAGTCGGGATCGATCGAGCAGGATGCCGACGTGGTGATGTTCATCATCAGGCCCTCGGTCTACGACCGCGACGCCGAAGACCCGCGCCACGCCGAGCTCATCATCTCCAAACAGCGAAACGGCCCGATCGGCGACATTGATCTCGTGTTTCAGCACGAGTACACCCGCTTCGAAAACGCGGACTTCAGCCGCCAGGAATCCGACGGGCCGTGGTAGAGGCCACCGCACCTGCGAGCGGTCCGCTGGTCTGGCTCGACCACTTCGGGCGGTTCATCATCACGGCCCTCGACGATCTCGGTCGTTTCTTCTACATCATGGCGTCATCGGTGCAGTGGACCTTTCGCCGTCCCTTCGACGGCGCCGAGCTGCTGCGGCAGATGGTGCGCGTGGGCTGGGACTCGGTCCCGGTGGTCTTTCTGACCTGCCTGTTCACCGGCATGGTGCTCGCATTGCAGACCTTTCGCGGGTTCGAGCGCTTCCACGCCGAGGGCTTTGTCGGATCGGTGGTGGCGCTCTCCCTGACCCGCGAACTGGCGCCCGTGCTCACCGGTTTGATGGTGGCGGGGCGCGTCGGTTCGGCGATGGCGGCCGAGATCGGGACCATGCGGGTCACCGAGCAGATCGACGCGCTGTACGCCATGGCCACCGAGCCGATCCAGTACCTGGTGGTACCGCGGGTCAACGCTTCGATCCTGATGTTGCCCGTCCTCACCATCCTCGGTGACGCCGTCGGCATTGTCGGCGGCTGGGTGGTGTCGGTCGGGCTGTTCGGCGCCAACCCCTTTCTCTACATGGATCGGACCTTTCAGTTTCTCGAGATCAACGACGTCACCTCCGGTCTCATCAAGGCCGCATTCTTCGGTCTCATCCTCTCGACCACCGGGTGCGCCAAGGGTTTTTACACCTCCGGCGGCGCCGAAGGCGTGGGGCGGTCCACCACCTCGGCCGTGGTCACGGCCAGCCTCTATATCCTCCTGTCCGACTTCTTCCTCACCAAGGTGCTCTTCTGATGGCCGACGCTGCGATCACTCCGGGGCGCGACAGTGCCGAACCACTGATCAGCGTCATCGGCCTGTACAAGGCCTTCGGAGAGAAAAAGGTCCTCAATGGAGTCGACCTCGAGATTGCGCGCGGCGAGAGCCTGATGCTGGTCGGCGGCTCGGGCGCCGGCAAGTCGGTCTTCATCAAGCACCTCATCGGGCTGCTGCAGCCGGACGAGGGCCACGTCGTGATCGACGGGGTCGACCTCACCCTGGCCCCCCCCGAGATCGTCCTCGAGCTTCGCAAACGGTTCGGCATGAGCTTCCAGGAAGGTGCGCTCTTCGATTCGATGACGGTGGCGGAGAACATCTCCTTCCCGATCCGCCGCCACACGTCAAAGAACTCCGGACAGGTATCGGCGCGGGTCCGCGAGTGTCTCGAGTTGGTGCGGTTGCCGGGGATCGAAGACAAAATGCCCTCCGAGCTCTCGGGCGGAATGCGCCGCAGGGTCGGTTTTGCCCGCGCCATCGCTCTCGAACCGGAGATCCTGCTTTTCGACGAGCCGACCACGGGGCTCGACCCCATCAACACCGCCGCCATCGGCAACGTGATCAACCAGCTCCGGACCGACCTCGGGGTCACGGCGGTGACCATCACCCACGACATGAATCTCGCAACCAGGATCGCCGACCGCGTCGCCATGATGCGACGTGGGACGATCCTGCTCGCCGATGTTCCGGAGCGGTTTCTCGAGTCGGAGAACTGGTTCGTGCGGGCGTTTCTGGACGGCGAGGTCCCGGACGAAGAACAAGAGGAGAAGCCATGACACCCGCCGCAAGGATCGGCCTGTTCATGCTGATGGGACTGATCATCCTCGGCATCTTTATCATCAAGATCGAGGACATCCCGGTCGGCGAACGCGGCGACCGGCTGACGGTGACGGCCCACGTCCCGTCGGCTGCAGGTCTCGACCGCAAGGCGGCGGTGCGGATCGCCGGGGTGCGGATCGGCAAGGTCGAGGACATCCGGCTGTCGGGATCCGAAGCCGTCCTGACGCTGTCGCTCAACCCCGATGTCAAGCTCCACGAAGGCGCGGTGGCGCAGATCACCAGCCTCGGCATGCTCGGCGACAAGTACATCGAGATTCTGCCGGGCGACTTCGCCCTGCCGTTGTTGCCGCCGGGGGCCGTGCTCGGCGGCGCCACTACCCCGAGCTTCGACGATGTCATGCGCGTGGCCACCGAAATCGGCGCCGACGTCAAGGAGGTGACCGAAGCGCTGCGCGGATCCATCGGCGGGCCGCAGGGCGAGGAGGCGATCGGGGAGATCGTCGCCAACATCCGCGAGCTCACCGCCTCGCTCAAGGTCCTGATCGCCGAGAACCAGGCCAACGTCAATCAGACCACCGCCAACTTCGCCGAGTTCTCCGCCACCCTGCGCGACGAGTTGCCGAGGATCGCCGACAAGATGAACCTCCTCACCGACCAACTCAATGGCGTCGTCGGCGAAAACCGGGACAACGTTCAGGCATCGATGGGCAATATTCGCGAACTCTCCGAGAAGCTCCAGACCTCGGCCGACAACCTCAACCGGATCACCGGCAAGATCGCCGCCGGTGAGGGCTCCCTCGGCAAACTGGTCAACGACGAGACCACGGTCGAAAACCTCAACGAGACCCTCGACTCGATCGAGAACGGTGTCGAGACCCTCAACGAAACCATGGGGCGCTATCGCCGCTACAACCTCGAGGTGTCGTTGCGCGCCGAGGCCCTGGCCTCGACCGACAAATCGCGGTCGGCCTTCGGCTTCGACCTGTGGACCACCGACAAACGCTTTTTCAGGTTTGAAGGGGTGGACACCCCCTACGGACGTGTCAAGACCAATGCCCAGTATGTCACCACGACGTATCCCGACGGCACCGTGGATTCTTACCTGGAAGAGAAGATCAGCGTGTCCGACAAGGTCGGTATCAACGCGCAGATCGGCTACAGGATATTGCCCAACACCATCGTGCGGGCCGGCGTCATCGAGTCGTCGGGCGGCGTCGGCGTCGACTACAGCATCAAGCTCGGCAAACGACCGATGACCTTCATCTTCGAGGCCTACGATTTCAACCGCGAGTTTGACGAGGACATGCACCTGAGGTTCGAGAGCCGCTACTTCATCAGCCGGCACCTCTTCGTCACCGCAGGGTGGGATGACCCCCTGGTTTCGGAGAAGTCATCGGTGCTCTTCGGCGCCGGCATCACCTGGAACGACGACGACGTGAAATACAGCCTCGGCCTCGCCGGCGGCGCGCTCTGACGGACAGACAATGGCCGAGTTGGTGTTCTTCTGTACCTCGTGCGGCCACGAGTCCGGCAAGTGGCTCGGCCAGTGCCCCGGTTGCGGCGACTGGAACACTTTTGCCGAACAGCCCTCGGCGCCCAAGAAAAAGAAGAAAGGCACGGCCGCCAGCCCCCGCCGCGGCATCCGCGCCATGCCGGTTACCGAGGCCGCCGCCCTTCCCGCCGCTCGTCTCGAAACCGGCATCGAGGGCCTCGACCGCGTGCTCGGCGGCGGTCTGGTCCCGGGGTCGCTGCTGCTGCTGGCCGGCGAGCCCGGCATCGGCAAGTCGACCCTGTTGCTCCAGGTGGCGGCGTCACTGGCAAAGACCCACGGCACAGTGGTCTATGTGACCGGCGAGGAATCGGCCGAACAGGTCGCGCTGAGGGCGCGCCGGATCGACGGTCTCAGCCCCGATCTCCTGCTGCTGCCCGAGACCTCGTGCGACGCGGTCCTCGCCCAGATCGAGGAGCTGCAACCCACGTTGGTGGTCGTGGATTCGGTCCAGACCGCGGTCCTCGATGACGTCGACGCCGTGGCCGGTTCAGTGAGCCAGGTCCGCCAGGTGGCATCACGCTTCCAGCACCTTGCGAAGACCCGCGGAGTCCCGGTCGTCCTGGTCGGTCACGTGACCAAGGACGGGATGATCGCAGGGCCCAAGCTGCTCGAACACCTCGTCGATGTCGTGATGTCTCTGGAGGGCGAGCCCGGCCACGAGCTGCGGGCCCTGCGGGCCGGCAAGAACCGATTCGGCACCGTCGCCGAGCTCGCCCTGTACTCGATGACCGGAAGCGGTCTCGAACCGGTCCAGAACGCCTCCGCCTGGTTGCTGGAGGACCGGCAAACGGGAGCGTCCGGCTCGGCCGTCGCGGTCGCCCTCGAGGGCACGGTCCCGTTGCTGGTCGAGGTGCAGGCCCTGGTCTCCACCTCGAGCCTGGGAACGCCGCGCCGCGTCGCCCAGGGTCTCGATTCATCCCGGCTGGCCCTTCTGCTGGCGGTGCTCGAACGCCACGCCGGCATCGGTTTCGGCGACCGCGATGTCTTCGTCAACCTGGTGGGCGGCCTGTCGCTGCGCGAACCGGCCCTCGATCTCGCGGTGGCGGCCGCGCTGCTCTCTTCCGCCGCCGACCGCCCCCTGGCCGGCGACCTCGCGATCTTCGGCGAGATCGGGCTCCTCGGCGAGGTGCGCGCGGTGAGCCGGGCCGCCGAACGGGTGCGCGAGGCGGCAGCTCTCGGCTTTGCTCGCGTCGCCCTGCCCGCCCGCGACGCCAAAGCTGACCTGCAGCTCCCAACGACCCCGATTTCGACCATCGCGGACCTGCCGACCCTCCTGCACCCTTCGGGTTGACAGCTCTGAAGGTGGGCCAAGGCCCACCCTACTTCGGACCCACAATCTGAGCGAGCCCGTAGGGTGGGCCTTGGCCCGCCTTCACTCTCGCTGTCGTTCAGGAGACCACAATTGCAGCGCTGGAGACCGGCTCTGTACAGGCTCAGAATCCGCGGTCAGTCGTCGCTCCGGCCGGCCTCGAGGTAGGCGGTCGGATACATGGCATAGAAGGCCATCGCAGGCTTGAGCTGGGCGAGAGGGATCTGGTCGTTGACGGTGTGCGAGTGGAGCTCGTCGGCCGGTCCGAAACCGATGGTCGGGATGCCGTACATCCCGGCTGTCGCGCAGCCGTTGGAGGAAAAGGCCGACCGGTGGATGCGCGGTTTGCGCTCGAGAACACGCCTGGCGGTGTCCATGGCCGCGCGCACGGCAGCACCGTCGCGCGGGGTCTCCCACGCCGGAAAGACCTTGTCGGTGGGATAGGTGAAGCCCCGCCACGACGGGAGATCGTAGTGGAGCAGGCGGACCACGCCGTGGTCCCCGGCCACTGCGGCAACGCGCTCCAGTTGGGCCTGTGCGTCCTCGGCCGATTCTCCGATGGTGAGCCGGCGATCGATGTGCACGGTGCACCCGTCGGGAACCGCGGTCAGTGAGGGCGACTGCGACGAGATCCCGGTCACCGCCAGGGAGCCGCGCCCGAGCATGGGGTGGTCGATCGCGAGTTCGTCGTGGAGCTTTCTCAGGCCGTCGATGACCGGCATCATCTCGTAGATCGCGTTGCGTCCGCGGTCCGGTTGCGAGCCGTGGGTCGACACTCCGACGGTCGAGATCTCGATCTCCATCCGCCCGCGTTGGCCGAAGCACACGCCGAGGTGCGACGGCATGGCGATGACCACAACCTCCGGTCTGAGATCGGTCTCGTTGAGGATGTACTGCCAGGCGAGACCGACGCAGTCCTCACCGTTGACGGTGGCGGTGACCCAGACCGAGATGTCATCGGCGAGGCCCGCCTGATCCGCGAGCGCCGCGCCGTGAACCACCGCGGCGACCCCGCCCTTCTGGTCGGAGGCGCCGCGGCCGAAGAGCGTGCCGCCGGTGACAATGCCGCGAAACGGGTCGTGACGCCAGTGGGTCGGGTTCGAGATACCGACGGTGTCGATGTGGGCGTCGAAGGCGAGGATTCTCGGACCGGACCCGAGACGACCGAGCACGTTGCCCATTTCGTCGAGGTGAACATCCTGGTAGCCGAGTTCGTTCATTTCGCGCATCACGCGCTCGCAGGCCAGGCGTTCGCCGCGGCTCGGCGAGGGCAGGGTCACGAGGTCGTGCAGGAACTCGACACACCTGGGTGCGGCCTCCTCAGCGAGGCGGTTCACTTTCTTTTCAAAGTCGCGATCTCGTGCCGTCGTTTCGTCCATCCATTCACCTCACACGGTTGGATGAGAATTTTTTCACAATGTCGGGTCCGGAGCAAGAAGAAAGGCAGAAATCTGGGCGATGCATGCAAGTGTGAGGATTCTGGATGCTCGATGCTGGATTGGGCCGAGCGGCCATCCGGAGAAACCGCAGATCGTCTCGTGCACCGCCTGCTGATACGAGCCGCGTGCGGCGGAGGTGCCATTTTCAATATTGTTGGGCACACGAACGTCCACGTCGGCAGGGTGATCCGGGCCAACAATGTTGAAGGTGGCTCCTCCCGGGAAACGCGTTCTGAAGAGCGGGTTCGCTCGAACGCTCCGGGTCGGGAATTCGACCCTATCCCCGGTGCCCGAAAATGGCGGTGCCGACGCGAACCATGGTGGCGCCCTCGGCGATCGCGATCTCGAAATCGTGGCTCATCCCCATCGAAAGATCCGGGAGGGAGACCCGAGCGGTCCGCTGCAGGTCGTCACGCAGCTCACGGAGCGCTCGGAAATACGGCCGCGACGCTTCGGGGTCTATCGCCCCACGGCGGAATCGCCATCAGACCACGAACGGCGAGCCGATCGCAGGTCAGCGCGTGCCGGAGTAAATCCTCGGCTTCGTCCGGGAGGACGCCCGCTTTCTGCGGTTCGCGCCCGACGTTGATCTCGAGCAAGACCTCCAGGCGATGCTCCGGGCGGTGTTGAAGGAGGAGGGCCTGCAGGCGGTCGGCCAGCTCCGGCCGGTCGAGGGTGTGAATGACGTCGAAGGTCTCGATCGCCGCCTTCACCTTGTTGCGCTGGAGAGGGCCGATCAGGTGCCAACGCGCGCGCGGCACCAGAGGCCTCTTGGCCACCGCCTCCTGCACCCGGTTCTCTCCGAGATCTGCGGCTCCGGCCACAACAGCTTCGCCGACGATTTCTGCGGGAAAGGTCTTGCCGACCGCAATCAGAGTGATCAGGGAAGGGTCGCGCGCTGCCGCGATCGCGGCCTTCTCCACGCGGCGCCGCACCTCGACCAGCCTCTCAGCAAGACCGGACATTGGATCAGCCGTCGGCCGGGTCGGCACTCCAGGCGGCCAGAACCTCTTCAACGTAGAGGATCCGGTGGCAGTGCTCACAGTCGATGATCTCGTCGCTGCGCCGAACCCGCTGCTGCAGGTGGGGCCTGAGGGCAAAATGGCAGAGCGAACACGAACCGTCGACGACCGCGGACAGCGCTCTTCCCTGTTTGCTCTCGAGCAACCGCATGAACCGCGCCCTCTGTTTGGGCTGAACGTCGGCCTCGATTTCTTTCGCCTTGGCCGAGAGGTCGTGGACGATCTTCAAGAGCTCGGCCTTGCGCGCCTCCCACCCTTCGACCACTTCTTTCTGGGCGCCTTCCTCCTCGGGCCGGGCCTCGCGCCGTTCGGCGACCTCGCTCCTGATCTGTTCGATGGTCTCTTCGAGAGTCTTGCGACGCGACGTGGCCTCGTCGATGGCCTTGGTCGCATAGTCGATTTCCGAGATCACGGCGGTGAACTCGCGCTCGTTGCTGACGATGCTCTTCTGTTTCTGGAAGTGCTTGAGTTCGAGTTCCCACTCGGCCTGTTTCTTTTTGACTTCGGTGATCTCCTGCTCGTGAGTCGCCATCTGCCGTTCCATCGCCTCCAGCTCCTCCTGGCGAAGCCGGTTGGCTTCCTGCAACTCGCGGATCTCCGGAGGAGGGGAGTTCCGCTCGGCGATGGCTTCTGAAATGGAGTTGTAGATTTCCTGCAGCTGCACCAGCAAAACGAGATCGCGCAGTTCTTTGCTCAAGTATTCACCCCCCCGGGGTGTGCCCCAGACCATGGGCCCACCAGGATTCGAACCTGGGACCGACCGGTTATGAGCCGGCGGCTCTAACCGCTGAGCTATGGGCCCCGGCGTATAGTACCGCGGACACGATCTACCAGCAAGCAGGGGCTTGGGGCAGTGGGCAGTGGGGCCGTGCCCGGCCTGGGCTATGGGCTATGGGCTATGCCCGACGAAGATTCGAATCCACCAGAGTAGGGTGCCTCAAGTCGATGCCGTTCGACGCGGCAGCCCATGCTACGGATCAAAGCTCAAAGCACACGGCTCATAGCTCATAGCCCACAGCCCATTGCGCCGCCGCACCCAAGGCGGGGCGGCGCGCGCCCGGCCGCGGCCCGGCGCGTCAGCTCCCGCTGTCCGAGAAGGGCTTCAGCAGATGGGCACGAGTGGGGTGGCGGAGTTTGCGCAACGCCTTGTACTCGATCTGACGGATCCGCTCGCGAGTCACGTTGAAGGTTCGCCCGACCTCTTCCAGGGTGTGCTCGGTACCGTCGCCGATGCCGAACCGAAGTTTGAGGACCTGCTCCTCGCGCGGGGTCAAGGATTTCAAAACGTTCTCGGTGTGGTCCTTGAGCGTCCGCATGATCACCGCTTCGATGGGCGATACCGAGTTGGTGTCCTCGATGAAATCGCCGAGGTGGGAATCTTCCTCCTCGCCGATCGGCGTCTCGAGAGAGATCGGTTCCTGCGAGATCTTGTGGATCTTGCGGATCTTCGAAACCGGCATCTCCATGCGCTGAGCGATCTCCTCCACCGACGGCTCGCGACCGAGTTCCTGCACCAGCATCCGGGTGGTCCGGGTGAGCTTGTTGATGGTCTCGATCATGTGGACCGGAATCCGGATGGTGCGGGCCTGGTCGGCGATGGCGCGGGTGATGGCCTGACGAATCCACCACGTCGCGTAGGTGGAGAACTTGTAGCCGCGGCGGTACTCGAATTTGTCCACCGCCTTCATCAGGCCGATGTTGCCCTCCTGAATCAGATCGAGGAACTGAAGGCCCCGGTTGGTGTACTTCTTGGCGATGGAAACCACCAGCCGCAGGTTGGCGACGATGAGTTCCTGCTTGGCGCGGTCGGTCTCGGCCTCGCCGCGTCGGACCTCGGTGAGCAGGACCTTGAGCCGTTCGTAAGGGATCTGGAACCGCACTTCCAGACGTTCGAGCTCATCTTCGTAGCGATCGATCCGCTCGGTGTAGAACTTGCGCCGTTCGACGCTGCGCTCCTGTTGCAGCTTTTTGCGGTCGCGGTTGATGGTCTGGATCGGAATCGCGAACTGGCGTTCGACCTCGCCGAAGAACGTCAGCAACCGGTTGCGGGTCGTCGTGGTGAAATCCGCCCGCCGCACCAGGATCGCCGTTTCGGCGGTGTTGGCGTCAATCTTGTCGGAGAGCTCCTGGTGGCGCTTTCCGCTCTTCTTGCACCGCCTGAGTCGACGCCGGAGCTCGCGCGACTCCCCGTCGAGCTTCGATATGGTCTTGAACAGGCGCAAGCCCTCGCGCACCCGATCCTCGGCCTTGTCGTCGAGCTCTTCGACGTGGGTCTGCAGCAGCTCGCGAACACCCCGGCGTTCGCGCCGCGCCCTTTCGTTGGTCCGCAGGAACAACTCCAGCAGGGAGGTCTCCTTGGAGAGGGCGATAAAGACCTTGGATTCGCCCGCCTCGATCCGCTGGGCAATCGAGACCTCGCCCTCGCGGTCGAGCAGTTTGACCGTACCCATTTCGCGCAGATACATGCGGACCGGGTCATTGGTCTTCTCGAGCTGTTCGGTGGCAACCGGCCGGGTCTCGACCTTGGCGGTTGCGGGCTTGTCGTTGGCGGCCTTCGTGCCCTTCCCGCCTTCGCCCTTTTCCTGGTCGCCGCTCTCGGCGTCCATCACGTCGATATCGAGCTCCGAGAGCCGCATATAGATGTCGTCGAGCTCTTCGGCGATTCCGGTGACCTCTTCGGGCAGGTTCTCGTACAGCTCCTCATACATGATGAAGCCGCGTTCCTTACCGGCCTGGATGAGCTTCGTCAGCTCCGGGTACTTTTCTTCAATCTGCACACTCGACTCCTTCACCACCAGCTGCCTCCATTCACAAGGGGGAGTTGCGGGGTCCCGAAACACACGAGACGGTCACCGACCGCTCAACCTCGCCCGCGGCGCTGCGCCCTGAACAGCAGTTCGCGCAGGCATTCCATTCCCGAATTGGGTCAGTCAATCATTCCGTCCATCAAGGTGAGTTCAAGGTGGGCGCTGCGTTCTCAGCACTGGCACTCCATGCGGGGCCGCTCGCCATCCAGTGGAATATGGGTCTCATCAGTGATTTTGGCAACCCCAGGGAGCAGAAAATGTCAGATTTCGGCACTTTTCTGACGTAATCTGGCCTTTTCCTCCAATAATCGGTCCAACTCGGTCAGGTCGCCGCGGGCCTCCGCATCGGCGATCAGCGGTGCCAGACGCCGGGCGCGCTCCTTTGCCTGGTGTTCCAGCAGCATCCGCAGCTGGAGGCGAATCGTCTCATCGGTCACCTCTGGCATGGGCGTCGTGCCCAACTCCGCCACCAACGAGCTGAGGTCCGGATCGGTGGTCTGACGAACCAGGGCGCCGACAAAATCGGGAGCGCCCTCATCCGAGGCGTCGATCTCGCGGGCAACTTCGAGAATGGTCCTGACGCGCGGGTCCTCAATGAAATCCAGGTGCACGGCATCGAAGATCCGGCGTCGCCACTCGCGCGAACACTCGATGACCATCCGCACCAACTCGCGCTCTCCCGACGGCACCGCCCGCCGCGGCGGCGCAGCGGTCGACCGGGCGGCGGCACGTTGTCGCCCCCGGCTCCCGTGCTCCTCCACTTCGCGCGGGCGAAGGTAGAGCTGGCGGGCGAGCTCTTCGATCAGGTTCTGACGGACGGCGGGATCGGATGCCGCACACACCAGCGGCGCCAGCTGCAACCCAGCTCGACGCCGGCGCGCCGGCTCCGGCGGCAGGTCGCCGAGCAGAAAGTCGAGCAGCGGCGTCGGGTGATCGAGGGCGGTCTGGAAGGCCTCAACACCGCGCTCGCGAATCACGTCGTCCGGGTCCTCGCCGGCCGGCAGGACAACCACGGCCACGTCGACCCCCGCCTCGAGGAGCACCTGGGCCCCGGTTGCCGCCGCGCGGCGACCCGCGTTGTCGGCGTCGTAGCACAGAAGTGCGACGCCCTCGGGGCCGAGCCGTCTCTTCAGGAGCCGGGCGTGGTCGGTCGTCAGGGCGGTGCCGAGGGTCGCCACCGCGTTGCCGATACCGACACGGTGCAGCGAGAGACAGTCGAAGTAGCCCTCGACGACCAGCACCCGGGCCAGATCCGCGATCGGGCGTCGCGCCAGATCGAGGCAGAACAGGGTCGAACGTTTGCGGAAGATCTGGGTCTCCGGGCTGTTCAGGTACTTGGGTTCCCCATCCCCCAGCACCCGCCCGCCGAAGGCGATCAGCGCGCCGTCGCCCGAGCGCACCGGAAACGTGAGGCGGTTTCGGAAGCGGTCGTACGGCGAGGTCCCGCTGTCGGGGCGCACGGCGAGACCCGCCTCGACGAGGGCGCCCTCGGGGTGGCGACGGGTCAGGTGATCGAGCAGTCCGCGCCACTCGTCGGGCGCAAAACCGAACCCGAAGGACCGCCAGGTCTCTCTGGCAAACCCGCGCCGCTCGAGTTCGGCCTGCGCCTGGTGACCCATCGGCTGCTCCAGGCACTCCGAGAAGAACCGCTGCGCTTCCTCCAGGAGCACGCGCTGCCGGTCGCCCGCGTCGCGCCGCTGGCGCGCTTCGGGGCTTCTCGGCGGCAGCGTCACCCCGAAGCGGCGCGCCAACCGCTCCACCGCCTCCGGGAAATTGAGGTTTTCAAGCTGCATCAGGAACTTGAAGACGTCACCGCCCTGATGGCAGCCGAAACAGTAGTAGAGGCCCTTCTCAGCATCGATCGAGAACGAGGGGGTCTTCTCCTCGTGAAAGGGGCACAGGCCTTCCCAGGTGCGGCCCTTCTTCTTCAGCCGGACGTGCTCGCCCGCCACGTCGACGAGGTCGGCGGCCTCACGGACGCGGGCGATGACATCGCGGTTCAGGTCAGCGTCGATCATGGGGGATCATTCTCGCATAGAGGGTTCGGATGCTTGGATGCAGGATGCAGGATGCAGGATGCAGGATGCAGGCGATGCAGGATGCAGCGAAATCGTAAATTTCTCTCTCGGGTTGTCAAGGGCCCTGTGCGATGAATCCTGAATCCTGAGACCTGGATCCTGAATCCTGGATCTTGGATCCTGTCACCTGAGACCTGTATCAAGCCGGGCGGCGTCAGCCTCCCGGCTCCAGCTCGACCTCCGTGGCGCCGGTGCCGCCGCGGTGCTGGGGCGGGTGGCGAAAGGACCTCACGGCGGGGTGCGAGCGACACACCTCGGCGACCAGGCGGCGCAGGGTGCCGGTGCCGTGCCCGTGGACCACCCTCACCGCCGGGATACCCGACGTCAGGGCCTGATCGAGAAACCGTTCGAGTTCGTCGCGGGCGTGCTCGCTGTCGAGCCCGATCAGCTTGAGCTCGCGGTCGGTGACATCGACGGATTCGACCTTGACGGCGGTGCGGTGCTCGGGGCGCGGGCCTTCCACCAGCTCGACTTCTCCCACCGGCACCCACAGTCGTTTGCCGGCCACCTCGACCTGGGCGCTGCGACCCACGAATCTCGCGCAGCACGCCCTTGCCGCCGACCGCGAGCCGCACCCTCGCACCCTCAGCGAGGCCTCCACCGTCGGCCTTCGGCGGCGACCGGTGGTCGTCGAGGGCAAGCGCCTCGTCGCGCAGTTTCTGCAGCCGTCTCTTGCCGAGGGCCTCGTGTTCCTCGAGTCGCCTTCTCGAGACGGGACGATGGCGGCATCGAGCTTCTTCTTGGCCCGGCGCCGCAAGTCCTCACGCTCGGCGGCCAGCTCCTGCGGCAGCATTCTTCGTTCGCCCTCGAGCCGTTCGAGTTCTCGCGCCAGCCTCTTGGCGAACACCGTCGGTTTCGGCACGGAGCATGGCGACCTCGGAGCGCTCGGCCTCGAGCTGCCCCTCGAGCGCCTCGAGGCGGCGCAACCACCGGTCGAGCTCGAGATGGTCGCCGCCGAGGAGTTCGCGCGCGCGCTCGAGCACCGCTTCCGACACTCCCATGCGTTCGGCGATCTCCAACGCCCGCGACCGGCCGGGCCGGCCGACGACCAGGGCGTAGGTGGGTCGTTGCCTTTTCTCGTCGTACTCCACCGCAGCGTTTTCCATGCCGTCCGCCGCACTCGCCGCAAGCGCGATCGAGGCGAGGTGGGTCGTGACCACGGTGACGGCCCCCCGCTTCGACAGCTCCTCGAGGAGGGCGCAGCCGATGGCCGCACCTTCGAGCGGGTCGGTTCCCGCTCCGAGCTCGTCGAAGAGAACCAGGGTCCCGCCGTCGGCCTCTTCGAGAAGGCGGGCGGTGGCCGCCATCGAACCGGAGAAGGTCGAGAGGTCCGCCGCAACGTCCTGCTCGTCGCCGATATGGCACCACAGACCCGAGAACTCGGGCACGGTCGTGCCCACATCCGCGGGCAGCGGGATCCCGTGCCGGCACATCAATGCCATCAGACCGATGGTCTTCAGCACGACGGTCTTGCCGCCGGCGTTGGGTCCCGAAACCACCAGGGTGCGGACACCTTCGGGCAGCTGGAAGTCCAACGGCACGACCCGGTGGCCGGGGTCGCGCCGTTCATTTTCGCCGAACACCTCGACCCGAAGGGCGTGGAGCCGCTCGTCGAGCAGGGGATGGCGGGCAGCCGCGCAGCACCAGCTCACCGCCCTCGGTGGGCAGCACGATCAGCCCTTCGACGCGGCGGCCGAACAGGACCTTGGCCTGCACGGCATCGATTTCGGCGAGGACGTCCACGGCCCCGGCGAGGTCGTCGTGCGCCCGGGCAAAGAGACGCGCGATCTCGGCCAGGATCCGTTGGATCTCGCGCTGTTCGCCGGCAGTGGCGGCGGTCAGCCGGTTGTTGAGCTCGACCACCGCGAGCGGCTCGACGAAGGCGGTCGCCCCACGGGCGGAAACATCGAGCAGGAGACCCGGAAGTTGCGCGCGCGCGGAAGCCCTCACCGGCAGACAGTATCGGTCGCGGCGCAGTGTCGGAGGGGCATCGGTCACCACCTCGCCGTGGGCACGACGAATGCCTTCGAGCTCGGCCGTCACCTCGGTGCGGGCGCGCACCACCTCGCGCCGCAGGCGTTGCAGCTCGGGCGACGCGGAGTCGGCCACCGTGCCGTCACGGTTGAGGCGGGGTGCGACCGCAGCCACCAGGTCCGCGGTGTCGGGGAGCTGACGCGCGACCGCGCGCAGCCGGTCATCTTCAGAGGCGGCGAGACGGCGGCGGACGGCCGCCACTCTTCGGGCGAGGTTGAGCAGAGCCAGGAGATCACGGGGCTCGGATGGCGGCGGCGCTTCTTCTTCCAGCCACGGCAGCGCGTCGTCGACCCCGGCAAAGGAGAGGGTCTCCTCGTCCTCGATCAACTGGGCCATCGCCAGCGTCAACCGGGCGGCGGCGTGCGGGTCGCCTCCGCGGCGCGGTTCAGCGATGTGCCGTTCGACAAAAGTGCGGCCCACGCCGCTGCGGGCGTGGGCCGCGATCAACTGAAGGACCTTGTCGAATTCGAGGTCTGAAGCGAACGAGCGGTCCACCGTAGAAACTACAGCAGACCGGCGCGCCGCTGCTTGGCCATCTTGCGAAGCATCTTCTTTCGGGCTTGGATCATTTCCCGCTTGCGGCGCTCGGACGGCTTTTCGTAAAAGCGACGCCGTTTCACCTCGGAGAGGATGCCAGCCTTCTCGCACTTCCGCTTGAAGCGACGAAGTGCAGCTTCGAAGGACTCGTTGTCACGAACTGTGACGCCTGTCGGCATATGGGCTCACCCCCTCTCGGTGCAATCTGCGCCGGTGCCCCCGGGGGGCCGATCGGCACGCGCAATAGGACCCGGAGAATACCATCAGCTTGGCGGAGCGTCAAACGCGGCGCCCCCGAAACCGGGAGGCGCCGCGTCGCCGGTCCGTGCTTGAAAAATCAGTCGCTGACGACCTTGGTCTTGACGGCGTCCCACTTCTTGTCGTAGCTCTTGCCGGTCTTCATCCTGAAGTAGATGGCCGCAGCGCCGCCGTCCTCCTTGCGATACAACCAGGTCTCGACACCGCGCTTCTCGTCCACCTGGATGTTCTGGTAGTACGGGACTCCCACCACTTCCTTGACCTCGTCCATGGTCATGTTCTTCTGCACGAGATCGAACCGCTCCTGGTTGATGAAGCGCATCTCTTCGAGCTCCGCCAAGGTGTCCACCAGCGTCGGGTAGACCGGGATCGACAGCGACTCGTAGTAGCTGACGGCGGACCCCAGCTGATCGGTCGCCTTCTTGTAGTCACCGGCCTTCAAGACCGTGTCCCGGGCGATCAGGATGGCTTCGTCGGCGTAGATGTTGAGTCCTTCGACGGTCGCCGGGTCCTCGGGAAAATTGTTGAGTGCGACGTTGAGGAAATCGGCCAACGCACCCTGCGCAGCGTCAAACGAGTCGTCTCTGGCGAGAGTGAGCTCCTCGATGGTCAGGGGCAGCGTCTCGAGTTCGACCTTCTGCTCATCGGTGCGGTCGCGCTCCTTGATCGCCTCGATTTCGGCGACCGTGACGTGAGCGGCCTCGAGGTCGGCGCGCCGCTGCTGGAGATCTCCGTAGAGATTCTGAAGTTGTGCAAGCTGCTCTTCGAATTGGGCCTGGGCGAGTTCTTCCTCGCTCGGACCTCGAGAACACCCCGCGATCAGTGTGATGGCGACGAGTACTGCCACGCAACACGGCAGGAATCGGCTCAATTTCATAGCTCCTCCCTTCGGCCCGCACGCTACCAGAAACCGCGCCTTGTGACAACATTCACGAACCCTCGTCCAGGATCGCCGGGGACGGCACGTGGCACACCACCACCGCGCGCAAAGAAGGCCACCAAACTCCCCGACAACAGACCGGGATCGACTGCCAGGACGGATCGCGCTGAGTTTCAAGCGCTTGACGGATCGTCGGGGTGGTGTGGATAATGGTGAGAAGCGCTATAGGAGGCACCATGGACCGTTACGATGCCCTGCTCGAGAACCTCAAATTGACTCAGCGTCACGGTCTCGAAGCGGTGGCGAACCGTCTCAACGACTTCGTCGCCCAACTGGAGGGCCTCGTCGACGCGATGAAGGCCTCGGTTCAGGACGCTCTGCCGGCCGATCCCAACGAGCTTTTCCCGATTGCAGAGGTCGAGGCGGGACTCGCCGAGCTCAACGTCGCCGCCGATGCCGCTGCCGCTGCCGCTGATGTTCCCCGCCCGTCCGCCGGCGTCTCGCTGGAAAGCCTGCGTCTCCTGGACGGCGCGAAAAGCCAGTCCGAGTTGCTTCGGGCCCTGCTGCCACTGCTCGGCGAACACGTCGGCCGGGCGCTGGTTCTGGTGATCCGAGACGGTGTGGTCACCGCGTGGAGTGGTTCCGGTTTCGAAAACGCCGAGGCGATCAGATCGTGGAGTGGAGGCATCGCCGCCTCGCCCCGGTTCAGCCAACTCGTGGAAACCGGGATGCCGCTCATGGTGGATCCGCAGTCCGACCCGCTCCTCTCCGAGTGGCTGGCGGATCAGGGCGTCCCCGCCGAGGGCGCTCTGCTGCCGATCAGCCTCCGCGGCAAGCTCATGGGAATCGTCTATGTCGACCACGATGGTGATCAGCCGTGGGCCCTGGACGCCGCCCAGGCACATATCGCCACGGCCTGCTTGCTGATCGACACCCTCCACAACCGTACCGACGCGCCCTCGTTGATGTTGGCGGATATCGCCCCACTTCCGCGCAGCCCGGCCGGTTTCACCTCGCAAGAGGTCTTCGACACCGTGACCGAGCCCGAGCCCGAACCGGCCGCAGCCGAATTCGATCAAGGCGAAGGTTCAGCTTTCGAGCCGGCGACCGTGGCCCCGAGCTTCGAGGCGGCCCACGACCCGGTTGCAGAGGTTGCGGCGAAGCCTGTCGTTGAGGAAGCCGCTGCCGTCGAGGCCGAAGAGGTCGTCGAAGTCGATTACGATTTCGAACCCGAACCGGTGCAGGCCGAACCCGCGGGCGAAGCCTTCGACCCGTCGGCAACCATGCGGGTCGAGGTGGCCGAGGAGGTTGCGGAGCACGATTTCCAGCCCCCCGCCCAAGAGAGCTCGACGCCCCCATTGGTGGCCGACCCGCAGCCGGTCGAACCACCCCCCGTCTACGAATCAGAAGCGCCTCCACCGGTGCGTCCCATCGAACCGCCGGTCCAGGCAACCCCGGCGGCCGCAAGTTTGGAAGGCCCCGCGGTGGACGATCCCCGCCACGAGGAGGCGCGGAGATTCGCCCGTCTCCTGGTCTCGGAGATCAAGCTCTACAACGAGGAAGAGGTCGATCGCGGTCGGGCCGAGAAGGACCTTGCGAGACGCCTCAAAGACGATATCGACCGCAGCCGCGAAATGTTCGAAAAAAGGATACCCGTCGAGATCCGCACCGGCCACGACTACTTTCAGGAGGAGTTGGTACGGATTCTCGCCGATGGAAACCCTGACGTCCTCGGCGGGTGAAGCGGCCTCCACAACGATCGTTCATCCTGTTCCTGACGGCGGCCTTGACGGCCGCCGCGTGTATTGAGGAGCCCACCGCTCCGTCAGTTCCCGCCCGCGACCAACTGCTCGATCAAGCCTTCAGCCTCCTCGCAACCGATCCCGCACGCGCCTCCAGATTGTTCGCCGAAGCCGGAGAAGGGTCGGTTCTCGAGACCGCCCGTATGGAAAGCTGGGCCGATTGCCTGCGCCGCATCTCGGCTGGAGCGGACGCCTGGCGCGAGTACCTCGCGGCCTCGCCGCCGCCGAGCACCGCCGCCCGCGCCCGGCTCCAACTCATCGAGGCCCTGATTCGGGACGGCGACAGCGGTGGCGCCGCCGCGGAAAGGACCTTGATTCCAGAGCACTCCGAACCTGCGGCCGACGAGTTGTTGTTGACTGTCGGTGAGGACTCCATCCGTTTGGCGGCGGCACGGCGTCTGGCCGTGACCGCGCCGCGGCGCCTGTCGTCGGTCGACCGCGACCTCGACCGCAGCCTGCTGGCCGGTCTCGGTCCGGAGGAACGCCTGCAACGAAGCCGTTCGTGGAGGCGTGAGGGCTCGCCGTCGCGAGCCGCTGCCGAACTGAGGTCGCAGCGGTGGAGTGGTGAGGCGGAGATCGAACGGCGGCGCGAGCTGGCGCGGGCCGAACTCGATGCCGGTTCCCCGAACCGGGCGCTGCGCGCCCTCCCCGACGGCCGCGATGCCGGATCCGCCGACCTCACCTTGCGCGCCCAGGCCATGCGCAACCGGGCCTGGGACCTGTGGCCGGGTGGCAGGGCCCGCCGGGTCTTCGACGAATGCCGAGCGGCCGCGGCCCGGGCCCTGACCATCGACGGGGGTGGTGAAGATCGCGCCACGACCCTTGCTCTCCACCTTGAGTGCGGCACCGAAAGCGGACTGCTGGACGACGCCTTCGAGAGCTGGATGGAGCTCGAGGCGTCAGGTTGGGAGGACGGGCGACGGGAGTGGTTGGGTCGTCGACTCGGGGTCGCGCTCGCAATGGCTGGCGGCGATCCGGACCGGGTGTTCGAGATTGCCGGCGCCCTTCCCTCCCAGGCCCGTTGTCTGAAATTCTGGGTCGCATCGTCCTCGGCACGGACGGGCCCCGATGTTGCGGCGATCGCCGCGGTACCGGTGCCAGATCTGTACGCGGCGTGGTCGCTCGAGGCGCTCGGCCGCACTCCAGGTTCCGCCTTTCGAGCCGCAGCGCCGGTCGCGCCCACCGACGCTCCCGCCTCGGTGCAGCGGCTGCTGGACGCCGGCGCCGAAAAGGAGGCCGCCCGCGAGTGGCGGCGGATCCGCCGGGCCCGCCAGACCTCCCCTGGCGAAGCCCTCGCCGGCGCCGGCCTCGGCGCCCGACTGGGCCAGTTCAACGACTCGATCACCTGGCTTCGCGCTGGATTCCCGGAGCTCGGGACCGTCCACATGACGGCAGCCCCCGGCAACGCTGTCGAAGTCTACCTGCCGCTTCGTTGGCGCTCGGCGCTCGAGTCCGCCGCGGCCGAGTTCGGCATCGACCCGTGGTTGGTGGCCGGCATCGCCCGCCAGGAAAGCACGTTTACCGCACATGCTGTCTCGCCGCGCGGAGCCGTCGGCGCCATGCAGCTGTTGCCCTCGACGGCCGGTCCTCATGCGCGAGCGCTCGGCCTCGGATCCACACCCGACCTCCACGATGCCGAGATCAACCTCCGTCTCGGCGCGAGGGAGTTGGCGCACCTCCTGCGACGGTTTGGAGCGGTCGAGCCGGCGCTCGCGGCATACAACGGCGGCGAGACGCGGGTCCGCGGGTGGTGGAAGCAGCAGCCCGACCGCTATCGATTCACCGAGGAGATACCGATTCCCGAGACCTACACCTACGTCCGGCGCGTGGTGTATCTCAGCCAGGCCTATCGGCAGGTCTACGACAACACCAGGGAGGACCCCACCATGATGATCGAGGTGCGCACCACGTCCCACCGCCAGATGGTGGATATCACGGCCCGGGTCGCGGCCTCGATCGAGGGTTCGGACGACGGTCTCTGCCACGTCTTCGTGCCGCACACGACAGCCGCGGTCGTGATCAACGAAAGCGCGGACCCCGATGTCGCCCGGGACCTCGTCGCGGCCTACGAGGCGATGGTGCCGGCAATTCGCTTCGCCCACGCCGAGGGCAACTCCGACGCCCACCTGATGGCCACCCTGCTCGGCAGCTCGGTGACGGTGCCGGTCGCAGACGGCCGCCTGTGCCTCGGCACGTGGCAGGGGATCTTCTTCGTCGAGCTCGACGGCCCGCGTGTGCGGAAGGTTCGGGTGACCCTCCGGTGACCGACGGCGGGGATCGAAACGCAGTCTCCGACACAGCTTGATCGGATATGTTTTCGATACAGTAACTTACTGATTTAGGCATATAGCAATAATTCAAGTTTCTGAAAACAAAAGCTTTCTATTCTTGACAAGCTTGTGAAATGCTCCACAATGTTGGTGGAGGGATGTCATGATCCACGCGCCGTTCAACCGCTCGATCAGGCCGAGAGTCGGCCATCACCCTGACAGCGATCGTTCTGGCCTTCCTCGTGGGGCTGTGCGCGACCCCGGTCGCCTTCGCTCAGGACGAGGAATACGAGCCGATCGACAGCTCGATGTGCGCCGACTGCCACGAAGCCGGCGCGGCAGGCTCGGCCTTCGCCGACGAGATCTCGCACTCGGTCCACGACGGCGTCGACTGCCTCGACTGCCACGCTCGACCGGGGACACCGTTCCCCACCGCCCGGTTGACCGCGGACTTCCACGTCGGCTGCGATCGGCTGCCGCAGCTGCCACGACGACGCCGCCGAGCAGTACCAGGCCCACGGCCGCGCTCGACTCGGTGAGTGATCGAGGACATGCCGCACTGTTCGGACTGCCACGGGTCGCACGACGTTCTTCCCTCCTCGGTGAGTCGCTCCTCCACCCACCCCACCAATCTCCCCGACACCTGCGGCAGGTGCCACGAAGACCTGGACCTCACCGCCAAATATGACATCCTGATCGATCACCCGATTCAGATCTACGCGCGGTCGGTCCACAGCAAGGCGACCCAGGGCGGGATCTACGTGGCCGCCACCTGCAACGACTGCCACTCCACCGGAGGCACCGCCCACAAGATCCTCTCTCCGGGCTCGCCGGAATCGAGCATCAACCACTTCAACATTCCGGACACCTGCGGCCGCTGCCACAAGGGCGTGGAGAACGACTACCTGGAGGGCATTCACGGCCAACTGGCAGCTCGCGGAGAGACCGACGCGCCGGTGTGCACCGACTGCCACGGCGAGCACGGGATCCTGTCGCCGGACGACCCCTTGTCGCCCGTCTCGGGTTCGAAGGTCGCCGAGTGGACTTGCTCGCCGTGCCACGAGTCGGCGGTGCTCAACGAAAAGTACGACATTCAAACCGGGCGTCTGACGACGTTCATCGATTCCTACCACGGGCTCAAGTCGAAGGCCGGCGACACCCACGTCGCCAACTGCGCCTCCTGCCACGGCGTCCACCGGATCCTCGCGAGCTCGGATCCGACCTCGACCGTCAACCCCGCCAATCTGCAGCAGCACCTGCGGCGAGTGCCACCCGAACATCTCCGAAAAAATCGCCAACACCCCGATCCACGGCATCGGCGGCCAGGGTCTGCGGACGCCCGCCGCCGACGTCATCGAGAAGATCTACATCGTGGCAATCGCGGTGATCATCGGTCTCATGATCCTGCACTGGCTGATCGACCTCTTCCGCCACCTCGTCAACATCTCCAAGAAACGGCCGCAGGTGGTGCGAATGCACATCGACGAGGTGGTCCAGCACGCCCTCCTCGCCATCTCTTTCATCGCACTGGTGGTCTCCGGGTTCGCTTTGCGTTACGACCAGGGCTTCATCTCGCGCTTCTTCTTCGGTTGGGAGGGTGGTTTCGAGGTCCGCGGCATCCTCCACCGCGCCTCCGCGGTCGTCTTCATGGCGACCATTCTGTGGCATGGGCTGTTCCTCCTCTCGCCACGCGGGCGAAAGTTCGCCAGGGACATGTGGCCGATCCGGCGCGACTTCGAGTTCTTCGTGCGGCGCATGCTTTACAACCTCGGACTGGGCGCTCGCATGGAGTGCATCCAGCGCTTCAACTACGTTGAAAAGGCCGAGTACTGGGCCCTGGTGTGGGGCACCGTGGTCATGGTGATCACCGGCATCCTGCTGTGGTTCGACAACTGGTTTGTCCAGTTCCTTCCCAAGGGCGTGCTTGACGTGGCATTGGTGATCCACTTCTGGGAGGCCTGGCTGGCGTCGCTCGCTATCCTGGTCTGGCACATGTACTCGGTGGTCTTCCACCCCCACGTCTACCCCATGAATCCCGCCTGGATCACCGGCCACATGCCCGAGGACATGTACAAACACGAACATCCCGGCCACCTCGAGGAGGCGCGTCGCGAGACCGAACGGGTCATCGAAAAACGCATCGAACGGATGCGCCGCCGCCACGACAAACACGAAAACGACATGGCCTGGAATCAGGACGACACCCCGCGGACTTCGAGTCCATCGGATGCCAAAGCGGAGGAAAAGGGCGACGAGTAGCCTACCTGCCGGTTCTCCCGGTCTCGACCGGCGCGTCGTGTAGACTGGCCACCGGAGGAGTGAGCCATGTCGGTTGACCCCAAGCTGCTGGAGATCCTGGTGTGTCCGGTGGACAAGACGCCGCTCGAGGTTGTGGATTTCCCCGAGCCGGTGCGCCGGCGTCTGGTCGAGAAGTACCGCGAGCAGTTCAAGGGCGAGGAGCCGGTCATCGAGGTCGGTCTCGCCTCGGCGGCAGGCCGCGTCTATCCGGTGGTCTCCGGCATCCCGGTGATGTTGGTCGACGACGCCCTGTCGCGCGAGGAACTCGAAGGCTGAGTCGAGAGGTGCTCCCCTCGCGATCGACACCACCCTCCCGGGGGATCCACAAATGAAAGATCGGGTCTACTCGGTCGCGGCCCTCTTGTCGGAGGTCAACGCTCTCCTCGAACAGGGATTCTCCGGCGTCCGGGTGGAAGGCGAGGCCACCAATGTGAACCCGTCGGGGCGCGGCCATGTCTACTTCACCCTCAAGGACGACAGCGCCTCCGTCGACTGCGTCATGTGGGCCTCCAGGGCGAGGCAGCTCAAGTTCCGCCTCGAGGACGGTCTCGCCGTGCTGGTCCGCGGTTCGCTCACCATCTATGCCCAGCGGGGCCGGTTCCAGCTCGTGGTCGACGACGTGCAACCGCAGGGCATGGGCGCCCTCCAGCTGGCATTCGAACAGCTCAAGAAGCGCCTCGAACAGGAGGGCCTCTTCGCAGCCGAGAGAAAGAGGCCGTTGCCGGCCCTGCCCAACCGGGTGGGCATCGTGACATCGGCCTCGGGCGCGGCCCTCCAGGACATGCTCAAGGTGCTGCGACGATATCCGCACCTCGAGGTCATCGTGGCACCGGCCACCGTTCAGGGCGCGAATGCCGCTACCGAGATCGCGGCGGCCATCGAGCGGCTCACCCGTTCGGGACGGGTCAACGTGGTGATCGTCGGCCGCGGCGGCGGCAGCCTCGAAGACCTGTGGGCGTTCAACGAAGAACCCGTGGCCCGCGCCATCGCAACATCGCCTGTGCCCGTCATCTCCGGCGTCGGCCACGAGGTCGACTTCACCATCGCCGATTTCGTGGCCGATGTTCGGGCCGCCACCCCCACCCAGGCGGCGGAAATCGTGGTCGCCCGTCTCGAAGAGCAGGAGCGCCGCGTGGTCGATGCCCGTCAGGCTCTGCTCCGAGACATCAACCGGCACCTCCGCCTCGCCCGCACCCACCTCGGCGGACTCGCCGGATCGTCGGGTCTGGCCAGGCTCCCGCAGCGCGTCCGCCTGTTGCGCGAACGGCTGCGGTGTACCGCTCGATTGGCCCCCGCCCTGCGCCGGGTCAACGAATCCGCCGCCACCCGATTGGAGCACGCCAGCCGCGGCCTCAAGCGCCTGCCCGCGAGGATCGCTGCCGGCGGCCACCGCCGCCTGCTGATCAGCCGGAGGCAACAACTTCAGCAGTTGATGGCCGCCCAGACCCGGCGGCTTCGCGCCCGCCTCGAGGCGTCGCATCGAGCTCTCGGCCACCTCGGCCCCGAACGGGTCCTCGAGCGTGGTTACTCGATCACCACCCTCGAGGGGAGCACCACGCCGATCAAGGACGCGGCCGTCATCCACGGCGGACAGACCCTGACGACCCGCCTCGCCCGCGGCCGCGTGCGATCACTGGTCAGCTCCACCTCCGGCGATCGGCTTGTCACACCGAAAGACCCGACGGCACAGCCGTCGCTGTTCGACGACCCAACCCGGCCGGACCCGACACCCGGCGAACGGAGCGATCCATGAGTGAGAAGAAAAAAGACGGCGTACGTTTCGAAGACCAGCTGGCACAGCTCGAGAGCGTCGTCGCGCGGCTCGAGGACGAGTCGGTCGGGCTCGAAGAGGCGCTCGGGCTCTTCGAAAACGGGATGGACCTCGCGAAGAAGTGCCGCGTGCGACTCGAAGAGGTGGAACTGCGGGTGAGCCAGCTTCTGGAAGGCGACGAACCGGAGGTGGTTGCCGGAGGCGAGGACGAGGACCCGGAGTGAATGCCGAAGAGTTGCTGGCGGCGGAGCGGGCGGTCGTCGAGGCGGCCTTGCAGCGCGTCGTGGCGACTCCCGACACCTGGCCCCGGCGACTCCACGGAGCGATTGCCTACGCGGTGTTTGCCGGCGGCAAGAGGATCCGCCCGGTGCTCGCCCGCATCGCTCACCGCGCGGCCGGTGGAGACCCCGACACCATCACCGAAGCAGCCTGCGGGCTGGAGCTCATCCACACCTACTCGCTGGTTCACGACGATCTGCCGGCGATGGACGACGACATGCTGCGCAGGGGACGCCCCACCGTCCACGTCGCCTATGACGAGGCAACCGCAATTCTGGTCGGGGACGCCCTGCTCACCGAAGGACTTCTGCTGCTCGCGCGTTTTCCCCCAACGGAGTCGTGGGCGGCTCTTCGTTCCGACGCCGTTGCGCTGGTGGCCGAGGCGGTATCGTCCCGAGGCATGGTCGGCGGTCAGGCCGAGGATATCGAGCACACGGGACGGAGCGGTGAGGACGGTGAGGGCATCGAGCAGCGACTGGAGACGATCCACCGCCACAAGACCGGGTGTCTGCTGCAGGCATCGGTGGAACTCGGCGCGCTGCTCGCCAGGGCCGATTCGTCGGCGCGAGAAAATTTCCGTCTGTTCGGCCGCGACCTCGGTCTCGCCTTTCAGGTGGCGGACGATATCCTCGACGCCACGTCGTCGGCCGACGTGCTCGGCAAATCACCCGGCAAGGACGCCGCAACCGACAAGCTCACCTACGTCACCCTGTTCGGTCTCGAGGCCGCACGGCGTCGCCTCGACGAACTCGAAGATCGGCTGGCGGACCGCGCCCGGAAGATCGATGGGCCGGACGGCGAGCTCGCCACACTCGCCCGATTCGTCTGTCGTCGACGATCGTGATCCTGTGTCAACCTCAGGTTGGAGATCGGTCAAAGATCTGCAAAGGCTGGACGGTTTCGGCCAACTTCCGTTAGTGTTGGAATGATGGTGCGCAAGCGGACGTGGTTGCTCCTACTCCTCGCATTGGGCCTGCGCCTGCTGCTGCAGGGGTGGGACTCGGGCTACTCGTCCTCCTCCCTCCACCCCGACGAACGCCAGGTGAGCTTCGTCACCGAAAAGACGGAGGGGTGGTTTTCGGACCCGCAGTTCTTCGCCTACGGCTCGCTCCACTTCCAGGCGTCGAGGGCGGCGGCCGCCGTTCTCGGCATGGGAGACTCGCTCCGAGGTCTGACCGCGAGCGGTCGGGCTGTCTCTCTGGCGGCGTCGATGCTGGCACTGATCCTCGGCTGGGTTGCAGCCCGCAGGGCGTGGGGCCCGAACACGGCGGACCTCTTCCTGCTGCTCATGGCGTGGGTCCCCCTCGACCTGCAACAGAGTCACTTTTCAACTGTCGAGGCCCACCACTCGGTGTGGGTGGTGATGGCGCTCGCCGCCTGTTTCTGGCTGGCCGTCGGCGGCCGCGGACCGTCGGCGATCGCCGCCGGCGCCGCAGTCGGCGCATCGTTGGCGGTCAAGGTGGCGTCCCTGCCCCTCGGTCTGCCGCTCGCCCTGGCCATCGTGCTCGCCGGTCGGAGGAGCATGACGGAGATCCTCCGCCTCACACTCCTGGCTGCGGGCGCCCTCGCCACGACCTTCTGGGTGTGCCAACCGTGGGCCTTCGCCGAGGCACGGCCGCCGTTGGCGCTGATCGCCGCGACGGTCGCCGGCGCCCTCGCCCTCCAGTTCGCCGCCCGACGCGATCAGGGGACACGGCGGGCGCTGGTCGTTCTTGCCGCAGCCTGCACGGTCTTTGCCGCCCTTCACGTGACCTCCTTGCTCGTCCCGAACGACGACGGAGTGGCCGGGAGGGCGCTCTCAAGGGTGGCGGTCGGCCCCGACATCAACCCGGCCTATGTGCGCGGGGTGGGCGAGCAGATTCGAATGGTCCTGGGAGAAGCCGACCTCCCGTACGTGAGGGTCTACGCCGCCACCCTCCCCGTGCTCTACCCGTTGCGCGAGTTGGCACTGTGGGGTTGGGGACCGATGCTCCTGCTGACGGCGATCGCCGCCGCGGCCGCCGCGACCCGGCGGTCTGCGACCCGGTGGCGACGGTGGCTGACCGGCCGCTGGAACAACTCCTCGGTCCTCCTCCTGATCCTGTTGGCCTGGTTGATCCCAATGTCGGTGCGGCTGAGCACCCTGCAGGTCAAATACCTCCGTTACTGGGAGCCGCTGTTGGTGCCCGCAGCGCTGGTCGCGGCCTGGTGGTTGTGCCGCTTGCGCCGGCGTTTTCGGCGCGCGGCGATCACAGCAGTCGCCGCCGGCACCATCCTCTGGGGTGTCGCCTATGTGTGGGCGTTTGTCGAGCCTCACCCCCACCGAACGGCGTCACAGTGGCTGGCACCACTGGTTGCGGACGGCCAGGTGATCGCCTTCGAGAGCTGGGACGAGACGATTTCCCTGGACGACGTCGACGGCGCGGTGGAGCGGATTTCGCTGCCCGTCCTACGACCTTCCCGACGACGAGGCCAAGGCCCTGCGGTGGGCAACCGAACTGGCGCGCGCCGATTGGGTCGTCATGACCTCGAACAGGGTCGTGCGAACGGTTCTCGCCAACCCGCGGAGATTCCCGCTCACTGCGCGGTTGTATCGTCTGTTGTTGGACGGCGAGGCGGGCTTCGAGCTCATGACCCGGGTGCGGCGCGGACCGCGGATCTTCGGTCTCGAGTGGCCGGTTCAGTATGCCGACGAGAGTTTCGTCAACTACGAGTTTCCCCAGGTCCTGATCTTCCGCCGGGTCACCGAGGTGCCTCCCGAAGAACTCGCCAAAAGGGTGTCCCGCCCGCTGCCCTCCCTCGACAAGCTCGGGTTCCGGGGGCTCGCGCGGCGCACGATCGACCCTGTTCCCTCGGTTTCGCCGGCGCCGTCGGCCACCCGCCAGGTCATCGATCTCGCGGTGTGGCTGCTGGTCATCGGAAGCCTCGGCATCGCCACGTGGGTCATCCTGCTGCCGCTTCTGAGGGGGCTTCCCGACGCCGGAGCCGGTCTCGCGGTGACCACCGGGTGGATCCTGCCGGCGTGGATCCTGTGGTTCGGCAGCGAACTTCGGATCTGGGAGATCAGCCCCGGCACGGCCACCTGGATTTTTCTGGCGGTGGGCGCAGCGGCCGCCGCTGCGGGATGGCGCGGTCGGCGGCAGATCGCCGCGGTCTTCATCCGGCGCCGGGGCGCGATCGGAAAGGTCCTGATCGTCACGGCTTCAGTCGGTCTGCTCTTCCTCATCGTCAGGGCCTTCAACCCCGCCATCTACTGGGGCGAAAAACCGATGGACTTCGCCTTTCTCAACGCCTTTCTGCGGGCCCCCGCCTGGCCTCCCGGCGAGCCGTGGATGGCGGGCATGGCCCTCAACTACTACTACTTCGGCGAAGTCCTCGCCGCCTTCCCGATCCTGGTGGTGGGCTGCAGCGCTGGTGTCGGCTACAACCTGATCTCGGCGACCATCCCCGCCCTGAGTGCGGCGGTGCTCGCGACCTTCGGTCTGGTGCTGGCCCGTCGACGCCGCTGGTTCGCCGTCGCCGTGCTCCCGCTGTTGGTGCTGCTCACCGGCAACCTCGCCTGGCCGTGGCTGCTCGGGCTCGCGAAGGACGGCAAGATCTTCGATCTGTGGTGGGCCACGTCGCGGGTGATTCCCGGTTTCGCGATCGACGAATATCCCCTGTGGACCGCGCTCTTTGCCGACCTCCACGGACACTTCATCGCGCTGCCGGTTCTGCTGGTCACGCTCTTCTGGGGTTGGATCACGGTCACTGCGCGCGATCGTCGCTGGGTCGCTGCGGCCGGGGTCTGCGGCGTCGGAGCGGCGGTGGTCGTCGCGACCAATCCCTGGGACCTCTTCCTGCTCACCGCCACCCTTGGGGCCGGGGTTGCGGCGGCGGCGCGGCGGCCGGTCGCGGGCCTCGGTCGACTGGCGGCAGCGGGCACCTTCAGCCTGGTCGCTTCGGTGCCGTTCGTCGTGGAACTGGTCGCCGGCATCAACGCCGGCGCCGGTGGACGCGGCCTCTTCCTGACCGCCGCAGATTTCGCGCCGGCCTGGGCCGTGCTGCGGCATTTCGGTCTCTTTCTCGCCCCGCTCGCGGTCCTCGCGATCGCCACGCTCGGACGACGATGGTGGCTCGTTCTGCCCACCGCCGGGCTGGGGATTCTGGGCGGCCTGTCCTTCGGATCCACAGCGGCCGCCCTGGCGCTGGTCGCCGCGGCCGTGTTTGCGACAACCGGTTTCTACTACCGTCCCCGTCTCGAGCGCTTCGGGTGGGCCCTGGCCACGCTCGGGTCGCTCGCGATCGCGACCTGTGAGCGGTTCACCCTGATCGACCGCATGAACACCCTGTTCAAGATCTACAACGTCGTCTGGGTGGTGTTCGCCGTCGCTCTCGCCACCATGTTGCTACGGACCCGGGGCAGTCGGCGCCGCCTGCTGTTTGTTGTCTGGTTGCCACTGCAGGTCGTGGCCGCCGTCAACCTGCCGATCGGGGTCGCCCAGGGGTGGCTCCAACCGAGAATCTCCTCGCCCCGACCATCGTTGGACGGACAGGCCTTCCTGGCGACCCGCGACCGTCAGACCTGGTTTCTCGTCCGCGCTCTGAAGGGCGTGGCCCGGCCCGGTGAGGTGGTGGCCGAGTCGGCCGGCCCCGCGTACGGCCAGCACGCAAGAATCGTGATGCACACCGGTCAGCCGACCGTTGTCGGCTGGGAATGGCATCTCCAACAGAGGGGACAGTCCGCTGTTGAGATCGCCGCTCGCTCCGAGGACCTCCGGACCCTGTATTCCGGACAGGACCAGCGCGCCCGAAGGGCGGTCCTCGACCGATACGACGTTCGTTGGGTCGTGTTCTCCGATCTCGAACGACAGCGTTATGACGTGACGGCGGACGACCCGTTGTTCGGAGTCCCGGGCGTCGTGAAGGTGGCTGAAAACGGCGGCGCGATCCTCTACCAGGTGCGACGCGTCGCCAATCTCCCGCCACTCGTGGTCCCCGCGATGCAGCTCCCGAAAGGAGCGTCTGTCATCGGCGAACTGCCCGAGACTCCCCGCGAAACCTTGCGCTCTCTGGCCCTCGACTCGAGCGGCGCCGTCGCGACCCTCCCCGACGGCCGGGTGGTCGGGCTCGACCTCGCCGGGCAGCAGGTGGAGACCTTCTCGACGCCGCCGTGCGACGTCATTTCGGCTGCGCGGTGGCGCGCCGATCCCTGGTTCCTGTGTTCGGACGGCCGGGTCTTCCGCTTCGAGTCCCAGCGCTTCCAGGCGGAGGGTCACGTGCCGGACGCAGCCGGATTGACCGCGGACGACGCCCTCTGGGCGTGGGGCGACGGGGGCGTCTGGCGGCGCGACGGCGGAAACTGGCGGCGGGTGAATTCGGACTCTGTGAGGGCCGCGGCAGCCCAGGACGACTGGCTCGCGTGGAGCGACGGCCGAACCGTCCTGGTTGGACGTGACGGCGTACCGATGCCGGTCGCCGGGGCCCTCGAGGGCGTCCGTTCCCTGGCCTGGCAGGGCCAGGACCTGGTGGCCGTCGACGACCGCGGAGTTCATCGCAGCGGCGGCTGTCTGCTCCCGTGGCGAACTCTCCTCGAAGGGGTCGGCGAAATCGCCACCCTCGCCGGCTACGATCACAGATTGTGGCTGATCGGAACGGACGGCCTCATCATCGATGCATCCGATTCCCGCTGCCCTCCGCCGTGGCGGAACGAAGCCGACGCCTCCGGGGCGGGTCTGCGCGAACCGCGGGGGCTCGCGGTGTCGCCGAAGGGCTGGTTCGCGGTCGCCGACACCCGGAACCACCGCATCCGCTGGTTCAATTCGCAGGGTGGTTGTCTCGACACGGTCGGCACAGAGGGAGCGGCTCCAGGGACGTTCAACGAGCCGTCGGGGCTCGCGCTGGCCGCCGACGGAACGCTGGCCGTCACCGACACCTGGAACGGACGCATTCAACTGGTGCGGCCCGACGGCACCTTCGAGACCGTCGGCAGCCACATGTTCGGCCCCCGAGACGCCCTGTGGTCGGACGGCGGCAGGCTGTTGGTGGCCGACACCGGGAATCGGCGGCTCCTGCGGTTCGATCCTCCGAACTGGCAGGAGACCGTGGTGGCCACCCTCCCCGGGCCGGTAACGGGTCTGGCCTCGGTGACCGGGCTGGTGGCCGCTGCCGTTCCCGTTGACGGCGCGGTTTCTCTGGTCGATCCCGATTCGGGAGAGGTGGTGCGCCGGCTGGAGGTCCCGGGTTGGAGCAGCGGCGAACAACAGGAAGCCTACCTCGCGGTGCTGCCTTCGGGCGACATCGCGGCCACCGCACCAAAACCCGGCGAGTTGTGGATCGTGGACCCGACCGGCGGCAACCCCGCCCGGCTGTTGCGCGACGGCCTGCCCGGCGTCACGGCAGTCGCCCTGCTCCCCGACGGTAATCTCCTGGTGTCCCTCACCTGGGAGCACCGTCTCGAGAGGATTCCTCTCGACGACTGATTCGGGCGGAGAAGCAATGGGCTTTGGGCTTTGGGCTTTGGGCTATGAGGTGTGCCGCCCCCTTGGAGCCGGACACAAGGAAACCTCGTTCGGAGGGAGCAATGTTCTCGTTTTGAATCCTGCTCGTTGCGGCGTGGACAGCAATACCCAAGGCACATAGCTCATAGCCCACCGGCTCATGGCCCCATGGCCTCATCGCCGTTTCCCGGCTACGATCGGGGGGTGGCAACCGAGAAGAAACGACTCGACATCCTCCTCGCCGAACGCGGCCTGGCGCCCTCGAGGGCGCGGGCCCAGGCCCTGATTCTCGCCCGCAGGGTCACGGTCGACGGCGACGTCGAGAGCAAGGCCGGCGCCCAGATCGCCCCCGATGCCGATCATCGAGATCGCTGTCCCCGACCACCCCTACGTGTCGCGCGGCGCGCTCAAGCTCGCCGCCGCACTCGACGCCTTCGACATCTCCCCCGCCGGTCTCGACTGTCTCGACGTCGGCGCCTCCACCGGCGGTTTCACCGATCTCTGCCTGCAGCGGGGCGCTGCGCGGGTGATCGCTCTCGACGTCGGTCGCGGACAACTCGACTGGAGGCTACGGACCGACCCCCGCGTCACCGTCATCGAGGGCGTCAACGCCCGTCACCTGGACGTCGGGGCGCTGCCGTTTGCCGCCGGTCTGGCCACGGTCGACGTCTCGTTCATTTCGCTGCGGCTGGTGGTGCCGGCGCTCATCCCTCACCTGGTGCCGGATGCGTGGCTGGTGTGTCTGGTCAAGCCCCAGTTCGAGGCCGGCCGCGACCAGGTCGGCAAGGGCGGGATCGTCCGCGACGAGGTGGTGCGCCGGGTAGCGATCGACGCCACCATCACGGCACTGACCGCACTCGGTCTCGTGCCGGTCGGCAGCGTGCCATCTCCGATTCGCGGGCAGAAGGGCAACCTCGAGGAGCTCGCCGTTTTCCGGGTATCATCGACTCCTTGAAGGAGGATCAATGAGCAGACAGATGACCGTGACCTTCCCCGGCGGGAAGCGCGTGAACGCGGCCTACGCCAACTTCGAGATCGCCACCGACCAGTCTGCGAAATACGGCGGCGACGGGTCGGCGCCCGAACCGTTCGATCTCTTCCTGGCGTCGCTGGCCACCTGCGCCGGAATCTACGTTCTCGGTTTCTGCCAGAAGCGGAACCTCCCGCACGACGGCGTGCGGCTCCACCAGACCTGGGACCGCGACGAGAAGACCAAGATGCTGACGGCGATCAACATTTCGATCGAAGTGCCGGCCGACTTCCCCGAGAAGTACCACTCCGCTCTCGTGCGGGCAGCCAGTCAGTGCGCGGTCAAGAAGACCATCGAGTCGCCGCCGGAGTTCCACGTGGAGACTGTCGTCAATTCTCAATTTTGAATTTTGAATTTTGAATTCGCTGCTGCCCACTCCGCATCGGGGGAGGACGGGAGAGCGGCATTCCGAATTCCGAATTCCGAATTCGGCCCGCAGGGCCGTTAGAGTTGATCGGCCCGGGTGGAGATCGGTCCGCGGTAATTGTGCTCCAGACGCACCTGCGCCACCTGGGGGCCGAAACCCTTGTACGCCTCCTTGATGCGGGTGAGGGCGTTGGACCGCCAGTCCACGTAGGGATTGTCGATCTGCACCGGATCGAGACAACCGGCGAGGGCGACCTTCGAGGTCGCGCAGAATCGACTCATCAACGTTTTGGCGAGGTGGCGGTCACCGTTCTGGAGTTCGTCCACCAGCACGATGGAGCGCTCGATATCCAGACCGCGCAGCATCGATGTGGAGACCATCGTCAGTCTGTCGGTCGAGCGCAACTCCTCCATGAAATCGTGTTCGTTGGACAAAGACAGCGACCGCACCGCCTGGAAAAACGGCTCGAGCCACGGTGACAACTTGCTCTCGTAGTCGCCCGGCAGATAGCCGAGGTCGTACTGGCTCGACGCGTGTTCGGGGCGCAGCAACAGGAGGCCGTGGTCGTATCCATAGTCCGGCGTCAGGGGCTGCGAATGCGGCGCGACCCTCCACGTGGTAGGTTGGCCGATCAACATGTAGAGCCCGGTGGCCACCATCATCCGTGTCTTGCCCGAACCGGCCGGTCCGTCGAGCACCACCAACTGGATGTCGGGGTCGAGCAGGTACTCCATGCCCAGGATCTGCTGGGGATCGCGCGGCGTGAATCCCAGAATCGGACGTGGTTTGTAGGTGGCTCGCTTGCGGTCCCAGTACTGCGCGAAGCGCAGGTCCTCGACGCGTTCGAGATCGGGGTTGCAGCGGGTGATCAGGGTCTCATCCCCGCAGCGCAGGACCACTCCCAGGTTCCACAACAGCTCCACGGGCTCGGCAAAGCGGATTTCGGAAAACGGCAGCGCCCGCTCGCCGGGGGCGCCGCTGTCGAGGTACTTCTGGACCGACTCTTCGTCGATCTCTCCTTCGACCACCCCACGGTAGATCTGGTCCACACTGTCGAGGCTGACCTTGCCGTAGCGCAGGTTCTCCGCGGCAATCGACAACGCGTCGCACTTCAACAGGAGGTTGGAGTCCTCCGAGATCACAACCACCTCGTAGCCCGGGTGACCGTTGGATCTGGCCACGTTGGCAATGCGCTGCGCGCTGGCGAGGATGAGGTTGTCGCCCGTTTTCAGCAGAGTACGGAGCCGCGACCGCTCCGTCCGGTTCCCAGGCGAGAATGCCTCCGGCCGGGGTCTTGCGAAAGGCCTCCGCGTCGGTCTCGTGGTTGAAGAGGCGCTCGACGCTGTGGTGGATCAACTGGTGGCGCCGGTACTCCAGCATCTTGCGCATCACGAGCCGCGCCGCGTGGCGGACCCCTTCGGACTTCGAACGCGAGGCCTGCAGCCGACCGAGCTCTTCGATGACCTGGTGAAGAAGCACCACGATATTGCCGCCGGTGAGGAGGCGATCGAGGGCGTCGGGGTTTTCGATGAGGGCCGATGTGTCCGGGATATATACCGTGCCGGATAGGTTTTCAATCGAGTTCTGCATCGGTATTTAGTTTAGCACCAATAGCCCCCCGGTGGCGGGTGGCCACCGCTCCTGTACCATCAATCTGATGGCCCACGGGAACACTGTCCTGGTTGCGAACGCTCCTCTCAAATGGACGCCACGACTGGCCGCTCTCGCAGCCGGTGCAACGGTCTTGATGGCAGCCGACGGCGGCGCCAACCACCTCGCCCGAATCGGTCTGCGACCGACTGCCGTCATCGGCGATCTCGACTCGATCAGCGGACCTACCCGCGCCTGGCTTGGAGAGGCGGTGATGGTCGAGCGCCCCGATCAGGACCGCACCGACCTCGACAAGGCCCTCCAGTACGCATTCGACGGTCTGAGGTTCGAGGAGATCACCGTGCTTGCGGCCACCGGAGGCCGGGTCGACCACGACCTCGGCAACCTCGGGCTGTTGGCGCGGCTCGCTCTCGGAAATCGGCTTCTCTTCGTGGGCGACGCGCACCGGTTGTTGGCGACCAGCGGCGAATTGTCACTCGAGTCGGTTCCAGGCGAGACCTGGTCGTTCTGGACCTACGACCCCACTGTCCGGGTGACCGTCGAGGGCGTCCGCTGGCCGATCGAGAGCGCCGCGCTCGACGCCGGAGGACGACCGTCAATCTCCAACGAGGCCATTCAACACCGGGTGAGAGTCCGAGCCGAGGGTGGAGCGGTCATCGTCATGCGACAGCATGACGCCTCAATTTAAAAAACCGGCGTGAGCCGGTTTTTGAAATTGAAATGGCTGGGGTGCAGGGATTCGAACCCCGATACTACGGTCCAGAGCCGCATGTCCTACCATTGGACGACACCCCAACACGGTCTCAGACAAGGGCGGAGATTATATCAACGTCACCGCGTTGGTCAACTCGCGAGACTTCCGCACAATTCAATTTTCAATTTTCAATTTTGAATTATGAATTTTGAATTTCGGACCCCAAGACACCCGGTGTCGAGAGGGGCCTGGGCGACAATTCAAAATTCAAAACTAAGAATTCAAAATTTTCCTCAGGCCCATCCCCGCAGGTGGCATGCGGTGGCCACCCGCTGGATGGCGATCATGTAGGCTGCATCGCGCATGTATTCGCCGGTCTCCTGGGCGAGATCGGCGACCGCGTTGAAGGCCCTCGTCATCTTCTGGTCGAGACGCTCCAGAACCTCGTCCTTGGGCCAGAAGAAGTTGGTGTTGCACTGGACCTGCTCGAAGTAGGAACAGGTGACGCCGCCCGCGTTGGCCAGGAAGTCGGGGATCACGAAGATGCCGCGCTCCTTGAGCACCGCGTCGGCTTCCGGGGTGGTGGGGCCGTTCGCGCCCTCGGCGACGATCTTCGCCGCGCGGAGATGCGGCCGACGTTGTCGCCGGTGATCTGGTTCTCGAGCGCCGCGGGAATCAGGATCTCCGCCTCCTGGTCGAGCCAGGCGTCGGCCTCGAGCACCTCGTACCCCGCCTCTTCCGCCTTTTCCTTCTGGATGGTACCGAAGCGATCGGTGATCGACAGCAGGAAATCGACGTCGATACCGTCCGGTTTACGGAAGGTGTAGGCGCAATGGTCGTCGTTGTCCCAGCAGGCCACCGCCACCACCATCCCACCGAGCTCGATCAGCTTCTTGGCCGCGTACTGGGCCACGTTGCCGAAGCCCTGGACGGTCGCCCGCACGCCCTTGACCGGAATGTCGAAGCGCTTCAGGGCCTCGCGCACCGTGTAGATGACACCATAGCCGGTGGCCTCGGTCCGTCCCAGGGAACCACCGACTTCGACCGGTTTGCCGGTGATGAAGCCCGGATAGTGCCCGCCGGCGAGCTTTTCGTACTCGTCCATGATCCACACCATGTGCTGGGGGTTGGTCATGACATCGGGCGCCGGGACGTCCTGCACCGGTCCCACGTTCTTCGACACCTGACGAACCCAGCCGCGGCACAAGGCTTCCTGTTCGCGCGGCGACAGATCGTGGGGGTCGCAGATAACGCCGCCCTTGCCCCCGCCGAGCGGGATGTCGACCACGGCGCACTTCCAGGTCATCCAGGTTGCCAGCGCCCGCACCGTGTCGACGGTCTCCTGGGGGTGGAAGCGGATGCCGCCCTTTGCCGGACCGCGGGCGTCGTTGTGCTGCACCCGGTAGCCCTTGAAGACCCTGTAGTTCCCGTCGTCCATCCGGACCGGCACGGTGAAGTGGAACTCGCGCTGCGGCCAGCGCAGGAGATCTCGAATGCCCTCGTCGAGCTGGAGCTTGTCGGCCACCGCATCGAACTGCCGCTGGGCCATCGCGAACGCGTTGAACTCTGTCGCCATCATTGCCTCCTCGCGCACGGCTGCGCCGCCGCGCGCGTGTTATACGCCTTGGAAATTATCACGTCAATACTTATTGCGCCATTTTTCACAATCACCGTCAGATTCCTTCCGACCCGGGTAGAGGAGCGGGGAGGGAAAACGGGCGAAAGAGAGAACACGTCCCTTATCATGCTCGGGTCGTTTCGGCGAGACTCGTTGTCCGTCCCGACGAACGACCTCTCTGACCTGTCATCCCGACCGGAGGGCCGGAGGGCCGTAGCGGAGGGATCCGGGTGGGGGCTTTCGCAACGTCTTCTCATGAACCGTTGCCGAGATCCCTCCACTCGGTCGGTCTGCTCCCTCGGTCGGGATGACAGAATTGAAAAGGCGGACTTCTCCCTCTTCTCCCCTTCTCCCTTTCTCTGGTGTATCGGGATGCGTGACCACAAAGAAAACGCCGGGGCACGACCCCGGCGGTGAAATCTGGCTCCGCAGGAGGGATTTGAACCCCCAACCTAGTGGTTAACAGCCACCCGCTCTACCGTTGAGCTACTGCGGAATACAACGGCAAACGCATATTGTAGGCAAGGCCCGGCGAATGTCAACCGACCGCCGACGACCGCAACAGGGTGAAGACCAACCGTACGGTGGGCGCGCGGTTCAGGGTTTCCCGAAAACGCTGCTCGTCGGTAAATGTGGTGGCCGCAAGTCGACGCCCCTCGCAGTGGATCTGCAGACGATCTCCCTGGAGAGGCCACGGGTGGACCCGCCAGGTAGCGGCGTCGACCGTCTCGAAGGTGATGACCTCGGTCTCGCCGGCGGCGTTGGATGCCCACACCTCGAAGGGAGCCGGCAGTGAGGCGCACAGGTAGACCGAAATCCGATCGCAGGTGTCGAGTAGGCGGGAGTTGATCGCGCGGCCCGGCCCCTCCAGATACGGTTGGTAGCGGGCGTCGGAGGTCAACTCCTCGAACCAGGCCTTTTCACGCCGTTCCATTTCGGCGACGAAGGCCTGCGTCACCCGTGCGCCGTCCATATCATTGCGATCGAGGAGGTCGGCGAGCTTGCGTTCCGCCATCGCCAGGAAGTGCGCGCCGACCAGCAGGCCCGCGTATCTGCTGTACTGCGCGGCCCGTAAGATGCTGGACCGCCAGATGGAGAGGTGCTCGGACACCGGCATCCGGTCGAAGGTGCGGGGCCGACCGTCGGCGTCGAGCGAAGGTGCGCGATCGGACTCGCTCCACCCGCCGTCGTGGAGAAGAACCGCCGCCAGGGTCTCGGCGCGCGGGGCCGGTCGTGCAAACGAACGGTTGCCCCAGTGTTCGGCGACCTGCCACGCCAGCCACGCGTGCGAGACCTGTGGAATCAGGTAGGAACCGGCCGCGTCATCCTCGCGAAATAGGAACACTCGGCAATTCTACACCGCGCGCCGGCAGCGGCGCGCAGTGTAGAATTGCGCATGGTGCGTTTTGGAACATCGGGGTGGCGCGGCATCATCGGCCGCGAGGTGACCTTCCGTCGAGTTCGGATGGTGGTGCAGGCGATGATCGAGACCCTGCGCGCCGAAGGGCGTCCGATGGATCGCATCGTGGTCGGGTTCGACACCAGGTTGTTGTCGGAGAAGTTCGCGACAACCGCCGCAAGGCTGATTGCCTCCAACGGCATTCACACCGAGGTCGTCCCTCGCGACGTGCCATCGCCGGTGGTCGCCTCGATGGTGCTCGAGCGCTCTGCCGCCGCCGGCATCACCTTCACGGGAAGCCACAATGCCCCCGAGTACGGCGGCCTCAAGATCTACACATCCGACGGCATCCTCGCACCCGAGGAGTTCACCAACCGGGTGGAGAAGCGATTTGAGGAACTCGAGGAGAGCTGGGATGACACCTTTCTCCCCCGCGCCGAACTGATCGATTCGCACGACCCGAAACCGGTCTATCTGCAGCGGCTGCAGGACCTCATCGACTGGGAAGCGATCCGCTCATCCGGGCTCAAGATGGTGGTCGATCCTCTCTTCGGCAGCGCCCGCGAGTACCTCGACCACATTCTGCTCGAGAACGAGGTCGCGGTGGATGTCATCCACAACACCCGCGATCCCTACTTCGGGGGCTACGCACCCGACTGCACGTCGGAAAACCTGTCGCGGCTCCGCGACGTCATGCGCCGTACCGGAGCCGGCCTCGGTCTCTCCACCGACGGCGACGGCGACCGATTCGGCATTCTCGACCACGGCGCACGGATGTGCGACTCGAGTCAGGCCATCGCCCTGATTCTCGACTATCTGGCGCGACGGCGCGGCCTCAAGGGAGGCGTCGGCTATACCATCGCCACCTCGGGCCTCGTCAACGCGGTCGCCCGCGCGCACGACCTCGAACTCGTCGAGACCGCCGTCGGTTTCAAAAACTTCGGACCGCTCCTGGTCGACGGGACTCTCGAGTTCGCGGGCGAGGAGAGCGCCGGGTTGGCGTGGAACAGACACCTTCCGGAACGGGACGGGGTGCTCGCCTGTCTCCTGGCCGCCGAGATGGTGGCGGTCGAGGGCAAGAGCATGGCCGAACTCGGGCTCGATCTGACCGCTCGGGTCGGGGTCTTTTCGTTTCGCAGGACCCAGATCCCCCTGACCGATCGGACGCGAGATATCTATGAGCGACGGCTCGCGCAGAAATGGGGCGATGTCAACGGCTTCAAGATCATCGACGTCGATCGCAGGGACGGTCTCAAGCTGATCTTCGAGGGCGGCAGCTGGATCCTGATCCGCATCGCCGGCACCGAACCCAAGATCCGTCTCTACGCCGAGGGTCGGTCCTCCGACGAGCGGCGACATCTCATGCATCTGGTGCGTCAGTTTTTTTCACAACGAAGGAGTTGATCATGTTCGACATCGAATTCGTCAGCGGCCGCGAGGTCCTCGATTCCCGCGGCAATCCCACCGTCGAGGCGGAGGTCGTGCTGTCGGGCGGCGCCTTCGGCCGGGCCATCGTCCCCTCCGGCGCCTCCACCGGCTCGCGGGAAGCCCTCGAGCTGCGCGACGGCGATCCCGACCGGTTCGGCGGCAAGGGGGTCCTGCGCGCCGTGGAACACATCAACGGCGCGCTGGCCGAAGCCGTGGAGGATCTCGACGCCCGCGATCAGCTCGGCGTCGACGAGGCCATGATCGAAGCCGACGGCACCGACAACAAATCCGGGCTCGGGGCCAATGCGATGCTCGCGGTTTCGTTGGCGGTCGCCCACGCCGCGGCCGAAGCCAGCGGACTGCCCCTCTACCAGTACCTGGGCGGATGCGGAGCCCGGGAGCTGCCGGTGCCGATGATGAACATCCTCAACGGCGGCGCCCACGCCGACAACTCGGTGGACTTCCAGGAGTTCATGGTGATGCCGGTCGGCCTCCCGACCTTTTCCGAGGGTCTGCGAGCCGGTGTCGAGGTCTTTCACACACTGAAGAAGGTGCTCGCCAAACGCGGACTGTCGACCGCGGTCGGCGACGAGGGCGGCTTTGCGCCCGACCTGCCGTCCAACCGCGCGGCCCTCGAGCTGATCATGGAGGCGATCGACGCCGCCGGCTACGCCCCCGGCGACCAGATCGCGCTGGCGATGGACCCCGCCGCCTCCGAGTTTTTCGCCGACGGCACCTACAACCTCACCGGCGAGGGCCGCGAAGGCCTGTCGTCGGACGAGATGATCGAGATCTACGCCGCCCTGGTCGACGACTTCCCGATCGTCTCCATCGAGGATGCGCTCGCGGAGAGCGACTGGGACGGTTGGGCCAGGCTCAACGCCGCCCTGGGCCACCGCATCCAGCTGGTCGGTGACGACATCTTCGTCACCAATCCGGAGATCATCCGCGAGGGCATCGAGAAGGGCGTCGCCAATTCGGTGCTGATCAAGTTGAATCAGATCGGCACTCTCTCCGAAACTCTCGACGCCGTCGACATGGCCCACAAGGCCGGGTGGACCGCCGTGATCTCCCACCGTTCGGGCGAGAGCGAGGACACGACGATCGCCGATCTCGCGGTGGCTCTCAACACCGGCCAGATCAAGACGGGCTCGGCCTGCAGGACCGACCGCATCGCCAAGTACAACCGGCTCCTGCGGATCGAGGACGAGCTGGAAGACGCCGCCCGTTACCGCGGGCGCCTGGCGCTGGCGCTCGGGAGAAAATGAAACGGCTGCCGCTGATCCTGCTCGCGATCGGGGCTCTCGTGGTGCTCGGTTTCTTTTCCTCCATCGTCACCCACGGCTTCGAGGAGCTCGCGAAGGCCGAAGACGAACGGGAACGACTCGAGCGGCGCAAGATCGAGCTTTCAAAAAGCATCGGGGAGTATGAGGCGACCCTCGAGGCCATCCGCAACGATCCGGCCGCGGTCGAGTCGCTGGCGCGCGGCGAGCTCGCCATGGTACGTCCCGGCGACACCGTCATCCTGCTCGCCACTCCCACTCCGCCGTCGGGACCCTCCTTGACAGGCCCCACCCCGACTCCTATACTCAGCCTCCCCAAATGACGCGGGGTGGAGCAGTCCGGTAGCTCGTTGGGCTCATAACCCAAAGGTCGCAGGTTCAAATCCTGCCCCCGCAACCACATCACAATCGCCGCCCTTCGGGGCGGCGTTTTTGTGATGTGGTTGTGCGTTTGAACCGGAGAATCCGGTTCAAACCGGGGGCAGGCTTCGCATCGCGTTCGCCTTCGGCTTGCCCGGCCTGCGGCCGGCGCGATGTCAAATCCTGCTCGCGGAAACCCGGGGCATCGTCGTTCCGGGGGCAGGCATTCGTGTCGCGTTCGCCTTCGGCTTGCCCGTCCTGCGGCCGGCGCGACGTCAGATCCTGCTCGCACACCTCCAGGGCCGCTTCGTACCGTGGGCAGGATCTCGCATCGCGTGTGCATTCGCCACGGACGGCTCCGCAGGGGCCCCGGCAGATGTCCGCCGGGGCCACCCCATTTCTTGTCGCGATCAGCCGAGATCGAAGCGGTCGAGGTTCATGACCTTGTTCCAGGCCGCCACGAAGTCGCGAACGAACTTCTCCTTGGCGTCGTCACAGGCGTAGACCTCCGCGAGGGCCCTGAGCTGGGAGTTGGAGCCGAAGATCAGATCGACGCGGGTGCCGGTCCACTTGCGCTTGCCGGTGTCGCGGTCGCGCCCCTCGTACACACCTTCGGTCTTGGACTCCTTCCACTCCGTGCCCATATCGAGCAGGTTGACGAAGAAGTCGTTTGACAGGGTCCCCGGCCGGTCGGTGAGGACGCCGTGCCTGGACCGGCCGTGGTTGGCGTCGAGGACGCGCAACCCGCCGACGAGCGCCGTCATTTCGGGAGCCGTGAGAGAAAGAAGCTGCGCCCGATCCACCAGCAGGTGCTCGGCGGGGCGGGTGAAGCCCTTGGCGAGGTAGTTGCGGAAGCCGTCCGCCTTGAGCTCGAGCGGGGCGAAGGAGGCGGCATCGGTCTGCTTCTGCGACGCGTCGGTGCGCCCCGGAGCGAAGGGAATGTCGACCTTGACGCCGGCGTCCTTCGCCGCCTGCTCGACGGCCGCGCAGCCGCCGAGGACGATCAGATCGGCGAGCGACACCTTCTTGCCGCCCGACTGCTCCGCGTTGAAGCCTTTCCGGATTCGGTCGAGAGCCCTGATCACCCTGGCCACACGGGCCGGCTCGTTCACCTTCCAGTCCTTCTGCGGTGCGAGGCGGAGTCGCGCGCCGTTGGCCCCGCCCCGCTTGTCGGAGTTGCGGAAGCTCGAGGCCGCGGCCCAGGCGGTGAAGACGAGCTCGGAGGTGGACAGCCCCGACTCGAGGATCTGTTTCTTGAGCGCGGCGATGTCCTTCTTCGCGATCAGCTTGTGGTCGACCGCCGGGACGGGGTCCTGCCAGATCAGCTGCTTCTTCGGGACCTCGGGACCCAGGTAGCGCGAGATCGGCCCCATGTCGCGGTGGGTCAGCTTGTACCAGGCACGGGCGAAGGCGTCGGCGAACTCCTTGGGGTTCTTGTGGAAGCGGCGCGAGATCTTGTTGTACTTCGGGTCCATCCGCATCGCCATGTCGGCGGTGGTCATCATGGGCCGGTATTTCTTCGACGGGTCGTGCGCACCCGGGACCATGTCCTTCTCGGCGACATCCTTCGCGTACCACTGCCAGTGGCCGCCGGGGCCCTTCACGCACTCCCACTCGTAGCCGAAGAGTACGTCGAAGTAGGTCATGTCCCAGGTGGTCGGGGTCGGCGTCCACGCCCCCTCGAAGCCGCTGGTGATCGTGTCGTCGCCCAGGCCGGTGCCGAAGCGGTTCTTCCAGCCGAATCCCTGCTCCTCGATCGGGGCGCCGTCGGGCTCGCGATCCAGGTACTTGCCGTCGGGAGCGGCTCCGTGGCCCTTGCCGAAGGTGTGGCCGCCGGCTGTGAGCGCCACGGTCTCCTCGTCGTTCATGGCCATGCGCGCGAAGGTCTCGCGGATGTCCCGGCCCGATGCGACCGGGTCCGGCTTGGCGTTGGGGCCTTCCGGGTTGACGTAGATGAGGCCCATCTGGACCGCGCCGTAGGGGTTCTCGAGCACACGGTCGCCGCTGTAACGTTTATCCCCGAGCCACTCGGTCTCGGTACCCCAGTCGATGTCCTGCTCGGGCTCCCAGACGTCCTCGCGCCCGCCGGCGAAACCGAAGGTCTTGAAACCCATCGACTCCAAGGCGCAGTTGCCCGCGAGGATCATCAGGTCGGCCCAGGAGATCTGCTTGCCGTACTTCTGCTTGATCGGCCACAGCAGCCGGCGGGCCTTGTCGAGGTTGGCGTTATCCGGCCAGCTCGCGAGCGGTGCGAAGCGCTGGGTGCCGGAGGAGGCGCCGCCGCGGCCGTCCTGGATGCGGTAGGTGCCGGCGCTGTGCCACGCCATGCGGATGAAGAGCCCGCCGTAGTGACCGTAGTCCGCCGGCCACCAGGGCTGCGAGTCGGTCATCAGCGCGTAGAGGTCCTTTTTCAACGCCTTCAGATCGAGCTTTTTGAACTCCTCGGCGTAGTTGAAGTCCTCGCCCATCGGATCGCCTGCGGGCGGGTTCTGGTGGAGAATCCCGAGGTTCAACTGATCCGGCCACCAGTCACGGTTGGTCATCGGCCTTCTGTCGCCTCCGCCCGTCACCGGGCACTTGCTGTTGTTGTCTGACATGTCGGTCCTCCTTAGGGTTGGTCGGTTAAATCGTCTCGTATCGCTCGATCGGTTTTGTAGTGGTCGGGTTTGCTCACCGCTCGCGAAACCGGGCCGGCCTCGTCGACGGTACCCGTCAAAGTCTGGGCTTCGGCGAGACATTCGGGACAGCGGCCCCAGTAGACCACTTCGGCCTCGTCGACCTCGTAACCCGAATCGTAGGCGGGGGTGAGACATGGCGCGGCGCCCACCGCGCAGTCGACATCGACCATCTGACCGCACACGCGGCAGATCAGATGGTGGTGGTTGTCGCCCGCCCGGTCCTCGTAGCGCGCCGGCGACCCGGCAGGCTGAATTCGCCGAATCAGACCCTTGCCGGCCAGGACGGCGAGGGCGTCGTATACAGCCTGGCGAGAGATGACGCCGATCTCTGCCCGTACGGCCCTGGCGACCTCGTCCACCGTGCCGTGCGGCTGGCGCGACACCGCCGCCAAAACGGCCAGGCGCTGAGCCGTGACCTGGAGACCGTGTCGGCGGAGCAGAGCGGCGGAGGTGTCACCCACGATGGTAGTATACGTCTAATTTTAGACTTAATCCAGAATCGTGGTCTCTCCAGCTCTTTTCAAGGTCAGGTCCGTCGTGGGACCCGAAGATTCGGTCGCGACTGCCTTGACAAAGAATTTTTTGAATTATACTTTATTTATGCCTTTCGTCCAGGCAGTCCGTCCACGCGCAAGCCCGGGCACCGGCCGGTGCAGATCGTCAGTCGACCGGTGACCCGAGAGAAAGGAGTGGACGATGGAACTCAACGAAAGCAGGAACGTCGTCAAGACCCTCGCGCAGGGAGTTCATCCTGCAACCGGAGAGGCCTTCCCCCCGGAGAGCCCGTACAACGATCCGACGGTGATCAGGGCACTGTTCTCGATTCTCGAATTCGTCAAGCAGGCCAAGAAACCCAAGCTCAGCATCGAGGAGAGGCGCCGCGAGAACCTTCAGTTCGGGAGGCCGAGGAACGCCGGACTGCCGTGGACCGAAGAGGACCGGGCCAGGGCCGCCTCGCAATTCGCGGCGGGAAAGACCATCGATGAGTTGGCCACCACGCTCGAACGGAGCCGCGCAGCGATCCACGCGGAGCTGATCAGACAGGGCCTGGTGACGCCCGAGTACCAGTGAGCTGAAGCCGCCCTCCAGTGTGGAAGCGCGAGCCCGCACACTCACCGTGAGCGGCCGCGCATCCACATTTTCGTCGAGGTTTCCGACAACCCGACAATGACAGCGAGCGATGCCCGCTCCGTCAATCACCTGGAAGGGCGGCGCCTCTTCTGGTAAGGAAGCCTGCTGCACCGACGGCGATCCAGCACACGAGGCCGCCCAGGGTCATCAACCGCGCCCACCACAGCGCAGGGAACGGGCGCCACGTCCATTCGACCACGTGGCGGCCGGGAGGCACGTCGTGCGCGAAGAGCCCCGAGCCGGGGTCGGTGAAATGCTCCACCACACGGCCGTCCACCTCCGCGACCATCTCCGGGAACGGGATGACTCTCCACACGAGGGTGCCGCCCGTCTTCGCCTCGACCTCGAGCGTGCGCTTCTTCTGGCCCCATGAGAGGACCGTCAGCCCATCGTTCGGCTCGCCGAGCACGGCGGCCGGGCGGTTGCGGATCGCATCGAGCTCCGGAGGATAACCGCCCTGGAACTCGGCAAAGAAGAACAGGGGGGCCCCCTTCGGCACCAGACAGAGTTCCGACAGGGTTTCGTGACGCCAGTACCACCCGCCACTCCCCGCCTCCCACGCCACGCGACGATCCGGGAAACTGGCTCCTGGATCCTGGACCCGAGGCTCCGGAGATGAAAAGGACGCTTTCGGGAGGGTTCGATTCCAACTCAAAAACGGGAGCGCGAGAAGCCCCGTCAACACCATCACCAGCAACGACCTTGACGGTGAGAGATCCGCAACCAGGACGGCCGCAACGAGTGTGAGAATCGACGCGATCCGCCACGGAAACTGGATGTTGGAAAAGATCGGCGCGGCGTCCCAGAACCACCCGGCGACCGGGGTCGTTGCCGCAACCGACACAACGGACAGGATCGCGGCGACTCTGGTCACCCTCACCCTGCGAGCTGCGGCGGGAAGAAGACCGTACGCCAGCAGCACGATCGCCAATGACGCGACCACTCCGAGAGAAAACATCGTGTTGTTGGTCCACTCCGCGAAGCCCCCGGAGAAGAGCGTGGACTCAGACGGCGGAAACCGGGACTGCGCCCCGAAACACAGATCGAGATCGAGGAGAGAGCCCGCCAGAGCCTGCGGCACCAGAGTGACGCTTGCCAGGACGAAGCCCAGGCCGGCCCCCGCGAGAATCTGCAGCCGGCGTCCACGGATCGTTTCAGACACCACCAACCAGACCGCCAACGCCGACCCGAAAAGGATCGCCTGTGGAGTGTTCGTGAGCAACAGGCCGGCGACCGCGCCTGCGACGACGAACACCCGGGTCGTCGGAAGCAGCCGCGACCCGCCGGAGGCCCAGAGGATGATCGGAGGCCAGAGGAAGGCCCAGTGCTCGGCCAGTGCGCTGCGGAAATAGAGATCAATCGGCCGGTACGGAGCCACCATGTACACGAGCGCCGCCGCCAGTGCCGGTACGACCGGATGATCCGACCGCAGCCACTTGAACACGACGATCCCGGAGAGCAGGTGACCGAGGATCGCCAACAGCGAGACACTCGAAATGACCGGAGTGCCCAGCAACACCGGCACGGCATGAATGACGCTCGTGAACGGCGGGAAAAACAACAGAACAGGGGAGCCGAATCCGGCGTTGTATCCCCCTCCCCACGAGGGAAGGAACGTCAGCTCTCTCATGTTCGCGGCGGTCTGTTGGGCGTGAATCAGATAGTTGACGATGTCCTGACCGGCAAGCACGCGACCGGTAATCAAAGGCAGCCCCATCACCAGGGCGACACCAACGAGCACGAGGACCGCCGCCCTGTCGCTCAAGGGTTTGGAACCGTGTCCTGTTCCGTTCGATGAGCCGGCAGGGATCGTGCTGGAAGCGCTCATTGTCACAATCCAGTATCGCACCGCTGCCGTATCGAAGGGTGCCGCCGACTCGTCGCACTCCCGACTCCCGGCGCGCACCTCGCGCCCCGAAAGGTCTCACTCCGGGAAGGTCGGGGGGTGCTTTATTGACCCCTCGAGCCGGGGGGCATAGAGTTTCCTGAAGCACAACGGGGGAGGCGCCGTGGCCAACCAGGAATTACCGCAATCTGCCCGGGTCGTGATCATCGGTGGCGGGGTTATCGGGACTTCGGTGGCCTACCACCTGGGACATCTGGGCTGGAAGGACGTGGTGCTGCTCGAACGTGACCAGCTGACCTGCGGCACCACCTGGCACGCGGCGGGTCTGATGACCACCTTCGGCTCGACCTCGGCGACCTCGGTCGAGATGCGCATGTACACGCGCGAGCTCTACGCCCGCCTCGAGGCGGAGACCGGAGTCGCCACCGGCTTCGAGCCCCTGGGCTTCATCGAGCTGGCCGCGGATACGGACCGGGTGGAAGAGTACCGCCGGGTCGCTGCATTCAACCGTCTGCACGGCAACGATGTCGAGGAGATCGGCCCCGACGAGATCAAGAGGCTCTTCCCCCTGGCCAGGGTGGACGACCTCGAAGCGGGTTTTTACCTGCCGCAGGACGGTCGGGTCAACCCCGTGGATGCGACCATGGCCCTGGCCAAGGGCGCTCGCCAGCAGGGCGTGAAGATCATCGAGGGAGTGACGGTCACCGGAGTCACCACCGACGCGCGGCCGTGCCACCGGCGTGACCACCCGGCAGGGCGACATCTCGGCTGAGTTCGTGGTCAACTGCGCCGGCATGTGGGCCAGACAACTCGGCGCTCTCTCGGGCGTCACCATCCCGAACCAGTCGACCGAACACTATTACCTGATCACCGAGCCGTTCGAGGCGATGAGCCGGGAGCTGCCCATCATCGAGGACCCCTCGTGCCACGGCTACTACCGGGAGGAGGGCGGCGGTCTGATGATCGGCCTCTTCGAGCCGGTCTGCGCGCCGTGGAAGGTGGGCGGCGTCCCCGAGGATTTCTCATTCGGCGAGATCGAGCCCGACTGGGACCGCATGACGCCCTTCCTGGAAAGAGCCATGAGCCGCGTTCCGATTTCGACCGAGGTCGGGATCAGGAAGTTCTTCTGCGGCCCGGAGAGCTTCACGCCCGACATGGGGGTGGCCTTCGGCGAGTCGGCCGAGATCCAGAACTACTTCGTCGCCGCCGGGCTCAACTCGATCGGCATCATCACCGGGCCAGGCCTCGGCAGGATCATGGCCCAGTGGATCGCCACCGGCGACCCCGGCGCGGACATCACCGGCATCAACGTGGATCGTTTCCACCCCTACCAGTGCAACCCCGAATACCGCAAGACGCGTATCGTCGAAACCCTGGGGCTGGTCTACCGCCGCCACTACCCGACGCGCGTGCCGCAGACCGCACGCGACTGCAAGCGCTCGCCCTTCCACGACCGACTGCGCGACCAGCGCGCTTACTTCACCGACGTGAGCGGTTGGGAAAGCCCGGCCTGGTACGCGCCGGAGGGCCACAAACCCGAGGTCGAAAAACTCTCCTGGGGCCGCCAGAACTGGTTCCCCTTCTGGGAAGCGGAGCACCGGGCCTGCCGCGAGGGCGTGATCGCCATGGACATGACCTTCATGGGGAAGTTCCTGGTGCAGGGACGCGACGCCGGCAAGGTGCTCGACCACATCTCGGCCAACAGCGTCGACGGCCCGGTCGAGACCATCACCTACACGCAGTGGCTCAACGAGCGCGGCATGTTGGAAGCCGACGTCACGGTGACCAAGCTGGACGAGGAGAGCTTCATCGTTGTGGTCACCGACACCATGCACCGCCACGTCGAGACCTGGCTCAAGCGCCACATCCCGGCGGACGCACACTGTTTCATGACCGACATCACGGGAGGCATCGGCCAGCTCAACGTGCAGGGGCCTCGATCGCGGGAGCTCTTGCAATCGATCACCTCTGCGGACCTGTCCGATGAGGCCTTCCCCTTCCGCACCTCGCGCGAGATCGACATCGGTTTCGCACGGCTTCAGTGCAACCGCATCACCTACGTCGGCGAGCTCGGCTACGAATTGAACATCCCCGCGGAACAGGCCGTCCACGTCTACGACCGTGTGGTCGCGGCGGGCAGGGACTTCGGCCTGCGTCACGCGGGCCTGAGAGCCCTGGGCAGCCTGCGCATGGAGAAGGGCTACCGCGACTACGGTCACGACATCGACAACACCGACGACGCCCTCGAGACCGGTCTCGGCTTTGTGGTCGACCTGTCAAAGCCGGACTTCATCGGCAAGGCCTACTGCGTCGAGAAGAAGGCGCAGGGGCCCGCCTACAACCGGCGTCTGATGCAAGTGCTGGTCAAGGACCCCGAGCCGCTGCTCTACCACGCCGAGGTCGTGTATCGAAACAACAGGGCGGTCGGCTACATCCGCGCGGCGAGCTATGGCTTCACCCTCGGCGGCGCCGTCGGTCTGGCCATGATCGAGGCCGGCGAGCCCATCAACAAGGCCTATATTCAAGAGGGCACGTGGGAGATCGACGTCGCCGGTACGAGGTACCCGGCGGAGGTCTCGCTGCGACCCATGTACGACCCGAAGATGGAGCGCATCAAGGCGTGACCCGGACCGTCGTTCAGGCCTTTGCCCGCGGCACGGGCATCGACGTCGAGCATGGCGTCCATCTCTCATCGGCGCACCGGATCGCAGGTGTGGTTTAATGCAGCGAAGTGGAGGTGTCGTCTGAAACGAACAGGGGTCACAAGCACGTTCACTGATGTGTCATCCGGCGTCCCTGATCGGATATCTCTCACCCGGCCACAGCGCCTCGTCGTCCTCGTGGCGGGACCTGTTGAGGATTGCACGCGCGTATGAAACAGACCGAGAATATCCTCATCCTCGGTCTCGGCGGTGTCGGCTTCTATCTGGCGAAGCGGCTCAGCCACGAGGGCCACGCCATCACCGCGATCGAACAGAGCCCGGAGCTCATCCGCCGCGCCGACGGCGAGAGTCGATGCCCGCCTGATCCGCGGCGACGCCATGAGCTTCGCCACCTGGGCCGAAGCCGGCGCGAGCGAAATGGACTATCTGATCGCCGTCACCGACCAGGATGCTGTCAACATCATGGGGGCGCTCATCGCGGAACGCTGCGGGATCCGGCGCAAGATCGCCCGCGTACGCTCGCTCGAGCTGTGGCAGCCCGACGCCGTGCTCAATGCCGCCGACCTCAAGATCGACCTGGTCATCCGTCCCGAGGAGCTCGCCGCGCAGGAGATCGCCCGGCTCCTCAAGATCCGAGCCGGCAACGTCGTCATCGATATCGCCGAGAACCAGATGCAGGTGGTCGGCATGCGCATCGACGAAGGCTCGCCCTTTCTCGGCGCCAGTCTCAACGAGCTCTCGAAAAAGCACGACCACACGTACTTCCGGGTAGTTTCCATCGCACGCGGCATCGAGACCATCATCCCGAGCGGTGACGAGGAGTTGCGCCCCCAGGACAACGCGTTCATCCTCGCCCGCACCGAGCACGTCCCACGGCTGATGGAAATGGCCGGCGTGGCGGAGGAGGGCCGCCACCGGGTCCTGATCATCGGCGGCGGACTGGTCGGCAGCCGGGTCGCCCAGCTGCTCGAGAGCACCTTTCCGGTCCGCCTGATCGAGCGCGACGGACAACGGGCCGAGGAGCTGTCGCACACCCTGGAGCGGACCGAGTTGCTCCACGGCGACGGCTCGAAGCGCGACGTGCTGCTGCAGGCCGGGCTGCTCGATATGGACACGATCATCGCCGCCACCAGCGATAACGAGACCAACATCATGTCCTGCGTGCTCGCCCGAAACCTCATCGAGAAACACTCCGGACCGGACCGGGCGAAAACCGGCAAGACCATCGCCCTGGTCGGGCGCGAGGAGTACCTCGTCCTGGCCTCGACCATGGGGTCCGATATCGTGCTCTCGAAGAAGGTCCTGGCGGCCAACGAGATCCTCAAGTACATCCGCCGCGGGCGAGCTGCTGTCGGTGGCCCACCTCCACGGCTTCGAGGCCGAGGTGGTCGAGCTGGTGGTCGGCGACGACGCTCCGATCACCCGCAGGCCCCTTTTCCAGATCGAGGGCCTCAAGGGGCGGATCATTATCGGCGGGTTCGCGCGCGGTGAAACGTGGCAGACGGCGGTCGGCTCGACCCATCTCCTCCCGGGTGACCTGGTGCTCGCGGTCTGCACATCCGACCACCTCAGGGATCTGCAGAGGCTGATTCTCGGGTGATTCCGCGATGAATTTCCGATCCATCGCGCTTCGTCATGGGAACCCTGTTGTTGGTGACCGGAGGGGCCCTGCTCTTTCCCGTCCTGTGTTCCGTCATCTACGGCGAGGGCGACCTCCATGCGTTGCTGATCTCTGCGGCGATCGCCATCGCCGCCGGTCTGCCGCTGCGACTCCGTTTCAAAGATGCCCGCCAGCTCGACACCCGCGACGCGATCGTCATCACCGCCTTCGGTTGGGTCGTGATTTCCGCGGTGTCGGCGCTGCCCTTCATGATCCACGGTGCCATCCCGTCCTTCACCGACGCCTTTTTCGAGATGATGTCGGGCTACACCACGACCGGCGCCACCATCCTCACCGACATCGAGAGCGTGCCCCACGGCCTGCTCTTCTGGCGCAGCCAGACCCACCTGCTCGGGGGCATGGGCTTTCATGACCCTCACCATCATCTTCCTGCCCCACGGGGTCGGCGGGCTGCGCATCTTCCGCGCCGAGTCGAGCCCGGGCCAGGTTCTGACCCGGGAGCGGTTCACCCCCCGCAACCGCGACGCCATCGTCTACCTGTGGGTGATCTACCTGGCGCTCAATGCGGTGCAGACTCTTCTGATGTGCCTCGGAGGCATGTCGCTCTTCGACTCGCTCTGCCATCGCCTTCGGCACGGTCTCCACCTCAGGATACTCGCCCTACAACGCGAGCGTCGGCCACTACGACAGCGCCTACTTCGACTGGGTCATCACCATCTTCATGTTCCTCGGCGGCGTCACCTTCATGCTCTTCTACTTCGCCGCCCGCCGCGAATGGAAAGCGCTCAAGATCAACACCGAGTTGCGCTGGTACATCGGTTTCATGCTCTTCTTCTGCGGGGGGACCTCGCTGGTGCTGTGGCTCGAGGGCACCTACGGGTTCGCCGACTCCCTGCGCTTCGGCACCTTCCAGGTCACCTCGCTGTTGACCACGACCGGCTTTACCACCGCCGACTACGAGCTGTGGCCGCAGGCCGCCCAGATGCTGCTGGTGGTGGTGTGCTTCATCGGCGCCTGCGCCGGCTCCACGACCAGCGGCATCAAGGTCATCCACTATGTCCTGATCTGGAAGTACATGGTCGGCGCGATCAAAAAGCTCTTCTTCCAGCCGCTGGCGGTGATTTCGGTTCGCATCAACGGGCTGCCGGTCGATCAGATGATCATCGGTCTGGCCGTGTGCTATTTCATCGTCAACATCTTCATGGTGCTCGGCGGCGGCATCGTCATGGTCCTGATCTCCGACATGGACGCCGTCACCGCCATGAGCTCGGTGATCGCCGCCCTGATGAACATCGGCCCGGGGTTCGGCGCTGTCGGCCCGTCCGAAAACTACGCCTTCATCTCCGATGCCGGCAAATGGTTCCTGGCCTGGAACATGCTCGTCGGCCGACTTGAGATGTTTTCCGCCCTGGTCATCTTCTATCCCTCATTCTGGCGGCGGTGAACTCCTCGGCGCGAGAAAGCTGACAACCGAGGCCGGAAGGGCTAAACTGCCATGCCGGGTCGCGGCAAAATGAAAATTTTCACGAGGTCACACCATGACACCAGCGAAGATCATCTGGACCAAGATCGACGAGGCGCCGGCTCTGGCGACCTCATCCCTCCTTCCCGTCGTTCAGGCTTTCACCCGGGGCACCGGGATCGACGTCGAGACCCGCGACATCTCGTTGACGGGTCGCATCATCGCAAACTTTCCGGACAATCTGACCGGTGACCAGAAGATCCCCGACGAGCTCGCCCGCCTCGGCGATTTGACCAAGGCGCCCGACGCCAACATCATCAAGCTGCCCAACATCAGCGCATCCATTCCCCAGCTCCAGGCGGCGATCAAGGAGCTCCAGGGCAAGGGCTACGACATCCCCGACTACCCCGAAGAACCGAAGAACGAGGCCGAGAAGGCGCTCCAGAAGAGGTTCGCCAAATGTCTCGGGTCCGCCGTCAACCCGGTCCTCCGCGAGGGCAATGCCGACCGCCGGGCGGCTGCATCGGTCAAGAAATTCGCGCAGAAGAACCCTCACAAGATGATGAAGCCGTGGCCCGAGTCGGGGTCGAAGTCGCGGGTCGCCCATATGAAGGACAAGGACTTCTACGGCAGCGAGACCTCGACCACGCTCGCGGACGCGACCGAGGTCAGGATCGAGTTTGTCGGCGGTGACGGGACCGCCACGGTTTTGAAGGACGGGCTCGCCCTCCAGAAAGGTGAAGTCATCGACACCGCGGTGATGAACGTCGCCGCCCTGCGGGCCTTCTACACCGAACAGATCGAGGCCGCCAAGAAGGACGGCGTCCTGCTGTCCCTCCACCTCAAGGCGACCATGATGAAGATCTCCGATCCCATCATGTTCGGCCACGCGGTCTCGGTCTACTACTCAAAGGCTCTCGACAAACACGCGGACGTTCTCGCCGGGATCGGGGCCAACGTCAACAACGGCCTCGCCGATGTCCTCGCCAAGCTCGACCGGCTGCCGGCAGACCGGAAGGCCGAGATCGAGGCTGACATCGCGGCGGTGTACGAGAGCCGACCCGCCCTCGCCATGGTCGACTCGAGGAAGGGCATCACCAACCTCCACGTGCCGAACAACGTCATCGTCGATGCCTCGATGCCCAACGTGGTTCGCGACGGCGGCCGGATGTGGAACGCGGACGACCAGCTCCAGGACACCATCGCCATGGTCCCCGACCGCTCGTACGCGACGATGTACGCGGAGATCATGGAGGACGCCAAGAAGAACGGGCAGTTCGACCCCGCGACCATGGGCAGCGTCGCCAACGTCGGTCTGATGGCCCAGAAGGCCGAGGAGTACGGATCCCACGACAAGACCTTCGAGGCCCCCGCCGCCGGCACGATCCGCGTCGTCGACGCCACGGGCGCGACCCTCCTCGAGCAGAAGGTCGAGACCGGCGACATCTTCAGGATGTGCCAGACCAAGGATGCACCGATCCAGAACTGGGTGAAGCTGGCGGTTTCCAGAGCGCGCGCCACGGGGACGCCTGCAATCTTCTGGCTCGATGAGAACCGCGGCCACGACGCCCGGATCATCGAGAAGGTGAAGACCTATCTGCCGGATCACGACACCAATGGTCTCGACATCCGCATCATGAAACCCGTCGACGCCATGAAGTTCACGCTGGAGAGGGTTCGCCGAGGTGAGGACACGATCGCAGTCACCGGCAACGTGCTGCGCGATTACCTGACGGATCTGTTTCCGATCCTCGAGCTCGGCACCAGCGCCCGCATGCTTTCGATCGTGCCCCTGATGAACGGCGGCGGGCTGTTCGAAACCGGTGCCGGCGGCTCCGCACCCAAGCACGTTGAACAGTTCCTCAAGGAGGGCCACCTGCGGTGGGACTCACTCGGCGAGTACTGCGCGCTGGTTCCGTCGTTCGAGCACGTGGCCGAGACCACGGGCAATGAAAAGGCCACCATCCTCGCCGAAACGCTCGACGAGGCCATCGCGATGTATCTCGAAAACGGTCGGCTGCCCTCGCGCAAGGTGCACGAGATCGACAACCGGGGCAGCACGTTCTACCTGGCGCTCTACTGGGCGCAGGCGCTGGCTGCCCAGACCAGGGACTCCGACCTGCAGGCTCGTTTCGCCGGGGTTGCGAAGGCGCTCGCCGAGAACGAGGGGAAAATCGTCGAGGAATTGCTCGCGGCTCAGGGGTCCCCGGTCGATCTGGGTGGCTACTACCTCCCGGACGAGACCGCGACCGAACGCCAGATGCGGCCCAGTCCGACCTTCAACGCCGTCATCGACGCGATGTAGGCGCACCAATTTATAGCGCCGAAGGGAAGACTCCTCCAGAACCCGGAGGAACTACAACCCGAGATGGATGAGCCGCTCGGTCGGCGGTCTGAAGCTCTCCAACGTCCACTCGAGGGCGTCGTCGATGGCGTCCAACATCATCGGCTTGTCCTCCGGGATGCGGCCGTTGACGTCGAGGAAGTTGGTGATGTGGTCCGAGAGCAGCACGGTCGGTCCGTGGAGCCGTTCCACCAGCAACCGGGTCTCCTCGAGGGCCTGGTGGGCATCGAGCAGCGTCAGGTCGCCGCGTTGCCAACGCTCGCACCACTCGGTGCCCGGTCTCGGGACAAAGGTGCGCAGCCGGATGAAATCCGGGCTCGCCCGGTTGAGCACGGCGGCGCTGCCTTCGGCATGTTCTCGCCAGCGTTCGAGCCCGGCCACACCCACCATCAGGTAGACCGATAATTCGATGTCGGCAGCCATCACGTGGTTGAAGGCCTTGACCGCGTCCTCCGGGTCCACGCCTTTGTGGATCTGCTCGAGGGTCACGGGGTCGCCGGACTCGAGCCCCGAGTGGATGCGGGTGATACCGGCGCCGCCGATCTCCCGCCACTCCTCGCGGCTCTTCGCCACCAGGAACTTGGCCGAACCGTAGACCGTGATTCGCTCGAGGTCGGGGAAACGATCGCGGGCCGCCTCACCGATGGAAATCAGGGTGTCGGTGGGCAGGGCCGCTGAATTTCCGTCGGCCAAAAAGAGGGTTCTCACCCCCGGGCCATACGTCTCAAGGGCCATGTCGAGGTCTTCGAGGATCTCCTCGAGAGGCCGCTTTTTGAACTTCTTGTCGGAGTACATCGAACAGAAGGCGCAGCGGTTGTGGGGGCAGCCGATGGTCGCCTGGATGATCAATGACCCGGCCTCGGACGGCGGACGGTACACTGTACCCTCGTATCTCACGAGGCAATACTAACCGAAGGGGAGCTGCCAATGACCGATCGCATCAACCGCCAGTGGCGTCTGGCCGCGAGACCCGAGGGTCTGATCAAGAACAGCGATTTCGAGTGGGTGGAGGAACCCGTCCGCGCGCTCGCCGACGGAGAGGTCCTGGTGCGCAACATCTACCTCTCGCTCGACCCCGCAAACCGCGGATGGATCCGGGAAGGACCATCCTATGTGGAACCCGTAGCACTCGGCGACGTCATGCGCGGGCTCACCATTGGCGTGGTAGAGGAGTCGCGGAACGAGCGCTTTTCAGTTGGCGACATCGTCTCGGGGACCATCGGCTGGCAGGACTTCGCCATCTCGGATGGCAGCGACCAACGGGTCATCGATCCCGGCCCGCTCCCGTTGACCGCCTTCCTCGGTTTGTTCGGCATGGTCGGTCTGACGGCCTATTTCGGTCTCCTCGATGTCGGCAAACCGAAGGCCGGAGAGACGCTGGTCGTCTCGGGCGCCGCCGGGGCGGTGGGCTCGATTGTCGGGCAGATCGGCAAGATCGTGGGCTGCCGGGTGGTGGGTATCGCCGGCACAGACGAAAAATGTACCTGGCTCACCGACGACCTCGGCTTCGACGCCGCGATCAACTACAAGACCGAAAACGTCGCGAGGAAGCTCCACAAACACTGTCCGGACGGCATCGACGTGATTTTCGAAAACGTCGGCGGCGAGATCCTGGACGCCGAGCTGATGTGGATCAACAACTATGCCCGGGTCGCCGTCTGCGGTCTGATCTCCGGCTACAACGCCGCCGAGAAAGTCCCCGGCCCCTCGGCATTCCCGATGGTCCTGATCCGCCGCGCGAGGGTCGAGGGCTTCATCGTCATCGACTACCTCGACCGCGCCGGCGAGGCCATCGCCAGGCTCAGCGAGTGGTACGGCGAGGGCCGGCTGAAATACCGGGTCGACGTCTACGACGGGCTCGAGACCGCACCTCAGAACATCAACCGGCTCTTCGATGGCTCCAACAACGGCAAGCTGATCATCAAGGTCTCCGACGAGCCCTGAGGCCGAAGCGGCCCTGTCGGAACGATCTCGACCCAGGGAGTCGGGAAGACCCATCACGAACATCGATGTCACTTTCGAGAGCGTGGACGAGTGCGGCTTTTTCCGCCCCTTGAATTGAGACCGGATCGCTGAGTCTGATATTCTCTCCCCAGTGGCACCTCTGAAAACCCAACATCATGCCGCGCGAAGGCGCACAATCGACGGTTCCGCAGGGCGCCATGGGCGCTGACGAGCGGGCGGATTTTCAGGGCACGGAAAGATTCGGCATTCTGCGCCGGATCGGGGCCGGTGGCATGGGTGTGGTCTACGAGGCCTACGACCGGGAACGCGAGAGCCTGGTGGCGCTCAAGACCCTGCGCGAGGCCAGCCCCGAGACGATCTTCCTCTTCAAACAGGAATTCCGGTCGCTGGCCCGCACCGTCCACCCCAACCTGGTGCCTTTGTACGAGTTCATCTCGGACGGCGAGCAGTGGTTTTTCACCATGGAACTGCTGCAGGACGCGGTTGATCTCAAGACCTTTCTGAGGCCCGACGAAGCGCCGGCCGCGACCGAAAACGGCACTCCAGGATCGGGACCTTTCCAGGACTCCGGCATCGCGGAGGACGAGACCATCGACGCTCCGATGGAAGATTCGTCGTGGTCCAACTCGCGCTCGGGAGACGGCGAGTATTCCAGAGGAGGGCCTGCCCCGGGGGCTTCTGCAGAGGGGCTCGACCGGTCCCGGATCGCCGAGGTCTTCAGACAGCTGGCTCTCGGGGTCATCGCCCTCCACGAAAACCACATTCTCCACCGCGATCTCAAACCGGCCAACGTGATGGTCCGCAAAGACGGCACGGTCGTTCTCCTCGATTTCGGTCTGGTCCAGGAACTCGGGGCCGGGGCTCAGCCGGCGCAGGGCAGGTCCGGCTCGGCGGCGAGTCCTTCGGGTAGCAGGGTCAGCAGCCACACTTCGGGCCGCATCACAGGCTCGGTCCTCTACATGGCACCCGAACAGGCTGCCGCTCAGGCGTTGACGACGGCCAGCGATTGGTACGCAGTCGGGGTCATGCTCTACGAGGTCCTGACGGGCCGGCTGCCGATCATGGGGCGGTCGATCGAGGTGCTGCGAAACAAGCAGGTCCATGATCCTCCGCCGCCCCAGGACCTGGTCCCCGGGGTCCCCGACGACCTCGCCTCGTTGTGTATGGATCTCCTTTCGAGGGACTCCGGTCGGCGTCCCACCGGCGCGGAGGTGGTTGCGCGGCTCAGCGGCGACCGGGCTCCGGCCGAGGCAGCTCAAACCGCGTCCGCCGCAACGTCCGCCTTGCCGTTTATCGGCAGAACAACCCACCTCGAGACTCTGAGGCGCTGCTTCGAGGAGGCCACCAAGGGGCAGATCGGCGTGTGCCGGGTTCACGGCCGCTCCGGTGCGGGCAAGTCCGCCCTGATTCAGCATTTTCTCGAGGACCTGGCCACTCGCATGGAACCGGTCGTACTCGTCGGACGCTGCTACGAGCAGGAGTCGATGCCCTACAAGGCCGTGGACAGCCTGGTCGATGCGCTGACCCGGTACCTGCTCGGCCTGCCGCCGGAAGAGATCGCACAATTGATGCCGGGTCACGTGGTCGCCCTGGCGCGGGTCTTTCCCGCACTGCGCCGCATCGACCGCGTCGCCGACATGGTTGCGGCACACGAAGGTACCAACAATCTCGAGGAGCTCCGCCTTCAGGCCTTCGGTGCGCTGCGCGAAATCCTGACCCGGATCGGTGAGAACCACCCGCTGGTGCTCTTTATCGACGACCTGCAGTGGGGAGATCTCGACAGTGCGGCCCTCCTCAGAGAGATCCTGGTTTCAGATGCGCCCCCTCAGCTGTTGATGCTCTTCAGCTATCGCACCGAGTACGTCGGGGTGAGCCCCTGTCTGCGCGCGCTCGAAAACCTCGCCGGCGACGGCTCGAAGGTGATCGAGGAGACCCTGGTCGTGGAAGCCCTGACCACCGACGAGGCCAGGGATCTCGCGCAGACTCTCCTCGGCGCCGACTCGCCCGATGTTGAAACGAAGGTCGATTGGGTCGTGGAGGAGTCCGGCGGCAGCGCGCTCTTCATCTACGAATTGGTGCAGCACCTGCAGGCGGGCATGGATTTCTTCGAGGCCGGCAAGGTGCACCTCGACGAGATCCTGTGGATCCGCATCCAGCGTCTCCCCGAACAACCGCGCCGTTTGCTCGAGGTGGTGGCGGTGGCGAGCCGGCCGCTTCCTCTGCGCCACGTCCAGGAGGTCGCTCAACTCCGGGCGCTGCCGCCGGAAATGGTCGCGGCCCTGCGCTCCGAGCGCTTGGTGCGAACCACCGGGCCGGGCCTCGACGACGAGATCGAGTGCTATCACGACCGCATTCGCGAGAGCATCGTGGCCCGTCTTCCTCAGTCGGTCATCGCCGGCCATCACGCCGTTTTGGCAGCCGCGTTGGAGAGGGACGGAACCGCCCAACCCGAACTGCTCGCCGCGCACCTCGAAGGTGCCGGCGATCTGGTGCGGGCAGGCGGGTTCTACGTCGTGGCCGCCGACCAGGCGGTCGAGGCCCTGGCATTCGGCCGTGCCGAAGACTTCTACCAGCGCGCCCTCTCATTTGCCGTCGAGACCTCGGCCAAGGCGGAGATCCTCGAACGTCTCATTCACTTCTACACCGATCTCGCGAGATTCGATGAGGCCTACCGGGCCGGGCGCGAAGGCGCCTCGCTGTACGGCATCCGGCTGCCGGCGAAGTTCCATCCTCCGTCCTTTGTCGTCGATCTGGTGGGGGCAAAAATCCGTCTCGGCCGGCGGGCGGTCGCCGACATTCTCGACCTGCCGGCAATGGAAGACAACCGCCTCGCCGGCGCGGTCCGTCTGATCGGCGCGGTTGCCAAGGCCGCCTTCCAGGTGCGCCCGGAGCTCTGCGTTGCGATCAACGCGAGAATGGTGAACCTGTGTCTGAAACACGGCAACACCGCCGACAGCGCGATCGGCTACATGGTCTTCGGCTGCATCTTCCTCGGCGGAATCCTCGGCAACCACCGGCGCGGGTACGAGTTCGGACGTCTTTCGCTCGACCTCGTCGAGTTGTACGAGAACCAGAGCCAGAAGGCCGAAGTCCACTTTGTCGTCGGCTACTTCGGCACCTCGTGGTTGCGGCCCGCCACCGAGGCCGAGGACCTGTGGCGAACGGCCTACACCACCGGTCTCGACACCGGCGACCTCTTCCACACCGGGTGCGCGTCGTGCGCCACGACGCTCAGCTACTTCATGCGCGGCGTGCCGATGGCGCGGATCCTGGAAGGGTCGGACGAGTACCTCGAACTGCTCGACCGCGTCGGTCTTTCCGAACCGGCCGGAGCGGTGACCGCCGTCCGGCAGGCCGTTCGCAACCTGCAGGGTGCGACGCGGAGCCGCTGCGATTTCAGCGACGACAGCTTTGACGAGGAGAGGTACGTCGAGAGTCTAGAAGGCTTCGGGTCCCGGCACTTCGCCCACTACTATTTCATTGTCAAGATGCAGACCCTCTATCTGTGGGGCGACCTCGACTTCGCGATCGCCACGCTGCGGAAGGCCCAACCCTACCTCAAGGACTCGGCCGGGATGCTCCACAGCGCCGAGCACCGCTTTTACGAGGCCCTCATTCTGGCGGCATCCTGTCGATTTGAAACTGCTCCCCATCAGCGCTCCAACCTGCGGACGGTCCGCAAGCTCCACCGCCGACTGCAGAAATGGGCGGCCCAGAACCCGCACAACTTCCTGCACAAGGAACGCCTGGTCGCGGGGGAGCTCGCCAGGCTTGCCGGCGATCCGGTTCGCGCCGTGGACCTCTACCTCGAGGCGCGACGAGCGGCGGCTGACCACGGTTACCAGCACATCGAGGCTCTCGCCCACCAACTGGCGGCGAGGGCTCTGGGCGATCTCGACCCGACGGCAGCCGCCTCCCACCTCGAGGCGGCCTGCGCGCTCTACCGCCGGTGGGGCGCCTCGGCCTTTGCAGATGCCCTGGAGAATGGTATGGTCTCAAACGAGATTCAGTCTTAAAACAAGCCGGGAGAGCCACCATGAAAGCGAACATTCTGTCCGACCTGCGCACTCGAACTCATTTTCACCTGCGTTGTTTCGTCGTCGCGATGTCCTTCGCCCTCGTCGCCGCAGCGGGTGCGGCCCAGGGCCCGAACCCGCTCGACTCCAACAATTCGATCTACCCGACAGCTGACGAGTGGAGCGGCGGGTTCCGCACCGCAAACTACGCCTACCCCGCCAACCCGGTGCCGTCCACGTGGACACCCGGGGCGGACGGCGGCAGGATCAACAGCAGCAATGCTCTCGACTACATGCTGCGGCTCAAGGCATTCGTCTCCGCCGATCTGAGCGGCGTGGTCGATGATCCGCTGCACTGGTCGCCGGAGAAGGCCGGCTGGTTCGACATGATGTGGTCCGCGCAGGGCTCACGGCTTCCCGATGGGTCGATCGATCCGAACTCAGGGCGCGAGGCGCTGCTCGCCTCCTACACCGGGCAGATTCTGCTGCCCTACACCTTCGACGATCCGATGCCGGCGGTCCCGTTCCAGAATCACGCGGTCATCTATTACAACGACGTGGCCGCCGCGATGTTGGGCAGAATCTGGAAGGACCCGTACGAGCCGGATCTGAGCAATCCTCAGTTCCCCGAGGGGTCGATCGTCTTCAAGGTCGAATCGGCAACGCTCACACCCGACCAATGGCCGCCGCTCGAGGGCTCGGCCGTCTCGTACGTTTACCGGCCGACGGTGGCGATGATCCAGGATCCCAAGAACAATCCCGTCAAACCGGGGGTCGTGCCGGTCTACTTCTCGCAGATGGCGGTCAAGATCAAGGATTCCGTCGCCTCGCCGGAGACCGGGTGGGTCTACATGGCGTTCGCCTATGACGCGACCGCCAACGGCGCCACCGTGTGGGACAAGGCGGTCCCGGTCGGTGCGATGTGGGGCAACGACCCCCAGTTCGCCGATACTCCGTCCGGCACCAACCCGAACGGCCCCCTGCTCGAGACCTGGGTCAACCCGGATGCGCCCGCCTACACCCGTCAGACCCTGGGCTGGGGCGGCCGGCTCGCGGGTCCGATGGACGTCGCGACCAGGCACAACGTCGTCACGGTGAGCGGCGTCCGCACCCAGGGAAAGAAGGAGTTCGCGGCGTCTTCGTGCCTCAGCTGTCACTCGGCGGCCCAGTTCCCGTTCACCGAGAACCTCTATCCGTCGCCCAACAAGGTCTTCCCCGAGGACGGCACCCAGTTCCTGATGTACGACCCGGGCACCGACGACTGGGCGCGCTGGTTCGAGAACCGGCCCGGCACCGAGGCGCTTTCGGGGGACGGCCGGACGGGCATCGTCGCGCTCGACTACGACATGCTGCTGACCTTTTCGCTCGGCGCCTTCAGCGCCGCGGCCGGGAACAGCCTGCACGTACAGCCTCTGGTCCACGTGCACTGACGGTTTTCCTGAGCAGACGAGCGGAGGAGCAGAGGAGAAAGGGAGCAGAGGAGAAAGGGAGCAGGGGGGAGTCGCGGGAAAGCGCGGAATCCGTGCCTGTCACTGTCTCCGTCTCCGCACTGTCGTCCGCATGGTGAGAACGCCGGGTGGTACACTGACCCTACAGTGAGCCTCGAACGACAACCGGACCACGCGACCTCGCCGAGGTGATGAACGCCTCGGCGAGGATCCGGTGCCAGATCGCACAGCCGAATCTGTGCGACGGGCGAGGCTCCCCACATCCAACCGACGTCCACAACCTCACCGGGTCCCCCGAGGACCCGGTTGTCGGGCCATGGAGGCGGCGATGGCAGTTCACGATCACGAGGATCCGGCAACCAGGAATGCTGATGTGATTCGACCGGAGATTGGCGCCCGCCGGGTCCTCTGGTTCGAGGAGGTCGGCAGCGCCGACACCCATTTGGTCGGCGGCAAGGCAGCGTCGCTCGGCGAAATGTACCGGCAGCTCGTGCCCAAGGGGGTGCGCGTTCCCAACGGCTTCGCGACCACCACCAGGGCCCATCGCGAGTTCGTGGCGGCCGCGGCGCCGAAGGGCTGTTGGGACTCCATCGAGGTCGACGACCAGCTCCACACCCTCAAGCTCCGGGCCGCGAGTTCGTCGACCCTGGCCGATGCCTTGCGGGTTGTCTTCGAGGACGCGCCCGCCGACGACCAGCTCGAGATGCACGGACGGACCGCTCTGGCGCGGTCCCTGGTCCTCGCCGCTCCCATCCCGCAACCGATCCTCGACGATCTCCAGTCGGCCTACAGCCGACTGTCGCGCGAGTTCGACTGCGAGGTCGATGCCGCCGTCCGCTCGTCTGCGGTGGCCGAGGACTCCGACGCCGCGTCCTTCGCCGGGCAGTACGAGTCCTTCCTCAACATCCGCGGGTCGGAGGCCATCGCAAAAGCCTGGAAGGAGTGCGCGGCCAGCGCTTTCACCGAACGTGCCGTGAGCTACCAGCTCGAAAGGGGGATGGACCCCCTCGAAGGGGCCCTCGGCGTGGTGGTGATGAAGATGGTCCGTTCCGACATCGCGAGCTCCGGCGTCATCTTCACCCTCGACCCGGACTCGGGCAACCGCAACGTGATCCACGTCAGTTCCGCCTTCGGGCTCGGCGAGATGGTGGTGCAGGGAACGGTCTCTCCAGACACCTTCATGCTCTGGAAGGAAGGGCTCCGGCGCGGCCGGCCGGCGGTTGTCCACCGCTACCTGGGCGCCAAGGACCGCAAGCTCGTCTACTCCATGCAGGGAGGAACGTCGACCGAAAGCGTCGATGTCCAGGCCGCGTGGCGGCGGCAGTGGTCGCTGGCAGAAGTCGAAGTCTTGGAGCTCGGCCGCATGGCGCTCATCATCGAGGAGCACTACGGACGGCCGATGGACATCGAGTGGGCCAAGGACGGTTACACCGGCGATCTTTACGTGGTGCAGGCGCGGCCGGAAACGGTGCACTCCGGAAGTCAGCGCAAGGCGGCGCTCGAGACCTATTCGATGGCTCCCGATCTCTTGGAACGGCTCAAAGCGGACGGCAAGGTTGTAGCGCAGGGGCACGCCGTTGGAACTCGAATCGGTTCAGGCCGCGCTCGGGTCTACCCCAACTACGACGAGGTCATCGTGCGCAAACGGGAGCTCAGAAAGACCCTGCGCGACGGCGCGTCGCTCGAGAAGATCCCGACTGCCGACCGGGTCTTCGATTCCGGCGACGTGCTGGTGACCGAGATGACCACCCCTGACTGGGAGCCGATGATGCGGGAGGCGTCGCTCATCATCACCGAAAAGGGCGGCCGCACCTCCCACGCGGCGATCGTCGCCCGCGAGTTCGGGATCCCGGCCATTGTCGGCTGCCAGGATGCGACGAGAATCGTCACCAATCTGATGGAGGTCACCGGTTCGTGCGCCGAGGGCGACATGGGGGTCGTCTATGAGGGCATCCACCCCTTCGAGATCGAACGCATCGAGGTGGACGAGTCCAACGGCCCCGAGACCCTGGTCAAGCTCAACGTCGGTTTTCCGGAGCGCGCCCTCCAGGAGGCGCTGTTGCCGAGCGACGGGGTCGGTCTGGCGCGGCTCGAGTTCATCCTCACCGCCCAGGTGGGGATCCACCCGCTGGCTCTTCTCTTCTACGACGAGCTCACGGCCTTTGCCACCGGCAAGGGCCTGGCCGAGGAACTGATCCCATACCGCGAGCAGCTCGAACGCGAAGGCCCGGAGGAGACCCGATCGCTCCTCTTTGCCATCGAACGCCGCACCGCCAGCTACGCCGACCGCCGGCAGTTCTTCGTCGACCAGCTGATGTACGGCATCGCGCTGATCTGTGCCGCCTTCCACCCGCGGCCGGTGCTGGTCCGGCTCTCCGACCTCAAATCAAACGAGTACCGCGACCTCCTCGGCGGCCGCCTGTTCGAGCCCGAGGAGGAAAACCCGATGATCGCCTGGCGGGGTGCGTCGCGTTACATCGACCCCGCCTTCCTGCCGGCCTTTGACATGGAGTGCGACGCCATCCGCCTGGTCCGCCAACACATCGGTCTCGACAACCTGCAGATCATGATCCCCTTCTGCCGCACCCCCGAGGAGGGGCGCGAGGTCGTGCAGCTCCTCGACCAGCGCGGTCTGTCGCCCCAGGCCGGGGTGCCGCTCTTTCTGATGGTCGAGCTGCCCTCCAACGTGCTCGAGGCGGAGCGCTTCATCGACGAGATGCAGTTGACGGGGGGCTCCATCGGTTCCAACGACCTGGTGCAGACGGTGTACGCGGTCTCCCGAGACGACCTCGAGAACTACAGCCACCCGGTCGACGCCAGGTCGCCCGCCGCCAAGGTCATGATCCGCCAGGGCGTCGAGGCCTTTCGGCGCCGAGGTCTCGAGATCGGGATCTGCGGCCAGGCGCCGTCGGACTATCCCGACGAGGTGCCGCCGTTCCTGGTCGACTGCGGCATCAGCTCGATCTCGGTGACGCCCGACACCCTGATCAAGGTGCGGATGGCGGTTGCCGAGGCGGAGCGGGAGCGGCGGAAGGCCGAACCGAAGAGCTGATCGCGGCCTCCTGCCGAATCCTTCGATCGGGGTTGACAGGCGGCGATTGGCGACCTAAGTTACTAACTGGTTAGTTAAACCAAACATTCAACCCCGGATTTCAGGTCATGGAAGACACCCACCAACCCGAGCTCACGACCCGCCAACGGATTCTCGACGCCGCGTCGTCGGCTTTCGCGGCCGACGGGTTCGCCGGCGCGCGGGTCGACGAGATTGCCCGCCGGGCGGGGGTCAACAAGGCCCTCCTCTACTACCACGTCGGCAACAAACAGGCCCTCTACACAGCCGTGCTGATGCGCAACTTCGACCGCATCGAGGCGGCGCTCGCTGACGCGACCGCGCCGGAGGGAACGGCGCGCGATCGACTCGCCGCCGTGATCGCAACGGTCACGCGGACCCTGCAGACTTACCCCGACCACCCCCGGATCGTCCTCCGCGAATTCGCCTCGGCGGGCAACAACCTGCAGCCGGAGGTCCTCGAGCGGATGGTGCGAATTCTGGGGACGGTACGCCTTCTGCTGGCCGACGGCGTCCGCAGCGGCGAGTTTCGGGCTACCCAACCGGTCTTGACCCACCTCACGATGATCGGCGCCTCGCTGATTCTGAACGCCGTCGCACCCCTGCGCAGCCGGGCGGCCGAAATCGGACCTGACATGCAGATCCCCGATGACGACACCGAGGTCGCCCCCTTCCTCACCGATCTCCTGCTGAACGGAATCGCCGCGCCCCGAACTGGAGAAGAAACATGAAACGATTCAACGTCGTTGCCGTTCTTGCCGCAACCGTCCTCGCCGTCGCGTGCCGTGACGCGACCGACAACGGGGCCGTCCGCGCCTCGGGTCACATCGAGGCCACCGATATCCGGCTCGCCGCCACCGTCGGCGGCCGCCTGCTCGAGGCGCCGTTCGAAGAGGGCGACGTGCTCGAGCCGGCGTGTCGTGGTGGCGAGGCTCGAGACCACCGACGCCGAACACCTGCTCGCCCAGGCACGCGCCACCGCCGAGGCCGCCGACGCCCAACTGCGGCTCCTCATCGCGGGAACCCGCGCCGAGGACCTGCGGCGGGCCGAAGACCAACTCGCCCAGGCCCAGGCCGAACTCGACGCCGCGCGCCGCGATCTCGATCGGTTGTCCGGTTTGGCCGAACGGGGCACCGCCACCGAGAAATCAAGGGACGATGCCGAGACCCGCGAGGAGATTGCCGAACGCGCCGTCGCCGCCGCCCGCTCGCAGGTCGACAAGCTCGTCGCCGGCCCCCGCCGGCAGGAGATCGAAGCGGCGCGCGCGCAGCGCGCAGCGGCCGAGGCGGCGGTCGCTGCGGCCGAGCAGAAGATCGTCGACGCCACGGTTCTCGCGCCGATCGACGGCGTCGTCACCACCAGGGTCGCAGAGCCCGGCGAGGTGGTGTCTCCCGGAGCCACCATCGCCGTCCTCACCGACCTCGCCCGGCCGTGGTTGACGGTGTGGATCGACGAGCCCAACCTGTCGCAGGTGACACTCGGCCGGACGGCGGTCGTCACCGTCGACGGCAGCGACCGCACGTTCGAGGGCACGGTCTCCTTCATCTCGCCGGTCGCCGAATTCACACCGAAAAACGTCCAGACCCCCGACGAACGCGCCAAGCTGGTCTTCCGCGTCAAGATCGAGCTGAAAAACGACGAGGGGATCTTCAAACCCGGGATGCCGGCCGACGCGCTTTTCAACTGAGGTTCGGTGTGACCTCCTCTCCTCTGCTCGAAGCCCGTGACCTCGTCGTCCGCTACGACGGCGTCGAGGCCGTCCGCGGCGTATCCTTTGCCGTCGGCGAGGGTGAGGTGGTGGGTCTGATCGGCCCCGACGGCGCCGGCAAGACCTCGAGTCTGCGCGTTCTCGGCGGGCTCCTGAGGTCGGACGAGGGATCCGCGACGGCTTTCGGCGAGGATTGCTGGCAGGCGCGGCGGGCCCTCCACACCCGGCTCGGATACCTCGCCCAGAGATTTGCCCTCTATGGCGACCTCACCGTGGACGAGAACATCCAGTTCTTCGCTTTGATGTACGGCGTCCCCGAATGGCGCACTCGGCGCAGCGAGCTGCTCGAGCTGGTCGGTCTCGCGCCCTTCCACAACCGCCAGGCCGATCGCCTCTCCGGCGGCATGAAACAGAAGCTCGCCCTGGCCTGCACCCTGATCCATTCACCCCGCGTCCTGCTGCTCGACGAGCCCACGACCGGCGTCGACCCCGTCACCCGGCGGGAGTTCTGGCGCCTGCTCGCGGATCTGGTGAGCGCCGGTCTGACCCTGTTGGTGGCCACCCCTTATCTCGACGAGGCCGAACGGTGCACCCGGGTCCTGCTGATGCACGAGGGCGCGATCCTGGCCGACGCGCGCCCGAGGGAGATCCCCTCTCTGATGCCGGGCACCGTCGTCGAAGTCGTGGCGACTCAACGCGCCGCCGCCGCCGACGCGCTCTCGGCCGACGACGAAGTCGTCGATGTCAGCGTCTTCGGCACGACCCTCCACGCCCACCTCGACGGGGACGTCGCTGACCCGATCCGCACCATCCGCAGAATTCTCGGCGCCCAGGATGTCCCGATCGAGTCCGCCCGCGAAATCCCCGCCGGTCTCGAGGATGCCTTTCTCTACCTCACCCGTTCATCAAACCAGCCCACGTCGACGGAGGCACCATGAACGCTGGACGACTCTCCATCACTTTGGTTCTCGCCCTTGCACTCGGGGCGGCCGCACCGCCGGTCCGCGGCCAGACGATCCTCAACGCCGACGAGGCCGCCCGTCTGGCGATCGAGGCCTCGACCCTGACCGCTGCGGCGGCGGATCGCCTCGTCGCCGCTGAGTACGGCATCAAGGCGGCCGACGGCGCCCGGCTTCCGGTCATCAGCGTCAACGCCGCCGTCGCCCGCCAGAACGGGGTGCCCGAATTCGCCGTGCCCTCGGACCAGCCGGGGCAGCCGCCGCTGGTGCTCTACCCGAACATCGAGAACACCTACAGCGCCGACCTGACCCTCTCCCAACCCATCTACACCGGCGGCGCGATCACAGCCTACCGCGACGCGGCGCGGATGGACGAGTCCGCCGCCACCTGGTCGCAGTCGCTCACCGCTCTCGAGCTCGGCTACGCCGCCCGGATTCGTTACTGGAGTGCGGTGGGTGCGTCCGCCGGGGTCGCGGTCGCCGAAGCCCAGCTCAAACGATCCCGCCGCCTGCTCGACGACGCTCGCGCCCTGCGCGAGGCCGGGATGGCGGTCAATGCCGACGTCTTCGCCGCCGAGGCGCGGGTCGCAGCCGCCGAGGTCGAGGTGATCCGGACCCGCAACGAGGCCGAAAAGACGCTGGCACGGCTTCGCTCGCTGCTCGGCATCAACGACGGGGCGGCGGTCACGCTGGCGGACGCCGCGACCGATCGGGTCCCCGACCACCCTGCTGCCCTGACCGGCCTCCAGCAGCAGGCACTCGAACGTCGGCCCGAACTCAAGATGACCGACGCGCGGATCGCAGGGCTCGGCGCGCGGGCAAGGGCTGTCGACGCCGCCCGCCTGCCGGCGGTCGGCGCGACCGGCCAGTACGTCGTCGCGCGGCCCAATCAGCGTTATTTCCCCCTTGTCGACGAGGCCAACGATTCGTGGCGGGTCGGGGTGGTTGCGAGCTGGAAGGTCTTCGACGGCAGCCAGACGAAGGCCCGCGCCGCCGGCGTCGAGGCCGAACAGCGGGCCCTGCAGCAGGACCGCGGCGAAATGGAGCGGACGATCCGGCTCGAGGTGGAAACGACCCGGCTCGAACTCGAGTCGGCGCTCGAGGCGGTCGGCGCGGCCGACGCCTCCGCCTCCGCCGCAGCCGCCTGGGAAGAAGCGTCCGGCGAACGCTACGCCGCCGGGCTCGCGCTGCTGTCCGAACTGCTCGACGCCCAGGCCGATCTGACCGCCGCCGAGGCCGCACAGGTCAGGACCCGGGTCGCTGCGTGGCTGGCGGATGCCACCCTGCACAGGGCCATCGGCCGGTGACCAGACCAATCGCTGCGGCGGCACGGGCGCCGGAGATCATGGTCTCCGCAACCGATCTGACCCGCGTCTTCGGCGAGTTCGTGGCGGTCGACCGCGTGTCCTTCGAGGTCGCGCCGGGCGAGATCTTCGGTTTCCTCGGGTCGAACGGCGCCGGCAAGACGACGGTCATCCGCATGTTGTGCGGCCTCCTCAAGCCGAGTGCGGGCAGCGGCACCGTGGCCGGTTTCGACATCGCCACCCAGGCCGCTCAGATCAAGACCCGCATCGGCTACATGTCGCAGAAATTCTCCCTCTACGGCGATCTCACGGTGGACGAGAACCTCCGCTTCTGGGCCGGAACCTACCGGCTGTGGGGCCGGAAATTCGAAGAACGCCGCGATTGGGCGCTGGATGTGACCGGGCTCGGCTTGCGGCGCAACGCGCTGGTCAACGACCTCCCCGGCGGATTTCGCCAGCGCCTCGCTCTGTCGTGCGCGCTGCTCCACCGGCCATCGGTGGTCTTTCTCGACGAACCGACGGGCGGTGTGGACCCCGAGGCCCGCCGCTCGTTCTGGGACCTCATCGACGACCTCTCGGCGGAAGGCGTCACCGTCTTCGTGACAACCCACTACATGGACGAGGCCGAACGCTGCCACCGGGTGGCTCTGATGCACGCCGGGAAACTCCTCGCGCTCGACACCATCCCCCGGCTCAAGACGGTCTTCGCCTCCGGCTCGGTGCTCGAGGTCGAGTGCCGCGACGCCGCCCGCGCCCTCGAGCACCTCGAGGACCTGCCCGGCGTGCTCGACGCGGCGCTGTTCGGCAGCCACCTCCACGCCGTGGTCGCTCAACCGGAGGTCGCCCAGGCAATCGAGCGCCACCTCCAATCCGGAAGCTTCGCTCCGGTGACCGTGCGGCCGGTCGAGCCATCGCTGGAGGACGTCTTCATCCGCTCGATCCGCGACGCCGAGGAGCGTCGCCACCAGTGATCCGGCGCATCCTCGCCACCGCGGTCAAGGAGCTCCTCCAGCTCAAACGCGACTGGCGCACGGCCATCGCCCTGCTCGCGATGCCGGTCATCCTCCTGATGATCTACGGCTACGCCCTCAGCTTCGATGTCACCGATATCCGGCTCGCGGTCGTGGATCAGAGCCGCACCCAGGCCTCACGCACTCTCGTGGAGGCTTTTTTGAAGAGCGGGTTCTTCGTCCAGAAGGCGGTTCTCGACGAAGTCCGGCCGCTCGACGAACTCTTCGCCACGGAGGCCGTCCAGGCCGCACTGGTGCTCCCCCCCGACTTCGCCTCCGAGATCGCGGCGCGGCGGCCCGTCTCGATGCTCTTCGTCCTCGACGGCTCCGACTCGCAGATGGCCAACACCGTCCTCGGCTACGCCCGCCAGATCGTCGCGTCGCAGACCGGCGCGGTGTACCGGATCGACGTCCGGCCGCCGTACGAAGCGGCGCCGCTGGTCTGGTACAACCCCGACCTCAAGTCCTCGATCTTCCTGGTGCCGGGCCTGCTCGCCTTCATCCTCATGGTGTCGTCGGTCATCGCCACCGCCCTCGCGGTGGTGCGTGAGAAGGAGCGCGGCACCATGGAGTCGCTGCGCGCCACCCCGATCCGGGCCATCGAGCTGTTGTTGGGCAAGACCCTGCCCTACCTGCTGGTGGCCTCGGTGTCGGCCGCCGGGTCGCTCTTTCTGGCGTGGGCCCTCTTCGACGTTCCCGTCCGCGGGTCGCTTTTCTGGCTGGCGGTGGTCACCCTCCTGTTCCTGGCCGGCGGGCTCGGATGGGGCACCTTCATCTCGACGCTCGCCGACAACCAGCAGCTGGCGTTTCAACTCGGTCTGTTGTCGTCCATGCTGCCGACCCTGCTGCTGTCGGGTTTCATCTTTCCCATCTCCTCGATGCCGCGGGCGCTGCAGATCATCTCCCACATCGTCCCGGCCCGCTACTACATCGCCGCGCTGCGCGAGATCGTGCTCAAGGGCGTCGGCCCCGAGGTGTGGTGGCCGCAGGCCGGCGCCCTCATCATCTATGCGGGCATCGTGCTCGTTCTCGCGACCGTCCGCATGATCCGGAGTCTGTGATGCGGTTGCTGATGAACATGCTGGTCAAGGAGTTGCTGCAGCTGCGGCGGGACCCCAAGATCCTGTCGGTTCTCTTCATCGCGCCGATCGTGCAGCTGACCATCCTCGGCTACGCCGCCACCACCGACGTTCGCCGGGTTGAGCTTGCCATCTGCGATCTCGACCGCACCGCCGCCAGCCGCGATCTGGTGGAGGACTTCACGGCCTCCACCTACTTCCGTGTGGTCGCCGCGGTCGACACCCAGGACGCTCTCGATCCATGGCTGGCAAGCGGTGATGCGAAGGTGGCCGTCACCATCCCCGCCGGTCTCTCGGCCGACCGCGCCGCCGGCCGCACCGGCACCGTCCAGGTGGTGGCCGACGGCTCGGATGCGATGGTCGGCACCCTCGGGCTCGCCTACGCCCAGGGCGTCCTGCAGAACGCCGCCGCCCGCGACGGCGCCCGCGCTCCCCTCGAGTTGCGGCCGAAGATCCTCTACAACCCCGATCTCGTGAGCCGCTACTTCATGGTCCCCGGCGTGCTCGCGCTGATCATCCTCATCATGACCATGATGCTGTCGTCGATGGCGATCGTGCGCGAGACCGAGATCGGGACCATGGAGCAGCTCCTGGTGACGCCCTTGACCCCGAGTGCGGTCATCCTCGGCAAGCTCGTGCCCTACGCGCTGGTCGGGGTGGTCGAGTTCTCGACCGCGCTGATGGTCGTGCTGTTCTGGTTCGAGGTCCCGCTCCGCGGATCGCTCGTGACCCTGGCCCTCCTGACCGCCCCCTTCATCGTCTGCTGTCTCGGGCTCGGGCTGCTCGTCTCCACCGTCTCCCGCACCCAGCAGCAGGCGATGATGATCTCGACCTTCGTCATGATGCTGCCGCAGATCTATCTCTCCGGCTTCGTCTTCCCGATCCAGAACATGCCGCAGATCTTCCAGTGGGTGACCTACGCCATCCCCCTGCGCTACTACATCACCATCCTGCGCGGGGTCTTCCTCAAGGGGGCGGGTCTCGAAGTGCTTGTGGCAGGAGGGTCTCGCCCTGGTCGTCCTGGCGACCCTCATCCTCGTCGTCGCCCGCCTGCGCTACCGCGTCCGTCTGGGGTGAAAACCCGGGTCAGCCGCCTCCGGCAACCTCGACCATGTGAACCGTATCTTCGCCTTTGACAACCGACACCACGACGTCCCGCCGCTCGCCCCGGATTTCGCGAACCTCGAGCCGGTAGTCGCCCGGCTGCAGGATGAAGGCCTTGGGGTTCGACTTCGGATCGGTGTAGGTTCGGCCCCCACCGACGCTCCTCCCGGTCGCGACATCGACGATGTTCAAGGTGGCGTCGACAAGCTCGGCGCCGCGGACGGCCCCGACCTTGAGACTTCCCGTTTCAAAATTGTACGTGACATCCGCACGCCCACCCGGCGGCACCTCGACCAACCCCAGGTCCACCCTCACATCGCCCGAGATCTCGATCGATCGCAGTTCGACCTCGTAGGTCCCCGAGGTCAGCCGGACCTGTTTCGGGTTCGAACCGGCAACGGCGTAGGTGCGCCCGGCCGCGGCCTCCTCGCCGGTCGCGGGAACGAGGACCCGGTAGATCGCATCTGAAAGCTCAGAGTTTCGGGTGGCGCCGATCGACAACTCGCCGGTCGAGTAGTCGATCGTCTCCTCCACCGTTTCGCCGTCGAGGATCTCAGCCGACAAGCGCCGCGTGATGTCGCCCTTGATGCCGACGGCCTGGACCTTGACGTCGTACCTCCCGTCGGGCAGGGGAATCAACCTGGGGTTGGTCCCTTCGTGGGCGTAGCTGCGTCCACCGCCCATGTCCTCCCCCGTTTCCGCTGCAGTGACGAGGATCGCGGCGTCCTGGAGTTCGCCGTCGGCGACCACCTTGACCGACAGGCGGCCCGCCGGCACCTCGGCCGGCATGGCGACCGCCTGTTCGAGGGCGGCCGAGAGATCGGTTGCATTCTCGGCCGAGAAGAAGAGGCCGTTGCCGGCCTGGGCCGCACACTCGAGCTGGGACACATCCTCCCCGGCCACGTCGAACCCGATGACGTGGAGGACAAAATCCGCGCCGCCTTCGCGGACGGCACGAACCGCGGCGCAGGGGTCGCCGCCGCAGGTTTCCAGACCGTCGCTGATCAGAATCACCGACGCCGTCCGGCCGGATTCCGCAAGCACGTCGAAGGCCTGTTGCAGGGACTTCGTGATCGGGGTCTTCCCCTTCGGGTTGAGCCCCTCGACGGTCTGTCTGATGACATCCCTGTCCAGCGGTCCCATCGCGACGACGGTCTCGATGTCGTCGCAGTCGCCCTCGCGGCGGTGGCCGTAGGCGATCATTCCCACCTCGGTGCCGTCGGCCAGTCCGTCGACCAGCTGCGCCAGGACCTTTCGAGCGATGACGATCTTGTTCTCGCCGTCGATCTGGCCCCACATCGACCCCGAGGCATCGACCACCAGAAGCAGCGTCTCACCCTGCACCGACTGCGCCCGGGCGACAAGCGCGCAGGCCAACATCGCAACGCACGCCACAACGGCGGTCACCCGTCTTGATCGCATCATCTCGAAACCCTCCGTGTCCGGCTGTTTTTGCTGTTGGAAGTCTACTATGAAGCCGCGGGAGGATCGTGCGACTCAGCTCCGCAGACTCTGCACCTCGGCGACGGTCATCGGTTTGGCCGGCCCGAGACGGCGTGCGCCGTCGGCGGTGATCAGGTAGTCCTCCTCGTTGCGGATGCCGCCGAAGTCGCGCCAGCCGTCCAGCCGATCGAAGTCGAGGAACTCGGCACAGTGGTTTTGCGACCGCCAGAGATCCATGAGCTGCGGGATGAAATAGATCCCGGGCTCGACGGTGAGGACGAAGCCGGGCTCGAGCCGTGCGCGCGAGGCGCAGCGACTTGAGCCCGAACTGGGTGCTCTTGGGCTCGCCGTCGTAGCCGACCCAGACCTCGCCCAGGTCCTCCATGTCGTGGACGTCGAGACCCATCATGTGCCCGACCCCGCACGGAAAGAACATGGCGTGCGCCCCGGCTTCGAGGGCATCGTCGATGCTGCCCTTCATCAGCCCGAGATCCTTCATGCCCTCGGCGATCACGCGGGCGGCTGCGAAGTGCACGTCGCGGTTGGGAACTCCCGGGGCAAGGGCCGCCACCGCCGCCTCCTGGGCCGCGAGCTGCAGCTTGTAGATGGTGAACTGGCGGTCGTCGAAACGAGGGCTCACCGGGAAGGTCGAGGAGAGGTCGCCTGCATAGCCCGTCGCGGTCTCGGCGCCGCAGTCGAGCAGGAAGAGGTCGCCTTCGGACAGGGTGTTGCCGTGGTCGTGGTTGTGGAGGGTCTCGCCGTGGATGGTGGCGATCACCGGAAAGGAGATCCTGCCCCCGGCCGCCACCGCGATGCGTTCGACCTCGGCCGCGATCACCGACTCCCGCATCCCCGGCCGCGCCATGCGGATGGCGGCGGTGTGCATGGCCACCGAGGTCTCGACGGCCTTTTCGATTTCGACGAGCTCCTCTTCGGTCTTGTACGCCCGCTGGTCGATCACCGCGCGGATGAATTCGACCGAGGCGTTCTCGGCAAGGGCGGTGAGAGGGAGGCCGAGCAGGCCCGAGAGCAGAATCGAGTTGTCGGGCCGGTAGGGCGGCAGATAGCGGACCGTTCGGCCCGCGGCCACGGCAGACTTCACGACCTCGGCGAGCGCCGCCCGCGGCCGGGTGTCGGTGACACCGACCCGTTCGGCGCGTGCGGCGACGGTGGGGAGATCGCCCATCCACACGATGTGGTCGATGGTCAGCTCGTCGCCGAAGATGACGGTCGCGCCCTCGTCGACGTCGATCACCGCCGCCAGATCGGGCTGGTTGAGTCCGAAGTAGTAGAGGAAGGTGCTGTCCTGCCGGAAGGGGTAGCAGTTGTCGGCGTAGTTCATCGGGCTCTCGGTGTTGCCAGGCAACACCAACAGTCCGTCGTCAAAGCGGCTCTGCAGCACCGCGCGGCGCTCTTCATACGTCGTGCGTGAAAACATCTCAAGGCTCCTCTCGCTCAGCAACGAACCCCGCGATTGTATCGCCCTTCACGCAGCCGCAGTGGAGTCTCAACGCAAAGGCGCAGAGACGCAAAGGCGCAAAGGCATGGTTGCCGGGCCCGCTGGAGGGTGCCTGGAGTCATGGTCTTGCGGCTCCCGAGCATTCAGGGTTACCCGAGAGGCGAGGCCTGCGCTGCAGCAGCGCAGGCCTTTGGGCTGAGATACCCACTCAAACGTGAACGTTTGGATGGGTATCTCAGCCCAAAGGTCCCCGGCCGTCTCGTGACGGCCGGGACCTCGCCGGTGTGGCGAAAACGGGAAAACCTGCTCGGCCTTTGCGCCTTTGCGTCTCTGCGTCTTTGCGTTATTTTTCTCGGCTGCCGGCTGGTATCACCCACCCTGCCTGAGGACGGCAAGCGGACGCACGGCGAGGGCGCGGGCGCTGGCGGCCAGGCCGGCGACCACGCTCAGCAGAATCGTCGTCGCGGCAGCCAGGGCGTAAACGCCGGGCGACCACGCCCATGCGATCTCGAAGCCGAAACGGATCACCAACCACGCCAGCACGACCCCCCCGACAGTGCCGAGCACACCGGCCACCAGACCCACCAGGGCGTACTCCACGGTGAAGACCGCCACAACCTGGAGGCGGGTCATGCCCAGGGTCTTGTACAGCGCCACCTGGCGCCCGCGCCGGACCGCGCCCGCGCTCACCGCTCCGGCGAGGATGGCGATCCCCGCAAGCACCGTGAAGGCCCCCAGCAGGCGCACCCCGAAACCCAACTGGCGCAGCACGGCGACGACCTTGTCGAGCACCTCGCGGATCCGCAGCATGGTGACGTTGGGGAAGGTCGCGGCCAGCCGGTCCTGGAGCGGCATCTCGGCGGCCTCGGTCAGCCGCGCCGCGGCGATCCGGTAGCGCGGCGCGGCATCGAGCACGCCCGGCTCCACCACCAGAAAGAAATTGATCGAGAAACGCTCCCACTCGACGGTTCGGATGCTCGAGACCAGCAGTTCGAGCGCGACACCCTGGATGTTGAAGGTCACGGTGTCACCGACCCCGACCCCGAGATCGGCGGCGAAGTCCTGTTCGATGCTGACCTCGGCGCGGTCCGCATCCGACCACAGGGCGCCCTCGACGATCACGTTGTCGTCGGCCAGGGTCTCGAGGGAGGTCAGTCGTTGCTCGCGGGTCAGGACCCACCGCCGGTCGCCGGTGTCCTCGCCACGCTCCGGCACCAACTCGTTCACGGACACCCCGTTGATGGCCTGCAGGCGGGCCATCACGACCTCCACCGAATCCAGGTTCTCGGCGCCGGCTTCCTCCAGCGAGGCGCGAACACCGTCCCACTGATCCGGCTGGATGTCGACCAGAAAGACCGTCGGCGCGTCCTCCGGCAGGTCGGCCTCGAGCTGGGCCGACATCCGCCCCTGGACGAGGTACATCCCGAGCACCGTCAGCACTCCCAGACCGAGAGCGACCACGGCGCCGAGGGTCCCCGAGCCGGGGCGGGCGAGCGCCGCCAGACCGTGACGCAAGGCCACCGCTCTGAATTCGCGCGGCGTCCTGCCGACCGCCCGCACCACCAGCCACGCGCCGGCCGCGAGGATTGCGGTCGCCACCATCAGCCCGAGCGCGAACAGCCCGCCGCGCAGCGGCGACCCCGATTGCGCGGTCGCCGTCACCGCCACTCCCACCACGAGGATCGCAAAGAGCGTTCCCGCCACCGGGCGGCTCACGGGCAGAGGATCGGCGTCGCGCCGCAGGACCCGCACCGGCGGCACCCTCAGGACGTCGACCAGCGGCCTGAGGGCGAAAAGCACCGCCACTCCGACCCCGAGCGCGACGCCGCGCAGCATCGCCGCCGGCTGCCATCCCACCGCCACCTCGACCGGCAGGAGGTCTCCGAGCAACGCAGGCACCAACCGCGCGGTGACCGATCCGACCAGCGCTCCCGCCAGGCTGCCGACCAGCGCCAGCAGGGCGGTCTGACCGAGGTAGAGGGCGAAGACCTCACGCGGTCTGACGCCGAGGGCGCGCAAGACCGCGATCGCATCGAGCCTCCCGGCGAGCCACGCCCTGACCGCCTGCGCCACCCCGATGCCGCCGATCAGCAACGACAGCAGGGCCACCAGGGCGAGAAAACGCTCTACCCTGGCGAGCGCGTTGCGCAACGCAGGTTGGGCTTCGGCGGAGGTCTCCACCTCGACGAATTGCGGGTCGGCCACCGCGGCCCGAATGGTCTCGGCCGCGGCTCGCAGCTCCGCCGGCGCTGCCTCACCGGGGAGCCTGACCAGCATCCGATAGCCGACCCGGCTGCCGAGGCCGAGAAGCCCAGTCCGCTCGAGGCCCTCGAGAGACATCACGACGCGGGGGCCGAAGGTGAGCCCGATCTCGAGCCGGTCGGGCTCGGCGGAGACGGTGCCGCTGATGGTGAACAGGGCCGAACCGACGCGCAGGCGGTCACCGATCCCAGCGCCGAGCCTGGTCAGGAGTTCCGGACCCACAATCAAGCGGTCGGCGTCGAGAAGCTCGTCCAACGGCCGCCCAGGCTCGGTAAGAACCTGACCATAGAAGGGATAGAGCGGCCCGACCGCCTTGATCTCACACAACATCGAGGGGCCCGGGGCGCCCGACGCGTCGTCGGTTCCAGGCAGCGACACCACGCTCGGCAGCTCGATCACACCGGTGCGTCGTGCCCCTGGGAGGTTGTCGACAGCCGCCACCACATCATCCGGGATCGGGCGCCGGCTCGAGACGGCGATGTCCGCCGCCAGCAGCTCCCGCGCACGCCCCTGGATGCCGCTGTCGAGCGCCTGCGCCAGACCGGCCACCGCCACCACCGCGGCCACGCCGACCGACAGACAGGCCGCGAAGAACACCAGCCGTCCCGCCGATCCCCGGGACTCGCGCACGGCGAGCGCAATCCACTGCCGCAGACGCATGCCTACGCCGTTTCCTCGCGCTCGATGCGCCCGTCGCGGAGGTGGATGCGGCGGTCGGCCAGGGCGGCCACCGCGGGGTCGTGGGTCACCAGCACCAGGGTCGCGCCCTCGTCGGCACGGAGCGCGACCAGGAGGTCCAGCACCACCCGCCCGGTGGCGCCGTCGAGGTTGCCGGTGGGCTCGTCGGCGAGCAACAGAGCCGGCCGCGGCGCAAAGGCGCGGGCCAGCGCCACCCGCTGCTGTTCACCCCCCGACAGCTGCGACGGGTAGTGGTGGCCGCGCTCCGACAGCCCGACGGCCGACAGGAGCTCGGCCGCCCGCTGCGATGCATCCGCCCTGCCGAGGAGCTCCGCCGGCAGCATGACATTTTCCCGCGCGGTCAGATTCTCGAGCAGCTGAAAGGACTGGAACACAAAGCCGATGGTGTGGCGGCGGAGAACCGCCAACCGGTCCTCGGAGAGGTGGTCGATGCGTTCGCCGTTGACACGGACCTCGCCGGAACTCGGCCGGTCGAGACCCGCCATCAGCGCGAGCAGGGTCGACTTGCCGCTGCCTGAGGGTCCGAGCACGGCGACGAACTCGCCCCGCCGCACCTCGAGGTCGATCGCATCGAGAATCGTCAACATCTTGCCGCCGGAGGGCAACTGTCGTCCGACCCCTGCGAGCGACAGCACCATCTCGTTGTCTGAAAACTCGCTCACAGTCTCTCACCTCTCACAGCTACAATCAGTTCATGGCCCGCATCATTTCACGTTCGACGTTTGTGCGCTCGCTCGCCGCGGCAATCCTGCTCGCCGTAGCGTGTTCGCGAGCGCCCCAGACTCCAGCCCCGGCCGCGCCGGCGCCCACTCCGTCGCCGGCGGTCGCGGGCGTGCGCATCGTCGTCCTCGGAGACAGCCTCGCCGCCGGGCTCGGCCTTGCCGAGGCCGAGGCCTTCCCGGCGGTGGTCGAGGATCTCCTCCGCGACACCGGCCACGACGTCGAGGTCGTCAACGCCGGCGTCAGCGGCGACACCTCGGCCGGCGGTCTCTCACGCGTCGACTGGGTCCTGCAACAGCCCACGGACATCCTGGTCGTGGAACTGGGCGGTAACGACGCCCTGCGCGGCCAGGACCTCGAAAACACCGAGGCCAACCTGCGCGAGATCGTCCGCCGCGGGCAGGCGGCCGGCGCGCGGGTCGTGCTGCTCGGAATGGACGTGCCGAGCAACTACGGCCCCGACTACAGCCGGGCCTTCTCCGAGATGTACACGCGGATCGCGGACGACGAGGGCGCCACCCTGGTCCCCGGCTTCGTGCGCGAGGTCGGTCTGGACCCCTCACTGCTCCAGCCCGACGGCCTCCATCCCACCGCCGAAGGCCAGCGGCGGCTGGCGGAGCAGCTCATCCCCGTTCTCGAGGCACGTGTGGCTGCCGTCGCAACCCAGTCCGCGCCGCTATGAACCGCCGATCACGGCGCTCCATCTGGAGGGATCGCCGGTCTCGAACCCGTCCGCGAAGATCTCCGAAGGACCGAAGGTCGCCGTGCACTGGACGTCGCCGGAAATCGTGACCTCGCCGTCGGCGCAGTCGGCGTCGCCCGACCAGCCCAAGAAGCCCGACTCGCCATCGGGTGTTGCGGTCAGCGCCACCGTTGACCCGGCATCGAATTCCTCGGTACAGGTCGAGCCGCAGTCAATGCCCGCAGGTGAACTGGTGACGGTGCCGCCCCCCGACCCCGTCAGAGTGATCGTCAGGTTCCAGGCGCCGAAGGTGGTGGCGCTGAATGTGTCGCTGACCCCGCCGATGGCAAGCGTGAGATCGGTGGTTGTGGCCTCGGTGGCCGCAGTCAGCTGCCGGACGAAAACGACGTCGCCGTCTTCGACCTCGCCGGCCTGCGCCGTCCAGCCTCCGTCGTTGACCGCGTACCAGCAGAAGGGCGCCGTGCAGGCCGAGATCCCGATCGCCGCCGGCCGGTCGATCCCGGTCACGGTGATGGGGTCGGTGCCGACCAGGGTGCCGAGGTCGTGGCCGATCGAGTCGAAGAACGTGAACGGCCCGGGCACGGAATCACCGCCCACGCACTTGCCCTCGGAACCGGCGGCTGCGATGGCGCGCACCTCCTCGGCCGTCAGCTCGGACGAGTAGATCGAGAGCTCGTCGATGCGGCCGTCGGTCGCGCCGTAGTATGTGGGCGGTTTCATGGCGCCGATGGTGAGGCTCTCCGTCGTGCTGCACATCGGGTTCGCCTTGGTCCAGCTCTGAACCAAACGGCCGTCGATATAGGCCTTGACGTTGTCGGCGATGCTGGTCGCGCCGTCCCAGGTCAGCGCCACGTGGTGCCAGCGGCCGGTCCCCATGCTCTCGGTGGAGACATATCGGTCCGCAGGATAGCTGCCGTAGAGCACCGCGTTGATTCGGCCGTCCCCCGGGGTGTCGCTGACGTTGACGGCATAGGAGGTGGTGCAGGGCGTGCCGTCGGCATCGCCTTTGACGACAACTGTCGAGATGGCGAGCTCATCCTCGAAAACCCAGCCCTCCACCGAAAAGGCGCCGGTGATGTCGAGCGACGCCGAGTGCGGCACCTCGACGTAGTCCGGCGCGGCATCGTCGTCGAGATCGAAGGCCCGGCCCACGCGACCGGGGCCGTAACCGGCGCCGTTCATCTCGGTGCCGTCGTTCGATCCCGCGGCATCGCTGGCGTCGCCCTCGGCGCGCCACCACGCCTCGATCCCCGCCGGCACCGGCGCGCACCCGGTGCAACGCCCGAAGGCGCCGGCGCTGTAGACGGCGCGCACCTCGTCGCGGGTCAGCGCGCGATCGTAGATCTCCACCTCGTCGATGAGCCCCCGGAACTCTTGTCCAGAATCGGCGCAGGTGCCGGAGGTCCCGATGGTGAGGGCCGCCTCGTCCGGCGTACCGAGGGTCGCCGCACCGCTGGCCACCTCCTGACCGTCGATGTAGAGCCTTTTGGTGGTGCCGTCGAAGGTCGCCGCCACGTGGGTCCACGTGTTGAGCGGAATGTCATCCATTTCGCCGTCGCCGCAGACCGAGTGCACCGATCCGTCGCTGGTGGCGAAGCACAGGCCCGTGTTGTACAGCGAGTCGAGAACGATCTGGTAGTTGAAGGCGCTGCCGCTGCATCCGGAACGTTTGCCGATCAGGTGCTGGGCTTCCTCGGACCCGCCGGTGCGGTAGGCCCACAGCTCGATCGACATCGGGTCGGTGGTGTCGAAGCTCAGGCTCTCGTCGTGGGGCACCAACACGTGTGCATCGCCGGTCTCGAAGCTGAACGCGTGACCCACCAGACCGGCGGCGAAGTCAGCGTCGTTCTCGAGCGTGCCGTCATGGCCGCCGATGCCGTCGAAAGCGTTGCCGTCGCCGCGCCACCACGAGAGGAGACCGGAGGGCGGCGCCGACGCAGTCGTGGCAGATGCCGCGCCCGCCAGCCGCGAAGACCGCGGCTGCCTCCTCGGCGCTCAGCGCGCGGTCGAAGACCGCAACCTCGTCAACGTACCCCGCAAAGTACTCGCCCGCGGACCCTCCGGGATACGCGAGTGCACCGATGGCCGGGAAGGCGTCGGCTGCGCCAACGATGTCCACATCGTTGTCGGGAACCGGGGCGGCCGCCTGCCGGCCGTCGACATACAGTTTCAGTTCGCCCGCTGTGGCGTCCCTCACTGCTGTGACCAGGTGAGGCGTTTCGTCATTGACAACATCGGTGCTGACGATGCGGACCTCCGTCTGATAGCCCGCCTCGTCGGCCACGATGAACTGGAGCCTGCCCGTCGTCTCAGTCCTCAGTCCCCAGTACCCGCCAGTGGAACCATTGTGGTAGCGGATGATATTGCGGTAGCCGGACCGCTCTGTTTGGATCCATGCGCTGATCGAAAAGCTGCCTGCGCCGAAGTCCCAGACGTCGTCGTTCGGCAGCGCCACGTAGTCTTGAGAACCGTCGAAGACAAATGCCCGCCCGACCTTCCAGTCGTCGAACGGCACCCCGTTCACCGGTGTGCCGTTGAATCGACCGACGCTGTCGTCGAAGTCGTCCTCAGCGCGCCACCACGCGATGGCCCCTTCGGGCAGGGCGGCGCAGGGGCGGCACGAGCCGCCGGGTGCGGACTCGGCGAGCACCAGCACTTCCCCCGCGGACAGAGCGCGATCGAAGAGCTGAATCTCGTCGAGCTGGCCCTGCGAGGGCCGAGCCGCCAAAATTGGTGGTGTAGCCGAAACGGAGCGGGTTCGGGGAGGTGGAGATCGGCTGGCGGGGACACGACCCGGCGACCTCACCGTCGATGAAGAGCGTGCACGGTGGCGCCGTCCGAGGTCGACCGCGATGTGGTACCACTGGTCGGCCTCGATCACCGCCGCGCTCGTGATGTTGAAGCCCCAGCCGTTGACTCCGACGACCTGGATCGTGCCGCTGTGGAGCCGGATGTCCCAGCCGTGCTCGCGCCGCCGTCGGGATGCGACTTGCCGACCAGGTAGACACCCGAGCCCGTCGTCGTCGAGTTCATCCAGAAGGCGACGGTGAAGGGATCGCTGCTGAGTACCCCGGCATCGGTGTCCGCCACCTCGACGTAGTCGCCGCTGCCGTCGAAGGAGAAGGCCTCGCCAACCTCTCCAGCCGCGAATGCGGTATCGCCCACCAGCGTGCCGTGCCAATCGCCCACGAGGTCCACCGCCGAGCCCTCGCCGGGCCACCAGGCGGTAAGCCCCGCCGGCGGCTCGGTGCAACGGTCGCCGCCGGCGGCGTGAGCCGGGTGGGCCCAGACCATCGCAACTGTCGCAGCCCCAAACGTCAATGCGCAGCCCAACCACATCTTCATCTGCCGGTGACTCATGATGCCTCCCGCCTGGACGGTTCTCGGACGTGAGTGTTCAAACGACGGACACGGAAGGCGGCCTGCAGACCGGCTCCTCCACTGAGAATAATTATATCAACGTGTCAAGCCCTGATCTCATGAACGGGCCCGAACCGAGACGCTCCCGAAGGACCGGGCACGCCTGCAGCACGGGTTCACGCCTCAGCGCAACAGCTCGATGATGGCCTCAGCCCTTGCGATGAGTTCGGCGCCGAGCTCGGGGTCCACCTGGCCGGTGGCGATGTAGTTCTGCGTCTTGATGATAAAAAGCTGCATCCGGACGATGGCCTGGCTTTCGCCGTTGTTCCACTTCAAAAACCACAGCGCCACCTGCAGCTCGGCGATCAGGCTGCGTCCACGGCTGTAGCCGATCTCCCCATCGTCGATGAGCTCTCGGACATCGTCGATGAGCTCTTCGATTGACTCTTTGGCCGTAAGTTCCGGTCGCAGGACATATCGAAAGACCACCCCACCGCCACCCGGACCTCCAGCGATGGTTGCCCCGTACAGGTTGCCGTCCGACCCGAGGAAGAGGGGCCCTTCCGGGTGCGCGCCATCGGATTGGCTGAAGTGATGGATCGGAACCACCTCGTCCGCCACCGTGATCGCAAAGAGCGTCCCCAACCCGTGCGCTCCTCCACCTCGCGTCATCCCATACAGGGTGCCGTCCTCGACGAGGACCAGTTCGCCGACCGGCCCCAAACCGTCATCACCCGAGAACGCGTGGACGAGCTCGATCTCCTCCTCGCCGGGATCGAACTTGTAGATCGTGCCGTGCTGCACTCCGTTCTCGATCACACCGCCCTCGGGTGCGACACCGTAGAGATACGAGACGCCACCGTCGACGACCTGCCGCGGCGTGAGTCCGGATACGGGGTACTGACCCTGGCGCCAGTCGAGCTCGGCGAGGCGCTGGTATCCCGACCCCTCGCTCCACCGGAAGATCTCGCCCGGGTGATAGCTGGAACCCCAGTTCCTGATGGTGCTGACCCCGTACAGCCAACCGTCCCCGGTCTCCAGCAGGCGCCCGCTCGGCGCGCCCTCCCAGCTTTGAGCTTGAACGAGGTACCGAAAATCTCCGTTCGACGAGATCTCATAAACGGATCCACCAAAGAACGGCTTCGTGACGGCTCCGAGAAAGCGGCCGGGCTCGAAACGACTTTCGACCAGGGGTCCGCTCGGTCCGTGGTCATAGTGGGGATAGGCGCCGTCGAAGGCGTGCAGCTCGGAAAACGCACCCGTTTGATCGAGGGTGAAGACCATGCCTCCACCGAGATCGCCGCCCGTGGAGCGGGTTCCGTAGACCACCCCGTCCGAGCCCGGCGTGAGGAAGGCGGTCGATGGACCGGCGTATTTATCGCCTCGAGCAAAGGAGTGCAGGACCTCGGTGGCACCGCTGTCACCGAGTCTCACTATGGTGCCTTCGTTTGCCTCGCCCCCGGATCGCGTGGCAACCAGAATGTCACCCTTCGCGTCCTCGACCACCGAAAACGGCTTGCGAGGGGCCGCGTCCATTGCGAAGACAAAAACCCTCGCGACTGATCCGTCGCTCGGATCGATGCGAAAGATGCTTCCGGCATCCCCTCCCGACTGGCCGTTGCCCCAACTCTGGGCGTAGATGAATCCATCGTCCGCGACCACGAGATCGCCCCACATGGCCTCGGCAGTGTCGATCAGAGCGAGAACCTCGAACCCGTCGGTGGCGAGATCGATCCGGAAAACGCCCTGGTCCGCTTCCCGGCCCGGCAGCGTGTCCCCGAGCGTCACGCCGTAGAGATAACCGTCGTGAACGACCATGCCGCCCCTCGGGAATTTGGTGACGTCGCCGGAACACCGAAACCCGCGGACCACCGAGATCCCCGCTCCGGGAACCTCAGGATCGAATCGAAACACCTGGCCGCAGGACCGAAACGAGGGGTTGGCGTGGGTCAACGCTCCATAGACGAAACCGTCGGGCGCCACCGTCAACTGGCCCATCGGAACCGAGCTGTCCGTCGCCGAACTGAAGTCGTACAGCGTTTCAAGCTCGCCGGTCGCGGGATCGATGCTGAATATCGTTCCGAGGTCCTCAGCGCCGCCGAGCGACGTGGTTCCGTACAACAAGCCGTCATGGGGCCTGAATGTCAGCCCGCCTTCCGGCCGCGAGCCGTCAACACCACCGCTGAACGCGTGGACGCGATCAAAGACACCCTCTGTCGATACCTTGAACACCGTGCCGTCGAATTTCGGTTCCCCGCCCGACCAACAGGTTCCCCACAACTCACCGTCGACCTCCACCAGAGGTCCCGTCGGACCGATGCCCTGGCTTCTCTGCTCGAATGCGTACACCGTTCGGTAGTCACCGGCAGGCCCCACGCGGTAAACCGCCGTTGGCGGGACACCGTCCCAATTGCGGCCCTCGCGCATACCGTAGAAGTGGCCGTCCGATGCGCGAACAAGCCCGAAGTAGGGTCGCGAAAGTCCTTCGATCGGGTGGTCGTCGCGGAAGGAGTACAGCTTGACCACCTTGCCCGCCCCGGCTTCTGCGGGATCGAACCGAAATACCGAACCGTTGTCCCAGGTCCCGCCCCACGCCACACCGTAGAGCCCGTCGGGACCGACCGCCAATCCACCAAAAGGTCCGAGGGGAGGATTGTCGAAGGACGCCAACACCTCGAATTCCTGGGCGCCGAGGTTCGATCCTCCGATCGCCACGAATACCAAAAGGACCGCGAAGCCGACGCGACCAAATCTGTGTAACATGTGGGCAGCCTTCCGTTCGCGAAGATGGTAGCACCCCGCCTATCGAAATCAAGTCGCTAAAGAACTTGAGACTCTTTCAGATCACGCGGTCCCGGCGAGGATCTTCAGCTTCCAACGAATTGTGCGCAGGGCCTCGTCGGATCCCCACAAAGGCCGGAGTTGGGCGGCCAGGCCGTCGACAGGGTCGTCGCCGTGCATCTCGACCCACCGCGCGACGCCGGACCAGGTCCGGGTGAAACCGAGAAATTGAGGCAGGGTCCACTCGATCGCCATTTCGAACGGCGGCGGTTCGAGGGCCGGGAAGGGGAGTTCGAGCGAGGCGTATCCGTCGATCACGTGCACCGTTTCCGGCGGCCAGTACGGCCACATGGTCTCGTTGATGAAGCGGCTGACAACCGCCCCGATCTCGTCGTCATCGGCCTGCGGCAGACCGTAGGTCCAGGCGGCAACGACTCCGCCCGGCACGAGCGCCCGTCTCACCTCGTCTGCGAACGCGTCGAGATCGAACCAGTGGAGGGCTTGACCGACGGTCACCAGATCGACCGTGCCGGCGGCCAGCGGCACGGCCTCGGCTGCGGCGGCACACCATGCGACGTTGCCAATCGGGAAGGCGCTTGCCAGCTGGTTCAGGCTGGCGTCGGTGGCCACGACGCGATCGAACCGTGAGGCGAGGGAGCGTGTGGCCTGGCCGCTGCCGCAGGCGCAGTCCAAGGCCAGCTCCCTCCGCGGCACGGCCCCGGCCAACCAGTCGAAGAGTTCCGCCGGGTAGTCGGGGCGGTAGCGGGCGTAGCCCGCCGCCACCCCGGAAAAGTGGTCGCGAAAGGTCACCGCCAGACTTTACTCCGCTCGGAGCGCCACGGTCGAGAGAGCGCCGGTATGAGCTTGCGCCGGTGCGAGCACTATTCGACGATTGAACCCGTCACCACCACAAAGATGGCCTCCGCACCGCCCTCGATCGTGGTCTTGCCGACGACCGCCTTCTGACCCTCGCGGAGGTCGATGTCGGTGCGAATTCCGGTCTCCACCGACCGGGTGGAAGGCTCGCCGCTCTCGACCACCACCCTGGGCGTCTGAATGCTCGCCTGCAGCCCGTCGAGGCGGATCGACCGGCCGCTCTCATCCTCCGTCACCTTCAGCTGACGGAAGGAGAACTCGTAGCGCGCCTCGACCGAGTCGCCCGCGCGTCGCGGCAGAAACCCGTTGAGGTCGCCGCGACTGCCGGGGCGGACCCGCATGGCGGTGGTCTCGATCAACTGCACCGAGTCATACCCGAAGACATCCTGAAGCTGGATCGCGACGCCATCGAGGACGGCCGGGACAATGCGCGCACCACCGTCTTCTCGGGCGGCCATCAGGAAGTAGACTGTGAGCTCGACGTTGGGCTCGGGTACGGGCGCCACATCGAGGCTCGCAATCGCCGCCTCGACCGCCGGCAGCAGCGAGGCGGGCCCCGTCCACCCGAGGACCCCGAGGTCCGGTTCGGGCTGAACCCGTCCGCCGAAGATCGAGATCACGTTGGCGAGATCTCGGATGTCGGCGTGCTCGATGGGGAAAATCCGGGTCACCAGCTCTTCATTCGTTGCCGTTGATGGGGGCTTCTGGCCGGTGCCCGCCTCCTGGGCGACGGTCGGCAGGGCCAGCAGGGTGAGGACACAGAGTTGGACACAGGTTTTTCTAAACATGTTCTTTGTCTCCCTTTGGATCGACGATCCAGTAGATGACGACCTCCGGGTCGTCGGTGAGGATCTTGATGGTCATCGGCTCCACCGGAGCCGACGGCGATGTCCGGGCCACCGGTTCGAGCGGCGACGGTTCCGCACGGGCCACTCGATTGTCCGCTGCCTTCGGCGCTTCGAAAGCGGCGGCTGGCGGCGGTTGCGGCAACGACCTTTCCCGACGCTCGGGGGCTGCCACCAACCCGGGCGTCGGGCTCGGGGCTTCCCGGCTGACATTCCGGGGAACACCAGGCTGCTGGACCTGGCGAAACACGAGGGCGAGGGCGATCACGAACACTGCCACGGCCAGTGCCGACAGCAGCCGAGGTTGAAAGATCACCGGAGACCGATTTCGCCTGCTCTCGACTTCCGCCATCACCGCGCCGCGCACCGAACCCAGGTCGAGACCATCGATGGCCGCGGCGTCAAGGTCCCGGAGGCGGAGTCGGTCTTGCCGCAGTTCGTGTTCGAGACCGCGGCACGAGGCGCACGCGGCGAGATGGTGCTCGACCTTTGCGGCGCTGGGACGGTCGAGATCGTCACCCGCGTACAACGCGACCAGGCGATGCCAACGCCTGCAAATCATGATGGGCCTCCGATGCTCTGGACGGCGTTCCGCAGCTTGAGTCGACCGCGGCTGAGGTAGGAGCGGACCGTCACCTGCCGGCACCCGAGGGCTCTCGCCACATCCTTCATGTCGAGCCCCTCGAGATCGCGCAGGATCACCGCTGCCCGCTCCCTGTCGCTCAGCCTTTCGAGGACCGGGGCCAGCAACCGGCGTGCATCGGCCGCGTCGCCGCGTCGTTCCTGTTCGAGTTCCGGTCGCACCCGGAAGCAAGCCGTTCGCGTTCTCCAGAGACGATTCGGGCCGCCGTTTGCGCTTGCGAAGGGCGGTGAGCGCCAGGTTGACGGTCACCCGGTAGAGCCAGGCTCCGATCCCACGCTCGGGGTCGAGCCGTCCCAGGTGGCGGTGGAGGCGGAGAAAGACATCCTGGGCAATGTCGCGCGCGTCCTCACCGTTGCCGACCAGCCGCCAGGCCGTCCGCAGAACCGTCTTTTCGTGTTCGGCCACGAGTTCACCGAAGGCGGCTTCATCGCCCGCTCTCGCCCGTTCAACCAGACCGAGGTCTTCAGATATCGCCACGACGAGCGCCAGCATATCGGGAATCGCAGCCGGGGATCCAACCATGGGAACTGACCATCACCGCCCTTTCACCCTGCTTTACTCCGCGAGGGAGAAAAACGTTGTGGCGACGATCCCGTTCCTACGGCTGCTGGCGCATCACACCGGGAATCGCAGCCTTCCCCACCCGAGCAGGGCGATCGTGAGCACGAGAAGCGCGATCCCGACGGGTCCCGACGCTGGAACCGCGTTGACACCCACGTCGATCGGCGGCAACGGTGTCGGGTCGTCCTCGTCGGGGTCGCCCGGGTCGCCGTTGCCGTTGGTGTCGGTGTCGGTCCCGTCGTCCGATAGGTCGACCGTGTCCTCGTCGGCATTGCCGTCCTCGACGATGTCGCCCGTGGCGCGCGCCTGGTTGTTCCATGGTGAACGCGTGAGATCAGGGTAGAGCGTGACGTCGAAGGTGATGGTCAATGTCGAACCCACCGGCATCGACTCACCGGCGGTGGGCAGCACCACCGCGGTGTCCGCATCGCCATCAAATGACGGATTGGCGGTCGCCACGGTGGCGCCGCCGGTCTGGCCGCCCACCGTCAGTCCGCTGACCGTGAACTCGCCGGCCGTGGCCGGAATGGCCGGCATCACGTTGCTGCCGAAGGGGGCCGTCAAATCATCCGTGATGCGGACATCGAAGAGCTCGTACTGGCCGAGATTCTCCACCAGCAGGGTGTAGGTCACGGTGTAGGTGCCGTCGCCGTTGGCAAGCGGCGTGTTGACCGTTTTCGCGATGGCGATCTGCGGCTCGAGGTCGAAGGGCGTCGGGTCGTCCTCGCCGGGATCTCCCGGGTCGCCGTTGCCGTTGGGGTCGGTGTCGGTCCCGTCGTCCGAGAGATCGACGGTGTCTTCGTCAGCGCTGCCGTCCTGACTCGTATCGCCGGTCGCCCGCGCCTGGTTCTCGAACGGCGCCCGCGCGCCGTCGGGATAGAAGGTCAGGGGAAAGCTGATGGTGAAGGTCGAGCCCACCGGCATGAACTGGCCGGCGGCGGGTCCGACCAGGTAGGCGTCACCGTCACCGTCGAAGGAAGCGTTGGCGGTGGCGACCGTGGCGCCACCGGTCTGTGAACCGACCGTCACGGTGCCCACCGTGAATTCGGCAACCGCGTCGGGCGTCCCCGGCTCGACGTTTGTTCCGAAGTCCGAGGTCAGATCGTCGCCGACCCGGATGTCGTAGAGCGGGACGTTGCCGAGGTTCTCTACGAGCAGCGAATAGGTCACCGTGTACGTTCCATCGCCATTGGCCGTCGGCGCATTGACCGTCTTCGCGACCCCGATCTGCGGATCGGGGGTCGGCAGGGTGAGGATGGTCGGGTCGTCTTCGCAGTTCGAGCCGGCGGGGTCGGCCGCGCACCCGCTGTCGGTCTCGTTGGGGTTGTCGTCGCCGTCGGGATCGGGGTCGAGCCCGTCGTCCGAATCGTCGTCCGTGTCGCCATCGGTCGTTCCGTCCTCCCGGCTGTCACCTTCCGCCACCGCCTGGTTCTCATAAGCGATCTTGCCGGTGGCCGGATAGAACCGGATGGTGAACCTGAGGGTGACGGTCCCACCGACATCCACGGAGTCGCCCGAACTGAGAATCAACAGGTCCTGGTCGGTGTCGCCGTCGAAGTCCGGGTTGGCCGTGAGATCGGAGTTGGGCGGCGCGCCGGCGGGGTTCTCGGCGGTGATCGCCGGTGCCGAGGTCACGGCGTACTCGCCGGGCGCGTCCGGAGTGTCGGTGACCAGTGTTCCGAATTCGGTGGCCAGATCGTCGGTGACCTGGAGGTCCCACAACGGGAAGTCACCGAGAGCCTCGATCACCATCTCGAAGGTGGCGCTGAAGGTGCCGTCGCCGTGTGCGGTCGGCCCCGAGCTCACCCGCTTGGCGACGCCGACCTGCGGCCGGCACGCCGGTGCCGTGAGGTCGGAAATCGAAGTCGCCGGAGTGAGCGGGATCTCCGCTCCGGTGAAGACCACGGTCTTCATGCCCAGGTCGATATCCAGTTCCCTCAGGACTGGAGATCCCGAATTGGGTCCGGAGGTCGCATCGTATCCGGCCCACACCCGGTCATCCGGAGTCCGGGCGAGCTGAAGGTTGAGGTTGCCCGCCGGCGGCGTGAGGTTGGTGAAACGGGCACTGGCGGTCGCTCCGGCCGGATCGTAGGTCCACATGATCAGGGTGCCGCCGTTGCGGGTGGCCCCGAACAGGAGGACCCCACCGGAGCCGTTGTCCATCGAAATGACGTCGCCGAACCCGCCGAGGTCGGCAACAGCGTCTCCCAGATCGGTGTCAGCCGCCGCGTCACCCTGCACGTCGAGCCGGGCGATCGAGACGATCCCGGTCCCGTCGGCGGTCATGACCAGTGCATAGATCGCTTCCACGTCGCCCGGCTTCTCGGCGCCAACGTAATAGGTGTTGGTCGGGTTCCAGAAGGTGCCGCCGCCGCTTTCCAGGTTGAGACCCGAAAACGGGGGGGCGTAGGGCGCGGTCGAGAGATCCGCAATCAGGGTGTGAACTCCCGTCGATTCGTCCCAACGGTAGACGCTGGTCTCGTCGCCGTAGTAGGCGAGGCACGCGTTGTCGTTGGCCGCCAGGGCGTTGGTCGTCTGCGAGACGAGCGTGGATGTCGTCAGAAGTCTGACGTCGCCGGTGTCCACATTCACGCCGTAGATGGTCGCCCCCCCGGATCCCACGTAGACGTAGTTTCGCGAGGTCGCTTCGGCGGTCATGGAAAGGGAAAGGACTCCGAATATCAACGGGGCGACGCAGCGAACCCAGACACGAACACACATGGGAACCAACCTTTCCGGATCCTGATGATCCGGTCTCACCACAAGGTCAAAATCGTCAGAAGAATCGACAGAAGTCGCGGGCCCGGCGCCCACATCGTCTACAGACTATATCACCTGGTCCGATCCGACACTGAAATCTCGCCGAGGATTGATATATCCACAACAGGCCGTGTCTCGGCCGGTCCGAGATGACGGCATCCGTATTGGTCGTCTTCGAATTCGGAAATATCTTTCGATATCGAAAGGTTTACTATCGAAGCACACCGCAGAGTGCGGAAATTCTGAACAGAGGGGGACACACGATGAACACCAGCACAATTTGCATCCGCCCCGCTGCCGAACGCGGCAGGGCCGAGTTCGGCTGGCTGTCGAGCCGCCACAGTTTCTCTTTCGGCCACTACTACGACCCGCAACACATGGGTTTCCGGAGCCTGCGCGTGATCAACGACGACCGCGTGCAGCCGGGACAGGGTTTCGGCACCCATCCCCACCGCGACATGGAGATCATCAGCGTTGTGGTGGAAGGCGCCCTCGAACACAAGGACAGCCTCGGCACCGGGTCGGTGATCCGACCGGGCGAGGTGCAGCGGATCACCGCGGGCACCGGCGTCCAGCACTCCGAGTTCAACCCGTCGTCGAGCGACGAGGTGCGGTTTCTTCAGATCTGGATCGAGCCCCGGCAAACCGGGCTGCCTCCGAGTTACGAGCAGCGCTCCTTTGACATCGAAGAGATGCGGAACCGGTGGAGGCTGGTGGCGTCGCCGGACGGCAGAGATGGCTCGTTGACCGTCCACCAGGATGTCGCGCTCCTGCGGTCGCAGCTCACCAAGGGTGCGCACATCAATTATCCGGTGAGACCTGAACGACACGTCTGGATCCAGGTGATCGAGGGCACGGTTGAGGTCAACGGCGAACGGCTCGAGGAAGGCGACGGTGCCGCCATTGAATCGCCGGACGATGTCGTCGTTGCCGGCACGGGCGACGTGAGCGATCTCCTCCTCTTCGACCTCGCGTGATCATCACCGTCACTCTGTATTCCGGGCGCTCCGCAGGGTGCGCCCGTTTTCTATTGCGAGATCGCGATCCGCTGCCGCCGCACCGCCTCGGTCCACCACACCAGCTCTTCTATGAAACGACTCGCGCGTTCGCCGAAGTCCGCGTCAGTCGGGCCCTCTTCCGAAAAGGACTGCCCGACGCGAGAAACCGGCAGGGAGGCTGGAATCGGCGCCGCACCCATGGCCAGCAGCACCAGCCGTAGTTGCGCCAGACAGCTGATGCCGCCGAAGCCGCCCGCCGACACGGTGACGATGCCCACCGGTTTGCGCTTGAGCTCAGGCAACAGGTAGTCGAGTGCGTTTTTGAGCACGCCGGGATAGCCGTTGTTGTACTCCGGGCTGACGATGACCAGGCTGTCGGCCGCCGCCAGCGCCTCACTCAACTTCACCGCGCCCGGCGGCGAGTCGTCACGCATCCGAACCCTCTCCTCCATGATCGGGAGCGCGAGTTCCTCGAGATCGAGGAGCTCGCTCGTGATCCGATCATCCGCTTGCAGGGCCTCCGTGATCCAGCGCGCCACGTTCGGGCTCTGTCGTTTGCGGCGCACACTCCCGAGCAGGACGGGAATCCTCAGATCTCCCATCTCGGTTCCCTAGCCCTCACTCACCGGCTGCGGCGAATAGTAGAACCTCTCGTCGAAGATCTTGCCGTCACGCCAGCGCTGCACCGCCACCTGGGTGAAGGCCAACCGCGGCCCGTACAACGTGTTGTGGAAATCGAGCCACCACTGGACCATCGAGGTGTCCCCATCGACCACGACGCTCTTGACCTCCGCGCCGTACCAGGTGGTGTTGTCGACGAAGGTCTGCTCGCGTTCGAGGTTGGCGGCCAGACCCACCGTCGGGTCGTTGTCGTTCTCGGCCATCACAACGTCGTCCGAGTAAAACTCCTGCATCGCCTCCATGATCTTGCCCTCGAGGATCATTCCGTTGAGCTTTTCCACGCGTTCACGAATTGGATTCGACATTTCTCTTCTCCTTGTCCTTGGCTGGTTCAGCGGGTTGTTGGTGTTGATGCCCCGGCCGTGCCGAGATGGCGGCACAGTGCCGCCAGTTGCCTTTGGTCTTTTGCGGTCAGCACCGAGAAGGTGTTGACGAGGGCGTCGACAACATCCGGAAAGACCCTTTGCACAAGCTTCTCTCCGTCCCTGGTCAGGTTCACGGTGACCACCCTGCGGTCGTCGTCCTCACGCCGGCGCTCCACCAGACCGCGTCGCTCGAGGTTGTCGACGACGGTGGTCATGTTGCCGGCGCTCTTGAGCACCTTGGCTGCGAGCTCGCGTTGGCACAGGGGGCCGAGGTGCAAAAGAGCCTCGAGGGCGCCGAACTGGCTCTCGGTCAAACCGGCGTCGCGCATCACCTTGGCCTCGACCAGGCTCAAAGCGTTGACCGCCCGCCGCATCTTGATGTACGTGTCCAGTGCCCGAGTCTCAGCCGGCGTGCCCAGATGTTTGGTTCCCATAAACCAGCGCTTCCCTCGAAAGTGTTTTGATATCGATTGAATTGATATCGAACTATTCAACGGGTGCGACCGGATGCAAATTCCTCGGCCGCAATACGGCAAGGCCGGGCTTGCACGATGTGAGAAAGGCGGTAGGCTCAAGGCATCGAGGACGCGGACCCGGAGGAACAATGCGCACCATCATCGAGCCCTTCCGCATCAAGATGACCGAGCCTCTCAAGATCACAAGCCGTGCTCAGCGCGAGGAGGCCCTCGAGGCGGCTCACCACAACGTCTTCCTGCTCGACGCCGAGGACTGCTGCATCGACCTCCTCACCGATTCAGGCACCGGAGCCATGTCGGCCCAGCAGTGGGCGGCGATGATGCTCGGCGACGAGAGCTACGCCGGCAGCCGCTCGTGGAAGAGATTCGAATCAGCGGTCGGCGAGATCACCGGCATGCCCAACATCCTGCCGACCCACCAGGGCCGGGCCGCCGAGGGGATCCTCGCCGAGTGCATCCTCTCACCGGGTGACATCGTTCCCAACAACAGCCACTTCGACACCACCCGCGCCAACATCGAGTACCGCGGCGCCACCGCCCTCAACCTGCCGTGCGCCGAAGCCTTCGACACCCAGGTCCCGGCGCCCTTCAAGGGCAATATGGATGTCGAGGCCCTGCGAGCCTGCATCGCCGAACACGGCCGCGACAAGATCCCCTTCGCGATGGTCACCGTGACCAACAATACCGGCGGCGGCCAACCGGTGTCGATGGCCAATCTGCGCGCCGTCAAAGAGGTTCTTTCGGAGCACGAAATTCCGCTCATCATCGACGCCTGCCGATTCGCCGAAAACGCCTACTTCGTGCGCCAGCGCGAGAAGGGCTACGCCGACCGCCCGTTGATCGAGATCGCGCAGGAGATGTTCTCGCTCGCCGACGGCGCCACCATGAGCTGCAAGAAAGACGGCCTCGCCAACATCGGCGGCTTCCTGGTCTGCCGGGATGACGACTGGGCTCAGCAATTCCGCAACCTCGGCATCCTGCGCGAGGGCTTTCCGACCTATGGCGGTCTTGCCGGGCGCGACCTCGAGGCGATCGCCGTGGGGCTCCACGAGGCCCTGGACTTCGACTACCAGGTCTACCGCCACGCCACAGTGGAGTACATGGTCGACCGATTGACCGCGCTCGGGGTCCCGATGGTGCTGCCGGCCGGCGGCCATGCGGTTTTTCTCGACGCCCGCGCCATGCTGCCCGACATGCCCCAGCTCTCCTACCCCGGCATCGGTGTCGTCAACGCCCTCTATCTCGCCGGCGGCGTGCGGGCGGTCGAGCTCGGCAGCGTCATGTTCGGACACTTCGACGACGACGGGGTCGAGCAACCGTCGCCGCTCGAGCTGGTCCGGCTCGCCTTTCCTCGGCGGGTCTACACCCAGAGCCACTTCGACTACCTGATCGAGGTCATCGAGGAGGTGTGGAACGAGCGCGCGAAAATCCCCGGCCACCGCATCACCCGGCAGACCCCGATCCTGCGGCACTTCACCTGCCACTTCGAGCCGGTCGCGGTTTGAGCACCAGGAGGTTGCATCGGATGCTGAAGCTGATCCGAAACGCCGAGATCGTGATCCCGGAAACCATCGGGACCCGAGACATTTTGATCGCCGGCGAGGCCATCGTGGCCGTGGCGGATCCCGGCGCCATCAACGTCGCCGGATGCGAGATGGAGGTCATCGACGCCTCCGGCCTGCTTGTCCTCCCCGGTCTGGTCGACGCCCACGTCCACCTGACCGGCGGCGGCGGCGAAGGGGGGCCGGCCACCCGCGCTCCTGAGATCCGCGTCGAGGAGATCGTCGGCGCCGGCGTCACCACCGTCATCGGCTGCCTCGGCACCGACGGCGTCACCCGCCACCCGAGCTCGCTTCTGGCCAAGGCACAGGGCCTCGAGGCCGAGGGCATCACCGCCCGAATCTACGTCGGCTCCTACGAAGTCCCGGCGCAGAACCTGACCGGCAGCGTCCGCTCCGACCTCGCGCTCCTGCCGATGGTCGTCGGTGCGGGTGAGATCGCGATTTCGGACCACCGCTCAGCGCAACCGACCCACGACGAACTGGCGCGGCTCGCCGCCGAGTGCCGGGTCGGCGGCATGCTGGGAGGCAAGCCCGGTATCCTCCACCTCCACGTCGGCGATGGCGAGCGCGGTCTCGAGCCGGTCCGCCGCATCGTCCGCGAGACCGAGATTCCGATCACCCAGATCATCCCCACCCACTGCAATCGCAATCCCGAGCTCTTGCAGCAGGCGCTCGACTTCGCCGCGGCGGGCGGCCGCATCGACCTGACCGCCGGAATCGGCCACCACCCCCCCTCGATGACCGTTGTCGAGGCTGTCAGGCGCGCAGTCGCGGCGGGCGCGCCGCTCGAGAGGATCAGCGTCAGCTCGGACGGCAACGGCAGCCTCCCTGTCTTTGACGACGAGCGGCAGGCTGGCCGGGATGGGTGTGGCGAGCCCGGCGGCCCTGCTCGAGCAGTTGCGGAGGATCGTCGGCGAAGGCGTCCTCGACCTGGCGAGAGCGGCGGCCCTGTTCTCGACCAACCCCGCGACATTCTACGGCCTGCAGCGCAAGGGGCGCGTGGCGGCAGGGGCCGACGCCGACCTGATGATCCTCGACTCCGACCTCGAGCTCGTGCATCTCCTGGCTCGTGGAACCTTCGCGGTCGTCGACGGCGCCGTGGTCCTCCGCGGCACCTTTTCGGCCGGGGCCTGACCCGCGGTTCTCAGCTGCCCGGCGCGGTCTCGTCGTCGGCGATGCGCGGCGCGATGGCGAAGCCGGTGAAGCCGTACGTCAGGGCGAAGACGAAGCCGAGGTAGCACATCACCGCCCACGGCGCGTAGCTCAGGGTCTCGACCCCGAGGGTCCCGGCCATGAAGACCCCGGCGATGCTCCACGGAACCAGCGGCACGACCACCGTGCCGCTGTCCTCCGTGGTCCGCGAGAGGTTCTTTGCGGCAAGTCCACGGCGCCGGTAGACCGGGGCGAAGAGCTCGCCGGGAATCAGAATGCTCAGAAACGAGCTCCCGGTCACGACGGCCGTGGTGATTGACGCGGCCACGGTCGAGGCGATGACCTTGCCGGTCGTGTCGGCGACCCGGACCAGCCGTTCGAGGAGCACCTCGAGCATGCCCGCGGCCTGCATGATGCCGCCGAAGGCAAAGGCACAGAACGCGATCAGGGTGACGTGCATCATGCTCTCCATCCCGCCGCGGGTGAGCAGGGTGTCGATCACGTCGTGGCCGGTGGCCGAGGTGTAGCCGGTCGCCATCGAGGCGACCGCGGTCTTGATGTCGAGGCCCTGGAGGGCGAGGGCGAGGATGACCGCCACCGCCGAGGACGCCAGCATCCCCGGGATCACCGGATAACGGCGGACGGCCGCAAACAGGGTGATCACGGGCGGCAACAGCAACAGCCAGTGAAAGTGGAAGTTGGCCGCGATCGCAGCCGTGATCGAGGTCGTGGCATCGAGCGATACCGTCGCTTCGCGCGACGACGCCAGCCCCAGGACCAGGTAGACGCCGAGCCCGACCAGCCACGCCGGCGTGGTGGTCCAGAGCATGTGGCGGATGTGGTCGTAGAGGTTCGACAGCGCCGCCACCGGGGCCAGATTGGTGGTGTCGGAGAAGGGCGACAGCTTGTCGCCGAAGTAGGCGCCGGCGACGATCGCGCCGGCGGCCTGGCCGAGGGGGATGCCGAGGCCCTGGGCGATGCCGATCAGCGCGACGCCGAGGGTCCCGACGGTTCCGTAGGAGGTCCCGGTCACCACCGACACCACCGAGCACACGATGCAGGCCGTCACCAGGAAGAAGGTCGGCGAGATCATCTTGAGCCCGTAGAAGATCAGCATCGGGATCGTGCCGCAGGCGATCCACGAACCGATCAGGGCGCCGACCACGATCACGATCAGCATCGCCGGCATGCCCTTCATCATGCTCTCGAGAACGCCGTTCTGGATCTCCCTGTAGGTGAAGCCAAGGTGGCGGGCGATCACCCCCGCGACCGCGGCGGCGGCGATCAGCAGCACCTCCGCCGGCAGCCGCAGCACGCCATAGCCGACGCCGAGAAACATCCCCATCGCGGCCAGGGGCGTCAGCGACAGCCCGAGACCGGGAACGCGATTGCCTGCTCGGGTCGTCTGCGGTTCGTTCACCGGCCGACCGCCGTCGGGTTGGAGCTCTCTCCGGCGATGTCCGGATCCGCCGGGATCCTCATCACGGGGAAGACGGTGCCGGGCTCGAGCAGCGAATCAAGGGCGAGGTGGCGGCCGCCGCGTTCCGAGTAGGGCGCCCACAACGACTGCGGCTCGAGCAGCAGCGGCACCAGGTTGGCCGCAGGCTGGCGCAGCGGGATCACCACCGCCCCGGGCTCGAGTTCGATCGGCCCGCGCATCGAAGTCACGGTGATGTCCTCGGCCTCCTTGTCCTCCACCTCGACGGCGTTCACAGTGTCGATCCGGTAGCGCTCGACCGAGACCGTCGCCGGTGACGACAACCGAGTGAAGGTGATCCGGTGCCTCTCGAGGAGGGCGATGAGCTCGACCTGATCGGCGGGCACCGCATAGCCCCACGGCCGGTCGACGGTGAGGAGAGGCACCACGAGCGGCTCGAAGTTGCCGAGCTCGGCCTCGCGGCTTTCCCAGGAGCGGAGATCGAAGATCGGATAGAGCACGGTCGGCCGCTCGGGGTCGGGGCGGTAGTCCTGGCGGATGTGGATCGGTGCCGGTTCGGAACCCTCCGCCGTCAGCGAAGCGCGGGCCGATGCCACGGTCTCCAGGATCGCGCCGGCGTTGGCCGCCGCGGTCTCGAGAAAGGCCCTCATGGCGACCACCTGGCCGGCGGTGCGCGTGGCGATATGGGCGGCGGGGTCGTCCCACCGTTTGCCCTCGAAGAGAAAGGAGAGCGTGTTGTAGATGCCCATGCTCTGACGGCTGTCGTTGATGTCGGTGGTGCTGAAGCGGATTCGCGCCGCCTCCGGAGGGCCGCCGACGACATACTCGTGATAGCTGGTGCCGGTGTCGCGGATCCGGCGACCGACCTCGGGTTCGATCAGCTCGGCCGACAGCGCCCGCAGGGCGGGGTCGATGTTGAGGTTGGTGAGGCCGCCGAACTGCTCGGTCGGGTCCTTGAGGTAGCCGACTTCCATCCAGCTCTGCTTCGCAACGTTGGTTTCGTGGATGTCGAGGCTGATCTCCGGCATCCAGTCGAGAAACAGACCGTGCAGCGCCTGAACTTCGGGCTCGGAGAGAATGACGTGGTTGCGGTTGAGGTCCGCACCGGCGGCGTTGCGGCGGGTCCCGGCCTCGGATCCATCTGGGTTGACCTGAGGGACGAGGATCACGTCCATGTGCTCGAGAAGCCCGTCCTCGTCCACGGCCAGCTCCCGGGCCAGCGCGAGGGCCGCCTCCTTGCCCGATGGCTCGTCGCCGTGCTGCTGGCAGGAAATCAACACCGTCAGGGCGCCGTCGCGTGGCTCCGTCAACGGTTGATGCCGGGAAAAGAACAGTGCGTGGAGGTCCCGGCCCTGGTGGGATTTCCCGATCGTCTTCAGCTCGACGTTCGGGCTGGACGCCGCCAATTGCCGCACGAAGACCGTCAGCTCTTCGTAGGAGGTGAGCTTCGAGCCACCTCTCAGCTCGAGGGGGGTCCGCGGCGGGTCGGCGTCCGGGATCACGATCGACTGCAAGTGGCCGAGGACGCGGTCGGCAACCCTCTCCTGATACTCGGCGAGCTGGTCGGGGTCCGGATGCCCGGCGAGAAACTCACTCGTCTCCTCGAAGATCGAGTCCTCCACCGCCAACAGCCCCGGGAGATACCCCGTGCCCTCGACATTGTCGAGGGCCGTGAGATCCAGATAGTCGGCGCCGTGGCCCCGTTGCGACGGCCGCAGCCCGCGTTTGATCCTGAGCGACTCCGCCCACAGCGGCGCCTTCTCGCCCTCGCTGAGAACGGCCGGGCTCTTTCCAGCCTCGACCCAGAGCGGTATCGCGGCTGCAGTCAGCGGTTCGCCGGGGATGATCCAGAAGGTGGCGGGCCGTTCCCTGTTGCCACCGACAATCACCACCGCGGACGCAGTCGATGGTCGATCGATGCAGTCGCGCGAGTTGACCCACGCCGGTGGGCGCGCCGGCAACCCTGCGGCGTCGCTCAGGTTCGGTTCATCGACCAGGGGGTGGCCGAGGTCGCGGCTGATGAGATGGAGGATGACCTCGGGATCCACCTCGCCCGGAGGAAAGGACCGGAAGAGCTCGGAGGCGCGGTCGAAGCGAAGATAGCCCTCGCCCTTGTCCTCGGCGCCGCTGCGGGCAAAGTTGGTGTTGACGAGATAGTCGCCGGGTGCATCCACCGCGTCGTGTCGAACGAACCCATGGTTGTGGACCTCGAAGAGGGCGGCGCCGCCGTCGGCGTCGATGACTCCGATGTTGGTCTGGCCGCCGAGTTCCGGCCCCAGGTTGGCCTCGAGGTAACGCTCGAAGTCGTCAACCGATCGGCAGGTGCGGAGGGCGTCGGCCTGGATGATGCCCTCACGATCGTTGCTCTCACCGGCTATTTCGGGGACGTTGTAAGCGACCGTGTTGATGATCGCGAACCCGGCCGCGTTGAGACCCGCGAAACACGAACGACCCGAATCGGCCCGGGCGTTGGCCAGACAGAGGTAGGAAAGCGGGCTTTCATCAACGAACACGACCTTGTTGGACAGCACCGGCGTGTCCCGGTTCTTCCACAGAATCGGTGTGCCGGTGGCCGAACCGGCGGGCGCCACCACCGCGGTTGTGCAGGCGTCCGCGGGCTCTGCTCCCATCAGCAAGGCCACCGCCGAGAGCACACCGCAAACGAAAGCTGAAGCCGTCCGAGTCCCGATCCTCTTTTTCATGAGACCTGCCCCCCGTGTTGTGGTCCATCCATGATTCTCAACCCATCACCAGGCGCCTGACGAATATCTCGCCACCCCGCCGACAATCCCACCGCCCGGCGTCGAACAGGCCGCGCACTGGACGGCTCATTTGCCGCTGTAGGGGAGCCCATCGGTCATCCACGCGGGAGCGGGCTCGCCCTTGAGCCAGTGGTCGAAGAACTCCTTCATCCTGATCGAGTAGTCGAGCTTGTTGGCGAATTTCTTCAGATGGTGGGGTTCGCCCCGGTACTGCAGCATGATGCAGTTCTTGCCGAGCCGGCGGCAGGCCAGGTAGAGCTCGATCCCCTGGTACCAGGGCACCGCCTCGTCCTCGTCGCCGAATTCGATCAGGAGCGGGGTGTCGATGCGGTCGGCAAAGAAGACCGGCGAGTTCTCGATGTAGCGCTCGGGGTACTCCCACAGACTGCCGCCGATCCGGCTCTGTGATTTCTCATACTGGAACTGGCGCGCGAGCCCGGTGCCCCAACGGATTCCGGAGTAGGCCGAGGTCATGTTGGAAACCGGCGCGCCGGCCACGGCGGCCGCGAAGATGTCGGTCTGGGTGATGACGAAGGCGGTCTGGTAGCCGCTCCACGAGTGGCCGTGGAGACCGATCGCCTCGGGGTCGGCAATCCCCATGTCGATGAGCTTCTGCACCCCGGGCACCAGGCACTTGGTGGCGGAGAAACCCGGTCGGCCGACCTCGAACCGGATGTCCGGGAGAAAGACCGCGTAGCCGTTGGATGCGTAGACCGGAAAGCTCGGGCGGTGGTTGACCACGGGTTCGTTGAAGAGGTTGAGGCGCTGTGAGGAGAAACGGTAGTAGTAGACCAGCACCGGGTACCGGTTGCCCGGCTGGAAGTTGCCGGGTTTGATCAGCACGCCCTGCAGCGGAGTCCCGTCCATGCTCGACCACTCGACGAGCTCGGCCGAGCCCCATGCGTAATCGGCAATCTGGGGGTTGGCGTCGGAGATCCGTTTGGGGTCATCAAACACGGTGTTCGTTATCCACAGGTCCGGGAACTCGTCGTAGCGCTCCCGAGTCATCACCAGGCGGTCCGCGTCCTCGGCCTTGGCCACCACCGCGAGGCGGTGGCGTCCGTCGCCGTAGAGTTGGCGGAGCTTCGCGTCGCCGAGGACGCCCGAATACATAGCGTCGTGTTTTTCGAGGTCGTGGTAGGCCTCGAACAGGAGCGGCTCGTCGGCCGGCAGCGCGTCCTCCTCGGGATCGAGATCGACCACCCGGAACTCGGTGGTGGTTTTGCGGCCCTCGCCACCGGTGATGGCAAAGGGTTTACGGCCGTCGGCAAAGACCTGCCAGATATCGTACTTGTCGTAGATCAGCACCGCGCTCGAATCTGAAAGCCACTCGGAGTGGCCATAGCCCGGCGGGTCGCTGGGGTAGTCATGGTCTTCGTTGGCAAAGGGCACGCCGAGCCCGGCGGTCAGGTTCCGGGTCGCGGATTCAGCGACATCGTAGAGGTGCCAGTCGCCGTCGTCATAGAAGAGTACCGAGGCGCCGTTCGGCGACAGCGAGGCACCGCTCCGCCTGCCGTCGGCCAACCGTCGGGCGACCAGCGCACGATCTCCGGTCGCCAGATCCACCACGAAGAGATCGCCGTAGTCGCCATCCCAGGTGGCCTCCTTGAGGTAGGGCACATCGGAGGCGCCGAGAACCACTTTCGGGTTGTCGGACGGCACGATCTCGGGCATCCCGGGATCGGCAAGCTGCACGATCTTGCCGCCGTCCACGTGCACCACTGCGAGATAGACGCGGTCCTTTTCGTGCTCCTTCCAGCGCTCCTTCTGGTTGGGGATGATCCGGGGGTCGTTCCAGTGCCACACGTCGACCTCGGTCTTTTCGAGCACGGCCTCGAGATCGTAGGGGTCGAACGGGGTGACGCCGTCCCCACCGCCCTCTTCCGCCTCGCCTACCGCCGCGTCGTCGACCGGTTTGAACCCGAAGAAGAGGCGCTCGCCGTCGCGGCTCCAGGTGAGTTCGTTCTTCGACGGCACGGTGAAGCCCTCGGGGGCGCCGTCACGTGAGACCGCCTTGCGCGCTGCGCCTCCGGTCCACACCCAGACCTCGCCGTCGCCGGGTTCGTTCTCCTCATCGAGGACCGCAGCGACGAAAGCCAGGCGGCCGGCGTCGCGCGCCCAGGTGAGTTCGGTGAAGCGTCCATTTTCGATCGTGTGCAGAACAGTGGCCGGCGCTTCTTCGTTCTTCAGATCGCGCACGACAACCCGGTTGCCCTCGCCCTCGGGCGCGGACACGGCATAGGCGAGCAAGGGCGCCTGTTCGGCAAAGGCGAATGCCGACACGTGCTCCACCGTGATCTCGTTTCCGCCGTCGAGCCTGCGCAGCTTGAGGGTCGTCCCGAGCTTCTCTTTCTTCTCCTTCTTCTCGTCCTCCGCGGGCTCGCCCTGCGGCGCTTCCTGGGGCTCGGTTTCCTCCTTCTCGGCCGTGGCGTTTTCTGGCGCCTCGTCCTTCTCCTCGTACAGCTTGAAGGCGAGCCAGCGGCCGTCTTCTGAGAGGGCAAAGGCCTCCACTCCGTCGATGCGCTCCTCACCGCCGGTTTTCAGGTCGAGGACGGACAGCCCCTTGTGAGGCGCATCGTCATCCTTGGTCTTCTTTTTCCCCTGCGCCTTATCGCGGTCTTCGAGGGTCGGGGTTATCGCCGACACCACCCAGCGTCCATCCGCCGAAATCACGGGGTCGGCGCCGCGCTCGACCCGGTATTCGACAGCGGCCTTCGTCGACCGCACCACGACCTCGCCGTCGCCGCGGTCGGGGACCAGGGCGTAGGCGACCCAGGAGCCGTCGTCGGAAATCACCTCGCCGCGGATCTGGCGGAACTTCATCAGCTCTTCGAAGGTCAGGGCCTTCTCACCGGCCGTCACCACGGGCGCGACCGCGAGCGTTGCGACGACGAACAGCGCCGGCACCAAGAACGAACGGCAGCGGCTATCGGTCATCATCCCCTCCGGACGGGTGTCGTCAGGCGGACGACCGCCTCAAGGGAGAATAACGTTTCCGGTCGCCGGGCGTGAGTCTTCTCAGGAAAGAGGGAGCGTCATTCGGCGAGCGCCAGACCCAGCATCTGGACGTAGTCCGCCACCCGCCGGGTCCACACCACACGGACCTTCTTCTCGAAGCCCTCGGCGTCGCGGAGCACGTATTCGCCGGCGGGGTTGAGGACCTCCTTGCCGATGTACATGGCGCCGACGCCGGTGCCGCTGCGGTCGCGCAGGATCATCGGCAGGACTTTCTCGTTGCCGCTGCCGTCGGTGGTCACCAGTTTGACGTAGCTGAAGCTCGGAACTCGTCCATTGTCTCTCCGTTCGTCGGATCCGGTCATCGACGGCTCCTTCTTCGAGCTGACCGGCCCTCCGCCGTCTCGAAGTCGTCAGCTCTCCAGACTGTTCGTTGACTCGATTGTAGCCCGCCCACCGCCCCGAAGGGAAACCTCCAACCGCTACCGCCGCACCTTTTTCCACACCAGCGGCAGACAGGTGAGACCGATCAGCGGCACCCCGAAGGATACCAGCACGAGCGTCAGAGAAGGTGGTGAAGCCGCTCCGGTGATCGCGAACCGCCATACCAGGTAGCCGGCATACACCCCCAGAAACAGGGCACCTTCCCATCGCTCGACCTTGGCGGCGGAAAGAAAGACCGGCAGACAGGCCGCCGCCACCAGGAGCATCAGCGGAAGATCGAATCCGAGTGCCGTCGGCGAGACGGCGATTCCGCCGGATGCCACCATCGAGCTCGTCCCAAGCACCGCGAGGAGGTTGAAGATGTTGGAGCCGACGGCGTTGCCGACCGCGATATCGGTGTGGCCGCGAAGGGCGGCGACGACCGACGTGGCGAGCTCGGGCAACGACGTTCCTGCAGCCACCACCGTCAGGCCGATCACCAGCTCACTGACACCGAACCCCTTGGCCACGGCGGAGGCGCCGCGAACCAGCCAGGCCGCACCCCACACCAGAAGGCCGAGACCCGCGGCGACGAAGACGGCATCCTTGACCAGCGACCGTGGGGCCGCAGCGACCGGCAGCCCTTCGCTGATTTTTTCCTCGAGCTCGGGCGCGGCGCGCCGGCTCGCCCTCACCGTCACCAGAAGGTAGGCCGCGAGGCCGGCAACCAGGAGCGTTCCTTCCCAACGGGCCAAGGTCCCGCCGGCGGCCATCCCCCAGACCACCAACGACAACGCCACCATCACCGGCACGTCGACACGGACCAGCTGCCTGTCGACTGACAGCGGTGCGATCACCGCCGCCAACCCGAGGATCACCAACACGTTGAAGATATTGCTGCCCACCACGTTGCCGACGACGATCCCGGGCTCGGCCCGCGCCGCTGCCATGATTCCAGTCACCAGTTCGGGTGCGCTGGTGCCGAAGGAAACCACCGTCAAGCCGATCACCAGCGGACTGATGCCGAATGCCAGAGCGGCCGACGCAGCGCCGCGAACCAGCAACTCGGCGCCGGCCACCAACAAGGCCAGACCGGCCAGCAACAGCAGAATGTCGCTAATCAGCATGTCTCACACCTGTTGCCGCGGACGGGATGAACTGCATCGGCGCATCATACAGAGATTCCCCGCGAGACCATTCCGTCGTCGCGGTCATGAGATCATCTGTGCGACCGTAGAGGAGGGTTGGACATGACTCACGACCGGGCAACGAAAGGGAGCGCGTGGTGGCTGGCAATGGTGATCGCGGCGTTCCTCGCACCGACGGCGGCGGCAGAAGAACGAGCGGTGGACCCGTCGCGACTGACCCTCGAGCGAATCTTCGAGAACCGCGAGTTTGCGGTCGAGCGCTACGGCCCGGCGCGGTGGTTGGAGGACGGTTCGGGCTACACCACGCTGGAGGCTTCGCCGGACTTTGAAAAGGCGAAGGACATCATCCGCTACGACCCCTCCACGGGAGAACGCGCGGTCCTGGTCCCGGCCGCGGCCCTGGTTCCCGGCGAGGGCGAGGACCCGCTCAAGATCGACGACTACCAGTGGTCCGACGACGGCACCCAGTTGCTGGTCTTCACCAACACCGAGAGGGTCTGGCGGCGCAACACCCGCGGCGACTACTGGGTGCTGCACCTCGAAAAGGGCACATTCAATAAGCTCGGCGGCGACGCTCCCGAGTCCACCATGATGTTCGCCAAGATCTCCCCCGACGGCAGCCGCGTCGCGTGGGTCAATTTCGCCGACAAGGATCTCTACGTCCAGGACCTGGCGACCCTCGAGGTGACCCGGCTGACCCACGACGACGGCGAGCACATCATCAACGGCACCACCGACTGGGTCTACGAGGAGGAGTTCGACCTCCGCGACGGTTTCCGCTGGAGCCCGGACGGCCGCCGCATCGCCTACTGGCAGTTCGACTCGGAGGGGGTCGGGACGTTTTTCCTCCTCAACAACACCGACTCCATCTACCCCGAGCTGACGCCGATACCCTACCCCAAGGTGGGGACCACCAACTCGGCATGCCGGGTCGGGGTCGTTTCCGCGGATGGCGGCGACACCGCGTGGTTCGAACCCGAGGGCGACCCGCGGATGAACTACATCCCGAAAATGGGGTGGGCGGCGAACTCGCAGGAGATCTGGCTGATTCAACTCAACCGGCTGCAGAACACCGCCCACATGATGCTCGGCGATGTCTCCGACGGCAGCCTGAAAACCGTCTTCGTCGACCGCGACGATGCCTGGGTCGACCTGCACGATGATCCCCAGTGGTTGGAGGAGGGCCGCTTCTTCACCTGGCTGTCGGAGCGCGACGGCTGGCGCCACCTCTACCTGGTGGCCCGCGACGGCAGCGGGACCCGCCTCGTCACCGCGGGCGACTACGACGTCACGGACCTCTCGATGGTCGACGAGAAGGGCGGCTGGGCGTACTTCCTTGCCTCTCCCGACGATCCGACCAGCCGCTTCCTGTTCCGGACCGCGCTCGATGGCAAGGGAACGTTGGAACGGGTGACTCCGGCGGGTCCGGCCGGCACCCACAGCTATCAGATCTCGGAGGACGCCCGCTGGGCCATTCACGGCTTTTCGTCGCGTGAGCTTGTGCCGCGAACCGATCTGGTCTCTCTGCCGGACCACATGGTTCGCCGCGTCCTCGAGGACAACGCTGAGGTGCAGACCCTCTTCGACGCGCTGGCCAAGGGCCCCACCGTGACGTTCCGAGTTGCGATCGGCGACGGACTCGAGGTCGACGGCTGGATGATCACCCCGCCCGACCTCGACCCGACCAAGGTCTACCCACTTCTGATGTACGTCTACGGCGAACCCTGGGGCCAGACGGTGCAGAACGGCTGGGGGCGCGACGGGCGCTTGTGGTATCTGATGCTCGCCCAACAGGGTTACCTGGTGGCCAGCCTCGACAACCGCGGAACCCCGGCGCCGCGCGGCCGCGAGTGGCGCAAGTCGGTCTACCGTCAAATCGGGATCCTGGCGTCGGCGGACCAGGCCGCGGGGGTGCGGGCAATGCTCGACGCCTTCGACTTCATCGACCGCGACCGCATCGGTTCGTGGGGCTGGAGCGGCGGCGGCACCATGACCTTGAACGCCCTCTTCCGCTACCCGGAGCTCTACACCACGGGCATTGCGGTTGCTTCGGTCCCCGACCAGAAGCTCTACGACACCGCCTACCAGGAACGCTACATGGGGCTGCCCGAGGACAACGCCGAAGGCTACGAGCAGGGCTCGCCGATCACCCACGCCGGTGGTCTCCGCGGCGACCTCCTGCTGGTCCACGGCACCGGCGACGACAACGTCCATTTCCAGGGCGTCGAGTTGCTGATCAATGAGCTGATCGCCCAGGGCAAGCAGTTCGACATGATGGCCTACCCCAACCGCAGCCACGGCATCTCAGAGGGCAAGGGCACCACGATGCACCTCTACACCCTCCTCACCAACTACCTCGAGGAACACCTCGAGCCGGGGCCGCGGCCGCGGCCTGAAGCCCAGGCCACGTCCTTCCTCGGCGAGGCGCTCTACCCGCCCGCACCGGCGGCGGAGGCGGTGGCCGCGTACGAGGCCGCGAGGGCCGCCGCGGAAGGCGCGCCCGAGGACGCGGACGCCCTCATCTGGCACGGTCGGCGCGCCGCCTATCTCGGGCGCTACCAGGAGGCCATCCGCATCTACTCCGACGGCATCGAGAGATTCCCGGACGACGCCCGTCTCTACCGCCACCGCGGCCACCGCTACATCACGACCCGGCAACTGGAAAAGGCCATCGCCGATCTCGAACATGCCGCGTGGTTGGTTGAAGGCGCCGAGGACGAGGTGGAACCGGACGGCATGCCGAACGCTCTCGGAATTCCGGTCTCAACCCTCCAGTCCAACATCTGGTACCACCTCGGGCTGGCCCACTACCTCAACGGCGACTACGAGAGGGCGGTTCAGGCCTACAGCGAGCGTGCGGCGTCCGCGGCCAACAACGACATGAAGGTCTCAACAGCGCATTGGCTTTCGATGTCCCTGCGTCGTCTCGGCCGCGACGACGAGGCCGCGGCCGTGCTCGCGACCATCACGCCCGATACGGAGGTCATCGAGAACACCGCCTACCTCCGCCTCTGCCTGTTCTCCAAGGGCGAGCTCGACGAGGACGAACTGGTTGTCGACGGCTCCTCGTCTTCCGACGCCGCCATCGCATACGGCGTCGCCAACCGGCACCTCGCCGAGGGCGACACCGAGGGCGGAACGGCCATGCTCGAGGCGATCGTCGGCGGCGGGAACTGGGCGGCTTTCGGCCACATTGCGGCGGAGGCGGACCTCGCCAGGCTTCGTGAGTAGGTGTCGGGGTAGGACGATTTAGGATTTCGAATTTCGGATTTCGAATTTCGGATTTCGGATTTCTTCGCCCACCCGTCACGACCGCCGGTTTTTGATTTGAGACCTGTTGTCAGATTATGATGCGGTAGAGATTTCAACCTTCCAGAAGAGCGGAGGCCGGATGCTTGCCAGGATCGGTGGGTGGTGCGCGGAGGAGTTCAAGCGGTGGCTGCCGGACCCGTTTGTCTTCGCCGTCCTGTTGACCATCGTCACCGCTGTGACGGCGATGGCGTGGGTCGGGGCGAGCCCCGTCGAGGTGATCTCGGGGTGGTACGACGGGCTGTGGATGCTGCTCGCCTTCGGCATGCAGATCGTGCTCATCCTGGTCACCGGCTACGCCATCGCCCTGTCGGCGCCGGTGGCCCACCTGATTGACCGGTTGGCAGCGAAAATCAAACGCCCGGGGACGGTCTACCTGGTGGTGCTGGTGGCCGGAGGTCTCCTGGTCCTCCCCAGTTGGGGGTGGGTGGTTCTGACCGCCGTTCTCGGCCGTGAGCTGGCGCGACGGGTCCGCGGCGTCCACTACCCTTTTCTGGTGGCCTGCGCCTACCTCTCCTCCAACGCCTGGGTGGTCGGCCTCTCGAGTTCGATCCCCCTCATGCTCAACACCCCCGGGAACTTCCTGATCGAGGCTGGACTCCTTTCGGAAACCATTCCCACGTCCGCGACCCTGGGGAGCCCTCTCAATCTGGCGGTGTTGATCACCTACCTGGTGGTGACCCCGACCGTGATGTGGTTGGTCCGTCCACGGCACGAAATGATCGAGATCGATGATCTCCGCACCGACACATCCGTCGCAGCCGCCGTCACGGTTGCCGAGGAGGCCGAGTCGATGCGGCAGCCCGGCCGCACCTTTTCGGACCGAGCGAACACCAGTGCCATCCTCCAGATGGTGGTCGTTGCCATGGGTCTCACCTACCTGGTGGTCCATTTCGCTCGCAAGGGCTTCGACCTCGACCTCAACATCATGATCTTCACGTTTCTCATCTTCGGGATGCTGCTCCACCGGACGCCGATCCGCTACGTGGTCGCGATGAGCCGGGCCTGCTCCAACATCTCGGGGATCGTCTTTCAGTACCCCTTCTACGCCGGGATCATGGGGATCATGATGGCCACCGGGCTCGGCAAGGCGATGGCGGTGTGGATGGCCTCCAAGGTCACCCTCGCGACCCTCCCGGCGGCGGCCTATTTTTTGGGTGCGTTCGTCAACTTTTCGATTCCTTCGGCGGGCGGCGAGTGGGCGGTGATCGGGCCGCCGCTGGTCGAGGCCGTACGCGAGCTCGCCGGTCCGGTGGGGACGGGTGAGTTTGAACGCCACGTCGCCCGGGTCGCGATGGCTGTCGCCTACGGCGAGTCCTTGACCAACCTGCTGCAGCCATTTTTTCTGCTCACCGTCCTGCCGGTGATGGCGGCGGGGATCCGCCTCCAGGCCCGCGACCTGATGGGCTACGTTTTCGTGCCCTTTCTGGCGCTCTTCGTCATCATCGGGATGCTGGTGGCGTTCTTTCCGATGTGATGTGGACCGGAGATTCCGGAGAAACCGCAGATCACGCAGGCGGGCGCAGAAGAGGAACGAAGTCGTGCGTCTGTTACCGCAGCCGAACCAGGCTCATTGCAGACGGCGTCACGGCGCAACCACCTTTCGCCGTACATCGAAGTTCGCTGGGCAGAGCCTTACCGACCTCGTAAGAGGCGTCGATGGTCTCGTCGAGCGGGATCGGGTTGACATAGCCGCCGAGGACGAGGTCGGCACAGGTGAAGGCGCTGGAGGCCGCCACCGCGTTGCGCGTGTGGCAGGGGACCTCGCAGGCGCCTGCCACCGGGTCGCAGGGCGAGCCCATGGTGTTCTGGAGCGAAATCGCCGCCGCATCCGCGGCCTGGCCGACCGTGCCGCCCGCCGCTTCCACCACCGCCGCCGAGGCCATGGCACCGGCCACTCCGATCTCCACCTGGCAGCCGGCCAGTTCGGCGGCAAAGGTCGCGCGCCGAGCGACGATGAGCCCTACCGCAGAGGCGGCAAAGAGAGCCAGCGCCGTCTGTCGACGTGAGAGATTCAGCGCCTCGACCAGACTCACCACAACCCCCGGCACCGTGCCGGCCGACCCGCCGGTCGGTGCGGCGCACACCACCCCGCGGCTGTTGCAATGGTGCATCACCGCCAGGGCCCTCGCGGCAGCGCGTGTGTGGATGCCGCCGATGGCCAGGGTTCCCCGAGCCTCGGCTTTGAAGACGCCTGCCGCCGTCGGCTGGAGCAACAACATGTCCGACTGTTCGTCATCGAGGCCGGCGGCCACCGACTGCTCCATGATGTCGAAACGGCGCAGCATCTCGTCCACGGCATCGGCCGGGTTCATCCCGAGCAGCTCGGACTCATAGACGAGCGCGGTCTCCCCCAACGAGTGATCGTGGTCCTTTGCGAAGGCTGTGAGTTCCCCGGCGCTTTCGAAGAGCGTCTCTCCCTTCTGAACAAAGAAGACGGGCGAGGCCGTCCAGGTTTTTCCGGACCCGCCGCGGTCCCGGTGCATGGGTTCGGCACTGCGGATCACCAGAAGTGTGCCGTCCCCATCCTCGGTGATGACGGTGTGGGCTTTGCCGTCGAAATCGACCGGACGATCATCGAGCCGAACGATCCTGATCCCGCCGCCACCCACCGCCTCAGCGACGATCGACAGGGCGGTTCCGCCCTGCGACTCCGCTTCGATGAGCATTCCATTGGGATGATGCGTGTGTTCGAGCGGCGACACGTCGAATCGGACGGTCACGCCCTCGGCACGCGCCCGCCCAACCGCTTCGAAATAGGCCTTGTCGAGCATCGACCACCCCATGAGGCCTGCGGTGAAGGCGAGGTCGACTCCCAGCGGGCGCCAGGTCGGCGCCATCGAACCGTTGGGGTCAAACACCACCCGCGCCGTCCGAGGTTCCCCACCGAGCAGGTCACGAACCATCAATCCAATTCGATAGGCGCCCGCAGTGTGCGAGCTCGAAGGCCCGCGCATGACGGGCCCGAGGACGTCATTGAAAATG
>CAVQSQ010000005.1:0-155475 GCA_963715955.1 Candidatus Sulfomarinibacteraceae bacterium
CGGCAGGATTGAGGACCTCCTTGCCGATGTACATGGCGCCAACTCCGGTGCCGCTGCGGTCGCGCAGGATCATCGGCAGGACTTTCTCGTTGCCGCCGCCGTCGGTGGTCACCAGCTTGACGTAGCTGAAACTCGGGACGCGTCCGTTGTCTCTCCGTTCGTCGGATCCGGTCATGGACGGCTCCTTCTTCGGGGTGACCATCCCGTTGCGGTCTCGTGATGGTGAAAGGTGCGGGCTGTTTGTCGCCCCGCCCGATTGTAGCCCGCCCGCAGCCTCGATGGGAACCCGTGGAGAGCTCGCCCACGGAGCCGCCGCCACACCAGAGGAAGACGAGTAGTTGATCAGCGGCACCCCGAAGAACGCCAGCACGAGCGCCAGAGATGGTGGGGATGCGGCGCCGGTGATCGCCAATCGCCATACGAGGTAACCGGCATAAACCCCCAGAAACAGACCACCTTCCCAGCGCTCGACCTTAGCGGCGGAGAGAAAGCCGGCAAACAGGCCACCGCCACCAGGAGCATCAACGGAAGATCGAATCCGAGTGCCATCGGCGAGACGGAGATGCCGCCGTTTGCCACCATCGGCTCGCTCCAAGCACCGCGAGGAGGTTGAAGATATTGGAGCCGACGGCGTTGCCGACCGCGATGTCGGTGTGACCGCGAAGGGCGGCGACAACCGACGTGGCGAGCTCGGGCAACGAGGTCCGCGGCCACCACCGTCAGGCGATTACCAACTCGCTGACGCCGAACCCCTCGGCCAGGGCGGAGGCGCCTCGGCAGCCAGCGGCACCCCAGACCAGGAGACCGAGACCCGCGGCGACCTGGATCGCATCCTTCGCGAGCGTCCGTCGACCGCGACGACCGGCAGGCCGTCGCTGATCTTCTCTTCGAACTCAGGTGCGGCTCGCCGGCTCGCCCACACCGTCACTAGAAGGTAGGCAACGAGGCCGGCAACCAGGAGCGCTCCCTCCCAACGGGCGAGGGAAATGCCGGCGGCCATCCCCCAGACCACCAACGACAGCGCCACCATCACTGGAACATCGACACGGACCAGTTGGCGGTCGACCGTGAGCGGCGCGATCACCGCCGCCAGCCCGAGGATGGCGAGCACGTTGAAGATGTTGCTGCCCAGCTGGTTGGCGCGACGATCCCAGGCGCGGCCCGCGCCGCGGCTATGATCCCGGTCACCAACTCGGGTGCGCTGGTGCCGAAGGAAACGACGGTCAAGCCGATCGTACCAGCGGACTGAGTCCGAGCGCGGCAGCCGACGCGGCACCGCGCACCAGCCGCTCGGCGCCGGCCACCAACAAGGCCAGACCGCCCATCAACAGCGACATGCGGTAGTCTGGCGGTCTCGCGAATCCTACGGCGGGCGGGATGACCGCATCGGGGCATCATCCGCGGTTCCCCGCAACCGTTCTCCGCCGGGCGGTCATGGGATCATCTACGCGACCGTAGGGGACGGTTGTGCATGATCTCAGCGACCGGGCGATCGAGAGGGATCGCGTGGCGGCGGGCATCGCTGCTTGCGGCGTTCTTCGCCCCGTTGGCAGTGTCAGAGGACGGCGGTGGACCCGTCGCACCTGACCCTCGAACGGATCTTCGAGGACAAGGATTTCCGGCGAGCGCTACGGTCCGGCGCGGTGGCTGGAGGACGGCTCGGGCTACACCACGCTCGAGGCCTCGCCCGAGTTCGAAGACGCCAAGGACATGATTCGCTACGACCCTACCACGGGCGAGCGGGTGCTCCTAGTCCGGCCGCAGCTCTGGTGCCCGACGAGGGCGCGGACCCACTCACGATCAACGACTACCAGTGGTCCGACGACGGCACCCGGCTGCTGGTCTTCACCAACACCAAGAAGGTCTGGCGGCGCAATACCCGCGGCGACTACTGGTTGCTCCACCTCAAGAACGGCACGCTTCAGAAAGCTCGGCGGCGACACCGCCGAGTCCACCATGATGTTCGCCAAGTTCTCGCCCGACGGCAGCCGGGTGGCGTGGGTGAACTTCGACGACAAGGACCTCTACGTCCAGGACCTCGCAACCCTCGCGGTGACCCGGCTGACCCCGACGAAGCCGAGCACGTCATCAACGGCACCACCGACTGGGTCTACGAGGAGGAGTTCCACCTCCGCGATGGTTTCCGCTGGAGCCCCGACGGCCGCCACATCGCCTACTGGCAGTTCGACTCGGCGGGGGTCGGGACGTTCTACCTCATCAACAACACCGACTCCGTCTACCCGGAACTGACACGGCCCATTCCCTACCCCAAGGTGGGGACGACCAACTCGGCGTGCCGGGTCGGGGTCGTTCCCGCGGGCGGCGGCGACACCACCTGGTTCGAGCCCGAGGGCGACCCGCGGATAACTACATCCCCAAGATGGGTTGGGCGGCGAGCTCCAGGAGATCTGGCTATTCAGCTCAACCGGCTGCAGAACACCGCCCGCATGATGCTCGGCGATATCTCCGACGGAGCTCTGAAGACCGTCTTCACCGACCGCGACGACGCCTGGGTCGACCTGCACGACGATCCCCAGTGGCTGGAGGACGGCCGTTTCTTCACCTGGCTGTCGGAGCGCGACGGCTGGCGCCACCTCTACCTGGTCGCCCGCGACGGCAGCGGAGTCCCGCCTCGTCACCGCCGGGGACTACGACGTCATCGGACTGGCCATGGTCGATGCGAAGGGTGGGTGGGCGTACTTCCTCGCGTCGCCCGATGACCCGACCAGCCGCTTTCTCTACCGCACGGCGCTCGACGGCAGCGGCGGGCTCGAACGGGTGACACCGGCAGGGCCCGCCGGCACCCACACCTACCAGATCTCGGAGGACGCCCGCTGGGCCATCCACGGCTTCTCGGCGCTGGAGATCGTGCCGCGGACGGACCTGGTGTCGCTCCCGGACCACGGCGTCCGCCGCGTGCTCGAGGACAACGCCGAGGTCCAAGAACGCATTTGACGCCGCTGGCCAGATGCCCCGACGCGAGACCTTTCGGGTCGATATCGGCGACGGTCGTCGAGGTGGACGGCTGGATGATCACCCCGCCCGACCTCGATCCCGCCATGGTCTACCCGCTGCTGATGTACGTCTACGGCGAACCCTGGGGGCAGACGGTCCAGAACAGCTGGGGCCGCGGCGGACACCTGTGGCACTACCTGCTCGCCCAGCGACGGTTACCTGGTGGCCAGCCTCGACAACCGCGGCACCCCGGCGCCGCGCGGCCGCGAGTGGCGCAAGTCGGTCTACCGCCAGATCGGCATCCTGCGTCGGCCGACCAGGCGGCGGGGGTCCGGGCATTGCTCGACACCTTCGACTTCATCGACCGCAACCGCATCGGATCGTGGGGCTGGAGCGGCGGCGGCACCATGACCTTGAACGCCCTCTTCCGCTACCCCGAGCTCTACACCATGGGCATGGCGGTCGCCTCGGTCCCCGACCAGAAGCTCTACGACACCGTCTACCAGGAACGCTACATGGGCCTGCCCGAGGACAACGCCGAGGGCTACGAACAGGGCTCGCCGATCACCCACGCCGGAGCGGCTCGAAGGCGATCTCCTGCTGGTCCACGGCACCGGCGACGACAACGTCCACTTCCAGGGTGTCGAGCTGCTGATCAACGAACTCATCGCCCAGGGCAAACAGTTCGACATGATGGCCTACCCCAACCGCAGCCACGGCATCTCCGAGGGCAAGGGCACCACCATGCACCTCTACACCCTGCTCACCAACTACCTCGAGGAACACCTCGAGCCGGGGCCGAGGCCGCGGCCGGAAGCCGAGGTGGACCCTACAGGAGTTCGGAATTCGGAATTCGGAATTCGGAATTGAGGCACGCCTACTCTGCCGGGAGCTTTCATTGATTTGAGACCGGTTGTCAGATTATGATGCGTGACGAATCAACATCCCAAGAAGAGACGGAGGCCGGATGCTTGCCAGGATCGGTGGTTGGTGCGCGGAGGAGTTCAAGCGGTGGCTGCCGGACCCGTTTGTCTTCGCCGTTCTGTTGACCATCGTCACCGCTGTGACGGCGATGGTGTGGGTCGGAGCGAGCCCCGTCGAGGTGATCTCGGGGTGGTACGACGGTCTGTGGATGCTGCTCGCCTTCGGCATGCAGATGGTGCTGATCCTGGTCACCGGCTACGCCATCGCCCTGTCGGCGCCGGTGGCCCATCTGATCGACCAGTTGGCAGCCAGAATCACGCGTCCCGGGGACGGTCTATCTGGTGGTGCTGGTGGCCGGCGGTCTGCTGGTCCTCGTCAGCTGGGGGTGGGTGGTTCTGACCGCGGTTCTCGGCCGCGAGCTGGCGCGACGGGTCCGCGGCGTCCACTACCCGTTTCTGGTGGCCTGCGCCTACCTCTCGTCCAACGCCTGGGTGGTCGGTCTCTCGAGTTCGATCCCCCTTCTCCTCAACACTCCCGGGAACTTCCTGATCGAGGCCGGTCTCCTTTCGGACACCATCCCGACGTCCGCGACCCTGGGGAGCCCACTCAACCTGGCGGTGTTGATCACCTACCTGGTGGTGACGCCGACCGTGATGTGGTTGCTCCGACCGCGGCAGGAAACGATCGAGATCGACGATCTCCGCACCGACGGCACCCGGCGTAGTCGAACCGACGGTGGCCGAGGAGGCCGACGTCGATGCGGCAGCCCGGCCGCACCTTCTCGGACCGAGCGAACACCAGCGCCATCCTGCAGATGGTGGTCGTCGCCATGGGTCTCACCTACCTGGTGGTCCATTTCGCTCGCAAGGGCTTCGACCTCGACCTCAACATCATGATCTTCACGTTTCTGATCTTCGGCATGCTGCTCCACCGGACGCCGATCCGCTACGTGGTCGCGATGAGCCGCGCCTGCTCCAACATCTCGGGGATCGTCTTTCAGTACCCCTTCTACGCCGGGATCATGGGGATCATGATGGCCACCGGGCTCGGCAAGGCGATGGCGGTGTGGATGGCCTCCAAGGTCACCCTCGCGACCCTCCCGGCGGCCGCCTACCTGCTGGGTGCGTTCGTCAACTTTTCGATTCCTTCGGCGGGCGGCGAGTGGGCGGTGATCGGGCCGCCGCTGGTCGAGGCCGTACGCGAGCTCGCCGGTCCGGTGGGGACGGGTGAGTTTGAACGCCACGTCGCCCGGGTCGCGATGGCTGTCGCCTACGGCGAGTCGCTTGACCAACCTGCTGCAGCCATTTTTCCTGCTCACCGTCCTGCCGGTGATGGCGGCGGGGATCCGCCTCCAGGCCCGCGACCTGATGGGCTACGTTTTCGTGCCCTTTCTGGCGCTCTTCGTCATCATCGGGATGCTGGTGGCGTTCTTTCCGATGTGATGTGGACCGGAGATTCCGGAGAAACCGCAGATCACGCAGGCGGGCGCAGAAGAGGAACGAAGTCGTGCGTCTGTTACCGCAGCCGAACCAGGCTCATTGCAGACGGCGTCACGGCGCAACCACCTTTCGCCGTACATCGAAGTTCGCTGGGCAGAGCCTTACCGACCTCGTAAGAGGCGTCGATGGTCTCGTCGAGCGGGATCGGGTTGACATAGCCGCCGAGGACGAGGTCGGCACAGGTGAAGGCGCTGGAGGCCGCCACCGCGTTGCGCGTGTGGCAGGGGACCTCGCAGGCGCCTGCCACCGGGTCGCAGGGCGAGCCCATGGTGTTCTGGAGCGAAATCGCCGCCGCATCCGCGGCCTGGCCGACCGTGCCGCCCGCCGCTTCCACCACCGCCGCCGAGGCCATGGCACCGGCCACTCCGATCTCCACCTGGCAGCCGGCCAGTTCGGCGGCAAAGGTCGCGCGCCGAGCGACGATGAGCCCTACCGCAGAGGCGGCAAAGAGAGCCAGCGCCGTCTGTCGACGTGAGAGATTCAGCGCCTCGACCAGACTCACCACAACCCCCGGCACCGTGCCGGCCGACCCGCCGGTCGGTGCCGCGCACACCACCCCGCGGCTGTTGCAATGGTGCATCACCGCCAGGGCCCTCGCGGCAGCGCGGGTGTGGATGCCGCCGATGGCCAGGGTTCCCCGAGCCTCGGCTTTGAAGACGCCTGCCGCCGTCGGCTGGAGCAACAACATGTCCGACTGTTCGTCATCGAGGCCGGCGGCCACCGACTGCTCCATGATGTCGAAACGGCGCAGCATCTCGTCCACGGCATCGGCCGCGGTTCATCCCGAGCAGCTCGGACTCATAGACGAGCGCGGTCTCCCCCAACGAGTGATCGTGGTCCTTTGCGAAGGCTGTGAGTTCCCCGGCGCTTTCGAAGAGCGTCTCTCCCTTCTGAACAAAGAAGACGGGCGAGGCCGTCCAGGTTTTTCCGGACCCGCCGCGGTCCCGGTGCATGGGTTCGGCACTGCGGATCACCAGAAGTGTGCCGTCCCCATCCTCGGTGATGACGGTGTGGGCTTTGCCGTCGAAATCGACCGGACGATCATCGAGCCGAACGATCCTGATCCCGCCGCCACCCACCGCCTCAGCGACGATCGACAGGGCGGTTCCGCCCTGCGACTCCGCTTCGATGAGCATTCCATTGGGATGATGCGTGTGTTCGAGCGGCGACACGTCGAATCGGACGGTCACGCCCTCGGCACGCGCCCGCCCAACCGCTTCGAAATAGGCCTTGTCGAGCATCGACCACCCCATGAGGCCTGCGGTGAAGGCGAGGTCGACTCCCAGCGGGCGCCAGGTCGGCGCCATCGAACCGTTGGGGTCAAACACCACCCGCGCCGTCCGAGGTTCCCCACCGAGCAGGTCACGAACCATCAATCCAATTCGATAGGCGCCCGCAGTGTGCGAGCTCGAAGGCCCGCGCATGACGGGCCCGAGGACGTCATTGAAAATGCTGATGAAGGCCACGCCCGATCATAGCGAAGTCCGCTTCGGATTTCCGAGCCCCCGGAGGGCGGGCGGCGCTGTCGAGATCCTCGGCCGAGGCTCAGCTTGCCGCCGGCTCCTCCGCGGACGGCTCGGCCGGGGCAAAGGCCTCGTCGAGGATGTAGTCGGCGACCGCTCGGTACTGGCCCTCCTGCATGGCGATCGGCGGCATCTCGGGGTAGCCGGGCCGCTTCCTGCCAGGCTTCTTGACCCAGGCGATGAGGCCCTCCGGGTTGCCCTCGTAGATGCCGACGATCTCGGTCAAAGGCGGGCCGACTCTGCGTTCGTTCGCCGCGTGGCACGCCATGCACACCGAACGGAAGGTGCGTTCGCCGGGCGATGCCACGACTTCGGCGTCGCCGAGGCGGGGCATGCCCGCCGCGAGCCGCATTTCGGCGCCGAGCGAGGCGGCGCGGAAGGCCTCGGTGTGGGCGGCGACCAGGGCGCGGTGGGGGGCGATCGCCTCCTCGCGGTAGAGGTGGCGGACAAAGACCATCAGCCCGACGGTGCACCCGAGCAGCACCACGATTCCCCAGTAGCGGGCGGTCAAGGGGCCGCGCTCGGCCATTTCCCGCCACAGCAAGACCAGCGCGGTGACACCGAGGGTGACGGCGAGTGTGAGGTTGCCCAGCAGCAGCCACGAGAAACCGTTCGGCGGCAGGGTCATGAGCACCAACGGGCCGGCCACCAATTGCAGGGCGGTGGCGCCGAAGGCCGCCGTGAGCAGTTCGCGGCGGGTCTCGCAACGGTCGAGACCCGGCAGGGCAGTCTCGAAATCAAACCCGCGGCGGCACAACCACCCGGCGAGGAAGAGCGCTGTCACCGCCACCGAGGCGAGGACGAAGTGGAAGAAGCGCGGGATGACGTTGGGCAGCAGCACCGTCGAGAGGAAGCCCTCGACCTCGAGCCAGCGGTCGGGGAAGAGCATGAGGTTGATGTTGGCGAGAAAGATGAACGGCACGCACAGAAGAAGCGTTGTTCCAGCGGCGCCGATGGCGATGTGGAGCCCCTTGCGGTCGGCCAGCGTCTGCCAGCTGTACTTGTGGGCATACAGGAGCAGGAAGGCCGCGATCACCAGCGGCACGGTCATGATCCAGGCGCGGCCGGTGAGGCTGTTGGCGGTGTAGAACCAGAGGGCGTAGAGGGCGTTCATGACGAGCAGCGGTCCCACCCCGAGGACCACCGCCAGGCTCTTGTTGACCGTCACCGTGCCGGCGATCTTCCGGGCCAGGAGGTCGAGCTCCGGCCGCCGCCGGCCGCGCAGTTCGTACGCAAGGGTCAGAATCGAACCGCCGACCATGAGATTGACGAAGAGGATGTGGGCGAGAAAGAGCAGCACGACGGCCACCTGCAGATCCAGCGGCGATGCGGGCAACGGCAGGAGGAAATCCCTGGGGATCGGCAGCGGGCCCATCACACGCCTCCTTCCACACCGGTTGCTACCGCATCGGGCACGACGACCCCCTCATCCTGGGCGCCGATCATCGGCCGCCGCACGGCCCGCAGATCCAGCAGGTAGTCCGCCAGAGCCCCGGCCTCGCGCTCGGTGCCCGGAAACGGCGGCATGAATGGGCGCGCGGTGTGCATGCCCAGGAGGTAGTACTTGACGGTGTCGCGATCCCAGTCGCCGCTGCCGTACAGGTCCCGTAAGCGGTCCGTGACCGCATTGACACCGGTGGCCGTGTGGCACCGGGTGCAGGTGAGGCGGAAGACCTCGCCCCCGGCCTCGACCCCGTTGTCGTCGGTGACGCTCCGCACCGCGGTGTAGGTGGCGTGGCGCAGGACCCCCTCCTCCTTGTACAGCGGGTAGTCGGCCACGCGGAGGCCGTTGGCGTACATGTAGTCGCCGATGACGTAGGGCTTGCGGATGAACTCGCGCACCCTCTCGAAGGATCCCAGCAGCACCAGGGTCATGGCAAAGGGCGCGAGCAGAGCCACCCCCGGCATCTTTCTCGGCGCCAGTGCGCCGACCACGGCCGCCACGAAAACCGTCGCCACCATCACCGCCAGCACCACGATCAGCTGGTCGTACCACGCGGCGAAGCGCTGGGTCCCGAGGGCGATGGGGACGTTGAGCTCCATCCATTCCGGGATGACGCGCCAGTACCAGAGGGCGCCGGCGGCCGCCAGCGGCAGCCAGGCGAGGGACCACACCGAGATCACGCGCACCGCCTGATGACGCAAATCGCGGTCGCGGCGGGTGAAGAAGTAGGCGAGGAAGAGCGCCAGCCATCCCGCCGCCACCATCGCCACCGGCGTGCGGAAGGCGAGCTGGGGCAGGTAGATGGGGTTGAAGACGCCGGAGAAGAACGTCTCCCGGGCGGTCCAGCTGCCGGGGTCCATCATGAAACCGAGGATGGCGGTGATGATGGCCATGGTCACCCAGGAGAAGAAGCTGAGCACCGCACCGATCGCGATGTGGGCCACCTTCCTCTCCTGCATCCTCTTCCAGGTCAGGTAATAGGCCATGATGAAAACGACCTCGGCGACGAAGACCAGCCACTCGACGAACCAGGCCCAGAAAAAGACCCGGATCAGACTGCCGATGGCGTAGGGGTTGACCAACGAGGTGGAGAGCCAGATCCCGACCCCGGTGAGCGCACCCAGGGTGGTGGTGATGACGAAGCACACCGTCAGGACCCGGTAGGCCAGGAGATCCCAGCGTTGGTCATTCCTCCGGTGGCCCCACCACTCCATCGCGGTCACCAGCGGCATGGCGCCGACCGCCAACGAGTGGTTGATGAAGACGTGGAAGACCGCGATCAGGGCGATCAACAAGCGATTGCCGAGAAAATCGAGGTGGAAGACCGGAAAATCCATCGAGCCCCCTCCGGACCGTGTTGAAGCGCCCGGGATCATATCATTTACTGAGAATGCATGTCGGAACAATTCTCAATATTATGAGCACATATGCAACTGTCGAACCGAACCGCCCCCATCGACACCGATCCGCTGCTTGGGAACGGCCGCAGCGAGTAACCACCTTGTAAAAATGCACTTTGCCGAGCTTGATGGCGGTCGAAGGCGAGTATGATGAGGCATTCGGCACAGTTGACGGATTGTCCACCAACCTCGACCGAGGAGTAATGACACAACATCGTCCGGCGGCAGACGACCGGTCGAGGGGGGGAGAACCATGAAGAAGATTGCAGTGCTGATCCTGATGCTCGCCGCCGTGCCCGCGGTAGCCTACGAAATAACCGCCGACGCGATCATCGCAGCCCACCGTATGGGGGCGCCGACCGAAAAGATCCTCAGGCAGATGGCCGACCCGACGAATACCATGGTGCGGCCCACCGCTGCCGACACGGAGCGCATGCAGGCGGCGGGCGTGCCGCCGTCAGTGATGGGTGCTCTGGCATCGGGTCCCTCGGTGTCCGCGTCAGGCCCTCCAGCGGCGAATTCCGCGGTCATTCCCGACAACCCCAGGCTGGCCGAGGTGGTGCGATTGGTGGATTCGGGTCTGTCCGAGCAGCTCATCGTGGAACAGATCACGCAGCAGGGTGTGCTGTACCGTCCGACCATCAACGACCTGATCTACCTCAAGGATAACCACGTGTCGGAAGGGATCATCGGAGCGCTGATGACGGCGGAACTGCTCGCAGAGGACCCCGCGGCCACGGCTGCCGCAAAAAAGGCGAACGGCCTGGTGATCGACGGCCTCGTTTTGAAGGGCGGAATGATGTCCTTTGGCGGCACCCGTCCCGGTCAAATGACTCTCGCCCCCGACACTCTCGAGTGGCGCGACGCAAAGGATCAGAGCAAAGCCATGGACCTGTCGGTGATCTCGATCAAATCCATCACCGCGCGTTGCAGAGCCCGCTCGTCCGTCGACTTCTGTTATGAGGTGGAGTTCGATCTCGCCCAGGGCGGCAATTTTACATTTGAGGATGCCAGACAGAAGTACGGCGGCAACAACGCGATCGTCCTGCTCCTCGCGGGTCTCGACAGCCAGTACCCCGAAACGCCCGTGAAATCCAAAGTCAAGGGCCATTGACCGCAAATTCAAACGACTCATGGCCGTGCCGGCGACGGTGTATTCTCCCTGCAGGCCACTAGTCTTTCTTGATTCCGGTCAAGGTATTCTCGGGGCGGCGTCCTATTCTGGTGGCTGAAAAAATGCGGCGACTCGGACTCAACAACCCGAAACGACCACTGGATACCACGATGACGGCACCTGATTGGAGTGTGTCGGGCCTCTGCGTCACGGCACGGCCCGAAAACCTGGACGCGGTCGAGGCGTTGCTCAACCGCCTCCCAGGCACCGAGGTCCACGCCCGAGACCCGCGCAGCGGTCGGCTGGTGGTGGTCCAGGAACGGGCTTCGATCGAGGACCACAGGCGGGGGCTGCGCGAGCTCCAGGCCCTGCCCGGCGTGCTCACCGCCGAGCTGGTCCTCCACTTTCAGGACCCCGACGAACCAATGGACACGAACACCCCCGGAGGCACACCATGAAGACCGACCTCTCGCGCAGAGACTTCGTCAAAAGCAGTGTGGCAGCGGCCACCGCCGCGGCGGTGGGCGTGCCGATGGCGGACGCTTCCGATCCGGCCGGCATCGAGAGCGGCATCGCATGGGAGAAGAGCGTCTGCCGCTTCTGCGGTGTCGGCTGCGGCGTCGTGGTCGGCACCCGGGACGGCCACATCGCGGCGGTCAAGGGCGACCCGCAGTGCCCGGTCAACCGCGGCCTCCTGTGCGCCAAGGGCTACGCCAACGCCGAGATCCTCTACGGCGCCGACCGGCTCCACAAACCGCTCTTGCGGATGAAGGACGGCCGGTTCGACAAACAAGGGGACTTTGTCGAGGTCACGTGGGAGCGCGCCTTCGACGAGATGGAACGTCAGTTCAAGCGCGTGCACACCGAGCTCGGTCCGACCGGGGTCGGCATCATGGGTTCGGGCCAGTACACCATTCCCGAGGGCTACGCCGCGGTCAAGCTCGCGAAGGCCGGATGGCGGACCAACAACCTCGACCCCAACGCCCGTCACTGCATGGCGTCGGCGGTGGCCGCCTTCATGCAGGTCTACGGCATCGACGAGCCCTCGGGGTGCTACGACGACATCGAGCTCACCGACACCGTCGTCACCTGGGGCGCCAACATGGCGGAGATGCACCCCATGCTGTGGGCGCGGGCGGTCGACCACCGGATGCGCACCAAGGGCGTGAAGCTCGTCAACCTCACCACGTTCTCCAACCGCACCTCCGAGTGCGCCGACCACGAGCTGGTCATCAAACCGCAGACCGACCTCGCGATCTGGAACTACATCGCGCGCGAGATTGTTCTGCGAGAAGCGGTCGACAGCGCCTTCGTCGACGCCCACTGTGTCTTCGCCACCGGGCCCACCGACATCGGCTACGGCATGCCGTCGACGGATGCGTACGCCTTTCCGGCCGAGCTCGACACCCTGGCCCGCGAGCGGGTGGTGACCCTCACCCGCGCCGAGGCGATCGCCCAGGGGCTCGACCCTGAAGGCCAACACGTTGTCGAGCAGAAGGCCGCCGCGGGCGCCGGCGCCCACTGGCTGATCTCCTTCGACGAGTTCAAAAAGGGCCTCGAGCCCTACACCCTCGACTTCACGGCCGAACTCGCCAAGGGCGACCCCGACGAGGACATCGAGGACTTCAAGGCCAAGCTCCAACTGCTCGCCGATTACTACGCCGATCCCGAGCGCAAGGTCGTGTCCTTCTGGACCATGGGCTTCAACCAGCACACCCGCGGCACCTGGGTCAACGAACAGGCCTACATGGTCCACCTCCTGACCGGCAAACAGGCGAAGCCGGGCTCCGGAGCCTTTTCACTCACCGGCCAGCCGTCGGCCTGCGGAACCGCCCGCGAGGTGGGGACCTTCGCACACCGCCTGCCCGCCGACATGGTGGTGGCGAGCGCCGCCCACCGGGCGCGGTCCGAGGAGATCTGGAAGCTCCCGGCCAACACGATCAACCCCAAGCCCGGAAGCCACATCACGCAGATGATGCGCGACCTCGAGTCCGGCTCACTGAGATGGCTGTGGGTGCAGGTCACCAACCCCTTCCAATCCACCGCCAACGCCAACCACTGGCTGACCGCCGCCCGCGAGAAGGACTGCTTCATCGTGGTGTCGGACATCTACCCCACCTACTCGTGCAAGGTGGCGGACCTCATCCTGCCCTGCGCCGGCCACTTCGAGAAGTGGGGGCTCTACGGCAACTCCGAACGCCGCACTCAGGCGTGGCGCCAGGTGGTGGCGCCACCCAGTGAGGCCCGTTCGGATGTCTGGCAGATGCTCGAGTTCTCCAAACGCTTCACCCTCGCCGAGGTGTGGGGCGAACAACCGGTGCCGGGGCTCGCCGCCGAGGGTTTTGCCGACGGCAAGCTGCCGGACGTGGTCCCCGCACTTGAAAAGCACGGCCTGCGACCGGACCAGACCCTGTACGAGGTGCTCTTTGCCACCCCGGAGGCACGCGCCTTCGCCTGGCCCGATCCGGTCGGCGCCGGCCATGCCTGCTGCACCGCGGAGGCCGGGGGCCTCGACTGGTTCCCCGAGAAGGCGCTGTTCGAGGAGTACCGCCGGTTCGGGCTCCACCACGCCCACGACCTCGCCCCCTTCGACACCTACTACCGAGACGACGTGCGCGGTCTGCGGTGGCCGGTGATCGACGGCAAGGAGACGCTGTGGCGCTTCAATGCGGCCTACGACCCCTACGTCACCGAGGGGGCCGGATTCGAGTTCTACGGGCCCGCGGCGAAGTCGCTCAAGGAGGGCACGCTGGCCGGCCCCGGCGGCGGCGACCCGGTGTCGTTGGCCGGCAAGGCCAAGATCTTCTTCCGCCCCTATGCGGCGCCGGCCGAGAGCCCCGGTGGGGACTACGGGCTGTGGCTGTGCACCGGCAGGGTGCTCGAACACTGGCACTCCGGTTCGATGACCCGGAGGGTCCCCGAGCTCAACGCCGCGCAGCCCAGGGCCCAGGTCTTCATGCATCCCGCCGATGCCGAGGCCCGCGGTCTCGAACGCAACGACGTGGCCCTGATCGAATCGCGCCGCGGCAAGGTCACGGCGGTGGTCGAGATCGGCGGCCGCAACCGGATGCCCCGGGGCACGGTCTACGTTCCGTGGTTCGACGAGGGGGTGCCGATCAACAAGGTGACCCTCGACGCGACCTGTCCGATCTCAAAGGAGACGGACTTCAAAAAATGCGCGGTCCGGGTCTCCAAGGCCTGATGGGGAGGAAGAGATGAACAAGATCCCGCTCGCTCTGGCGTCCATCGCGCTTTCCTGGAGCTGCGCTTCGGGCAACGCCCCGGCCGATTCCAAGCAAACCCCACCGGCGGCGACACCCGCACCGGCCGGGGTTCCCGACTCACGGATCGGGCTCGCCCCCGGCACCGCCTTCGAACAACCCGAACAGCAGCCGATCGCCTTCAATACCGCAGAACCCGGCGAGAGCGAGCTGCGGCCCCGGCCCAACGCCGACTTTCCACCGGTCATCCCTCACTCGATCGCCGATCTCGAGACCATCACCCTGAGCGAGAACTCGTGCCTCGAGTGCCACGATCCCGAGATGGCCCCGGACATGGGGGCTCCGGCATTGCCGCCGAGCCATCTCGTGGACCTCCGCAACTCGCCGGACGTCCAGGGCACGGATCTCGCCGGCGCCCGGTGGGTCTGCACTTCGTGCCACGTGCCTCAGACCGACACCGATCCGTTGGTCGCCAACCGGGCAATGAACCGATAAATCGCCCGATTCGTGCGGAGGTGTGCCCGACACCCCCCTGAGGTCTTGAACAGTGGTGTATTCTCCATCTGCACGAGCCGCGGCGTGAAGGGATTGATCGGGGCCCTCGGGCCGCCCCCTCACCGCGGCGACCATTTTCTGGCGGCTACGGGTTCCCCTGCAACAGGAGGATGAGATGTCACAGAGTCGTCGTATCGCAGTCGCAGTGGTGGTCGCGCTGGCGGTGGTCGGTTTGAGCGCATGCGGCAAGGCGCCGCAGGCCGCCGTCGACCAGGCGCAGACCGCTCTGCAGGCGGCCGCCGAGGCCGAGGCCGCCACCTACGCACCGGAAGCCTGGGAAGCGGCACAGGCGGCCGCCACCGCAGCCGCAGCCGAGGTCGAGGTCCAGAACGCCAAGTTCGCCCTCACCCGGTCCTACAAGAACGCGTCGCAGATGCTGACCACGGCCCAGGAAGCCGCAGTGGCGGCCCAGGAAGCCGCGGTGGCGGGCAAGGAGGCCATGGCGCTCGCGGTGGCGGACGGCATCGCCAGCATCGAGGCCAACCTGGCCAATGCGGACAGCCTTCTCGACTCACTCGCGACCTGCCGCAAACGGCCCAAGGGCTTCGCCCGTGATCTCGAGACCATGCGCGGCAACGTAGACGGTCTGCGGTCGCAGCTGGTCGACGTCCAGTCGACTGCCGATGCAGGTGAGTACTTCGAGGCCAATGCAATGGCCGGCAGTCTGCTCGCGGGCCTCGACGCGGCCGTCACCGACCTGGAAAGCGTGAAGGCCAAGCTCGGGTGCTGACACCGGTCTCGGTCGAACGGACACCGGCGGCGAACAGCCGCCGGTTCCTTTTGTGCACCGCGCTCGTGATCGCAGCGGCAATGGTCGCCGGCTGCTCGCAGACGCCGCCGGATCCCTCCGAGTGGGACGGCATTCGAACCGTCCTCAAAAAGGCGATCCGCGAAGTGCGGGCGACGGACCCGGAGACCGCGACCGAGATCGAGCGCCTGATGGCCGTCGCCGAAGTCGAGACCGCCCGACAAAATGCCGCATCCCGGCTGCGTCGCGAGACCGGGCGCACGACGGTCGTCTGGAACAGCGCCGTGGTGGCGGCGGGCCGCGCGCTTGCGGCGGTGCGGAGCGAACGCACCGCGCAGGACGCACGCCTCGCCTCGCTCCTGGCCCGCGCCGAGGCCCACATCGAGGCGGCGGAGGGCAGGATCGGGCTGGCCGGCGTCGACGGCCGGATCGCCGGCGAAACCAGTTCCGCCCGCTATCACGCGACGACCGCTCGCAGGCTCGCAGGAAGCGGCGACTTCACCACCGCCATCGAACACGCGGAAGAGGCTCTGGTCGTTGCCGCCGGTCTCGACCACTCGTGGAGCAAGAGCGTCGAGCGCTTCTCCGACCCGACCCTGCTGGCGTTGTGGCGCGAGCAGGCAAAGGAGACCATCGACGAATCGCGGCGCACCGGGCGCGCGGTCATCATCGTCGACAAGCTGCAGCGGCGGCTCCTGGTGTACGAAGGCGGCCGCGAACGCGCGGTCTTCGCAGCCGAGCTCGGTGGCAACGGGCTCGAGCGCAAGCTCCATACCGGCGATCGCGCCACCCCGGAGGGGCGCTACCGGGTCTCGGTCAAGAAGGGCCGCGGGGCCACGAAGTACTATCTGGCTCTCCTCATCGACTATCCGAACGCCTCCGATCTCCGACGCTACCGCGCGGCGGAGACCGCAGGTGAGGTGCCGCGCGGAACCGGCGCCGGCAATCTGATCGAGATCCACGGCCACGGCGGCAGCGGCCGCGACTGGACCGACGGCTGCGTCGCCCTCACCGACGAGGACATGGATCGGCTCTTTGCGATGGTGCAGGTCGGCACCCCGGTGACGATCGTGGGGACGCTGTGATGAATGAATTCGACACCACCGACGTTGTCATCCCACCGCCACCGCCGCGCGACCGCTGGCTGTTGTGGCTCGGCGGCGCCGTCGTCTTTTCCATGCTCACGCTGCTGATCCTGCAAACCGCCCTCGGGAACCGCACGACGGTCCACCGCCTTGATCGACAGGCGGATTTCTGTTCTACCGACGCCGTCGACCTCGAGGCCGAGAAACGTGCAACAGACCGTCTGGCGGCGCTCAGGCCGAGGGGCCGCCACGTTGTCATCGACTCCTACCGCAACCGGCTGCTGGTGTACGACGGCGACACCCTGCTGCGCGAGGCGGTGTGCTCGACGGGCAGCGGCACGGTGCTCGTCCACCCGTCCGGAAAGAAGACCTGGACCTTCGACACCCCGCTCGGCGAACGGCGGGTGGTGTCCAAGGTGCGCGACCCGATCTGGACCAAGCCCGACTGGGCCTTCATCGAGGAGGGCTTCGAACCGCCGAAGGACCCCTCGCTGCGCGTCGACCGGGTGTCGCTCGGTGACTACGCCCTCTACCTCGGCGAGGGCTACATCATCCACGGCACGTTGTTCCAGACCCTGCTCGGCCAGGGCGTCACCCACGGCTGCGTGCGACTCGGCGACAAGGACCTCGAATATGTCTACCAGACGATTCCTGTCGGCGCTCGCGTCTATCTGTATTAGCGCGGCGCCGGCGGCCGCCGGCGACTCGGCCGTCCAGCTCGAGCTCGAGCTCGCCCGGAAGCCGTCCCTCTACCTCCGCCTCGATGTCTCGTCGGACGCTCTCCAGGTGATGGTTCGCGGAATGGAGCTGGAACGAATTCCGGTACGGTCGGTTCGGCTGGTGGTGCGACGGGCGCCGGGCGCGCCGGGCGACCCGCTCCCCGCGTTGCTGCCGGCCGTGTGGAGGGTTGTCGGCGACCCGGAGATCGAGTGGCGGGCGGTGGTCGCGCCGCCGACCCTGGTGCCCTACGACGAAGACGCCGAACCGCCGACCCCGGTACCGAACGCCGACCGCGAGGCGCCGACGCAGATCGCGGTCCGCCTCGACAACTCCTGGGAGCTCCAGCTCGGCCCGGACCCCCCGATCGCCTGGTGGCGGCGGGTCGCCGACCGCCTCGGTTCGGGCTGGCAGCGGATGTGGGGAAAGGCGCCAGGAGTGCCGCCGCCGGCCCTGGTCGTCGTGACGCGGCCCGAGGACGCTCGCGCCGTGCTCCACATCATCCGCGACGGCATGCCCCTGCTCGTGGTGTGCGGGGATACCGGTGAAACGACCACAACCGGTTGAGGCACGGAAGCCTCGACCGACGTCCTCGCTCTTTCCGTCCAGTCCGTCGAGGGGGACTGACCGACAGACTTCAACCGGTGATGAGAAGCAGCGCGACCAGGTAGTAGATTCCGATGGCGATGATGTCGTCGATGGTGGTGACCAGCGGGCCGGCAGCGATGGCGGGATCGATCTTGACCAGCCGGAAAAAGTAGGGCACCAGCACCCCCATCAGCGCCGAGGCGATGATCGCCGCGATCATCGACACCGTGATGGTCACAGCCAACATCGGGTCACCGTGCCACACGATGGCGACCACGCCCGACAACGCCCCGCAGGCAAGCCCCATGAGCGTGCTGATGATCAGTTCGTTGAACAGGAAATGCCCGAGGTTGTGGAAATCGACGCGGCCGGTTGCGAACCCCCGGACGACGATGGTCGACGATTGGGCGCCGACATTGCCGCCCATCGCGCCGATGACCGGGATGAAGGGCACCAGGGCCATCATGTGCGGAAATGAGATCTGGAAGGCCCATACCAGCAGCGCCGGCACCGTCAGACCGGCCAGGGTGGCGAGCAACCACGGCAGGCGGACACCGGCGATCTTGATGACCTGGTCGGTGTAGACCAGCTCCGGTTCGTGGGTCGTGGCACCGGCCATCCGCATCATGTCCTCGTCCGCCTCCTCCTCGAGGACGTCAACGACATCGTCGTGGAGAATTCGGCCGAGGAGGCGCCCGCGGTCGTCCACCACCGGCAGCGCCACCAGGTCGTAGCGGCCGAAGAGGCGCGCCACGTCCTCCTGGTCGACCTCGGGGCGGACCACGTGGATGTCGCGTTTGAGGAGCTCGCCGATCACCTGGTCGGGAGGCGCCAACAGCAGGGCGCCGAGGTTGAGCACTCCGACCAGGCGACGCTCGTCATCGACGACATAGATGAAGTGGTAGGTGCCGGCCTCCTCCGCGTTCGCCCGCACCGCTTCGGTGGTCTCGGCGACGGTGGCGGTCTCCGGGACCGCGACCAGCTCGACCTGCATGATGCCGCCGGCCGTGTCTTCGGGGTACTTGAGAAGGGTCTCGACCTCGTGGCGGTCTTCGATCGGCAGCGCCTCGATCAGGTCCCGCGCCAACGGCGCCGGCAGATCGGCGAGCACGTCGGCGGCGTCGTCCGACGCCATCGCCTCGATGATCTCCGTCAGCTCCTTGTGCTCGAGGTTTTCGGCGAGGTCGTCACGGAGGTGATCCGGGAGCTCCTCCATGAGGTCGGAGATGCGGTCGATGCCGAGGCGGGAAATGACATCCCGCCACAAGGGACGCGGCAGAACCCCGAAGAGGTCGGCGAGATCGTTGGCGTGGAGCACGTCGATGAAGCTCCCGAGCTGCGAGAGATCCCCTTGCTCGACCAACGCCAACAGGTCCCGCAGTCGGTCGGCGTAGCCGTCGTCCATCGGGCCCATCGACGGCGCTTCGTCGAGCCCTTGAGCGTACGGCTTTCCGATCTCATCCGGTTTCGGGCTCTCGTCCACCACCGGTCCTCCTCGGGCCGGGTCCCCCGCGCGACCGGCCCCGTGATCACACTCGGGCCCGGTCACTATACCCTCGTTGATCCGCCCCCCGGGAAAGCGGAGGAGGCACATGCGGGTTCGTGAGTCACCGCAGGGCGGACACCTCAGAGCTTGGAGTGTGACCCGTCGCAGAAGGGCGGGCTCTTGGTCTTTTTGCACATGCAAAAGGCGACCGTCCGCGAGTACTCCAGTTCCATTCGCACCGGTTCGAACGTGCTTCCGGCGTGCGACCCGTCGCAGAAAGGCTGCCCACCGGACCGCCCGCACGCACACCACCAGTAGGTTCCGGGCATCAGCTTGAGAACCTCGGGCTCTTTTCCGGCTCTTTTCGGCTCGGCCATCCTTCACCTCGATTCTCGGACCACACCGTCTCGGTCCGATCGCTCCACGCGCGCTGGCGTCCGTGGCGGCGTCGATCGGCAGCGTACCACAGGGGCGCACCCCGCCCGAGAATCACAGAGCAGCGATCAGCGCCACGAGGAGAGCGAGGGCCAGAGCCCCCCCGCAGATCACCGCCAGGATCCTGGCCACCGAATAGGGCGCTGAGCCGATGACACACCCGGCATTCTGTCCCGAGATCACGACCCGGTAGAGCGAACCCCCGTAACGATAGGCCAACACCCACGCGGGAAAGGCCATTCTGCGCGTGACGAGCCGGCGCAGAACCAGCGCCGCGTGGACGTTGCGGAACCTGCGGCCCGGAATCGTTCCCTCCTGCAACCGTTCGCTCACCAGCCGCCTGATGAATTCCGTCACCCGACCACGGGCGGTCGACCGCGGGAGATCGAACTGCTCGACCGTGGTCGCGGACCCGTCGTCGTCGGGAGCGTCGCGCGCGGACGACAGATCGTAGGTCGGAATCAACCGATCGGTTTCCGCTGCCGAAAGACCGCGCGACGCCGACGCCACGACATCGTCGAATTCCAGATCGGTCTGGCCACTGTGCGGGGCCCAATCCGAGCGCTGTGCTCCGGCGTCGCTGTCGGCCGCCCAGGTCACCGAAGCCTCGGCGTTGAAGACCCACGCCACCCACCACAGAGGCGTCATGCTCTCGATACGGCTGGCCGATCCGAGATCGGAGGGGCGGAACCACCCCAATCCACTCAACCATCTCCGGTAGGCCTCATCAGCCGCAGCCCGGTCAACCGTGAATGGCACGTAGGACCCGGTCTGTTCGAGTGGATCGCCCGGGGTCTCGATGTGCATCACCGAGCCGCAGAAGGCGCACGCCGGCGCGCGCGCCCGGGCGTCGTACGACACCGCAGCACCACAGCCTTTGCAGCGCAGCACCTCGGCCGTAGTGGTCGGGACGTCTTCGTTCTGGGTCCCGGGTGCCGCCGCGTTGCAGATCGGACAGCGGAGGTCTTCCCTCTCGAGGGGGCTCGCACAGCGCGTGCAGGGTCCGGCGGTGGACATCATCCCACGAGCCCCGCGAACACCGCTACCAGGACCGGCAGGGCGAGAAGGCCGAGGGCCACCGCCGCGATGATCCCGATCTTTGTCCACGAAGTCGGCACCTTGCCCCACACCTCGCCCGTCTGACCGTTCACGAGCAACCGGATGGGGGGCTTCTCCGGAGCGTAGCGCACGGCAAAGACCCACATCGGCAGCAGGGTGAGGTCCGCACTCTCTTCCTCGAAATCGGTCTGAAAGTCGAGACCGCGAATACTGTCTCCAGGGAGAAACTCGCGCAGCAGTCGGCCCACCTTCGCAGTCGATTCTCCCCGCGCCAGATCCAGGGTCTCCCGCCGCGTCAGCGACGGCTCCTCCGCGTTCCAACCGGCCACCAGGCCCTGCGTGTATCTTCGCAACTCACCGAGGTCGTAGGGTTCAGCGGACTCCAGTTCATCATTGGAGATGCCTCGCGAGGCCGTGACCAGAACATCGCCCAGATACACCCGGTGGGGCCCCTGAAGATCGCGAAGCTCTGTCTTTCGCTTGCGGCGGGTCTGCGTTCGCCCCTTCGAGTCGCGAACGGTCTCTGTGACCCAGTAGTCCTCTCCGATCCGTGCCCCGTATCGGGTCACCGCGAGGGCCGAATACAGATACGCCGGAACGTACACTCCCTGCACCTTCTCGGCCGCAGCCCTCTCGAGCCCGAAGGGTGCCAGCTTCTTGCGCCGGAGAAAGGCCCGAACCAGACCTTCGGCTCGTTTTCGCTCGATCGAAAAACCGATGGCGAACACCGGATCGGGCCGGTCCTCGGTCGCCGGCCGGTCCACGACCGACGGCGAGTCGCAGTAGGGGCAACGCGAGGTTCGCTCGAGGGGTTCGACAACCACCCGGGCGCCGCACGACTCACACGAGATTTCGATCTTGCCCGGGGACTCGACCATGATGCGTTCCAGTGTAGCGTGCGACGATTCCGGCGGACTCATGTCAACACTACGCTCGGACCCCGAAGCCGATTCGGCACCAGATGGGCGTGCGCCGTGACCTCTGTGCTGTACCATGGTTGAGGGCCGGTCCGGCGCTGCGCGGCCCACATTTTCTGAAGGTTTTCGTCACGTGTATCTCTCCGGTCTGACACACCGCGACCGTCTGTTCGACGTCGCCATGAGGTGGCTCGCCGATCGTCCTGAAGCGGACGACGGCCGGGTCCTGACCGAGATCTTCGCCTTCGAGCGCGCCATCACGGCACCCACCGTGCGCCGATTCGTGGCGGATTTGTGTCGGGTCCGCCAGCGCGAAGACCTCTATCTCGAGCGCACCACCAACAAAGACGAACTGCGCGAGGCGATCGTTGCCGCCGCCGCTCACCCGACGTCGCGGGTCGCCGAGCTCATCGACTGGTACCGCCAACTGCCGGAGGAGTTTTTCCCGCGCACTCCGGTGCGCATGAGCATCGTCACCCACCGCAACGGTCGGCTGGCGGCCGTCATCCGACGCAAGCGGATCCGCCGCATCGCCGACAAGGTGTCGCGCCGGGTGGCAGCGCAGCTCTCCGCCGAGGTCGAGAAGGTGGCCGAAGCACTCGCCGCCAGCCGGCCGCACGGCGCCCAGACCGTCACCACCAATGACCGTCCGCCGAGCACTCCGGCCGGGATCCGCGGCGCCGCCGAACGGCTGGTGGCCGACCGCATCCGCTCCGGGCGCATCACTCTCGACCCTGAAAAGCTGCGGGTGGACGACGTCATCGGCGTCAAGGTGATAGCCGGTGAAGAAGAAATGGCTGCGATCGAGACGGCCCTCGAAAACCTCGACTACGCCCGCGACCGCGACCGCGAGGTTCACAGCGGCCCCTATGTCGGCATCCACCACCTGGTCGATCTCGAGTTGCCACCGAACCAGGCGATTCTCGACAGCGTGCAGGGCATCGACTGGTCCTTCGCCGCCCGCCGCGGCCTGCCGCTCGCGGAGCTCGACAGACGCTTCAGCGCCTACGTGGAGAGCTGCAGCCGTACCTTCAGGGTCGAACTCATTCTCACCACTTTCGAAGACCTGGTCGAGTCGGAGTTCGGCACCTGCATTCACGAGCAGAGGATTCTCGACCAGCGCGACCTCGCGGGCGACTTCGGCCGACTCGCACAAAACGCCTCCTCGATCATCGAGTACATGCTGCGTCTTGCCACCTCGCCGACCGTCGACATCGCCGAGCTGCCGTTCAAGATCTGGGGACGCTACATCCGCGACACGGTGGCGCACAAGATCGCCGCCCTCGGCGACGGCGAGCCGACCGAGTGGCTGGTGCCGTCCGAGCACCTCGAAGACCTGATGCCGCTGTAGATGTGACCGCCCGGTACAATGACCTCCATGATGGCACTTCCGAACGGCGTCAATGTCAACCGCCTGGACATGCACCACGACGACCGCGGTGTATTCACCGAGGTTTTCCGACGTGAATGGTGTCTCGGTATCGACCCAGTGCAGTGGAATGTCGTGAGTTCCGTGGCGGGAGTTCTTCGTGGTGTCCACGTCCATCCACGCCATGACGACTACCTGATCGTGACCCACGGCCGGGCCAGCGTCGGCCTCCGGGATCTTCGTCGGGGTTCCTCAACCGAAGGGCTGGCGGCGCTGGTCGAACTCTCAGCCAGTGACCTGCAGGGGATTTTCATACCGCACGGCGTGGCCCATGGCTTTTATTTTCACGAACCTTCGATCCACCTCTACGCGGTGAGCCACTGCTGGGACCCCTCGGACGAGAAGGCCTGTTTGTGGTCTGATCCGGCGCTCGGCATTCCATGGCCGGTGGCTACCGCCAGGGTCTCCGACCGCGATGCCGGTGCGCAGCCTCTCAGCCGCCTCCTCGACGAGCTCGAGTCCGAGCAACCCATCTGAAAAGAGACCCCACAACCGGAGCCTCGAGCAGCCGGCCGCGAGTCCTCCATGTCAGGGAACCGGTCATCCACCCCAGTTCTCGCTGAGCATCTCCCAGTCGTCGCTGAGCTTCTCCCAGTTGTCGGTGGAGGTCTTCGCGACCCCGTTCGGCATCGGCCAGCAGCGTAGCTTCGATCCCGGACCGGACCGCGGCGTCTTCGAGCTCGGACCTCAGGAGCACCACCTCGTCCTGGTTGTGTTCGAGGCGAGCCCGCTGCGCTTGCAGCCGTTCGGTCGTGTCGTGGAGCTGGCGATCGAGGTCGTTTCGCTCCCGCCGGAGGGCGCGAGCCTCGCGATCGCTGCCCGCCCATCCGACGGCCTCCACACCCAACACCCGCATCGTGAACTCACGCCGCCGCCATTCCACATCGGCCACTCGATCCGCCCACAACGCGAGCTCGGCCAGGCGGCGTTCCGAACTCCAAGCGAAGCGGTCCGGAGAAGGAAAGTGGAGACAGGTCGGGCGGCTGCCGCTGACCGCGCGTACCCAGTCGGTGGAGAGGAATTGCTGAAACATATAGAGATCCGTCGGCACGTTGTCGGGGGTCGTCCGCCAACCGTGGGGCAGTCGTCGGTAGGCCGCGAGGGTGTGGCCGGAGCACGAAAGAGGGATCCGGTTTTCGCCGCCGAGAAGCAGCTGCCGGTCCGCCTCCTCCGTGAGATCGACCGGCCAGCCCCCAAGAGTCCCATCCGGCTCCACCCGAATCGGAAGACAGTGCGCAAAGTCGGCATCCTCGAGCAGTTCACTCATGACCTCGAGGTGCTCCGGCAGCCACAGATCGTCATCGGAGAGATAACACACGATCTCACCGGAGGCCTCCTCGAGAGCCCGGGCGCGATGGACTTCCCCGTGCCGCGGCCCCTTGTCGTTGGTAAAGAGCCGCACCCGTGCGTCCTCCCCGACCAACTCCTCGATGAGACTTCGGGCCAACGGCGGCACCCCGTCACCGACGATGAAGACCTCGATGTCGGCGACCGTCTGGTCAAGCGCGCTCCGCACGGCGTAGTCCAGCGTTGGGCCGTGGTCAAATGTCGGGACAAGAACGGTCGCCCGGGTCATGTCTCAGTCCCCGACACCGCGAGCTCGCGCAGTTCGGTGATTCGGCGCACGATCTCCAAACCCTCGCGCGTGCTCGATCGCGGTGCGGGTCCACCCCCAAGGTGCTCGACAAACACCCGGAGCTCTCGCAACAGCGGCAATTCGGAAGAGACCGCGCGGACGATCGGCTCGGGCAGGGTGGTGTCTGCGGGGTCCACCTGCGGGTAGATCTCGAGCCGGTCGCTATAACCGCCCGGCAACACGACCACGCCGTCTTCGCAGTGCAGAACGATCCGTCGAGTTCGAACGGGCGACGACGTGGACACCTCCATCACGGCCCACGGCTCGTCACCGAGCATGGCGGTGAGGCCGCCGAGCACGGAGCCCACCCGTTCGGCCACCGCCGACTTCGCCGCCGGCACGAAGCCCAGGACCTCGAGCATGATGCTGAGATCGTGGGGCGCCAGAATCCACACTCCGTCCACATCGCGGTGGGGGTTGCCCCACCCTGCCCTGATGGTGCGGATGCCGATCACCCGGCCGAGTTCGCCCGACCGCGCAATCGCGGCCATTGCCTCCACGCCGGGGTGGTAGCGCCACTTGTCCATGACGAAAACCCGGCCGCCACCACTCGACGCGATCCGTTCGGCGTCCGCAAGGTCGGGGGTCAACGGTTTCTCGACGAAGACCGGCACCCCACGACCGAGGACCGAGTCGATGACCGCGGCATGAGATATGGTCGGGGTCGCGACCACGATCCCATCGACCTTCGACAGCTCGTCGATATGCCGCAGCACTTCATGCGCGCCGCCCGCCACGGCTCGTGCGACCGATGCCGCGCCTCGGGCCACAACAGTGACCTCACAGCCCAGTCCAAGCAGGTCGCGGAGGATGTGGCGGCCCCATTCACCGCAGCCGATCAAACCGACGGAAGGATTCTTCAAAGTCATTGGTCGCTCCCCAACGAAGCTAACAGACACCCGGCCCGGCGGCCAACCGGATGCGGGATCCTGGATTGGCGATGTTCGATCATCGAATCATCGGCCCAAGACCACCTGTGACCGCGTGGTCGACGAGATGCAGGTCGATCCAATATCCGATTGCGATTGTCGGACGGGGAGGTTATCCCTTGACCACCGCCACCGGCCGCAGCCGTGCCACCTTGCGAGCGATGCCGGCTCCGACCACGGCTGCCACGACCGCGTCCACGTCCTTGTAGGCGGCCGGGGCCTCCTCGGCGAGACCCGGCAGGGATCCTGCGCGCACCGCAACGCCGCTCTCCTCGAGTTCGCGACGAAGCTGGGAACCATTCATGGATCGTTTCGCCTGGCGGCGGCTCATGGTGCGGCCGGCGCCGTGACAACAGGAACCGAGGGAGCACTCCATGCTCTTTTCGGTACCGACCAGCACCCAGGAGGCCGTGCCCATCGAGCCCGGCACCAGCACCGGTTGGCCGATGGGACGGTACTCGGGCGGGAGGCCTTCAAACCCGGGGCCGAAGGCGCGGGTCGCCCCCTTGCGGTGGACGCAGACCCGGCGCCGTTCGCCGTCGATCAGGTGCTCCTCGGTCTTGCCCATGTTGTGGGCGATGTCGTAGACCTGGTGAAGACGGGTGTTGGAAGCCCGACCGCGGAGGGCTGCGGCAAAGGCCTCGCGCGCAAAGTGGGCGATGACCTGCCGGTTGGCGAAGGCGTAGTTGGCGGCGCACCGCATGGCGCCCTCGTAGGCCTTGCCTTCGGGCGAGTCGAGCGGCGCGCAGACCAGTTCGCGATCGGGCAAGCGGATGCCGTACTTCTTCACCGCTTTCTGAAAGGTCGTGACGTAGTCGGTGCAGATCTGGTGGCCGAAACCGCGCGAGCCGCAGTGGATCATTACCGTCAGACAGCCCTTCTCGAGCCCCATGATCCGCGCCGCCGCCTCATCGAAGATCTCGTCCACCACCTCTACCTCGATGAAGTGGTTGCCGGCGCCGAGGGTCCCCATCTGCGGGCGGCCGCGCTCCCGAGCGCGGCGGCTGACCGTCGAAAAATCTGCGCCGTCGAGGAAACCGCCTTCTTCGGTTCGCGCGGTGTCGGACACGGTCCCGTAGCCGCTCGCCTGCGCCCACGCGCCGCCCTCACGACAGACGCGCTCGAGATCGCGGTCGTTCAACGTCAGCCTCCCGCCCTTGCCGACGCCGCTCGGACATGCGGCGTCGAGGGCCGTGGCCAGCTCACCCATCGCACCCGCCGCACGATCGAACTCCACCTTCGACGCCAGCAGGCGCACGCCGCAGTTGATGTCGTAGCCGATGGCGCCCGGTGAGATCACTCCCCCCGGCAGTTCGGTGGCCGCGACCCCGCCGATCGGAAAGCCGTAGCCGCGGTGGACGTCCGGCATGACCAGCACCTCGCCGACAACTCCGGGCAGGGTGGTCGCGTTGACCGCCTGGTCCAGAGACGCATCACCCTTGATCGCCTCGAGCAGTTCGCGGCCTGCGAAGATCCGCACCGGCACCCGCATGTCGCTGCGGACGGTTGTCGGAATCTCCCACTCCCAGGGGCCGCGCCGGATGAGATCTCTGAGTTCAACCATCTCACACGTCGAAGACGACGTTGGTCCGCAGACCGCTCCCGCTCCCGGCGATCCGGAGGCTGTGGAAGGTGACCGCCTTGATCTCCCTGCGACGGGTGACGATGAAGCCGCCCTCGAGACGGGCGAGCAACTCGGTGTCGTCGACGCTGAGCAGAAACCCGTCGAACCCGAGCTCCTCGGTGTCGGCCAGAAAGAGCAGTTCTTCGAGAAAGGAGACCATCAGGTGTTCGCGGTCGTCGGCCGCGATCTCGAGCCGGTGGTGGCGGCGCGACTCCTCGGACACCTCCACCGCCATCAGCTCATACATCCCGCGCGCCGCTTCCTCGAGCAGGGCTGCCATGTCCGGGCCCCACACCTCGAGCTCGAGATCGGCGGTGTGCTCCACCTCGCGATGGCCCTGCTTGGGAGGATTCACCCCGAAAGGGTACCACCGGAACACCTGTTCCACAGCAACCACGGCCCGGCGACGGTGTATCCTGAGCCGACATGAGCTCGAGAAGACGCACGATCCTCGGCTTGCAGGGACCCCAGGTCCGCGCCCTGATCTGTTGTGCCGCGTACATGATCTGCGCGCTCGGCGCAGCGGCTGACGACCGGGTCGCCTTCATCGGCGTCGCCCTCGACACCGAGACCCGCGAGGCCGACCGCCGCCTCCAGGCCTACCTCGAGAGACGCGCCGGTCTTTCGTACGCCCCCGAAGAACTGGAGTACGGCCAGGTCATCGAGCGGCTCGCCACGTGGAACCGCAACGAGGGTGTCTTTGTGGCCCGCACCACGCCCTACGTCCAGGTGGTGTCGGAAATGCTCGGCGCCGACATGGAGATCCTCGCCACCTATGTCAGCGATGCCACGGCCACCACCACCTACAACTCCTACCTGGTGGCCCGGCGCGACAGCCTGCCGCCGAACCCGACTCCGGCCGACGTGGTCTCGTTGATCACGGGGTCGCCTCGCCGGTTGCGATTTGTCCACCACAGCCTCTTTTCCACCTCGAGCTTCTTCCTGCCGTCGCTCCACTTTCGAGCCAACCACATCTTCCATATGCCGGAGGCGACGGAGTCGCTGGCTGCGATCGAAGTCGAGCAGATCCCGGAGAACTCCTCGAGCGCGCTGGTGCGCGCCGTTGCCCGCGGCGAGGCCGATCTGGCCGCGGTGTGGGACGGCACCCGAACACGCTTCACTTCAGCGGACGCCGGCCCGGCCGATCTGGCCCTCGGTCGCGAAGTGGTCTTTGTCCGCCTGCCGTCGGCGATCCCCAACGATCTTCTGGTGTGCTCGCGGTGGGCGCCCGAGGAGCTCAAGGGCAGGGTGCGGGAGGCCATTCAAGAAATGCCGGCAGACGAGATCGCGGTTGGCGACTTCAAACAGTGGATCGACATCATCGAGGCGCCCGAAGCGCGCAACGCTCTCGCCCACCTCCGCTGGCTGGCCCGGGAGCAGGCGGCGCCGGTGACCGTCGAGGTGCGCAGCACCGGCGGCGAACGGGCCGCGACCCCCGAAATGCTGACCGCGGCCAAACATGCCGTCCGCCTCTCGGGGATGGAGTTCGTGCTCTACGATGAGGACTTTCACGTGCACATCGACTACGTCTGGACCATCGACCGGATCCACGACGGCGCCGCCAGGCTGCGGAGCTCGATTCCGGGCACCGAGATCGCCGACCAGGTGTTTCCGATCAGTTTCCGCGACGGCCAGGATTTGACCGAGCGGATCGTCGCCCTCATGCAGGGCCGGCTCCACCGCATCCGCTACGTGTGGCCGTTCAGCGGCCGCCAGCCGATCATCGTCCGCGACACCACCCTCGCCCTGCCGCCCGGAGGCGAGGTCCCGGTCCAGCGGGTGACCTGGCTCGATCCTGAACGCAACAGCTTCCGCGCCGGGCCGGTCTTCCCCGCCCAGGTCCGGGCCTCGAGCCCGTTCGTCCACGAACTCGAGGCGGACGACTTCCGACGCTCGGGTGAGAGCGGGCCCGACCTCGACCCCCTCAGCAACGTGTCGTACCGGGTGTATCAACTGCGGACGGTCCCGCCCAACATCCTCTACCGCGTCGCCACCGGAGCCCTCGTCATCCTGTTGGCGCTGGCGGCGGCGGCGGCGGTCTGGACGCTCCGCAGCCGCCGGAAAACCGATCGCCGCCTGGAAGAGGAGACCCTGCTCTCGTGACCGGGGGGAACTCGGCACCAGTGGTCGGCCGGATGCTGGCGCACTACCGGGTGCTCGAGCACATCGGCGGCGGCGCGATGGGCGAGATCTACCTCGCTCAGGACACCCGTCTCGAACGGAAGGTGGCCCTCAAGGTGCTGCCGCCCGCATCGGTGAGCAATCACGAGAAATTGCAGCGTTTCCGCACCGAGGCCAGGGCTGCGGCGGCCATGAACCATCCCAACATCGTCACCATCCACGGAGTCGAGGAGACCGACGGCATCCACTTCCTTGCCATGGAGCTGGTCGAGGGCCGCACCCTGCGCGAGGTGATTCCGCGCGACGGCTTGCCGTTCGAGGAGTTTCTGCGGATCGCGTCCCAGCTCACCGAGGCGGTGGCCACCGCCCACGCCGCCGGAATCACGCACCGCGACCTCAAACCCGACAACGTCATGATCACCGAGACCGGGCGGGTCAAGGTCCTCGATTTCGGGCTCGCCAAGCTGATGGATGAGGCGCAACCGGCGGACTTCGAAGGTTCGACGATCGCCGATGCGCCGCTGCCGGCGGACGATCGCCTGACCAGCGACGGCATGCTGATCGGGACCATCCCCTACATGTCGCCGGAACACGTGAAGGGGCACCAGATCGATCGCCGCTCGGACCTGTTCTCGCTCGGCATCATCCTCTACGAGATGCTGACCGGCGAGCGCCCCTTCAAGGGCGCCAACCCGGCCGCCGTGATGGCCTCCATCCTCCGCAATCGCCCGCGCGCCATCTCGACCTCGCGCCACGACGTGCCCGAACACCTCGAACTCGCCATCGGTCTGTGTCTCGAAAAGGACCCCGCCGAGCGCCTGCAGTCCGCCGAGAGCCTGTACGAACAGCTGCGGATTCTCCGCCGTCAATACTCCTCGGGCGGTTCGGCAGCCGACGCCGCCGATGCCGCTCGTCTCTCACGGCCGGGTTCCGAGTCCGCGAGCATCACCGCCAGAACGCGCCGGGCCATCGCCCGTCACCGTCTGCCGCTGCTGCTCCTCGCCGCGGTCTTCGTCATCAACCTGGTCGAAACAACGATCGAGACCGCTGTTCGCCAGAACTGGGGCACCGGCCGCGAGCTCGGGTTTCACCTCGCCCGCGCCGCCCACTGGTTCGAAGGCGACGTCACGCTCGCCGGCTGGGACGCCGCCTCGCCGCTGGTGGTTTACGGATACTCCATCGCCTATTTCTTCGTGCTCCTCGCGCTGGTGGTGGTGACCGGATGGGCGCTGGCCCGGCGGGCGAACCCCCGGCCCTTCCGGGTCTTCGCCCTCGCCATCGCCGTCGACTACGCCGTGAGCCTGCCCTTCTTCCTCTTCTTCCCGGTCCCCGAACGGTGGGCGTGGCCGGATTCGGGTGCGATCCTCCTGTCGGACCTGTGGGCGCCGCAGCTGATCGAGATCTTCCGACCCTTTTCGGGTCTCGACAACTGCTTCCCGAGCTTCCACGTCTCGCTGACCGTGGTGGTGGTGGGTCTTGCGTTCGTCGAGCGCCTGCGTTTCCGCTGGACGGCCCTGTGGCTGGGCCTCCTGGTCGTTCTCTCGACTGCCGTCCTCGGGATCCACTGGCTGACCGACATCGTCGCCGGACTCGCCACCGGCATTCTCGCCGTGGCCGTCGCGCTCCGGCTCGACCGCAGGATCCGGTGGGACCGGACCTCAGGCGGTCATGCCGCCGACCCGGCCAACTCGCCCAGCGCCGCTGCCAGCAGAGCCACCTGATCTTCCGAGTTGAAGACCGAGAGCGAGACGCGGACGCCGTTGAGTCCGTGGCTCGTCATCGGCCGGCAGTCGATGAAGTAGCGATCGGCCAACGCAGCAGCCACCTCCGGCGCCTCCTGTCCGACCACCTCCACGGTCGTGATGCCGGCCGACAGGGCGTCGCTTGCCGGAGTCTTGACGGCAAATGCGGGGTTGCCGGCGAGGGCGGTGCGGAGTCGTTCCTTCAGATCGAGGATCCGCGCGGTCCTGCGTGGCGGCCCGATCAGGTTCTGGAAATCGACCGCCACCCCCAGCCCCAGGACCTCGGGCAGGTTGCGGGTGTTGTAGTTCTCGAGGCGGCGGATCGACTCGTCATCCCACCCGGAGGCGACGATCAGGGGTTTGAGAAGACTCTGAGCGTCCTTTCGGGCGTAGAAAACGCCGACGCCCTTCGGCGACAGGAGCCACTTGTGGGCCGAGGCGGCGTAGTAGTCGCAGCCGAGATCGTGGAGGTCGACATCGATCTGCCCCGGGGCCTGGGCGCCGTCCACCGCCACCAGGATGCCGCGCTCCCTCGCCATCTCCGAAACCCCTTTGACCGGCAGAATCATCCCGTTGGTGTTGACGACGTGGCACATCGAAATCACCCGGGTCTTCTCCGTGATGGCTCGGCGGTAGACCTCGACGATCTCCTCCGGGTCCGACGGCAGGATCGGCAGCGTCGGCCGCACCAGCCGGACGCCCTTGCGCTCCTGCCAGTAGCGCCAGGGGATGGTTCCGGAGTTGTGTTCGTGGTCGGCGAGAATGACCTCGTCGCCGGGCTCGAGCGCGAGCGAAGAGGCGACCAGGTTCATGCCCTCGGTGGTGTTGTGAATGAGCGCGATCTCCTCGGCGTCGGCGCCGAGCAGCGCGGCGCACTTCGACCTCACCGCCTCCTTGTCCTCGGTCCACCCGCCCCACATGTAGCGCGAGGGAAAGGCGTCGAGCCGGCGCCGAAAGGCCTCGGTGGCATCGGCCACCAGGTCGGGGGAGGGCCCCAGCGACGCGTTGTTGAGGTAGACCAACCCCGGCTCGAGCCGGAAACCGCTCTGGACCAGACGCCAGGAGTCTTTTGGGCACTCGCCGTCCGCAACCGCAAGCTCTTCAGCGTGCGCCAGGAGTCTTCCACCGTCGATGTGCGCAAGCAGGGCGCTCCCGGCAACGCCCGCCATCCATCTCGTCAGAAACGATCGCCGGCTGTGTGGCGTCATGCGAGCCCCCTTTTGGATATGCTACCTGTTCATGTCATCATCCATCATGCCGCCGAAATCAACTCCCGATCCTTCGTGGCGCGCCTGGCACGACGACGAGCCGATCCGCCTCGGGATCTCGTCCTGCCTGCTCGGCGCCAAGGTCCGCTTCGACGGCGGCCACAAACGCGACCGCTACCTCACCGACGTGCTCGGCGAGTGGTTCGACTGGGTGCCGGTGTGCCCCGAACTCGACATCGGGCTCGGGGTGCCGCGGCCGACCATCCGACTGGTGCAGGGCGAGGACCATCCGCGACTTGTAGAACCGAAATCGGGCGACGACCTCACCGAGAAGATGGAGGTCTACTCGCGGGAGAAGGTCGACGCCCTGATGGCGAAGGACCTCGACGGCTACATCCTGAAACGCGCCTCACCGTCGTGCGGCATGGAGCGGGTCAAGGTCTTCGGCAAGGGTGGGATGCCGTCCAAGGACGGGGTCGGCGTCTTCGCCCGGGTGCTCCTTCAGAAGTGGCCCAACCTGCCGGTGGAAGAGGAAGGAAGGCTCAACGACCCGGTCCTCCGGGAGCGCTTCATCGAGCACGTCTTCTGCCGCCACCGCTGGCGGACTCTGATCCGACGGGGTCTCTCGCGTCGCCGGCTGGTGGAGTTCCACACCGCCCACAAGCTCGTCCTGCGCGCCCACAACGAGGCCGGCTACCGCCGTCTCGGCCGCATCGTCGCCTCGGCCGGGAAGATCTCCGATGAAGAGCTGTACCGATCCTACGAGGATGAGTTCCACCAGGTGCTGCAGACGAGGGCCACCCGCAAGCGCCACTCCAACGTTCTCTACCACGCGCTCGGCTTCCTCAAGGAGGTGCTCGACCCCTTCGAAAAACAGGAGGCCGTAGGACTGATCGAAGACTACCGCAAGGAGTTGGTGCCGCTGGTGGTGCCGATCACCCTCCTGCGCCACCACGTCGCCAAACACGACGTTCCCTACCTGAAGGGACAGCTCTACCTCGAACCCCACCCCCGCGAGCTGATGCTGCGCAACCGGGTGTGAGGCAGACGTTCAAACGTTGAACGTTCGAACGTTGCAACGTTGATTTCATCTGCGATCCCGGCGGGCGGACGATCGATCAACGAGGTCGAAACAGGCGGCGCGCGAAACGCCCGAAACGCCACCTGAGCACACGTTCGCGGAGGCGCCAGGTCACAGTGCCGTAGGCCCTGTCGAGCTCCTCGCGTAAAGCATGTGCCTCCGACTCGAGCCCGGCGTTCCGCTCCTCGAGGCGACTCCGACAAGCCTCGAGCCACTGCACGCTTTCGCCCAGGCGCTCGTTGCCGTGCCGCCACTGCCGCGTCTCCTCGGCGGCGTCAGCCAGCCGCACATGGAACTCGTCGTTTTGCTTTATCCTTGGCGCCAGGGCCCGCAGGTACACGGCGTTGGCCCGCCCCTCATCCTCCGGTGGAGCCGCCCGGTAACCCGCAATCTCCCGGTAGAGCACCAGAAATCGGTCGACGACGTCGGACAGATTCGCCTCGCGGCGCACGCGATCTCTCACTGCAGTCGCGTCATCCCGGTCATAGCGGGCCACCTGAGCGGCGAGGACATCGGCGCTCATGGGCTGTGACAACGTCTTCAAACCGAAGTTCAAAGGGCGGAGTTCGCCGAAGTTGCCGGGAGCCACCATCGGCCCCACGCCCGCGGTGTCACACAGCACCACCGCGCACCCCACGGCCATCGCCTCGAGGGCCGCTCGTGCTTTTGCAAACACGAGATCGTACTGCGGCAGCAGGGTCTCCGGCACGGTTGTCGGGTTCCCCGACGCCTGGCCGACCACGTCGAGATGGATCCCCTTCAGCGAGCACGCCATTTCGACCTCTTCGGCCGGTTCCCCCGCACTTGCTTGGTTTGAATAGACGAGGGCCCGCCTCGGCACGTCCGGCAGCGGCTGCCGCGGCCGAAAACGGTCGAGGTCGACAGAGTTCAAGATGACCTCGATCGAGCCCGGGTCGATGGCGCTCTCCTCGAGGAGCCGTTGACGGCACAGTTCGTCGACCGCGACATAGCGCAGGATTCCGGGGTGAACCGGCGGCGCCTCCTGCCAGGGCAGCCAACCGTGGCAGACAAAGATCGCGGACACTTCAGGAAACCAATTGAGAGCGGTCATCGTCTCGAGGTGGTGGTGGCCGTGGATGACCTCAGGCGGCTCGGCAATCTGCGCGAGGTCGTTCACCACCGGAACCCCGGCGGCGCGAAGTTCCTCCGCCACTTCGCCCAGCTCCTGGCTGTAGGCGATGGGGTGGTGGCCGCGACGGACGAGCGCCGTCGCGAGATCGCGGACGTAGAGTTCCGTGCCGGCCCGCGCCCCGAGGGTGTTGTTGGTGATGAGGATTCTCACCCTGACCCCGACGCCACTCTGGAGGGGACTGCGAGCGCTCTCGCCAGCGGCGCGACGTGTTCTCGGAGACGGATGACGCGGTCGTACACCCCTTCCCGCATCAACCGTTCGCCGTGCGCCTCCCACGCCGGTTGAGGTTCCCGTTCAAGTTCGTCGGGCGTCCTGGGAATCGAGTGAAAAAGGGTTTCCACCCGGAATCCCTCGGCGGTCCGCGCGCCGAGAAACGACTCGACCTCCTGGCGAACGACCGCCGATTCGTAGGCGCGGGCGGCCTGGATCTTCTGTTCGAGGACCTCGTCGGGTGTCGCGAAGGCGACCGCCGGCGGCGGGCTGCCGGGGCGTGCGTCCTGCGGTCCGAGGTAGATCGGCAGCTCCAACAGATCGATCGCGGCGCCCCGCTGCACAGCCGCAGCGACCGCCGCTGACGCCGTGATCTGAACCACGTCGTGCATGAGGATCCGTCCCTCGTAGGCATCGCAGATTGCGGTCCGGATCCTGTCGGCGAACCACCCCTCGACAAGCTCGTCGCGGAGGGCGAGAAAGGGCTCGAAGCGGCCTTCGGCAAGGGCGTCGTAGAGCTCGCGGTCCGTCCACCTCCCGAAGACCGAAGCCCGCCGGCCCAGACCACCTGCCAGGAGTCGGGCTGAGGCCTCGATCCGCGGTGCGGAGTCGCGGCCGGAGCCGTCGGTCACCACGAACACCAGGGGTCTGACCCTGGTCAGCCACCCGTAGGCCAGCAGCTCGTGGCCGGGATGGGCCACCACCAGCGACACCGGCGTCCGGAGATTCCTGCACGAGGCCTCTTCCGCGACCGTCTCATAGGGGTTGTCGGCTGGGCTCATATGGCCGAAGCATGACCGGTCGCCGGCCGGTGGTCAAGGCGCGGAACCTGGCCTGCACGCACTCTCAGAACCTGCCTTCGAGCGATCCGGCGTATCCCGTCAGCTCGACGTAGCCCTCGCCGGTGGCGGACCCGGTTGCGACAACCGGTCCCTCCCAGTAGACGACCCCGGTCGTACGTGAGCCGTCGACCTCGGCGTCCTCGAGGAGTGGCCGCACCTCGAGGTCAATGGCATGAGGCGGGATGCGAAGCCTCCAACCCGATGGATAGGTGCCGCCGGAGGCCTCGCTCGTCCAGAAGCCGGTGGGCTCGATCACGACGTCGTCCGCTTTGAGGTTGATGACCTCCCCGCCGCTCGTCACCAGGCTGCCCGACGAGTACGGGTCCGCGGTCCCGTCGTTGCGCCGCAGCCGGTAGATCATCAAGTCGCGGCCGTCGTCGAGACGCAGGCTGAACCAGTCCCACCCGACCACACCCTCGCCGAGCTGGGAGGTGCCCCATTCGTGGTCGAACCACGCCGCGCCGGAGACCGCGAGATGCGAACCATCGATTTCCAACTGACCCGTGACGGCGAGCCGGGTCCAGCTCACATAGACCGAAGCATTGCCGGTCTCGGGGCCCTTGCGCGAGTATCCGTCATCGCCGTGGAGCACCAGCTCCTTCTGTGGCTGCAGCTCGAGGTCGAGACCGATACCGGTAGCGGCGTCGCGCGCTCGCACCGAGATCCCGCCTCCAGGGTCCCGCCGCAACTGCCAGTCGTCGAGCCACACCTCGAGGTCGGCAACCGAGTATCCAGCGAGCCCGCCATCGGCCCGGCGCAGCCTTTCCGCGTGGTGGAACTGCCGGTTCGAGATATCGGCGATCGCGAGGTGGGCGGCCACGATCTGGCGCGCTCGGAGAGCCGACGACCCCGCCTCGGCGGCGCCCGCAGCCAGCCCCTGGCGGAAGAAGGTCAGCTGGAAGCCATAGCGCCCGCCGTCCTCGGCGTCGAGGCGCCCCGTCACATACCACCACTCGGTGCGATGGTCTGGGTGGGCGCCGTGATCGCGGGGAAAGACCAGTGCCGGCGGGCCGGTGACCTCGATCCACTCGGCGGCCCCCAGTACCGAGGCAATGGCGCACGCCGCCAGCACGACGAGGGGGTTTCTCAGCCCCACTCAGCCCTCCTCACGCAGGATCTCTGCCGGCTGCAGGCGCGCGGCCGCCAGGGCCGGCGCGAGCCCGGCGAGCAGACAGGCGCCGACAACCCAACCGGTCAAGGGCAACAGGGTCGACCACGGCAGTACCAGCTCCAACGACCAGCCAAAGCTCTGCAGGTTGACGACCTTGACCAGGATCACACCGACCACAAGACCGGCGATGGTGCCCTCTGCCGCCGCCGCGAGACCCAACAGGCCGGCCTCCGCCACCACCATGCGCAGTACCTGGGATGGCGAACCTCCAAGGGCGCGCACCGCGGCGAGCTCGCGGCGCCTCTCGCCGACCAGCGTGAACAGCACGGTGGCGACCGCCACCACCGACACCACCGCCGCCACCAGGTACATGGCGGTGGTGATGGCGAATGTCCTCTCGAAGGCCCGCAGCACCGCCGAGCGCAGCTCGCGGTTGACCAGCGCCTCGACCAGGAAGCGGCCGCGCACCGCTTCGAGCATCTTCTGTCGCGCGGCTTCGGGATCGATGTCCGGCGGCAGAAACAGGGCCATGTCCTCGGGACCGCGATCGGGGAAGTGCTCGAGGAAATCGGTGCGGTCCACCACCACCAACCCGTGCGACCGCGAGTAATCGGTGAAGATTCCGACCACCTCGCGCTCGAGCGCCCCTCCCGGCAGATTGAATCGGACCCGATCGCCTTCGCGGACGCCGAAGCGGTTGGCAAACGGCTCGTTGACGACCGCGCCCCGACGGCTGAAGGCTTCGGCAAAGACCGCCTTGGAATCGCGCCCCGGGAACGGCACGCTGCCGAAGTGTTGAACCACGTCGAAGGCCGCCCCGGCAAAGGCCACCGGGCGGCCCTCGTATTCCACGATGACCGAGTAGAAGGGATCCACCGTCTCGGGGCCGAAGAGCTCCTCGGCGATGTCCACGACCTCGGGATCCAGCCGGCCCACCCATACGCCGGTGGAAGCGGCCAGTGGGCGGACCCAGACGTCGGCCCGCATCCCGGCCTCGGTCCAGTGCTCGACCGTGGTGCGGAACGACGCCACCATGGTGGCGATGGCCACCGCCAACGCCACCGCGACCGCCACCGCCCCGGCGGCCCAGGCGGCGCGCCGCCGCGAGGCCGAGAGCGCCGCCGCCGCGAGGCGAAACGCCACCGACGGCAGGCGAAAATGCGGACCGTGGCCGATGCGCGAGAGGAGGTCGAGCACCAGACCCGAACCCGCCAGGAGCGCGCCCATCACCAAGAGTGCGGCGAGCAGAGCGGCCACAGGAATATCCCCCCAGGCCGGCATCCGACTCAAGAAGACCACAACCACCGCGGTGGCAAACAACAGCGCAGAGGCCCGCATCCGGGCCGCGGGGCTCAGCCGCCGTGGCACCGCGGCACGCAGACCCTGAAGCGGTGGTGTCGCCATCACCTCCGCCAGCGGCAGAATGGAGGCCACCAGCGCAGTGGCTACCGCCAGCGCCACCCCGGCGAAGGCGAGCGCAGGGTCGAATCGGATCTCGGAGGCGGGGATGCCTCGCACCACCGAGGCGACGGTGAAGCGCACGCTGGCCAGTGCAAACCGGGCGCCCTCGAAACCGGCGACACCACCGATCACGCCTCCGACAAGGCCGATGGCAGAAGCCTCGGCGAGCACCGCCGCCGCGACCCGGGCGCGAGAAGCGCCCATCGATCGCAGCAATGCCACCACGAAACGGCGCTGCACCACCGACGTCGCCAGGGTGGTCGCCACCAGCACCCCGCCCACCAGAACGGAGATCGCCGAAAGCGCGACCAGATTGAAGCGCAGGGACGCCAACATCTGCTCGGCGAACCGCCGCCTTTGAGACGGCTCCGCGACGCTCACATCCGGTGGCAGCAACTGGATAGCACGAGCCCGCAGCCGTCCCAGGTCGACATCGCCTCGCGGCACCAGCTCGATGCGGTCGAGCCGGCCGGTGCGGCCGAGCAACTCCTGCGCCGCCGCCACGTCCACAAACACCACCCGCTCCCACACCGCCGACAGCTCGCCCGCGTCGAATACCGCGGCCACCTCGAGCGTGCCCGGACGTCCGTTGGCGGAGACCGTGAGGTGGTCTCCGACGTCGACCCCGAGCTCGTCCGCCAACGGCTTCGAGATGACCGCGCCGAAGCCCAGAAGCAGGGTGTCGAGGGTCGAAGGAGCGATCCCGGCTGCGAGGACCGGCCGGACCTCCGTGTCGAGCAGGATGTCGACTCCCAGAAGACGCACGCCGTCGCCAAGCTCGACCAGCAGCACACTTTCCTCGACCACCGGCACGACCACGGTGTCGTCGGTCAGCCGACGCAGGTCGGCCAGCAACGACTCCGGCAGACCGCCCGGCCGATTGACCTCGAGCCTGGCCGCGCCCGCCACCTCATCGACACCCTCGGCAAAGGAGGCCACCGCAGCCCGGCTGGCAGCCACCGTCGCAACCACCGCCGCCACTCCGGCCGCGACCCCGAGGACGGTCACGAGAAACCGCCACGGACGGCGCGCCAGCGGGCGGAGAAAAAGGGCACGAACGATCATCACGGGCGCCTGCGGTCGCGGCCCGCCGCGCCGGTCATCCCACCCTCCGGCCGTCGGTGAGCTCGACCACTCGATCCGCCAGCGATGCCACCGCAGCATCGTGGGTCGCCAGGAGCAATGCCGCGCCCTCCTCCCGCCGCAGCTCGGCGAGCAGCTCCATCACCGCAGCGCCGGTTCGAGAGTCCAGGTTGCCGGTGGGCTCGTCCGCGATCACCACATGCGGCCGGTGGACCAGGGCCCTCGCCACCGCCGTCCGCTGCTGTTCGCCGCCCGAAAGCTCGGAGGGATAGTGGCGGCGGCGGTGCTCGAGACCGACCCGCCGCAACAGCTCGTTCACCCGTTCGGCGTCGCGCCGACGGTCGAGCGCCAACGGCAACGCGACGTTCTCTTCCACGGTCAGGTGCGGCACCAGGTGGAAGGCCTGAAACACCATTCCGATACTGCGCCGGCGCAGCGCCACCAGGGCCCCTTCGGAGGCCGTGCCGATATCCAACCCGCAGACCACCACTCTTCCGGCATCGGGGCGGTCCACCGCTCCCACCAGGTTGAGGGCGGTCGATTTGCCGCACCCGGAAGACCCCACCAGGGCGACCATCTCGCCGGCCTCGAGACGCAAGGACAGGTCAGCCAGAGCTTTCACCTCCTCGTCGCCGCGGCGAAAGGTCCGGCTCACTTCGTCAAGTTCAACAACCAGTGCCATCACACCCTTGAAACCGAAGGCGCGGCCGCCGCCTTCCACAACGGAACATCTCCACGCTCACCAGCGACACCCGACCGCCAGGCTGAAAACGTCCACCGGCCGGAGACTCTGGAATTCGAACGGCCCTCCCGGCACTTAAACCCTCCGTCAGCCCACGCGGGTCGGCCTCGAACGAACAGGAGATACCCATGGAACGAAAGCCAGTGTATGTCATTCTCGGTGCCACCGGCGGCATCGGATCGGCGGTCGCGAGAGCGCTCGTGGCGTCCGGCTCGACCGTCGCGCTTGCGGCCCGCGACACGGGACGCCTGGAGGCCCTGTCGGCGGAGCTCGGCGGCGCGGCCTTTCAATCTCTGGATGCGACCGACACCGCCGCAGTCGAGGCCTTCGTGAAGGCGACCGCCGACGGCAACGGTTCGCTCGACGGTATCGTCAACTGCGTCGGTTCGATCCTCCTCAAGTCGGCCCACCAGACCACCGATGATGAATGGCGTCGCACGATCGCAGCCAACCTGGACTCGGCCTTCGCGACGGTCCGCGCCGGGGCCAGAACACTGCGAAGAAACGGCGGTTCCATCGTCCTGATGGCGTCGGCCGCGGCACAGGTCGGTCTGCCGAACCACGAGGCCATCGCTGCGGCCAAGGCGGGAGTCATCGGGCTTGGACGGTCCGCCGCCGCCACCTATGCCGCGAACGGAATTCGGGTGAACATGGTCGCTCCGGGTCTGGTCGACACCCCGCTGGCCTCCGCCATCACCGGCAGCCCGATGATGCTCAAGGCCTCTCAGGCCATGCACCCTCTCGGCCGCATCGGCCGCCCCGAGGAGATCGCGTCGGTCATCACCTGGTTGCTCTCCCATCAGAGTGACTGGGTCACCGGCCAGGTCATCGGGATTGACGGCGGTCTCTCGACGATTCGCTCGCGGCCGTCCACCTGAAGCGCCCCGGGACCGCGGCGTCTCGAACCCGAGTCCGAGCCAGCACCGCCAACGAAAAACGAGCGGATCCGCAGACCCGCTCGTCGATTGTCCGGCGGAGAACGAGCCTCAGCGCTTCGGGATCAGCTCGAAGAGCTTGAAGGCAGGGATGATACTGTCTGCACGTCGTCCGCGCGTGGCGATGAACTTCAGGCGTTTCGCCTGGGTCTCGTCGAGGAGGGCGACAAAGGCTTCGTGATAGACGAGGTGGACGTCGAAGAGGGCCTCACCCACGGCGTGGCGCTCGATCACCAGTCCCCCGAGGACGGCCGCATCGGGATCGCCCGCCTCGAAGAGGGCGTCGATCTCGGCCTGGAGGGCGGCCGCTTCATCCTTGAGCGGTTGTTCCGCCTCCCGGTGGATCTGGTAGATCACGTCCCAGGCGGCGATCTGTTCGTCGGTCAACTGCAGGAAGGCGGCCACAGCGTTGTGGGAGGCCTCGACGATCGGCGGCGGCTCCATCTCCTGGGCCACCACGGGCGCCACCACGCACAGGGCAATCAGGGCGATCAGGATCTTCTTCATCTCGTTCAACTCCTTTCGGGAATGTCGTCGCGAACGGTGAAAGCGCTTTCCGGTCTCGCCGTTCAGACGCACAATGCCGAAACGGGTTGACACCGCCCGTCGTTCCAGCAAAGCGCGGTTGGAATATCAGCGCCGTTCTGCCACAGCTGTGAAGCCCTCACCTCACCGCTCCCGTGAACGTCAAAGCTCCGTCAAACGCCTCTTTCTACACGATATGGGGTGTTCCAGGGGGTATCATGGTTGCATGGGTTGTGTCTCGAAATCAGACACCGTTCCCGTAAGTGGTTCCTGGAATAGACCCCGCATCGGGCAGCATTCCTGCCCTGTTCAGGAACCACCGCGGCTGGGGATCCCTCCTCTCAGGGGGTCCCGGCAAATGCAGTGTCACGCGTGACAAGGGAGAGCACCATGACCGGAAGGCCGGGCCGAACGGCACGACAGACGACCGCCACTGATCGCACACGACGCTGCGTTGCCGCCGCCATCGCCCTGGTTCTCGCGGCCGGGAGCCTGGCGGCGCAGACCGTCCCCACCGGCGTCCAGGAGTACTTCGTTCTCGGGTGGGAACAGCACATGTGGGACATGATGGACCGTGTCGTCGACGCCGAGGGCTCGGGGCCCCTGGCTTCCGGCATGAACTCGGTCGTGACCGCCACCGCGTCGGCCGACAACCAGGTGATCTACTACGACCACTGGGAAGACGGTCTCGACCCCGGACTGGTCGACTTTCCCGACACCATCGGCGCGCTCCAGTCCACCACCCTGGTCATCGGCGACGGCGTGCCCGGCAACGGCGATGTCTGCACTTACAACGTCAACATCCCCTGCGGCACCGATCTCATAGTCGTCGGCGACTACGTGAACTTCAACTCCGACCAGGGGCTCGGCGGCACCTGCGCCTCGTTGCCGGCGGACCCCGAAAAGTGCTCGGTCCCGTTGAACCCCCGCTGCGCGGCGGACCCGTGCACCGCGGCCGAGATTCGCTACGACGGCGGCGACCTGGTCAAGACCACCGGCGGCCCGCTGTCGCTGATCCACAACCAGTGGCCGATGACGCAGTACATCGGCGGCGCCACCGAGATCCTCCCACGACAGGCGGTGGAGGCGGCGCGCTCGTACTCGGTGCCCATCGGCGAAGACCTGTTCGTCAACGGTACCGTGACCGAGCCCTTCCAGTATGTCGAGCTCGAGTTGGTCGCCTTCGAGGACACCGGCGTCACGGTCGAGAGCCCCGGAGCGGGCAGCGTGAGTTTCACCCTCACCAGGGGTCAGCATTGGAGTTCGATGGGGGCCATCGACGAGGTGCCCGAACCGACGCTCGAGCTCACCATCAATTCCGGCTCCAAGGTCTCCACCACCGCTCCGATTGCCGGCATGATCTTCACCGGCGGCGAGGGCACCTGGGCCACCCGGCACTTCGCTCTGCTGCCCGACATCTTGCACTCGACCGACTACGTGACCACCGCACCGGGCGACGACCCGGCCACCAACGGCGACCGGCCGGCCAACATCTACATCCTCAACCCGGACCAGCTCTCCAGCATCGACGTCGCCATCACCGACAACACGGGCAGCTACAGCGTCAACATTCCGCCCAACTCCATGCGTTCGATGCAGGACATCCCGCCCGGCCAGGGAGGCGGCCGCGATATCGCTTTTGATTCAACGGTCCGCATCACTTCGGACCACACCTTCTGGGGCATCACGGCCTACGACTACGGCAGCCCGTCCAACGACTGGGGTCACTCGTGGTTGGCCAAGAAGTTCCTGACCCTGGCCTACACCATCGGCCACGCTCCGCAAAACTCGGACATCGCCAACCAGGCCGAGCTCTACAACCCGGTCTACGTCGCCGCGACCCAGGACAACACCCTCGTCAACTTCGATCTCGACAACGACGGGACGTTCGACCAGGTCGATATCACCGGAGACGGCGTCGCCGACGACGATCTGTCGACACCGGACAACTCCTACAGGCTCGACACCCCGTCGGCCCTGTTGGCTTTCAAGCCCACCCTGGTCATTACCGCCCCCCGTGAGATGACAGGCACCCGGATCATCGCCAACAAACCGATCGCGGTGTCGTGGGGGCAGGAAACCGACCTCGCCCCCGGCGGCAGCTTCGGCCTCGACACGGGCTACACGGTGTATCCGGTTCAACAGGCCTTTCTGGACCCGGCGCTGACCCTCGAAAAGGTCGCCGACACCTCGGTCGTGCCGATCGCGCCCGTCGACGCCGACGACCGCATCGTCACCTACACCATCACCATCGAATCCTATGACTTCGGCCCGCTCACCGACGCCGAGGTGTGGGACCTGTTGCCGGTCGGTGTGGCCGGCAGCGACTACGTCCCCAATTCCACCCTCATCACCTATCCCGATCTGACCCCGGACACGGTCGAACCCACAGCTTCTATCGATCCGCTGAGCGGTCGTCACCGGCTCGACTGGCCGCTCACCTCGGACCCCCCCTACGACCCCGGAGATCCTGCCTTCAGCTTCGGCACCAACCAGGTTCTGACCGTCACCTACCAGGTGCGAATACCAGAGGCGCCGGGCGGGGTGCCGCGCCGCCTGCTCAACCGAGGCAACGCCCTGGCCTACCTCGGGGGCAGTGTTTTCTCACCCACCGATATCGAGGCGGTGGTGCAGACGGACGTCGAACTGATGAAGGCCGTGGACGTCACCAATCCCGGCCCCGGAGACGTTCTCACCTACACTCTGACCGTCATTAACAACGGATCGACCGACGAGCTCAACGCCGTTGTCAGCGATGCCATACCACCCAACACGACCTATTGCGACACCACCACCGACCCCGGGGTCTGTCTCGACCCGACCGGAGACCCACCGTTCGGCGCCGGGGTCTTCAACCCCTCCCAGAACACCGTGATCTGGGGCCCGGCGACATTGGTTGCCGGTCAGGGCGCGACCCTCACCTTCCAGGTCAAGGTCAATCCGCAGACCCCAGCCGGCACCCTGATCCCGAACCAGGCCGGCTACGAGTGCGACATCACCCCCTACTTCCTCTCCAACGAAGTGGTCTCGATCGTCGAGGGACCGAAGCTCGAGGCCGTCAAGAGCGCCGTCGGTTCGCCTTCGATCGTTCACCCTCTCGAACCCATCACATTCGAAGTCGAGGTCACCAACACCGGCTCCGGCATCGCCGACAACGTCGTGGTCGTGGATCCATTCCCGGCCAACACGACCTATGTGGCGGGCAGCATGGAATGGTCGCTCAACACCGGACCCTTCGTGTCGCTGACCGATGCCGATGACGGCGACGAGGGCGGCGGCGCCGAGGGAATTGCCTACCCCGACAGGGTCGAGCTCCTGCTCGCTTCGCTCGGTTCATCTCAGGACCTCCGGCTCCGCTTCGTTGTCCAGGCGAATCCCGGAACGGCAGGGCTCTTCGTGGCCAACCAGGCCGTCTACGGCTCCACCGAAATCCCCTCCGCCGACACCAACCTCGTCCAGATACCGATCGTCGGTGATTCCGAGATCACCGGTCACGTCTTCCTCGATCTCGACGGCAACGGGACCCAGGATCCCGGCGAGCCCGACCTCGCCGACATCGATGTCGTGGTGACCGACCCCACCGGCGCCCAGCAGCGCGTGACCACCGACAGCAACGGCGACTACATCGCCACCGTCGTGTTGATTTCGAGTCCGCTCGGGTGCTATCTCGACCAGGTCAGCGCGGCGGCCTATAACGGCAGCGACGGCACCCTCAACTGGGCCCTGACCCCGTGGGCGGAGTTCGGCAACGGCGCCGACGGAAATGTCGCCACCAATCCGATGCTGGTGGCCGGCGATCCGCAGAGCGTGCCCGGTAACAACACCTTGCGAATCCAGGGCGTCGGCGGGACCACGTTGCCCGCCGACACCCGTGGTTTCACCCGAGCCGCCGATCTCGACCCCGGCAACACCGCCACCCTGACCTTCCGCTACTTCCGTCTCGACTTCGAGTCCGACGATGAGGTGAGCCTCGAGATCGACTACGGCTCGGGCTTCACTGCCGTTGCCGGCGGTGTCTTCGGTCAGCCCGCGGGCGGCGTCGAGAACGACACCCAGTGGCAGGCGGCATCCTTCAACCTCGATTCGACGCAACTTCCCGCCGATCCGGTGACCCTCCGCCTGAGGACCACAGGGGGTTTTGCCTTTGCCAACGACGAGTTCTACTTCGACGACGTCGAGCTCTGCGCGACTTCGGTCACGGACGCCGATGTGACGGTCGACGTGGACGAGACCGATCCGGACTTCCCCGCCGGCGCGACCCTCACCACCGCCAACGACCCGCAGACGGTTGTCGCCGTTCCCGGCGGCACCGCAGCGGCGACCGATGTCGGGTATCAACAGGACGAACTGATCTTCACCAAGACATCGGACAGCATCGGCGGCGAGGTCTCGCCGGGCCAGACCGTCACCTACACCCTCGAGATCACCAACAACACCGGCGCCACCCAGACCGGCATCGATGTCGACGATCCGCTGCCCACCGGCACCACCTATGTGCCCGGCAGCACCCAGGTCACCGGCGCCGGATCCAACGTTGTTCGGGTCACCGAGTACTACCTCGCGCCCGGCGCGTTTTCGGGCACGGTCTACGACCTTTCGCTGAATCAGGATCTGGTTGCCGATTACTTCGTCATCCTCCAGGGCAGCGACGGCGACACCGCCAACGGAGGCCGCGGACCGGACGAAAACTACGCCGCCCTCGTCCAGGACCCCTTTGCGACCGGACAGCTCGGGGCATCCACAGGCTCCTCGGTGATCCGGCTGCAACGGGGCGCGGCCATCAATTCCTGGGTCGGCGTGGTGACCGTGGTCGAGTGCCTGACCGATTGTGATACCCGCGGCTTCAACCTGCTCGACGTCCAGGTCGTCAACCACACCGGCACGTCGACCACCGGGTCCGCCACCTCGACGCCGGCGTGGACCGACCTCAGCCGGGTCCTCCTGATGGGCGGGTTCAACGGCGCCGGGTGCGTTACCTCCGAAGCCTCCGTCAACGCCACCAAAGTCTGCCACGCGCGGATCTTTCCGTCGGGCACCGACCAGATCAACTGGACCCGCGACCCCAATGACGTCACGCTGACCACCGCCGCCAGCACCGTGATGGTGATCCAGTGGGGCTCGGAGTGGACCGTGCAGCGGGTCAGGGTGCAGGGCAACAACGGCGGCGACGGCGCCGACGCGGTGGGCGAGTACAACACCGCCGCGATCTCGCCGGTCGCCCGCGCCAACACCTGGGTGTGGGGCACCGGCCACACCGCCGTCGAGGGCATCGGCGAGGCAGCCGAGGGCTCGCTCATCACGCTGGGCGACGGCGTCAACGAGATCGCCAGCGAGACCCAGGTCGCGGTCGCCAACGAGTACGCCCTCCTCTCGACCGACTTCGAGGTCTATGCCCTCACCCACCCCGATCTCGTCGTGGACCAATTCTTCAAGGTCGACGGCGATGTCAACGCATTGACGGTCGACGTTCTGGTCGCGGCCGCCGGTTCACAGAGAATGGCCCTCTCCTACAACGGCCAAAACGGTACCGGCACCGCCTACCCGCGGCCGTTCCTTTCGGCACGCTATCTCGACGCCACGACCGTGCGGCTCGAGCGACGCCGTTCGGGCCAGGAATTCCCTGCCTGGGTCCAGGGGGTCGATTTCTCCGGCCTCGCTCCCCTGAGCCCCCCCGGGGGCGGCGTGCCCCCGAACCTGGTGGTACCGTCAGACGGCTACTCGCTGGTCCCCGGCGCCACAATGACCGTCACCTTCCAGGTGCTGGTCGACGACCCACTGGCCGGCGGTATCACGCAGATCCAGAATGACGCCGAACTCAATACCGCTCAGCCCCTGGGTCCGCTCTACGCGTCGGTGACCGACGACGTCGTGCGCGCCGGAGTGGTGATCGAGTACGACAACTCGGGGTTCGGCGAGGCGACCGTGAGCCCCATGGCGCCTTCGACGGTTTCCTACGCCCACGTCGTCGAGAACACCGGCGAGGGCGACGACTCCTACGACATCACCCCCTCGAGCCGCGAGGGCTGGCCGGTCCAGCTGGTCGATCCATCCACCGGATCGGTGGTCGCGACCGACTCCGACGGCGATGGTGTGTGGGACGGGGGCGTGACCATCAACACCGGCACGCTGGCGCCCGGTCAGACCATCGACTATCTCCTCCGGGTGACGATCCCCAACGGCGTGACCGCCGGCGGCTCCGAATCCACCGGTCTCAGGGCCACCTCCGACCGCAACCCGGGTCGGTTCGACATCGCGACCGACGAAACCACGGCTGTCGCAAACCTCGAACCCGTCATCTTCCTCCCCGACAACTCGGGGGTGGCCTCGGCCGGCAGTTTCACCGCCTACTCGCACCGTGTGCTCAACAACACCGGCGCCACCGAGACCTTCTTTCTCGAGGCCACCAGCGAGCTCGGGTGGACGACCACCTTCTACTGGGACACCAACGGCGATGGGGTCTACACCCCCGGTGTGGACATCGCCATCACCAACACCCGGCAGCTCGCCCAGGGCGAGTCGCAGCTGATCTTCGCGGTGGTGGGAGTTCCCGGAGGCACCGGTGACTTCACCACCGACGTCGTCCACCTGACGGCCGCCGCCCAGAGCGACCCGGACAACGTCTTTTCAACGGTGACCGACACGACCACGGTGCGGCCGCCGATCATCATGGATCTCTCGGGCGGCGGCACGCAGACCGGGACTCCGGACGCCACATCGGTCTTCCCCGGCGTGTTGCGCAACTTCGCCAACGCCGCCGACCGCTTCAATCTCGACATCACCGCGTCGTGGTTCTTCGGTGAGGACAGTCTCCTCCACCCGACCGAGCTGTGGATCGACACCGACTCCGACGACATTCCTGACACCCTCATCGCCACCGACACCGACGGCGACGGTACGTGGGACTCGATCACCGACGGCTACGACACCGAAATGGACGGCGAGCCCGACGTCGCGATCGCGGCGGGCTCAGAACTCTATTACGACCTGCGCCGCTACATCGATCCCCTGATGGGTCCCTCCCGGGATCCCGTGACACTGACGGCGATCTCCTTCAATTCGCCCCTGCCTGTCAAGGAGCGTGACAGCGTCACCGCGACCGTGCTGCTGGCAGCTGCCACCAAGGCCCTACTGGCCTCGTTCGACGCCTACGGGGACGGCGGACGGGTGGTGGTCGAGTGGCGGACCGCCGTTGAGATGGGCACGGCCGGCTTCGACCTCTGGCGCCGGCGCGCCGGGAGCGCGGAGTACGAAAGGGTCAACCCGACCCTGATCCCCGGGGTCCTCACCGCGCTGCAGGGCGGCACGTATCGCTACGTCGACCGCGGGGCCACCATCGGCACCACCGTCGACTACCTGCTCGAGGAAAAGGAGCTGCGCGGCGGTGGCCAGACCTTCGGTCCCTTCACCGTCACCCCCGAGGTGCGGCGCAGCGACGCCAAGAGCGCCGAGCTGCTGGCCTCCGGCAGCTTCCGTGCGGCCAACACGAGCTCGGTCCGGACACCGCGCGCGACGGCCGCCCTCAAGGTCTCATCCCAGGACCCCTCCGGTCTGGTCAAGATCCTGGTGCGCGAAAACGGGCTGGTGTGGGTGTCGGCTGCGGAGCTTGCGGAGGCCTTCGGCGCGGACCCCGGCACGGTCGCGGGCTGGATTGCCGGCGGCGATCTGTGGATCAACACCGGCAGCGGCTCGGGGCCGGCCAGTCTCGGGATCTTCGCCGACGGGTTCGAGACCGGCGATAGCGATCGCTGGGCGACCGGCGGCGAGGTCCCGGACGAGCAGGATCCTGCGACCGGAGTCGCGTGGATCGCATCCGCCGACAACGGCGGGCTCTACTTCTACGGTGAGGCGATCGAGAGTCCCTACACCGACGACAACGTCTATTGGCTGGGACACGGCCGGGGGGCCCAGATCGACGGCCAACCGGCTTCTCCGGGCAATCAGATTCCACTCACCGCTTTCAACCAACACATTCATTTCGAGGAAGACCTGTGGCCCCTGACCTCGGTGATCACCGACCCGGAAGGCGATTTCTGGATGTGGGACTACTTCTTCTCCAACACCCCGGGCGACGACGTCAGGACCCTCACCCTGACCACCCCGGGCGTTGCCGGCGGGGAGGGAGACGCCGGCATGACGCTGTTCCTGCAGGGTGCCTCGGTGGATGCCATCGAGCCCAACCACAATATCGAGGTGCGGCTCAACGGGAATCAACTCGGCGACGTCCACTCCTGGAACGGAGACGACGTGCTGCAGCTCGACCTCAGCTTCCCGCAGTCCCTGCTCAATGACGGAGACAACACCCTCGAGATCACCGCCCTGGCCGTTCCCGGGCTCGAGTACGACGTGTTCTACCTCGACGCCGTCGAGGTCTCGTACCGCCGGCTCTTCATCGCCGAGGACGATCGCCTCGAGGCCCGGGTCGAGAGCGGCGGCGTGGTCGAGGTCTCGGGCTTCGGCACGGACGACATCTCGGTCTTCGACTTGACCGAGCCCACGCAGCCCGTGCTTCTCGAGGGCGCCGAGATCTCCGGCGCTCCCGGCGACTTCAGCGTGCGGTTCGCGGCCGCGAGCGGACTCGAGTTCCTGGCCACCACATCCGCGGCCTCGCTGCCGCCGTCCGGGATGATCTCCGACCTCGCGTCCGACCTGGCGGCCGCGGACAACCGCGGGCGGTGGGTGGTCGTGGCCGGTCCCGGGCTCGAAGGAGCGGCGGCCGAGTTCGCCGACTACCGTGCGGCGCAGGGCATGAGCACCGTGGTCGCGCGGGTCGCCGACATCTACGACGAGTTCTCGGGCGGTCTCACGACCCCGTGGGCGATCCGCGACTTCCTCCAGCACGCCTCGGAGAACTGGCTCGAGCCGCCGGAGTACGTCTTTCTCGCGGGCGACGGATCGCTCGACTACAAGAACTTCGACGGGCTCGGCGAGAGCCTGGTGCCGGCGCCGTTCACGGTCACCGACGACGGTCTGGTCCCGGCGGACAACCTGCTCGGCGACTGGATCGGCAACGACGGCGTGCCGGAAGTCGCGATCGGGCGTCTGCCGGCGCAGTCCGCGAGCGAGCTCGAAGACTACCGCGCCAAGGTGGAGTCGTTCGAGGCCTCCTTCGGAGACTGGAAGCACCACACCCTGTGGCTCGCCGACGATCCCGACGTCGGCGGCGAGTTCGGCGACGACGCCGAAGAGCTGATCGACGGCCTGCCTGACGACTACACGGTGCAACGGGTGTTCCTCGACCCGGACGATATCGACAACGCCTGGGAATCCACCATCCAGGCGATGTCGGAAGGCGCACTGCTGGTCAACTTCCTGGGCCACGGCGGGCTCGACCGCCTGGCCTCCGAAGGCCTGTTGGAGACCGACGACGTGGCGCTGATCGCCAACCAGGAACGCGCCTCGTTCGTGGTCGCCCTGACGTGTATCGTCGGGCGCTTCGACATCCCGAACTACGACACGCTCGCAGAGGCCCTGCTGGTCAAGCAGGACGGCGGAGCGGTCGCCGTGTGGTCGCCGTCGGCCTACTCGATGAACGCCGGTGCCAGGGACCTCGGCCGCCACCACCTCGGCGCCATTTCGAGCGGCGATTTCACGACCGTCGGCGACTCGGTGCGCGCCGCCCTCGCGGCCTACTTTGCTGACCCGGAGGGCGATCCCGAACTCCCGGCGAGGTTCATTCTCCTCGGCGACCCGGCGATTCGAGTGGACTGGTAGGACATCGACACGCGGCGGTATTACGGCGCATTGGGTCCGGGAATGCCCCCCGAGCCGGAGGTCAAAGATCCGTCAAAGCCGGCATAAACCACTCCCCGCAAAGGGAATGAGCCTCACAACGGGATAAGATGGTTGCATCGGAAGTGTTCCGGAATCGGACACGGTCCACGTGAACGAGACCCGTGTGCGGCAAGAGATCAGGCATCATTCTTGCCATACAACAACGCTACGGACTCCCGGCGGCGCCCTCAAGTGCGCCGTCGGTGCTTTTCGGTGACATCGGAAAAAGGGAGCAGCCCATGGCGTACAGGCCATTCCAAGCACGGTGCGGAGCCCTCTTTGCAATCGTAATCCTGAACGCCGCCACCCTGGTGGCGCAAACCGTGCCCACCGGTGTCCAGGAGTACTACGTCCTCGGTTGGGAGCAGCACATCTGGGACATGATGGACCGGGTCCAGAACGCCCAGGGCGGCGCCCAGTTTGCCGACGGCATGAACTCGGTGGTGACCGCCACTGCGTCGGCCGATAACCAGGTGGTCTATTACGATCACTGGGAAGACCTTCCCGACGGCGAACTCGCCAACTTCCCCAACGTCAACCCGGCCTTGCTGCAAGCGACCACGCTGGTCATCGGTGACGGCATCATCACCAACGGTGAGCTCTGTCAGTTCAATGCCAACGCTACCTGCGGTATCGACACCATCATGGCCGGCGACTACGTCAACTTCAACTCGGACCGCGGCCTCGGCGGCGGCTGCACGACGCCGGGAACGCCCGAACGCTGCTCGGTGCCGCTCAATCCCCGAAATCCGGCTGACATTCGTTTCGACGGCGGCGACCTGATCGAGACCAGCGGTGGGCCCCTGACCCTGATCCACAGTCAGTACCCGCTGACCAACTTTATTGGCGGATCGATCGAGATCCTCTCGCGGCAGGCGGTGGAGGCGGCTCGCTCCTACTCGGTGCCGATCGGCGAGGATCTGTACATCGCCAACACGGTGACCGAGCCCTTCCACTACGTCGAGCTCCAGCTGGTGGCCTTCGAGGACACCTCGATCACCATCGACAGCCCGGGCTCCGGCAGCGTCTCCTTCAGCCTCAGCCGCGGCGAGCACTGGAGCTCGATGGGCTCTATCGATGAAACCTCGTTCCCGGCCCTCGGGCTGACCATCAACGCCGGCACCAAGGTGTCCACCACCGCGCCGATCTCGGGCATGGTCTTCACCGGCGGCGACGGCACCTGGGCCACCCGCAACTACACGCTTCTGCCCGATATCCTCCACTCCACCGACTACGTCACGACCGCACCCGGAGACAATCCGACCGGCGGCCCGACCACCAACGGCACGCCGCAGAACCGGCCCGCCAACGTCTACATCTTGAACCCCGACCTCTTCACGGACATCGACGTCAGCATCGTCGACAGCTCCGGCTCCTACACCATCAACATCCCGGCCAACTCGATGCGTTCGATGGACGACCTCGCGCCGGGGCGCAACATCGCGGCCAACTCGACCGTCCGCATGACCTCGGACCGCAACTTCTGGGGCGTCACCGCCTATGACTGGAACACCAACATCTCGGACTGGGGCCACTCGTGGCTGGCCAAAAAGTTCCTCACCAACTTCTACACAGTATCGTTCGGCCCCGGCAACCAGAACCAACCCCCCGACAACTCGCAGTACGCCAACGCGGTCTTCGTCGCCGCCACTGCCGACCGCACCCGAGTCCAGTTCGACCTCGACAACAACGGCACTTTTGACCAGGTCGACCTCGACGGCAACGGGACGGCCGACCCCGCTCCCTACGCCAATAACACCTACGAGGTGAACATGCTGTCGGCGCTGCGGGTGATCGACCCGGTCGACAACGACATGACCGGGGCGCGCATTCTCGCCAACAAACAGCTCGCCGTCTCCTGGGGCCAGGACACCGACCGCTCCTTTTACAACGATCAGGCTCTCGACACCGGGTTCACCATCTACCCCGTCAACCAGCTCTTCCTCGACCCCGCCCTGACCATCGACAAGGAAGTCGACACGACCGTCGTCCCGACGGCCTCGACCCTCGCCGCCCGCACCGTCACCTACACCCTGACAGTGAAGTCCTACAGTTTCGGGCCGCTGTCCAACGTCGAGGTCTTCGACCTCCTCCCGACTGGGATCTACGGCGACACCGACTACGTGCTCGGCACCACCCTGATCACCTGTCCCGACCTCACCCAGGGCACGGCCGATCCCACGTTTGACGATTGTACCGGCGGTATCCAGTGCCGGCGCCTGACCTGGGACATCGACACGGCCTGCGTGTCACCGTCCCCGTTCACGCTCGGTACCGACAACACCCTCACCGTGCGCTACGACGTCACGATCCCCACGGCACCGGGCGGCACGCCCCGCGTTCTCACCAACCAGGGCAACGCCCAGGCGACCCTCGGCAGCAGCATCTTTTCGCCCTTCGACACCGCCAAGGTGGTTCAGACCGACGTCACCCTGAGCAAGGCGGTCAACGTCCTGACACCCGCGGCCGGTGACCTCATCACCTTCACCCTTCAGGTGGCCAACACCAGCACCAGCATCGACGAGACCGACGTCTATATTTCCGACTCGATCCCCGCCGACACGACATTCGTGCCCGGCAGTATCACTGCCGACGGCGCCTTCACCGGCTCCGGCGTGTTCGACGTCGCCCAGAATGCTGTGGTGTGGAACGCGGCGCTCTTTCCGTTCAGTCCCGCCCCGAATTCAACCGCGACCTTGAGCTTCCAGGTCCGGGTCAATCCGACGGTTCCGGCCGGCACCGAGATTCCCAACCGCGGCGGCTACGAGAGTGTCGAGACGCCGTACTTCCTGTCAAACGAGGTCGAGCCGGTGGTTCAGGGGCCCGCGCTCACCGCCGTCAAAACGATCGTCGGCGACCCGAGTTTCGTGCACCCCAACGAGACCGTGACCTTCCAGATCATGATCGAAAACACCGGCACCGCGGCCGCCAACAACGTCTTCCTTTGCGATCCCTTCCCCGCCAATGCCGGCTATCTCGCGGGCACGATGATGTGGTCGCTCAACTCGGCGGCCGTTCACGGCGCTCACCGACGCCAACGACGGCGACGAGGGTGGCGGCGCGGACGGCCGGGCCTTCGCCGACCGTGTCGAGTTTCGTCTTGCCAGCCTCGGAACCTCGCAGGACGTCACGATCCGATTCCGCGTCGTCGTCGACCCCGGGACCGAGGGTCAGTTTCTCGTCAACCAGGCGGTCTATGCCTCCGACGAGACCCCGTCGACCGACACCAACCTGGTCCAGGTGCCGATCGTCGGCGACGCCGATCATCACCGGCCACGTCTTTCTCGACACCGACGGCGACGGAACGCAGGACCCCGGTGAGCCCGATCTCGCCAACGTCGATGTGCTGATCGTCGATTGCGAGGGCAACCCGCAGATCGTCACCACCGACTCGGGCGGCGACTGGCTGGCGACCGTCGAGCCCGGTCTGGCTTCCGCCGACGTCGACGAGACGCGATCCCGATTTCCCCGACGGCGCGCTGCTCAGCACCGCCAACGACCCGCAGACTGTGACCGCGGTCTCCGGCGGCACCAGGGCGACCGGCGACGTCGGTTACACGCCCCTGCCGCTCTCCTTCTACAAGATCTTCGGATGCAAACGGCGAGGTCTTCCCGGGCGACACCATCACCTACACGATCCGGGCGACCAACTACACGGCGGTCGACCAGACCGGTGTCGTCCTCGACGACCCGCTGCCGACCGGTACCCTCGAGGTCCGGGATCGACCCAGGTGACGGTTTCGAGCCCGGTGTTCCGCGTCCGGGAGTACTACATCGCGCTCGGCCCGTTCACCGGAACGTCCTACGACCTGACCCTCGATGAAGACCTCGTGCAGGACTACTTCGTCCTTGTCCAGGGCGCCGCCGGCGCCGAACGACGACGCGACCCCGAGGCGGATTACGCGCGGCTCACCAAGGACCCCTTCGGCACCGGCGACCTGGCGGTTTCATCAGGATCCGATATTCTTCTCATCGAGCGGCGGGACGTCGACGGACCAGTGGGCTGGCGTGGTGACTGTCGTCGAGTGCCTCTCAGATTGCGACACCGCCGGCTTCCGGCTGCGCTCTGTCGAGAGACGTGCTCCACAACGGCGCCGCCGAAACCGGCAGCGACACCTCCGCGGTCTCGTGGACCGACATCAACCAGGTGCTGCTGATGGGCGGCTTCAACGGCGCCGGCTGCTACTCGGACGAGACCAACGTCCGCGACCACCACGTTTGCCATGCCCGGCTCTACCCGTCGGGAACCAACACCATCAACTGGACCCGTGACGGTTCGCGTTCGACACGCTGACGAACGCCACCAGCACCGTCATGGTGGTCGAGTGGGGGTCGGAGTGGACGGTGCAGCGGGTCCGAGTCACCGGCACCAACGGTGGCGACGGGCTCAACGCCACTGGCGAGTTCAACACCGCCGGAATCCCCACCCCCGTAGCGCGCGCCAACACCTGGGTTTGGGGCACCGGCCACGCAGACGGCGGCGGCATCGGCAACCAGGCCGAGGGCGTGATGATTGCGCTCGGCAACGGGGTGGATCAAAACGCCACTGAAAGCTTGGTGGCCATCGGGACCGAGATCGCCGGCACCGCCCTGGATTTCGAGGTGTGGGTCGCTCACCCACGCGTCTCTGGCTGTCGAACACCTGTTCAAAGCTGACGGCGACTCCGCCGCGACCACCGTCGACCTGGCCGCGACCGTCGCCGGGGCAGAACGGATGGCGCTGGTCACCAACGGCCAGGACGGCACCAGCAACAACTACTCGCGCCCGATCATGTCGGCGCGCTACTTCAACCCGTCGCTGGTCCGGATCGAGCGTCAACGCTCGGGGTCGGACTTCCCCGCCCTGGCGCACAGGGCCTCGATTTCTACAAACGTCACCGCAGGGGCCACCTTCACCGGCGGCGACCCGGCCAACCTGGTGACGGCCGCCGACGCCGTGACGCTGGTGCCGCTCGCCACCCTCACCGTGACCTTCGAGGTGACGGTGGATCCCGATATCGCACCTGCCATCACCGAGATCACCAATACCGCGACCCTCACTACCGATCAGGAGGGGCCGTTCGGAAGCTCGGTCACCGACGATGTCGTTCGGGCAGCCGTGGTCGTCGAGTACGACAACGCCGGTTTCGGCCCGCTCGGAGGCACGGTCACCTACGCCCACGATGTCGTCAACATCGGGTTGGTCGATGACTCGTACGGGATCACCATCGACAGCGAGCTCGACTGGTTGGTCGAGCTCATCGATCCGTCGACCGGCGCTGTTATCGCCACCGACTCGGCCGGCGACGGCAACAGCGACTGGGACGGTGGCGTGACGATCAACACCGGCACCCTGGCCCCCGACGAGACGGCAGAATACGAGATCCGGGTGACCATCCCGGCGGGTGGGCCGGTAGGGGCCGAGGAATCGACGAGCCTGATCGCCACCTCCGACCGAAGGTCCACCATCTGGGCGATTGCCACCGACGAAACCGTCGCGGTCGGGACCCTCGACCCAATCATCTTCCTGCCCGACAACTCCGGTGTCGCACCCACAGGTGGGACCGAGGCTTATGGACACCGGATCATCAACAACACCGGTGCGACCGACACCTTCGATCTCAGGGGATGGAGCGAAAACGGTTGGGACTTCGCGTACCACTGGGACGCGAACTCCGACGGCGTTTTCACACCCGGTGTCGACGTCGAGATCACCAACACCCTGCAGCTCGCCGACGGCGCCTCGCAGCTGATCTTCGTGGTGGTCGACGTTCCCGGTGGCACGGCAGACGGCACGGTCGATGTGGTCCACCTCGCAGCGGAGTCTCGAAAGAACATCTGTGACCCCGTTTCGGGATTGTGCGATCCCTATCTACTCGCCACCGCCACCGACACGACCACGGTGGCCCCGCCCACAGAACTCGACCTGTCGGGCGGCGGGACCCGTTCGGTGAGCCCCGGCGACACGGCGGTATTCCCCGGCACGATCCGCAACCTCACCGATGAGGACGATATCTACGATTTCGAGATCTCGGCCGCGTGGTTCTGGGGAGCCGACGGTCTCAACCACCCGACCGAGCTGTGGGTCGATACCACCGGAAACGGCGATCCCGACACCCAGATCGCGGAAGACCTGGAGGGCGACGGCACCTGGGACAATGACAACGGTTTCTCGTTGACGCCAACTGCCGCAGTCACCGCCGGCGCAACCCGTGCCTACGAGCTGCGGCGACCGATCGATCTGCTCCAGAGCACCTCGCGCGACCCGGTGACCCTGACCGCGCTGCCGCAGGTGGCAAACGACGAGGACAGCATCACCGCCACCGTTCTGGTGGCGGCTGCCACCGCCGCGGTGCTCGCGGAATTCGACGCCTACGCCGTCAACGGCCAGGTTGTCGTGGAATGGCGCACCGCGGCCGAGGTCGGAACGATCGGTTTTGACCTGTGGCGGAGAAAGACCGGCGAGCTCGAATACGTCAGGGTCAACACGAGTCTGGTGAAGGGGCTTCGCCACATCCAGGGCGGTAGGTATCAACTCGTCGACCGTCAGCTGTCGGTTGGTGAGTCGGCGGTCTACATCCTCCACGAACTCGATGCCTGGGGGGGAGGCAGCAGCTTCGGGCCGTTCGAGGTTTCGATCGAAGACCGCGAACCGAATACCAAGGTCGCGCACGTGCTGGCCTCCGGCGTTGCGCGCGAGGTGAACCGCAGCGCGCTGCGGGTTCCTACCCTCAAGACGATTGCGAACGGCGGCACACCCTCCGGCTTGGTCAAGGTCCTGGTCCGGGAAGACGGTCTGGTGCGGTTGACAGCCGAGGCATTGGCGGCTGCGATGGGAACCGACCCGGGAGAAGTGGCCAATTGGATCGCGACCGGCAACCTGTGGATCGGGACCGGCTCGGAAGCGGGTCCGGTCGACATGACGATCTTCGCCGACGGTTTCGAATTCGGCGACACCAGCCGTTGGGGTGCCGGGGACGAAACCCCGGACGAAGAGGACGGTGTCGCGTGGCTGGCCCTCGCGGACAACGAAGGGCTGGTCTTCTGGGGAGAGGCGATCGACAGTATCTACACCCCGGACAACGTCTACTGGCTGGGCGTGGGACCTGGGCTCCGCATGAAGACCCGTCCCGCCGCGGTGGCTCAGACCAAGAGCCTCGGCAGTTTCCCGGAGACCCTCCACCTCGAAGAAGAACACTGGCCGTTGACCTCGGTCATGACCGATCCCGAGGCCGATTTCTGGATGTGGGATTACTTCTTCCCCTATGACGCCGAACCCTCCGTGACCCGGTCGTTCACGCTGACCACGCCGGGTGTTGCCACGACCGGCGGCACGGCCAGGCTGGTGGTTCACCTCCAGGGTTCGTTCATGGCTGGTGTTCCGGAGAATCACGTGGTCGCGCTGCGCCTCAACGGCAACGACCTCGGAGGACCGTGGAGTTTTACCGGCCACGACCGGTTGTCACTCGAGGTCGACTTCCCGCAGGCTCTCCTGGAGGATGGCGACAACACGGTGGAAGTGACGGCTACGTTGATCGAAGGCCTCGACTTCGACGAGTTCTATGTCGACGGTTTCGACCTCGGCTACCGGCGGCTCCACGTCGCTGTGGAGGACCGGCTGCGCGGGACGTCCGGCGGCGCACCGGCAGTGACGGTGACCGGGTTCTCCGACGACGAGATACAGGTTTTCGACCTGACGAATCCCCGGAGGCCGGTGCTGCTCACCGGAGTCCTGGTCGAGACCGTTGATGGAGGATTCTCGGCGAACTTCGCCGTCGCAGGGGCGCTGATGCCTTTTGTTGCCACCACGTCAGCGGCAGTCCAAGACCCCGCTGACATGTTTGCCGATCTGGCGTCGAATCTTGACGATCCGCAGAATCGCGGCCGCTACGTCATCATCGCCGGGCCGGGCATGACGGCTGAGGCCGAGGTTCTTGCGGCCTACCGCGCCGGGCAGGGGCTCTCCGCGGTCGTGGCGCGGATCGACGACATCTACGACGAGTTCTCGGGCGGGGTCCGCACGCCGTGGGCGATTCGCGATTTTCTTCGGTACGCATCGCAGAATTGGGCCGATCCGCCGCACTACGTCTTTCTCGCAGGCGACGGCACACTCGACTACAAGGACCTGGGCGGGGACGGCGAAAATCTGATTCCGGCGCCGATGACGGTGGCGGATGGCGGTCTCGTGCCTTCGGACAATCTCCTCGCGGATTGGCTGGGGGATGACGGCGTGCCCGAGGTGGCGATCGGCCGTCTTCCGGCGCAAAGCGCGGCTGAACTGGCGGTTTACCGGGACAAGGTGATCGCTTTCGAAACGGGCTCGGGCGATTGGAAACGGCGCGCCCTGTGGCTGGCGGATGCCGTCGACGAGGGCGGCGAGTTCCCGGTGGATCTGCAGGGTATGGTGGACGACATGCCGGCCGGTTACACCAACGAGAGGATCGTGGTCGACTGGCTGGGCCCCGACGAAGCGCGGTCGAGAGCCCTCGAGTCGTGGGACAACGGCGCCGTCCTGGTTCACTTCCTCGGGCACGGAGCGCTCGACTTCATCGCCAACAGCGGCGTCATCACCGCCGACGATGTCGCCGGCATGGTCAACCATGAGCGCACGCCGTTTCTGGCTGCTCTGACCTGCATGGTGGGTCGCTTCGACATCCCGGTCTACGACATCCTTGCCGAGGCGCTGCTCCTCAAGGACGCCGGCGGATCGGTCGGCGTCTGGTCGCCCTCGGCTTTTTCGATGAACGAGGACGCTGCGTTGCTGGGTCGTTATCAGATCGAAGCCATGGCGGACGCGCAACACGAGACGATCGGCGACACCGTGCGCGCGGCCTTGATTGCGTATGTTGCCGGTGGGCTGGGAGATCCGAGTGCGCCGCGGATTTTCATCTACCTCGGCGACCCGGCGACCCGAGTGGACTGGTAGGACGCCCTGAACGTGGGATAGAATGAGATCGATGATCAATTCAGAATGGATCGACAAGTTCAACCACACCGTGGTTGCGGACCGCGTGCCGGTGTCCGGCATGATCGAACTGACGCGGCGCTGCAACTTGAAGTGTGTTCACTGTTACCTGGGCGAGGGCGACGACCGTTTTGGCCACGGCGAGATGACCACCGAGCAGGTCATCGACGTGATCGACCAGATCACTGCCGCAGGGTGTCTCTATCTCGCCATCACCGGGGGCGACCCCATGATGCGCAAGGACTTCCCGGAGGTCTACCGCCACGCCAAGGAAGCGGGGCTTCTGGTCACCGTGATGTGCGACGGCGTGCTGGTCACCAAGAAGATCGTCGAGTTGTTCCAGGAACTGCCGCCGAGCGCGGTGGAGATCTCGCTTTACGGCGCCACCGCCCAGACCTACGAAAAGATCACTCGCATCCCAGGGTCCTTTTCGCGATGTGTGCGCGGCATCGGTCGTCTGGTCGACGCCGGCATCAAGGTTCGCATCAAGACCGTCCTGATGAGCCTCAACGCCCACGAGGCGGACGACATGCGGCAGCTGGCCCGGGACTTCGGGCTCGATCTGCGGATGGATGCGGCGATCTTCCCCTGCCTCCACACCTCGGACAAACGGCCGCTGGATCTCCGGGTCCCGCCGCAGCAGGTGGTGCAGATCGAGCTGTCCGACCCGAAATCGGTCGCCTCCTGGATCGAGTATCTCGACCGGCCGGCGCCGGAAGCCCCCAAGGACAAACTCTACGTCTGCGGCGCCGGGGTCACCGGTTTCTACATCGACCCCTTCGGCTACGCCTATCCGTGCATGATGACGACCCGGTACAGGTACAATCTCCTCGAGACGGACTTCCAGACTCTGTGGTCGGAGCGGATGGGTGAGTTGCACAACAGGAAACCGCGGGCGGACTACGAATGCGCCGGGTGCGATCTGCAACGGGCGTGCGCCAGTTGCCCCGGTTTCCACGACCAGGAGCACGGCGCCGAGGACGTGAAGTCGGACTACGTGTGCGATACGGCCAAGAGCCGCTGGCGGGCCCTCCAGGACCCCCAACTGCGGGCGGCGGCTCAGGCGTTTGAGGATGGAACGGCATGAAGAACGAGAAAGAACAGAAGAAACGGCCGTACGAAAAGCCTGAACTGCGGCGCATCGGCCTGGTCGCCGACGAGGTGCTGGCCGCGGGCTGCAAGCTCGGCAACCAGAGCGGCCCCCGCGGCGCCAATTGCCGCGGCATCCCTTGTTCCAAACCCGGTTCGTAGCTCAGCATGTCGCAGCCCGAGCCCCCGGTCCTTCCGGGCGCAATCTATACACGCACGCCGGACATCGTACCGCGGCAGATCGCCGGCGACACGATCCTGGTGGCGGTTCGCGGCGAACTCGCGAGGCTCGAGCGGATCTTTGTCCTCAATACCGTGGGTGAGCACATCTGGTCCATTCTCGACGGCGAGAAGACGGTTGCCGATGTGGCCGGTAGTGTGTGCGAGGCCTTTGACATCGACGAGGCGACTGCGTGGGCCGATGCGGCTGCCTTTCTTGCCGACCTCGAGGATGCCGGGTTGGCCACCCTCGTCCACGCCGGCACATGAGCGGGGCGTTCACTCTCGAAATCCCCGGCCTGGTGTTCGATGTTCGGACTGCTCCCGAGATCGAGATCGCGGAGGAACACCCCCTGTACCGGCAATTCATCGGAAAACGACCGCGGGCCGCGGACGCCCTTCAGGTCGAGGTCGAGGTTCTTCTCGGAGATCCCGCCGTCGATTCGCGGTGGCCTGTCGTTTTCGACAGTGGAGAGAGCTGGCTCGCGCTGCGCGACGGCGGTGAATCGATCCTCGCCTTCCGTTCACCCACGGGTCCCGGCGCCTTCTGGTGGACCGCACGCTTCACACCGGGTGAGACCCACGTCAAGGTCATCTGCGACCCGGAAATCGTCGAAGAGTCGCCTGCCCTCATCCGCATCGCCAACCCCATCCACTACCCCCTCGACCAGCTCCTGACCATGTTCCTGCTCGCAGACCGCGGAGGATGCATCGTCCACGCGGCCGGCGTGCACCGGGGCGGTCGCGGCATCGCCTGTATCGGCCGATCCGGGGCCGGCAAGACCACCTTGATGGGTCTGCTCGAGGGGCGCACCGGTCTCGAGCGACTGAGCGACGACCGCCTCATTCTGCGGGCGGGAGAGCCGCCCCTGGTATCCGGCACTCCGTGGGCGGGCGAAGGCATGGTCGCAGCCAATGACACCGCCGAACTCACGGCCCTGGTCTTCCTCCACCAGGGGCCCGCTCACGAGCTCCAGGCGATTTCACCACGGGAGGCCGCCGCCCAGCTCATGCCGACGACCTCGATCCCATGGTTCGACGAGCCCGCGATGACGGGGTGCCTGGCCACCCTCGACCGCCTGGTCCGCGAGACGCCCGCATTCAATCTGCAGTTCGGGCTCGATGGCGGCGTGGCTGACCTGCTCGACGGCTTGATCTGACCCGCCCGATTCGTTTCCAACCACTCTCTTCCACCACGGCATCGTGAACGGCTTGAGAACAAATTCAGGCTCCGCCCGACGTCGGCGACTCTGAAGGTGGGCCGAGGCCCACCCTACTTCGGGTCCCGGTGTCGAGCGGGCATGTAGGGGGTGCCTTGGCCCACCTTCGGAGATGATTCCAACTCGAGATTGACAGAACCTAGGGTGCGGTTTACCTTGTTCTAGATAGAACGTTCTAGTTAATTTGCGCTCGACGGACGGAGAACCCTGGTTGCCTCGGAGAACAAACACTCGAGAACGGCTCATCGCAACCGCTGCCGATCTCTTCTGTCGGCAGGGCTACGCCCACACCGGGGTCAACGAGATCATGCAACGGGCCAGGACCACGAGCGGCAGCTTCTACCACTTCTTCCCGACCAAGGAGGATCTCGTGCTGGCGGTTGTCGATCACGTCGGCGAGACCCTCGACACCGCGGTCTTCAACGATCATTTCGCGACCACGACGGATCCTCTCGAGCGGGTATTCGGCGTTATCGACTCCTTCCGCACCCATCTCGTCGACAACGACTTTGCCCTCGGGTCCCCTCTCGGCACGCTCGCAGGCGAGCTGTCGCAGAGCCACCCTCAGGTTCGCGCGCGCCTGGCGACGTTGTTCGTCCTATGGACCGATCGCATGCAGTTGCTCCTCGAGGAGGCGGGCAACCGTTTGCCAGCCGATCTCGACCACCGTGCACTTGCCGAGTTCATTCTCAGTGCAGTCGAAGGCGCGGTCCTCCAGGCCCGCGCCACCCGCAACCTGGCGCCATTCGACGCAACCGTGGCAGCCCTGCGCCGCCACCTCGAACTGCTCACGGGGGCGGGGCAGCACAGCGTGGCGCCCGAGACCCGACCCGGCCCGCGCCCGCGCCCGCGGCCCACCGCAGCACCGCCGACTGGAGAGCGTGGTGACGAACGAGAACGAGATCCGGAACCTCGTGGCGGCGGTGGTGGACGAGGTCATGTCCACGGCGCCCGCGGCCGCCAAGGGCGGGACCGAGACCATCGCGGTCGGCGCCGACCACGGCGGATTTCACCTCAAACAGGAGCTGATCGAACACCTTCGCGAGCGCGGGCTCGAGATCCACGACTGCGGCTGCACGTCCACCGACGCCGTGGACTACCCCGACTTCGCCCACGCGGTGGCCAACCTGGTGGGCACCGGCACCTGCCGGTGGGGCGTCATCGTCGACGGCGCGGGAATCGGGTCGGCGATGGTTGCCAACAAGGTCCCCGGCGTCCGCGCGGCCCTCTGCTACGACCTGTCGTCGGCCCGCAACAGCCGCGAGCACAACCACGCAAACGTCTTGACGCTGGGGGCCGGCCTGATCGGCCCGAGCCTGGCACGGCAGATCGTCGACGAATGGTTGGCGACGCCGTGGGGCGGCGACCGCCACGCCAGGCGGGTCGCCAAGATCACCGGAATCGAACGGCGTTATCTGCTGCAACCGAAGGAAGGATCATGATCGATCGCAACGAGCTCATCGAGGTGGTGACCCGCCAGGTGCTGGCGATGCTCGCCGGCCAGCACACCGAACAGGGGCTGGAGAACGCCGACCAGGTGGTGGCCAACGGCGCCGCGCGGATCGGCTACTGCGGCGCCGGGTCGGCGGTGCCGCAGAACCTCGCCCGCTATATCGATCACACCATGCTCAAGCCCGACACCACGCCGGCCGACATCGACAAGCTGTGCGACGAGGCGGCGGAGTACGGCTTCTATTCGGTGTGCCTCAACCCGTGCTGGGCGGCAAGGGCGGCTCGACGCCTGCGGGGAACCGGAGTGGCGGTGGCGTCGGTGGTGGGCTTCCCTCTCGGCGCCAACACTCCGGAAATCAAGGCGATGGAGACCCGGCGCGCGCTGCGCGACGGCGCCCGGGAGATCGACATGGTGATCAACATCGGCGCCCTCAAGGGCGGCGACCACGACCTCGTGCGGCGCGACATCGCAGGGGTGTCGGACGCCTGCCGCGAGGTCGGCGCGCTCAACAAGGTCATCATCGAGGCCGCCTACCTCACAGACGAGGAAAAGGTCGTTGCCTGCCGGTTGGCGCAGAGCGGGCGGGCGCACTTCGTCAAGACCTCGACCGGTTTCGGACCGGGTGGCGCGACGGTGTTCGACGTCGCGCTGATGCGCGAGGTGGTGGGCGACAAGATGGGTGTCAAGGCGGCGGGCGGGATCCACACCGCCGCCGAGGTCCGCGAGATGATCACCGCCGGCGCGACCCGGATCGGGGCGTCGGCCGGCGTGCGCATCGTCTCCGGAGAAGAAGGAGAGTCCAGTGCAGCATATTGATCTTCGCTCGTACGTCTTTCTCGACTCGTTGCAGCCGCAGTACGCGGCCTTCCTCGGCACCACCGCCCAGGGATTCCTGCCGTTGGCGGGCGATGCGTCGCTCTACGTCGAGATCTCACCCGGGATCGAGATCAACCGCCTCACCGACGTCGCACTCAAGGCCACCCACGTGCGGCCGGGGATGCAGATCGTCGAGCGCTACTACGGTCTGCTCGAGGTCCACTCCGAGGCGCAGGCCGACACCCGCGCCGCCGGCGCCGCGATCCTTTCCGAGATCGGCCTCGAAGAGACCGATCGACGCAAACCCAAGATCCTGTCGAGCCAGGTCATCCGCCACCTCGACGACCACCAGGTGCAGCTCATCAACCGCATGCGCCACGGCAACATGATCATCCCGGGACAGACGATGTATGTCCTCGAGGTGGAGCCCGCGGCCTATGCCGCGCTGGCCGCCAACGAGGCCGAGAAGGCGGCCGACATCAACATCCTCGAGGTCCGGGCCTTCGGCTCGATGGGGCGGGTCTACCTCGGCGGCGAAGAGAAGGACATCGAGGTCGGGTGGCAGGCCGCCGTCGCCGCCATCGAGGCTGTGGACGGACGGGTGGAGAAATGACTTCAGAACGTGGAGATCTTGCGCAGACGTCTGTCATCCATCCGGAACCGGATTTTGGATATTGGATATTGGATTCGAAGCATCAGCGATTCGCCCCACCAGAAGGCGGCGGGTCGTGCGCCGACATCCAATATCAAACATCCAACATCAAGACCCCTGACCGATGCTGGATGGTAGGGACCATCATCAGCTACGAATATCGAGACAGAAAATCGAAAGGAGTCAGCAATGGCTGAAGCGTTGGGAATGATCGAGTGCCGTGGGTTCACGGCGGTGGTGGAGGCGGCCGACGCGATGGTCAAGGCCGCAAAAGTGGAACTGGTGACCTATGAAAAGACCGGGGGCGGCTATGTCACCGTCATCGTCCGCGGTGACGTCGCCGCGGTGAAGGCCGCGGTCGAGGCCGGGATCCGCGGCGCCCAGGCCGTCGGCGAGGTCGTCTCGACCCACGTCATCGCGCGTCCCCACACCAACATCGACCTCGTCCTGCCCCTCGGCCGCGCCGACGAGGCCGCGGGCGAAGTCGGGGGCAAGGGCAAGCGCTGATGCTGCTCGGAACGGTCGCCGGAACCCTGGTAGCCAGCCGCAAGGACGAGGGGCTGACGGGGCAGAAGTTCCTGGTGGTGCGCGAACTCGGCGTGGACGGCAAGGAGACCGGCGGTCACGTGGTGGCGGCCGACAGCGTCGGAGCGGGGGTCGGCGACGTCGTGCTGTGGGCCTCGGGCTCCTCGGCGCGGCAGACCGAATACACCCGTGACCGGCCGTGCGACGCCGTCATCATGGCCATCGTCGACAGCTGGGAGGTCGGCGGCCGCGAGGTCTACCGCAAGACTCCGGCGGGCGGCGAGTGGGCCAGCTGACGGCCGGCGCCGCAACAGCCCCGGAGGAGTGAGTGCAGCACACCACCTTTGACCAGCAGGAGATCCAGGCCGTCATCGAACGGGTGAGGCTGCGGCTGCGCGGCCACCCGGAGACCTCGCCGGCCCGGTCCGCCCCGGCGGTCGGGCCCACGGGCGACGGGATCCACCTGACGGTCGATGCCGCCGTCGCTTCCGCCCGGGCCGCCTTCGAGGCCTTTCGCGAGATGGGGCTCGGCAAACGCCATCACATCATCAACTCGATCCGTGAGTCGATGCGCGCCAACGCGCGCCAACTGGCGGAGATGGCGCACCAGGAGACCGGTCTCGGCCGTGCCGAGGACAAGGTGCTGAAAAACCTCCTGGTCACCGAGAAGACTCCGGGGCCTGAAGACCTGGAGCCGACCACATGGACCGGCGACCAGGGTCTGACCATCACCGAGTACGCACCGTTCGGGGTGATCGGCGCCATCACCCCGACCACCAACCCCACCGCCACCATCATCAACAACACCATCGCCGCGGTGTCGGCGGGCAACGCCGTGGTGTTCAACGCCCACCCCAATGCCAAGAGAGTCTCGGTCGAAACCATTCGCCTGCTCAACCAGGCGATCGTCGCGGCCGGCGGGCCGCCGAACCTGGTGACCGCAGTGCCCGAGCCCACGATCGAGACAGCGCAACAACTCATGAACCACCCGGGGGTCCGGATCCTCATGATCACGGGTGGACCGGGAGTGGTCGAGGAAGCACGCAAGACCCGCAAGCGCGCGATCCTCGCCGGTCCCGGCAACCCACCGGTGGTGGTCGACGCCAATGCCGACATCGACCTCGCCGGCCGCGAGATCGTGCGCGGCGCCTCGTTCGACAACAACCTCATCTGTACCGACGAAAAAGTGGTCATCGTGGTCGAGTCGGTGGCGGACCGCCTGCTCCAGGCGATGACGGCGAACCATTCCCACGTCCTCCTCACGCACGAACTCAAAAAGCTCGAGCGCGTGATCTTCAAGGAAATGGGAGAGCCGGGAAAAAGGGGCCGCGTCAACCCGAGATGGATCGGCCAGAACGCCGGAGCCATCCTCGCCGAGATAGGAGTCCACGCCGGCCCTGATCTGCGGTTGGCGGTGGCCGACGTCTCCGCCGAACATCCGCTGGTCTGGACCGAACAGATGATGCCGGTGATGCCGGTGGTCAGGGTGCGCGACGTCGACCGGGCCATCGACCTCGCCATTCGCGCCGAGCACGGCTGCGGCCACACGGCCTCCATCTACAGCCGCGACGTCAACGCCATCACCCGCATGGCCCGCGAGATCGACGTCTCCATCTTCGTCGCCAATGCCGCCAACCTCGCCGGTCTCGGCGACGGCGGCGAGGGCTACACCTCGTTTTCGATCGCCAGCCCGACCGGCGAGGGTCTGACCCGGCCGCGCTCTTTCTCCCGCGAACGGCGGATGACCATCGCCGGCGGGCTGCGGATCGTATGAAGGGGATCGAAGGCATGCAGCCGGCCATCGCGCTGCTCGAGTTCGACTCCATCGCGATCGGCGTGCGCGCCGGCGACGCAATGGTCAAGCGCGCCCCGGTCGAGATCACCTACGCCGGCACCGTCCACCCCGGAAAGTACCTGGTGCTGGTCGGCGGCGATGTGGCCTGCGTCGAGGAGGCCTACGCCGCAGGCCTCGAGGCGGGACGGGAAGCGCTCGTCGACCGGTTGTTTCTGCCGGCTGTCCACCCCGATGTCGCGCGCATCCTCCGCGGAGCCCGGGGCCGGGTCACCGGCGATGCTCTCGGGGTCGTCGAGACCCGGACCGTCGCCTCGACCATCGGCGCCGCCGACCGCGGGATCAAGGGCGCCGATGTCCAACTGGTGGAGATCCGCCTCGCCGATCGGCTCGGGGGAAAGGCCTACTGTGTCTTTTCAGGCGCCGTCGCCGATGTCGAGGCCGCGGTCGACCTCGCGGTGGAACACCTCGACGACCCGGCGGTCCTGGTGGCGCGGGTGGTGATCCCGGAGTTCCACCACGAGATGCTGGAGAACTTCGAGGCGGCCCCCGAGTTCGCCCCCAGAATCCACGGCGGCCAGGGGTGACGATGCGAACGGTTGCACCGCTCCACGACATCGACATCGCCACCCCTCAAGATGGCAGCCGGGACGGCTGCCCCACAACCCGTCCTCGAGCGACCTGCCCTTTTGTGGGGCACGCGTCTCGCGTGCGATGTGAGTGGCTGAGAGGAGGCGATTCGTAGATGGAACTCGGCAGGGTCACCGGCACCGTGGTTGCCACCACGATCTATGAGGGGCTGGAAGGCATCCGGCTGCTGATCGTTCAGCCGCTCGACCGCCGCCTCTCTCCAAGAGGCCGACCGGTGGTGGCGGCCGACGGTGTGGCGATGGCGGCGCCGGGCGACGTGGTGTCGGTGGTGGCCAGCCGCGAGGCCTCGCTCGCCCTCCCGGTGCTGCCGGGACCCGTGGACCACGCCATCGTCGCCATCGTCGACGCGGTCGAGGCCCTCGAGGGCGGTGGACCATGAAGATCGGTCGCGTCGCGGCGACGGTGGTCTCCACCATCCAACACCCGGCGCTCGACGGACGCCGGCTGCTGGTGGTGGACCTCCTGGACCTCGAGGGCAAGCCCACGGGCAAGGACCTGATCGCCGTGGACTCCGTCGGGGCCGGCGCCGGGGAGACCGTGCTGGTGCTCGACGAGGGCAACGGCGCCCGTCAGGTCCTGAAGGCGCCGCAGGCCCCCATCCGCGCGGTGATCGTCGGTATCATCGATGAGCTCCTCGTCGACGATCACCCGGTGGTCTGAACCGAGCTGTTCACCAGGTTGCCACGAGGGCGACGAGAGGGCGACTGCCCTCCGTGGTAGATTTCACGGGAGAAGGAACGAGTCTCGAAGGGGAGTCCCGTGGTCCGTTATCAAGCAGTGACAGTGATCGTCGTAGTGATGGTTTCCGCGTTACCCGTTGCTGCCCAGGGAATCGAGTATCCCCTCTTTGACAGGTTCAACTTCAAGCTCGAGGGCAGCGCGGTCGGGATGACGACCACCATCGGTCTCGACTCGGCGAGCCTCGGCAAGGGCACCACCCTCAGCTTCGAGGACGACCTCGGCCTCGACGACCGTAAGTTGATTCCGAGCCTCTCATTCGAGTGGCAGATCTCCAGAAAACAGCGGTTGGCCGCCCGCTGGCAGGACCTGCCGCGCGGCTCGAGCACCCAGGTTCTGGAGGAGATCGAGTGGGGGGACGAGATCATCCCCATCGAGTCGAACGTCAGCCTCGACTTCCAGGTCGAGCAGTTCTTCGTCGATTACACCTACTACCCCTGGGTCAAGGACACGTGGGCGGCCGGCTTCGGTCTCGGCTTCCGCTGGATGGACCTCCTGACGGCTCTCAGGGTGGAGGAGATCGAACTCGAGGACCAGATCGACGTCGCGGCGCCGCTGCCCTACATCAACTTCGAGTACCGTCGAATGCTTTCCGAGCACTGGCGATTCAAGACCGGCGTCGGCTGGTTCTACCTCAGTCTGGGGGATGTCGCGGGCGGACAGTGGATCGCCCAGGTGGGCGCCGAATACATCGCGGGCCGGCGATGGGGTTTCGGTATCGCGATCCACGCCTCCGCGATCAACGTCGACTGGGAGGGCATCAAGAATCCCGATGACGAGAACGAGCTTGCCGCCAGGATCGACCTGGACATCAACGACGTCAGTCTCTACGTGAGGATCCGCTTCGGAGACTGACACGCCACAAAAAACACCCGGCCGCCGAGAGGCGTCCGGGTGTCGATATGTGCGCCAAAAAGTCGCGGGCGGTGTTACTTGCCCTTGCCGGCGAGGATCTTGTCCCACTTCTTACCGAGCTTGTTGAGAATCTTGTCCACCTGCTTGATCTGATTCTCGGGCTTGTCTTTAACCGTCACAGTTCCCGTGCCGCGCCACACCAACTTCTTGTCGCCGGGCTCATAGGCATCGAAGATCAGGGTGCCTTCGGTGTAGGTTGTCGCATAGGTGGTGCTGGTGCCCATGCCGCCCATGCCGTAGCCGCCCCATCCGCCCCATCCGCCGTAGTAGCCGCCGTAGCCGCCGTAGCCCATGCTGGTGGTGTTGTAGGACGTGTTCTTCTCCGAAGTGTAGTGGGCGGTCACGTAGAGGTCCGGGTTCTCCGTCACCTCTTTGAGTCCGCCTTCGGCAAGCTCCTTTTTCAACATGCTGACGACGCGATCCGCCATCAACTGGTTCTTGGGGTCGCTGTCAGGGGTCGCCACATACTGATAGGTCTTAGCGGCGGCAAAATCAAAATCACGGGCGTAGTCGATGGTCACCTTCTGCGCCATCGCAGGGGTTGCCATCAGAGCCATCACAAAAATCAGTCCGAACGCTTTTCTCATGCTTCTTCTCCTTTGTTGTCGGTTGCGGCGAGTTCTTCGAAATCGAGATTCACCTTTGTTTGCGGCACAGTATACGACGTCACTTCAACCGGAGCGACATCCGAATGTCACTCGGTGAAATCCTCATTTCGGTTCAAATATTCCGGAAACCTCAGCCAGGCGCCGGATTTGCACCGGTCTGCACGAGGTACGCGCGAATGGCCCCCAGGTTGCGTTGGGCTCCTTCGTGGCCAGGCATCCCGGCTGCGGCACGGGCGAGATAGGTTTCCGCCTCGGTGTAACGACCCATCTCGGCCAGCAGCAGACCCAGCGAGTAGGCCGCATCGTACTGGGATGGATCACTCTCCAGGATCGACAGGAGGAGCGCTGCTGCCTCGTCGTTGCGGCCCTCGGCGTTGAGGATGACCGCCAGGTTGGCCTTCGCCGGATAGAAAAGATCGTCGATGGCAATCGCGGTCCGATAGTACTTCTCGGCGGTCGCCGCATCGCCCAGGCGCGCCGCGAGATTGCCCAGATTGTGGCCGGCAAAGGCGAAGTCGAGGGTGTGCGCCATGGCCCGGCGGTACTCCGCAAGCGCCCTGGCGCGCGCCTCGCGCTGGTAGGGCTCGAGTTCGGCATCGGGCGTGTCGGCGAGCCGCACCGCCCCCTCCATCCGCACCGCGCGCAGCGGGTCGAGCAGGAGCGGCGCCACCAGCCGCACCAGCTCAGCCCGGTCCCGGGCCACCAGATTGGTGATCGCAGTGAGGCGGACCAGGCCCTCGGGGTCGGCGAGGGCGACGGCGATGGCGCGGGTGCTGTCTTCACCGGGATAGTTGCGGAGCAGGGACAGGGCGGTGGCGCGGACGATGGCCGGATACAGCTGGTCGCCGGCCAATCGGATCACCTCGCCGCGGGAGGACGGCCGGCCCTCGCGCCCGGCCGCCAGGGTTGTTCCATAGTGCGGCTTCTTCGCCTGGCCGTACCATTTCGTGTAGGCGTCCAGCGACCACTGGAGCGACTTGTCGGCGTGGCACCCGCCCTGTGAACAGGCGTTGGGGGAACCGAGGGTCTGGCTGAGGTCCGGGCGGGGGATCCGCAACGAGTGGTCGGCGCGCTCGTCGATCACCATGTAGGGCTGCTCGGGCATGTGGCACTTGATGCACAGCGCGCCGTCCGAAGCCTTGCCGTCGACGGTGATTTTGTGGAAATGGTGCTCCTTCGTGTCGTAGGCATCGGCGCGGTGGCACTGGAGGCAGAGGGCGTTGCCTTCGGCCTTGAGTTTGAGGCTGTGGACGTCGTGGCAGTCCGAACACCGGATATCGTTGGCGTACATCTTGGACTGCGTGAAGGAACCCCAGACGTAGACCTCGTCGAGAATCTGACCATCGGCGTGGTAGAGGCCCTCCTCGAGGACGGAAGGTCTGAAGGTGTCGAGGAGAGCGGCGCCGGTGTGGTCATAGTCGCCAAGCTCCCCGCGCCGGGAGTGGCACGGGGCGCACAGCTCCACCTGCCGCTGCCGAGGTGATACCGTTGGTCGCCACCACCAGACCGTAGTCGTCGATCGCCGGGCGCGCCATGGGCTGGATCTCGGCCCACGCAACGTGCGGCGAACCCGGTCCGTGGCAGGCCTCGCAGCTGACGTCGATCTCCGACCAGGTGGTCTCGTAGGTCCGCGTCTCGGGGTCGTAGTTCTTCTGTCAGATTGGTCGAGTGGCACTCGGCGCACATGCCGTTCCAGTTCTGGGCGGCCCGCGTCCAGTGGAGCCAGTCGGTGGGCGGAATCTCGTCATCGGGGTAGAGATCGAACCACGCACCGAGGTCGGCGTCCCAGGCGATGGTCAGACACTGCAGCCTGCCGCCGGGAAACGGCACCAGGTACTGCTGCAGTGGATCGTGGCCGAAGACGTAGGCGATCTCGAAGTCCTCCATCTCACCCTCCGGGCCCTGGGTGTTGACGAAGAACTTCCCACCGCGGCGAAAAAACCGCGTCGTGATCCCCTTGGAGGTGAAGACCGCGTCGTCGAATTGCCCGAGCACCGTCTCGTCGGTGGCGATGTCCATGGCGAGATCGTGGTCCGACCCCTGCCAGGCTTCGGAGGCCTGTTGGTGGCAGGGAAGGCATGCCTCGCGGCCGACGAAGGTCGCGCCCCCGTCGACCTCGGCCCCGGAGCCGCCCTCCGCCCCTCTTCGGATGACCCATGCGGGCACGCTGAGGACGATGACCGCGGTCGCCGCGACCCCGATCAGCCGCCACCGGTGAAGCGGATCCGCAGTCACGCGCCTGTCACCTGCGCGCCGGAGACCGTCTGCCGGCGGATGGGTTCGCCGAGCTCGACCTTGACGACGTCGTTTTCGATGCGCACCGGGAAGATATCGAGCGGCCGCGGCGCCGGCGGGCTCAGGACGTCGCCCCTGATATCGAAGGACGAGGCGTGGCACGGACAGACGAATCGCCCCTCCTCGGCCACCCACGGCACGGTGCAGCCGAGGTGGGTGCACTCGCGGTTGAGGGCGAGAAACCCGCCGTCCTCGAGACGCGCGAGATAGAAGCGTCCGGCCGGAAACGCGGTCACGGTCCCTGGTTGAAAGCGCTCGATCGGGCCGGCGACGAAGATCGCCTCGTTGTCATCGGGGGAAGGCTCGCGACGCCGCGGTCTGAGAAACTCGGCCACCACCCACAACGCCTCGAGCAGGGCCACCCCGCCCAGGACGAGCCACGCTCGCCCGAGAAACCCTCTTCTCGTCGGCTCGCGGGAGTTTTCCATCACCGCCGCTCCCGAAAGGCCGCCGCCGTCGGAATGAAACGCAGAGACGCAGAGACGCAGAGACGCAGAGGAGGAAAGGCCGTTTCAAAAGACACCCTCTGCGCCTCTGCACCTCCGCGCCTCTGCGTTAGAAAACTCGGATGCCGATACACCTCACCACCCCCACGGCCAGGCGAGGGCCATCCCGGGACCGCGGAACCACACCCCGGTTACGGTCAGCACGACCAACGCGACAAAGAAGAGAATGAACAGGGCCTGGACGACCTCGGACTTCGAGGCCCCGAAGCGGTTGACGAGGAGAAGCCTGAACCCCGCAACGGCGGCCGCCAGAACGAGCAACGGAACCACGCCCCGCCATACCAGGGACGGCAGACCCGCACCGGGTTGGAGCAGGAACTCGTCAACGAGGATCAGCAGCGGGGTGACCACCAGGGCGATTGCAGCCGCCAGCCGGCCGGTGCGACGGCCGGTTTCCGACAGAAACCACGGACCGGTCAACGGCTTGGGGTACCGCAGGTACGGAACAGCGAGAACCGCGAAAGCGGCCAGGGCCGGTATCACCACCACGGCGATCAGCGGGTGGAAGTGGAGCTGCAGCTCCTGAAAACCGACGAAGTACCACGGGGACTTGGCCGGGTTGGTGCTCATACCGGGATTGGCCGGCGCCGCGAGGGGCGCGTCGAACACCACCGCCACAACGAAGACGAACGCCACCAGGGCGAGGGCCGCCGCAAGCTCGCGCATCAGCAGATCGGGCAGGGTCGACACCCATTCCGGTTTCTCCTCGACAATCTCGTCATGCGGCCGCGGGTCGACGACCCCGCCGGCCTTGCGGACCCGCCAGAAGTGGAAGCCCATCAAGAGCACCAGGGCCACCGGCAACAGGGTGGTGTGGAGGGTGTAGTAGAGGATCAGCGTCGACGCGCCGAGCTCGGGGCCGCCGCGAGCCGCCTGCTGCAGCCAACCCCCGATCCACGGGACGTAGCTGAACATACCGGTGCAGATGGTCACCGCCCAGTAGGAGAGCTGGTCCCACGGCAGCAGGTAGCCGGTGAAATTGGAGGCAAGGACGGTCGCCAGGAGGGCCACCCCGATGACCCAGTTGAACTGGCGACTGCCGTGGAAGCCGCCGGTGAAGAGCACCCGCAGCATGTGGGCGACCACCACCGCGACCAGGATATTGGCGCTCCAGTGGTGGATGTTGCGCACCAGCCCGCCGAACAGGAAACCGTCCTGCAGGGCGGAAACCGATTGGTAGGCCCTCTCGGGGGTCGGCTCGTAGGCGAACATCATCAGCACGCCGGTGGCCACCATGAGCGAGATCAGGACCAGCGAGCTGCCGCCGAGACCGAAGGTGTGGGTGTAGGGCAGCGTCGACTGCCGTACCCGAACCGGGCGCAGGTGGAGGACGAAGAAGTCGAGGATCGTCTTGCGGCGTTCGCGCTCGGTCCGCGGCACGATGGGCCCCGGAAAGACCGACCGCCAGAAGCGACGCACCGCGCTTTCGCGCGCCTCTTCGCCGCCGTCTCGCTTGTGGTCCGCCACGGCCCCGACCGTAGCCCGGAAGCCCGCTCAATTCAAGCAGCAGCCAGACCGCCGTGATCGCTCGGGTAGAATGTCGAACTGCAAAGGAACGTGATCAATGGGCTCGAAAACGAATGCCAGACGCCGCACAAAAACCTCCGCGACTCCACCCGTCCGCAGTTCGCATTCCGCTCGCCGGAGGGTCTTCGCAGCGGTCGCGATCGTCGCGGTGGTGGTCGCGATCTGGTGGGGTTGGACAAACCGTCGAGGCGCGACGCCTCACACAGATCGCTCCGCCGGCGATGTCAACGCTGTGGCCCTGTTATCCCCCGAGTCCGCTCAGCGGCTCATCGGTCGCTGGCAGCGGACGGATGCCGGCTACGTCCTCGACATCCGTAGCATCGACCGGTTCGGTTCGGTGGACGCCCGGTACCTCAACCCCAATCCGATCCACGTGTCGCAGGCCCGGGTCAGTGAAACTGACGATCAGCTCGAACTGTTCATCGAACTGGTGGATGTCGGCTATCCCGGCGCCACCTACAGACTGGGTTACAGCCCGGAGTACGATGTGCTCGCCGGGCTTTATCACCAACCAACCGCCGGGCAGGACTTCGAGGTCGCCTTCGAACGGAAGTGAGTGATGGCACCAGACGACGGAAAACTCGATCCTACCGGCGACGGCCGCGAGGAGACCGAAAGCACGGCCTACCTCGAGGGAGGCTCCGGCCCGCGGGGTGACGGCGCCGCTTCTGTCGAACCCCACCTCAGAAGCGGCGAATCGCAGACCGGGAACCGCTTTCTCATTGGCGCGACCCTCGGCGAGGGCGGCATGGCGGTCGTGCACGAGGCCACCGATGTCCAGCTGAACCGGCCGGTGGCCGTCAAGCGCATGCGTTCCGACCTCTCGCACAGGGAAGAGGCGAGGCAGCGGTTCTTCGCCGAGGCCGAGATCCTCGCCGGGCTCGACCACCCGGGCACGACCGCGGTCTTCGAAGCCGGCCGCCTCCCTGACGGCGACTGCTTCTACGCCATGAAGAAGGTCAGCGGGCGGACCCTGGGTGCGTTGCTCGGCGAACGTTCGGCCGACCAGCTCAACGACCGGGCCGTTCGCGCCCGGCTTCTCGAGGTCTTCTTCAGGGTCTGCCAGACCGTGGCATCGGCCCACAATCAGGGCGTGATCCACCGCGATCTCAAACCCGAGAACGTCATGGTGGACGATTTCGGGGAGGTCTACGTGATGGACTGGGGCCTCGCGAAAGTGCTCGTCGGAGAATCCGACGGCAGCCGGTCCGACTCCGGGCGAACCCGCGCCGGAGCGGTGATGGGAACACCCGCCTACATGTCGCCGGAGCAGGCCGCCGGTCACGCCGACACCTCCGACCGCCAGACCGACGTCTTCTCGCTCGGGGTCATGCTGTACGAGATCCTCACCGGCGCCAACCCCTTCCGCGCCTCCAACGCGGTGGAGTCGATGAAGGGCGTGATGTACCACGACCCCGAAGCACCGAGGGAGCGCGACAAGCGGATCAACCGCACCCTCTCGGCGATCACCATGAAGGCGATCGCCAAGGACCCCTTCCACCGCTACCGTTCGGCCGTCGAACTGGCCGAAGACATCCAGCGCTATCGGGAATTCCTCCCGGTTTCGGCGATCGAGCCCACGAGGATGGAAAAACTTTCCAACTGGTCCCATCGCCGGCCGCGGATGGCGGCGATCACAGCGACTCTGGCCGTGGTGTTCGTGCTTGCCGTGTTGGTCACCGCCTATCAGGCATCGATGGAAACCGCGATGGTGGCCCGGGCCCACGATCTGATCGACGAAATCGAAGAGAGCATCACCGAGCTTCAAGCCGATCTCGCCGCCCAGGAGGAGATCCTCGTGCGGACGCCCGAGGGGCCCGAACGGCTGGAGGTGGAGGCCCGGCTCGACGACCTCAAGGCACAGTTCGAGGTGGCCGAGGAAGAGCGCAGATCATACGCGCTCGCCGTCACCGGCTTCACCATCCTCTCACCGGATGACCGCGCCATCTCGATCCTCCGCCAGTCGACCCTCGACGAAATCCGCACCCTCATCGAGGTGGACGACCTCTACCGTGCCCGAGCCACGATCCGCGGGGCCCTGCGAAATTTTGAGAACGGCAACCTCCTCGAACTCGGCCCTGCCGACCACGAACTGCTCCTCTCGGAACTCGAAGAGACCGAAAGGAAGATCGAGAACGCACAGCTGCCGAGTAGATCCACCGAACCGGGTCCGGCCGAGGAGAAACCACCGAAATGAACGCGACTCCACGACACGCACCATCGAAACGAACGATTCCTGCAACCGAAAGAAGACCTCTCACGAAGACAACCATCGCGGCCGCTTTGGTTCTGCTCGCATCCTCGACTCTAGCCTGTGGATTGGGGTCTGCGGCCGGCGGCGCCACCGACAACGATCTGGCGGACACCGCCCCGACCGTCGCAGAGCTCGTGAACGCGACCTACGCCGGCGTCTTCGATGAGCCCGTGACGCTGACTGGCGGACGTTGGGAGGGGGAGCCCTACGTCGAGGGCGGCGCGTCGCGGCCCAGCGCCGGACTCGTGGAGGACTTCGTGCTGAGAGGCGATGTCGACGGCGACGGCCGGGACGATGCCGTCGTGCTGTTGTGGGAAAGCTCGGGCGGTTCCGGCACCAGAACCTACCTTGCCGCCATGGGCCGGGCCGGTGGCGCCGTTGTCAACCTCGGCACCGCCCTGGTCGGAGACCGCGTCCAGGTCAAGACCGGGTTCGTTGCCGACGGTCTGATCACCCTCGATCTGATTCATGCCGGCCCCGGTGAGGCCGCCTGCTGTCCCACGCAGAAGGCTCTTGCCGGTTGGCGGCTGATCGACGGCGCCATGACTCCGAGTGAATCGGTCATTACGGGAACGCTGTCACTTGACGACCTCCAAGGGCCTGTATGGCGGCTGGCGGCGATCGGTTGGGATGACCCGGTGGAGGAAGATCCCGGGGCGGTGATCAGGTTTGACGGCGACAAGGTGACGGGCAACGGCGGCTGCAACGGCTACTTCGGGACGGTCTCCAGCAACACCCCGGGGCAGCTTGAGTTCAGCGCGATGGGCACCACCATGATGGCCTGCCCCGACCCGGTTATGGATCTGGAACGGCGCTATCTGCGGACGCTGGCCAGAGGATCGAGCTACGGCTTTGTTGCGGGCCGGTTGGTGATCGGCTGCGAGACCGAGGACGGCCTGGTGTCGCTGATCTTCAAACGAAGCGAAGATGCAGCGTCTTCGAGCGACGACGGTCCTTGAACGACTACTTGTCCTCGAACCAGGTGCTGACCGCGGCGAGGTCCTTCTTGGTGATCGACGGGACCTGGCACTCGGGGTGCGGGTAGCCGACCGGAAACAGGATGAAGGGTCGCTCGTTGTCGGGCCGGCCGAGGATCTGGGAGAGGAACCGCATCGGTTGCGGGGTGTGGGTGAGGGTCGCGAGACCCATCTCGTTGACGGCCGCGATGAACAGACCGCAGGCGATGCCGACGCTTTCGTTGACGTAGTAGTTCGTGCCCTTGGTTCCGTCTTCGGCCCTCGCGAAGATCTGTTTGAAGACCGCCACCAGCCACGGAGCGGTCTCCAGAAATGGTTTCCGCCATCCCGTTCCGAGCGGCGCCAGCGCCTCGAGCCACGCCTCCGCCGCCCGGCCGCCCTCGTAGAACTCGCGTTCCTCCGCCTCCGCCGCGACCCGGATCTTCGCCTTGACCGCCGGGTCGGAGATCGCCACGAAGTGCCAGGGCTGGCGGTTGGCCCCGGAGGGCGCGGTGTTGGCCGCGGCGATGGCCGTTTCGATCAGTTCCCGGGGCACCGGATCGGGCGAGAACTCGCGCACCGACCGGCGACGCGCCAGCCGCTCGAGCAGAGCGCGGCCGCGAGCCGCCATCTCCTCTTCGGGGAGGCGGTCAAAATCCAGTGGGACGCCTCGGTATCGTGAATCGCTCACAGCGCAAGCATACCCGCTTCGGGATTGATCAGTGGTAGGATTCCGGCCATCGCACCGAGGACATACGGAATTTCGCGGCTCCGGGCCGACATTCCATACCATGAGTTCACTCCGTGAAAGGACCTCTCGATGAAATTTCTTCTCCACTGGCTCGTCATCGCCATCGCACTGTGGGTCACCGCCGCCATCCTGCCCGGCGTCGGCTTCGCTTCGACACAAGCCCTCGCGATAGCCGCCATCGTGCTGGGTCTCGTCAACGCCCTGGTGAGGCCGGTCCTCACCATCCTCACCCTGCCGATCACCATCCTCACTCTCGGTCTCTTCTACCTGCTGGTCAACGGCTTCGTCTTCTTCCTGGCGTCGAAGATCGTGCCCGGGTTCGAAGTGGCCGGCTTCTGGTGGGCGGTCCTGGGCGCCCTCGTCGTCGGCATCATCTCGTGGTTCATCGGCGCCTTCGAAAAGAAGAAGTAAGGTCAACCCCCTCTTGCAATCACCAACCAAGATAAGAATGGAGAACACCGTCATGAAGAAACAGAAAAGGATCGCACTCGCACTCGCCTGTCTGGCAGTCGCCCTGGTCGCGACCGCCGTTCCGGCAACCGCCCAGGACAAACCCAACATCCTCGTCATCTGGGGCGACGATATCGGTCAGTTCAACATCTCGGCCTACAACATGGGAATGATGGGCTACAAGACGCCGAACATCGACCGCGTCGCGGCTGAAGGCGCGGTATTCACCGACTGGTACGGACAACAGAGCTGCACGGCGGGCCGCGCCGCCTTTATCACCGGGCAGTCGCCCATGCGCACCGGTCTGACCAAGGTCGGTCTCCCCGGAGCGCCCGAAGGCATGCAGAAGGAAGACCCGACCATCGCAACCATGCTCAAGGCTCAGGGCTATGCCACCGGGCAGTTCGGCAAGAACCACCTCGGTGACCGCGACGAGATGCTGCCGACGAACCACGGTTTCGACGAGTTCTTCGGCAACCTCTACCACCTCAACGCAGAGCAGGAGCCGGAGCACCCCGACTACCCGAAGGACCCGGCTTTCAAGGAGAAGTTCGGTCCGCGCGGGGTCATCCACTCCTTTGCCGACGGCCGGATCGAGGACACCGGTCCGTTGACCATCAAACGCATGGAAACGGTGGATCGGGAAGTCACCACCGCGGCGCTCGGCTTCATGGAACAGGCCGTGGACGATGGCAAGCCGTTCTTCGTCTGGTGGAACAGCACCCGGATGCACATCTGGACACACCTCAGCGCAGAGTCCGAGGGCAAGACCGGTCTCGGCGTGTATGCCGACGGCATGGTCGAACACGACGCCATGGTGGGCGAGTTGCTCGACAAACTCGACGAGCTCGGCATAGCCGAGAACACCATCGTCATGTACTCCACCGACAACGGCGCGGAGTTCTTCTCGTGGCCTGACGGCGGCACCACGATGTTCCGCAACGAAAAGGCCACCCAATGGGAGGGCGGTTTCCGGGTGCCGGCCGCGATTCGCTGGCCAGGCGTCATCAAACCCGGCACGGTCATCAACGACATCGGCGCGCACGAAGACATGTTCCCGACGCTCCTTGCGGCAGCAGGAGACCCCAACGTGAAAGAGGAGCTGTTGCAGGGCCAGACCGTCGGCAACAGGTCCTACAAGGTTCACCTCGACGGATACAATCTTCTACCCACCTTCAAGGGAGAGGCCGAGTGGCCGCGCCACGATTTCATCTATTGGACCGACGATGGCGACGTCGCGGCGCTGCGATACAACAACTGGAAGATCACGTTTCTCAAACAGAACGCTGAGGGAATCGACGTTTGGCGGGAACAATTCGAGGTACTGCGTGCTCCCATGCTGTGCAACCTGCGCATGGATCCGTTCGAGCGTGCCGAAGAAGAGAGCATTGGCTACAACAGGTGGTGGGTGGACCACATGTTTGTCTTCGCGCCCGCGGGGGCCTATGTCGGCCGATGGATGCAGAGCTTCCGCGACTTTCCGCCGCGCCAGAAGCCGGGCAGTTTCAACCTCGACAACGTCATGGAAGCGATAACCAAGGGAGCGGGGGACAAGTAGGAACTCCACTCGAAAAACGGATTCAAACGATGCAAGCAGGCGCCCCTCACGGGGCGCCTCTTTTTTTGCGATGTCGACGACCCTATTGAAGCTGGGTGATCGCGCCGCCCCAGGCGCCCGAGCCGAGGTCTTCGACCACCACCGCCACCGTCGCCTTTCCCTGCGGCCACTCGAGCGGCACGCGATAGCGCCAGGTGCCGACCACTCCGTCAACGGTCTCGACCCGGTGCAGCACGAACGGCTCCCCGCCATTTGGAAGAATGCCGACCGACACTCGCAGATTGCGGCTCCCGCCCTCCGACATCAGCGCCGCTATCGGGCTCAGGTCAGCGGTCACGATCGCCTCCGCCGCAGAGGTTTTTCCAGCGGCAGGTTGCGGCGGTGTCGTTTCGACACCCGCTGTGAGGTCGCCGGTCTCCTGCGAACCGCGGATCAACCGCCGCACCCTGGCCGCTGCCGCCCCTTCGACGGTTTCCGAGGCGACGACGGACGTCGACCGGATCTCGACCCCGTCGCGATCGGTGGAGATCGCCAGTTGGTGGTTGGCGCCGTCCGGCGGCCGGTCGGTCTGGTAGCTGAGCCGGTACCATCCGGCGCTGGCATGCATCAGATCGTCGAGACCGTCGGCGCCCATCGCGACCTCACCGCCACTGGGCGCCGCCAGGCGTCGCTGCGCACCGATCGGATCGAGCATGAGGTAGGAGGAGTCGGAGGTCCGGATCGCATCCTGCTGCGTGCTGAGAAACTGCTGGAAACGATCGCCGCCGCCGTATTCCGCCCCGGTGGCGGAGGGGCCCGTGGTGTGGGTGGCCACCGGAATGACGAGCCACCCCGCGGCCGCCAGATCGCGACCGGTCCGGTCGACGCGATCCGCCTGCCGATACCGCTTGAACTCTTCGCGGGCGCTGCCGGTGCTGTGGCTTTCGATGCGCTCGACAAACGGCAGATAGAAGTCCACCGGATCGATGTCGAATCCGGCGCCCACGACCAGGAGCAGCCGAGGCCCGTCACTTGGGTTTGCGAGCGCCCAATCCTCCACTCTCGTCATCGATTGCCGGAGGACCGCGTCCTCCTCGAATACCGCACCGCGGGCCGCCGTCACAACCTGGGATCGCTCGAATTGTGTGACGTTCTGACCCTCCGCAAGACTTTCGACCGCACTCTCCCCGGACTCCCCGCCCTCAGGCATGGCAAACCGGTTGGGGGTCTTGCGGACGTCCCGGATAAAACGACCTCGTATGGTCGCGATGGCGTGCTGCCCCGACGCGCGCGACGCCAGGGACGCCAGCGCCTCCTCGACAGCTTCCGGGTCGGTCGATCCCTCGAGAGTTGTCGCCACGTCACGGTCGGCCACCACAATGTCGACCGGGCCGAGCGAGGCGAGCCACGCGGACCGTTCGGCAAGGGCCTCGAGCGCAGTATTGAGTTCGGGCGAGGCCGCGAGGTTGCGGTCGACATAAACCGCCACCGGCATCCGAACCGACGGTTCGGGGCGCCTTTCTACAGGCCCGCTCTCGGCTGCAGGCGCAGGCTCTTCAGGCGCGGCCACGGCAGTTGCGGTGGCCGCGATCGGCACTCGTTGCAGTCCGAGAACCCGAGCCGGTCGCCAGTCCTCCGACACCTCGATCTCGAAGCCCTCGAGATCGTCGATCGGCCGGCCGGCCGTATCGCGAGCGGAAAACAGGACGGTCACCGCCGTCACCTCGATGCGCGATCCTGCGACCGGCATGGCGGAGGCCGGGGCAGCGTCATCTTCGGCCAGGGCTTCGCCAGGCGATTCCAACTCGGCGCGGCGCCAGATCGACCCGACGTCGTCGAACTCCCGTCCGGCGCGGCCCGCGAGGGTCACGCCTTCCGGCAAAGAGGCCGTGATCTCTCGCAACTGCAGATCTCCCGGAAACCAGGCAACGCACTGGGCGGAGATATCCGCCTTCACGGCTTCCAGAGCATCTGCCGAGGCCTCCATGGTTCTGACCGGCACGCCTTGGGGCCAGCCGTCGTCGCGGAGCTTTCCATTGCGGAGGACAAACAGCGGGACCCCGACTTCGGCGAGGTAGTCCTGCGCCTGTTCCGCTGTAAAACCACTCCCGTCCTTTTCCGGATGGTTGCCGAGGATCACGACAACCGCACGCCGCCGCGGCCCCGCGGCCGCCACCAGCCCGGACGCCGCAACCGCGTCCGCGATCCGCGGCCTTCCTTCGATCTTTGCCGAGCCGTAGTTGAACAACAACAACAGCCAGTTCATCTTGCCCTGACTGAAGCCGTTGGCTCGCTGGAGGTTTTCGTTCGCCAGGACGAACCACATCTTCTCGGCGTCGATGAGACTGCTTTCGGCACGCTTCCACGAGTTCTTGGGCTTCGCTTCCGACCCCTTGGAACCCTGTTGCACCAGCGAGTCGAACTGCTTGGTGGTGGTCGTCGTCGTCGGCATCATGCCCTTCGACCAACCGCTCGCCATGAGAGTCCGGTAGCCGGCGGTCGGATCGAGCACGAAGACCACCTCGAAGCCCGCGTTGTCGGCGATGCTCACCGTGTCGCCGAGCCTCGCCGCCACCGTCTGACAGGGATCTTCAGCCCCGCCCCGGGCAGCCAGGGCGACGGCCGACAACCCGGCCTCGGTCACACCCCCGAAACCACCCGAAAGGGCCACCGCCTCGGCGCGCCTGCCGTCCGGAAAAATTGCCGACGCGGCCAGAACGTGCGGTTCGTCCGGGTCGGGGCACGGATAGGCGAATGATCGCCCATCCTCGCGGATCAGAAGGGATTGACCGTTCTCGGTCACTTCGAGGAGGACCGGGTTCCTCTTCGACGGGTGCGACCAGAGGGCCTTCCCGCCGCACACGCCTTTTGTCGTCCGAGGAGAAAGCTGGATCACGAGCTCCGCTTCCTGGCCCGGACGATTGACCCACCGGACGGCGTGGGCGACGGCCTCACCGGAATCGTCCGTCCGAACGAGTTCGAGCAGGTGAACATGAGGGGCCTCCCCGAAATCGACCTCACACTGAGTCGACCCCGCCGACATGGTGCACACCTGTTGACCATCGAGAAAGAGCGTCGCCGGCTGACCGCCGGCCCCGAGATCGACGTCGACCGCATGCTCGCCCGTTACCAGCCCGACCGGATAGGTCAGAATCGCGAGATCGGCTGGATCGGTGGCGGCGCCGGCCGCGACGCTGCCGAATCCAAGAAAAACCGTCAGCCCTGCGATGACCACCGACCTCGCCATGATCCACCTCCGGTGCCCAAACCGCGCACGCCCCGGGCCGACAACCGCTGCACCTGGCCGGGCGGGGTTTCCAATGCAGCGTATCCAAACGGTTTCGATGGTGCAATCCCCGGCATCACCGGGAGCTCTCCGGGAGAGTTGCGAAACCTCAGCAGCTGTGGGAGACTCCCTTGACGTTTTTCATGAGCCGATAACTGCCTAACGTGATCCAGACTTTCGCTCGAGTCGTTTCGCAGCGAGAAAAATCTCGGTCACCACACACGACCACGAGGAGGAGTGATGAAGAAGACAATGATGTCCGCGCTGATGATCGTCGCAGCCGTCGCCTTGCTTCAGGGCTGCGCGTCGTCGAACCAATCCATGACGTTTGAACCGGGTGCGCTCGACGCCGAGAAATTCCTGCCCAAGGTGGACCAGTTCGTCATTATCGCCGACGGGTCCCTGTCCATGGCCGATCGCAGCAACGGTGAACGCAAACTGACCATCGAAGAAGACCTGCTGTCCAGCCTCAATCAGACGATTCCCAGCCTCAGCTACGAAGGCGGCCTGCGGTCGTTCGGCCGTGGTCTGTGTAAGTCGAAGGGCAAGACCGTCTCGATCGTCGAAGTGGCCGATTATCTCTCGAGCGCTTTCGGCGACGGCGTGGCCCGCGTTCAGTGCGCGAACGGCAACAGCCCCCTCGACCTGGCTTTGGATGCCGCCGGCACCGACCTCAGCGACAAGAGTCTGCCGACCGCGGTCGTGATCGTCAGCGACGGCCTGCACATGGGCAAGAAAGAAGTGGCCGCCGCCGAGTCCCTCAAGGCAGCATTCGGCGACGCCATCACCGTGTACGCGGTCCAGATCGGTGATTCCGCGAGTGGCCGCAAGCTCCTCGAACAGGTTGTGGCCGCGGGTGGCAAGGGCCATGTCAAGTCGGATTTCGACCTGATCTCGTCGGCCGCGATGGAGAGCTTCGTGATCGACGTCTTTCTCTACCCCGATGACGACAGCGACGGTGTCCGGAACTCTCTCGACAAGTGCCCCGACACACCGAAAGGTGTGAAGGTCGACAGCAACGGGTGTCCGATCGACAGCGACGGCGACGGCGTGCCGGATTACCTCGACAAGTGCCCCGGGACCCCCAAGGGCACCAAGGTCGATGCCGCGGGCTGCCCCCTCGACTCGGATGGAGACGGCGTGCCCGACACCCTCGACCTGTGCCCCGGCACCCCCAAGGGCATGGCGGTTGACGCCAACGGCTGCCCCGACACCGACGGTGACGGCGTACCCGACAATCTCGACAAGTGCCCCGGCACTCCCAGGGGCGTTCCGGTCGACGACACCGGCTGCCCGCTCGCGGGAATCGAGGTTGCAGGCAACGAGTGGTTCGTGAGAGGCAAGATCCTGTTCGCCGTCAACAAGGCAACGCTGAACCCCGAGGCTCAGGAGCTGCTTCTCAAGGTCGCCAGCTTCCTCCAGAAGAACCAGCAGTACACGTTCGAGGTCCAGGGCAACACCGACAACACCGGGCCGATGGCCTGGAACATGGAGCTCTCCAAGATGCGGGCGGACTCCGTCCAGGACTTCCTGGTCGCCAATGGCGTCGCCGCCGACCGGTTGACGACCAAGGCGTTCGGGCCCAACGAGCCCATCGCACCCAACAACACGGCCGAGGGCCGTGCTATGAACCGGCGCGTGGACTTCGCCCCGACCGAACGCTGATCGAAGTCTTCTATCCAATCAGACGACCCGGCCCGCGCCGGGTCGTTTTTTGTTCACCGTATACTTCTGGAGTGATGACCTCGCGATGGTTTCCGCCGTCTTCGGGAATTGTGGCGATGGGCGCCCTGGTAACCATCCTCCAATTGGCCCTGCCGGCGCCTGCGGACGCCCAGACCGCCTCACCACCGGCCATCCCCGGACTCTTCGTCCTCGGGATGAACGACCCGAACCGATCCGAAGGCACCGTCAACGATGTCCGCATCCCCATCGGCTACACCATCATCCAACCCGACGACCGGGGATGGGGCCTCCGCTTGCGGCTCATCGTCTATGCCGGCATCTACGACCTCACGTTTGAAAATGCCGTCGATCTCGATCTTCGCTTTCAATCGCTGGCCGCCACCCCCGGGGTCGAGTTCCTGGTGCCGGCGGGGCGCGGCTGGACACTCAAGCCCTTCACCGAAATCGGCTATGCCCACGATTTCGATCAAGATCTGGACTTCGCCGTCTGGTCGATCGGCATGCGCACCCTCACCGAATGGCAGCCCTCCAGGATTCCCTGGAGATTCGGAACCAAAGTGCAGTACCTCTCGACCTTCGAGTCGGACTTCGAACTGTCTGACGAATTCTTCGAGCTTCAGCTCGGGCTCGATGTCGGGCTGCCGTTGGGTTTTCACATCCAGGGCAACGAGGCGTTCTTGAGCCCCTTTGCGATTCGCACCCAGTACCTCGATGCCCTGATCGTGCGGCCTGAAGGTGAGCCGATCGAGATTCTCTACACCAACGAGATCGGTCTGGCCTTCGGCACCCGCCCCAAGATCAAGCTGTGGTTGATCAACCTGCCGCGGATTGGTATCGGCTACCGCTGGGGCCCGAAGGTGAGCGGTTGGCGACTGAACTTCGGCTTCCCATTCTGATTCCAGACAACCGCACCGGTTTTCTGGAATCAGAACGTATAGAGCAGGCGCGCCGTCCAGCTCTCGTACGAGAGGTCGCTGCCGAGACTCGAAAAGAGGAGCTCGACCTTGAGCTTGCCGAACAGCTCCACCCCGCCCCCCAACCCCCACGAACCGCCATCGCTACTGCCGTCCACGGCTTGAGAAAACGACACATCCGAATAGCCGAACCGGCCGGCGATGTAGGCGGGCCCGATGAAGAACCGGCCGATGGCGTAGAGCTGGTAATAGGAGGCGTCGACATCCACCGCGTCGGCGCCGCGTGAAAAGCCGTACTCGAGCCCGACCCCGGCCTCGATCAGGGGGATCTTGAACGCCAGTTCGAGACCCAGGGTGTAACCGGTATCAGCGCTGAAGCTGATGTTGCCGGCGTCGAAATCACCGGCGAAATCCGCGCCGACCGCCAAATTCAGGTCGAACGCTGCCGCCGGGGCCACAACCAGAACGACGAGACAGACCATGGGGACTCCGCGCTGGAACATGAACAACCCCCTCCGCAAGAAACTAACACGATCCAACGGTGTGAGAAACCTCACTTTCGACCGCGAAAGGCCGGCCCGACTGCGGCCAATCCCCGTGTTTTGTGATGCGCGTCACACCTCTGAAATGAGACGCTATCACCGGTGAGCGAGGGCCCTTCGACCGCCGGCCCGGCAGTCTCGCCCTTAAGAGGCGTCGATGGAACGACTTCAGCTGGACCTCCGCTGTCATCCCGTCTCTCAATACCCCCGACGAAAATGCGTCCGGAATCGAGAACAGCCCTTGACAGCAGGAAATCTGGTCGATAAGTTGTCCCTAACTCATGATGGAGGGTGGAACATGTCAAAGAGGAAGATTGGGTTCATAGTCGTAGCATTGATGATTGTCGGCGCGATCGTGCCGGCGCTGCTGGCACCCGGCCTGGCCGAGGCCGCGGATGTCTACCAGATGGGGTGGATGGTTTATACGCCGAATCACCCCAACGGTTGTGCACCGCTGCCCTACGACTGCTATGTGGTCTGGGTGTATCCGTCGAAGCCGTAAGGCTGCAGGACCTCGGAACAAACAGGTCGTCTGGTCAGGCTGAGGTCATGCGGCGCGCCCTGAGGGTGGCTGTGCAGGGACTATGCGGGGTATTGCTCTGCGCATGGGTCCTGGCTGCGCCGGCGGAACCGGTCCGCGACGAGCTTTCGGCGCGGGCCGTGGCTCTGGAAAAACCGGCGTACATGATCGTGGACGCGGTGGTCCGCGGCGACCGCCTCCTTCTCCCCGACTACACCAGCGGGCTGAGAGAGGTCGATCTCCGGACCGGAAAAGATCTGCGGTCTGTCCTCCCGATGGGCACCGAAAAGGGTCAGGTCACCGGTCCGCAGCATTTGGGCTGCGGACCGGAGCGCTGCCTGGTCTTCGGCGACCGTTATTTCTGGGTCTACTACGACACCAACTGGCGTTTCCTGCTCGAGTATCCGGGAATGCGGAGTTCGCCGAGCGGTCAGCCCCTGGTGTTCAACGACCGGACGGTGCTCTACGGAGTTGCTCGTCCGGACGCGTCCGTGGGCGGTACGCCCTACCTCTTCATCCAGTACGACGACGGGGAGATCGTCCCGCTGCAGGAGTACGCGGCGTCGATGCCGATGCCGGAGACCATCAAACGCATCCATTTCCAGGGCATCACCAGCGGCGGTCTGGCCGCGCTGCCCGACGGCGGTTGGGTCTTTGTCGATCCACGGAGTTACTCGGTTTTCGTTTTCGACGAGCACGACCGTCTGAAAAAGGTCTGGCGTGGCACGAATCCGAGATTCCGCCCGCCGAACTGGAACGCCTACACGCCGGTCCACGACCCCTCGGGGCTCAAGGAATACGCGCGTTGGGAACTCGCGCAATCACTGGTCAAGCGGCCCGTGATCCTGGGAGATGATCTCGTGGGCGTTGTGATCGGCCTGCCCGATGGGCCGCTTCGGCAGCGCCACGAGCTCGATCTCTACCGTCTCAGCGGCGACCCGGTGGCGGTCGGGATTCCTTTGCCCGGCGTCGTCGCCGGTCGTCTCATCGCGGCCGATGCTGACAATGACCGTCTGATTCTGGTCGGTCAGGAAACATGGGAACCTTCGTCAAAAACCATCGTGTGGCAGGTGGATGTGTCGAATGCGGAGGTTCCGCGGTAACGAAAGCACTGGAGTACATCATGAAACACGCGAAGATCGTCATCGTTGCAGGGTTGGCGATGATTGCAGCTGCGGCCGGGGCGGGTCAAACCGTCGTCCATGCCGACGGTACGACCGCTCTCGATGTTCTCACGGTGCCTACGAATGCCGGTGTGTGGGTCCGGACGGGCCCCGGCGAGCCCCTTCTGGTGCAGCCGGACAAGACCGGAAAGCTGCAACTGCCGGCCCTCGCAACGGCGTACAACGTGGTGCTCGATGCGGCAACCAACAAACCCGTCGCGGCCGGGAATCTGGTGTGGGAGATCGCTGACGCCCCTCGGGAACTGACCGCGGCCTCGTGGACCTCGTCCGACGGCAACCTCGATCTGATCTGCACCGGCGCGGAGCGTCTTTCCGTGACGGCGCCGGGCTATGGGTCGACGATTTTCACACCGCACCTTGACGGCCGTCGCCACCCGGTGCTTCTGGAGCCGCGAGGAGACCTCACAATCGAGCTGCAACCGGCGACCGAGGCCCGGATGTGGCTCGCACGCCAGGACCAGATCAACGTCACCAGCCTCTTTATCAACGTCGCTGAAAAGTACCGGATCGACGCCCCCGGCGTCATCGAGGTGCAGGATCTCGACCGCGAGGCAGCCTATGTCGGCATCATCGTCGCCCAGGGCAAGGTGCCGGTCGTGGGTGCGTTCCAGGGCCTGCCTCTGGATCAGAAACTCCCACTCGAAGACGGCATGACCGTCGATGGAAGCGTTCGCGACGCCGACGGCAACCCGATCGCCGGCGCATCCGTCGAGGCGATGGGAGAGATCTCCGAACTCGACAACTTCCGCTATCGCCAGTTCGCGACGACCGACGCCGAGGGGTCGTTCGCAGTCGGTGGCCTGCTCCCCGGGAACATCAGGGTCCGCGCCTGCGCGCCCGGTCGGGCGTGTAACGAAGCGGCGATCGAGATCGCGACCGACACGGCCACAGCGCCGGTGAGCCTCGAACTGGCACCGGGACGGGACATCGTGTTGGTGGTGAAGAACGAGGTCAACACCCCGGCAGCCGAGGCGATGCTGTACTTCAAAGAGCGCCTGCACGTTGCCGACCACCGCGGGCAACTGGCTGTTCAGGGTGTGGCCCAGGGCGAGACGATCCCGGTCAAGATCTTCGGTGAAGGCTTCGGAATGTGGGAGGGCAGCTTCACGGCCGACCGCGCCCAGGTGGTGATCATCGTCCCCGGAGGAGCGGTGATCGAACAACAGGTCCTGGCGGCCCGCCGCTTCGGCGCGGACGAGGTCAGAGTTCGCTGGCAGGCCTACGACTCGCAGGGCCGCGAAACCAGATCTGGCAAAGGGACTTGGGACGCCGAGACCGGAGTGGCCCGGGTCACAGGCCTCGAAGCGGGCACCTATTCAATGTCGGTCCGCCTTCCCGGAGCGGCCACAATCGTCAGCGAGCGGGTCGAACTCTCGGTGACCGAACAGGTCGTGTTGCCCGCCGCCGTGCCCGAGCGCGGTCTCGCCATCGCCGGTCGAATTCTCGATGCCGACACGCTGCAACCCGTCACCGGAGCCGAGGTGAGCTGCGAACCGGGGTCGCCCTCGGTGTTTCGCGCCCCCGACACCGTCCAGGACGTGCCCTCGGTGTTGACCGATACCGATGGACTTTTTCTGCTCGAGGGTCTCGACGCCGGGCCGTGCAGAGCTCAGGTTCGCGCGGCCGGCTATGCCACCTGGCGGCTGGACGGGGTCGAGCCCGACGATGCCGGTTTCGATATCGGCGATGTGGAAATGGACGCCGGGATGACGATCGTCGGCAGGGTCTATGACCGCGCCGACCGACCGATCACAGGCGCCGTGGTGGAGATCACCGAAGCGGCGACCTATGCCTATTTCTCCGAGACCACCGTGCGCACCGACCACGACGGCTACTTCCGCGCCGAACGATTGCCGGTCGGGCGGTGGACCGTGACCGCCAGTCACGGCGAGCAGAAGGCACGTGAGATCGTGGAAGGCGATGCCCGCGAAACCGTCGAGGCCGACCTCATGCTCGGCGGCATTCAGATCGAAGGTGAGATCTGGCTCGGCAACAATCGCGCCCAGGGCGGCACGCTCGTTCTCACCACTGACGCCTCGCAGGCCGCCGGCGTGGTGGTCATGATGCAGCGTCTCACCGCCGATCGTCAGATCTTCGGCATCGACAGCCAGCCGGTCCAGTTCGCGGTCAGCGCCGACGGCCGATTCACCGGCAAAGGCCTGGACCCGGGCCGGTATTACGCAGCCTACACCCCGCCGGACGCCGGCGCGGCTCCGGTGACGAGGACCCTCGACATCCCGCGGGTGGAGTCGTTCCAGTGCGCCATCCAGTACTCCGACGCCTCGGTCGAGGGCGTGGTCATCGATACCGGCGGCCGGCCGGTGGCGGGAGCGGCGGTTGTCGCGCTTGCCGGAGACGGCGTCCAGGAGGTGTCGGCGTTCACCGACGGTGAAGGCCGTTTCGCGGTCCGTGGCCTCGAACCGGGACGGCTCGTCCTGACCGCCGACCACACCGAGTTCTCTCCCTCGGAACCTGCCGAGTTCGATCTCCGCGAAGGCTCGGTCGAGGGCCCGCTGGTCCTCGAACTGCTGCCGCCTGACGGCGCCAATATCATGTTGGCGGTGCTCGCGGCCGCCGGGTCCGCGGGCGGCGCGCCGGTCTATCTGGTCGGCCCCGAAACCTCGACCGGTTTCACCGACGGCGGGGGGCACGCGACCTTTTCCGGTATCTCCGCGGGCTCCTATCGCGCGTGTGGGTTTGCCTACGGCGGCGCCACCGGGTGCGGCGAGAATCTGTTCGTCGACGACGGTGACCGGCTCCAGGCCCAACTCGAGCTGGGACGCGGTGGTTACGTGGATGTCTGGGTCGGCTCGTCTGCCGGCGCCAAGGCCGGGACGACGGCCGGCGTCAGCAAACGCGGACCGTCGGTGCGGGTCATGACCGCTGACGGCGTCGACATCACCAGTCTGTTGACCATGGCCAGCCCGCCGCGATCCATCGGTGGCGGCGTCCGTATCGGGCCGTTGCAAGCCGACGACTACATCATCACGGTCGGGACCGAGAACGGACCGCGGCAAGGGCAGGTCCGCATCCGCGAGGGCGAGCCAACCGAACTCGATCTCAACTGAAGACGCGCCCCACAAATCGATATTCCGCCCCTCCCGGCCAGGGAGGGTCGTTTTCGTCACCTTCCCAGCCGGAAAAGCGGGTTAGAATAGCCTGACCGCGAAGGTCGCGAGGAGAGAAAAATGAAGACCAAGATCGCCGTGTTCGCCCTCACGTTGTTTCTTTTCACCCTCGGCAGCTCTCAGGCCCAGATACGGGACGAGACGATTCTCACCTACCAGGTTCTGACCGAAGAATGGGACGACCTCATCGCCGGTGCCCTCGATCTCAGCGAAGAAGAGGGGGCCGCGTTCTGGCCTCTTTATGAGGAGTACTCCAAGCTCAAGGGCGCGCTGTGGGCTGAACGGATCGACGTCATCGCCATGTTTCTCACCGGCTACGACACCATGGGCGCCGAGATTGCGCGCGGCCTGCTCAACGCCACCTTCGAGATCGAGGGCAAGATGCTCGCTCTCGAGCGCGAGTATGCGGACCTCTTTGACGATGTCATCCCGCTCAACAAGGTCGTTCGCCTGTTCCAGGCCGAGAACAAGCTCGAAACCACCATGATGATGGAGATCGCAAAGGACGTTCCGCTCGCCAAGTAGCTAACGGACGTCAGTTCTTACAGTTGGGAAAGAAAAATGGGCAGGGGCTCGCCCCCGTCCTATTTCTCACAGCAGAAGTCTGCAGTGTTCAGCGGTCAGGCGTTGAAGGACTCGACCGCCAGCGCTTCGTCATCAAACATCTCGAACACACCCACCAGTTGCGCCATCGTCAACAGCTTGCGCGCTTTGATGTTGACGTGCAACAGCTTGACCGCGGCCTCGCTCGAGGTCGCCGTCACCTTGCAGCGGATGAGTTCACCAAGACCCGACGAATCGATGGTCGTGACCTTGTCAAGATTGATGACGACGTTTTTCCCGCCCTTGTTGAGTTCCTCGAGCAGCGCATCCCGCAGAACGACATCGCCCTTGCCGATGGTGAGTTTGCCGTCGAGATCGAGGATGGTCACGTCACCAACCGTGCGTTTTGTGATTTCCATATTTCTCTCCTCGGAGGGCTCGAACCGCGGGTGAGCCGCGCCGAGCATTCAAAAGTCGAGACATTATCGCACAATCACACCTGATTTCCAGCCCTATTCGTCTTCTTTGGGTTCTTGCCGGTCTGCAGCGCTCGTGTCCACATCGGGACCCGTTCCGGCCTGATGCACATGCCGGGCGGCACGAGCCGCCGTCGCGACACATCTTTCGTCGACCGTGCGGAGGTGCAGATCGCGCTGCGGGAACGGTATTTCGATCCCGGCCTCGGCCAACGCGGTGTTGACCGCCACGCGAAGGTCGCTCGCGACTCGTACGAATTCGCCGCCGGTCCAGGCACGCAGCTCGAAATCGAGTGAACTCTCTCCAAACCCGAGGAAAAGCGCCACCGGTTCGGGATCGCGAAAGACCTCAGGATGTCCGACCGCGACCTTCAACAGAAGATCGATGACCGTCTGCGGTTCGGTGCCATAGGCGACGCCAACCGGGATCTCCATCCGGTGGCTGTCGTCGGAGAGCGTCCAGTTGATGACTTCCGATGAAATCAAGTTGGCATTCGGAACGATCACCTCGGCGCCCTGCCAGGTACGAACGATGCTCGCTCTCATCCCGATGTCGGTCACGACGCCCGAGAGCGTTGCGAGTTGGACGCGGTCGTCGACCCGGATCGGCCGCTCGAAGAGCAGGATCAGACCCGACACGAAGTTGTTAACGATGTTCTGCAACCCGAAACCGATGCCGACGCCGAGAGCGCCGACGATGAGGTTGACGCGGCTGAAATCGAGCCCGGCAGCGGTGGCGGCCACCATAACGCCGGCCACGATCACCGCATAGTGGGTCAATCTCGTGATGGCGCGGGGCACGCCGCGAGGCAGGTCCATCTGCGGCAAAACATCGGTCTCGAGCCCGAATTGAATCAGCTGTGAAATCTTGAATGACAACCAGATCATGAAGAGGAAGAGGAGAACGGTGCCGGGAACCAGGGTGAACTCGCCGAACGAAATCTCGGCGTCGAGCACCTTTTTCGACCAATTCCAGACCTGGTCGTAGACCTTGAAGTCTTCGAGGGTCCAGATCGCCCACGCGAGCACCGCAGCCCAGGTGAGGAACTTGAAGATCGCGTTACGAACCTCGCCGGAGTGAAGTCTGACGATGGCGAGTTTCTTTGCTGCTGTCGTGAGCAGCACCACCCGCACCACCGCTCGCAAGAGCACGACCGCCACCCACACCAGGATCGCTGCGAACACGGCGGCCAGCGTGCCCTCGATGATGAGAGTCGCGAATCCCACGCTGCCGATGATGTTGGCCACCGAACCGATGACAAAGGCGGCAATCGCAATCCGGTTTCCCAGCCTGACGGCCCAGCGCCAGTTGGCCGACTCGATGAACCGGTGGGTGGCGAGTTTTCGTTCCACCCACCAACACGACAGGGTTGCCACCACCGACAAGATCAACAGCAGTAACCGGTCGATCAGGTTGCCGTCTGGAGCGAGGCGGGTCGCCTCGTCCAGAAAGTACAACAGGGCCAGCAGGTAGGCCAACGGCTGCAGCGTCCTCGGGACGATCTGCGGGAGAACTCGCAGCAGAGCGATCACCAGGACCAACCCGAGCGCGTCGATCCACGCCGACGGCGCCCCCCGGTGGAGCAGGTCACCGAGCAGGACGGTGACGATCAGCGACGCCGAAAGCGGTCGGTCCAGGACCCGGACCGTCTGGTCCAACGAACGGTCTTGCTGAGCCCAAAGCTCTGCTTTTCTGCGCAGGGAGATCAGTCCCAGGGCCAACCCAACCACGTACAGCAGGTGGCGCAGCATGCGGCCGGATTGTTCGGTGACGTACTCGGAAATGGCGGACGAGTTTCTCGCCCACATCGCCGATATCTGCTGCGACGGGCCGCCATCAACGCCGGGAATGGAGAAGGCGTTCCACAGCGCCGGGCTGTCGATGCCCACGATGCCCCGCCGGCGCCGCAGGATCTCCTCCTCCTGCCGGGCAAGTGTGTCGCCCACTTGTGACTTCACTTTGGAAATACGGGACTGCAGCGTCAGCACCGCGTCGCGGTTCGCGCGCACCGTTCGATCCGCTTCGTCGATGGCCCGCACGTTTTCGACGACCTGCTGTCGAACCTCGGACGGCAGCTCCACCTGATCCGCCGAGGAAAGGGTCAGCTGCCAGATTTCTTTCTCCTGGGTAATCGTTCCGAGAACCGCATCGATGGCCGCGGCTCGCCCCTTCAATGCGGCCTGCCACCCGTCGATTCGCGCGTCCACGCGTTTCCAGGCCTTTTCGGTTTCCTCGAGGACCGAGGCCGGGCCGTCGATCTCGAGCCGGCGAGAGGTCTCAACCGCGAGCTCGTCGACGTGGGCCCGCTCGAATTCGAGGTCACTCTCGATGACCTCGAGTTGGTCGCCGATCTGGCTGGCCTGAACCGCCTCACGGAGCAGAGCTGCTGTCGTTGCAGCGCTTTCTGATATCTCGGCCACCGGAATCGGGGTCGGAGCCGGAGTCGGGGTTGCCGCGGGCGTCGGCTCGACGGCGGGCGCCTCCTGTGCGGCAACGACCCCACCAACCCCGCACACGGCAGCCGTCAGCGCCATCACGATGATCGCGCGCCGCCACCCGCTACCGCTCGAGGAATTGAGTTGAATCATCAGCTGGTCTCTTTCGGATTTTCCTACAGTCGCCCGCCAAGGGCTTTGAGTCCGGTGATCCCGCACATTCTACGCGACGCGGCCCTTCGGTGTCCGCTGCGAACCCGCGGGCGCGCTCCTGCTCAGACCTTGGGTAAAGATTTCGAAAGCAGGAGATAGCCGACCACGCCGGAGGCGAGGGAAGCCGCGAGAATTCCGACCTTCGCGGTAGCCATCAGGGTCTCGTCGTTGAAAGCGAGATCGGTCACGAAGAGCGACATGGTGAAGCCGATGCCCGCCAGACAGCCGGCGCCGGCAACCTGCGCCCAGGTCACGCCTGCGGGCAGGGCGCCGCGGCCGCTCTTCACCGCCAGCCAACTCAGAAGCGAGATACCAACCGGCTTGCCCACCACCAGACCGACGACGATGCCGAGTGCGAGCGGATCGCCCAGCACGGACAAGATGTCGCCCCCAATGGCGACGCCCGCGTTGGCAAGTGCGAACAAGGGCAGGATCAACCACACCTGGACAGGGTGCAGAAAGTGTTCGAGGGCGAGGCCCGCCGGCAATGCCTCGCCTGCGCGGGTGTGGATGCTGTCGACGATATCGAGTTGCTCACGATCGCTGAGCAGGCTGTCCGCCGACAGTTCCATCTGTTTGATCCGCTCCAGGCGCTCTTCGGTCTCGTCGATGAATTTGTGGGGATCGACCCTCGGTCGGACGGGCACGACCATGGCCACGAGGATCCCCGCGACGGTGGCATGCACGCCCGATGAAAAGACGGCGAGCCACACTCCGCCGATCAAGAGATAGAGAATGCCGCGCCGGCGAACGCCCACCCGAATCGCGGCAAACAACAGCACGAGCAGAACCGCTGCCACCACCAACGACGCGACGTTGATCCGGTCGGTGTAGAAGATCGCGATCACCGCCACCGCGCCGAGGTCGTCGGCGATGGCGAGGGCGGTGAGAAAGACCTTGAGACCCAACGGCGCCCGGGCCCCGAACATCGCCAACACTCCGAGCGCGAACGCGATGTCGGTGGCCATCGGAATGCCCCACCCCCGTGCGCCCGCCCCGCCGAGATTGATGGCGGCGAACATCAGGGCCGGCACCACCATGCCGCCGACCGCGGCGGCAACCGGCAGCGCCGCTTTGTGAAATGACGACAGCTCGCCGACCACCAGCTCGCGTTTGATTTCGAGACCGACGACGAAGAAGAAGACCACCATCAGACCGTCGTTGATCCAGTGGTGGAGCGAGAGCTTGAAGGACGCATCGCCCCACGAGACACCGACGTACGTGTGGAGGAGGTCGACGTATGAATCCGCCCACGGCGAATTGGCCCACACCATGGCGATCACCGTGCACGTCAGAAGGAGGATGCTGCCCGTCACCTCCGAGTGAACGAACCACTCGAAATAGCCGCGAACAAACCTCTTGTTTCCTCCGGAACTCATCCTGTCGCCTCCATGTGGTCATGAGAATCATAGCCCAACGAGAACGGTGGCGCCGATGCGCCACCGTTCGTGAGCTGCTTGCTATGTGTTCGTGGCGCCGCGCCACGACACATTGCTACGGAAGCTGGATGAGCCAACCGCCGTCTTCAAACCACTTCTTCTCGAGGGCGTCGAGAAGACCGATGCCTTCGAGAGCGCCGAGATAGTTGGTGACCATGTTCAGGAACAGCGAGTCACCGGGTGCCAGGGCGATGCCGATCGGCTCGATGGTCAGGGGCTCGGAGAGGGTGGCCAGACCCGCGTCCGGAAAACGCATCTGCGTCAGGGCGCAGATCGGGAAATCGGCGACCAGGGCGTCGGCCTTGCCGTCGATCACCATCTGCACACCGGTGTCGTAATCGTCGACCGGAATGAAAGTCGTCTTGGCGAGCGCATTCTGCACGAACTTTTCACTGGTCGAGCCCTTGAGGGCGACGACCTTGATCGACGCACTGTCGATCTCCTCGGCGCTCTCGAGGGCTGCGAGGGTTGCGCTCCTGGTCAGGATCGACTTGCCGGACACGATGTAGGGCCCGACAAAGGCGGCCTTGAGGTTCCGTTTCGGGGTCATGGTCATGCCCGACATGATGGCGTCGACCTCGGATTTTTCGAGAGCTCCCAGGAGATCCGCAAAGGGTTTCTGCACGATTTCCAGTTTGACCCCCATCGCGTCGGCCAACAGGTTGGCGAGGTCCACCTCGTAACCGATGAGCTTGCCGTCCTTGGACTTCACGGCGAAGGGCGGCTGATCGCCCGACATGCCGACCCGGAACGTGCCACTTTCGATGATGCGGCTGAGCACCGGGGCGGCTTCCGAAGCCACGGCATCGGCGGCGGGGCCGATAAGAGCGAGCAAAGCAACAGCAACCACAACGAGCGGACGTTTCATGAAACTCCTCCTTTGGAGAGTGGGCCGGCCTCGGCCGGCACGTTGGATTTCTCATATCCCCACGGCGACGGGGATTGCCTGTAATCGCGATCCGTAGGATAGCGCAGATGGAGATAGTGTGGGTCGTGATCCGGATCAGCACCGCCCACGTCGGTCCACGGTTGAGGGTACGTTCGCATGTGGCCGCCCATGCTGCGAGAACCGGTAAGATGTGCGAGCCGCAAGGCTCCGGAGGAGCATATTCACAGTGGGGGGAATCTCATGAAAAAGCTGGCCGTCCTGATCATCCTGTGCGCAACAGCCTTTCCGTGTCCGGCTGCTGAGGAGGAGACTCCCTCCGGCCCGATGTCGGCAAAGGCGTTTGCGGGTCTGGAATTCCGCAGCATCGGACCGGCCCTGATGTCGGGGCGGATCGCCGACATCGCAATCCACCCCACCGATTTCAGCACCTGGTACGTGGCGGTGGGCTCCGGCGGGGTGTGGAAGACCACCAACTCCGGCACCACCTGGAAACCGATCTTCGACAAGGAGAAGTCCTACTCCATCGGCTGCGTCACCCTCGACCCCTCGAATCCCGAGGTGGTCTGGGTTGGAACGGGGGAGAATGTCGGCGGACGCCACGTCGGCTTTGGCGACGGTGTCTCCAGGAGTCTCGACGGCGGTGCGACCTGGAAGAACGTGGGGCTCGCCGACTCGCAGCACATCTCCAAGATCATCGTCGACCCAACGGATTCCAAAACGGTCTACGTGGCCTCTCAAGGCCCGTTGTGGTCGGCGGGCGGCGACCGCGGATTGTTCAAGACCACCGACGGCGGCGCTACCTGGTCGAACGTCCTGTCGGCCGGCGAATGGACCGGGGTCACCGACCTGGTGATGGATCCCCGCGACCCTGCGGTCCTGTATGCCGCCACCTGGCAGCACCACCGCACGGTGGCAGCGGTGATCGACGGCGGGCCGGAGTCGGGGATTCACAAGACCACTGACGGCGGCGCCACGTGGACCCGGCTCGAAAGCGGTCTGCCGAAGGGCAACATGGGCAAGATAGGTCTCGCCATCTCGCCGCAACAGCCCGACGTCGTCTACGCAGTCATCGAACTCGACAACCGCAAGGGTGGCGTGTGGCGATCGTCAAACCGCGGCGCGAGCTGGGAAAAACGCTCCGACGCGGTCTCCGGCGGCACCGGCCCCCACTACTACCAGGAGCTTGCAGCCAGCCCCCACGCTTTCGACCGGATCTACATCATCGACGTCCGGATGCAGGTCTCGGATGACGGCGGCACCACCTTCCGGCGGATGAACGAGACGGCCAAGCACTCGGACAACCATGCCCTGGCCTTCCGACCCGACGACGCCGACTGGCTGCTCGCCGGCACCGACGGCGGTCTTTATGAGTCGTTCGACCTCGCCGAGAGCTGGCGCTTCGTGGCCAACCTGCCGGTGACCCAGTTCTACAAGCTGGCGCTCGACGACTCCGCGCCCTTTTACAACGTCTACGGCGGAACCCAGGACAACAACACCCAGGGCGGTCCCACCCGCACGGACAACGTCAACGGGATCCGCAACGCTGACTGGTTCATCACCCTGTATGCCGACGGCCACCAACCCGCGGTCGAGCCCGGCAACCCCGACATCGTCTACTCGGAGTGGCAGCAGGGCAACCTCGTCCGCACCGACCGCACCACCGGCGGCATCGTCTACATCCAGCCCCAGCCCGAACCGGGCGACCCGCCCGAGCGCTTCAACTGGGACGCGCCGATTCTCATCAGCCCCCACTCGCCGACCCGGCTCTACTACGCCTCGCAGCGGGTGTGGCGGTCGGATGATCGCGGCGACAGCTGGACGCCCATCAGTCCCGACCTCACCAAAGACGAGGACCGCATCCTGCTGCCGGTGATGGGCCGCCAGTGGAGTTCCACCGCACCGTGGGACCTCTTTGCGATGTCGAACTACAACACCATCACATCGCTCGCCGAGTCGCCCGTCGAGGAAGGCGTGCTGTGGGCAGGCACCGACGACGGGCTGCTGCAGGTGAGTGTGGACGATGGGCAGAACTGGAGGGCGATCCCGGTCGGCACCCTCCCCGGTGTTCCTGCCACCGCCTTCGTCAACGACATCAAGGCCGATCTCTACGACGCCGATACCGCCTACGTCAGTCTCGACAACCACAAGTACGGCGATTTCAGACCTTACCTGGTGAAGACCACGGACGACGGTCGGACCTGGGTCTCCATCGCCGGCGACCTCCCGGACCGCCACCTGGTGTGGCGGCTGGTGCAGGACCACGTCAATCGGGACCTTCTTTTTGTCGCCACCGAGTTCGGGATCTTCTTCACCGTCGACGGCGGGAGAGCCTGGATCGAACTCGAGGGCGGCCTGCCCACGATCTCCTTCCGCGACCTCGCCATCCAGCGGCGTGACAACGACCTCGTGGGCGCTTCGTTCGGGCGCGGGTTCTACGTCCTCGACGACTACTCCCCGTTGCGTGAGGTCACCGCCGAGGTGATGGAGCGCGACGCCATGCTTTTTCCGGTTCGCACGGCACCGTGGTACATCCAACGCAGTCCTCTCGGCGGCAACGGCCAGGCCGCACAGGGCAGCGCCTATTTCGTGGCTGACAACCCGCCCTTCGGCGCGGTCTTCACCTACCACCTCGGCGACGATCTCGACACTCTCGAGGAACAGCGGCGGGAGCAGGAGAAAAAGCTCGAAAAGGACGGAAAAGACACTCCGTACGTCGGGTACGAGGCCATGGAGAAGGAACGCCGCCAGCCCGAGCCGGATGTGATTTTGACGGTTCGGGATGCCGACGGGAACCTGGTGCGAACCCTGACCGGACCGACGACCCGAGGTTTCCACCGCGTCGCGTGGGACCTCACCTACCCGACCACTTCTGCCGTCAGCAGCGCCCCGACGGATGAGGGTGGTGGTGAACGCAACCGTGGCGACAGCGGTTTCATGGCGCCGCCGGGAGCCTACTCGGTGACGCTTGCCTCCAGGGTTGACGGCGTGGCGACCACCGTCGGCGGTCCATTGGACTTCACCGTTCAGCGAGTGTTCGAGGGCGTGCTCGAGGGCACTGCGCCGGAGAGCACCGCGGTCTTCATGCGCCAGGTGGCGGAGCTCAACCGTGCGGTCAGCGCCGCGTCAACGGCCGTCAGCCTGGGGTTTGACAGGATCGCGATCCTTGAGAAGGCGCTGGCCCGTTCGACCAGCGCCCCGGGCACTCTGGACACCGAACTCGAGACCCTCAAACAGAGGTTTTTTGACCTCGATGAGGCTCTCGTGGGCAACCGGTCCATGCGCTCCCTCGGCGAACCGCGGGTGCCGACCGTGGACGGCCGCCTGCGGGTGGCTTCGATGACCGACGGCCAGTCGGACTACGGTCCGACGGCGACCCACCGCCGCGCATTCGAGATCGCCGCCGCGGAGTTTGCGGCTCTCGAGCCTCAATTGCGGCAACTGCTCGACCTGGATCTCCCCGCACTGGAGGCCGAGATGGAGGCCGCCGGCGTGCCCTGGACCCCCGGGAGGCCGCTGCCCGTCGTGAGCGACAACCTGGAGGACTGAGACGTTCGAACGTTAGAACGTTGAACGTTTGAACGTTTCAGGTTCCTCACATTCACAGCGACTCTGAAGGTGGGCCAAGGCCCACCCTACTTCGGACCCACATACCGGGCGGGTTCGTAGGGTGGGCTTCAGCCCACCTTCAGAGATGAACCATCCGGCCCGGGAATTCGGGATGAACCGAACGTTCTGACGTTTCAACGTTTTAACGTTCTAACGTAACGCTTCCACCCGAGCCGTCATTTCGCCGACCCGTTCGGTAAGAGTGGTGAGGGTTTTTCGTTCCGCCTCGAGCCGTTCGGATTCCGAGCGCACGAAACGGGTGTAGGGGGCGATGGTCTCCTCGAGACGATGACGCCCACGCTCGGCCTCTTTTTCGAAGTGTCCGGTCAGCCCTGTCATCAGTTCGGTACGAAGGGTCGAGATCTTCTGCTTGAGGTCGGCCTTGGCGCGGCGGCGGCGGTGAGGAAGGACAAACAACCCCAGCACCGCCATCAGTCCGGCCGCTGTCAGCCCGGTAATGTCGGCAGCGGTGGAGCTGGCGGCCAACGCCACTGCGGCGCCGAGACCCACCGCACCGACCTCGAGGAGAGCGGTCGAGGTGACCGCCTTCTGGAGGTCCTCCGCCATGCGGCGTGCCTCCGCCACCCGGTCGTAGGAAGCCATACCGTCGCGAGCCGCGCGTCCTACGGTTTCGAGAAGGCGCGCGCGATCGGTTTCGAAGCGCCCACCGACCTCGCCCACCATCCGATCGGCGTGGGCCGAGGTCCGCCGGTTGACGTGATTGACCACGTTCTGCCAGTGAGCGAGCTCCGAGTCCACCAGCCAGTCGATCAGTGAGTCGACCTTTTCCTCGACCTGTTCCGGAGCGTCGGCGACGACCTTGGACTCGAATGTCTGTTTGAGGCCCGAGGTGTCGAAGAGTCTCGCCAATTTCGCGATGCGCACCGTCTCGTCGAAAAACTCCGCGCCCCGCTGTTCCATGCTCAAGAGGCTGTTGTCGATGTCCGACAGACGGAGGTCGAACTCGCGGCGCACGTCGGCAGTCCAGGTATCGGTTTGCCGGCCGATGTCGTCGATCGTCCGGCGGTCCTCGGCGAGCAGGCCGAGCCTCGCCTCGACCGTTGTCAGACACCCTTCCAGGAGGTGGCGGGCCACCCCGAGGGGGTTGCCCAGCTTGAGCCGCAGGAGCTCCCCGCTGTCCAGGGTCTCGTGCAGAAAGGCCTCGACCGCGGGCAACCCGCTCGCCGTCCGTTCCGCCGGTGTTGAGGCCTCGGTCGCCCGCAGGGCCGACACCGCAAACACCTCGGGGGCGACTCCGAGCAAGCGACCGGCGTTCGAGGTCACGTAGGCCACGACCTCCGCCCTTTCGTCATCGCTCTTCAGGATATCGACCTTGTTGACGACCATCGCCACTTTCTTGCCCCAGCGGCGAATCGTCTCGAGGAAGATGCGCTCGCTTTCGGATACAGGGCGGTCCGCCGAGGTGACAAAGAGAACGAGATCGGCCCGCGGCACATAATCGGTGGTCAGGGCCTCGTGCGCGCGGTCGAGGGCGTTGGTGCCGGGGGTGTCGACGATGGTGAGTTGACGGAGGCTCTCGACCGGGGCCGTGATCCGTTCGCCGACGGCGCCCACGGGTTGGCGGGCGAGCTCCTCGCCCCAGGTGATGTGGTGGATCTTCGAGGTGGTCGGAGTGACGCCCTCGGCGAGGACTCTCTCACCGAGGAGCGCATTGATCAGCGCCGATTTGCCGGCGTTGAACTCGCCCACCACCACCAGCAGGAAGAGCTCGTCGAGCTGCTCCACCGATTCCGACAGCGCCCGCAGGTCATCAGCCGCAGCGTCCGAACGCTCGAGCCCGGCCTCGACCTCGGCCAGCAACTCGCGCTCGGCGGCCACCAGCTCACGCTGTTCATCGCTGAGGATCGGGTCCAACATGGACGCATCTTAGCGCGGATAGCAGGGCTTGGGGCTTGAGGCCTGGGACTTGAGGTCTGGGGCGAGGGGCCATCGGATTCGGAGACCTTCGTGCTGACGCCACCATGCCACTCCGATAAGTCGATCGGGCCGGCTCTCCTTCCTCAAGCCGTCCGAAGCGACCAAGCCACAGGCCTCAGTATCCCGCTGCCATCCCGTCCTTGCGCGACTCGGTGGCGCCGGCGAGGGTCCCGGTCTCGGGGTCGCGGTGGATGATCTGATACCCGCCGAAGGTTCCCGGGCCGGTCTGCTCGATGCGGTGGCCTCGTTTGTCGAGATCGCGGTAGACCTCCATCGGGAGTCCCGATTCGAGATGGAGCTCGCCGCCGGAGGTCATCACGGTACCGGTGGGCTCCGACGACCCGGTGTGGTGGAAGCGCGGCGCGTCGCCCGCCTCCTGGAGGTTCATCCCGAAATCGACGAGGTTGACGACGATCTGGACGTGGCCCTGGGGCTGCATGTCGCCGCCCATGAGACCGAAGGCGGTGTCGGGAACGCCGTTCCACCCCATGAACGCGGGGATGATGGTGTGGAACGGGCGCTTGCCGGGTTCGAGGGCGTTGGGGTGGTCGGGGTCCAGCGAAAACAGCGCTCCCCGGTCCTGGATGCCGATGCCGAGCGACGGCACCACGTACCCCGACCCGAAACCGGTGTAGTTGGACTGGATCAGCGACACCAGCATGCCGCTGGAATCGGCGGCGACCAGGAATGTTGTGTCGCCGTGGTTGAGAGCCGGATTGCCGGGCTCATAGCTTCTGGCAGCGTGTTGCATGTCGATGAGCTTCGCCCGTTCGGCGGCGTAGCCCTTGTCGAGGAGGGCCTCGACCGGCACCTCGGAGAACTGCATGTCGGCGTAATGCCGTGCGCGATCCTCGTAGGCGAGCTTCTTGGCCTCGACCATCACGTGCCAGAAGTCGGTGCTGTCGCGTCCCATGGCGGCGAGGTCGAAGCCTTCGAGGATATTGAGCATCTGCAGGGCCGCCAGACCCTGGGGATTGGGCGGGAGCTCCCACACCGTCAGCCCACGATAGATGGTCGAGATCGGTTCCACCCACTCGCTGGCGTGGTTGGCGAAGTCCTCCATCGTGAAGAAGCCGCCGTTTGCATCCGAGAAGGCGACGATATCCTGTGCGATCTCACCCTCGTAAAAGGCGTTCCGTCCTCCCGCGGCCAGGGCCTCGAGGGTATGGGCGAGCGCCGGGTTGGCAAAGACTTCGCCCTCGCCCGGCACCTTGCCGCCGGGCATGAAGACCTCGGCAAACCCCGGGTACTCCGCAAAGCGCTCGGCACCGCGCGCCCACGATCCCGCGATCACCTGGGGAACCGGCGCGCCCTCGCGCGCCATCTGAGCCACCGGTTCGAGGAGGTCCTTCATCGGCAATCGACCGAATTTCTCGTGGAGGGCGAACCACCCGTCGGCGCACCCCGGGACCGTCCACGAATAGGGTGAATAGACGGGAATCGTTCCGCGCTCGGTCGCGGGCACCTTGTCAATCGTCAACGATGCCGGTGCGCGGCCCGAAGCGTTGAGACCGTAGAGTTTTTCGGTTGCCGGGTCCCACACCATGGCAAAGAGGTCACCGCCGAGACCGCACGAGACCGGTTCCAGGAATCCTAAAGCTGCGTTGACCGCGATCGCCGCATCCACCGCCGAACCACCCGCCTTGAGCACGTCGAGCCCGATCTGCACCGCCAACGGGTGGGCCGCCCCGACCATCCCGTGACGGGCGTAGGTCACCGATCTGGTGGCGAACGAGCGGCCCTCCGGGCGATCTGCAGCAACTGTCATGGAAGCGACTCCGAGGATCAACGAAAGCACGACAAACCGATGCATGGCGACCTCCGCCACACATAGTACGCCGTACATTGGCCGTGTTTCAAAGAACAACGCAGGAAGGAGGGTACCGATCCTGGATCGAAATCCGAAATGCCGAAATCCGCCAGACTGCTACCCTCTGTCAATGGAGGGGTTGCTGTGAGCCTCGCAGATATCGCACGGGATCTTTCAGTCCGAGGTCAGCCAGCCTCGAGTTCGCGCCGCCGGTGACCCATGTCTACAACCCGCTCGACTACGCGTGGCCGGCCCACCTCGAGTACCTGGAGCGGTATGGCCGGGGCCCCAAGGAGATCCTCCTCCTGGGGATGAACCCGGGGCCCTGGGGGATGGCGCAGACCGGAGTGCCCTTCGGCGAGGTGGTTGCCGTCCGCGACTGGTTGGGAATCTCCGCCGAGATCGGACGCCCCGCAGTCGAACATCCGAAACGGCCGGTGCTCGGGCTCGCCTGCACCCGGTCCGAGGTCAGCGGTGCGCGATTGTGGGGATGGGCGCGCGAGTCTTTTCACACCCCCGAGCACTTTTTCGAGCGCTTCTTCATCGCCAATTACTGCCCTTTGGTCTTCATGGAATCGACCGGCCGCAACCGAACCCCGGACAAGCTGCCCGCAGCGGAACGGGAACCGTTGCTCGCCGCGTGCGACCGTGCCCTGAGGCGCACGGTGGAGTACCTGCGGCCCCGACTCGTGGTTGGGGTCGGCGCCTTCGCCGAAGGGCGTGCCGCGACCGCCCTCGCGGACAGCGGCGTCGAGATCGGCCGCATCCTCCACCCGAGCCCGGCGAGCCCTGCCGCCAACCGGGGCTGGGCGGACGCTGCCACCCGCCAGCTGCGAGAGCTGGGTGTGGCGCTACCCTGAGATCGAGACCTTTTTTCTCCGGCCCGGGGATTTTTTCGCTATCCTGAGGCCTGGGAGAGAGCCATGCACTGGACCTATTCCTGCCCCCACTGCGCATCGTTGCTCAACCCCGGGGAGCGGGTCGTGCTCTGCGCCGAACGAGACGATCACCGTTTCCTGGCCGGTCTCCATCCGCAACTCGGGAATTACGAGGTGGAGCTGCCGCCGGGTGAAGAAATGCCGCCCGGAACCACCTGGGATTTCTTCTGTCCGGTGTGCGACCACAGCCTGGTGTCCGAACTGTCCGACGGCCTCTGCGCCCTCGATGTCCACATGCCGGGCGAGACCCACCGTGTCTACTTCTCTCGCACCGCCGGCGAGGAGGCGACCTTCGTGGTTTCGGCCGAGGGTCTGCTCAAGGACTACGGCATCCACACCGACCGCTACCTCGAACATATGGTGCATAACAAATACATGCGCTGACGCGCGTCTGGCGCACGAATTTTGAATTCTCAATTTTGAATTTTGAATTGCCGGCATCTCTGAGTCAGCTGAGATCAGAACCCGGGCCGCCAGACGAAATTCATAATTCAAAATTCATAATTCAAAATTGAACCGCTATTCTGGCTCGATGAGCAGAGTTGCCGTTCTCGCATCCGGTGGAGTGGATTCGTCGGTGGCGCTGCTGCGTCTCGCCGAGGAGGGCCGGCACGAGCTGACGGCCTTCTACCTCAAGATCTGGCTCGAGGACGATATGGCCTTCCTCGGCAGCTGCCCGTGGGAGGAAGACCTCGAATTCGTCCGCCAGGCCTGCGACACCGCCGGCATTCCGCTCGAGGTGGTCTCGCTCCAGAGGGAGTACCTCGATACCGTCGTCGCCTACGCCCTCGAAGAGCTCAGATCCGGGCACACGCCGAGCCCCGACGTCATGTGCAACCGGATGATCAAGTTCGGCGCCTTTGTCGATCGCGTCGGCGAAGAATTCGACCTCGTCGCCTCGGGCCATCACGCACGGGTCTCCATGCGGGGCGGTCTCGCGCGGCTGCTGCGAGCTGCGGACGCCCACAAGGACCAGACCTACTTTCTGTGCCAGCTGCGCCAGGACCAGTTGGCCCGGTCCCTGTTCCCGATCGGCGATCTGAGCAAAGCCCAGGTGCGCAACGAGGCCCGCCGCCTCGGGCTCGCCAATGCCGACCGCCCCGACAGCCAGGGCATCTGTTTTCTCGGCCGGGTGCCGTTTGACGATTTCGTCCACCACCACCTCGGCGAACGGCCCGGCGAGATCCGCGAGGCCGCGACCGGCGAGGTGCTCGGCACCCACCGCGGCACGTGGTTTCACACCATCGGCCAACGGAGAGGGCTCGGTCTCGGCTCGGGCCCGTGGTACGTCGTCGGCAAGGACCACCCCAACAACATCGTCACTGTCGTTCACGCCGACCGTCTCGCCGAGTTCCAACGCCGCGACTTCCGCATACCCCTGCCGCACTGGATCGCGGGCCCGCCTTCGACGACCCGCCTCGAGGTCAAGATCCGGCACGGCGAGCGCACGGACCCGTGCACGGTGGTCTCCGACGATGATGGCGGGCTCTCGGTCGAGTTGATCGAGACCCGAGACCCCGGTATCGCGCCCGGACAGTTCGCCGCCCTCTACGACGGCGAGGAGTGTCTGGGGGGTGGGGTGATGGAGTAGGGCCGGCCGGCAAGCCGGCCGGCCGGATGTTGGATATTTGATCTTGGATGACACGTCAGGCGGTGCACAGGCGGTTCCCGATGCATAGGACGCATGGGCCAATCCAAAATCCAATATCCAAAATCCAACATCCAATATCCAAGATCCAACATCCAATATCAGAACCGGAGGTGGCGGAAGCTTGAAACCTTTTCGCGGGTGATTCGTAGAATCAATCGCATCACAACCTCCTCGCGTCGGCGGCCCCGTTCCCCCCACGGGGCCGTTGGCCTGTTGAGGAGACATCTGGATGCAGGATGCTGGATGCGGATGCAGGATGCGATCGGATGCAGGATGCAGGATGCAGCGAAATCGTAAATCCCGCTCCCAGATCGTCAAGGGCCCCGTGCGATGAACCCTGAATCCTGTATCCTGAATCCTGTATCCGGCGGGCGCATTAGCGCCCGCCGTCACTCCTCCCCGGAGACATTCACCCCGAGGCGGTGGACCATTTCGTTGAGGGTGGTGGGACTCAGCTTGAGGAGCTTGGCCGCGCGACGCTGGACGCCGTTGCTGCGGTTGAGGGCCTCGCGGATGAGCTTCGCCTGGTACTCGTTGACGGCCTCGCGGAGGTCGACCCCGTCGGCCGGAAAATCGACCCCGGGTGCCGCGACCGGCCCCTTGCCGCGCACCGCCAACGGCAGCTCGTCGACATCGATGGTGTCCGCCTGGCACAGAACCACGGCGCGCTCGACCGCGTTTTCGAGCTCGCGCACGTTGCCCGGCCAGTGATACTCGGCAAGCGCATCCATCGCGGCGGACGACAGCCCCTGCACGTTGCGTTCGTTTTCCTCGGCGTAGACGCGCAGAAAATGGGTCGCGAGCAGGGGGATATCGTCGCGCCGATCGCGCAGCGGCGGCAGTTCGATGGAGATCACATTGAGGCGGTAGTAAAGGTCCTCGCGAAAACGGCCGGACTGGACCTCCTGCCACAGATCGCTGTTGGTGGCGACCACCAGCCGGGTGTCGACCTTTCGCGCCTCGACGCTGCCGACGCGGCGGATCTCGCGTTCCTGGATCACCCGCAGCAGCTTGGTCTGGGTCTCAGGCGAAATGGTGCCCACCTCGTCGAGGAACAGGGTGCCCTCGTGCGCGGCCTCGAAAAGGCCCTTGCGGTTGTTGATCGCCCCCGTGAACGCGCCTTTGACGTGACCGAAGAGGGTCGACTCCAGGAGGTCGGCGGGGATGGCGCTGGTGTGGACCGGTACGAAGGGGCCGTCGCCGCGGGGGCTGAGCCGGTGGATGGCCCGCGCCGCCAATTCCTTGCCGGTGCCGGACTCTCCGACCAGCAGGATATTGGAGCGGGCGGGCGCCGCCCGGCGGATCAGTTCGAAGACCTCCTCGATGCGGCGGCTCTTGCCGACGATCTCTCCCATCCCCTCGAGCCGGCTCCGCAGCTGCACGTTTTCGACCTGCAGCGCCCGCTGTTCGGCGGCCCGCCGCACCAGATGCAGGACCTCCTCATTCTTGAAAGGCTTCGGCACGTAGTGGAAGGCGCCGCGCCGCATCGCCTCGATCGCGGACTCAACCGACGAGTAGGCGGTGATGACGACCACCGGCAGGTGCGGGTCGAGAATCTTGATCTCGGGCAACAGCTCGAGGCCGGTTCGGTCGGGAAGCATGAGATCGAGAAGCACGACGTCGATCTCCTCGTCGCGGAGCACGCGCATCCCGTCGGCGGCGGTCATGGCCTGGTGGTAGTCGAAACCGTTGCCCTCGAGGAGGGATCCGAGCACATCCTGGAGGACGGGCTCGTCGTCGATTACGAGGATTGATTTGGATCCTGCCATCTTTGTAGCCTGATCGTGGCACGGGCCCCGCCATCCGCCCTGTTCTCGAGTCTGACCCTGCCGCCGAGTTGGGCGATCATATCACGCGTGATCGCGAGACCGAGACCGCTGCCGCCGCGGTCGGTCTTGGTCGAGTAGAAGGGTTCGAACACGCGCTCCTCGGTGTCACCCGCCAGCCCCGGTCCCGAGTCGTCGACCCGGATCTCCGCCCATTCACCATCGTTGCGGACGGACAGTCGCACGGCCCCTCCCGGCGGCGACGCCTCGATGGCGTTGCGCACGATATTGCCGACCGACAACTCGAGCGGCGCCACCGACGCCCACACCATGACGGGCGCATCGGAGACCTCGATTTCCAGGGCCGCATCCCTGCCCAGCGAGCGCGCCGCCTCGCGGGCGGCCCGCTCGACCACCCCGTTGATGTCGAGCACCATGCGGCTGTCGCTCGAACCCCGCACCATCGAGCGCAGGTTGGAGACGATGCTCGAGACTCGAAAGCTCTGGTCGACCAGCTTGGTGATGAGCTCCGCGCGCGGATCGCCGTCCGGAGTCATCTCCCCCAGCATCTGGGCGAAGGAGGAAATCCCAGTGAGCGGCGTGTTGATCTCGTGGGCCAGCCCCGACGCCAGCCGTCCCAGACCGGCCAGCCGTTCCTGCTCCAAAATCCGGTCCTGCAGCTCGCGCAGCTCGGTGACGTCCTGGAGGACCACCACGCGGCCGTTGAAGCTCCCGCTGTCGAGTTCGAGGACCGACACCGCGAGGATGACCCTCCGCGGCGGATCGGAGTGGGTGCGCGCCTCGGTGTTGACCGCGTGCAGGGGGAGCTCGGTGTGCCACGCCTCGGGGAGCTCGACGAGCTCATCCAGGGGCAGGCCGACCAGGGCCTGCGCCTCGCGCCCGAAGATGTTCGCCGCGTGCCGGTTCGCCGTCAGAATGTGGGCCGAGGCATCACATACCAGGATGGCCGCCGCCGAGGACTCGATGATGCGTTGGGTATTGGCGTGGAGGATGCGGTACTCCTCCGCCTGCCGCCGCAGGTCGTCGAGGTAGCGCGCGCTCTCCAACGCCAGCGCGGCCTGCGCCGCAAAGGCGCCCACAACCTCTTCGCCCTCGCTGCCGAGCGGAAAGACCCCGCGGCGGAGTCCCAGGTAGAGCAGACCGTGGACGGTGCCGACGCGCTCCAACGGGATCCTCACCGCAAAACCCGCGAGCTGCAGAGCGTTCTCGTGGCGACCCGGAAATGGGGTTTCCGAGACCACCGCCGGCAGAAAATCCGGCAGCGTTTCGGGATTTCCGGTGATCCGCTCGAAGATCTCCCCGGCAACCCGGAGGTAGGTGGCCACGAGATCGAACTCCAGCCCCTCGTGGAGGGTCTCGGAGAGCCTTTCGAGGAGTTCGCGGGGATTGGTCACCCGGGCCAGGTCGCGGCTCGCCCCGGTGAGCAGGGAGCGCGGCGCCTGCCTCCCGTGGTGAAGAAAGGCGTCGAGAAACCTCTCGACCCGCACCCGAATCGGTTGCAGCAGTACCACCAGCAGAACACCGGTGGCAAAGGCGAAGAGGTTGCGGAGCGATCCGAGCCCGCCGGTATAACGGAGCAGCAGGTGATTGGTGAGGGCGAAGATGAAACCGCCCGTCACCACGACCAGCGTCGCCGACATCAGGTCCCGGGCAATCGGCTCGAGGTCCCACAGACGGTACTCACGAAGAGCGGCCACCAGAGCCATGGGTATCGCCACCATCGGAAAGACCGCGAGCCAGGCAAAGGGCTCGAAGCTGATCCCGATCCAACGCGGCACCATGACCAGGGACACAAAGGGCGCCAGTCCCACGAAGAGACCGAGCGCCGCCCACTCGATCTGGCGCCGGATTCTGGCCGCGCGCGCAGATTCCCGCCAACGCCACACCTGGACGACGAGGCCGATGATCAGAGACAGCGCGAACAGGACCCGGATCAGCGACGCCACCGCGGGCCACCACGCCTCCGCGCCGCGGAGAAAGGCGGTGGCGCCGGAGCCCGTCACCACCACCAGCGTCAACAAGTCGAGGTTTCGCATCGACCGCGTCCGTTCGGGGAAGATGGCGAAGAACCGGGCGATAAGAAACGGCAGGCCGGCGCCCGCCGCACGACGAATGACCTGCAGGGTGAGCTCCGCGGCTGCAATCCGGTTCGGGACCGCTCCCATCAAGAGCGCTGCGGACGCCAGAAGGAGGAAGGTCGCGGCCTCACGCCGCGAGGTGGCCCACACCGAATAGAGCGCGAGGGCGAGACCGATCAGTGCAACCGCGGTCCGCGCCAGATAGACCGAGTTGATCGTCGGCGGCGGCGAACGGAACCGCAGCTCCTTGACGCCCCCGTCGATCTGCAGCACCGTGATTCCGTGCTCGTCGCCGCCCGCCAGCACGAAGGCGGGGTCCTCGAACTGCTCGATGGCGACGCCGTCCACCTTGATGACCATGTCGCCTCTACCGAGTCCTGCGACCGCCGCACTGGAGCCCTCCGGCACGCCGTCCACGAGCAGACCGGCCTCTACCCAGGAGACCCTGAAGTCCAGTCGGTAGAAAGAGCGAACGGTGCGCGCGATGGACGACCCCGAAACGACCACGGCAAACAGCGCGATCAGGGTCAGCAGAACTCGGCGGGATCGCATTGTTCAAGTATAGAGAAGATCCGCGACGCTCACAGTTCACGGTTTCAGGGTCGGCGGGAATATCGGGTTCAGGCGCCTCGCGCGCGGATCCCGCCCGACGGCGCCTCGTAGGTTCGATCGACGTTGACGACCCCGGCCAGCAGCATGTCCCGGACCGCGAGACCGACCTGGCCGCGGCTGAACGGCAGGATCTCCGCCAGCTCTCCCCACCCGCACGGCTCGACCGAAAGCTGGTGCCAGATCTGTTCGACGAGTTGCGAGTCGCTGCCGCCGCTCCACACCAACTGTCGCGACGAGGGCTGGAGAATCGCATCCGAGGGCACCGTGACCGCGAAGTGGGCGAACTCGTCCTGGATCCGGGCGGCCTCCATCAGCAGAGGTTGAAGCGGCTGGAAACCGGTGTCGTCGCGGGACGCGGCGAGACTCGAGAAGCGGAAGGTCCCGCGTTTCGGGGGTGCCGCCATGATCTGAAGAAATGCTTCGCGGCCCTTCAGCCGGCCGCAGTGCATGCGACCGATGTTGTGTTTCTGGGTGTGGATCGCGCCGAAGTTGAGCCCGTCGGCGTCGAGGATCTCGAGCACCCCCGCCCCCCCCGAGTCGACGACCGTCTGCAGGATCGCGGGCAGGTCGAAATGCTCGAGGCGGCCGCCCAGATTGCTGCCCTCGTTGGCACCGAGGTTGACGATGGTCCCCTCGAGTCGGCGGGCGAGGCTCTGGAGATAGTGCAGGGCGAGGTCTTGCGAGGAATAGAGTTGGCGCAGGAGAACCGGCCGCGGCCAGGTGAGGGTGACGCCCCCTTCGGGAAACTGTGCCAACGATGTCAGAACCGACCCGGTGATGACCTTGCTCTCCGATATCGTCGAGCCGGCGCTCATATAGGCCACGGGGCGCATTCCGAGCTCGACGCTTTCTTCACGCGAGATCTCCACCACGCCGTCGAGCACGAGATACAGCGCCGCCGGCACTTCGCCCGGACGGAAGAGCACGGTTCCCGGAGCGTGCACGTCCACCGCACCGAGACGCGCGAGCGTCACCTGTTCCTGGGAGGGCATGCCGTGAAAAAACGCACTCTCCCTGATCGCCTTCACCATATCGTCAAACAGCATGTGCCTCGATTATCCCATCATCTCGGACACCATTCAATGGCCGAAACGGCTCGGCCGGCGACCGGATCGAGAGCGTTCGAGCCGAGGCCGGATCGGCTCGCGGATACAATGGAGTGATGGTGCGCGATGAGAAGAGCCTCGAAGCATTTCGATACGTTCTCAAGGAGGACCTCCAGCACCCGCTGTATCTGACGCCGGAGGAGGTCGGCGGCGGGTGGTGCGAGGTCTTCCCGGCTCTCGCCACGTCGCTGCCCGCGCCGTTCCCGATTTTCAGCCGCGACGAGGAGCACGTGGTCACCTGGGGCTACCCGCTCCTGCTGTCTGACGGCGTCCGCCGATTGCGCCGCGACCTCGACAATCTCGTTCGCTCCGAAATACACATACGCTTTCAGAAGCAGCCGGGAAACAGCGAGCTCAAACGAACCGTCCTCGCCCACCGCGAGAAGTACCACAACAGCATCGCGACGACCCTTGAAAACGTCTTCATGAACGACTACCACCGCGGGCTGGTGGATCTCTTTCTGCTGTTTCACTCGGGCGAGGTCATCCGGTCTCTGACTCAGGTCTCGAAGACCGAGGGCGTCCCGAGCGGCGCGCCCGCCGCCGCCGCCGAGTGCCGCGAACATGTTGCGTCGGTGGTCGCGGACCTCCTGAGACGGGCCGCACTGACCGCCGTCGACACGTTGCGCAAGCTCGTCCAGGTCCAGGTCACTCCGGCGCTGACGCCGTTGTTGGGTATCATCTGCCAGGACCAGCTGTTGCTGGTCGAAGGCCGTCCACCCAGCGATCTCATCCAGCTCAGCGGGTACCTCCAGGCACGTTTCCGGCAGAATGCGGAAGCCCTTCACGCCGCCAACCAGACGGTCCTCGAACGGCTCAACGACCTCGTCGCCCGGCGACCCGAGGTCGCGAGCCTGCTGCGCATGGCGGTGGGCTCGAACCTCAGACTCGACCGCGCGGAGGCTCTGCTGCAACCCCGCCTGCTCGACGCCATCCGCAGCTCCGGTCTCGCGGAGACCCTCCACCTGTCGGCGGTCCAGTTCGACGTGCTGCGCGAACTCGGTCTCCGCCTCAAGACCTTCGAGCTTCTTTCCGCCCTGAGGCGGCGGATCCTCCCCATGCAGCGACAGGGCACGACCCTGGTGTTCGCAGGCCCCTCCTCGGCGACCCCGATCGCCAAGACCACCCGTCCCTACGACTTCACGGCGCCCGGTGTCGTCGATTCGGCGGTCCGCCGTTTCGGTCTCATCTACGACCTCTCCAACTTCACCACCGTCCTCGAGGAGATGCGGAAAGAGGGGCGGATGGCGGAGGAGCGGGCGCTCCAGTTCATGTACGTGTTCCAGAACCGGCTCGAGGCGATCCGGCTGCGGCGGCGTCTGACCTTCGAGAAATTCCTCGGCGACGGCGCCTTCTACACCTCACGCCGCGCCCTGCGGGTGATCGCGGCCGCCTGCGAGATCCAGCACGTCTACGAGCAACTGCGAAACATCGGCTTTCCGTTCAACCACGGCATCCGCATCGCCCTCAACTACGGGGTCTACCGTTTGTTGCCGATGCTCCACCCCGGCCCCGAGGCCAAGAGGTTCGAGTTCTTCGGTCACGGCATCGTCGAACTCGCGCGTCTGACCACCGGCAAGAGCACTCGAGAGATTTCGGACATCGCCGAGATCCTCGTCCGCTCCGGCTACGACCTCGGCGAAGTCGACGCATTCCTGGCGCCGCTGTCCCAGGTTCGCAGCAGCCGGCAGAGGCGGTCCTCCCGGCGCTACGCCGCCACCCTCGACGCCCACGGCGAGCTGGTCAACGAGGGCATCGTCGTCGCCCTGCCCTTTCTCGAGGAACTGGAGCTCGAGCTCGACCTCGAGACCCTCGAGGTGGCCGAGATCGACGATCTCCAGTGTCTGTTTTTTCCGATCGACCCGGGGATGCCCGACACTCTCTATGTCGGTCTCAGATATCTGGGCGTGGCTCGGCTCAAGGGTCTGCCTTCACAGGAGCTGGCCGAGGCAGCGGTGTGGACCGAACTGCCGCCTGATGCCCGATCCATCCCTTTCGAGCGCCCGTTGATCGACTGCCTCCGCCGTCTCGTAGTCATCGACTCGGCCCACGGCATCGCCGCGGCGCCGGCGCGGGCGCACGAGATCGAAGACAGTCTGCTCGCCATCACCTACGTGCTCGAGGACGGTACCCGGAAGTGGCTCTTCGGCGAGTACCGCGACACCGACGACGTCCTCCTCCACTGCCTGCAGGTGCCGATCCGGACCCCCGAGCTCGACCCCGGCGAACCGATGGAGATGTGGTTGTTCAGAAACCGCTTCGATCTCGCCCAGATGTACGAGGGGCTGCGGCGGGAGTCGCCGGGCATCCTGGTTCCGCTCTCCACCCTGCGCAGCCGTCCCGGCTATCTCGCCTGTTTCCTCGCCGCCCCCCACCGCGCACTCGGATAGTCGTTCTAACGTTCTAACGTTTCAACGTTTCAACGTTTTAACGTTCGAGCGCCTCCTCGAGGATCTTCTGATAGCTGGCGTAGCGGACGGCGTCGATCTCACCGTTCGCGACCGCGGCGGCGACAGCGCAGTCCGGTTCGATCTGGTGGCTGCAGTCCGGATAGCGGCATGCGGCGGCGAGGGAAGCGATTTCGGGAAAGGCCCGCGCCAGCTCGTCAACGGACGCCTCCCAGACCCCGAACTCCTTGAGCCCCGGAGTGTCGACCACAAAACCGCCGTAGGGCAGGGGCATGAGCTCGGCGAGCGAGGTGGTGTGGCGGCCCTTGCCGGTGCTCTCCGAGAGCTCGCCGACCTTGAGCCGGAATCCTGGATAGACGGCGTTCAAGAGCGATGATTTGCCGGCGCCAGAGGGGCCGCAGAAGAGGGTGGTGCGGTCGACCAGCAAGCGCTTGACGGCGCCCAGCCCCCACCCGGTGCGCGCCGACACCCGGATGACGTCGAAACCCAGCGCCTCGTACACCGGTAACCATCGCTCCACCTCATCCAGGCCCTGGTCGAGCTTGTTGATCGTGATCACGGCGTGGATGCCCGCGAGTTCGCAGGCCACCAGAAATCGATCAACGAGCCCCTGTTTCGCAACCGGTTCGCGCGCCGCGAACACCACCAGCGCCTGGTCGACGTTGGCGGCCAGGATCTGTGCTCGGTTCTTCGACGGCGCCCGCCGCAGAAGACTGTTGCGGCGTGCGTGGACCGCAACGATGACGCCGTCACCCCCCTGCATTTCGACCGCGACCCGGTCGCCGACCACCAACCGGGCCGCGGCGGGCGTCCCACCCTCCCAGTTCAGGCGCCGGCGCGAGGCCACGACAAGCGTGTCCTCGGCCACCTGCACCCGCACCAGCGGGCCGTGCATCGCGATGACGGTGCCTTCGACGATCTCCATGCCGGCGCCGAGTATACCCACGAACCCCGTGAAGCATGAGGGTCCCGTTCGAAACGACCTATCGGGAGAGGGATTCGAGCCGCGGCGGGCGGGTGGTGAGCTCGTCCAGCGCCTGGCAGAAACGGGCAAATGCCGCGTAGTCGGCGGGCTCGACTCTTTGCGGCGGAATCAGGATGTGGAGCATCGACCTCTGGGCCCCGTCGGCCGTCGACAGCGTCTCCTCGACCGATCCCAGCTCCGTCGTGAGCCGCCGCGGCGGCCGTGCGGCCACCGCCCACCCATCCGGCGCCACCAGATCGAGCTGGAGCCGGCGCTCGATGGGGAGTCTGAGCACCAGCGGGTACCGGCGTTCGGGCAGCGACGCGAGCACCGGCACCACCGGGTTTGAAAGCACCAGGCTGCGGCACACCAAATCGCCGTCCTCCTCTTCGCAGGCGCGCGGCGCGGTCAGCTCGAGCAGAATCACCGCACCGCCGTCGCCGCGCTCGATCTCACCCGAGACCTCGTCGGCGCCGGGGAAGAGGGACACCGCCATCTGACGGTAGATCATGGCGGTCTGATCCGACGGAACGCTGTCGACCCGTTCGAGGAGCTGCTCCGCCTGGCCCCCGCGCAGCGGCAACCGGAAGGTGATGCGGGCATCGCCCGACGCCGACACCACCGCCTTGACCGTCACCTCCTCGACCAGATCGGGATTGGCGAAGGTCGGGAGGCGGTCGATCTGCGTCACCGGGATCTGCGGATCCGTCAACGGCAGGATGAGCCCGTCGGCGCCCTGGAAGAGGGGGTTGATGTGGTTGACGCCGCGGCGTTCCTCGCGCATGTCGATCCAGATCTCGTCGTCGTCGTGGCCGACCCGCAACACAGCCACCGGGAATGCGTCGAGGGTGGGGACCGTCAACCGCATGCCGCGTTCGTTCCACGCCCTCGTCAGCACCAGGTCCACCTGCCACCCCGCCTCGGCGAGGACAGCTGCGAGAATGCCGAGCCGGTTGCCGCGGCGGTTCGCAAAACTCTCGCCCGCCGCGGTGCCGACGGCGAAGTCGGTCTCACCGGCCTCAACGGTTTCGACAAGGGCATCGACCAGTGCACGCACCTGCTCCTCGGCGCCTTCCCCGGAAAGTGCGGCGGCTCCCCAGGCGCGCAGTTCGGCGGAGGTCCGCAGGACCGGTAGGACCCTGTCACGCACGATGTCGCCGACATCCTGCCAGGTCACGCCGAAACCGTAGTTGAGCCACGGCATGAGGTCCTGGGCGGGCGGGGCGAAGGGCTCGGTGGCCATCGGCGGGACGCGCTCGGCGCGCCAGTTGAGCATCCGCAGGCCCTGCCACTCCTGTTCGCTGCGCTCCAGGCCCTCGAAGTTCCCGTCCACCAGGAGGTCGATCTCCGGCGGCACCAGAAGCACGTACTCCGACAGACCGAAGGTGCGGTCTTCATCGGCAAAGCGATAGAGATAGGGAGGGAGATGGCCCTCACGGCTCGCCCCGGTCGCCGCCACCTGCGCCACGTACTCCTCCTCCACCAGATCGCCCGGCTCCACCTGGTTGAGCGAGATGAAGCCCTCGCCCTCGCGCACCTCGGTGGGAACCACCACCGAGCCGTCGGGTTTGAGGATCCGGATCTTGATGAAATAGGCGTCGGGCAACGGCTGCAGGATGGAGGCGCGACGGACGCCCGCGGGCGTATTGGCGCGGGTCAGGCCGTGGTAGTAGTACAGGCTCGAACCATCGGCGAATATCCGCTCGATCGCCTGGTCGAGAAGCAGCACCACATCGCCGTCGTTGCCGAGGTCGCGGTTTTCGGCGGCGAACTCGCGGGCCTCCACCACGAACGGAGCGTAAAAAGGGACCGCCCCGCGGCGCCAGGAGAGGGTCAGAAGCTCGATGTTCGATGGGTTTCTCTCGAGCGCTGCGGCCAGAGCGCGATCCATCACCGCCTCGTCGCCCGCGGCGAGCATCAGCTCCAGTTGATCGAAGACTCCGAGGTCTCCCCACCGATCCCGCGCCCTGCCGAGGACCTCCAGCGCTCCCTCGAGGTCGCCGCTTTCGAGCATCAGACGCGCCATCTGCACGTCGAAGTCCGGGTCATCGACCGCTCGATGGAGTTCTTCGGTCAGACCGACGGCCTCGCCCACCAGGCAGCCGGACGCGAGCTGACCGATCCACCGGGTGTCGATCGGAGTGGCTGCCGCCAGCGCCCGCAACAGCTCTTCCCGCTCATCCCACCGTTCGAGGGCCGCCAGGACCTGCAGCCGCAGACCGCTGACACTGTGAGAGCCGGGCAGCGCAGTCTCGAGAAGCTCGAGCTCTTCCTCGCCCTCTCTCGCCCACCCCCGCCGCACCGCCTCCCGGACCCGCAACCGCAACACCCGGACATCCGTCGGGTATGCGTCTGCGAGTGCGTCGAGGATTCGCTCTGCGTCCTCACCTCGACCCTCGCGGAGCGCGAGTGCACGCTCGACAAAACGCGAACCGGGGATCGATGCGGCGCCGCGCAGGAGTTTGCCGATGCGGCGCGCCGGCTCCCCGGCGACGGCGGCGCCGCTTTCCAGGAACAGGCTCTGCGCCAGAGCCAGGGAGGCCCACGGGTCGTCGGGGCTCGCCGCGTCAGCCCGTTCGTCAACCAGAACCTGAAGCATCCGATCGCCGCGGCCCCCGGCCAGCCGGGCCGCCAGCAACAGATCCGTCGGGGACGCCCCAACGGTCCGTGCGCGGTCGGTAAGGGCGCGCGATGCCGGCGGCAACGAAGGCTCGACCACGGACCGGCCCAGGAGCGATGGCAGGCCCTCGACCACTGTCACACCATCGAGAGGGGCGCCGCGGTCGTCCAACAGGCTGACCCTCACCTCAGGTGATTCGGGGGCGGCTATTTCCAACCGGATCCGGTGGGCGCCGCCGCCAAGATCAAGCGAGTACCAGTTGGTGGCGGGATCGAGGACGCCGCATTCGCGGCGCGCATCCACCTTGTGACCGTCAACCTCGAGGTTGTAGCCGCCGCGAGCCTCCACCACCAACCAACCCGTTGTGTCCTGAGCCACCTCGATGGTCCATCCCACCAGGAACACGCCGTCGGTCGCCATGCTCAACGGTGGGCCGACGAAGCCGTCCCGCTTGCGCAGAGACAGCCGGAAAGGCTGCGTCGCGTCGAGCCACACCGTCCCGGCCGCTGGCAGGCCCGCGTCGGGCGGCACCACCGAGCGTTCGAGGTCGAGGCTTGAGAAGACTCCGTACGGCCCCGACAGCTCGGCCGGGATGAGGACGCCGTCCGGCGGTTCGAATGCCAGGGCGGCCTCGATCCGCGCCAGTACGAAGCCGAGCTCGGCATCGCGTTCGGCCCGGATCAGGGCCAATGGCTCCTCGGGATCCGGCAGGTTCTCGAGGTTGAACAGCCACCACATGGCCGCGGCCACCGCGTCGGCGCCGGCGGGATCCCCCGCCATGGTCCGAAGGGCGAGCTCGCGAGCTGCCGGAAGCTCCATGTTCTCGTCGGCCTGCCACACCTCGAGCCATCCCGCTGCGGCCGGCAGGGCTGCGAGGAGGGCCGCCGTCAAACCCACCGTCAGACGGAGGTTTCGCGTCATGGCGACTCCACATATCGATGCAGACGGCGCTCGATCGTCACCAGAAAATCACGCAACCCCTCCACGTCCTCAGGCGCGACGAGCCCCGGCGCCAGGTGCAGAAATCCGTCGATACGGTAACCCGAGTCTCCCACCTCCACCTCGAGGCGAACATTGCCGAAAGGCGTCTCGAGAGACGACGACTCCGGGAGGTTTCCCGGCGGCCGGCCGAGCTCCACCTCCAGCGTCCACTCGAGGTCCGGTTTGACCGCCACCATCAGCGGCCCGTGCCGGGATCCGCCGGGCACCGAGCTCGCCTTCCACTCGAGCTCGCCGGGATAGACCCGCACGCCCCCGCTGCTCTGCAGCCCGCTGCGGGCGATCGAGCCCTTGACGTCGATGAGGGTCGGGTCGCGACTGGGAAAGACCTGAGCAGTGGGCTCGCCCTCGAGCTGAACTCCCGGGAACTGTCCACGAAGCCAACGCGCGAATCTCTCCGGTTCGCGGCTGCCGGCAAACTGCGCGCGCCGCATGTCCGCGGCATCGCCGGTATCCTCGCTCCGCACGTCGATGTCGACCCTGTTGTCGCCCGTCGTCGTCACCCGGTATCGCCGCAAGGAGAGACCGGCGCCGACCACCGGCGTGGTCTGAAGCGTGCTTGTCGGTCCGTCGACCACCAGGGCCACCGCGTCCTGATCCATGCTCGGCGGCGGGAACGAGGCATGCCCGGCCGCGGTACCGTCGAGCCAAAGATCGTCTTCGGGAAGATAGGCGATCGCATGGTTGAAGATCTCGAGCACCGCCAACTCGTTGCCGACCGGCCCCAGATCGGCGGTCCGTATCATGACCATGTTCGCCGGCACGCCGACCACGTCGAGGAGAGCCACCAGCAGGGCTGCTTTGTCCTTGCAGTCACCGATCCGGTGATGCAGGACCCAGTCCGCGGAAAAGGGCCGGAACCGGTGCTCGCCGAACTCGAGACCGACATAGCGGATCTCGTTGGTCACGAAGCGGTAGATTCGGTTGATCCGCTCGAGACGGTCTGAGTGGCCGTCGACGAGACGGTGTGCGGTCTCCTCAACCTGTTCCGACACCCGCACCCGCGGCGCCACGTGGCGGGCGTACCAATCCGCGAGATCGCCCCACTCGGGGTGGTTCGAGTACACCAGATACGGGTTCACCAGGAGGGGCGGAGCGGCCGGGAGGTCCCTGGGAACGGCCGGGAGGTTGCGCCATTTCCAGCGGAGGGCAATTTCGCCGTCGGTGCCCTCGGCAACGACCGGCACACCCTCCAGACCGACCAGCTCCCACGCCGGAATCGACACCTGGGGACCGATCAGTTCGACCTCCGTCAAGGCCACCGGGATCGACCGGCCCAGGGCCACCAGACCACCGTTGTAGGGGCCGGTCTCGTTGGCTTCCTCGGTTTCCGAAAGCACATAGGCGATCTCGATGAGGTCGCCGTCCTCGAGCTCGGAGAACCGGAGCACCCGCAGCCGGGTGTCGTAATAGAGGCTGAACTCGGGCTCGGAGAGACGGGGCGTGTCGCCCTGACGGGCGGCCACCTCGGACCCGTCGCGACGGAGGATCCGGGCGTGCAGAACGCGCAGCCGTTCCGACTCCGCCACGAAAGGCAGGGTGTGGACAAGATAATCGCGCGCGCGGTCCGCCGCAGTGATCAGAAAAGCCTGCTGAACCCGTTCTTCGGTCAGGTTGGAGGGCAGAAAGCGGATCTGGCGATGGTCGAGGACGGCGACGGCAGGCTCTCCAGGAGGGGCGGCGTCCGCCATCTCCCACAACTCGCTCTCGGTTCGCAGCCAGTCGTGACTCTCGGACGCCTCACCGAGAAGTTCGAGCAGCCGCTGCGCCCGTCGGTCCTGGGGGCGAAGAGCGAGCACCGAGCGGGCAAGCTCGACCGCTCGTTGGTGATCGCCACCCTCGTTTTCGAGACGCGCCAGCTCCATCATCAGGTCAATGTTGGTCGGCGAACGCGCGAGTCCGGCGTCGAGCATCAAGCGCGCCGCCTCGAGATCGTCCTCGGCGGCGTGCAGGCGGGCGAGCCGGAGCTTCAGGTCCGGTTCATTGGGGTCCTGCCCCACGAGATCGCCGACAATCGCGAGCAACAGTTCGCCGTCGCCGCAGTTCTCTGCCAATCGCTGTCGGAGATCGGAAACCTGGGCGACATCCGGGGTCAGGGCCGCCAGCCGCAGCGCCGCCTCGTCTGCGAGATCCCACCGCCGGGTCTGTTCGGCGGTCTCGCCGAGGATCAGGTTGACCTTCAGACACTTCGGATGGGCTCGCGCCAACTCGACGAGCTCCGGCAAAACCAGGGGGCCCCACAGATAGCCGTCCAACTCGAGACCGGAAGCCGCCACCGCAGGGTCGTCGTCAATCCAGTCGGCAAGCACCCTGTGGGCTTCGTCGAAGAGGCCTCGTTCCCCGAGCCAGCCCGCCAACTCGAGGCGCGCCCACACCAGATCAGGCTCCGCCTCAATGGCGTCGACCAACAGCTCGCGCGCGAGACCCGGCTCGGTCGTGCCGATCCACTCCAGGAGCCGGGCCTCCCCAGGAGCCTCCACACGGGCGGCCGTGCACGCCGCCTGGATACCACCACCGCCGATGGGTTGCGGCTGGCGGGCCACCAGGTAGGCCGCCAGGGCGACCTTGGCGCCCGGCACACCCTCTGCCACCGCGCTCCGGATCTCGGCTTCGAGATCGCGCACGTCGGGCGCCTCGCGGCCAACCCCTTCGAGCATCGCCGGTGATTCCAGGATTTCTCGGATGCCTTCGACCGGCGCCCCGTCGGGCCGGGTGAGGCGGGCGCGGAGCCTCCACTGACGGTCCTCGGAGGCAACGGCCACCACGACCGTGTTGCGGCCCTCGCGCAGCCACCCTCCCCCCGACGCCTGGTCCTCGCCGACGCGCAGTGGTTGTTGTGTTGTCAGAACCTCGTCGCCATTGAGCCACGCCCGTGCGACCTGCGCGGTCCCCACCCGAAGCGCCACCGGCTGTTGACGATCGCTCACGACCGTGGTCGCCAGATAGGCCATCTGCCGCTGCGGCGGCCACGCCAGACCGGAGAGCTGCACCCAGCCGAGGGGATCGGTACCGGGCACTGCCCGCCACGAAAATCCTTCTGTTGCCGGGATCGCGGCGGCATCGAAGTCGGCGAGCTCCTCGAGGGGCCTGGGGCCTGCGATCCACCACGCTTCGAGACCACCCATGGTGCGGAAAAGCTCTTCGGCCGCCACCCAGCGGCCGCGTTCGACCAGGATGCGGGCCCGTATCAACCTCACCTCGTCGACCATCAGCGGATCGACGCGGCGAACCCCGGCCAGCCGATCCAGGTTCCTCTCGACCTCGGTCCAATCGCTCAGCGTGGCCCGCCAGCTGAACGCCATGAAAAGGTGGTGGAAATCCGCGGGCGCCACCCCGCCCTCGATCGCCTGGTCGATGTGTCGGTTCACTCGATCTTCAATCGACCCCGCTGTCGCCGTCCCCGACCACACGGCGAGGGCGATCGCGACGCACGTCAACAGGCCACGGCTCAACACCATCGCAGGTGATATGCCCGGCGGCAGAGAAAAGACACCGATGAAGATCTCCGGTCGCACCGGGGGAGTATGGCAGATCCCGTCGAAATCCCGTTATGCTGCACCCGTGAACAACAACGGCTTCGCAGCGGTCACGTTCGACATCGGGGGCACGCTGCTCTTCAGCGACCCGACCCCCGCCGAGATCTATGCCACCCACCTCAGCCGCCACGGCCGCCCAGTGCGCCCCGACGATGTGGGCCCGGTCTTCGCCGCCGCCTGGGCCGAGATGCAGGCCCGGACCTCTCCCGGACTCGACCGTTACAACTCGGTGGCCGGCGGCGAGCGTGCATGGTGGGGAGAATTCGTTCGCGAGGTCCTGGACCGCCTCGACCACGACGCCCCATGGGAGCCGCTCCTCGACGATCTCTACCGGGCCTTTTCCGAGAACAGCGTCTGGCGCACCTACCCCGACGCGATCGAGACCCTGGACGGGCTCGCCGACCGCGGCGTCGAGCTCGCGGTCATCTCCAACTGGGATCGTCGTCTGCCCGAGATCCTGCAGTGTCTCGATCTGACGAGGTACTTCAAGGTCGTCACGGTCTCCGCCGTCGCCGGGGTCGAGAAACCGGCGCCGGAGATCTTCGCGAGGACCCTGGACCAGCTCGGGGTCGCCCCCCACGAAACCCTGCACGTCGGCGACTCGCCCCTCGAGGACTACACAGGGGCCGAGAACGCCGGGCTCGGCGCCGCGCTCATTGATCGCCGCGGCCTGTTTGCCGATCAGCCCTACCGGCGAGTCGCGAGTTTGGCGGAGGTCCTGGAGCTGGTCGGCTGAGTCGGATCAAGGCAGCGCGCAACACCGATATCCCGACCGAAGGCCAGCAGCCAGATCACCCCCGTCATCCCGACCGAAGGCCCGCAGCCAGATCACCCCTGTCATCCCGACCGAAGGCCAGCAGGGCCGTAGCGGAGGGATCTGGGCGAGGGATGACGGTAACGCCTTCCCAGCAGCCGCCCGCAGATCCCTCCGCTCGGTCGCTTCGCTCCCTCGGTCGGGATGACAGGAAGGGGCAGGGGGAAAGGGAGAAAGGGAGAAAGGGGGAAAGGGGGATCTGGTCGGAAGTTTCGAGCACCTGCTGCTAGGCGCCGTCGCGGTCGCTGCACCTCGCGCCTGACCCTGGAGGCCGGCGCGGACGCTACATTCTCTTCGGTCCAGTTTTCGACCGCCTGGAATAAGGATCGGCGAAACGTCCTGGGATAAGATAGCCGCATGCTGCACGCCGTGATCATGGCCGGTGGGTCGGGTACGAGGTTCTGGCCCGCGTCGCGCCGGGACCGTCCCAAGCAGCTTCTGGATCTGGTCTGTGGGGCGCCGCTGTTGCGCTTGACCTACGAGCGTCTGGATGGGTTGGTGCCCCCCGAGCGGGTGTGGGTCATCACCAATCAGGCAACCGCCACAGCCTGTCGGAAGGTGTTGCCGGAAGTGCCCGGCGGGAACATCCTCGCCGAACCTGTCGGACGCAACACCGCCGCCTGTGTCGGGCTCGCCGCTCACGCGGTCGGCGCCGGCGACGACGTGTGTCTGGTCCTCCCTGCCGACCACCTCATCGGCGATGAGGAGGTCTTCCGGTCCGCCATGTCGGCGGGGGCGGAAGCGGTCGCTCGCGACGGGGGGCTGCTCACCTTCGGCGTTCAACCCGATCGGCCGGAGACCGGTTACGGCTATCTCGAGATCGGCGAGGTCGAAACCGAGATCGGACGGTGGCCGATCCACCGGCTCGAGGCCTTCGTCGAAAAACCGGATGTCGAACGTGCCCGAAGCTATCTCGAGAGCGGCCGCTATCTTTGGAACGCCGGCATCTTCGCCTGGCGCGCGCGCGATCTGCTGGCTGAAATCGAGCGCCAACTCCCCGACCTCGCGGCCGGTCTCGCCCGCATCGGCAAGGCCCTTTCGGGCCCCGACGCGAGCACAGTCCTGGCGGAGGTGTACCCGTCCCTTCCGTCCACCTCGGTGGACTTCGGCATCATGGAGGGTGCCGAGCGCTGTTGGCTGGTGCCGGTGGATTTCGGGTGGTCGGACGTGGGTTCGTGGCCCGCCCTGGCCGACGAGTTGCCGACCGACGACCGCGGCAACGCGACCCGCGGCCGGACGGCGGCCGTCGAAGCTTCCGGCAACGTCCTGGTCACGACCGGCCCGGTGGTCGCGGTGGCGGGGGTGGACAATCTGGTGGTGGTGGCCACCCCCGACGCGGTGCTGGTCGTTCCCAAGGACCAGGCGCAGCGGGTCAAGGACGTCGTCGATCGGCTGCACGAGTTGGGGTGGGAGGACGTGCTCTAGAGTTTTGAGTTCTTAGTTTTGAGTTTTAAGTTACCGTTTCTCGGCCGTCGTGGGGCGGGAACTCAAAACTCAACACTCAAAACTGAGAACTATTTCTTCTCCCGGAGTCCGTACTGTTCGAGCTTGCGGTAGAGGGTCGAACGGCCGATTCCGAGCTGGCGGGCGACATCCGAGAGGTTGCCGCGGTTCGTTTCCATGGCGGAGACGATGGCGTCGCGCTCGATGTCCTCGAGGCTCCTGGGACCGTCCGCGGTCGCCGTCGCCACCGGGGTCTGCGGCGACGGCCCCCCGGCGGCAATGATGTTCGAAGGCAGGTCGTCCAACTTCAACTCGAGTCCGGCCACCACCAGCAGCGTCCGGTGGACCACGTTTTCGAGCTCGCGCACGTTGCCCGGCCAGCCGTGGGAGGCCAGCGCCTCCATCGCCTTCGGCTCCACCCGGGTCACCTTCTTGCCGGCGTCGCGGGCGTGCTTTTCGAGGAAGTGTTCCACCAGCAGGGGAATGTCCTCGCGCCGGTCGCGCAAAGGCGGCAGGGTGATCGGGAAGACCACGAGCCGGTAAAAGAGGTCCTGGCGGAAGGACCCCTCTTCCACCATCGTTGCCAGGTCGCGGTTGGAAGCTGAAATCACCCTGACATTCAGCGCGATCGTCTCGGTGCCCCCGACCCTTTGCAGCACCCTCTCCTGGAGGACCCGGAGCAACCGCGCCTGCGAGGACGGCGACATTTCGCCGATCTCGTCGAGAAAGATGGTGCCGCCGGCCGCCTGTTCGAACTTGCCGGGGTGCGTCGCCAGGGCCCCGGTGAAGGCGCCCTTTTCGTGACCGAAGAGTTCGCTCTCCTGTAGGCCTTCGGGAATGGCGGCGCAGTTGACGTCGATGAACGGACCATCGGATCGCAGGGAGGCGTAGTGAATGGCCTTGGCGACGAGCTCCTTGCCGGTGCCGCTCTCACCGGCGATGAAGACCGTGATCTCGGACTCGAGAACCTTCTCGACGGAAGCGTAGACCTTCCGCATCGCCGCCGACGAACCGACGATGTTGCGCAGCTGGTAACGGTCCGAGAGCTCGCCCTTGAGCCGCGCCACTTCCTTTTCGAGAGTGCCGTGCGAGAGGGCGCGGTCGAGGGTGGTCAGGAGCCGCTCCTTGTCCACCGGTTTGACCAGATAGTCGTAGGCGCCGAGTTTGGTGACCTCGACCGCCCGCCCGACGTCGTTGTCGGCGGTGATCATGAGGACCGGCAGCTTGGGGAACCGCCGCCGGAGCTCCTTGAGGACGGCCACCCCGTCGACTCCCGGCATCATGAGATCGAGGAGGACGGCCTCGGGCGCGCGACCGGAGTGAGCGAGAACCTCGGCCCCCGATGAGAACGCGTCGACCTCATAACCGGCCTCGGTCACGATGAACGAGAGCAACTCCCGGATCGCCGCATCGTCGTCCACAATCCAGATCAGCGTGTTGTCGGTCATCTCTGTCGAGTGTACTGGAAAAGGCGAACGCGGGCTATCTCCGGCGTGGCGCCCGAGCGTCACCAAGAGCCCGCGTCAGCCACACCGAAAGCCCCTGGCTGGACATCGTGCCCCGCAGACCCGCTTCCATCTCGCCGAAACCGGCGAGGGCGTCGACCAGATCGTCGTCCCTCCAGCGGCTCGCGCCCCTGAAGATCGTGCCGAGGTTGAAGAGCGAGGGAGGTCCCTTCCCGGTTTCGATCATCGGCGATGGCGCGTCGGTCTTGAGATGTTCCAGCAGGTCCGGCCCCACCTGGTTCTTGAATCGATAGGGATACCATTTCGGCTCGGCCGTCCGTTCCGGGGCCAGCTCGTGCTCCATCCCGACCCGCACCGCCAACCGCCGCAGATAGAGCATCTGCCGGCACAACGAACCGACCTGGGCCGCGATCGCTATCAGAGCGTTGTCTTCGGCCATCAGCTGTCCCTGCCAGTTGCGCACCGGGACCCCGGCCTCGAGCGCGGCGAGGAGATCGAGAATCGGCGCCACCTGGCGGTCGAACACGGCGTCCCTGACCGCCTCCAACGAGCGCTCCTTAGGAAAACAGAGGGCCCGCACCAGATCTTCATCCACCGTGTCGTCGACGCGGGCAGCGACCAGCTTCTTCGCCTCCTGAACCAACAGCCGCGGCTCGTAGCCGAGGCGGTGCAACAGAAGCTTCGTGGCGCCTGCGGAGAACTTCACATCGCCCGCCTCCCGCGCCAGGACTCCACGCAGGACCTTTTCCTGCTGCTCGGACAGCTCGAGGTCTTCCCACGGCTTGACCTTGTCAGGGCCGGGCAACCACTCGAAGGTGCCCGCCTTGGCGACCGCCTTGACGAGTGGCCCCTTCGGGCTGCTCGCGCACCATGCACCCATCACCAGGGCAATGTCCGGCGAAAGGCCCTCTTCGAGCACTTTCACCAGCGGCGAGACATCCACCGGTTCGTTTTCAGCTGACTTCTTCGCTTTGCCCTTGGCGGGGGCTCCTACCCACGTGCGCTGGTCGGAGAGCACGAACACCCGTTGCGGCGCAAACAACGATGGGGAACAGAGTTCGTTCGCGAGGTCCGAGGGGGTGATTTCCGACGGGAGAACCTCGGGCTCGACGCCGCCGAAGCGATCGCATGCGGCACCGGTTGTCTCCCGGATCTGTTCTCCGAGAAGATAGTCGTCTGACGAGGCGATGAGGTGGACCGGCGCCACGGGTCAGACGCTGCGGTCGTGCAGGAAGCGCCGGTCAGATCTCTCCACGGTCCTGCAGCTCCTGACACTGAATGCAGTGGCGGGCCCAGGGCACGGCGTCGAGACGACCGACCTGCACCTTCTTCTCACATTCGGCGCAGACACCGTACTCGCCGCGATCGATGCGATCGAGGGCCTCGTCGATGCGGCGCATCATGGTACGTTCGGTGGCACTCAGCTGATAGCTCAGATCCCGGATGACGGTCGAAAGCGCGCGATCCCCGAGATCGGGAGCTTCCTTGTCGCCACCTTCCTGCTCGCTCGCTCGCGCAGACCGGACCAGATCCAGCAGCTCGTCCCGCTTCGCCTCGAGTTCCTTGCGATAGCGTGCCAGCTGTCTCTTGTTCATTCGTTGCTCCTCTGTCATGCGGCTGAACGCCGCTCACAACCTTGCGGCCACGTACTCCGATGAGCGACCGTTCCTCATTGTATTACGACCCGGTGATAGGCACCACCTCCGAGGATCTGGGTGGCGCGATAGAGCTGTTCCCACAACACCAGGCGCGCCAGGAGGTGCGGCAGCGTCATCGCACTCAGCGACAGTCGCTCGTCCGCACGGTCGGAAAATGCCTTGTGGAGACCGAGATCGCTGCCGACGGCGAACACGACCCCCGGTGTCCCGCCGTCCTCGAGGCCCGCCAGCCACGTCGCCAGATCCTCACTGCCGCGGGACCGGCCCCGCTCATCGAGCGCCACCACCCGCCAACCCGGCTCACACTGACGCTCGAGGGCCTCGGTTTCGAGACGCATGGCCCGTTCGGGGTCGCGGGCGCGCCCGCCGCTGGTCGGCCGCGACGGCCGATCTTCGGCCGGCCACCGGCTCGCCACCCGCTTGCGGTAGGTCTCCACCTGTTCTTCATAGGGGCTCGCCGACGGTCGGCCGAGCCACGCCACCCGCACCCTCACGGAGCGTCGCTCGTGCCGACCTCGAGCAGCTTCGGCGTCGAGCCGCGGCGCGTCGCCCCACAGGTTCTCGAGACCGTAGTAGGCCCGGCGGTCCTCGGTAAAGACGTGAATCACCACGTCGCCGTAGTCCATCAGGACCCACTCGGCGCGGCGCTCGCCTTCCACGTGCAGGGGCTTGCGGCCGTGGTCCCGGAGCTGGCGCTGCACCTCGTCCGCGATCGCGGCCACCTGGCGGTCGCTGCCGCCGGAGCAGATGAGGAGGCCGTCGGCGTACGAGGAGAGCGCGGAGATCTGGAGACCGACGATCTGAAAGGCCTTTTTGTCGGCGGCGGCGCGCGCGGCGGTCCGCAGCGTCGAAATGGTGTCAAGGTCCGTCATGAGGCATCACTTTCACCGGTGGGCCCGTACAGGCCGTACTTCTCGATATAGGAGTGGACCTCGTGGGGAACCAGCTCGCGAATCGGCAGACCCCGGCTCTGGCGGGTGCGGATCGAGGTCCCGGAGATGGGAAAGGGCTCGTGGTTGAGGAGGTAGACGGTCAGCTCGCCGGGGTCCGGGACCTCGGCAAAGACCTCAACCTCCTGCATTCGACCGAGCAGGCGCTGCGGCACCTTGCTTGCGAGCTCGTCGTCCCACATGTGGGCCCGGTGCAGCACCACCAGGTGAACCGAGTCCACCAGTTCCTCCCACCGGTCCCACGTGGCGATCTGCGAAAAGGAGTCGGACCCCAGGATGAAGTAGAGGGTGGCATCGGGAAAACGGTCGCGAAAGCGATGCACGGTCTCCACCGAGTAGGTCGGCTGCGGGGCAAAGACCTCGTCGTCGGAGGTGAAGAAGTTGTCGTAGGGCAGGGTGGCCATCGCCACCATCGCCAGCCGGTGGGTGACCGCGGTCAGCGGGCCGGAGTTCTTGTGCGGCGGCGATCCCGCGGGCACGAAGTACACGGCCTCGAAGCGAAAGGTCTCCTGCGCCCTCACGGTCGGCACCAGGTGGCCGAGGTGGAAAGGATCGAAGCTTCCTCCGTAGATCGCGATGCGCCGTGTCATGGCGTTTTCCTCGGCCTCCTCTACATTTTCGAGCAGCATCCGCACGAGCTGGTCGATGCCTTCGCCGGTCACCGCCGAAATCGCGGTCCAGCGAACACCGTGGCCCTCTGCCACGGCCTCGAGATCGGCGAGCGCGTGCTCGCGATCCGCCACCGCATCGATCTTCGTGCCCACCAGGACCCACGGTCGATTCTCGAGCGGCGCCTCGTGGGCCTCGAGCTCTCCCCGAATGGTATCAACTCCGGCCGCCGCCGCCTCATCGCCGGAGAGGTCGACCAACTGGAGAAGGACCGGACAGCGTTCCACGTGGCGGAGAAACTGGGTGCCGAGCCCGGCGCCGTGGTGGGCGCCTTCGATGATGCCCGGGGATGTCGGCCATCACCAGGGTGCGAAGCTCGTCATCCGGGCTCGCGACCACACCGAGGTGCGGCTCGACGGTGGTAAAGGGATAGTCCGCCACCTTGGGGCGAGCGGCCGACAGCCGCGACAGCAGGGTCGACTTGCCCGCGTTGGGAAGGCCCACCAGACCGACATCGGCCAGCAGTTTGAGCTCGAAGTCGAGCTCGATCTCTTCGCCCGGTTGGCCATCCTCTGCGGTCCGCGGCACGCGGTTGGTGGAGCTCGAAAAACGGGCGTTGCCGCGACCGCCGCGGCCGCCCTTCGCCACGATGAGCCGCTGCCCGGGTTCCACGAGATCGCCGAGCACCTCGCCGGTCTCCGCGTTTCGCACCACGGTTCCGGGTGGCACCGGAAGGACCTCGTCGGGACTCCCCGCGCCGGTCTTGTTCGAGCCGCGGCCGTTGTGGCCGCGCTCGGCCTTGACCAGCCGCCGGTGGTGGAGGTGGAGCAGCGTGTTGAGGCCCTCGTCGACCTCGAGAACCACGTTGCCGCCGCTGCCGCCGTCGCCGCCGTTCGGACCCCCGCGCGGGACGAACTTCTCACGCCTGAAGGAGACGCAGCCGTTGCCGCCGGCACCCGCCCGCACCTTGATCCGTGGCAGAATCGATCAGCATCCGACTTCTCCGCAGCGGCATCACGACGACGCCACGCAGGTGCGCGGTGTCGCTCGGATCTGACTGTCATGGTGGGTGTCTTCGAGATCAGTTGGCCACGATGTTGATGAACCGGCCGAGCCGGCCCCGGTTCTGGAACTTGACCTGTCCGTGGGCGGTGGCGAACAGCGTGTCGTCGCCGCCGCGCATGACGTTGAGGCCCGGCTTGAAGCGGGTGCCACGCTGACGAATCAGGATGGTCCCGGCCGTCACCGTCTGGCCGTCACCGACCTTGGTGCCGAGACGTTGGGCGTTTGAGTCACGACCGTTGCGGCTCGAGCCCTGTCCTTTTTTATGCGCCATGATGCTCCCCCTAGGCCTTGATGGACTCGACGCGGACCCGGTAGTAGTCCTGCCGGTGCCCCTGCGTCTTTTTGTAGCCCTTGCGGCGTTTCTTCTTGAAGACAATGATTTTATCGCCACGCACCGGCGCCACGACCTGGCTCTTCACCGACGCGCCGTCAACCACCGGCTGGCCCACGCGGACGGCCTCGCCCTGGCTCACCAGCATCACCCGATCGAAGACGCAGGTCGTCGCCCTTTTTGAGATCGGCTTGCGTGCGTTCGACAACCAGCTCGTCGCCCGGGCTCACCCGGTACTGTTTGCCGCCGTGTTCAACAATCGCGTAATCAGTCATTCCACACCTCTCCCCAACACAAAGGGGCGTTACTTGTACCAGACAGGTCGTTTGCTGTCAACAGAAACCGGCCGGCCTTCGGCCGGCCTGGATGCAGGATGCAGGATGCAGGATTCGGCACGCGATGCAGGCGCGAGGTGCCATTTTCAATATCGTAGGACGCACGATCATGCTCGTCGGGCCCGCGACTCGGGCAAACAATGTTGAAGGTGGCTCCTCACGGGCAGCGAGTGCGGAAGTCGGTGAACCCTGGATCCTGTGACCCTGCATCCCAGCGGCCCGGCGGTGCTCTCGCCCTGCGGGCGCTGCCCCGGGCGTCGTTGCTGACCTCGGTTCTGCTGCATGCGGCGTTTCAGCTCCTGGAGCTTCTGCCACTGCTCGTTGGTCAGCACCTGCCGCACCTCGAGCAGCATCTCGAAGCGCTCGTTCTCCAGTTTCTGGCGCGCGGTCTGAAATACGGCGTAGGCCGCCCTCACCGCCTCCGGATCGAAGTCGCTGCTGTTGACCACTTCGGCGAGGTCGAGGCCGCTGCGATCGACGGCCGCCTTGAGGTCGATCATCCGGCGCGCACCGTCGTAGACCAGGTCCCGGATCTGCTGCTGCTGTTCAGCAGCGAGCCCGAACCGTTCGGACGAGGCGTTGATCTTCCCACCACTTGCCCGGCGGAAGCTCGAACTCCTGCGCCGCCAGCCGGCAGAACCGCGGTCAGTAACGCACATACAATCAGAAACTTCTTCATGATCATCTCCAGTTCCGCCCGTTCACGACGCCCCGTTTTCAAAGTAACTCTCCGGATCATCCACGCCGAGGTCGATGGACTCGAAACCCGGCAGCGAGTCGTCGGCCAGCACCGCGTCCACCTCGGCCAGGATCTGCTCGACTGCCAGGTCGTCTGTGGCCGGCGGGGTCGCGGCCCCGTGGGGCATCAACAGCCCCACCCCGACCGCCACCACCAGCGCCGCAGCCGCGGCCAGGAACGGACGCAACCAGCTCCGTGCGGAGATGCGATGGACCGTCGCTCGATCCGCCAGACGCGCCATGACCTCCTGACGCTGCCGCTGCCAGTCCGGGAACTCCGCCTCCATGCCCCGGCGGCGGTCGGCGATCAACCGCTGCAGCTCGGCCACCTCCTGGCGACAACTCACACACGACGACAGGTGTTCTGCCGCCTCCTGGGGTCCCTCGAGACCGGCGACAGCAGCCGTCACTTCGTCATCCGTCAAATGCGTCTTCATCTGTAGGCTCCCAACTCCTGGCGCAGCCGGTGCACCGCCCGGTGCAGCTGCGTCTTGACCGTTCCCACGTGCACGCCGAGGGCGTCCGCGATCTCCTCGAGCTCCATGTCCGCATAGAAGCGCAGGCGGAAGATCTCCAGCTGCCGCGGCGGCAGATCGCGCTCCCGCTCGGCAAGCGTGCGCAGCGCCTGCTGCTGCATGCTGCGATCTTCCGGACCCGCCTGGGTGTCGGCCACCTGGAGGGCGGGACCGCTGTTCTCATCGTCGTCCACCGCGTCGTCGACCAGGAGCTCGCGGCGCCGGCGGCGGAGTTGATCGAGACAGGTGTTGATCGCGATCCGCGTCAACCAGGTGGAGAAGGCGGCACGACCGTCGAAATTTCGCATCCCGGTAAAGGCCTTGACCAGGCTGTCCTGCGCCGCGGCATCGGCCTCGTCGACCCCGACGTACTGGCGGCACACCATCCACACCCGGCGTTGGTGGCGTTCTACGAGCTCGCCGAAGGCCTCACGATCACCGTTGCGCGCCCGCAAGACGAGCGCGTCGTCCGTCGACACCACGATCGATTCGAGAAGGATCCATGGCTCCAGCTCGCAACATGGTAGTACGACGATGCTGATGGCGGCGGCGTTGACAGGTACCAGGGTGGTTCCACCCACACTGGAGCACTCGGGTGCTCAGTGTCGAAACGTTGGAACGTTTCAACGTTGCAACGTTGACACCGCCGCCGCACGCGACTCGTTTCCGCGGGCTCCTCCCAAGGCTGTCCGGAGGTAGGGTGGGCCTCGGCCCACCTTCAGGGTCGAAACGGGGCGTTTGGAGTCATCCCACACGTGGACGACTCTGATGGTGGGCTGAAGCCCACCCTACGGATCCACATCATGAGAAATGCCCAGGCGGAACCGGCGCGCCGCAGGCGCGTTGCCGGTGGGGCGGTCGTCCGGACCGGATGCTTGCATCCGGAACGGACGGTCGACTCACCGGTGGCCGGCGATCCTCATCGCCGGCCGTTCCGCCGGTCACTTCAGGCAATCTCGTTCCTTCAGGATCCACGCCTTTGCGTTGAATTCCGAGGCCGTGGCCTTTGTGACGGCTTTGCGTCTTTGTGTCTTCGTGGTTGCGACGGTGCGATGGATCTGCGTCAATCTGCGTCATCCGCGGGCAACTATGGTCCTACTGCGCCGGAACGACGACTTTCAGCGCGCCGGGGAGGACCTCGAAGCGCACCATCGGCGGCTGAAGGGTCACCGAGTTGCCGTCAAGGTGGGCCGGCAGCGGGCTCTCGAAGTGGAGCTCGAGCCACGGCGCCTGCACCTCGAGGGTGCCGGTCTTGCCTCCGAGAGTGCCTTTCATCGCTGCAACAAGGCGCGCCAGCCTTCCGGCGACCCCGACCTCGGGCACCAGACAGGCGTCGAACAGGCCGTCGTCGATCACCGCCGCCGGGGTAAGGGCAAAGCCACCACCGGTGGTGGGGCCGCCGTGGACCGCCAGGATCACCATCGAGCCCTGATACTCCTGCCCGTCGGTGACCATTCGTACCGTCTGCATGCGATAGCGGAAGAGCGCCCAAACGGCGGCCGCGAGGTACACCGCGATCCCGCGCACCCACTTGATCGAGGCAGCGCGGTCGTTGATGTCGCCGGTCAAACCGACGCCGATGGCGTTCAGCACCACGCGGTCGCCGACACGGATGAGATCAACCGCGCTGATGCGGCCGTTGACGGCGGCGCGAACCGCATCTTCGAGGTCCAACGGCACACCGAGCGTCCGCGCACCGTCGTTGCCGGTACCGAGCGGCAGCATCGCCATCTCACCGCGCCCCGCGCGGTGGAGTCCCTCCGCCGCCTCGCACACGGTGCCGTCGCCGCCCGCCACGACGATGCGTTCCACGCCGTCGCTCGCGGCCGCAAATGCCAGTTCCGTCGCGTGACCGGGAGCTTCGGTGAAAATCGTTTCCGCCTCGAGCCCCCATCCGGCCAGCTGCTGCTCCAGCTGCGGCCACTCGCGACCGAGGCGGCCGCCAGCGGCCGCCGGATTGACGATGATTCGCACGGTCAGAGCCTAGCAAAATGCCCGTTTCGATGAAATACGAGCGCGGCGCCGATCCGGGGCGACAGGTCAGCCCGTACCCTGTAGAATCGCGCCGTCGGGCTCCGACGAACTGGGGTCGCACCACTTCATCGATCGAGGTGACCATGTTCGAGTTCGCAATCGTCGTCTTGTTTGCCCTCGCCATCTCCGACCTCGTCGTCGGCGTCAGCAACGACGCGGTCAACTTCCTCAATTCGTCGATCGGTTCGAAGGTCGCCCCGCGCCAGGTCATCATGATCATCGCCAGCCTCGGCATGCTGGCCGGGGTGACGTTCTCGAGCGGCATGATGGAGGTGGCGCGCAAGGGCATCTTCAACCCCCAGTTCTTCACCATGCCGGAGTTGATGACCATCTTCCTCGCCGTCATGCTCACCGACATCATCCTGCTCGACCTCTACAACACCTTCGGGCTGCCGACCTCGACCACGGTTTCGATCGTCTTCGAGCTGCTCGGTGCAGCGGTCGCCGTCTCGCTGCTCAAGATCGCCGCGGCCGGGGCCAGCGTCGCCGACGTGGTCACCTACATCAACACATCGAAGGCCCTGGCCATCATCTCCGGAATCCTCCTGTCGGTGGTGATCGCGTTCGCGGTCGGCGCCGTTGTCCAGATCGCCACCCGCCTGCTCTTCACCTTCGACTTCGAAAAACGCCTCAAGAGATACGGCGCCCTGTGGGGCGGGGCGGCGCTGGCCGCCATCACCTATTTCATCCTGATCAAGGGCGCCAAAGGGGCCTCCTTCATCACCCCCGAAACGCTGTCGTGGATCAAGACCCATACCGGGACGATTCTCTTTGCATCCTTCGCGGTGTCTGCCCTGTTGTTGCAGTTCCTGATGGTGGCGGCGCGGGTCAACGCCCTCAAGGTGGTGGTCCTGGTCGGCACCTTCGCTCTCGCGATGGCTTTTGCCGCCAACGATCTCGTCAATTTCATCGGTGTTCCTCTCGCCGGTCTCAGCGCCTACGTCGTGGCCAGCGCCACCGCCAACCCACTGACGGCGACCATGGAGGCGCTGACCCAACCGGTTCACTCCAACACCATCTTCCTCCTGCTCGCCGGCGTCATCATGGTCGTCACCCTTTGGGTCTCCCGCAAGGCGCGCACCGTGACCCGCACCGAGGTCCGGCTCGGCCGCCAGGAGGAGGGGTACGAACGCTTCGAATCGACCGGGCTGTCCCGCTCCATCGTGCGGCTGGTTTCCTCGATCTTCGAGATCGCCTCGCGCCTTGCCCCGCTCCCGATCCGCAAGTGGGCGAACCGCCGTCTCGACCGGTCGCAGTATCGACCCAAACCCGCGGCCGACGGCACCGTGCCCTCGTTCGACCTGGTGCGTGCCGCGGTCAATCTGATGGTGGCCAGCGCTCTGATCTCGCTGGCGACATCGCTGAAACTGCCCCTGTCGACCACCTACGTCACCTTCATGGTGGCCATGGGCACGTCCTTTTCGGACCAGGCATGGGGCCGGGAGAGCGCAGTCTATCGGGTCAGCGGAGTGCTCGCCGTCATCGGCGGTTGGTTCTTCACCGCCATGATGGCCTTTACGGTGGCGGCGGTCTTTGCGGTCGCCATCTACTTCGGCGAAGCCCTGGCGGTGATCTTCGCATCGGCGTTCTCGCGGTCGCGCTCCTGGTCGGCACGCATCGCGTCCACAAGGTCCGCGAGAAGGAGGAGAAGGCCCTCGACGTCTTCAACCTGCGCAAGATCACCGACGCACAGGCGGCGGCCCGCACCACCTTCGAGCACACCTCGATCTTCCTGCACGAGGTCCGAGAGATCCTCGACACGGCGTTCAGGGGCCTCTTCACCCTTGACCGCCCGACCATCAAGGTCGCGCGCGAGCGGCAGCGCGAACTCCAGCGGTGGTCCAACATCATCGCCGCCAACATCTTCAAGGTCCTGCGTCTGCTCGGCCGCCAGAACACGACCGCCGAGACCGCGCGGTTTGCAAAGACCATCAGTTCGCTCCAGGAGATGAGCGAGAGCGTCCGGGACGTCGTCATGCGGGCCTACGTTCACGTCGTCAACCAGCACTCCGGGTCTGCTGCCGAGCCAGATCGAGGAACTCGACCGCATGGCGCACATCGTTTTCGAGATCCTCGATCGGACCTCGGAGGCCATGTCCCTGAAGGCCAAACCGAATGTCGATGCGATCTCCGACCTCACCGGAGAGCTGAAAGGGCTGGTGGAAGCGTTCGACCAGAACCAGATCCGGCGCATCCAGGACAACTCGTCGAAGACCCGCCTGAGCATCCTCTCCTACTCGCTGGCCTGGGACTGCCTCAAGATCGCCGAGCAGACCCAGAGTCTCCTGTCGGTCTTCGACGATCCGTTCAGACCGGGCCAGGAGAACGGAAACAGCGCCGCCTTCGATCCCAGCACTCTCGGCCTGAAAGGCCTGCCCGTCACAGGACAGAGGCTGCTACCATGCGGTGGCCGCGACCGGCCGTCGATGGCCGGTGGGTAGGAGATTCTTCAGGCGATGACGCCAACCGACTCGACTCGAGGCTCGACTGAATCAAGGATCGGAAGGTGGAGCGCCCTGGCCCCCCGAGTTTTCACACTTCTCCTGCTCCTGTACGGCTTCCTGGTCAGCATCGGGATGCTCGGCAAGGCGTTCAAGATGTTCTCGGGCGGCCTGGGAACCCTGACCGACGACGAGTGACTACGAGTCTTCGTCCGGCAGCGGCAGGAGGCGCACGGTCACCGTGGTGCCGACGCCCTCCCGCGAATCGAGATCGAGGCTGCCGCCGAGGGCCTGCACCATGTGCTTGACGATGGCCAGACCGAGACCGAGGCCGCCATCGCCCGGCGTCCGTGCACGATCGACGCGGTAGAAGCGCTGCAGAACAGCCTTGAGCTCGGCCGCCGGGATTCCCTCGCCGTTGTCCTCGACCTCGAATACGGGAACGCCCTCGTCGCTGTAGCCCCTGACCTCGACCCAGCCCCCGGGGCGGTTGTACTTGATGCCGTTGTCGATGAGGTTGCGCAGGATCCGGTAAAGACCGCGCCGGTCGCACCAGCACCTGAGGTCATCGTCGGCGTTGACTCGGACGTTGACCCCCGCCCGCTCGGCCTCCGGCCGCAGGTCCCTCACCACCTCATCCACCGTGCTCGCGACCGGCAGGTTTTCGAGCTGCAGCTCCATCTGCCCGGCCTCGATGGTTGCGAGGTCGTACAGCTCCACGGTAAGACGGTCGAGACGTTCCACCTGGTGCACCAGCATCGCGGCGAGACGCGGATCGACCTCGTCCTCGAGGGCCTCCACCGTCGTCCGCAGCACGGTCAGCGGCGAGCGCAACTCGTGCGAGAGGTCCTGGACGAAGCGCTGGCGCAGTTCGGCGGCGCGGCGGACCAGACCCACGTCGGTGAGCAGCACGACCGCCCCGCCACCGCGAACCGGAAAGGCGTGGACCTCCCACAGACCACGGCGGTTTTCGATGATCACCGCGTCAGTGGCCTCGCCCGCAACCGCACTCTCCACCGCCCGGACCGCGCCCGGGTTGCGGAGGATCTCCAACAGGTGGGTTCCGAGCGCGACTGTTTCCACGCCGCAGAAGCGCCGCGCCACCCGGTTGATCAAACGGATTTCGAGCCCCGATGAAACCACCAATAAACCATCGCCGAGGCTGGATGTAAGGTCCTCGAGCAGCGACTTCATCTCCGCTCGCTCGGATTCGCAGCTGACGGCGCTCGACCGCAAACTCTGCAGCGCCGCACGGGCCTCGTGTGCGGTGTCGACGCCGAGATCGCGCATGATCTCGCGCACCGGCGCCGCCAACATTCGCCAGGTCACGGCCTCCATGACGAACATCGCACCAGCCCACAGCACAACCATCAGGCCGGTTGAAACAGCACCCCGGCCCCCGCTTCCAACCAGCACGAGTACCAACAGCGGCAGCCCTGCGAAAAAGGCGGTCAGGAGGTGCCGGCGGCGTTTCATGGGTAGCCGCGAAAACGATAGCCCGCGCCGATGACGGTCTCGACGACTACGGACCCGAGCTTTTTGCGGAGTGCCCGCACGTGGACATCCACGGTTCGTGTCTCGATGTCGCTCGACAGCCCCCACACCCGTTCGAGAATGCTCTCGCGCGAGGCGACGCGCGGCCGCGTCGTGACCAGGTACCACAAGAGCTCGAACTCCCGCATGGTGAGGCGGACGGGCTGACCGTCGAGCAGGATCTCCATCGCGCCGCGGGAGATGTGGAGCCGCGTGTCTTCGTACTCGTCCTCGGGCACCCCGCCGTCGAGACTCCGCCGCCGCAGCAGGGCCCGGATGCGGCTCTTGAGCTCGCGCAGCGAAAAGGGCTTTGTGATGTAGTCGTCGGCCCCGAGGTCGAGCCCGAGAACGCGATCGCTCTCGGTCACCCGCGCGGTGAGGATGATGATCGGCAGATCGGACACCGCCGTGGTGCCCCGGATCTCCCGGCACACCCCGAGCCCGTCGAGGTCGGGGAGGTTGAGGTCGAGCAGCACCAGATCGGGGGGGCTCTCGAGAATGCCTTCGAGGCCCGCACGGCCGGTCGCAAAGCGCGAGACCTCGAAGCCGTCGCGTTCGAGCGCCAGAGTCAGGGACGCCGCGAGATCGGGGTCGTCTTCGACAAGGGTCAGGCGCTCGCGGACCATCTCACAGGCTCTCGGGAATCGGGTAGACGTGGCGGATGGGCTTCGCCTCGACCAGGTAGACGACCTCCTCCGCAATATTGGTGGCCTGATCGGCGATCCGCTCCACATAGCGCGCGATGAAGATGAGATCGATGGCACGGGAGATCGTTTTGGGGTCCTCGATCATGTAGCTCAGGAGCTCGCGGAAAATCTGCAGATACAGCGCATCGACCTCGTCGTCCCGGCGGATGACGTCGCGCGCCGCCTTGCCGTCGCGAGCCACGTACGCGGCGATGGCGTCGGAGACCATGGCGTGCGCGAGACCGAGCATCCGCGGCAGGTCGATCAGGGGTTTGACCAGGGGGTACTTGGAGAGGTGGAGGATCCGCTCCGCCATATTGACCGCGTTGTCGGCGATACGTTCGAGCTCGGGACCGAGCTTGATGGCGACGATGACGAACCGCAGATCGGTGGCGGTGGGTTGGTGGCGGGCGATGAACTCGGTCGCCAACCGGTCGATCTCGACCTCGCACTGGTCGATCTCCTCGTCCATGGCGATGACCGCCTCGGCCAGTTCGTTGTCCTGGTCGGCGAGCGCCGCGGAGACGTCGTCCAGACATTTTTCGACCAGCCCCGCCATCGACAGGATGGTGCGTTTGATTTCGTCGAGCTCTATTTCGAATTGCCGGTGCATCTGTGGTCTCCTAGGAGCTTATCTCAGAGTTCGTCTTGGTTAACCGAATCGTCCGGTGATGTACTCCTCGGTGATTCTCTGCTTCGGGTTGGTGAACATGGTGGTGGTGTCGTCGACCTCGACCAGTTCGCCGAGCATGAAGAAGGCCGTGAGGTCGGCGATCCGCGCCGCCTGCTGCAGATTGTGGGTGACGATGACAATCGTGTAGTTCTGTTTGAGCTGGAGCAGGGTCTCCTCGATCTTGGCGGTGGAGATCGGGTCGAGGGCCGACGCCGGTTCGTCGAGGAGCAGGATATCCGGCTCGTTGGCGAGGGCGCGGGCGATGCACAGCCGCTGCTGCTGGCCCCCGGAAAGATCGAGAGCCGAGTTGTCGAGCCGGTCCCGGACCTCCTCCCAGAGGTCGGCCTGGCGGAGAGATTTTTCCACCAGGTCGTCGAGACGACCGCGGCCGCGTACGCCGGTCATGCGGGGGCCGTAGCTGATGTTCTCGCGGATCGACATCGGAAAGGGGTTGGACTTCTGGAAGACCATCCCCACGCGTTGGCGGAGGCTTTCGAGGTCGATGTCCGGGCTGAAGATGTCGACCCCCTCCACCCTGACCCGGCCCTCGACCCGTACGCCCTCGATCATGTCGTTCATCCGGTTGAAGCAGCGGAGGTAGGTCGATTTGCCGCACCCCGAGGGACCGATCAGGGCGGTGATCCGGCGCGCCGGCATGCCGAGGTCGATGCCCTTGAGGGCGTGCGTCTCGCCGTACCAGAGGTGGAGGCCCCGGGTCTCGAGCGCGTTGTCCGAGGTCGAGTACTCCTCCGCCCGCGAGTTGGATGGCACGACCGAGACGGTCGTCCCCGGGCCCGTCCTCTTGCCGTTGCTTTCGATCGTATGCTGTGGAGTTTCCATTACACAACCTGTCCTCTGTACGCTCGCCGCAGGCGACGACGCACGATGATTGCCGTCAGGTTCAAGAGCACCACCAGGGCGAGCAACACCAGGGTGGTCGCGAAGGCCATGGGTTTGGCAGCCTCGACGTTGGGCGACTGCATGGACACATCGTAGATGTGAAAGCCGAGGTGCATGAATTTCCGCTGCAGGTGGAGAAAGGGCGGCACGCCGTCCACCGGCAGGCTCGGCGCCAGCTTGACCGCGCCGGTGAGCATCAGCGGCGCCACCTCGCCGGCGGCCCGGCTGACCGCCAGAATCAGACCGGTGAGGATGCCCGGCATGGCCGCCGGCAGGATGATCTTCTTGAGGGTCTGCCAGCGGGTGGCGCCGAGGGCCAGCGAGCCGTCGCGCCAGCTCTGGGGCACCGCCATCAACCCTTCGCGGGTCGCCACCACCACCACCGGGACCGTCATGATGGCGAGAGTCAGCGACGCCCACAACAACCCCCCCGTGCCGAAGGTCGGTGTCGGCAACCGGTCGGCGAAGAACGCGGTGTCGACGGCGCCGCCCACCTCGTAGACGAAGAACGCGAGGCCGAACATCCCGAAAACGATGGAGGGCACCCCCGCGAGGTTGTTGACGGCCTGGTTGGCCAGACGCAGGAGGATCCCCGGGCGCGCGTACTCGGTCATGTAGACCGCCGTCACCACCCCCAGAGGCACCACCGCCACGCTCATCAGGAGGACCAACAGCACTGTTCCGAAGAGGGCGGGGAAAACGCCGCCCTCGGTGTTGGCCTCTCGCGGTTCAGTGAAAAGAAAGAGTACGCCTTCACGTACCGCCTGGGCAGCGCGACGCGTGAACCCCGGTCGATTGGGCCACCGGACCTCGAGAACATTGCCCAGTGGCACCTCGATGGTCTCCGCCCCCGAACTCAGCACCAACCGGGCTTCGCGCATCAGCCGACCGAGGTCGTCGATCTCGAGCTGGAGCGCATCGAGCTGTTGGGAGAGCTGGTTTGCCGTCCGCTCCACGGCGGCCTCGAGCTCGGCTCGACGCGCGAGGCCGTCCGGAGTTTCGGCCCGCGTGGAACGTTCCGCCGTATCGAGCTGCTCCTCGAGTTCGGAAAGGGGTCTCCGGAGGTGCTCGCGCTCCTTTTCCAGCCGCTGCCGCTCGCGCCGCCACCGCTCTCCCTGCTCCAGAAACTCGCCGACCTCGGCCTCGGAGGCCGCATCCAGTGAGTGTCCGTCGGCCGCCACGGTCGCCGTGATGCGACCGAAGGCGTCGCCGTACTCCGTGCGCACCACCCGCACCAGATCGCCGGGGTTGGAGCGGCCGACGATCTCGCTCTCGTCGACCCACGAGAAATCCGCCCCGGTGAGCTCGCGGTTGCCGGTCTTGAGCTGGAGGCGGTGTTTCACCGCACGCTCCTCACCGGTCTCGACCGGGCGCTCCTCCCGAGCGACGACGATGCCGATCCGCGTCGAACCGTCGGCCAGTTCGAGCTCGGTGACCCGGGCCGGCCAGAACCAACCGAAGGCGTTGACCGCCACGATCCAAAGAAGAGCCGCCAGCATCGCGAGCACGGCGAGGGTTGCCAACGCCGTCGTCCACACACCGGCGATCCCGGACGGGAGACCGTGTCGGGTGCCGGCCACGGCGGGTGTGGCGGCGTCAGAACCGCGCATAGCGCTTTCTCAAGTAACTGCCGACCAGATCGGCGGCGGTCGTGAGGACCATGGTGAAGGCGAAGAGCAGGATGCCGGTGAGAAAGAGCACTCTGAACAGGGTGCCTCCGACGGGCGCCTCGGGGATCTCGACCGCGATCGCCGCGGACATCGTCCGCATGCCGTTGAAAAGCGACAGATCGAGCACCGGGGTGTTCCCGGCAGCCATGAGGACGATCATGGTCTCGCCGACAGCCCGGCCGAGCCCCAACATCACCGCCGCGAAGAGTCCCGGGCTGGCGGCGGGCACCACCAGCTTCAAGGCCGTCTGCCAGCGGGTGGCGCCGAGGGCCCGGCTCGCGTTGACCAGGGCCCGGGGCACCGCCGAGCAGGCGTCCTCGGCGATGGTGAAGATCACCGGGATGACCGCAAAACCGAGACCGAGACCGACCACGACGGCGTTTCTCTGGTCGTAGCGCAGCCCCCATTCGGTGAAGAGCCAGCGTTGCAAGTCACCGCCGAAGAGGCGGACCTCGATCGGTCCCGCCAGCGCGGCGGCCGCAGCCATGACGGCGGCACCGGCGCCCAGCAGCACCACCAACTCGACGCCGTCGGGAAGCCGCCGCCGCAGCGGCGCCGGAACCAGCCGCCAGGCGGCGAGTGAGAGAATCACCACCAGCGGGAGACCGATCGCAGCCAACATGACCGCCAGCAGCGCGGCCTCCAGACGGGGGGCGAGCCACAGCGCGGCGAGGAAGCCCACGACCACCGACGGCACTGCGGCCATCAATTCGATGGTCGGTTTGACGGTCGATTGCAGCCAGGTCGGCGCGAGCTGAGAAACGTAGACCGCGGCCATCAGAGCCAACGGCACCGAGAACAGCATGGCGTACAGGGTCGCCTTGAGGGTCCCGAAGATCAGCGGCCACAGGCTGAGCTTGGGCTCGAAAGCGTCGGAGCCGCCGGTGGACTGCCACACGAACCGCGGCGCCGCGTAGCCTTCGTACCACACCGGCAGGAAGAGGGTGCGGAGGCTGATCTCGGGGTGAGGGTTGTCGATCGAACGGCGCAGGACCTCGCCGCCCGCCACCGCCACCGCCCCATCGCCCTTGGGATCAACGGTGAGGGCTGTGATCGCGTCGGTCGTCCAGCGATCTTCGAGCAGGCGCCGGGCGGAAGTCGAATAGTAGAGCGCCACCCATCCCTCGCTCGTCCCGACCGCAAAACCGCGTCGCCGGTCCTCCGGTGCGATCACGGTCGGCACGCCGGCGACTCCGGCGAGGTCCCGAACCCGCCGCCACCGCGACGGCGCCGACTCCAGGACGACATCGGCGCGCGAAGCCAGCTTCGATCCGACCTCGTTGTCGGCGACCAGAGCCGCCTCATCGGGGCCGATCGTGAGACCTCCGACGTTCAACGCACGCCGTCCGTTGTTCACGACCTTGACGCGCGGGATCTCGAGCAGCACGCCGACCGATCCGTCGCGGCCGGCCGCGGCCAACGATCCCCCGCCGATGAGGAAGCGGGCGGCCGCGACCGGCCCGTCGACCCCGATGACCTCGACCGCCTCCAGACCCGGCAGGCGGTAGAGGTGAAGTCCGCCGGCGGTGTCGACCACCGCCAGTGCCTGGAGGCCCTCCGCCACCGCAACCCCGGCCGCCCCGACCACTCGACCCGGAGTCGGTAGGGGCTCCCACGCCTCGTCGTCGCCGTCCCACGACCACAGGTCCAGACGGCCACCGCCGTCCCAGGCGGCCAGCACGACGTTGCCGTCTTCATCGCCGTTGGCCGTCACGCCGACCCAGTCGCCCGCAGTCAGAAAAAGCTCATCGGTGGAGGCTCGCCACCTCGCGGCGGTGGTGCGCTCATCGCCGACCCAGGTGTCGGTGAATCGCAATCGGCCCACCTTCGCCGCGCCGTTCTCGGTGAGGAGCGAGATCACGCCGTGAATCTCCTGGTCCGCCGCCACCAGCGCGCCCTGGTCGCCGTCGCTGAGAACCAGCGCCTCGGTGTCCGGGTCGTCAAAGACGACCCGGCCGTCGGCGCCGAGCGTCCACACCAACTCGCGCCGTGCATCGCTGCCCGCAAGAAGTGCGCCCGGCGCCCCGGCGACGTCTTCCACCGGGCCGGTCGTCGCCCGGGCAAACAGCGGCAGCGCCTCGGCGCCGATGTTGACCACGATCGCGACCACGACGAGGATCACGAGCAGGCCACCGGTCCGAATCAGGACGGTGGCCACCCGGTCCTTTGAGCGTTCGCTGAGGAAGGACCGCAAGGTCAGTTCCCGATCTTGGCCAGTTGTTCAGCCGCGGTCTGCGCGTCGAGGGGGTCGAAGCCGGCCTTGATGACGACCCGTTGACCGTCGAATGAGAGGATGAACCGCAGGTACTCGGAGGTGAGTTTGTCGAGATCCTTGTTCGGCGCCTTGTTGACGTAGATGTGGAGGAAGCGCGCGAGCGGGTAGCTGCCGTTGGCCGCGTTTTCGGACGAGGCCGCCACCGCCTGTTGGCCTTCGGCGGGGGACAGGGGCACAGCGCGCACGCCCGACGTGGCGTAGCCGATGCCCGAGTAGCCGATGCCGTAGCGGTCCTTCTCGATGCCCTGAACGACCGAGGCCGATCCCGGCTGCTCCTTGACCGTGTCCTTGTAATCGCCCTTGCACATGGCGTGGTCCTTGAAGTAGCCGTAGGTGCCCGAGGCGGCGTTGCGGCCGTACAGCGAGATCGGAGCGGTGGCCCAATTCGCGGTCGCACCGAGCTGTCCCCACGTGCTGATGTCGGCGGCCGCCCCGCACTTGCGGGTCTTGGAAAAGACCGCGTCCACCTGCTCGATGGTCAGCGACTGGATGGGGTTGTCCTTGTTGACGAAGACGGCCAGGGTGTCGAGGGCGACGTCGAACCGGGTGGGATCGTAGCCGAAGGCCTCCTCGAAGGCGTCGATCTCCTTGTTCTTCATCGAGCGCGACATATTGCCGAGCTGGACGGTGCCCTCGATCAGGGCCGGCGGCGCGGTCGACGAGCCCTTGCCCTCCACCTGCACCTTGACCTGCGGGTAGAGTTTGCGGAATTCCTCGGCCATCAGGGTCTGCAGCTCGAGCATGGTGTCCGAGCCCGCGGCGCTGAGGGTGCCGCGGATGCCGTCGACCTTGGTGTACTTGGGCAGACCCGGGTCGAGGGTGGGGCTGGAAGCGAAAGCAAGAGGAGCGGCGATCAGGGCGAAGGCCGATCCGATAAAGATCTTCGAGAGTTTCATTTCTTCCTCCTTGTGGTTCCTGGTGTAGGGTATGGTTCCCGAGCGGTCGAAGATAGGCACCGTGTATGAAGGTCTCGTGAAGTCCACGCGGTCCTAAAACGCGATGATGTAGTCCACCTGCAACCGGTCCATGGTCGGAAACAACGCGTACACCGGTTTGGTGTGGTACCAGGTGAGATTGAAATAGGACTTCTTGACGAAGCCGAGGCGAAAGTCGAAACGGTAGCCATCGACGTCCGATGCATAGATCGTGTCGGATTGTGCGAAGACGTAGAAGAGAGCGTCCGGCTCGGAGTAGTAGCGGCTGGCGCGGAACATCATCTGGTACTTCTTCTTGTAGTCGCCGACCTGGAGGCGCAGGAAGTACCCGGTGTCGTACTCCTTGCCGAGGCCCTGGGCGCCGGTGTTCAGGTAGCCGAAGGCCGAGAACTTCACCGGCCAGCGCTCGTTCTTGGCCCAGGTCCAGGTGGCGAACACATTGGCGATTTCGAAGTCGCTGATCAGTTGGTCCTGATCGTCGAGCAGGTTGGTCACCGGGTTGCCGCCGAGCTTGTCCTCGAGGGTGAGATCGGCCACCATCTGCGGCCGGACCCAGTCGTCGAACCCGGCCCCGATGGTAAATGTACCGACGGAATCGGTCCTGATCTCTCCGTAGACCTGGCCGCCCAACAGATAGGCGTCTCGTGTCTTCTTGTCTTCTTCCAGCAGGTACTGATAGAGGTTTATCTTGAGGGGCCCGAAGCTGAACTCCTCCATGGCGCCTTCGACGGTCACATCGTCGTCCCACTGCATGTCGGTGACGATCCACTTCTTCTTGGGGTCGAACTTGCCCAGGGTGAGATCAAGAGACTTGGCGACGTCGAACTGGACAAAACCCTCGGAGATATTGATGGGAATCAACGCGAACCCACCGTCGAAGCTGCTGTTGTCGGAGACGGGATCGTCGGGGTCGCCGCTTCGCAGTTGCAGACCCACCTTCATCCAATCCGTGACGTTGGTATAGATCCCGGGCCGGATGCGTGCTCGGAATCTCTCCCGGCGATCGTTGTCCGAGATCCCGTCGATCTTGAAGAACTCGGCGCGCAACCGCAGGTCGCCCTTGAAGTCGATGCGGTCGTACCATTTTTCTGTCTTGGTCCCGGCGGTCTGCGCCTCCGCGACCTGTTCCGGCACCGTCGCCGCGGCGGTGGCGGGGCGGTCGCGGCCGGCAGGGGAGTCGCCGCCACCGGCGGGCGTGTTCGGCCGCCCGTCGCCGGTCGTACTCGGCCTGGACCGCCAACGCCTGTTCCATGGTGATCACGCCCTGTTCGACGAGCAGCGCAAGCAGCGGATCGAGTTCGACCTCCTGTGCACCCAGTCCCGCGATCCCGCTCACGAGGAGCGCGCAGAGTGCGACCCACACCGTCCATCTTTTCATCGCCGTCTCCCCCGAGTGGTTCGCTCGATCGTCATTCATGGGCGCAAACCCCGTGCGCCGCCCGCATCATGTGAAGGCGAGGTAATCGGCGTATGAGCGAGATGTGAAGCTGGTGTTAAGATTTACGTTCGTGAAGCCGGCATGAAGTCGAGATCTTAACGGCCGCGAGACCACAACGGCACATAGCCGACGTCCGCGACCACTCGTTGTCCTTCCTCGCTGAGACACCAGTCGATGAAATCCCGGACGGTGCCGGTGGGTGGTTGGGTCGTGTAGAAGACCAGGTACCGGGTCAGAGGGTAATGGTCGCGGCCGACGTTTTCGGGGGACGGTTCGAAACCATCCACCGCGCACTGGACGACTCCATCGAGGCGATAGGCCTGTCCACCGTAGCCGATAGACCCGGGGTCAGCGGCGACCGCCGCCAGGACGCCTCGGGTTGTCGGCACAGCCGCGGCGGAAGTCGCGTACGGCCCGCCGGCCAGCACGTGATCCCGGAAGAACCGGTGGGTCCCCGAACTCGGAGGCCTGACGACCACTTGCACCGTGCCCGGGCTGCCGCCGACCTCGCTCCAGTCTGTGATGGCACCCGAAAACAGACTCCGCAGCTGCTCCCGGCTGAGGTCGCGGACGGGGTTGGCGGTGTTGACGAAGATGCTCAAGGCGTCCTGGGCAACCAGGAATCGAACTCCAAGGGTCTGGTGCACTCTCATACAACCGGCCACCTCGGCGGACGACAGGGGCGTGACGCCGCGGCGATCGAGGCGGTGCCTGCGATCAGCGCTTCGATACCGGCGCCGCTGCCGCCGCCTTCGACGATGACACGGGCCTTGGTGGCTTCGCATGAAGCCTTCCGCAAAACGGCGATCGAGCTCGAGCATGGTGTCCGAGCCGACGACTCGGACCGCATCGGCCGCGCTCTCCGGCATGGACACACAACCCCACGCCAGAAGTCCACACAGGGCCGCGGGTACCACGGCACGGATATTCACGGCTCGCGGCCCTCTTCAGCGAGGGTGAGCAGCCGCCGGTAGGCGTATGGGACACCCGGTCGCCACTCCGGGGCGAGCGACGCGTCGGCAACCATCCCGGTCAGCGTCACGATCACGGCCAGATGCTCACGGGCGGCCTCGAAGTCGAGCGGTTGCGAAAGATCGTCGAATGGCGAGTGGTAGCGGGCGGCGAACCACCGCAGCGTCTTCGCCACGGCCGCCTCACGTGGTGTGGTACGCCAATCGAGTCCTTCATTGACGAGGATTGCCGGGATCCCCGCCTCGGCAAACACCGCCTGGTCGGAGCGCTCGAACGCCTGTCGTCCATGGGCCAGCTCTGCGGGCTTGCCGACCGCGAGCCCGCGGGCCGCGGCCGCGCGTTCGAGCATGGTGCCGAGGTCGGACAAGTCGGCGCCGACGCCGACAACGTTGAGGACCCTCTCGGCGAAGGCGAGCCCGTCGATGTTGATGTCGGCAACCATCGACGACAGTCGAACTGGCGGGTGGTCGAGAAAATGACGGGCTCCGAGGTTGCCCTCCTCTTCCGCGGTCGTGAAGAGGAGGATGATTGAACGCCTTGGTCGCTCGGGCGCCGCGGTCACGACCCGCGCCAGCTCGATCAGGCCCGCACATCCGATGGCGTTGTCGATGACGCCGTTGTAGATGGGATCGCCCGCAACCGGCGGACCCAACCCCAGGTGGTCGTAGTGGGCGGACACCACCACCGATTCTCCGGCGACTTTCGATCCCGCTCCCGGGACAAAACCGACCACGTTGGCGGCGAAAAAGGAGCGAACGCGGAACTCGCCCTCGAATCTCAGATTCACCGGCAGGTGGAACGAGCGCAGGACCTGGCGCCGTTCCATGGACACGACCTGGTCAAAACCGAAAAGAGCGTCATCAAACAGGCTGGAGGCGACGCCCGGACGCAGCAGGATCGCGAGGTGGCTCGGCACCGATGAGGCGAGACTGAGGTGTTCGAAGGCGTACTCCCGCTGCAGACTGGCCCACTCCACACCGCCGCCCGGCACCAACACGCTGGCAACCGCCCCTCGCGAGAGGGCCATCCGCACTTTGCTCTCGACTGCCGAATAGGTTGTCGGCTCACCACCCCCGAAGTAGTCCGGGTCGTCGGAAGCCGGCTCGCCAGCGAGGAAGACCACCGCCTTGCCGCGCACGTCGACGTCGGCGTAATCGTTGTAATCGAATTCCGGGGCCACGATGCCGTAGCCCACGAAAACCAGGGGAGTCGGTCGCGGCAACAAGGTCTGTGCCCCGGTGGTGTGGAGGAGGTAGTCCTCGCCGAGGGCAAGAACCCGCTGATCCCCCAGACCCGAGATCGTCAGACGGCTTTCGGGCAAAGGAGTGCTGCCCACCAGGGGCACCTGCTGGAAGTACGAACCGTCGTCGCCCAGCGGTTCGACACCGAGCTTCTCGAGTTCGCCCGAGATGTAGGCCGCCGCCATCCGTCCGCCGCGGCTGCCGGGCGCCCTGCCTTCCAGGGCATCGCCACCCAGGACCACCGTGTGGCGGCGGATGGCCTCAGCTGAAACCTGTTCCGCGACGGCGTTCCACCTCTCGATCGAGCTCGCGACCGCAATTCCGGCCAGGGCCGCGAACAGCAGCCCGGTCGCGCGTCTGGAGGAAATGGCGCCTGCCCTTCATGTCCACATGGTAGAACACCGACTCCAGACAAAAAATGGCCCCGGCGGGGACCGGGGCGGAAAAAAGAGTATGGACGGAAGAGATTGGAGATAGGAACCGGAAGCTAGTTACCCGGTGCGGCGGGGATGTAGGTGCCGTCGCCGGAGACGTTGTCGGTGATCGTGCCGTAGACGAAGATGTCGCCGTCGGCCGCGTAGGTCACGTACATGTTGCCGTAGTCGGACAGAGCCGGCCAGATTGAGTTGACGAACTGCTGCTTCTGCTCGAGACCGCTGACGGTCACCGTCTCCGAACCGAGCAGCGTTCCGTCGGTCGCCCAGCCGTAGAGGGTGATCTCGACGTCGCTGGTGTTCGGGTTGAACCAGCCGAGCGCGCCGCGGAAGCCCTCGCCGGAGTTGCGGTTGCGGTTCTGGAGGAAGGAGATGACTCCCGCCGGGTAGGCCTGATCCATATCCACCGCGTCCACGAACAGACCGAGGGTCCCGCCGTCGACCGAGGTCTGGTCGTTGTAGACGCGGGAGGCCACGGTCAGACTGCTGTCCGAGGAGATCTTGACCGCGCCCTGGGCGGTCGAGAAGCCGAAGAGAGTCACGAGGAAAGTCGTTCAGAACGAGCTGCTCGTTGACCGCGACGGTCACGGTCTCGGTGGCGTCGGGGGCGTTGTTGCCGCCGTCGTCGTTGGCGTAGAAATCGAGGGTGACGGAGGCCGACCCACCGCTGCGGTTGATGATGCGGGCGTCGGTCCGGAAAAAGGTCTGGTTGGCGCCCGGGTTGGATGCCGAGACCGGGAAATAGACCTCGGTCGTGCCGCTTGCGCCACCCGCAAGGGTGCCGCTCAGGGTGTCGCTGCCGTTTGCGATCTCGAGGCTCCACGCCGACGGGTTGGAGCTGATGGCGGACGCCATCGCGGAGTTCGTCGAGCCGGTCGCGCTGCCGGTGCCGCCGAAGGTGGCGCCGAGGTCGACGGAATCGCTGCCGTCGGTCAGGGTCGCCGTGGTCGGCGCCGGGTCGAGACCGCTGGTGACGATGGCGTAATCGATGGCGTCACCGGTGATCGTGATGCTGGCGAAACCGGTCCCGGCCGCGCCGCTGAGGTTGACGTTGTAGGTCTGCGCTCCCGCCACCATGGGCAGGAGGAGCAGGGCTGAGAGTGCGAAAACTCGCTTCATGGAGAACTCCTTAATCGTTGATGAAGCTGTAGATCTTGTAGCGGCCGTCGGCGGTCTCGAGGAGGCTCCCGAAGAGGGCCATTTCCTCCTTCGTGCCGTCGGCGCGCCGAACCTCCACCCGGCTGTCGCGGTGGATCTTGAACGAACCGTGTTCCGTGGTGCGGCCCTCGAAGTTCAGGTCGACGATGTCGATCTCGGTTCCCGCGAGGTCGTGGCTGGTCCGCATCAGGCACTTCTCGTGCTGCAGCTGGTGCTGCGACCACACGAACTCCCAGGTGAAGCCGCTGTTCGGGAGCTTGGCGATGTCGAGGGTCGGCCACACGAGATCGCGAAACTCCTGCTCGGTCACAGCAAGGCCCCGCATCCGATCGGCGTCACCCGAGACCACCGCCTCCTCGAGGGCTCGAAAGAGCTCGTCGAGTTCGGCGAAGGTGTTGGTGAACGTTGCCGTACGTTCGACGACCGCCGCTTTTTCGATCGCCGCCGATGACTCGGGAGCGGTCGACGGCGTGCCTGCGGCGAGCATGCCCGCCGCCGCCAGCAGTGCGCACACGGTGTGGATCGCGGTTCGCATGATAAGACCCTAGTTCTTCGACCAGATGGTCCAGCCGTTCTGGGTCCAGTTGTCGCCCGGGGCGACACCGCCGATGAAGTCCACGGGCTCGAAGAACCCGTCGTCGGGCGGCGATTTGACGTAGTCGGTCAAGAGCGCCGCCGAACCATCCAGCGGTGAGACGTCGGGGACCAGATAGTACGCGGGGCTGGCCAGCCCGGGATCCACGTTGCGGTTCATCACCATGTCGTCGTAGAACCAGACATCGGTGCCCTGCCAGTCGGTGCCGTCTGCACCGGCGTCCTCCGCGACGTTGGGGAAACAGGTGGCCGGGTCGGCCGCGTCGCAGTCACCGGTGTACCAGTAGTCGGTGCCGTTGGAGTTGACGATGGAGTTGGCCAGGGTGAGGTTGGGCGAGGTGCCGTTGGCCTGGTCGAAGGTCGCTTCGTGGTCGACGTTGAGGCCCCACTCGTGGAAGCCCCAGACGATGAAGTTGTGGAGCTTGCCGCCGGTGCCTTCGCGGAGCAACATGCCCTGGTCGCTCTTCGGGCCGGTGTCGGCCGAACCGATCAGGGTGACGTTGTAGATCATCGGGTTGGCGATCGGCGTGGCGAGGTTGTCGGATCCGAGGTTGTCGCACTCGAAGCCCTGGTCGGCGCGCACCTGGCCCTCCTGGACCGCGACCACGAATTGCGCCTTGCCGCGCCAGCCCATGGTCCAGTCCATCGAGTCGTCGCCGATGCCGGTCAGCAGCACGTACTTGACGGCCGAGGTGCCGCCGAAGAACTCGACCCCGTCGTCCTGGTTGTAGTGGACCTGGATGTGGTCGAACTCGCTTCCGCTCCCGGTGCCCTGGAAGGCAATGCCGTTGAGCTCGTTGTCGGGGCTGAATTCGATACCGGCGAACTCGACCCGGACGTACTTCAGGTTGCCGGAGCTGTCGCCGTCATCGGGGCTGGTGCCACCGCCGAAAGCGCCGGTGTCGCCCTCGCCCTCGGAGACGCCGCCCGGGACGTTGATGGTGGCGTTGCCGTTGAGGATCAGACCGCCCCAGTCCTGCGGGCCGCGCGAGCCGAGCTCCTGCGGCGAGGTCATGATGATCGGCTGCATCGCGGTGCCCTCGGCCATGAGCTTGCCGCCCTGGGCGACGACCAGCGTGCCCTTGCCCTCGGTGTCGCCCATGATCGTGGTCCCGGGCTCCACGGTCAAAGTGGCGTCGGTCTCGACGAAGATGGCGGTCTGCAGGTAGTAGAGGATGTCGGCGTTCCAGGTGGTGTCCGACGTGATGTTGCCGGCGACGAACTCGGTGTCGTCGACCACGCTGTACATCGCGTTGCCGCGCGAAACCGGCTGACCGGTCTGGGAGTCGCGGAGCTCGCACACGAACTGGTAACGGCCGACTGACGAGGTGGCGGCCGCAGGCGCCTCGCCGAAGGCGCCGCCCGCGGGCGCGAAGAGGACAAGCCGGTCGAGGGTGGGCGTCCACACCGCGATCCCGCTGTCGGAGCCGAAGAGGTCGGTCACTCCGCCGTCGGCGACGAGACCGCCGGTGTTGATGTAGGCCTTGTCGCCGGTCACGCGGTCCTGCCAGTAGAGGTACATGGTCACGGGCTTCGCGTAGCCGGCGGGGTCGATGCTGAGACAGACCGAGGGTCCGTCGCCGAGGTTGAAGGCCGGATCGTAGGCCGGGTAGTTGGTCTCGACCAGCACCGCCGGGCGGACGCCCGGTGAGGCGGGTTTGACCGCCGATTTCAGGGTCCCGGCCGAGAGGTCGGCCGCGCGGACCGACGGCGCCACGGCCAGTGGCGTTCCGGGTTGATTTCCGGGAACCGCGAGGGCGGCGCCACGGCGCGCACCCGTCTGAGCGGCGTCAGCGTCTGCACCCGCTACGAGGGCGAACGCAGTCAAGAGGATCAGGAACACTCGCATTTCATAAACTCTCCCCCTTTTCTTGGATTGGTCGGGCCTTGTCCGCAGGCCCATCGCTGTCCGGAAGCCATCCCACCGCGGCGCGGTGGAGCAGGGATGAACCCGGTGTTAGAAACCTGTGTAGCTGACGCCGACGCCGAAGGTGCGGCCGCGGAAGTAGCGCTGAACGTACCCGCCGGTGAGCTCGTACTCCTGGTTGGTCAGGTTGGACCCGGTGACGGTCAGGGCGAGGCCTTTC
>CAVQSQ010000006.1:0-82528 GCA_963715955.1 Candidatus Sulfomarinibacteraceae bacterium
GTTTGAAAACAGCGCCGGGGACGTCGTTGGAGGCGAGTTCGAGCTCTCCTCCCTGGGCGCGGGCGAGACTGCGGGCGAGCGCGAGACCGAGGCCGAGACCCGGGGTTCCGTCCGAACCGTCCGGTCGGTCAAACGGCTTGAAGAGACCGCGTCGTTGCTGGCGGGAGATCCCGGGCCCGTTGTCCGCGATGGTCATGCGAACCTCATTGGCGTGGAGTTCGGCGCTGACGCGGACTTTCCGGTCGGGGGTCGAGCGGGTGTGCTTTTCGGCATTGTCGAGCAGGTTGTCGAGGATCTGGCTCAGGGCGTCGTCGTCGAACACCACCGGCGGCATCCCGCTTTGAATCGACTCTTCGAGGACGACGCCGCGATCTTCGAGACGCGGCCGCGAGCACGGTCGAGGAACCGGCGGACGAAATCGGCGAGGTCTCCCGGGCGCGGCCGGGCGAGATCTGCGCCGCGTTCCAATCTCGAGAGATCCAGCATGTTGCTGACCACCCTCCCCCAGACGACCGGCCTCCGAGCTGACGATGGCGGCGTAGCGCTCGCGGCTCTCCGCGTCCCCGAGGTTTTCGGCAAGCATCTCGGAATGCAACATCAGGCCCGCCAGCGGGGTCTTCGAGCTCATGGGCCGCAGCGGCCGCAAACTGCGCCCTCTGCCGTGCCAGTCGATCGGTCTGCAGCAGAATCCAGACCACCGCCGCGGCAGCGAGGAAGACCGCGGCGGCAGTGACCGCGAACGTCCGCCGGAACTGGTGGCGGATGGCCCGCCCTTCGGTCACGGCGGGGGCGATCACGTCGATGTCGGCCTCGAGAATCCAACCGGTGTCGGCAACCAGGGACGTCGCCGCCAGAGGAGAGGAGGGAGGGCCGGTTGAGAAACGGAGGTCCAGGAGTCGCGCCGAGCCAGTTCGCCACCGCCTGCGAAGCGATGGCAAAACCCTGAAGAACGATCCCGGCCGGCGTGTGAACCTCGCGGAGAGCGGCCATCGCCTGGCTGCGCAGCACCATGGTGTGCCAGGTCAGCGGGCCGACCCGGATCACGACCTTACCCTCCTCTCCGGTCGCCAGAGGGCCCGCAGCTTCGCCCTCGTGGAGCCCCCTGATGGTGGCGTAGACGGTCTCCGCGCTTTGAATCTGCCGCCACTCGAAATCGGTGAGGGTCAGAACGCGTTCCTCGCCGGTCCGGTCGGTGACGACATTACCTCCATGACCACCGCGTTTTGCAGCTCGGCCAGCCGCGAGCAGAACAGGCCGAAATCGGCGTTGCTGCCGAGCTCCGGAAAGCGTTCGCTGACGGTCGGCAACGTCACCAACCCGCTCTCGTCGATCTGGAAGTGCGCCCAGATCAGCGGATCGACCGGGCCCTCGGTGAGCGGTGAGCGCAACTTGGCGTCGTAGGTACAGCCTTCCAGCAACTGCTCGAACCGCTCGTCGGAGAGGTAGTCCAGAAACGGGCGGCGTGATTCGGACTGTCGCATCGCTTCGAGACGAAGGGCGATCTGTTGGGCCAGTCGGGTTGCTTCCTGCTGCGCTTGCCGGCGTGGCGAGTCCTCGAGGCGTGAAGCCTGCTGGCGGGTCGCCCGCGAGCCCGCGAGATACCACGCCGTGCAGGGTACGACGACGCACACCGCGGTCAACGCCGTGGCGATCGCCGTGCGGCTCCGGGGGAGTGTCACGAGTCGCCCCAGGCGTAGCCCACGCCCTTGACCGTGACGACGATGCGGGGCTGCGATGGATCACGTTCGATCTTCTGTCGCAGGTTCGCGATCGTCATGTCCACCGTGCGTGTCTGAAGATCACCCCGGGCTTCCCACACCGTTTCGAGAAGCTCCGAGCGGCCGACGGCCCGCGAGCGGTGCCGGTACAACCAGCGCAGGATGCCGGCTTCCCGGGCGGTCAGTGTGATTCGCTCGAGACCAGGGCGGCCGGCCACGAGTCGCCCAAGATCGATCTCGCAGTCGTCGCATTCGATCGTTTCAGGTAGGTCCGCGCCGTTTCGAACGCGGCGGGCGAGGGCCTCGACGCGGGCGATCAGCTCTCGGGTGCCAAACGGCTTGGTCACGTAGTCGTCGGCGCCGGCCCGCAGCCCTTCGACCTTGTCGTCTTCCGATCCGCGTGCGGTGAGCATGAGGATCGGTAGCGACGGACGGAGTTCCCGCAACCGCCGGCAGACCTCGACGCCGTCCATCTTGGGGAGCATGAGATCGAAGACGACCAGGTCAAAGGCGTCGCGCACGCCGGCGGCGACCGCCTTTGATCCACTCTTCGAAAGCCTCGACACTGTGACCGGCCGCTGTGAGCAGGTCGACGAGGCCCTCTCGGAGCGTTCGTTCGTCCTCGACGATGGAATCCGCACGCCCCAGGATAGCTTTTCTCCGGCCGCGGTTCAGTCAGGATCTTGTAAAACGGCGGAGCGTCGTGAGGGTTGGTGGTTTTTATCCGGGATTGCGTGCACATTCGCGGTACAGAGAGACCCGAAAGGGAGGGGATGAACCCCTCCCCTACGACTTCAGAACGATCTCGTCTGCAGAAACGGGTCGTACCAGCCTCAATTCTTCGCTTTCTGAAAGCCGTAGGGGAGGGGTTTATCCCTCCCGGTTTGAATAGTGCAAACGGCTCATTTCATCGTCTGGCCGTCAAAGAGCGGGTTAAACTGATTTCCGGATGGATGGGCGGCATCCCGATAGCGATGAGCCCGAGGTGGAGAACGCGAGCGCTCCGGTGCGGAAGGACGTGCGATCCGCCCGACCCGCTGTCGAAGAGTTGGCTTTCGAAGACCAGCTGCCGAACTGGGAGCGGGTCCACCTCACCGGCTTTCTCGGCGAGGGTGCGATGGGCCGGGTCTACCGGGCGGTTGACCGTCGTCTGGGGAGGCCGGTCGCCGTCAAGTTTTTGAGGACCGGCGACCCCGAGCAGGTAGCTCGATTCCAACGCGAGGCCCGCGCCAGGGTCGGATCGAGCACGATCACGTGTGTCGGGTCTACGACGTCGGCGAGGTCGAAGGCCGGCCCTACATCGCCATGCAGTTCATCGGGGGCCGCACGCTGGACGAACTGGCGTCCGGGCTGACGCTCGAGCACAAGGTGCAGATCATCGAACAGGTTGCGGAGGCGGCGCAGGCGGCGCACTCCCACGGGGTGATCCACCGCGACCTCAAACCGGGCAACATCATGGTCGATGTCGGCGAGGACGGCGCGGTCCACGCCTACGTCCTCGACTTTCGGGATCGCACGCGACGCCGGCGGGCCCTCGATGACCGTTTCGGGAACCGTGGTGGGGACGCCAGCCTACATGGCGCCGGAACAGGTCCAGGGCGACCCCGCCAGATGACCGCCGAACCGATGTCTATGCGATCGGCGCCACCCTCTACGATCTGGTTGCCGGCGGGCACCCTTCACCGGTTCCACCAATGGAGACGCTGATCAGGTCGTGTTCGACGACCCGGTGCCGTTGCGCAGGCTCGACGGCTCGGTGCCGGCGGACCTCGAGGCGATCGTCAGCCGCTGTCTCGAGAAGGAACCGGAGCGGAGATACGAGAGCGCGAACGCCCTCGCCCTCGACCTTCGCCGGTTTCTCAATGGCGAGCCCGTGGCGGCGCGGACGATCGGGCCGATGTATCGGTTCGGCAAGCTCGTCCGGCGCCCGCGCTGGCCGGCGCGATCGGGCTCGCCGCGGCGATCGTCCTGTGTCTCGTCGCGGCTCTCCTGTGGCAGGGGTTTCAGGCTCGCCGGAGCGCCGAAGCGGCGCAGCATTTTCGGGAGAGAGCTCGAACGGATCGACAGCATGCTGCGGCAGGCGCACATGCTGCCGATCCACGATGTGGCGCCGATCGAGGAGCTGGTTCGCCGGCGGATGCGCGGCATCGAAAATACCATGAATGCCGAGGGCCGGGTCGCCTTCGCGCCCGGGTCCTACGCTCTCGGGATCGGCCACCTCGCTCTCGGCGAGTTGGACACCGCGCGCGAACGGCTGCAGACCGCGTGGGATTCGGGACACCGGTCGCCGGAGCTCGAAGGAGCCCTCGGCCGGGTGCTGGGGGAGATCTACCTGCGCGAGTCCGAGTCCGCCGCCCGGATTCGCAATGCCGACTTGAAGGCGGCCCGGCAGGCCGAGATCGAGGAAGAACTGCTCGCACCGGCGATGCGCCTCCTCGAGCCCGACCGCGCGCCCGGCGAGCGCCGCGACCTCCACCGGGCGGCCCTGGCGGCCTTGCTGGTACGGCACTACCAACCGGCGCTGGAACTGGCGCGATCGTCGTACGAACGCCACCCGTGGATGTACGAATCGATGCTTCTCGAGGCCGAGGTCCTGGTGTCGCGCGCCAAGACCCTCGAGGAACGCGGCCAGTTGGAGGAGGCTCGCAGGGACTACGTCGATGCCGGCGCCGCCTACGAGCGTGCCCTCGAGGTGGGACGCAGCGCGGCGCCGTTGTATTGGGGGGAAGCCGGGCGGCTGATACGCCTGTTCAATCTGGAGCAGAACCACGGCACCCTGCGCGACGACCTCTTCGACCGGGTCCTGACGATCACCGATCGTGCGGAGGTGGTCAAACCGTCCGATGCGCCGAACCGCCAATCTCCGGTCCAAGGTCTACTGGTTGCGCGGCGAGTCCGAACTCAACAGCGGGCTCGATCCCACCGCCTCGCTCGAAGAGGCCATCCGGCTCGCCACCCTGGCGGGTGAGCGCGACCCCGACGACGCCCAGACATATATCAACCTCGGTGCCATCTACCGGTTCGAGGCGTCGTTCATGCGGCGTCGCGGGGAGGACCCGAGGACCTCGCTCGGGCGCGCCGCAGAGGCCTGCCGCCGCGCCATCGATATCGACCCGGATTCGGTCGTGGCGTGGCTCAATCTCGGGACCGCCAACTACCTGATGGCCGAGTACGAGCTTTCGTCGGGTCTCGATCCGATGGCCAGCCTGGACGAGGCCGCCAGGGACTACGCGGAGAGCATCCGGGTCCGGCCGACCTTCGCCGCCCACAACAATTCGGGTCTCGTGCACTGGCAGCGGGCCGAACGTCAACGGGCGACAGGTGAGGACCCCGGCCGATCGCTGGAGGCGGCGGCGAGGTGCTTCGAACGCGCCATCGAGCTCAACCCGACGCAGGGCCAGGTCCACTCCAACCGCGGGCTGATTCTGCTCGAACGGGCGGAACAGGAGGCCGATCGGGGAGGGGATGCCGAGCCGTGGGTCGAGCGTGCGCTCGCAGTCCTTGCGCGGGCGGTCGACCTCAACCCGAGCCTGGCCGCAGCCCACAACAATCTCGGCAATGCCTACAAGGTGAAGGCAGAAGTGAGGATCGACGCGGGCAAGGACCCCGCCGCGAGCCTTGAAATGGCGCGGGTCGCCTATCAACGGGCGATCGAGCTCGACCCGAGCCTCGGATACCAGTACAACAACCTGGGCTATTCGTGGGAGCTGCACGCCGAGTATGAAACGATGCTGGGGCGCGACCCTTCGCAGTCCCTTGCTCAGGCCCGTTCCTATCTGCAGCGGGCCCTGCATCAGGACCCGACCCTTGCATTCGCCCACCACAACACCGCGATCAGCTACCGGACTGAAGCCCGATTCCTGCTCGACGCCAAGAAGAACCCTACGTTCGCGCTGCAGCGAGGTCGAGGGGCGGCGCGGGCTGCGGTGGCCGCAAATCCCGAGCTCTGGGACCTGCGCATGGTGGGGGGCGAGCTCGATCTGTTGGCCGCGGAATGGGCTCTCGAGCACGGCGGCCCGGTTGACTATTTCCTGGCCGAGGCCCGCCGGCAACTGGCCGAGGCCGAACGGCTGAACCCGGAAACGCCGGCCCTTCTGCTCCGCCGCGCCCGATCGTCGTTGCTCGAAGCTGTCTGGCGGACCGCGGCGGCGTGAGAATGTCGATGCTGTCCTGAGTACCGGCCTCGAGGCCGCCGAGCGCGGTCTCGCGATCGACCCGACAGATGCCGAGTTTCTGGTTGTCAAGGGCCGGCTCCGACTGGTCGCCGCCCGCAACTCGAGTGACGAGGCGGCCGGCGTCTGGCGGCGGAGGAGGCCCTCGCCGCATTCCGGTCGGCTGCAGGACTCAACCCGCTGTTTGCGACTGCCTGCAGTCCCCACATCGTCGAGGCGCGGGAGATTCTCGGCGCCGGGCCCGATCACGCCGACCGTTCCGGCACGATGTGACCTCTCCGGCGCCCGCCGGATGTACTGCGGGTGGATTACCGAGCTGATTTCCGCGATAATGCCCTTCGCCGTCTCGGCGCCCGGGGAGGAAGAGATTGGACGACGTTCGCAGTTTTTGCATCATCGCGCACATCGATCACGGCAAGTCGACGTTGGCCGACCGCCTGATCCAGTTCTGCGGAGGAGTGGAGGCGCGCGACTTCCGCGATCAGATCCTCGACTCGATGGACATCGAGCGCGAACGGGGCATCACCATCAAGTCCAACACCGTGACCCTCAACTACACGGCGCGCAACGGCAAGACCTACCGGCTCAACCTGCATCGACACTCCGGGGCACGTCGACTTCTCGCACGAGGTCAGGCGTTCCCTGATGTCGTGCGAGGGCGCCCTGCTGCTGATCGACGCCGCTCAGGGCGTGGAAGCTCAGACGGTCGCCAATCTCTACCTCGCACTCGAGCACGACCTCGAGATGGTTCCGGTGATCAACAAGATCGACCTTCCCGCCGCCGATGTCGAGCGGGTCAAGGAGGAGATCGTTGAGGACCTCGGACTCGACGCCGACGGCGCCATCCTGTGTTCCGCCAAGACCGGCCAGGGCATCGAGGACGTGCTCGAGGCGATTGTCCACAGACTGCCGCCTCCCACCGGCGATCCCGAGGCGCCGCTCCAGGCTTTGATCTTCGACGCCCAGTACGATCCCTACCGCGGCGCGGTGCTGCTGGTGCGGGTGATGCAGGGCACTCTGCGCCCAGGCCAGGAGATTCTCCTGATGCACAGCCGCAAGCGGCACGAGGTCGAGGAGGTGGGTCTGCTGCAACTGCGCCGCAACAAGACGGAGGACCTTGCCGCGGGCATGGTCGGCTACGTCATCGCGGGGGTGAAGGCGGTTTCGGACATCGCCATCGGCGACACCATCACCGATGCGGACAGCCCGGCCGCGGGGCCGCTGCCCGGCTACAAGGAGGCCAAACCGGTCGTCTTCTCCTCCGTTTATCCGATGTCGACCGACGAATACCAGGACCTGGCCAAGGCCCTCGAGAAGCTCAAGCTCAACGATGCTGCTCTGACCTACGAAAAGGACTCGTCGGCGGCCCTCGGCTTCGGTTTTCGTTGCGGCTTTCTCGGTTTGCTCCACCTCGAGGTCGTCCAGGAGCGGTTGCGCCGCGAGTATGACCTGTCGTTGATTCTGTCGGCGCCGTCCGTGCGCTACAAGGTACGGCTCACCGACGGGTCCGAGATCCGCGTCGACAACCCCAGCCTGTTTCCCGACCGCGGGACCATCGAGAGCGCGGAGGAGCCTTTCATCAAGGCCGCCGTCATGATGCCCGAGCGCTACGTCGGCCCGGTGATGGAACTGTGCCGCGAGCGGCGCGGCGAGAACACCACCTTCACCTATCTCGCTGTGGGGCGGGTGGAGCTGACTTCGGAAATGCCTCTGGCCGACGTTCTCTTCGACTTCTACGACCGCCTCAAATCGGTGACCCAGGGCTATGGGTCGTTCGACTACGAAATGCTGGACTACCGCCTCACCGACCTCGTCAAGGTCGACATCCTGGTCAACGGCGAGCCGGTGGACGCCCTGGCGCAGCTGGTTCACCGCGACAAGGCCCGCCCCCGCGCTCTCCACTACTGCGAGCGGCTTGCCGAGACGATCCCCCGCCAACAGTTCAAGATCGCCATCCAGGGTGCGATCGGCAGCGAAGTGGTCGCCCGCAAGACCATCAACGCCTACCGCAAGGACGTCACTGCGAAGTGCTACGGCGGCGACATCTCGCGCAAACGCAAGCTGCTCGAGAAGCAGAAAAAGGGCAAGGCGCGGATGAAGATGGTCGGCGCCGTGGAGATCCCGCAGTCGGCCTTCGTTTCGGTTCTCAAGACGGACAAGGATCTAGAATTCGGAATTCGGAATTCGGAATTCGGAATGACGGCACAACTGCAGACCGTTTCGGATTTCGGAATTCGGAAGGACGGCACAATGGTCTGGCAGCCGGGACGGCCGCCCCACAATCGGACCGGGTTCGTTTTTTCTTGTGGGGCAGGCGTCCCGCCTGCCATCCGGCCTGCAGGGAAGGGTCGAGTGTGGCGGAGGTGTCTGGCATCCTCACGGGACGGGCGATGAGAGAATCGGTGGGAGGCAATCTCAAGGGGCCGGGTGGGCGGTGATAATTCCGAATTCCGAATTCCGGATTCCGAATTTCCGGCGAGGGGTGCGATGAAACCGGTCGGGACCCCTCCCGCCGGCCTCTACATCCACGTCCCCTTCTGCACCTCGGTCTGCCCCTATTGCGATTTTGCGGTGACCATCACCGGCGCCGAGAGACGGGCGGCGTGGGCGGACGGCGTGGTGCGGGAAGCGGTGATGCACGCGGTGGGCGGCCTCGAATTCGACACGGTGTACTTCGGCGGCGGGACGCCGTCGTCGGTGATGGTCGAAAGGCTCTCGGAGGTTCTGACCGGGCTGCGGCGTGAGCTGGGAATTCGCGGCGAAGCCCGACTTCACATCGAGGTCAATCCTGAGGACGTGACACCCGAGAACATCGCGGGGTGGCGCGAACTCGGCGTCTGCTTCGTGAGCCTCGGGGTGCAGTCCCTGGTTGACGCCGAACTCCGGTACCTCGGTCGACGGCACACGGCGGCCGAGGCCGAGACGGCGGCCCGGATGCTCCTTGAAGCCGGATTCGAGACAGTGTCGATCGATCTGATCTACGGACTCGACGGCCAGACCCCCGATGTTCTGCGGGCCCAACTCGAACGCGCGGTCGCCTTCGGTGTCCAGCACCTGAGCTGCTACCAGTTGACCTTTCACGAGGGGACCGTGTTCGGGAGACGGCTTCATCAGCAAACACTCTCCGAGCTGCCCGCGGAGGAAGAGGCGGAGCTCTTCTTCCTGACCCACAAGGTGCTTGCGGAACACGGGCTGGCCGCCTACGAAGTGTCGAACTTTGCCGTCGGGCGCGCCCACCGCTCGGCACACAACCAGAAGTACTGGGACCACTCGCCCTATCTCGGGATCGGGCCGTCGGCGCACTCGTGGATCGACGGGCGGCGTTGGTGGAACCACCGCAAGCTGCGGCTGTGGCAACGCGAGGTCGATTCGGGACGGACACCGGTCGAGGGTCAGGAACGGCCGTCCTCCAACCAGCTGGTGCTCGAAGCTTTGATGCTGGGCCTGAGAACGGCGGACGGCGTCGACGTCGACCGCGTTCGCAGGCTGACCGGCATCGACCTGGCGGCGGGAAACCTGGAGACCCTCGAGCGAATGGCGACCGCGGGCCTGGCTGTCGTCGATGGTCCGGTGATCAGGCCGACGCTCGAGGGCATGGCGGTGGCCGACACCCTCGCCCGCTCCTTCATTCTGGCAGATTGATCCGGCGCGCTCGGACCCGGTTGTGAAGCCGCGTCCCGCCAGGCTGAAGCCGGTGATGCGAGCGAGCGTGAATGGCTCGCGAGCGCGCCGTACCCTGGTATTCTTTCGCGATGTCCGGGCAATCCGCTGAAATCGATCAGACGATGGTCGCCTTCGCCGGCGACGGTCTGTCCGGCGAATTCAACCCCGCCTTCACCCCTGCCGGCGGGGTCGGCTGAGATCGCGCGCCTGATCGACCCGTCGGCCTCGCTGGAGACGATCCACTGGGGCAGGAACTACATCTATGCCGCGGAGCTTCGAACCGAAGACGGGCGGGTGCCGGTCGTCGTCAAACAGTTCAGCAACCAGGGCTTCAAGAAGCGGCTCGACCGGCGATGGCGGGGCAGCAAGGCGGCGCGCAGCTGGCGGGTCGCCGGTGAGCTCGTTCGCTCCGGTCTGCCGACGCCGGAGCCGGTGCTGTGGGTGGAGTCCGACGACCCCGAGGGCCCTCGTTCTTTATTGCCCGGCGTCTCGAGGATGCGGTGGAGGTTCGGATGTTCTTCCGTCGGCTCAACGGCGAGCCCGGCGGAGTTGAATTTCCGGAGGTCGAATCGGGGGACTTTCTCGGTCGCCTCGGCGGGCTTGCCTGCCGCATCAACGACGCGGGGATCCTCTACCGGGATCTTTCGATGGGCAACATCCTTGCGGTGGATACTGAGGGCGTCATCGATCTGTCCCTGATCGATTTCAACCGCGCTCGCATCGGCCGCCGGCTCGGCGCGTACAGCCGGACCCGGGACATCTGCCGGCTGCCTGTCCTCGGCCGGGACAACCAGGCCGCGTTCCTCGCCGGATACTGGGGCGAGACACCGCCCGGGTGGTCGTTCCGGCGGTGGTTCTATGACCTGTCGGTTCGCGCCTACATCCTCAAACACGACATCAAGAAGCGGACGCGCGGACTGCGGCTGCAACGCCGTCACGCCCACGGCGGCTCGCACCACCCCCACCTCCCGGCCGCGGACACCGGAGCCTCGGCACGCGACAAGTCGGTGTGGGACCACCTCTCGGATCAGCCGCACCAGCACGCGACCCGAAGTGAGAAATGGGCGATCCGCGTCGCCGACAGCCCGTCACACGTGCGCGACGCGGCAACCATCCTGGGGGCGGCGCCGAAGGTCCGGCGGCGCTATCGGGAGCTGCGCCGGGACCGGGTCGCCGAGCCCTTCCGATTCCAGGGCATCGGGCTCGCGGTGCGGCCGTGGCCGGAGGATCCCGCGAACTCACCTCGAGAGCATCAACCAACTCGGCGTCGGCCCGGTGCTGCTGCGCCTCCACCCGTGGGAATCGGACCACCGGCACGAGGAGCGGTTGGCGAGGGCGCTGGTTGACAGCGGCCACGAGGTCGCTTTTGTCATTCCACAGAATCGAGATCTGGTTCGCGACCGCGGGGCGTGGCGGGGTGCGGTGGCCGAGCTCGCGGAGACCTTTGCTCCCTACGGTCGCCAGTTCCAGATCGGGCAGGCGGTCAACCGCAGCAAGTGGGGGATCTGGACGCACCAGGAGTACGTCGATCTCTATCTCGCCGCGGCGGAGATATTTCGCCGATACCCGGGTGTCGAGCTGATGGGCCCCGCGGTGATCGACTTCGAATTCCAGTCGATCCTCGCCCTGGTCGATCGCCGGGACCCGGATCTGCACTTCGACATCGTCTCGAGCCTGTTGTACGTGGATCGACGCGGGGCGCCGGAGAACCGCCAGATGGGTCTCGACACGGTCGGCAAGGTGACCCTGCTGCGGGCCATCGCGGATGTCGGAAGGTGTTCGAGCTCGAGGTGCTGGATCACCGAGGTCAACTGGCCGCTGTGGGAAGGGCCGCACTCGCCGGCCGGCAAGACGGTGTCGGTGGGGGAGGAGGAGCAGGCGGACTACCTCGTGCGCTACTACCTCCTCGCGCTCGGGACCGGGCTGGTGGAGAGGGTCTACTGGTGGCGGCTGATCGCGCGAGGCTACGGCCTCGTCGCCCCCGCGAGCGACGGGTCACTGCGCCGCCGGCCGGCATGGCGGGCCCTGCGAACGCTCATCGCCGAGCTCGACGGGGCCGTCTTTCAGGGGCCGCTCGACTCGGCTGATGGTGTCTTTCTGTACCTGTTTGAACACCATGGGCGGGAAATCGTGGTTGGGTGGAGCCTGGCGCCGGGACAACGCACCGAGCTGCCCCGACCCGCCGAAGAGGTGGTATCGCGAGACGGCGGGGCGGTCCCGGCCTCGCCGGGATGCGCCGTCACCCTCGGCCCGTCGCCGACCTACTATCATCTGACCGATGCGTGAACACCACCAACCGAGGCGGCTCACGATCTGGCGGCGGATTCGCTCTGGCGATCCTGACGCCGATCTTCGTTTTCCTCCTCAAGGCCATTTGGGCCATGTTTCGAATCGAGGTCGACGGCGAGGAGAAGTTCCGGGATCTGGTGGCCGAGAAACAGCCCGTGGTGTTTGCTTTCTGGCACGAGGGCCTGCTCGTTCTGTGCTGGTATATGGCGGAACTCCTCGCCATCGGCTACCGCTTGACCTTTCTCATCAGTCCGTCGGTCGACGGCGAGTTCGGAGTCGAGATCCTCGCCCGTTTCGGGAGCACGGCGGTGAGGGGTTCGGCCCGGAGGAGCGGTGCGGCTGCGCTGAGGGGTCTCCTCAAGACGATCCGTGAAGACCGCCAATCACCCTGCATCACCCTCGACGGGTCCAAGGGACCTCGTCGGTACTGCAAACCGGGCGCGATCATGGTGGCGCGGATGGCGGGCGTGCCGATCGTGCCGATCGGCTTTGCAGCGCAAAAGGTCCTGGCGTCTGCCGTCGTGGGACCGACACCTTCTCCCGAAACCCCTCTCGAGGGTGGTCATCACGGTCGGGAACCCCTACACTGTGCCGAGAGAGATGGACAGCGACGCCGTCGAGCACTGGCGGAGCGACCTCGAACAACGAGTCAACGATCTGATGGCGGCCGCCGAGGCATCGGTGCGTGCAGACCGTCAAACCGAAAACCCCACCGACTGATATCGCCGGGAGGCATGATGAGTGATGATCCGAATCTCCAACCGTTGAGCGAGCTCAAACTGGATGCCGCCAGTCTCTTCCGTGAAGAGGTCTTCACCGACCTTCGCGTCGGTTCCATCAAACAGCTGACGCCGGTGACCCGGGATGGCAGCCGCGATCTGAGCCGGCCGCTGATGTTTGTCGGCGAGACCCAGTTGATGTCCCAGATGGGACCGCTGCCGGTGCAGACCAAGATCGAGGCCGCCGATCTTCAGGGCGCCATCGATCTCTTTCCGTCCGCCATCCAGACGGCGGTCGAGGCCATGATCGAAGAGGTCAAGGAGCTCCAGCGCAAGGAGATGTCGAGGATCGTCGTGCCCGGCGCCGAAACCACCTCGAAGATCATCGGACCCAAAGTAATTTTGAATTATGAATTTTGAATTTTGAATGAAGGTTTCGCCTACGACCCGCCCTCGAGCGAACGGGTTGGGTGCGTGGCAATTCAAAATTAAAAATTAAGAATTCAAAATTCGATCTTCGACGGCCTCGAGGGTCGGCGCGATGGCCTTCGGCATCGGCACGGCTCTGGCTGCCGCGGCGACGTCTTTGAGACCCGTCCCTGTGACCATCAGCACGACGCGCTCGTCACGATCGATCAGTTGCTCATCGAGGGCGGTCTCGAGACCGGCGAGAGCCGCCGCGCCCGCGGGCTCGGCGAAGACGCCGGTGAATTGAGCGAGCTTTGGAATCGACGACAGGATCGCGAGATCGGAAACGACGACTCCGGCCCCGTCGGAGGCTCGGACCTCGGCCAGACAGCCGATGGCGTTGCGTGGCATCTGAACGGTCAAGCTGTCGGCGACGCTGGCCGCGCCACGCATCGGAGTCACGGCCTTATTCCCGGCGTTGAGTGCTACCGCGATGGCCGAGGAGCCCTCGGGCTGAACCGCGATGAGACGGGGCCTGCGGCTGATGAGACCGGCGGTTTCGAGGTCACGAAAGCCCTTGGCGAGCCCGGCCAGGATGACGCCGTCGCCGGTCGGCACGATCACGGCGTCCGGGCTCTCCATCGACAGATCGACCGCGATCTCGAGCGCCGCCGTCTTTTTGCCTTCAATGGTGAAGGGGTTGAACGCGGTGCTGCGGTTGTACCAGCCGAAGTGGTCACAGGCCTGCGCACAGAGATCGAATGCCTGGTCGTAGGTCCCGTCAACCGGCACCACCGTCGCGCCGTAACTCAGCATCTGGATGAGCTTGGCCGGGGGGGAGGTGTCGGGCACGAAGACCACCGCGCGGAGGCCTGCCGCGGCGGCCACCGCCGCCAGCGCCGTGGCGGCGTTGCCGGTGGAGGCCGTGGCGACCGTTTCAAGACCGTACTCGACGGCCTTCGTCACAACCAGCAACGATGCCCGGTCTTTGGTCGAACCGGAAGGGTTCCGGGTGTCGTCTTTGAGGAAGAGCCGGTGCATGCCGATTTCGCGACGCAGCCGGGGAACCTCGAGCAGGGGGGTGTCGCCGACCGGGATGCTGGGGATGGCGCGGGCGTCGCCGAGCGGCAGGAAGGCGTGGAGGAACTCCGGGTCGGAGGCGCGGAAGTGCGGCCAGCTGGTAGGGAGGGACTTGAGGACGACCTCGAGCACCCCGCGCGATGTTCCGCCCCTCTCCTGTTGGCCGCTGCACACAGGGCACACCATCAGCGTCGGATCTTCGCGGTAGGTCTCCCCGCACTCGATGCACCTGAAATGGAACCGGGCCATGACGACGATTGTAACCACGCACGAAGAGTTTTGAGTTTTGAGTTTTGAGTTGGAAATGCCGGCGACCTCCCGTATGGGCTGCGGAAGGCCAGGAACAATAAACTGAGCCTCTTGCAGAAATCGACATGAGCGGGCGGGGATAAACCCCGCCCCTACGGTTTTCAGACACGCGGACGGAGTTGAGACAAACCACGCCCTTGGAGGCACATGCCGTCCTCAAAGTCGTAGGGGAGGGGTTTATCCCCTCCCTATCGGGTCTCTCTGTGCCGTGGTTCTTCTCACCTGCGGGTGTTTTCGCAAGAGGCTGAACGATAGACCGAATACTAAGAACTCAAGACTAGTACGAGGTCAGTTCGCCGATCTCGGATTCGACCGCGCGGAGGATGTCGAGACCTTTCGAGGCCTTCTTCATCGCGTTGTGGTCGGGGTAGAGGGGCCGGTCCTCGCCAAGGAAGGCGACGTGGCGGCGGACCTCCGCGTGGGCGGCCCTGGTGCCGCGACCTGGCGTGAAGGTGCGGAAGTCGAGCCCCTGGGCCGCGGCCATGACCTCGATCCCGAGGACGCCGTGGGCGGCGTCGAGGATGGTGCGGGTCTTGAGCGCGGAGTTCATGCCCATCGATACGAAGTCCTCCTGGTCGGCCGCGGCCGGGATCGACTGGATGAAGGCGGGGCTCGACAGGATGCGTTGTTCGACCACCTGGGTGTCGGCCGTGTACTGGCTCAGCATCAGACCCGAGAACATCCCGGCGCCCTTGGTGAGAAAGGGCGGCAGACCTGCGCTGAGGGCCGGATTGGTGAGCCGGTTGAGGCGCCGTTCGGAAAGCACGCAGACCATGGTCACGGCGGCGCCGAGGGTGTCGAGGGGCAGGCTCACCGGGGTGCCCTGGAAGTTGGCGCCGGTCAGCACCACCCCGTCGTCGGGGAGGAAGATGGGGTTGTCGCCGATCCCGTTGGCCTCGATCTCGATCTGCTCGCGGGTCCACCGCAGCTGGTCGCGGGCGGCTCCGATCACCTGCGGCGAGGAGCGCATGGAGTAGGCGTCCTGGACCTTGACCTTTTCCTTGCCGGTCAGCAGGTCGGAGCCGTCGATGACGGCGCGGATGTTGGCCGCCGAGGTGACCGCACCGCGAAAACCGCGCAATTCGTGGAGGCGAGAATCGTAGGGCTTCATGTTGGCGCGCAAGGCCTCGAGGCTCATGGCGCAGCCGATCTCGGCCTGTTTGAGAAAGCGCTCGACGTCCCACACGGTGAGACAGCCGATGGCGTTGGTCAGGTTGGAGCCGTTGATGGTCGCGAGGCCGTCGCGGGCCTGCAGACCGGGCACCGGGATCCCGGCCGCATCGAGGGCCGCGGCGCCTTGCATCCGCGTTCCGTTGAAGAAGGCCTCGCCCTCGCCCATCAGGAGGAGGGCGATCTGGCTCATCGGTGCGAGGTCGCCGCACGCACCCACCGAGCCCTTCTCGCACACCACCGGAGTGACGCCCGTGTTCAGCATGGCGACCAGGGTCTCGGTGATCTCCGGCCGGCAACCCGAACAGCCGTTTGCGTGAACGTTGATCCGCAGCAGCATCGCGGCCCGGATGTGGTCTTCGGGGCAGGGATCGCCGATGCCGGCGGCGTGGTTGTAGATCAGGTAGCGCTGGAAATCGCGGACCTGGTCGTCGTCGAGAACCACCTCCGAGAATTCTCCGATCCCGGTGTTGACGCCGTACATGATCTCGCGCGCCGCCATCCGTTGGTCGAGGAATTTCCGGCAGCGGACGATCCGCTCGCGCGCTTCGGGGTGGAGCTCGACTTTTTCGCCGTGCCGCGCGACCGCGACCACGTCCTCGATGGTGAGGTTCTTGCCGGTGACAGTGACGGCCATGAACGCCTCCTGGTTCCTCCGGGACAAGCAGAGCGCCGACCCGGAAGGGTCAAGGTCGCTCCCACCCACCCCGCAGCAACCGGAAAGCCCTCACGGCCCCGATCCGCGTGACACGATTATGCGCCAACACCGCTCGGCGTCAACACCCACCTTGGGGTGACCCGAATCCATCGCATGGATTTGCCCGCAGATCACGCAGATGACGCAGATCCATCGCACCGGACAAACCACAGAGGCACAGAGACACAGAGCCGGGTTTCGCCGCAACCACGAAGACACCAAGACACGAAGAAATCACAAAGCCTGACAGCCGAGGAATGCAACGCAAAGGCGCAGAGACGCAAAGATGCAAAGAGGTTGGTGCTGATTCGATCGGTTCAAGCGAGCCCGACCGGCAGAACTGCCGGCGATCCGGGATCGCCGATCACCGGTGAGAAACCCGACGTCGTCGGAAGCGAGCTTCCGCCGCCGTCAGCCTTCTCACCGGCGCCGCGCCTGTGGCGCGTCGGTTCTGCCTGGATTTTTCTCGTGATTGGCGTTCCTTCGTCTGCGCAACGCGTTGTGTTGTTTCTCCCTACGTAAGGGGGGTATCGGCGACGCAATCGCAACTGCCGAGCTGTTGGAGTCGGGTCGTTCGCGGCCCGCCAAAGGGATTCATGTCGCCCTGATCGCGCGCCAAATGCATGCAAATCAACACGTTGGCTGAGACTGCCGACACCCTCGCAACTCCCTATCCTTTGTCTCGCCTCGGCCTAACTACTTTCCGCCGGCTGCGACTGAACGTGAACGCATGGGGCGGCATTCACACACACCGGACACCGTCAGCGGCCATCTGACGGCTGCGGTCTTCGGATCGCTCGAAAGCCCAGGAGCCCACGATCCGCGTGCCGAGAAAACCCGCCGCCCCGGGGAGGCCCTCATGGCGGCGAGGTTGGTTCTGTTGTGTGCGGCATATCTGTTGGCAATGAACACTTCCGTGTGGGCGTCGGACGCCATCGAATCGGGTGGCTCACAGGAGATAGTCACCGCTGCGACAACGGTGGCCGTCTCCGGGGTCTCCGCTGATGTTGGGGGCCCGGCGATCTGCGAACCTACGATCAGCTCGAAGGTGTCGGTGAAAAACCGGCGCAAGTTTCTCGATGCATTCGACGTCGCAGTCGAACGAGTTCAAAGGGTCCCTGAGTGCCGTGAGCTCTTCACCGAGCTCGGGGCCGACGGCATGAAAGCCCTCGACATGATCGTCGTTCTCCCGATCGGGCGCGCACAGGCGCAGGGTGGCGTGTGCCGCGGCATCGCCGCCTATACCCTCGTCGGAGGCGGACCGATCTGGGTGTGCCGAGAGTTCTCGCGGATGTCCGACGTCCAGGCGGCGATGGTCATTATCCACGAGGCGCTCCACCACGCGGGTCTCAGCGAGTATCCCCATGATCCAGACGGCATGACATCCACGATCATCAACCAGACGGTGATGAAGAAGTGCGGTCTGTGAGCGCATCGAGAGCATAGGAAACCGGAATCCGGAGTTCGGAATCAGGAGTGTGCCGCCACACGAACGGATTTCGGATTTCGGTTTCCGACCTTTTTCCACGTCCTCTGATAGCCGAATCAGAACTGATTCCTGGCCTGATCTGTCGGGACTGGCATTCGGCTGAAGGCCGACCTACATTCATCTCAAGGTGACCACAACAACTGAACAACGCGAGCTGGGGGAGGCCCCGTTTCGGCTCGCCGACTGGCTGGTGGAGCCGCGCCTCAACCGCCTGACCCGAGGAATCGAGTCCGTCCAGATCGAGCTCAAGATGATGGACGTTCTGGTGTGCCTGGCGGAGCGGGCCGGGGAGCTGGTGACGCGCCGCGAGATCACCGACGCCGTCTGGGCCACCGAGTTCATTACCGAGAAGACTTTGACCCGCGCCATTGCCGAGCTGCGTCGAACCCTGGGTGACGACGCCAAGGATCCACAGTACATCGAGACCATCCACCGCAAGGGTTACCGGCTGATCGCCCCGGCCGAGGTGGTAGCGCGATCCACGGCGACGGTCACTCGCTTCCCCTCGCGGTTGGTCGAGCGCGAGGATTACCGCAGCCCGTACCCGGGCTTGCCGCATTCACCGAGGACGACGCGGAGTTTTTCTTCGGCCGCGAGGCCGAGGTGGCCCAGGTGTGGCGCAAGATCACCGCCGGCGGCTGCTGGCACTGATTGGTCCGTCGGGTGTGGGCAAGAGCTCGCTCCTGCGGGCGGGTCTGATTCCGGCATCGCCTGAAGGGTGGGGCAGCCTGGTATTTCATCCCGGTGAGTCGGCGTTCAGAGAGCTCGGACGAGCCCTGGTACCGGAGTTCGAGGGCGATTCGGAGGCGATCGCGAAGCTCGTCGATGTCAGCGAAGAGGACACGGCCTTCGGGCTCGTGGTGCGCTGGCGCCAGCAGCACGGTCGGGCGCTGCTCATCGTTGACCAGTTCGAGGAGCTGTTTACGCTCAACCAGCCCGATATCCAAATGCGTTTTGCCGCGTTGATGGGGAGGATCGCGCGCGAGGGCGACGTGCACGTGCTGCTGAGCATGCGTGACGACTTTCACTACCGGTGTCACGCACACGAGGCGTTGGCCCCGGTCTTCGACAGCATCACGCCCATCTCGACACCGACCCGCGCCGGGCTGCGACGGGCCCTCGTCGTGCCCGCGGCGCGCTTCGGCTTCACCTTCGAGGACGAAAGCATAGTGGAGGAAATGCTGGACGCCGTCGTGGGCGAGCGTGGCGCCTTGCCGCTGCTCGCCTTCACGGTTGCACGCCTCTGGCAGGAACGAGATCGCGAGCGGCGCCTCTTGACCCGGGAAATGAACGAGACCCTCGGGGGCGTCCACGGCGCACTGGCCCGACACGCCGAAACCATCGTCGACCGCATCGGCCACGAGCACCTTCCCACCGTCCGCGAGCTCTTCCGCAACCTCGTGACCGCCGAGGGCACTCGCGCGGTGCGGGAGTGGGGAGAGCTCCTCTCCGTCTTCGATACTGCCGCCGTAGGCAGGGCGGGGGTCAACCCAGCCCCTACGGGCCGAACGGCGGCGGCTGAGGAGGTGCTGGGTCAACTCGTCGGCGCCCGTCTCCTCACGTCCTACGAGGTCCGCGAGGAGGACCGGCAGCCGACCCGCCGCATCGAGATCGTCCACGAATCCCTCCTCACCAACTGGCCGCGCCTGGTCGGGTGGCAGACCCAGGACGCCGACTCGGCCCGCATGAGAGATGAATTGAGGCAGGCCGCACGGTCCTGGGAAGAGCACGGACGTCACCGCGACCGGTTGTGGAGCGGCGCCGCCTTCCGCGAGTTCGCTTCGTGGCGGGAGCGGTACCCGGGTGGATTGAGCGAGCTCGAAGACGAGTTCTCCCGGGCGACGACTGCCCACGCCCGGCGGAGGAAACGCCGCCGGCGGATCGCCGCAGCCGTTGCCTTCGTCGGCCTGCTGGTGGTGCTCGTCGTCGTAGCCGTGTCGCGCCAGCAGGCGGTCGCTGCGGCCGCCCGCGCCGAGGCTGCGAAGCTGGTCGCTTTGGCTCAGCTCCAGCTCGATGTTTCGCCCACCGAAGCCCTGGCCTACGCGATTTCGAGCCTCGAGCTTGCCGACAACGCACCGGCGCGGCGGCTCGCACTGGAGGCGCTGGCGGCAGGACCGCCGGCGACCGTCCTCGAGGTGGGGGATCCTGCGGACGATGGAGATTACGCACACTCCCTGGTGTTCAGCCGCGATGGCGCCTGGGCGGCCTTCGAGGGTTACGAGGCGATCCGGGTCGTGAGTCGCGACGGTCGGATCAACCGCTGCCTCGAGCCCTTCCCCTCGCAGTCTGCTCCGGATGCTGCCTTCGACCCTGACGGAGGTTTCCTTTTCGGCTCCGCCGGTGACGAGCTCCGCACCTGGTCGGTGCCGGATTTCGAGCTGGTCGACAGCCGTCCGCTCCCAGCTCGACGTAGCGTTCCGATAGCAACCGGTAGCGTTCTCTACGTCATCAGCTATGCGACAGATACCCAAGAGACCATAGTGAGTGCCAATCGGTTGGATGGTACGCAGACACTCGTCGGTCGCATGGAAGGGCGCTTTCCACGTGCCATCGACCGGCAGGGGAGGTGGTTCGCCTTCGCCCGCGGCGATGATGTTTTTGTGCGCTCGCTCCAGAGTTGGGGAATACCGCCACGCCCGATCGCCAGCCTCGACGGCCCCGTGGTCGCCGTGGGATTTGCCGGCGACCGGATCGCGGCCGAGATCGAGTCCGGCGAGATCTGGATCTGGCCGGCCGAGGGCGCGGGCGTACCGCTCGGCCCATTCCCGACCAGGGAGCGCGGCCGCTTTTGTTTCGCCGCGGATGGGAAAACGCTGGGAGAGTATGCCTCGCAGCCACCCTTCTTGGTGAATGTCTGGAATCTTCCCTCCGGGCGAAGCATCCCCTTGCCGCGGCGTGTTCCGGTGAACTTGACCGTGCCGGAGCTCGGGGCCTTCTTCAACGGTGCTGCAATCACGCCGGATGGGAGCTGGTTTGCCACGGCCAATGTGGGCGGGGTGGCGTTCTGGCCCCTGACCCGCGAAGACTCGACTGTCCTCGCCGAGGGTGCCGTCAGCGGGACCGCCCTGGGTTTCAGAGATGTGGCATTCTCGATCGACAACCGTTCTCTGTTCTCGATCCTTGCAGAAGAGGGGAAACCTTACGCCAGTCGAGAATCGAGATGTGGGACCTGGAGGCTGATGGGGCCAGGAGGACGCTCGCAGTTCTTCCTTTAATCAATTTTCCAAAGCTCACGGTCGATCCGCTGGAGCGCTTCGTGGCAGTCTCGACGCCCGGCGCGGTCGCGCTCGTTCCCTTGGACGGAGGGGCGATCCGACGACTCGAGGGCTTTGAACCGCAGACGTGGATCGGGGACGTCGCCATCGACGCCGGCGGACGGCGCATCGCGGCGTGCTCGCTCCGGGGGTCGGCTGACGACAAGGTCATCCGCATCTGGGATCTCGAGACGGAAGAGGTCACTGTCCTCGGGCCCGTCGAGGGTGCCGGTGATGGTTTCAACGGCCAAACGACCGGTTTGGAGTTCCTGCCCGATGGTTCTCTTGTGTCGATAGGTTACGGCGGTCTGTGGCTCTGGAATCTCCAACAGAAAACTCACGAAGTTCTGGCTCCCTCCCGTCGTGGTTGGGATGTGTCCGTTTTCGGGGACGGACACTATGCTGCCAGCGTGGTAGAAAGGCCGGACGACGAGAAGCGCTGCGTTATCGAGATCACGGACCTCAGAACGAGGGCAACGAGGTCGGTGACGTCGGCTACCACGGATCCAACAATGGTCGCCACTGATCCAACTGGAGATGTCATCGTATCGGTCGACATCACGGATAATAGGACACTGCGCGTCGGTGGCACGACCACGTGGGAGCCTCACCTTCTCCTGGGTCACCGGGAGAGGATCTTCGCAGTGGCGGTGTCCTCGGACGGCCGATGGATCGCCTCGTCGGCGCATGACGGGACGGTCCGCCTGTGGCCCGTGCCCGATCTCTCCAAGCCTCCGCTCCACACCTTGCCACTCGAGGAACTCATCGCCAAGCTGCGCTCTCTCACCAACCTCCGCGCCGTGCGCGACGAGGAGTCGTCCACCGGGTGGACTATCGAGGTCGGGCCCTTCCCCGGCTGGGAGACGGTGCCGACCTGGTGAATCGACATTTCGAGCGGATTGACATTCCGAACGTTCTTCCCGGACAAACCACAGAGGCACAGAGACACAGAGCCGGGTTTCGTCGCAACCACGAAGACACCAAGACACGAAGAAATCACAAAGCCTGACAGCCGAGGAATGCAACGCAAAGGCGCAGAGACGCTAAGGCGCAGAGGCGCCTTGGCGACTTCCACGACCGGCGAGGTCCCGGCCGCCGGGCGGCCGGGAACCGATGTTGAAGACAACCGCGCATGACGCAAGCGTCAGCGGCGGTTGTCTTCGACGTCGGCCTGCGCTCAGGAAGAGCGCAGGCCTCGCCTCTTGCCAGCTCAATAACTGGTGGCCCTCTCGAGCAACACCGTCGCAGGCAGAACCGACGCGCCGTAGGCGCGGCGCCGGTGAGAAGGCTGACGGCGGCGGAAGCTCGCTTCCGACGGCGTCGGGCTTTTCACCGGTGATCGGCGATTCCGAATCGCCGGCAGTTCTGCCGGTCGGGCTCACTTGAACCGATCGGATCGGCACCAACCCCTCTGCGTCTTTGCGTCTCTGCGCCTTTGCGTTCTATTCCGACGGATTGGCAAGATCCTCGCAATTCACGATGACTCCATCTGCGTTAATCTGCGTGATCTGCGGGCAGAAAAATGCGATGGATCCTGGTCAATCCGGGTGATCTGCGGACACCCGGGTTGGCCGGGCCGGAATTCAAAATTCAAAATTGAGAATTCAAAATTGTCGTTCACATCGTGAGCGCCATCAGAGCTTTCTGGACGTGGAGGCGGTTCTCGGCCTCGTCGTAGACGACGGACTGGGGCCCGTCGATGACCTCGTCGGTGACTTCGCGGCCGCGGTCGGCGGGCAGCGGGTGCATGTAGATGAGGTCGTTGGCGCCGAGGGCCATGTGTTCGGCGCCGCACCGCCACGTCGGGTATTTCTCGATCAGCGAGAGGCCTTCCTTGGTGTCGCGCGTGGTCATCAACGGGCCCCACGACTTGGGCACCACCACGTTGGCGCCGGCGAAGGCATCCTCGAAGCTGTCGGTGATCGTGAACGTCGAACCGGCGGCCTCGGCGTTGGCCCTGGCCTGGGCCTCGATCTCGGGCATGAGTCGAAATTCGGGCGGGCAGGCGAGGGTGACGTCGATGCCGAAGCGGGGCATCATCAGGATCAGGCTCTGCGGCACCGACAGGGGCCGCACGTAGTTCGGGGCCGAGGTCCAGGCGACGCCCAGCTTGAGCTTCTTGGTGTCGCGGCCGAAGCGCTCTCGGATCGTCATCATGTCGGCCAGGATCTGGCAGGGGTGGTAGACGTCGCACTGCATCGAGATCACCGGAATCGAGGCGTGCTCGGCGACCTCGCGGATGTAGTCGTTGCCCTCGCGGAAGGCGCAGTGGCGGATGGCGATGCCCTCGCCGTAGCGCGACAGGACGTTGGCAGTGTCCTTGGCGTTTTCGCCGTGGCTGATCTGCATCTTGTCGGGCGACAGATAGATGCCGTGGCCCCCGAGTTGGGTGATCCCGGTCTCGAAGGAGTTGCGGGTGCGGGTCGAGGCGTCGAAGAAGATCATGTAGAGGGTCTTGCCCTGGAGTACAAGCGTGGCCTCGCCGGCCGCACGTTTCGCCTTGAAGTCGACCGCCAGATCCAGAACCCGATCAAGCTCGTCCACCGACCAGTCCTGGGTGGTTATAAAGTCTTTGCCGCGTACGTTACTTTCCATTTGCCTTACTCCTTTGAACAGTTTTGCCTCTCGTGTGTCCGTCCGACTGACCACGAAGACACGAAGACACGAAGATCGTCACAAAGTAATGAATCTGTGTCACAACACATACCGGCGGATGCCGTTTTTGATCAGTGCGACATTGAAATTCAATAGAAATCCCAGTCGAACATTGCTGAGCTTGAGATAGGTCAGAAGCTGGGCGGTGTGAACTTTGGCCAGGGCTTCCACCGCTTTGATTTCGAGCACGACAAGATCTTCCACCAGAAAGTCAAGGCGAAGCCCGGATTCGACGCGGTGTTCCTTATATTGAATTGGCAGCACGTGCTGCCTCTTGAATTCAAGTCCTCGTTCCGTGAATTCGTAGGCCAGGCAATCTTCGTATACCGACTCCAGGAGACCTGGTCCCAATGCAGAGTGCACAGAAAACGCTGCATCGACGATTTCGGATGCAATGACCTCCGTCCGAGGTGAAACCGTCATTCTTGGTGTAGGCCTTCGTGTCTTGGTGTCTTAGTGGTTGCGGCGGTCTGGCCGGCCAACACCTCGGGGATGAGCGCGTAAACGGCGGTGGCCTTGACGAGGTCTTCGACAGAGACCCTCTCCTGGGTGGTGTGGGCGAGTTCCTCGCGGCCGGGGGCGAATCCTACCGTGGGGATGCCGTAGAGCCCCATGGTGGCGACGCCGTTGGTCGAGAAGTGCCAGCGCGAGATCTCCGGCCGGGCGCCGAGGATTTCTTCCGCGGCGCTCGGCGACGCCCTGGACCAGCGAGTGGTCTTCCTCGAGGACCCAGGTCGGGTAGTACTTGTCCTGCTGAGCTCGGGTGCCGCGCCAGCTGACGGCGTCGTAGGTCAGAAGCTCGACCTCGGCATCGCCGAGGTGGGGGAGGGAGCGAAGCTCGGCCATGGCGCTTTCAACCGTCTCGCCGATCGTGAGCCTCCGGTCGATGTAGATGCGGGCCGAGTCGGGGACCGCGTTGAGCGACGGCGATGTGCACTCGATGAACGAGACGATGATCGAGCCCTGGCCGAGGAAAGCGTCGTCGGCCAGCCGCTCGTTGAGGCCCTCCACGTCGGTCATGATCGGCGCCATCTTGTACAGCGCGTTGACCCCGCGGTGCGCGTGCGCCCCGTGGGCGGAAACGCCCCGGGTGGTGATGGTGGCCTCCATGCGGCCGCGTTGACCGCGGTAGACCGCGAGATCGGTAGGTTCGCCGAGCACCACGGCATCCGGCTTGATCCCTTCGGTCTCGACCAGGTGGCGCATGCAGTAGCCGTCGCAGTCCTCTTCCATCACCGATGCTGTGAGGTAGAGGCTGATGCCGTCGGGCACGCCGCGGTCCATGAGAATCTTGGCGCCGTAGGCCATGCCGGCGATGGCCGGCAGTTCGTCGACCGCACCGCGCCCCCAGATCTCGCCGTTTTCGTGCTTGCCGGCAAACGGGTCGAACGCCCAGGCGCCCACATCGCCGACGCCCACGCAGTCGATGTGGCCGTCGAAGAGGATCTTGAACGGGCCGGTCCCGATGCGGCCGACGACTGAACCGAGACCGTCGAAATAGGCCTCGTCAAAGTCGAGCGCCTCGTACTCGCGCAGAACTCGTTCGCAACGCTCGCCCTCCTTGCAGCTTTCGGCGGGGATCGCGATCATGTCGCGCAGAAAACGAACGAGCTGTTGCTCGTAGGATCGTGCCGCTTCAAGTGTTTCGGGGCCTCGGCTCATGGTGCCTCCACGTCGGTGTGTACTATAGTCCGATCGGTGCGAAAACGAATGCCGGAAAGGACCGAGAATCCATGCGAACCCCTGACGAGGTCCTCGAGAACACCGTGCGCCGTTGCCGCGAGCGCGACATCATCATCCCGACCTATCGTGAGATGGTGGACCCCGGGCTGGTCCCTGAGGGCATCCGCGCCGAGCTCCAGGACATCGGGCTGTGGGACCTGAACCCACGCAACCTCTTCCGCATCACCTGGAAGAACGAGCCGGTGGAGACCGGCGGCGGGTTCGGCGGCGTCAATTTCGTCGAGCTGCCGCGCGAACTGACCGGAGTCGAGGCGCGGATCTTCATGTTGCTCGGCAAGTTCTTTCCCACCGGCGCGCACAAGGTGGGTGCGACATTCGGACCGCTGGTGGAAAAACTCGTGCGGGGGGCGTTTGACCCGACGACGCAAAAGGCGTTGTGGCCCTCGACCGGAAACTACTGCCGCGGCGGCGCCTACGACGCGTTTCTCCTGGCCTGCCCGTCAATCGCCGTATTGCCGGAGGGGATGTCCCGCGAGCGCTTCGAGTGGCTGGAAACAATCGGCTCGGAGATCTTCGCCACGCCGGGGTCGGAGTCCAACGTCAAGGAGATCTACGACAAGGTCAAAGAACTGAAGGCCGAGAGGGGCGATGAAGTCGTCGTCCTCAACCAGTTCGAAGAGTTCGGCAACGCGGTGTGGCACTACGTGTGCACCGGTCGTGCCATGCAGGAGGTCTTCGAAGCCGAGCGGGACGAACGGTCTCGTCTTGCCGGCGTCTGTCTGACCCAGGGTTCGGCGGGGACTCTGGGTTGTGCCGAGTATCTTCGCGAGATCCACCCACGCCTCAAGGTGGTCGCCTCCGAGGCGCTGCAGTGCCCGACCCTTCTCTACAACGGCTACGGAGCCCACCGCATCGAGGGTATCGGTGACAAGCACGTACCATGGATCCACAACATCAAGAACATGGACGCGGTCACCGGCATCGACGACGAGGCCTGCATGCGTCTCTTGAGACTCTTCAACGAGCCCGACGGGCGTTCGTATCTCAAAGACAGAGAGATCGATCCCGACCTCGTGGATCGTCTCGATCTCCTCGGCATCTCCTGCATCGCGAATCTCCTGACCGCGGTCAAGACGGCCAGGTACTTCGAGTTGGGCTCGCGATGACATGCTCTTCACCGTGGCCACCGACTCGATGGAGATGTACCACTCGCGGTTCGCCGAAGAACGGGAGCTCCACGGCGCCTACTCACCGACGGCGGCGGCGGTCGACCACGAACGCTATCTGCTCGGGGAGGGTATCGACCACTTCCAGGAGCTCGGCTACTGGGAGCGCAAGCGGATCCACAACCTCAAGTACTTCACCTGGGTCGAGCAGCAGGGCAAGACCGTCGAGGAACTCGACGCCCAGTGGTACGACGAGGACTACTGGACCACACACTTCCACGCGTGGCAGGAGTGGGACCGCCGGATCGAGGCGTTCAACGAGAAGAACGGGACTGCTCGAGCGCTACCGCTGATCAGCCGTCGCTCGAGGTCTTGCGCAGACGCTTGTCGGCCGACCGTTCGAGGACCATCGCCTGGATGAAGCGGTCGCCGTGGACAAAGGGCGTCCCCATCGGCCACCAGCCCATTTCGATGCGTTCGCTCACGGCCTGCGACAGCTCGCCAGGGGTGCTCGAGTGGACCAGTTCGTAGCTGTTTGCATCATGCATTGCAGGATCCTCCCTTCATGTTCACCAGGCCTCGAGGTTCCCGGATTCGAACCCGTCGCCGAAGATCCAGCCGGGCGGGAGATCAGAGATCTCGATGGTGACGCCGACCGACTCGAGGGACCCGATCTGGTGCTCGATACAACGGACCTCGGCATCGACCGGGAAGCTCCCCGCGAAGCTCCAGGTGTGCGAGATTTCAATCGACGTCAGACCGGAACCGAAGGCGACCCACTGGTCTGGGGTTCCGTCGCCCCAGTGGATTTGATACTCGAGATCGTGGTCTGTGTTGGTGGTCGCGGTGAGCGTAAAGGGGTATTCGGTGCCCACCACGCCGGAGGTGGGCCCGGTCACGACCGCAGAAGAGATCTCCTCTTCCGGTTGCACGGAGATATTGACGGAGATGGAGGAAGAATCCCCGAACTCGGTGTCGGCCGCACACCTGACGTTGAAATGTACGAATCGACCACCAGCTTCAGTCCAGGTGTGGGAAGCGGTCACTGATGGCGGCTCTCCGTTCAGGTCGGCCCAATCGGTGGTCTCGCCAGGGCCCCATGTGATCGAGTACTCGAGTTGATGGTCCTTGGACGATGTAGCGCCGAAGATGTATTCATAGCTCACGCCCTCCCAACCTTCGGTGGGACCGATGATATCCGCCGCTTCGATGATCTCGTCGTCGTTGATCTCGACCTCGAATCCCGCGGAAACCTTGGAAACGGTGCCGGTCTCGGTCGCTGAGCGGGCCTGAGCCGTGACTGTGTAAGTGCCCGGCGCGGACCAGGAGTGGTCGGCCGACGTGGCGCCGACCGGCAGCCACTGGGGCTCTGTCCCGTCATCCCAATCGAATACATACTGGACGTCGGCTCCCTCGAGGGAGATGGAGCCGCCGGTGGAGTAGCTGAAGCTCGTGTCGATCGGGCCCGATGCGTCCCCGGTCGGCGTGTCGGGCGTGGACACGATGTCGGACAGGGGCAGTTTCCACAGCTCGTCACCGACGGTGTCGTTGAAGGCGAAAAAGAAGAGGGTGTCGGCAGTCGCCACCAGATCGCGGGGCGATGAGGAGTGCGGGTCGACGTGGGTACCTCCGGGGTAGATGTCCTCCACCAAGATGGTGCCCTCGGCGGTGCCGTTGCTTACCCACAGCTCGCGGTAGGCCCCGGGTGTAGTGGCTGAGAAAAACAGCTTGCCGTCTGCAGCGGTGAGCAATTGGGGATCCGAGGAGTTGCCTCCAGCGTCCAGGTCGACGACCATCATCGTTCCTTCGGCCGAGCCGTCGCTGACCCACAACTCACGGCCAGTCCCGTTGGTGTGCGCCGTAAAATACAGTCTACCGTTCAACGCGATCGGCTCGAGGATATCGGACGGGGTCGGTTCGGTTGCAGGGTCGAAGACCGTGCGGGTGTTTTCAACGGTGCCGTCGGTGACCCAGAGTTGGAAGCCGTAGCTCTCGAATTTGGCGAGAAAGAACATTCGGTCGCCCACCACGGTGAAGTCCTTGGGTTCACTGCTGGCGGACCCGGGGTTCAGATCCATGAAAAGGGTGGTTCCGCTTTCGGTGCCGTCGGAGATCCAGAGTTCGCTGCCGTTGATGCCGTCGTCGGCCCTGAACCACGCCATTCCCTGAAAACCGACGAAGTACCCGGTGCCCGAGTTCAGTGTGATTTCGTTGATGACCTTGAGTTGCTCGGTATTCTCCGGGAGACCCGCGCTGATCCATGGGTGCACCCCGCCGGAAAAGGTGTTGGCGGAAAAAAACAACCGCTCCCCGAGTCCTTCGAGGGTCACCGACGAGAAAAAACTCGGATCAGACCCCAATGGATCGTCCCCAATGTTCTTGATCATGTATTGATTGCCGCCGTCGATCTTCCAGATTTCTTCGCCATATTCGGGATCCCACCCTTGAACGAACAGCGCCTGCCCCAGGGTTGCCCAGCCGTCCGGTCCGGAATGGTTCTGAAATACACTCGTTGCTTCAGTTCCGACCGACGTGCCGTCCGTGATCCAGACCGATTCCCGACAGAAGAAATACGTGTCGTCCCAGGCATCGGTCGCGGAGAAGTACGCAACGTCCCCCACAGGTGTGAAATCCACCGGATTTGAAGCTCCGCCGCAATGGCCCTGAGGGTCATTGGCGATTACGATGTCGGCGAGCATGAACGTGCCTTCGGCTGTGCCATCGCTGATCCAAGGTTCGATACCGTGGGTGCCGTCATCGGCGCTGAACAGGATCTTCGAACCGAAGGCCGTGGCCCCGTATCCGGTCGAGGATTCTCCGGCGCCGGGATTGATGTCCTTCACCATCGTGACCTGGGCGAACGCCGGAACGGCTGCGAGAACGGCGGTCAGCGCCGCGGCGACAACGAGCGGGATGCGTTGACGACGGTTTCTGGTGTTCATGGGCCCTCCTCCGGATGCGATGCTGGCTTCAGGAGATCGTGGAGATCGCTGAAACGATGGTTATGAAGCAACGCGGTTCTCAACTCCGATCGGCACAACGTGCAGGATTGGTGCCAGGAATGACTCCGGATTTGCTGACTTCCGGTCCGGTTCGCCCGTGCCGTCTCGAGACAGGCGTCCCATTCCCGGCGAGCCGGCGGCAGCGGGATTCTCACGATGTGCGGCGATGGCGCGGGGAGGGACCGGCGGACTGTTCGAGACTGAGAATGATTCCGGTCAATTGATTCTGCGTCTCGACCCGCGTGATACCATGGAAGCAACACGCGAGGTTCGGCTCGTCGACACGTCAATTTTTTACTATCAAGTCGCCCACGAGCGGCGCCAATCAGAGTTGGAAGAGGAGCGTTCGGATGAGGAATCCAGGAACGGCCGGACTATATCTGATATTCAGTCTCCTTTTTGCGGTTCCCGGGTTGGCGGCGCCGACCACTCCGGACCTTACGGCGGCCAGCGATTCCGGGTCGTCGGACACTGACAACATCACCAACGTGGCGTTGCCGACATTCGTCGGAACGGCGGCGGCGGGCGATACGGTTACATTGGTCAGCGACGTGGACGGGGCGCTCGGCAGCACGACGGCCGACGGTACCACCGGCGCCTACAGCCTGACTCTCGCAGCCGCGTTGTCCGACGGCCTCCACCAGATCACCGCCGAAGAATCGTCGGATCCCGGCAATCCCAGCGCATCACTCTCGGTCACCATCGACACCGCGGATCCCGCAGCCCCTTCGACTCCCGACCTCGACCCCACGTCCGATACCGGTTCCTCGACCACAGACAACCTGACCAACGACACCAGTCCTTTGCTGACGGGCACAGCGGAGGCCGGCAGCACCGTTGCCCTGACCAGCGACCAGAGCGGAGCGATCGGGAACGGCACCGCCGGCGGTGGCAACTATTCCATCACGACGTCCGTCTTGAGCCAGGCCACCCACCAGATCACCGCGACCGCCACCGACGTTGCGGGCAACGTGAGCCTCCCGTCGGCCGCGCTTTCGATTGTCGTCGACACCACCCCGCCGACTGCACCGTCGACCCCGGACCTCCTCGAAGGCGATGACTCGGGCTCGTCGAATACCGACAACATCACCAACGACGCGGCGCCCGGTTTCACCGGGACCGCGGATTCGGGGATCACGATCGAGATTCGAAGCAATCTGGACGCGACGGCGTGGTCCGGCACGGCCACCGGCGGCAACTACACGATCGCAACCGCCCTCTCCGAGAACACCCACCAGGTAACCGCCGTGGCCATCGACCCGGCAGGCAACGAAGCGACTTCGGGCGCTCTGCAGGTCATCGTCGACCGGACGGCGCCGTCGCCGTCGACTCCGGATCTTCATCCGACCAGCGACACCGGAGACTCGTCGACCGACAATCTCACCGGCGACGACACACCCCGATTCACCGGGAGCGGGGCAGAGAACGGCTCCACCGTGGTCCTCTCGAGCGACGTCCAGGGTGTTCTGGAAACCGCGACGGCCGACGGCAGCGGCGGCTATGACATCACCGTGACGGCGGGCAACGCCCTCTCGCTCGGCGACCACGACATCAGCGTCACCGCCACCGACCTTGCCGGCAACCAAGGGACATCGGGAGCGCTGACGATGACCGTGGGCGTCGATCTCGCGGTCGCCGTCACCGGGTTCCCGGCCGCTCCGGTTCCCGGAACCGAAATCAGCTACGCCGTCGAGGTCACCAAGAACGGTCCCGGCACCGTGACCGAGGTCGAACTGACCGGTGTGATTGCAAACGGCCTGCTCAACCCGGTGGTCACGGTCTCCGAGGGTTTCCTGCTGCCGTTCGCACCCTCCCCGCAGTGGCGCGATCTCGCCCTCGGGACGAGCCCGGCCACCGCGACCGCTACCGTGACCGGGATCATCGATCCCGGGATGACCGGCGCCTTCGCCGTGGCGCCTTCCGGCGCCGTCCCCGGAGTGACCGACATCGGTCCCACCAACAACAGCGCGACCGCGACCTCGCCGTTGACCCCACTCGCGGATCTCCAGGTCGTCAAGAGCAACAACATCAACGCGGTGTCGCCGGGCGACGAGATCACGTGGTCGATCACGGTCACCAACCTCGGTCCCAGCGACGTCACCGGCGCCACTCTGATCGACAATCTCCCGGAACTCCTGTTGGACCCGGACCCGACCGCCGGGACCTGCGGTCCCGGCCCGTTCGTCGACTACCTCGAGTTCGATATCGACAACAGTCTCAACAGCTCGGCCGAGCTCGCCATCAGCCCGGACGGCCGCCACGTCTACGCCGCGGGTTCGCCGGTCAACTCGGTTGTCGCTTTCAGCCGCGACCCGGCGACTTTCGCTCTGACTGTGCTGGAGGCGGAAACCGGTCTCGCCGATCTCGCGGGCGCGAGTTCGGTCGCCGTCAGCCCGGACGGTCGGCACGTCTATGTCACCGGCGCCACCGCCGGCAGAGTGGTGATCTTCGATCGTGATGCGAACTCCGCCAGCGCGGGCTTCGGTGAGCTGACCTACAGCAGCACGTATTCCGGCCCGGTCGGCGCTTTCGGTCTCGCCGTGAGTCCGGACGGACGCAACCTGTACGTGGCATCCGGCGCCGCGTCCGACCGGTTGGACGCCCTGGTGCGCGACCCCGCGGACGGCAGCCTGACCTCACTCGAGTCCTTCAGCGATGGTAGTGGCGGCATCACCCGGCTCGACGGCGCCCGCGCGGTGGCCGTCCGCCCGGACGGTCTGCGGGTGTATGTGGCGGCCACCACCGATGACGCGGTCGTCGTCTTTGACCGCGACCCCGCGGACGGCAGCCTGACCCTTGACGAAGAGCGTTTCGAGGGCGGGGTCGACGCCTCGGGCGATGCCATCATCGGGATGAACGGCGTCGTCGATCTGGCGCTGTCGCCGGACGGGCTGGACCTCTATCTGACGTCCCCGGTCGACGCTTCGGTGGTGAGTTTCCGCGACACCGGAGACCTCGAGTTCACGCCGTCGCCGGCGACGATCACAAACGCCCGTTCGATCGCCGTGACCTCGGACGGCGAGCGGGTGATTGCGACCTCGCTCGGAACGCCTGGCGCAGTGACCGCTTTCGAGCGCGCAGCGAACGGCTCACTGAGCGTCGTCGCGGTCTTCAGCAGCCAGGACGAGGGTGGCACACCGACCTTTGAAGGGCTGGACCAGGCCGCCGGTCTGGTGATCGGACCCGAAGGGCGTTCCGCTTCGATCGGTGGGGTGACCTTCGCCCCCGCAGCTTCGGTCGCCACGCTCACGCTGGGCCGCCGGGCCGACTGCACCGACGCGGACCCGGCGGTCGTGGCACTCGGCGCCGGCGTCGACGTCGACGAGGAGATGGACCTGGAAGCGGGCGGCAGCGTGGTGGTGGGCATCACCGCCCGGATCGCTGAAGGCAGCACTTCGAGCATCCTCGACAACACGGCATACGTGGTCGCGCCGGCAGGGGTCGCCGATCCGGCGCCGGCCGCCGGCCAGCCGACCGTGCCCTACCCGTGTCCGAGCGCCGGCGACGACAACAACTGTTCGACCGACTCCGACCCGATCAACCGCATCGCCGATATCAGCGTCGTCAAGACGGCGAGCGCGACCGTGATTCCCGGCGATGCCGCCAGCCCTCTGGTCTACACCATCGAGGTGCGCAACAACGGGCCGGAATCGACAGCGGCGACTGCAGCCAAGGACATCACGTTCACCGACAACCTCCCGACCGATCTGTTCTCACAGTGGAGCTGGTACTGCACCGCGAGCGGTGGTGCGAGCTGTCCGGCGGGTACCGGCAGTGCGGCATCACCGGTGGTGAACGCCGATATCGGTGCGCACGTTTTCGACCTGCCCGCCAACGCGGCGGCGAAACTCGTGTTCAGAGTGACGGCGGTGTTGAAGGCGGAAGCTGCGGCGATGACGGCCGACCTGGAAGACTGCCCTTCGGGCGCGGCCGATCGCTGCGTCTTCAACCAGGCGACGGTTGCCATCGATCCCGCCGGGGCCTACGGGGATCCGGACACCTCCAACAACGGTGACGCGGTGGTCGGCAACGGCGATCCCGGCGAGGCTTTCACCGAGGTCGTGGCGACCGCCGATCTGACGATCCTCAAGACCGGCCGCTTTCTGCCCGCCGACCCGTTCTCGTTGCGCGACCTCGACTTCGCGCCGATCCTCGGCGCACCGGTGGTCGGGAGCACGCTCTACGATCTCTTCACCGGCGCCACCGGCATCATTCAGAACGTCGACGGCGCGACCATCACGCTGTCGGAGGTCCAGGGCGCGTTCAACGACGGCGATATTCTCTACTCGCCGGGGTCGGCCGATCCGACGTTCCCATACTTTTTCTACGCTTTTGCAAACGGGCCCGACCAGCCGTCGGCCGGCGCCGTGGCGCGCGCGATCTATGCGATCACCGTCACCAACCTCGGTCCCAGCGACGTCGTCGGGGCGAGTGTCAACGACACCTTGCCGGCAGGAATCCGTAAAGACCCGCCGAGCAGCATCACCTGGTCGTGCGACCCGCTGAGCGCGTGCACCCCGTCTTCCGGAAACCTCGACATCGTCGGTCTGAGCGTCGATCTCGAGGCGGGTGAGTCCGTCGTGATCAACGTCGACGGCGTGCTCGACGTGTCGCCGCCGCCGGTGCTCGTCAACACGGCGACCGTCGACCCGCCCGCAGGCACGGTCGACCCGACCACGCCCAATTCATCGACCAACGAACTCGTGCTGGTGGCCGAGGGCGACCTCGCGATCACCAAGAACGACGGCACCGCGGAGGCGATCCCGGGTGAGGAAATCACCTACTCGCTCGTGGTCACCAACAACGGTCCCGAAGACCTCTTCGGCGTCACGGTGATCGACCCGCTGCCGCCGCAGATTCTCGACGCCCGCTGGACCTGTTCCGCAAAACCGCCCCTCCTCGGATCGCTCCAGTTCCTCGATGCGGTCGGCCAGAGCGGTGTGGTCGGCGGCGCGGACATCGCCGTGAGCCCCGACGACCGTCACGTCTACGCCGCGATGGGGACCGGCAATGCACTTGTGGTGTACCGGCGCGTCACCGCCGACGGTGCGGATTTCGGCAACCTCGACCCGGATCCGGTCCAGGTCCTCGAGGACGGCGTCAGCGGGCTCAGCGGCCTGGCGGACGCGGCGTCCGTGGTCGTGAGTCCGGACGGACGCCATGTGTACGCGGTCGGGCGCGGCGCCGGAGCGGTGCTGGTCTTTGCCCGCGACCGCAACCAGACCAGCAGCGATTTCGGCAAGCTCTCACTGCTCCAGGCCCTCCAGGGGCCGGCTGGCAATCTCGCATCGCCGATCGCGGGAGCGGTGGTTGTCGAGGGCCTCGACGGCGCAGGCGCGTCGGCGGTGAGCCCTGATGGCGCGACCGTCTACGTGGGTGGGGCGACCGTGGACAAGGCGCTGGTGGTCTTCGGCCGCGATGGCGCGACCGGCCTCCTCAACCGGATCGAGCTCTTCCAGGACGACTCCGCGCCGCCGTTGGCCGGTGCGGTGGCGGTGAGCGGACTCGACGGCCTTGCGGATCTGACCGTGAGCCCGGGCGGCGAGCACCTCTACGCCGCCGCCGCCGCCGACAGTTCGGTGGTGGTCTTCACCCGTGACGCGGTAGGACGCCTGACCGCGGCGTCGGTGATCGAGGACGGTGTCACCGCCGGGGTCGACGATTTCGGCGGAGTATCTTCCGTCGTCGTCAGCCCGGATGGGGCCCACGCCTACACGGCAGCGCCGGACGACAACGCGATCACCTTCTTCAACCGCAACGCCGCAAGCGGGGAGTTGACTTTTGCGGCGGTCTACATCGACGGCGTCGACGGCGACGGTTTCGCCGGCGTCACCTCGGTCGCGATCGCGCCCAAGGGGCAGCCGTTGGCGCCGGACGGACAGCACCTCTACGCCGCCGGCAGCGACAGCAATGCCATCGCGGTCTTCAGACGGAGCACGGTCACCGGCGGTCTCAGCTTTTTCGACAGCGTTGGCAACAACGATCCGGTGCTGGACGGCGACGGCAACAGCGTCGGGACGGTCAACGGGCTCGGCAACGTGGTCTCGGTCATGGTGAGCGCGGACGGCCGCAGCGTCTACGGACTGGGACGCCAGTTCGGGACGGTGGCCGCCCTTCTCCGGAACGGTTCGCCACCCCTCTTCAGCTTCGACGGCGCCGTGTTCGACGGCGACATCCAGGGCGCCGAGACGGTCCGCGGACTGCGCAGCGCGACCTCGGTGGCGGTGACACCGATCGTCGGGACCCACGTCTACGCGACCGGTCTGGCCGACGACGCGGTCGTGATCTTCCAACGCAATATCAGCCCGAGCAGCCCGGACTTCGGTGCGCTCACATTCCTCGAGGTGCTGCAGGACGACGACAGCGCCAACCCGATACCGGGCGCCACGCTGGTCGACGGCCTGCTCGGCGCGTCCAATCTGGCGATCAGTCCGGACGGGCGATTCGTCTACGTGACCAGCCGCGACGAAAGCGCGTTGGTGGTCTTTTCGCGGGGCAACGACCCCAGCGACATGGCGAACTTCGGCCGCCTGACGCGGACCGCGGTGTTTCAGGACGACGACGGCAACGCGGACGACCCGGTGCTCGGCGCCACGGTCGTCGACGGTCTCTTCGGCGCCCTCGGCGTGGTCGCCGACAACCAGTACGTCTACGTCGCCGGACCATTTGACGCCGGCATCGCCGCCTTCGCGCGGGGCGGAGCCGCAAACCACACCTTCATCGGCGCCAAGCTCAACGGGCCCGGAAGCGGCGGCGCGGGCGGCGAGGCGGTCGAAGGTCTGCAGGGGGCGTCCGCACTCGCCCTGACGGGAAGCCACCTCTATGCGGTCGGAGCATTCGAGGATTCGGTGGTCGCGTTCACACGCGATCCGTCGAACGGCAGGCTGACGTTCCTCGACGTCTGGCGGGACGGTCAGTCGGGAATCGACGGCCTCGACCGCGCGCTCGGGATCGCCCTCAGCGGCGATGGCGAGCACGTCTACGTGACCGGCGCCTTTGACAACGCGCTTGCGGTGTTCCGCCGCGACACGCTGCAGGGACCGCCGTCCGACCCGAATCGCAACTACGGGCGTCTCGACTTCCTGCAGGTGCTCCGGGACGGCGACAACATCGGCGCCGACGAAGAGGGGGCCGGCGTCATCGACGGCCTCGCCGGAGCCAGAAGCGTCACCGTCAGCCGCGACGGCTCGCGGGTCTATGTGGCCGCCGAGAACGACGGTGCGTTCACCGTGTTCACCCGCAACGAAGACGTCGCCAATCCCAACTTCGGGACCCTGCGCTTTGTCGAAACCAGCAAGGACGGACTCGGCGACATCGACGGTCTCGACCAGGCCTACGCGGTCGCCGTGAGCCCCGACGACCGCCACATCTACCTCGCCGGACTCGGGGACAACGCGATCGCGGTCTTCTTCCGCAACCGCAGCTCGAGCTGTTCGGCTTCCGGCACCGGCGACATCCGAGATGCGATCGACATCGCGGCCGGCGGCACCGTGACCTACACGCTGACGGGCACCATCGACCCATCGGCGACCGGCGACCTCTCCAACACGGCCTTCGTGCTGCCGTGCAGGCTCGGCGACGACGGTACCTGCTCGACGACCAATGCCAGCGATCCTTTCGGGGGTCGGGTGCCCGCAGGTTGCGACCCGGTGACCAACCCGTCGTGCGTGCCCGCCATCGGGCCCTACGACTGTCCGACGGACGGTTCTGACAACAACTGCAGCCTCGACACCGACGTGTTGACGCCGCGGGGCGATGTCGGCCTCAGCAAGACCAACTCGCAGAGCACGGTGGTGCCTGGCGAGGAGGTGAGCTACACCCTGGTGGTCGGCAACGACGGCCCGAGCAACGTCACCGGCGCCCGGGTGCTGGACGACCTGAGCGGGATCTTCGAACTCGACGAGTTCGGCGACCCGATCGTCGAGTGGACCTGCCAGGCGATTCCGACCGGCCGCCTCGACTTCATCGAGTCGGTCGCCGACGGCGCCCTCGGCATCGCGGCGCTCGAGAGCCCGTCCGCCGCGGCGGTGAGCACCGACGGCCGCCACGTCTACATCACCAGCCTCGTCGACGATGCAGTGACGGTCTTCGAGCGCAACGGGCTCGACGGTGCCCTGACGCCGATCCAAGTCATCGACACCAGCGCCGTCGCCTCCCTCGACGGACCGAGCGCGGTTGCCGTCAGCCCCGCAGGCCGGTGGGTCTATGTGACCGCACAGGTCGCCGACGCACTGCTGGTGTTTGAACGCGAGAATGATCCGGCGGACCCGGCCTTCGGGACGCTCGTGCTGTCCGACGTCGAGACCCACATGGCGGTGGACACTGACTCCGGACTCACCGTCACCGGCCTCGATCAACCCCTGGCGGTGGCAGTTTCCGTGGTCGCGTCGAGCCCGGTGGACGATTATGTCTTCGTGGCCGCGGCCAACTCGGACTCGGTCGCGGTCTTCGCGCAACACGATGACGGGACCCTCAACTTCATCGAGAGCGATGTCAACGGCGAGAGCAACGATCCGGAGTCGATGCCGAGAACGGTCTCCGGGCTCGGCGGAGCGAGCGGTGTTGCAGTCAGCCCTGACGGCAGCCACCTTTATGTCGCCGCCAGGAACGACGGCTCGGTGGCGTGGTTCTCGATCGGGCCGGACGGCAGGTTGAGCTGGCAGGACGAGCGCAACGCCCTGCTCGTGCCGGAGCTCGCCGGCGCGACCTCTATCAGAGTGGCGCCCGACCCCGACCTGATCGGCCCGCTCACCGGCGGCGATCATGTCTACGTCGTCAGCGAATCGGAGAACGCACTGGTGGTCTTCTCGCGGAACACCACCGGCGGCGAGCTCTCGCACCTCGAGACCCTGGTCGACGACGAGGACGGTATTGCCGGCCTCGGAGGGGCGCGGTCGGTCGCGCTCAGCGACGACGGCGTCAACCTCTACGTGGCGAGTCGCGTCGACGGTGCGCTGGCGGTCTTTGCCCGCGACTTCGACGGTGCGAGCGCCGATTTCGGGCGCTTGACCTTCGTCGAGACGAAGCGGGACGGGTTCGGCGGCGTCGATGGGCTCCGCGGGGCGGTTTCGGTCGCTCTTTCGAGCGACGGCCGCAGCGTCTACGCGGCCGGGCAGAGCGACGGCCAGGTGGCGGTCTTCGGCCGGGCGGCGAACACCCGATGCGGCAGCACCTCCGGCATCGGCAGCCTCGACGTGCTCGCCGACATCGCGGCCGGAGCGGAGGTGGTCTTCACGATCACCGGGACCGTGCAGCCGGACCTGAGCGGCACGCTCACCAACACGGCCGAGGTCCAGACCCCGCCGGGGCTCGACCCCAACGGGGACAACAACACGGACGGCGACACCGATGACCTGAGGCCGCGGGCCGACCTCGAGATCACGAAGACCGACGGTCTGATCAGCGTGGATGGCATCGGCGGTGTGTCCGGACTGTCGTTGAGTCCTGACGGACGGCACCTCTACGCAGCGGGACGGACCGACAGCGCGGTGGCCGTGTTCGTCCGCAACGCCGATTCGGGCAGCCCCGGGTTCGGTGGGCTGGCATTCGTCGAGGCCCTGCTCGACAACCAGGACGGGGTCGACGGTCTCAACGGGGCGTCTGCGATCACCTCCAGCGGCGACGGGCGCAACGTCTACGCGGTCAGCGATCAGGACAACGCGGTCGTGGTCTTCCAACGGGACGACGACAGCGGACGGCTGACGCTGCTCGAAACCGAGTTCAACAACCGCAACGGCGTGTCGGGGCTGCTCAGGGCCTCGGCCGTGGCGGTGAGCCCGAACGGCGAACAGGTCTTCGTCACCGGTGCGGGCCAGGGGACGCTGGCGGTCTTCAACCGGGAGGACGATCCCGAAAGTGCGAGCATCGGCGCGCTGACCCTCAACCAGGTGATCGCCAACGGCGACTCCCACGACGGCCTGACGGTCGACGGTCTGGCGGGAGCGCGGGCGGTCGCGATCAGCGCCAACGACGCCACCGTGTACGTGGCGGGCACCGACGACGCGGCGATCGCGGTCTTCGATCGCGACCCGACGACCGAGTTGCTGACCTTCCGACAGGTGGTCGGTGACGGCGACACCCTCGCCGCGGCGACGGTCAACGGCCTCGCGGGCGTGCGCGGTCTGGTGCTGGTGGATGCTTTGATGTACGTGGTGGGGGACGACCCGGGCGCGGTCGCGGTCTTCGAGCGTGATCCGACCTCGGGTGAGATCGTTGAACAGCTCCAGGTGATCGCCAACGGCGATGTCCACGGGGCCCTCACGGTCGACGGACTCTCGGGTGCTTCGGCGGTGGCGGCGAGCGCCGACGGGCAACGGGTCTACGTGGCAGGTGCGGCCGAGGACGCGGTGGCGGTGTTCGAGAGATTGCCGGACGGGCGTCTCGAATTCGTTGCCGTGGTCTCCGATGGCAACCCCACCGGGGTGGAGGGGCTCGGCGCGCCGAAATCCCTGGTCACATCCGCGGGGCACCTCTACGCGGGCGGCAGTGCGACCGACAGCATCGCGGTCTTCGACCGCAGCATCGGCGCGCCGGAACTCGATTTCGTCGAGGCCGAGTACGACGGCGGCGGCGGCGCCGCGCCCGGTGATCCGATCACCTACACGATGATCGTCACCAACCACGGACCGAGCCAGGTCGACGACAACTTCGGTGCCGGCGGGGGCGCGCTCGTGATCGACTCCCTGCCGCTCGAGATCACCGGTGTTTCGTGGTCGTGCACGAACTTGAACCCGGAGCTGACTCCGGTCGGTTTCACGGTCTGCGGGTCGACCTCAGGCGTCGGCGACATCGAACTGCGTCTCGGTCTGCCGACCGGGGTGTCGGTGCGGATCGAGGCGACCGGCACGATCCGGCCGGACGCGACCGGAAGCCTGAGCAACACGGCGACCGTGGCCGTGCCGAGCGGCGTGCTCGACCCCGACCAGAACAACAACACCGCCACCGACGACGACACCGGCCTCGGCCGGCAGGCCGACCTGGTGGTCGAAAAGATCAGCTGCATTCGCGAAGTCGGACAGATCGCTGGGATCGACGATATTGACGAATGCCGGTCTGAAGGCACCGGCGTTCTGGTGCCGGGTGACGAGGTCGCGTACTGGATCTCGGTCGACAACAACGGCCCGAGCGACGCCTCCCAGGTGTCCGTGCGCGACGTGTTCCCGGAAGCCGTGAACCAGGTCGAATGGGAATGCACTGCTGAACCGATACCCGGCCTGCTCGAACTGGTCGAAGTCGAGGTCGACGGGGGCGACGCCGAGGCGATCGGCGGCGCCGGTTTCGTGGCCGTGTCGCTCGATGGACGCCACGTCTACGTGGCGGGCACCGGAGACGACGCCATTGCGGTCTTCCGGCGTTCGGCCGGTCCCGGCCTTCTCGACCTGGTCGCCGAGGTGCGCAACGGAGACGACCACGGGTCCGGCGATGACGTCGTGTTGGTCGACGGCCTCCAGGGTGTCGGCGCGTTGGCTTTGAGCCCGGATGGCGGGAGCCTGTACGCCGCCAGTCCGGTTTCCGACTCGATCGTGCTCTTCGAGCGCGATCCGCTATCGGGCGAGCTCACGTACGTTGCGTTGTGGCAAGATAACGTCAACGCCGTCGACGGGCTTGGGGGAGTGAGCGACATCCTCGTCACCTCGGACGGCGCCCACCTCTACGCAGCCGGTCAGGCGGACGATGCAGTGGCGGCCTTTGCCCGCAGCGGCGCCAACGGTGAGTTGACGTTCCTCGGGGTCTACCGAAACGGCGACGCAACCGGCGACTCGACGTTGTCCGGTCTGATCGGGCCGGTCGACCTCGCCACCGGCGATGGCGGCGACCGGCTGTACGCAGCCTCCGCCGGCGCCGGGCAGCTCGTCATCTTCGATCGCGACCCGGCGGACGGGGCGCTCACCTTTGCCTCCACCGTTGCCGACGGGGACCCCGGCGCCAACGGTCCTACGGCCGGGATGTCCGGGATTCGTGCCGTGGCAACAGCCGGCGGCGATGTCTACGCGGTGTCGCCGGGCAGCGATCTCGTGACCCACCTGCGGTGGGACAGCGAGGGTGAGGTGCTCGTCCACATCGACTCGCAGACCGCTCCCACGGGCGCGGCCGGCCCCGTCGCAGTGGCGGTGTCGTCGGACGGTTACGAGGTCTACGTTGCCGGTGCGACCGACAGCGGGATCGCGGTGTTCGCGAGATCGACCACCACCGGTGGGCTGGCTCCGGTCGGGTCCGTGTTCGACACCGACCTGCCCTTCGGCGGCCTTGCTGGTGTCAGCTCGATCGCGATGAGCCCGGGCTCCGCCCACCTCTATGCGGCGGCTCCCGACGACGACGCGGTGTCCGTCTTCGACCGGCTGACCGGCTCGCGGTGTGCCGCGAGCGGCACCGGCCACATTCTCGATACCGCGTCAATCGTCAACGGTGGGCGGGTGGTCTATCGCGCGTCCGGCCGGATCGGCAGCGGCGCCCGCGGCACCCTCGTCAACACCGCGACGGCCGAACCGGGACGGGCGGTGACCGATCCCGACCTGACATTCAACACCAGTGAAACGACGGATGATCTCGTTCCCGCTGCCGACCTCGCCGTCTCCAAGGTCCGCCTCGAGCCGGAGGTCATCCCCGGGCTCGATGTGACCTATGTCGTGACTGTGACCAACAACGGACCGAGCGATGTTTCCGGCGCGACCGCCGTCGACAGTCCGCCGATCTTCGAACCGGGCGTCGAAACCGCCGGCTTGATCGGCAGCTCGGTCGAGTGGCAGTGCGTTGAAGACACCGCACTCCAGTTCATCGGCGCTCTGCGCGACGGTGACGTCGCGGGTCTGACGGTCTCCGGGCTCGACGAGGTCCTGCAGGCGGTGGTCACCGCTGACGGACGGAATGTCTACACGGTGAGCCGGAACACGGGAGCGGTCTCGATCTTCGATCGCGATTTACTGACCGGTGAGCTCGAGTTCGTCGAGTCGATCGTGAACGGCGACGACAGCGAAGGCACCGAGGTCGAGGGACTGGCCATGGCCAGCGGGATCGCCCTCAGTCCCGACGATCGCCATGTCTACGTCACCGGACACGAGGACGATGCGGTCGTCGTGTTCACCCGTGTGAGCGACCCCGACGAGGCCGATTTCGGCCGTCTGATCTTCCTGGAGGCCCTGTTCGACGGTGTCGGCACGGTCTTCGGGCTCGACGGCGCGACGTCGATCGCGGTTGCTCCGGACGGTCGCCACGTCTTCGTTGCCAGTGACGAGGCGGATGCTCTCGCGGTCTTTGCGCGGGACGACGACGATGCCAGCGACGACTTCGGGTCCCTGACGTGGGTCGAACGGCAGAAGGACGGTTTCGGAGATCTGCCCCTCGGCATTCTCAACGGGGCATCGGTGGTCGCCGTCAGTCCGGACGACGAACACGTCGTCGTCGGCAGCACTGCGGACGACTCGCTCGCGGTGTTCTCGCGGGCCGAAGACGGCCGTCTGACCCTGGTCCAGGTGCTGAAGGACGACGGGGCGGCGACCTCGGTTCCCGGAGAGACTGTCGTCAACGGTCTCGACTACCCGAGCGGTCTCGCCTTCGGTCCGGTCGGCAGACACCTCTACGTCACCAGCCTCGCCGACGACGCGTTGGCGATCTTCGATCGCGACCGCGATCCGGCGAGCGACGGCTTCGGAACGCTCACGCAATCGCAGATCTTCGTCAACGGTCTCGGAGGCGCCACCATGCTCAACGGCGCGCGGGACGTTGCGGTGAGCCCGGACGGCGCGACGGTGATCGTCGCCGCGCGCAACGAAGACGCCCTCACCGTCTACCGCCGCGATGCGGTCAACGACAGCCCGACCTTCGGGATGCTGCAGCAGGTGGGTGCGATCGTCGACGGCCAGAACACGGCGGGCGGCGGGTCGCTGACCCAGGTCGACGGGCTCGACGCCGTATCGTCGGTCCAGTTCACCGGCGACGGGCGCCACGTCTACGTCACCAGTGCGGTCGGCGACGCGTTGGCCCTCTTCACACCGAGCGCCCTCTCATACTGCGGCGCCTTCGAAGGAATGGGAGCGATCCTCGAGACGATCGACCTCGAGGCCGGCGCGACGGTCACCTACACCGTCGGCGGCCGCCTCCACCCGAGTGCCCGCGGATCCCTGATCAACCTCGCGGAGGTCTCCAACCCGGCCGGCGTTCCTGAGCCTGACGACGGCAACCCGGCCGACAACGAGGACAGCGACGACGGCGAGCCGGCCGTGCTGACGCCGGTGGCCAACCTGACGATCGTCAAAAGCAACAACCAGTTGACCTCGGTCAAGGGCATCGAGAGCACCTACACCATCACGGTTTCCAACGCCGGTCCGAGCGACGCGCTCGGCGCCGCGGTCGGCGATCTCTTCACGATCGGGACCTCCGGTTTCGTGGCCGGGTCCGTCGACTGGACCTGTGCGGCCACTGCGGGGTCGCTGTGTACGCCCGCCGGCGACGGCGACATCGCCGACTCGGTGGTGGTGCTGGCCGGGGGCAACCTGGTCTACACCGCTCGTGCGACCGTCCACCCCAACGCCTCGGGCGACATCATCAACACGGCGGCGGTCGTCTCCGAACCGCCGCCCGCGTCCGATCCCGATCCCTCGGACAACACGAGCACCGACATCGACGGGGTGGTCACCGTCACCGACCTCGCGATCACGAAGACCAATTCGAGCGACGAGGTGATCCGCGGCGGGACGGTCACCTGGGACGTCACCGTCACCAACCTCGGGCCCAGTTTTGCTTCCCAGGTCGAGGTCAGCGATATCTTCCCGGCGGCGCTTCTGAACGGCGAGTGGAGCTGCATCTCGACTCCCCCAGCCACCTGCGGGGCCGGCGGTCCTCAGACGATGATCGACGATCTGGCCGACCTGCCTCCGGGCGCCAGCCTGGTCTACCGTGTCACCGGCGATGTCGACCAGTCGGCATCCGGCCTCATGGTCAACACGGCTTCGGTCGCACCGTCGGTCTCCGACACCGACCCGAATCTCAGCAACAACCAGGCGACCGACAGCGACGAGATCGTGACGGTCAGCGACCTCTCGATCACCAAGACCAACAACCTCGACCTCGTCCTCAAGGGCGATCCGGTCACCTACATCGTCACGGTCACCAACCACGGCCCGAGCAACGCGACCCAGGCCAAGGTCTCGGACACCTTCCCGCCCGAGATGCTCGACCCCGATTGGAGCTGCGATGCCGACACCGGGGCATCCTGCGGCACGGGCGGGATGCTGGCTTCGATCGACGACACCGTGGACCTTCCGGCTTCGACCAGCGTCACCTACACCGTGACCGCCACGGTCGATCCGGCGACCGAAGCCGAAGAGCTCGTCAACACCGCAACCGTGGTGGCGGCGGTCCCCGACGAGGACCGTTTCCAGCCCGACAACGAAGCCACCGACAGCGATCCGATCGAAGACCCGGTGCTCTTCGGCGATGGCTTCGAAAGCGGCGACACCTCTGCCTGGAGCGCGGAGTCGACCAAGGCCATCGAGCTGATCCTCGAAGACCAGGCGGTGGGTGCAGGAGCGGCGATCGGGCCCGATCGCGGGCTCGAGAAATTCCGCGTGCGTTTCATGTTCGAAGCCGTCGACACCGTCATCGGCGAAGGATCGTCTCAGGTGATCGTCTCGGGCCTCGACGCACAAGCCGCAGGCCCGCTCTTCGAGCTCGAGTTCGGCCGCCACCTGGGCGAGGACTCGGTGCGCGCCGTGATCTACGATCGAAGGCACGTGGCGCAGACTTCGGACTGGGTCGGCATCGGCGGCGGCAGCCACTGGATCGAAATGTTCTGGTGGTCGGATTCCGGCGATACCGGTGAGGGCGGTTTCCGGCTCTGGGTCGACGATTCGGCGGCGGCCGACTTCCCCAACCTCGACACCGGCGGCACGCGCCTTCTGCAGGTGCTCGTCGGTCCGGTCGAGGGTCTCGGCGGCAACCGCGGCACTCTCCTGTTCGACCGGGTCCGTTGGACGACGGGAGCACCGTTTCAGTCCGAGCGCACACCGCACGAGGGAGGACCGAGGTGAAAACCGAAGGCTGCCGGGTGGGTTGCGCCGTGGTTCGCCGGTTGCCGGTGGCGGCGTGGTTTGCTTCAGTGCTGTTGATCGGGTTGCCGCAGCTCGCAGCGGAGGAGACGCCCTCCTCCCGGGGACCGTCTGAAGTGGTTCTGGCGCAGGTCGGCGAGCACACGATCACGGTCGGGGATTTCACCACCGAGATCGAGCTGCGCTCAGCAAACGGCCGGGTTCACTACGCGACCATGGAGCAGCGAGAGGCGCTGCTCGACGAGATGGTGAAGACCGAAACGGTGGTGGCGGCTGCGCTCGAGGCGGGCTACGACCAGGACCCGGCCTACCAGGCTGCGATCCGCAAGATTCTGGTCGGACGCTACGTCGAAGACCACCTCCAGGCGCGTCTTGCGAGCCTGACCGTCGACGAGGCTGAGGTTCGACAGGAGTTCGAGGACAACCGCGCCACCTACAGCCGGCCCGAACGCGATCAAGGGGGCGATCATCTTCCTCGAAGTCGGGCCGCGGGCGAGCGAGGAACAGATCGCGGAGACCGCGCGGCGCGCCGAAGAGCTGCGCGAGTCAGCGCTCGAGCTCACCGAGATCAACCACCTCGGCGAGCTCGCCCAGAAGAACTCGGACGACCGGGCGACCCGCTACACCGGGGGCGTCCTGCCGTGGCTGGCGCGCGGCGCCGAGACCCGGTGGGGCAGCGCGGTTGTGGAGACGCTGTTTGCGATCGAAGAAATCGGCGGCGTCGGGCCGGTCGTGATCACCGACGACGGTTTCTACGTCGTGCGGTTGGTCGATCGCGAGGGGCCGCAGGAACTCCCGTACGAAATGTACGCCGCGGGCATTCGCCGCCAGATCCTGCAGAAGAAGCGGGAAGCCGAGCGCGAGGCCTTCTACCGGGAGCTGGAGGCGAGGACCGGGGTGGCTGTGCATCGCGAGGCTCTCGCGGCGGTGCCGGGGCTGCAGGAGCCCCCCGCCGAAGGCCCCCCCCGTCCGCCGGCCCTGCCGGGGAAGTGAGGAAGCGGACATGAGAACAACACGCCCGGAACGTGGAGAAGTGATGAGCGGTAAAGGCAAAGGTGATCCGGTGAGAAAAGATCGGCTGACTGTTTCACGTGCAGGTGTCCTCGGCGCGAGCCTCGCGCTTGCCCTGATCGCGGCCGCTCCGGGCGGCGCGGTCGATCTCGAGCAGGCGATCGTCCTGCAGCCGGGGTGGAACGCGGTTTTTCTCGAGGTCGAGCCGCTCGCCAACGACCCGGATGCGGTCTTTCAGGGGCTGCCCATCGCGAGCGTCTGGCGTTGGAATCCCGAGGGGAACCGGGTCGATTTCCTGCAGGACCCGGCCGAGGGCCTGGTTTCGCAGCCCGGCTTCCTCGGCTACTTCCCGCCGCACCGCCCGGAATCGGTGCTCACCAATCTCTTCGCCATCGAGGGCAACACCGCGTACCTGATCAAGCTCGAGGGCTCGTCTCCGGTGACCTGGAGGCCCCGCGGCCGGCCGTCGCTCGCCGACGAGCGACTGGATCGCGGATTCGTTCAACCTCCGCGGGTTCCACGTCAACGGAGGCGCCCCGCCGTCGTTCGGCGACTTCTTCGCGGCTTCCGAAGCCCAGGCCGGGCAGCCGGTCTACCGGCTCTCGGTCGCCGGAATCTGGGAGCTCGTGGCGGCGCCGTACTCGACCCCGATCCGGTCGAGCGAGGCCTACTGGGTCTACTGCGACGGGCCGTCCGAGTATCGCGGTCCGATCGAGGTCGACACCGAGGACGGTGACGCGGTCGAGTTCGGGGGCGGTTTGAACACCGCCCGCATCTTCCTGACCAACCGCAGCACGGTGCCGGCGGTCGTCAGTATCCGCTATCTCTCGAGCGCACCGCGGGTGCCGCTCCAGTACAGGAACGTGGACCCGGTGAGCGCCGAATTGAGCTGGCCGGAGATTCCCGGGTCGCTGCAGATCGAGATCGAAGGCGAGTCCGAGGCGTTCGTCGATTTCGCGGTCACGAGGTCGGAATTCGACGGTCGCCGCGAGAGCATCCTCGAAGTGGTCGATTCGCTCGGCACCCGGCGCAGGATCTTCGTCGGTGCGAGCACCGCGTTCGAGCCACCGCCCGCCGACGCGGCCAAGAGCGCGCGATTCGGTTTCAGCAGCACCAAGGCGGTGTCCAACCCGCTCGCCGGCCTCTGGGTCGGTGAGGTCACGGTCAACGGCGTGAGCGAGTCGCAGGTCGGGAGCCTGGAGCCGGTCGCGACGGGCTCGACCCTCAATTTCAGGGCGTTGATCCACGTCGACTCGGTCGGCCAGGCGAGGCTGCTCAAGGACGTCATCCAGCTCTACGAGGAGGGTTCGCTCGCTCCCGATCCTGACAATCCGGGGCTGTTGGTGGAGGACGTGCCGGGGCGCTACGTGCTGATCACGAATGAAAGCCTGATCCCCAACTACACGGGCGCCAACCTCCGGGACGGCACGCCGGTCGGAGTGCGGGTGAGCACGGCGGCCTACGACTTCGAGGGCGAGTATCTGGAACTTACCGGGAGCTTCGGCGCGGGACGGCTGTCGGCGACTCTGACCCTCGAACCCGAATCGCCGACCAACCCGTTCCGCCACAAGTACCACCCCGACCACGACAACCTCGACCTCCAGTTCCTCGGCTTCCAGGAGGAGGCGTACACGGTGATTCGCGATCTCGAGTTCGACTTCACCGCCGAGGACCCGGAGGGCAAGAACGTGAGGCCGGGCTGGGGCGACACCGAGGTCGGCGGGGTGTTCCGCGAGACCATCTCGGGTCTCCACAAAAACGACATTGCGGTCGAAGGCATCTTTCGGCTGCGGCGCGTGTCGTACGCGCCGAACCTGAACGAGTAGAGGAGTCTGGGACGTGAGTACCCTGAAAGTCTCGTCGGTGGTCGCACGTAGGGTGGATTCTGGAACCGGTCTGAAGCTCCGGGTGTTCGGTTCGCTGGCGGTCGTTCTGCTGGCAGCCGCGGCGCCCGCCCTGGCGAGCTGGCCCAACAATCTCGGCGGTCTGGCGGATGACCAGATTCACGCCATGACGACGGATGCCGACGGCAACGTCTACGTCGTCGGCCAGTTCGAGGGCAGCGGCGTTTTCGGGTCCGAGGTCCTGGAGTCCGAGGGCCAGGCCGATATCTTCGTGGCCAAGTTCGACTCCTCCGGCAAGACCGTGTGGGCGAGCCGCGGCGGCGGCGCAGGCATCGACCGCGGGCTCGCCATCGCGCTCGATCAATCCGGGACGCCGTACGTCACCGGAGTGTTTTCGCGGACCGCGAACTTCGAGGGCGGCCTCACGATCGGCCTGCCGAAGGAACTGCCCGACCCTTCGGGGGACGACGACGACACCGACAACCTCGGCGACATTTTCATCGGCAAGCTCGATCCCAACAACGGCAGTTGGCAGTGGCTGGCGGAAATCGAAGACGACGGATTTCCCGACAAGGGTCTCGCGATCGCGTTCCTTCCCGGGTCGGGCTCGACCCCGATCGACTCGGTTGTGGTCGCGGCGAGGACTGCCTGTCCGAGGTTCTTCGACGAGGACGGCGATGATCACGGGAATCTCGGTCTGAGCTGCAACGCCGCCGACACCAAACCCAACATCGTGCTCGCCAGCATCGACACGCTGGGGACCTGGAACTGGGCATTCTCCAACGCCGGATCGGCGGGGACTTCGGAGTGGGTCACCGACCTGGTGGTCGACTCGAACGGCGACCTCTTTGCGGCCGGCCAGTTCACGGCCGACACCTCGATCGGCGGGACGCCGCTGGTCCTGCTCGACGTGCCGGGCAGCACCGCGACCGCCGTGCTCGAGTTCGAGCACTCGTACGACTTTCTGTGCTGTCTCGACGCGGCGAGGCTCCAGTTCTCCCAGAATGGGGGAGGGTGGACCGACATCGGGACCGGGCGCTTTCTCGCCAACGGCTACGACGACGGGTCGCGCAACGTGTGGGGCGGATATGGGATTCGCAGCGCATTCACCACCCGCGTCGACCTCTCGGACTTCACGAGCAGCTCGATTCGTTTTCGTTGGGTCTTCTCGGACGCCAGCGAGGCCGGCATCAGTGCCGGTGAGAACGGGTGGTTCGTCGACGACATCCGGATCCGGTTCGGCGACGACGTGCTCCTCGAGGAAGGATTCGACACCGGCAACGGACCGTTCAGCCTCGCCGGGCAGTGGACCCGACGCACCGACTGCGCCTCGGACAACGGGTGCCGGGGCATGGATCCGCCGCTGATGCACGCCTACGACGGCGTCGTGACCTCGACCGAGTATCTGACGATGAACAACTCGATCACGATCCCGGGCGACCCGAACTACTTCGTCGCCAGGATCGTCAACGCCGGCCGCGGAACCCCGGAGTGGAGCTGGGCGCGGGGCGTCGACCCCGCACTCTCGATCGAACAGGTGGTGGTGGGCGCCGCCGGCGGCGGCGGCAATGAGCTCAAAATGATCGGCACCGCGCTGGCGCCGTCGCTCAGCCCGGTGGTTTCCTCGGCCGGCGCCTTTGTCACGATGCTGCCGTTGTCCGGCAGCACGTGGGGCCCGGCGTACTCCCTCGGCAGCGGCCGCGGGCACGGCATCGTGGCTGCTCCGGATGGTTCGATCGTGATCACCGGAACCTATTCCGGTACACCTCCGGGAGGCCTTCCGAGCGCCTTCCCGATCGTCAACGGGACGGCCGGCGGCGACCCACCGGTTGCCGGCGATGACGACGTGTTCGTCGCCAGGTTCGACAGCGGTTTCTCGCCGCTGTGGCTGGCGACCGGCGGCGATCCGGACGAGACCGTTCGCGGGCCGGACCGGGGCAAGGTGGTGGCGTTGTACGACGACGGCGTCGTGACCCAGGTCTTCCTCGGCGGCGAGTTCACCGAAAACGCGACCTTCTTCCAAAGCGCCTCGGACACCCAGACCCTGACCTCGTACGGCAACAGCAACGTCTTCATGCACAACCTCGACGGACAGGACGGCGCGTGGTTCTTCCTCGGCCTTCAGACCTTCTTCGCCGGGAACTTCATCGAGCCGCCGTCGCTCGCGCTGATCACCGACGAGGTGCTGTCGCGACCGGTGATCGAGTTCGACGCCCCGGGGGCCGACACCGACTACTTCTTCTGGAGCCCTCCGAGCGGGAATCCCGACGGGAACGGCCGACTCTACGCTCTGCAACCGGTGGAAGCGAAGCTGATCTGGCGCCGCGTGCCGCCCGGCGGCGTCGTCGACCCCGCCGATCCACCGCCCCACAATCTGGAACAACAGGTGCTCACCGAGTGGCCGGGCCAGACCTGTCCGACCCTCGACAACCCGGCCACTCCCGAGGACGAGAGCGATGTCGACGGCGACGGGTTCGTGGATCCCTGCCGCCAGGTTCACATCGCGATGGCACCGGTCGATCTGATGGTGCCGGGGAGCGGCATCTCCTACGCCACCTCGGTCAAGGTCCAACCGGGCGTCGCGAGCGACGGAGTGGTCAACGCCAGCCGGGTCTTCAACGCCTCGACCTCGGGGTTTGCGGTGCTCCTGTTCGCCGATGATCCGTCCGACGCCAACATCAACGCCTCGCCGCCGGTGATCGAAATCGTCCAGACCTACGAGACGTCGAGCGCTCCGGCTTTCATTGCCGGCGCGCCATGCACCATCGGCAAGGAGATCAACGGCGCCGATTTCAACCACGACGACCTGGTCGGCCGCAACGGGTTCGTGGCCGAACCCCGCGCCTATTTCGATCCCGAGATCTACGACCCCTCGTCGCGCAGCGGACAGGTCGTGCCGGTCAACAAGGTCAACCCGCTGACCTCGAGTGGTGATGACGACATGGTGGTGGTGTGGTACCGGCGGAACTTCAAGCCCGCGCCTCTGGTTCCGGAGCCCGGCGGTGGACCGATCTTCGATCCGACCCGGATCGTCGGCGGGATACCCTGGGCCGAGAAACCCGTCCACTACGCCTGCGAGTGGCCGGCCGATCCATCGAAGATCATCATCGCCAGCGAGACCGGTTCCGAGGTCCTCGGCCAGGAGGTCCTGGACCCGCAGAACTTCCCGCTGATGAAGATCTACAACCAGCCCGACTCCGCGACCCCGGGGTTCAACCCCAACGACGAGCACGCCTTCTTCGCACCTTCGAACCTGGGGACCGGTTTCGACGCCCTGTTCGCGGTGCGCAGCGATTTCTTCCTCGAGGCATCGAGCACGGACCCGTCGGAGGCCTACACGCTGCTCAAGTACTTCGATCAGGACGACCAGAAGTGGTTGTTCAAGGTCTACCAGGTGCAGGACTCGGGGGCCGGTTTCAGCAGCTTCCAGTACGGCGGCACGGCGGGAACCAAGGTCTCGGCGCCCTACCCGGTGAGCCTTCTCGGGAGCTGTTCGGAGACCCGCGGTTCCGGCACCGCCTACTTCCAGGATTACAGCGGCGCGGTGTGGGCCAAGGCCGAGGGCAGCATGATCGTGCGTTACTGGTACCCGCTGCAGCCGACGTTCTTCTGGGCCCGCGACACCAACGGCCCTGAGGGAGTCCCGGACGGGGTCGTCGAAAGCACCGGCGAGTGCGTGCCCTGGTTGGACCAGCTTCCGGACACCAATCCGCTGGAACCGGTGGAGGTGGAGTACAACATCGTGTGGCCCGACAACGTGCCCCAGTTCATCGTCGGCGACACGCTGCTGCGGCAGAAATTCGGCCTGCCCAACGTGTTCGACCAGGCGGCGGTCCAGATCGCGTTCGACGAGATCGATCCCGACGTCGTCGATCCCAACACCTCGCTCGCCCAGATCATCGACCCCCTGAGTTCGCGGACGGTCTCGCTGCTCGATGTGAGCGCGACTCCCGACGAAAACGGCGAACTGCCCAAGGTGCCGTTGACGAGCAAGATCGCGACCCAACTCGACCCCGAATCGGGCAAGGCCTTTCTCGTGTCGAATGCCGACGGGACGATCCGGCTGCCCTTCACGGCCCGCACGAGGGTCATCTACGACCCGCTGAACATGACGTTGTCGTGGCGGGGCCTGCTCGACGAGGAGGCCGGGGTCGTGCCGCTGTTCCTGCTCAACGTGATGTCGCGGAGCGAACGCGACCTCCTGATCAGCCTCGCGCCGGGCGACGAGGACTACGTTCACGCGATCCGCCGTCTCTCCATTCTCACCCGCAACCCGCAGATGCTCGACCTCGACGGCGACTGCGAGGTCGATGACGCCTATCTGATCGGGCTTCAAGACACCTGCGAAGGCAACGCCTGCAGTGACGACCTCGGCTTCGAGGTGGCGCCGGAGAAGGGCTGTTTCGAGCCCCTGTTCGACGGTTCGGAACCGTCCGCAGCCGACCTCCGCGCCGACGATCTCGTGCGCCGGAACCTGTCGTTCGGCGGGGTCTCCGAGATCGTCTACGCCCGTCGCGGCGACACGGTTTCGGAGAGCCTCGAGGTGGTCGGGTTCAAACCGGCCTTGACGGCAGGTCTCTCCAGCGGCACCGGGTTCATGACGTTGGCGTTCAACAACGACGCCAGCCTGGCGCCGCTGCCGGTCAGCCTCAACGTCATCCGCATCGACTGTTTCGAGTTGCCGGACGGCAGCTCGAGCACCTACCAGGGCGTGGTCCACGTCATCGAGTCCGACAACGTCTTCGACGAGCTTCTGACCCTGCGCCACAGCGGAGACTTCGGCGGCGATCCGGGCGACATCACCTTCGAGTGGTTCTCGCACCCGGACGAGGACGGCACTCCGCCGCTTCCGCTTCCCGATGTCGAGAACGGCCAGCTCAACGGCTGGCTCCAGTTCCCGGTGACTCCGGACGGGGCCAACGAGATCACCATCCAGGGCGCCAACATCCAGACCCTCTCCGACAACTGGTTCGTGGTCCGCTACAAGGGCCTGAACGCGTGTACGAACGACAGCCGATTCAGCGTCTTCGCCGGCCAGCCGGGCAGCTCGCCGACCGACGTCCGGGCGCAGCTCGCCCCCGGCTGGGTGAAGCGCGTGATCAGCGGTCTGAACCCCTTCGAGGCGCGGGTGAACGACTTCCATTCCGCTCCCACCAACACCTACGCGAGCATGATCACCCAGCTCGGTGAGCGGTACGAGGGCGATATCGCCTTCAACTCGAGCGCCGACAACCTCAACCGGATCGGGCTCATCGAGGCCTACGAGACGGTGATGCGGCGCGCCATCAACCTGTCGGTCGGCGGGACGCCGCCGGTGAACTACCCGCCGGTCAACAATGCGCTGCTGCTGGTGGCGTCGCGGATCGCAGATTTCTACTCGCTGCTCGGCAACGAGGCGTGGGCCGACGCCCAGGACCCGATGATCGGTTTCGGGACCTCGAGCGGGGCCTTCGGCACCCTCGCGCCGACCATCTTCGCCTTCCAGAACCAACTCGACTCGTTGCTCGAGGAAGAGCTGGTGCTGCTGCGCGGGCGCGACGACAGCCAGGGCCCGGTCAAGGCGCGGCCGGTCTACAACCGGCTGTTCTGGAACTTCACCACCGGCGAGGGCGAGGTCGCCTATTCGCAGGTCTACAACATGACCGATCAGAACCTCGACGGCTTCATCAACGAAGTCGACGGCAGGGTGCTGTTCCCGCAGGGCCACGGCGACGCCTGGGGCCAATACCTGACCGGGTTGAAGACCTACTACAGAATGCTCAAACACCCGTTCTTCACCTGGATCCCGCGTCCCGAGGCGGTCCTCGTGGCCGGGGTCCCGATCCAGGTCGACTTCCTCGACGAGCGGAAGTTCGCCAAACTGGCCGCGGCCAAGGCACGGGCGGGCGCGGAGATCGTCGATCTGACCTACCGCAACGAGTACGTCGACGACCCGGGCGGCCAGTGGCAGGGCTACACGGACACCGACCCCGATCGGGCGTGGGGCCTCTCCGGGTGGGCGAGGCGCGCCGGACAGGGCGCATACTTCGACTGGGTCGTTGGCAACTCGTTGCTGCCGGTTGAAGACACGAACCCCAATCACCGCGGTATCCAGCGGATCGATCGCACGACGGTGGTCGAACTGGAGGAGATCGTCAGTCATTTCGACGACGTTCAGACCCAGCTCGACGAGGCCGACCGCGGGCTCAACCCGCTCGGCCTCGCCAAGGGGGTCGTGCCGTTCGACATCGACCCGGGTTTCCTTCGTCCGGGATTCGTGAACCTGACCCATTTCGAGCAGATCTACGACCGCGCCAAGGTCGCCCTCGACAACACGGTCGCGGTCTTCAACCACGCCAACCAGCTCAATCAGCTGCTGCGGCAGAGCCAGGACACCGTCGACGATCTGGCGATCAACGTCACCGAACAGGAGCGCGACTACACCAGCCGGCTGATCGAGATCTACGGGTATCCATACTCCGACGACATCGGGCCCGGAGGGGTCTACGAGGAGGGCTACAACGGCCCCGACATCTACCACTGGATGTACGTCGACCAGACCGATCTCACCGGGTCGCCGGAAGAACCGGTCCAGGTCTTCACGGCCGAGTTCAACCCGATGCCCTCGATCGGCCACTTCGAATTTTCCTCCAGCCCGAAGGTCGAGTGCCTTCTCGATCCGACCGCGGCCTTCTGTTCGCTCTCGGATCCGCCGAACATCCCTCTGCCGGTCGACTACCACCTGTCGACCTCGGCGAACACAATCGGTTTGATCAAACCGCCGGAGTGGCGAGGCTCGCGGCGCGCCACCGGCGAACTGCAGGATCGCCTCTCGGATCTCTACGTCGCCCTGAACTCCTACGACCAGATCCTCCAGGAGTACGACAACCTGATCGCCACGATCAAGGGCAAGGCCAAGACCATCGAGGTCGAGCACGCCGTGCGCCAGAACAAGATCCGGGTGCAGCACACCGCCAACAACGTCCAACAGACGCTGAACGCGTCGCTCCGGGTGATGTCGGCGACCCAGATCGCGTTGCGCCGCACCTCGGCCGCTCTGCGGGAGAACTTCAACAACGCGGTCGAGTGTGTTCCCAAGAGCATGATCGCGGGGCTCGCGGCCGGTGGCGACATCGCGTCCACCGCGCGCTGTTCCGTCAAATTCGCGGGTTCGACCAGCGCCTTCGTGCTCGACACCATCTCCGACGGTATCGAGATCGCGAAGCTGCCCATCGAACAGCTCAAGGAACGGATCGGGCTCCAGGTGGGGCTGACCCTCGAGGTCCTCGACGCCGACCTCGCGACCCGCCAGGCGCTGGGCGAACTGCAGACCCTGATGCGTGAGGAACCGCTGCTGCAGCTCGAGGCCTACGCCCGCAGAGAGGTCATCGACCAGCAGCGCGGAGCCGTGCTGCAGGCTCTCGCGAAGGGTCAGAGACTGCTCGCGGAGATCGAACAGTTCCGCAAGAACACCGCTGCAGATGTTCAGGAGGAGCGCTACCAGGACATGACCTTCAGGGTCTTCCGCAACGACGCCCTGCAGAAGTACCGGGCCCAGTTCGACCTCGCCGCGCGGTACGCCTTCCTCGCGGCGACCGCCTACGATTACGAGACCAACCTGCTCGGCAGCGACCCCCGGTCCGGCCAGGACTTCCTGACCGACATCGTCCGCCAACGCGCCCTCGGCCAGTTGGTGGGTGGGGAACCGATCGCGGGCTCGCCCGGGCTGGCCGATCCGATGGCGCGGCTGGCGCAGAACTTCGCCGTGCTCAAGGGACAGCTCGGATTCAACAACCCGCAGACCGAGACCAATCGTTTCTCGTTGCGGCAAGAGCTCTTCCGGCTCGCCGACGACACGCCGGAGTCCGACGCCGAGTGGCGGAGCCTGCTCGAGCAGCACCGGGTGGACAATCTGTTCTCCAACGAGCTCTTCAGGCGCTACGCACGGCCCTTCGCACCTGAAGAGCTGGGCGACCAGCCCGGGATCATCATTCCGTTCAGCACCACGGTGACCTTCGGGATGAACTTCTTCGGCTGGCCGCTCGGGCCCGGCGACAGCGCCTACGACCCGTCCAACTTCGCGACCAAGGTCCGCAACGTCGGGGTCTGGTTCAAGGAGTACGACAGGCTCCCGCTTTCGAACACGCCGCGCGTCTACCTGATCCCGGTCGGCGCCGACGTTCTGAGGTCGCCGGATGCGACCGACTTCGGCACCCGGGAGTGGAGCGTCGTCGACCAGAAATTGCCGGTCCCATTCCCGATCGGGGCCGACAACCTCGACGACCCGGACTGGATACCGGTCAACGACGGACTCAGCGACGACCTCTTCGAGATCCGGCGGTTTTCGAGCTTCAAGGCGTTCTCGTTCGACGAGGGCGACGCGATCGATGCCGACCAGATGACCACCGACACCCGTCTCATCGGACGGTCGGTGTGGAACACGAGGTGGCTGCTGATCATCCCCGGCGGAACCATGCTCTACGACCCGGAGGATGGTCTCGACACGTTCATTCACGGCCAACCGCTTGCGGGCGGTGGTGAAGAACGCGACGGCGAAGGGGTCAAGGACATCTCGTTCTTCTTCCAGACCTACGCCTACTCGGGCAACTAGGGAGTGGTGACGATGAGTATCGACGCAACCAGGAAAAGGATGGACACGATGGCGAAGCGGACCCTGTGTGTTGGAACGATCTTGTTCGTCACCTTGGCGGTCTCGGGCGTGGTTACGGCCGAGATCCCGGAGCCCGACCACATCTTCTGGGGCAAGGCGACCTATTTCGGCGAAGAGCTGAACGACGGCGAGGTGACGGTCACGGTCAACGACGACCCGGTGATCCTCGCCAGGTACGAGGTCGGCTCGCAGCCGGAGCTCGGTCCGCAGTTCGTGCTGCGGGTCCCGCTCGATTCGACCGGCCCCAGGCTCCCGAGCAGCGCCCGCAACGGCGATGTGGCGAAGTTCTACATCAACGGTGAGCTGTCCGGCGAACGGGTCATCGGCGACCGGGGGTCGGTCACCAAGCTCGACATCGACCCGCAGGCGATCAGCGTCAACGTCGTGGACATCGGCGACGCGCAGGTGGTCGAGGGCGACTCGGGACAGCAGGAAATGGTCTTCACCGCCACCCTGTCCGAAGCGGTGGACTTTGACGTGACCGTCAACTACACCACCGCCGACGGGACCGCGACGACCGCCGACGGCGACTACGTGCCGGAAAACGGCGCCGTCGACTTTGCGGCCGGCGACACCGAGGCGACTCTTTCCATCACGATCAACGGCGACACGGCGATCGAGACCGACGAGACCTTCGTGGTCAATCTCACCGGCGCGACGTGTTCGGGACAGGAGGGGTGCTCGGCGCCGTCGCTCGGCGACTCCCACGGTACCGGGACCATCTCAGACGATGACACGCCGCCGTCGATCAGCGTCGGCGACGTGACCGTGACCGAAGGCACCACCACCGTCCAGGCGATCTTCCGGATCTCGCTGTCGCACATGTGGGACCAGGACGTGTCGGTGAGCTTCGCGACCGCGCCGGGGTCCGCCGCGTCGGGCACCGACTATCTTTCGAACTCGGGCATCGCGACCATTCCACTGGGTTCGTTGGTGACAACCGTCGCTGTGGATGTCCTCTCGGACGAGGAGGACGAGGACAACGAGAACTTCTTCCTGAACCTGTCGTCTCCGGTCAACGGATCGTTGCTCGACGCCCAGGGCGAGGCGACGATTCTCGACGACCAGAACTTCCTCGTCTACCGGGGACAGCAGCGGGAAGGGGACGCCGGCGTCCAGGGTCTCGACGGAGCGTGGGGCGTGGCCTTGAGCCCTGATGGCGACCACCTCTACGCGGTCTCGGAGACCGATTTCCTGACCATCTTCGATCGCGACCCCGCGACCGGCGACCTCGACATTCGTCGAGGCGCTGCAGGATGACGTCGGCGGCATCGACGGTCTCGACGGGGCTCGCGACGTCGCGGTCAGCGCCGACGGGCGCCACGTGTACGTGGTGGCTGCCGAGGACGAGACGATCGCGGCTTTCGCCCGCAACACCAACGACGCCGACCCGAACTACGGCAGGCTGACGCCGATCCAGGTCATCGCCAACGGCGACATCCAGACGCCGCTGACCGTCGACGGTCTGGTGGCCGCCGAGCGGCTGATACTGAGCCCGGATCCGGACGGCACCGGGCCCGAACCGGCCGGGACGCACGTCTATGTCGTCGGCAAGGCCGAGAACTCGGTCGGCGCCGATGTCGGTTCGGTGGCGGTCTTCAGCCGCAACCCGGCGAACGGCGAGCTGACCTTTGTCGAGGTCGAGGTCGACGGCGTCGACGACGACAGCGATTTCGGCCCGGTGGTCGCCGGGCTGCTCGGGGCGAGCGACGTGGCGATCAGCCCCGACGGCGCCCACGTCTACGTGACCGGAGGGCTCGCCGACTCGGTGGCCGTGTTCCAGCGCGACACCGATTCGTCGCAGCCGACCGTGTTCGGCCGGCTCACCTACATGGAGAAGTACAGCAACAGCGTCGGTTCGCCGGCCGTGACCGGGCTCGAAGGGGCCTCGTCGGTCGAGGTGAGCCCTGACGGCGAGCAGGTCTACGTCACCGGGCGCGGCGCCGATGGCGGAGTGGCGAGATTCACCCGCAACAGCAACAGCGGCAATGCCGGGTTCGGCAAGCTGACCTTTGTCGAGACCATCGCGGCGACCGTCGGCAACGGCCTCGTCGGCGTGATCGACGCCAGGCTTTCGGTCGACGGAAGAGTGCTGTACGCCGCGTCGTTCGACAGCGATACGCTGGCGGTCTTCGGCCGCGCCGCCGGTGGCCAGCTCCAGTTCATCGAGGTCAAGGAAGACGGGGTCGGCGGGGTCGACGGGCTCTTCGGAGCGCGCCGTCTCGCGGTCAGCGACGACGACCGTCAGGTCTACGTCACCGGGAACAGGGACGACGCGGTGGCGATCTTCGTCCGCGACCTCGACCCGCCCAACGATCCTGTCGAACTCATCAGCACCTCGCACGTGGTGGACGAGTGGAGCGGCAACCCGGTGATCTCGGTTCAGTGGTCGGGTGCCAGCGACCTCGGGCATGCGGGTCTCGCGGGCTACTCGGTCGCATTCGACACCAGCCCGGCGACGCTGCCGGACGCCGTCGTCGACGTGATCCACGACGGCGATCCCCACACCGCATCCAGCGGTTCGCTCGCCGAGGGCGAAAACCACTACTTCCACCTGCGGACCTGCGACAACGCTGGCAACTGCGGCAACACCCTGCACCTCGGTCCGTTCAAGATCGACCTGACACCGCCGATGAACCCGACCTCGGTGGTCAGCGACAGCCACGTGATCGGTGTGCCGTCGATCACGACCCGGATCACGATGCGGTGGAGCGGGGCGTCCGACGCCGCCAGCGGTCTCGCCGGGTACGGCTACGTCTTCGTGGTGGTGAATCCCGCCGTGCCCAACCCGCCGCCGGTGCCGGCGGCGGTCTGTACGGGAGTTCAGGCGGTCGCACACATCCCGGGCGACATCGTGGTGGAGAGCCAACCGCTGTTCAACGGTCGCTACTTCTTCCACCTCTGCACCCAGGACCAGGTCGGCAACTGGAGCACCGGAATCACCCCGATTGGTCCGTTCGTCGTTCAGTCATCGGATGCCGCGGCACCGACGATCGAAGTCATCAACACGGTGGCGTCGATGGATGACGGAACGCTCGATGCCGAGGATCTGGTCTTCCCGACGGTGACCCAGATCGTGATCGAATTCAGCGAGTCGATGTTCGATTCCGCCAACCTCGCGCACCCGAACACCGTCCGCAACGTCGACAACTACCTTCTGGTTGCTGACGGTCCGAACGGCACGTTCGACACCGCAACCTGCGGTACGGTCGGGAGCGACGACATCGAAGTCTTCGTGGACTCCGTCCTCTACGACGACCCGACCTCGACGGTCGGCCTCAAACTCAACAGCGGTTTCGCGTTGCCACCGGACCGCTACCGACTCGTCATTTGCGACGAGTTGGTGGACGAATCCGGCAACAACCTCGATGGCGACACCAACGGGACCCCGGGCGGCGACGTGGTTCTCGGTTTCGAGGCGGACTCGATCAACCTCCTGCTCAATCCGAACTTCGACGTCGGCGATCTCTCGTTCTGGGTGGACACGCCGGAGGGCACGCCGGACGTGGCTCCGGGGCTCGATTTCGACGCCGGAGGCGCGTTCAGCTCGAACTCGGCGAAGATCGATGTGATTCCGGCAAGCGACGGGACGACCTTCAGCGTCTCGCAGTGCGTGGACCTCGGTCTTCCGACATCGGATTTCGAACTCGCCGGCTGGGTGTGGATGGCTCCGGACGATCCGGCCTTTGCACCGACCGCGGTGGGCACTGTCAAGTTCTTTACCGGCGCCGAGTGCAGTGTGGCGCCGACCGGGATTGAATTGGAGACCAACACGGTCGAGGGCGACAGCGAGGGATTCTGGGTTTCTCTCGCGGCCTACGGCACTGTACCGGGGGACGCCGCGTCGGCCCTCGTGACCTTCGTCGTCAATCGGGATGACTCGCTTCCCGATCCCGAGACCGTCGAGGCCTACTTCGACGATCTCTATTTCGGCACCCGCCGGGTCGTCCCGCTGGGAATTTTCGAGGACGGGTTCGAAAGCGGCGACACCTCCGCGTGGACGGCGGTGTCGCCTTGAGCCGGAGAATCTCGCCCGGGACTGGCCGTGGCGCTGGTCGCCGTCGCGACCGCGCTGGCGATGCCCTTTCGGGTCGCTGCGCAGGAGAGTGCTCCAGAACCGCAGGAGACCTCTGCGGTCGAGGAGCCCGCGGTCCCGACGGGGCCGGTCAAGGTGGCCAGAATCGGTCACGTCAACCACAGTCTCGTCCTCTTCGACGAGTACGACCGGCGCTACGTTCTGCCGGACGGGCGCTACACCAGCGAGCACGACGCCTTGTTGGTGATCGAAGGCGGGCGGATCCAACGCGTGGTCGGCTGTGGGGCCGAACCCTGCGATTTCACGACCCACTCGACGCGGATCGTCGACCGCAGTCTCCTTCTCTTCGCAGAGTTCGCGACCCCCGACGGGAAATACCGGCGCGACGGAGGGGGTTGGTTCGTGATAGAGGATGGCGAATTAACTGAGTACTCTCAAACCGGTGATTGAGCCGGGCGGAGTCACGACCATACGAGGGGGCGGAGATGGGTCGTCAAAGACGGTTGGTGCCTGTGATGCTGTTGGTGGGGATCGTCCTCGCGGTTCCAGGATGGTCGCAGACCGTTCTCTACGATAACGGCCCGGTCAGCGACAGCGCCGGAACGGGTTTCGGCGGAGCGGACGAGAGCATTCTCCAAACCGCGACCCTCGGCGACCAGGATTTCGGCACCGCTCACGGCCCATCGCCTTTTGATCAACGGGTGGCCGACGACTTCACCGTCAGCGATCCTGCAGGATGGCAGATCGGGGCGGTGATTCTGTACGCCTACCAGACAAACGTTTCGACGGCGTCGACTTTGACGTCGGTCAATCTTCGCATATGGGACGGCCCTCCGGGCGCGATGGGGAGCAGCATCGTCTTCGGCGACACCACCACAAACCGTCTGCAGAGCAGTGTCTTCTCGGGCGTCTACCGGGTCAGCGAGTCCACTGGGGGAGCCAACAACCGGGCCATAATGGAAAACCGGGTTCTCGTGAGCACAACGCTGCCTTCCGGAACCTATTGGGTGGATTGGCAGACCGACGGGACTCTGGCCAATGACGGGCCGTGGGCGCCGCCGATCGTGGAATCGGGTGTCGGTGTCACCGGCAACGCGGTCCGCTACTCCAACACGGGGACCTGGGAGGCTCTTCTCGACACCGGGTCGGGCAATGCAAAGGGGCTGCCGTTCGTGATCGAAGGAGCGGGCTCCATGGCGGGAGGGGCCATACCCACCCTGGACGGCCGTGGGGCACTGGTTTTTGCGGCGCTCCTGGCGGCAGTCTCGATCGCAATGCTGAGACGCCGCCTGGTCTGAGGCCTCCCGCGGGCCCTCCCACACAATGTGAGTGGAGTCACAGACAAATATCCATCCAGAGGCAATATTGTTATTGGAAGATATGACAATGCCTCGAACGCACCAGCCCATCACCGGAACGCGGCAGCCGAGAGCGGGCGCGTGTGCGGGCTTCACCCTTTCCGAGACCATCATCGTCGTCTTTCTCGTCGGCATCCTGACGGCGATCGTCGTGACCAGCGTCCAGTCACAGCATCGAGCGCGCCCGGATGGCCAGTTGCATGATGGAGCTGCGGGGGATCCAGGCGGCCCTGTGGCACGACAGCGAGGGCGGCAACCGGAAGATCGATCCGGAGACGTTCTGGAAAACTCATTACAAGGGATCCAAACCCGGCCCGTTCGTCTTGATGACGGACTCGGGGGCGGTGGCTGGGAGTGAATCCGGATCCCCCGGTTCTGGCGCCGCGGCGGACGGGCAGGGCGAGTCCCCGTTCGTGGTGGTCGGACGGTACGCGCACTGGGCCCCGGGACAGTACGTCTATATCGAGGGCGACCAACCGCCGAGGCTCGTGACAGGGCCCGAAGAGGACCCCGGCTACGGCGAACAGATCGACTGGGATGCGGGCCGCCAGTGGGGCGAGGGCGGCGCTGTGGCGGCCGGTTCCACCGACGTGGCGTGGTCCGGCAGCCGAGTCGACCGGCAGCTACTCCGCGTCGGGGTCCGGTGGCGGCGGCGGCGGAGGCGGCGGCGGGCAGACGACCGGCGCGTCGAGCGGCGGCGCCGGCGGCACCGGATCGTCGACCGGCACCGGCAGAGACACGACAAGCCGAATCGGCGACTGATCGCACCTCCGCCCGTCTTCGACACCTGACACGTCGGCCCCCTGCGAGAATCGAAACCAACCAGGCGGGACATGTCCCCCCCACAGTCTCTGAGCGTTGTCCGGGTCAGGTAGAGTTGCGTTCTGGCGGGACCCTACGCCGTCTGGAGGCTGATCGTGGGCGATGAAGACTCGGATCTCCGGGAGGAGAAAATCGACGGGAAGACGGTGTATGCGGGCAGGATCCTCGACCTCGAGGTCGATCGCGTGTTGTTGCCCAACGGAGGCGAGGCGTTCAGGGAGGTCGTGCGCCACCCGGGCGCGGTCGTGGTTCTCCCGCTGCTTCCTGACGGCAGGGTGGTGTTCGTACGACAGCACAGGTACCCGACCGACGAGGTGCTGATCGAACTGCCGGCAGGCAAGCTCGATTCCGGCGAGGAACCTTCCGTGTGCGCCGGCCGGGAGCTCGAAGAGGAGACCGGGTGGCGGGCCGGCGATGATCAGGGACCTGGGCTGGTTCTACACCACGCCGGGTTTTTCGGATGAGGTGCTGCACGCTTTCGTGGCTTCCGGGTTGGAGGCGGCCTCGACTCACGTCCCCGATCAGGACGAGGCCATCGAGATCGTCACGTGGACGGTTGAACGGGCCCTCGACGCCTGTCGCGACGGTGGCATCCGGGACAGCAAGACCATCGCGACTCTATTTCTCGCTCAGCTCCAGGGGTTCATCTGAACGCGACAGCGACTGAGAGAATTCGGAATTCGGAATTCGGAATTCGGAATTCGCATCGATGGGGCAGTAGGTGTCGCGCCGACGGGTGAGGTCTTCGACCACAGCCTTGCGGAAGGGCACGTCGGGGTGCTCCTGCGCGAGGGCCTTCTTGTACTCGGCAATGTCGAGCATCTCCATGCGGACGCGAATGGTCTTGAAGGGCGTCGGCAGGAGCTCGCCGGGCACCTGAACGTGGTGGAGCCCGCCCGAGTAGACCATCAGCATGCGTCCATCGGGCAGCACCTCGAGGATGTCGGCGATTCCCGACCTCACCGTCATCTCGCGTCCCGACGAATCGAGACCGTTGGCCCGTTTCATCCGCCCCTCGGGGAGAATGATGACGATCGCCTTGGAGTCGACGCTGTTGAGCACTTTGTCCCAGGTGGCGTCTCGCTGGCGGGTGACGACGATGGGGTGGCGTACGAGAAATGAGAAGAAGAGGCCGATCCGGCGTTTCATCGTCTTTTCCGCCACCGGAAGGACGCCGTGTCGGGCGAACTTCCACAGCAGGTTGATCGGCGCATAGCCTGCGATCAGCGGTTCGTAGAGGCTGGTGTGGTTGAGAATCGCGATGACCCGGGTGCCCTTGGCGTAGTCGTCCGGTTCGTCGGTGATCCAGTCGTTCTCGAGGCGGTAGAAGATCCGGCTGAGCAGCCGCACCTTCAGCAGGAGGACGAAGGTGATCAGCGACTTGATCATCGGCAGGCTCGCACGAACCCCAGCTTAACCTCTCCCGCGACCATCGGCATGTCGCAGTGCGGCAAACCGGTTCCGGCCCCATCCGAGGGGACTCTCACCAGTCGAAGGTCAGTCCGAGATAGCCGTTGCGGGTGGCGGCGGGGATCCACACCGGCTGGACACCGTCGAAATAGCCGAAGGTCGTGTAGAGCTCATTTGTCAGATTGTTGCCTCGCACCTGCAGGCTGACACGGCGGGCGGAGATGAGATCCGCAACGGTGCGCCCGAGGTCCAGGTCGAGCCCGAGATCGACGACGGTGTAGGCGGGATTGACCCGGTGGATGTAGCCGGGGGCGCCGCTGATCTCGGGGAACTTCCGCATGTCCTGGCTGTTGTCGAGGTAGAAATCGTCGACGAACCGGAGCTGGAGAAAACCGTCGACCGGCCCCGCCCCGCCCCGAAGCTCGAGGGTGCCCATCCAGTCCGGGCTCACCGGCAGCGAGTTGCCCGAGTGGTCGATCTCGTCGCCGCCGTAACCGTACTCCACGAAGTCGACAATGGTGTTGTCGGCGCGGGCGAGGGAGAGGCGTCCGCTCCACCGCGGAAGTGGCGCCCAGTTGAGGTCGAGCTCGACGCCCTTGTGTTCGGTGACGGCGCCGTTGGCGGTCACCGGGTCGCCGTTGTTGTCGAGTCCGCCGGCCCAGACGATGGCGTTCGAGAAGTCGAGATAGTAGAAGTTGAGGGTCGCGCCGCCGGTGGCCCACCGGTAGCCGGCGCCGAGTTCGTAGTCGGTGAGCTTTTCGGGCTCGATGTCCTGCGGTGGCGGCGTCCAGTAGCTCTGGGGATCGTAGATGTCGCGAAAGGCCGGCTCCCGGCCGCCGCGAGAGACGTTGGCGTAGAGGCTCCACCGGGCCGTCGGGTGGAAGGCGAGGCCGAGCCTGGGCAGCAGATAGGAATAGCTGACGTCGAAGGCGACGTCGTTGATCTCGTCATCGTGCATGTCGTAGCGCTGTGAGGTCCAGGTGAGACCGGCGAGCAGGTTCCACCGGTCGTTGAATTTCCAGTTCTCCTGGATGAAGGGCTGCAGCGTCGTCTTGTCGAGTTGGTAGTCGTAGTAGGAGTGGTCGGGCGCCAGGTCCGGCGGGTAGTGCTGCGCCCACTGGACGGTCCCGACGTGGCGGCCGCTGTGCAGCCGCACGGCCGCTCCGACCTGGAGGAGGCCGCGTCCGCCCCCGTGCCGCCACTCGAGGTTGGGGATCCAGCCGCCGTCCCACTCGTCGACCTCCCGCTTGCGGATGAGGTCGGTGGTGTCGATGACCTCGCCCCCGGGGCCCGGAAAGGGCTCGATCCCGTACTCCGGCAACCAGGCGTCGGTCTTGTACTGCTGAAAATAGCCGTCGCCCGAGAAGAAGAAGAAGGTGTTCTGCAGCACCAGGCCCTCGTCGATCTGCCAGTTGTGGATGATCTGGTAGTGCGGCTGGAAGAAGCTGTCGATCTCGTTTTCGTACTCGAGGGGGTTGTAGCGGCGGTCGTCGAGTCGGCTGCCGGTGACGTCGCCGTCGAGGTAGGCCCTCGAGATGCCTTCGTAGGCGAGGTGGGTGTCCTCGGGGCCGCCGAACAGATTGACGTGCAGGGTGGTTTTCGGGCCGTACCGGACCAGAGAGAAGTAGTAGTTCCACATCTCGGCCCACGACTGGTCGCGGTAGCCGTCGCTCGAGACCTTCGAATAGCGGAAGGTCGCCGCCCAGCGGTCGTCGACGAGGCCGGTGTCGTACGAGAGCGAGAGGCGCGAGGTCCCGTAGGACCCGCCCAGGGTCACCAGCCGCAGACGGCGTTCCGCGGCCGGCTGGCTGGTCTGCACGTCGATCGAGCCGCCGATGGCGCTGCCTCCGTACAAGGTCGTACCGACCCCCCGCTGGACCTGGATGGTGTCGGTGGTCGCCAGAAAATCGGCGAGGTCGATGAAGAAGAGCCCGTGCGAATGCGCGTCGTTGAGCGGAACACCATTGAGGCTCACCGCGGTGCGCCGCATGTCGAAGCTCCTCAAGAAGAAGTACGAATATCCGATGCCGTTGCCCGAGTCGTTGTAGGCGTAGAAGCCCGGCACCGGCGAAAGAAATACCGGGACGTCCTGCGCCCAGTATCGCCGTTCGATCTCTTCCCGTTCCACGTTGGTCACGGTCACCGGCGTCTTGCCCGCGTCCGCGCGCAGCCCCGTCACCTCGACCTCGGCGGTGAAGAGCGGCTGTGCCCTGAGGGCGAGAGGAAGAGAGGTGGGGACGTCGACGACATCGACTTCAAGCCCCTGATAGCCCGGGGCCGCGACCCGGATGTGGAGACCAGTGGGCGGCGGGTCGGGGAGGGTGACACGAAACTCCCCCACGGCATCAGTCGTCGTTCGAAGGTCGAACTCGGCCGCCGACGCGTGAACGTCCGCTTCGGCGATCGGAAGGTTGGTGGCAGCGTCCGTCAGCTTCCCGCGAAGCTCGAAGGCCGAGGCCGTCGCCGACAATGCGGCGACACTGACGGTCAGGAGAATTTTCTGAAGGACATTCACTCCGGGGCTCCGTTTCTCGATCGGGTCGGTCGTCGAGAGGTGGGAAGCCCGCTCCGGATGCGCAGAGGCAAGGGTGTGGGCGTCTCCAATTCCCTCCGCCGGCATGACCCGGATCAGGTTCGAGGGGTGTCATCTCAGCCCTGTCGAGACAGGGCACCCCCACGGAAACGCATTCGCGCAAAACGCCAAAGAACTGCTCGGAGTATGCGACCGGGAACGGGCCGTGTCAAATCGTCGATCGAGCGCGGTTGACGATCGTGAGGCTCAGGATGCAGGGAACAGGATGCAGGGAACAGGATGCAGGATCAACGAAACGTGGGTCCGAAGTAGGGTGGGCCTTGGCCCACCATCAGAATCGCTGCCGGTGGGTGGTGGTCCGCAATGGCAGCCGGGACGGCTGCCCCACAAACGCTCCGGGACGGTCTTGTGGGGCACGCGTCCCGCGTGCCTGGCACCGCCACGGCGCTTTCGGAAACGGCCTACCGAGGTCCGCAATGGCAGCCGGGACGGCTGCCCCACAAACGCTCCGGGACGGTCTTGTGGGGCACGCGTCCCGCGTGCCATGTGCGGCGGAGGTGCCATGCAACGTTCAAACGTTTCAACGTTCGGTTCATCCGGAATTGCATGAGATCGAGACTTGGACGGATGTGATCACAGCGTCGGCGTCAGCGGCATTCACCAGGGTCCGGACCAGGTTCAGCGACGGCGACAGCGCCAGCCACAGAAGTCCGCGGCGGCGTTCGGGTGCAACGACCGTGGGCATGGTCACCTTCGGGTCGTTCAGATTGGTGAGTAGCCGGTGGGCAGCCGATGTCAAGGGCAAGCCGGGCTCGGAGCCCGGTGCATAGCACCCTTGACATCGGCTGCCGCACCGGCTCGGGGAGAGGACATGAACGACCCGGAGGTGACCATGTCCAACGTCCTCGCCGACACCAACCTCATTGCCCACGAGAAGGCCCTCGCGGCAGCGGGTGATGCCATCGCCCTTGTCCTGCGGGTGCCGGCGCCGCTCAAGTCGATTGCCGATCAGGTGATCCGTTCAGCGAGCTCGGTGCCTGCAAACCTCGCGGAAGGCCACGGCCGGTCCGGACGCGATCGGAACCACTTCTGGAGGATTGCCTATGCATCGGCCAAGGAGGCCGACAGCCACCTGCGGCTTCTCCAACGAGCTGGGGTCGTCAACACCGGCAGAACCGAGAAGGTTCTCGAGACTCTCGATCAGGTCCGCGCCATGACCTGGCGGCTCATCAATCCGAAGAGCTGAATGATCACGATGCCGTTCCCGGCTCGTCCGGGCGCTGTCGCCGGAGGCCGACGCTGATGCTGTACCTGTCGGTGGCGCCGGCTGCTGCCCCGGTCGCTGGCGCTGGTCGCTGCATGCCTGATATCCATTTCGGTCAGTGCCCATCTCACGGATTTCCGGATGAGCCCAACGTTCTAACGTTCAAACGTCAGTTCGATCGCGGAGGAAAGACCAGCGCCCCGAGCGTCCGCAAGAGCACGATCACGTACAGCGCCGGACCGTGGTGGCGCAGCGAGTAGAGATCGAACTCGAGCTTGACCAGGTGTTCCTCGGGCTCGGAACAGTAGGGAAACTGGACCTGCGCCCAACCGGTCAGGCCGGGCCGTACCGAGTACCGGAAGGCGTAGAAGGGGATGTCCCGCTCCAGCTGGGCCGCCAACTCGGGTCGTTCGGGTCGCGGGCCCACCAGGCTCATCTCGCCGCGGAGGACGTTGAACAGTTGCGGCAACTCGTCGATCCGCCAGCGGCGAAGAAACCCCCCGAGCGGAAAGACGCGGTCATCCTTCGCAGCCGAGAAGCGGGGGCCGTCCTTCTCCGCACCGTTGCGCATGGTGCGCAACTTGTAGAGTGTGAACGGCCGTGCGAACTGACCGAGCCGCTGCTGGCGGTAGAGAACGGGGGTTCCGTTGCTCAACAGGATCCCGATCGCGGCCGCCGCCAGCAGGGGAGAGGTCGCGATCAAGAGCAGGGTCGCGGCGGTCACGTCCAGAAAACGCTGGACGTGGTGGAAGGCGGTGGTCGCCAGGGAAGAAAAATCCCCGGTCGCGATGAACCACCGCGAGTCGACCTGGCGGACCGGGATCCTGCCGGTGAGGGAGGCGTAGGCGCCCGCCGAGTCGACGACGGTCGTGCCCTTGAAGTTGAGCGCGGCCAGCCTCCGGGCGATCTCGTCATCGTCAAGTTGCGCCACGATCACGAGATCGATATCGGCGAGGTCCCGCTCGGTCGGGTCCGACTGGTCGTCGCCGTTCGGGGCCCTGAAGTGGCGCTCGATCACGAACGGCGGCGCCGGCCGGTTCTCGAGGACCTCCATCAGCGCACCGACGATCGGACCTTCGCCGATGACGACTGCCCGTCGCGGGGACGGCATCGAGACGATCTTGAGCCACAGCAGCCGCAGAGCGGTCTGCAGTGGGAGTGAGAGAAAAAGGGTCAGGGCCAGGAGGCCGCGGCCGAAACGCCACTGAAGCACCAGGTAGTTGCCCAGGGCGAGTCCGATCGCCAGGCTGACGCCGAGGGCCACCATCCGGGCGAGCACGTAGTCACGGGTGCGCCAGCTCTCTGGCCGGTAGAGGTCGAATGTGACCGCCAGCGCGAACTGCACGAGGATCGCGTAGGCGATGAATCCGGGGTGGTCGAGGATGAGGTCGAGTTCCCTGACGAGGATGTCACTGCCGAAACGAATCCAGGCCGCGACGATTCCGGCGCCCACCAGGACCGCCGCATCCATCGCAACCAGGACCAACTGGCCCGGGCGCCGGTTCTCCGTCACCGTCAGCATCGGGTGATTCTTGGCCGTGCGGCATGGGATGTCAACCTGTGACAGCCGCGAGCGTCCGGAGGAGCCTTGAACGGGCTGACGTTTCCATGATTCGGAAATCGGATTCGATGGCTGGTCCTGGGGCGTCGGGCCGGGTATCATGAGCCACGCGGAAGACATGGCAACCACCAGGAACACCCCGATTGATGGCGATCGCCGCGAAACCCCGGTCCTCACCGTGATGGGTGCGACCGGCAGCCGGACCGTGTCCTGATGGTCAACTGCCCGGCCTGCGGTAAGGAGAACGCACCCCACCGCAAGAGGTGCGTGCACTGCGGCGGGCCGCTGGGCGAGACCTCGGGCGCCGGTTTCGTGATCGCGGCTGACGCCGACGAACACACCGAGATCGTCGGCGCCTTCGAGGAGAGCGAACACACCGAGATTCCCGACGGATACAGGGAAGACGAGCACACGAAGGTGTTGGCCGAGGATGGCGGCGATGGTGGCGCCACCGCCCACTTCGACACCGGATCATTGAATGACGGAGACGTTGTTGAGATCGCCGCATCGCGAGCCCCTGGTCAGAACGCCGGCCCGCTCGAGATCGGCGCCTCTTTCGGCGCCCGTTACAGGATCGATCAACTGCTCGGGTTCGGCGGCATGGGGGCGGTCTACAAGGCGTGGGACAAGGAGCTCGAGATCCCGGTGGCCCTCAAGGTCATCCGGCCCGAGGTCGCCAGGGACCCGGCACTGGCCGAACAGCTCGATCGTCGATTCAAGCGCGAACTGCTGTTGGCCAGGCAGGTGACCCACAAGAACGTCGTGCGGATCCACGACCTGGGCGAGCTCGACGGTGTCAAGTACATCACGATGACCTTCATCGAGGGTGAGGACCTGCTCCACATTCTCAAACGCGACCAGACGGTCCCGGTCCGGGATGCACTCAAGATCCTGCGACCGGTGGTGTCCGGTCTGGTGGCGGCGCACGCCGCGGGTGTCGTCCACCGCGACCTCAAACCCGCCAACATCATGGTGGAACCGGCGACCGGCGAAAGCTACATCATGGATTTCGGCATCGCCCGATCGGCGACGCCGACCGGCGCCGAGGTTGCGGAGCGTCTGGTCGACGCCAAGACCCAGAAGAGGATGGGCGTTACCGAGGAGACCCAGGCCGGGGCCGTGGTCGGGACCCTCCAGTACATGGCGCCGGAGCAGTTTGCCGGCAAGGGCATCGACCAGCGTGCGGACATCTACTCCCTGGGTCTGATCTTCTACGACCTGCTGGTCGGTCGGCGGCGTGTCGAACGCGCCGAAAGTGCGTTTTCCGAATTTCGAGGCAGGGTCGGCAGCGCCCCGCCTTCAACCCGGACCATCGATCCTTCCATCCCCGAACCCATCGATCGCATCGTCACCCGTTGTCTGCAGCCCGACCCGGACCAGCGCTACGCCACGACAACCGAGCTCGAGGCCGACCTCAACCGTCTCGACGACGAGGGCCACCCGCTGCCGGTGATGCGGCGGCTGACCCGCAAGATGGTGGTCGGGGTGGCGGTCCTGATGACCGTGCTCCTGGCCGGCACCTGGTGGGTGGCGAGCCTCCGCGGACCGACCGGAGAGCCCGACCCGTTCTCGGTTCTGGTGGCGGATTTCGACAACCGCACCGGCGATCCGCTGTTCGACGGGGCCCTCGAACAGGCCCTGACGATCGCCATGGAAGGCGCGGCGTTCATCAGCGCCATTCCTCCCGCCAACGCCCACCAGATCGCCGAACAGATCCAGCCCGGCAGTCGTCTCGACGAGACCATGGCGCGTCTGATCTCGCGCCGTGAGGGCATCAGCGTGATCCTGGTCGGTGAGATCGAACAGGAAGGGTCGAAATACTCCGTTGTGGTGCAGGCCCTCGATCCCGGGCTCGAGCCGGGTGAGGGCAAGCCTCTGGCGGTGGCGAGCGCCACGGCGGCAAACAAGGACGACGTCCTGGCGGCGGTGGGCAAGATCGCGTCCCAACTCCGCGGAGACCTCGGCGATTCGACGCCCAAGGCCGACCGAATGGCGGCTGCGGAGACCTTTACCGCGGCTTCGGTGGAGGCCATGCAGGCCTACGCCCGCGGCCAGGACCTGGCCGTCCAGGGCGAGTTCGAGGCCGCGCTCGCGGCCTACAGCGAGGCGGTTGCAGCCGACCCGGCCTTCGGCCGCGCCTACGCGGGAATGGGCGTGACCTACGGCAATCTGCGCCGCGAGGCGGAAGCCGAAGAGGCCTACCAGAAGGCCTTCAAACACCTCGACCGCATGTCCGAAAGAGAGCGCTACCGGACGCTGGGCGGCTACTATCTGCTGGTCTCCCACAACTACGAAAAGGCCATCGAAAACTACAAGACCCTGGTTGAACTCTTCCCCGCCGACGGCGGCGCCTACTCGAACCTCGGCTACGCCTACCACATGGTGCGACAGTTCGACAAAGCGGTGGAGGCCGGACGGCGTTCGGTGGAGCTCGACCCGAGCAATCTGATCAAACGCATCAACTACGCCATCTACGCCACCTACGCCGGTGACTTCGAGACCGCCATGGCCGAGTCCGAGACCGTGTACGAGCAGAACCCCGACTTCGGCTACGCCCTGTTCACCCTCGGCCGTGCGGCTGCCGCTTCGGGCGACCTCGAACGGGCGCAGGACGCCTACGCACGCCTGGCGGAGGCTGGCGGTATGGGCTCGTCGCTGGCGCCGATGGGGGGGGCTGACATGCTGCTCACCGTCGGCCGCCACGCCGATGCCATCGCCATTCTCGAACCCGGCATCGAGGTCTCGGACAACCCGTTCCAGAAAGCCGCCATGCTGGTGGCCCTGGCCGAGGCGCGCCTCGCCCTCGGCGACCGCGAGGGAGCCGTCGCCGCCGCCGATCAAGCCCTCGAACTCAGCGAGAACGACGGCGTCCAGTATCTCGGCGCGCGTCTGCTGATGGCTGCGGGCAGGGCCAAAGCGGCGGATGCGATCGCCCTCGAACTCGAGAACAGGCTGCAGAGCCAGACCACCGCGCTGTCGGCCCTGATCCGCGGTGAGAGGGCGCTCGACAAGGGCCAGCTCGGGACCGCCATGCGCGAGTTCCGTTTCGCCCGCGAGGACTACGACTTCTGGTTCGGCCACTTCCTGAGGGGCCGCGCCTTCTTCGAGGCCGAGCACTACCCCGAGGCCCTCGACGAGTTCGACCACTGCGTGCGCGGTAAGGGCGAGATCACCGACGTCTTCCTGGTCGACAGCGCGACCCTGCGCTACTACCCGCCGGCCCTCTACTGGCTCGGCCGCTGCCACGAAGCTCTGGGCAACAAGACGGCCGCCGATGACCTCTACCGCCAGTTCCTCGCCCTGCGCGGCGACGCCGATCCGCCGGACGCGCTCGCCGCTGACGCCGCGGAGCGGCTGGGCGGCTGATCCCCCCAATTTCACGGTTGCGTTCAAAACCACGGGCGCTGAAGAACTTTTGTGGTGCGGCCGTCTCGGCTGCACCTCCGAATGTTTCCCGGGCCACCGGCAGATCCGAAGCTGGTGGCTGCGACACCGGGGACCATCGTCGTCCGAGGTGCAGCCGGGACGGCCGCACCACAAACGCTGCAAGGTTGTCTGTGGTAAAGGCGTCTCACCTGCACATCGGCTGAAGACTGCGCCCGGAAACAAAAAAAAAGGCGCCGCGGATGCGGCGCCTGAATTTTTCATCCTCGAAAAATTGACTATTTCAACCGAAGGCTGAACGGTCCGTCGGTTTGTCCGGTGTACTGGCTCGTCACCTTGATGTCGTAATAACACCCCTTGGTGAAGACGGGTCGATTCGTATCCAGGTTGTAGTGCCAGTTGCTCACGCCCTGCCAGTCACCTGAACCGGAACTAAATTCTTCGGAGAAGATCAGATCCCCTTGATTTCCTCCATCCCTGCAGTCCCTTTGCAGGTAGACATCGATCCGCGGGTCGGCCATCGAGCTCTCAACATAGACGCCGTCCATCGTGTAGGACCACTTCATGGGCAGCACCGATCCGACCCTCATGCTGTAGTTCGAATTCCACGGACTGAGGAGCCCGACAAACTCCCACACGGGCAACGGATTGATGGCTGTGATGGTCACCGTTGCTGTGGCACTTCCACCGTTGCCATCTGTAACCGTGTACGTGAAAGGGAAGGTGCCGGTTGTACCGTGAACGGGGGTGTACGTGACCAGGGTTCCATCAGTCGTGGCAGTTCCAACGGACGGTTGTGTGACGCTGGAAATAATCAGGGTATCGCCGTCAACGTCCTCATCGTTAGCAAGGACCTCGATCGAGATTGGCCCGGCGTTTGTATAGACAGTCTCCGCGTCGTTCCCGGCGACTGGGGCGTCATTGACCGAGGTGACCGTGACGCTGACGATCTCGTCGATCGATGCTTCGACGTCGGAAACCGTCACGCCGAAGCTGTCGGTGCCGTTGAAATTCGGGTCGGGAGTGTACGTGAACGCACCCAAACTCGAATCTGGAATCGAGGCCGCTCCTGAACTGGGTGGAGTGCTGATGGAGTATGTCAGGCTATCGCCGTCGATGTCGTTGGCCTCGATCGTTCCGGTGAAAGTACCGTCTTCCTCGACGGTGGCCGCCAGACCTCCGGCAATCACCGGCAGATCGTTGATCGGGTCGACGGTGATCGTCACCGTTCCGTCTTCATCGGAGTCCACGGTGCCGTCATTGACCTTGAAGGTAAAGCTGTCCGGGCCGAAGTAGTTCGCAGCAGGGCTGTAGGTGAGATCCGGAGCGGTGCCAGCGAGAGTTCCGTGCTCCGGTCCGTCGACTACTTCAAAGGTCAGGTCGTCTCCGTCTTCGTCGAATCCGGTCAGCGTAATCGCAACCTCCGTGTCTTCGGGCGTAATGACGGTCTGATCATCGGCCACCGGCGGCGTGTTGGGATCGACCACGTAGATCGGGAGCTCGAGGGTGTTGTTGGTCTCGTCGTACTCGGAGACCTCCAACGGACCGTCGACCTTGAAGACGAGTGTGTAGAGGCCCTCCTCGACCGTCTCGCCGTCGGGTATCTGAAGCTTGATGCCCGCCGGAATCGAAGCGGTCTGGCCGAGGGCGAGCACTTTGTCGGTGTCGAATCGACCGATCTCGATGTTGACCTCGGTACCCGACGGCGACGTGCCGGTCAGGACGAAGGTGTGAATCTGGCGGTTGCCACGAGTAACGGCGTCGGTTGCGCCCTGGTCCGCCAGCGAGTCGTCGTTGAACACGGAGAACGATCCGGGGTCAAGCGGCAGCGCGCCATCGAGTTCGAGGGTCTCATCTCCTACGAGCACGATGGAGGTTTGCGGCTGCAGATCCGGTCCGCTGAGGGTGAAACAGGCAGCCGGGTCGCCCTGCGCGCCGCACGCGAGGTTGGCCACCGAGTTGCTCGGCATCCATCCGCCCTCGTCGGTCGACGGGTTGAATAGCGGTTGGCCAGCTCCGGTGATGTTTTCAGAGTCCTTGAGCTGGTATGCCCTGAGGGTCACCCGCACCTTGTTGGACGGCGGGTCGGCCTTGGTGGCGCTGTCGTCGATGCCCGCCTTGGTGAAAGCGTCGAAACGTTTGGTGTTGCCCGCGTCGGGTGCCATCGGGAAGGTGGAGTTGATGACAAAGGCGTTGATGACGAAAGCGTTCTCCGCCCCATCGTTGATGACGAATGCATTTTCGGGTCGTTTGTTGATAACAAAGGCGTTGTCGACCTCGGTCGGATCCTGCACTACGTTGGAGAGGATCTGTCCCTGCGGCGCCCTGAAGCTCTCGTCGTTGCACTCGTCAAGGACGCCGTAGGTCCCATAGGACGCGGGCTTGTCGACGATGAGCTGGAAGGCGTAGTTGCCGGTGTCGAGGAACTGTTCTGCGAAGTCCACGTTGATCAGCGGTAGATAGCTGGAAGCGGTGTTGGCGGTTCCGGGCTCCATCTCCCACACCACGTCGATGACGTCGTAAATGTTCTGGTTGATGACAAAGGCGTTGATGACGAATGCGTTGATGACGAAAGCATTTTCCGGTGAGTCGTTAATGACGAACGCATTGTCGGGGCTTTTGTTGATGACAAAGGCGTTGTCTAGGCCGGTGTTGATCACGAACGCGTTGGGAACGTTGTAGTTGATGACGAATGCGTTGCTGATGGTCGGGCCGAAGCTCTCCGCCTCGCCGTCCCCGAGGTTTCCGACCGGGTTGTTGCCGCCGTAGGCGTTGAAGACCACCGAGCCTTGCTGGCAGTTTCCATTGGAGTACTCGCTCGGGTCGCAGGGACTGCACGCCTCGACCTTTTCCTGGAAGTCTGCCGCATCGGGGTCGGGCGCGACCGAGCAGTCGAGCTCCCGCACCTCGACCCTGAAGGGCCCTTCGTAATTGCTCTGCGCCGAAGGCTGGACTGTGAGGAGCTGCGAGGTGCTGGAGTAGGGGAAGACCATCACCCGGACGGCGTCAACCGTGTCGTAGATCGGGTTCAGCTTCGAGTAGAGCTCGCCCCGGGTCGTCACGATCTCGTAGAACTTGTTGTCGTTGGATTGATTCGCCACGTTGAAGGGGAAGCTCCGTTCGGCGTCGAGCTGCTTGGAGGTGGTGGGGGCAGTGATCACCAGCCCCGAGTTGATGCGCGCGGTCAGCACGTCGGCGTTGCGCGAGCCGGGGTTGGCGCATGACGGGGCGCCGGAATTCGGTGCGCCGTAGTCTCCGAACTCGTTCCACTCCTCAAACGAATCGTTGCCGGGGTTCGGGTTTTGAGGCGGAATGAGGTGCCGGTTGTCGGTCCACACCGAGTGGAAGCCGCGGGTCGAAACGTCGCCCGGCTCGGTCGCCCATCGCCACGCGTTCGAATCGGTGTCGAAGACGAACTGCGCGTATGGCGCGAGGTCGTTGTAGTCGCCGGCGAAGGCCGAGGTGCCTTGCGCCGAGTGCGGGCTGTTGATCCGGTTGACCCGCCGGACGCAGGGATTGAATGCCGTGATTCCAGGGTACTGCAACGCGAAGTCCGGATCGTCAAACAGGTAGTCGTGGTCCGGCGAGCACGGCGGGTTGATCGGCGCCACGTCGGAAAGATCTTGAGAGCCGTCAGCGAGGTTTGCGGAACCGCTGATCGGGTAGCGCGAGACCTGAATGGACGAAGATTCGAGTCCGCCCGTTTGCGGATCCAAAAGGGCGGCCCTGAGGTCGACGACCCGGTCGTAACCGCTCATCCAGAACTCTCCGGCCAGCTCCTGAGGCCCGATTTCGATCGCCCCGTAGTCAAAGATCTCGTTGCCGTTGTTGAGCGGCAATCTTTCCCCTCGACTCGTAGAACGACAGCATGAGTTGCCCGCCCCCGAAACTCAGCTTCGGCATCACCTGCGGCCCCGAAGGGCGCGTGTGAGGTGCCGTCGTCGGCGTGACGAGGCCCGGGTCGAAGGGCTCGTCGCGTTCGCCGGCGTCGATGGGGGTCCGCGCCCCTGCCGGTCCAAGACCCTCCCAACCGCCGCCGTCCGCGGACCGCATCACGACGATGCGCGGGGTTCCGGTCGGATCCGGTGAGCCGTATTCGTCGACTCGCTCCTGCCAGGCCGCGACCACGCGACCGGTTGCGGTCACCGCAGCCGTCGGGAATGCGTTCGACCGGAAGGTGATGGCATCACGACCGAGCCCGACCGGAATGGTCGGCTGGTCGAAGGGCGCCATATCGGAGGTGATGATCTCCGGGTTCGACCATCGGGCACCATAGTTCTCCGACTTTCGGACGATGATCGCGTCGGGGTCGAAGAAGTGACGCCAAAAGACGTAGATGGTCCCGCCGCCGCTGCCGCTGCGCCCGGGCTCGCCCGCCCGCGGGTCAACGGCGATGGCCGAGCCCTGGTTCTGGTTGAAGTTCTTGTTGATCTTGATGGAGTCGAAGACCGGGTCCTCGTCTCCGAGCACCGTTGCGGAGGCGAAGTTCATCTTGGTCTGGACCTTCTCGTCCTTGGTCAGGCCGTTGAAGGTGGAGTAGGTGACGTAGACGCGGTGGCCGCACTGGTTGTTCGGGTCGGCCGGGCGCAGGACGTCGACCTCGATGTCGGGCTTGTCGAGGAAGTAGCCGTACTCGGCAGTTGTTGCCGATCTCGACAACTGTCATGCCGTCGTAGACGAAGGTTTCGCCGCCCTCGAAGTCGTTGGTGTCGCGGTAGCGGGCAACCACCATCTTGCTCTGGTCGCCGCGGGTGAAGGCGACAAAGCCAAGGTAGAAGGTGCCGCACGGCCCGGGCGCGAGCACCGGGTCGGTGGCCGCCTCGAGCCCGTAGATCGGGGTCTCTTGGGACACGACGGGGTCGTTGCCATCAGGATCCCAGCTCGCCCCCGGGAACGAAGAAACCGCTCCAGGTGAGACCACCGTCGTAGGATCGGCTGCCGCCGATCCAGGCCTCGGCGGCCGCCCGCGGTAGGAGTTTCCCGATATCGATCTGCGGCAGTGCAAAGTCGAGCGGCGGCGGCACCACAAGACGCGCGAAACGCATCGCCTTGGCGAACTCGACGACCTCACCCTCGCCGAGGCCCACGTCGCCCTCTGCCGCATCGATCGCCCGGTAATCGTTGAAGAAGGCCAGCAGGTGATCGGGGTTCAGGGTCGAGGCCGCGATCGTCGGCTCCACCTGGCGCTGCAGGTAGCCGTCACCGAGTAGCCACCAATGGGTCGGCGCTTCATCCTCTGTGACGACCGGCAGTACCGGAATGTTGTTTCCCGCCTGCTGGGCGACAACAGGTGTGACGATGAGTGAGCAGAGCGAGGAGCGCCGTGAGAATGAGTCTCTTCATGTGATCTCCTGAATCCCGGTCAAGTCAATTGTCCAAAGAATGGCTGTTCATTCGATTGACCAGAAATGTAGACTGTCAGAGTCGGTAAATCAAGAGAAATCTGTCGTCAAGTGTAAAGATTGTGGGTATTTACCTGTCGACCATATTCTCATCCGCTGGTTCAGAATTGCGAGAAACGTTCTCAGGAAGCCAACAGTGTGATGACTGCAGCGGCGTAGCCGACGAGGAGAACCGGGGTGAGCCGTTTCCCGATCCGGGTCCACAGGGAGGATCCTTCGAAACGGATGTGGGTGAGGGAAAACAAGGCAAACCCGAGCGCCGCCAGGGTGATGCCGATCTGAAGGACGAGGACGAGGCTGACCTCGGTCGGGATCCACGACGGCAACCACGAGAGCGGTGGGAGGACGATCCGCGCCTGATTGAGTACCACGATATTGGCCAGCTGGTTCACCATCAGGGCGCTCCAGCCGAGGATCATCACGGTCATGGCGAGTTGGACCATCTGCCCTCTTCTGCGGTCGGTGTGAGCGGCGGCCATGACGGCGTGATGGAGGGCGATGCCGGCCACCAGGCAGAGGATGCAGCCAGGATCGTGAAGTTGAGCGGGTGCGCTGAGGATCTCGAAGCTGCGCGAGGCCACCACGCCGAGGGCCAGGATCGAGATCGCCGCGGCGAACATGGCGAGGTCGGCGGCCGCCGAATCCAGCCGCCACATGGCGATCAGCGGGCGCCCGGATCTGGACCTGTGCCGAGTGGTGAGGGCACGACTGCAGGCAGTCGAGGCAGAGCTTGCAGCGGTAGGCCTGTTTGCCTTCGAGAGGGTGGTGGAAGACGGTGCACCCCGAGATCTCCGGCGTGCCCTTGTAACAGGAGTGGGTGGTGCACGTGGAGGCGCAGACCCGCGGCTTCGCGGTCAGCTGGATGCGGCGACGCGGGCGCCAACGAGGTGGCGAGCCGGCCCAACGGGCACAGGTGGCGGCACCACACCTCGCGCCGGAAGAGCAGGGCCCCGAGCACCGCGGCAGCCATCAGCGACGCCAGCAGGAGCCCGGACGCGAGGGGATTCTCGGCCGAGTCGAAGACCCGCTCGACCCAGATGATGAGCGCGAAACCGACAATGGCCAGCCACGGTCCGTGACGAATCAGCCACGCCGACGGTGGCCTGTCCGAAGATCCCAGCCGTTTGCTGAGTCGGGCTGCGGTCGAGAGCGGGCAGATCGTGCACCAGACCGGTCCGACGACCAGGAAGAGGGCGAAGACCGTAGGCTCCCACAGGGACCAGATGGCGGTGTTGGCGACAGCGTCCTGCCGCGCTCGATGCGGCGGCCAGACAGAGCACGATCACCGCCGCGAACCCGGCGAGGGTCACGCCGCGCAGCAGGGGGAGGCCGCTGCGCCGGAGAAGTCCCTGGACCAACGGCGTGCCGGTGATCTCCATGCCGGGAGGCGCCGCGTCCTCGCCGACACCGCCGAAAATGTGTTCCGGGCGGATCTCGGGTCCGTCGGCGATGCGGACCGCGAGGTCGAGGGTCTCGCGCAGTTCGGCAACGTTTCGCCTCTGGTAGCGCAGCGACAGCAGGGCGTGACTGCGCCGGTTCGGTGATCACCGGCGCATCGGGCCCGTGGCGTTTGAGGAACTCCTCCGCCAGCGGCAGGATGTCCTTCGGGCGGGTCGCGAGGGGAGGGATCTCGATGACCTCTTCGAAGCATTCCGGTGAGGGCCTCGACCAAACCGCTCCTGTGATCCCCCCGCGGCCCGGCCGCCCGCGCCGTGAGGATGATCCGGGTGTCAGGGAAACTCCCCGGAGCTTTCCGGTCGTGGGCGCTGATAAAGGCGGCGAGCATCTGTTGCACGGCGGGCTCGAGCGAGTTCGCGCCGCGCAGCACCAGGGTGCCTCCGTGGGCGAGGTGGATGCCGCCGCTCGAGCGGTCTCCGGTCGGGAGCCGGCCGCCGAGGTCTTCGCCGAGGATGAGCTCGGCCGCGTGGCCCGGCGACAGGTCGTGGCAGTTGACCGCGATCAGCGGACCCTTCGATCGAGCCGATCCGTCGTGGATCAGGCGGGCGATCTGGGTCTTGCCGGTTCCGTCCTCGCCGGCGATGAGAACCGGCGAACTCGAGGCCTGCCAGGTCGACGACCTTTTTCTGGATCGCCTTCATTCTCGGTGAGACCGCGATCAGTTCGTCGGGGTCGTTGTCGCCCTGGACGAGACGGGCCATGACGTCGGCGCCGTGGAGGAGATCGAGGGCATCGGAGGTGGTCTTGTGGAGGTTGCGGGCAAAGCCGCCCAGGAGTTTCTTCCGGAGCGAGGCCGACTCCTGGAGGGCCGACGGCAGGGCGGAGGCGGGATACCGCAGGAGCCTGACATCGGTGACCGCCACCGCGTCGATGGCGGCGCCCTCCTTGGCGAGGACCGACTCGGCGCCGAAGATGCCGCCCTCGCCGAGCCGCGCCAGCGGCCGCTTGCGGGACTCGCCCTCGTTGAGCAGCAGTTCGACCTGACCTTCGATGACCACGTAGAAGAAGTCCTGGTGATCGCCCCGCCGGATGATGACCTCTTCGGCCGAGAAGGCCACCTCCTGCCCCGCGTCGCGGAGAAAGCCGACGGTGGCCGGGCCGAGCAGCATGGAGGCGCCGGAGCTCATACCCGAGAGGTCTGTCGCTGCGGCTCGCGGTCGATCTTCCGACGGGACTGATCTCGATGACGACCGAGCCGACCTTCAGTGATGCCGATGTTGCGACCGGACCGGTCCGTCGACCGATTCTCCGTCGACCCGGGTGCCGTTGGTCGATCCCAGGTCCTCGATCAGAATGCCGTCGTCTGGAACAGGTGAATCGGCAGTGGCGGCGGCTCACGGTCCGGTCGTTGATGCGGACGTCGGCCTGGGTGGCGGAGCCGAGCACGTAGACACCGGGAGCCGAAGGTCGATTCGGTGGGGCCCTCGGGCGTCGTCCACCGCAGCTTCCAGGCGCTCATCGATGAACCCGGAGCCTGGACGCCGGAGCCTGCGGTCCCCGATCCGCGCCGATCGCCCGTCCGTGATGCCCGTCCGATTCGGGTTGCCATGTCAGAAGCCTCGGCCGATATTGTAACGGAAACCGGTCCGAAATCGAGAATGAGTGCCTCGGGGAGGCGGCGAAGATGGGCCGTACAGGCGGCCGGAAGATGGTGGGCGAGGACAGCCGGTGAATGGCTATTCAGTTGACAGGAGGGGTTTGCGAAGCATCTCGCGAACGGCGGGATCAGGAGTCCGCGAAATGGTCTGAATGAGCAATAGAGAAAGAGCTTGTCACTTTTCTTCACAAGCTCTATACTCGACCGCGAGAAACCTCGTCAGGGTTTCGTCGTTTGTTGAGATTGACAAACAACGACCGCATCGGACCGACAGCGCAACCGCGGTGCCGGCCGAGCGGCAGAAATCACATAGGAGGCATCGATGTCCACTCTCAAAGAAACCCTGTTCAAGAAAATCGAAGCGCACCGCCCGAGGACGACTCGCCTGCTGAAAGAGTTCGGCGACGTCAAGATCAGCGAGGTGACGATCGCTCAAGCCATCGGCGGCGCCCGCGGCGTTCGCTGCCTGGTCACCGACGTCTCCTACCTCGATCCGCTCGAGGGCATTCGTTTCCGCGGTCGCACCATCCCCGAGACCTTTGCGGCACTGCCCGCCGTGGCAGGGTCAAGAGTACCCGAGCGTTGAAGGCTTCTTCTACTATTTGATGACCGGCGACATCCCCACCGCCGAGCAGGCGGAAGCGGTGGTCGCGGACTTCAAGAAGCGGCGCCAGCTGCCCG
>CAVQSQ010000007.1:0-72169 GCA_963715955.1 Candidatus Sulfomarinibacteraceae bacterium
CCACATCAACTTCGCCGCGGCGTGCGGACAGCTCGGCCGGCCGGACGAGGCCCGGACATCCATCAAGACGCTGCGCGACTCCTTCGGCTTCGACCTCGAGGCCGTGCGCAAGGAGTTCGTCCGATGGGGCCACACAGAGGACTTCGTCGAGCACATCCTGGACGGGCTGCGCAAGGCGGGAATGGGCGATGACGCGGGTTCGCCGCAGTCGTCAGGGGGCTCTGTCTCGTCCCGGCCCGCCGCCGATCCGCCGCAGCGGGCTGGCGCCTTCGACCCGAAGTCGATTGCTGTCCTCCCCTTCGTCAACATGAGCGAGGACTCGGCCAACGAGTTCTTCGCAGACGGCGTGACCGAGGAGATCCTCACCAGCCTGTCCAAGATCCGCGGTCTTCGCGTGATCTCCCGCACGTCGGCCATGACCTACAAGGGCACGTCGAAATCGATCCGCGAGATCTCGGCCGAGCTCGAAGTGGGAACGGTGCTCGAGGGGTCGGTGCGGCGGGCGGGCGACCGGGTCCGGGTGACGGCTCAGCTCATCGAGGCGGCCACCGACCGGCATCTGTGGAGCGAGAGCTACGACCGCGATCTCGAGGACATCTTCGAGGTCCAGAGCGATGTCGCGGTCGAGATCGCGCGCGCCCTCGAGACCGAGCTCGCGAGCGACGTCGTGGCGCAGATCAGGCAGCGTCCCACCGAGAACATGCAGGCCTACGATCTCTACCTCAAGGGACGGCAGGGGGTGCGAACGCTGGTGGCGCCGGAGGTCGCTCGTGGCATCGAACAACTCGAGCAGGCCATCGCCCTCGACCCGGATTTCGCTGCGGCCTGGGCTCACCTCTCCCTGGGGCATCTCTTCTCCGCCTATTGGGGCGCCGCTCGCGGTCGTGAGGACTTCGACGAGGCCCGCAGGGCGGCCGATCGAGCCCTCGAGCTCGATCCGGACAGTGCCCTGGCGCGGGTGGGCCGGGCAGGGGTCCGCTCCCACCTCGACCTCGATTGGGACGGCGCCGTCGCCGATCTCCGGGAGGCCATCGAGCTCGATCCGACCGAGATCGACGCCTACTTCTGGTTGGGCGTGACGTTGTTCCTCATGGGGCGGTTCGAGGAGTCCGTCGCAACGCACGAGATCGCATACTCGATGGATCCGCAAAGCCCGAACATCATTTCGCAGCTCGGGCTCGTGCTGTGTTTCGCCGGTCGGCGGGAAGAGGGCGAGCGCATGCTGCGCGACGGGATCGGGCAGCACCCCGTCTTTTTCGATCTGCCCAACTTCCTGGCCATCGTCCTCAAGAGGCGGAATCTCTTCGACGAGGCTGCGCGATGGCACGACCGCACGAGCGAGCTCACCGGCCGGCACCCGTTCTTCGAAGCGATGCGCGCGTCGAACCTGAAACTCGCCGGCAAGGGCGGAGAGGCCGGAAGGGTCCTGGATCGGCTGGAAGGGGACGATCCGCGGATGGACAGTGCCGTCCGCGGGATGCGTGCCATTGCCGAACGCGATGTGGATGGGGCCCTCGAGCTGCTCTCGACCGCGGTCGACCAGCGCCTGCCGTTGGTCCTCTGGTTCCGCCCGGCGGTGCACGATGACGAGTTCCCCGCGGACCACCCCGGAGTGCGGGCCTTGTGGCGGCGGCTGTGGCCCCGGGATCCTGCGTTTTCAGAAGTCGAAGAACCATCCGAAACCTCAAGCAAGGCCGTGGCGGTTCTGCCCTTCACCGACATGAGCCCCGGCCGGGACCAGGAATGGTTCTGCGAAGGCGTCGCCGAGGAGATCCTCAACGCGCTGGCTGCGCTTCCGGAGCTGCGGGTGGCCTCTCGCACCGCCGCCTTCCGCTTCAAGAACCAGGACCGAGACATCGCCGCCATCGGCGAGACCCTCGGCGTCACCACACTGCTCGAGGGCAGCGTGCGGACCGCGGGCGATCGACTGCGGGTCACGGCCCGCCTCGTCAATGCCGTCGACGGCTACCAGCTGTGGTCCGAGAAATTCGACCGAGAGATGGCCGACGTCTTCGAGGTCCAGGACGAGATCGCGGCGAGGGTGGTGGAAGCGCTCGAGATCAGCATGTTGGGCTCCGCCGAGGTCGGCGGGTCCGAACGCCACAGCGCCGATATCGAGGCCTACCACCTCTACCTCAAGGCACGCCACGCCCGCTACTCCAAGCTCGACCTGAAGACCGCACTCGATTGCTACCAGGGGGCCGTGCGGCGTGATCCGGACTATTCCCTGGCCCGCATCGGGTTGGCGGAGACCCTTGTCGTGCTGTCCATGTACGGCTTCGTGCCGCCGAACGAAGGAATGACGAGAGCGCGGGAAGAGCTTCGGCAGGCAGGGGAAGCGACAAGGAAGTCCGCCGAGGCGTGGGCCGTGGAAGGCCTGATCCGGCTGGTCTACGATTGGGACACCTCGTCAGCGCTCGTGGCCTTCGATCGGGCGATCGGGCTGAATCCGGCAAGCGTCACGGCGGTCGCGTGGCGTTCGTGGGCGTTGGTGGTCGACGAGCGCGTCGAGGAGGCGTTCGATCAGGCCCGCAAGCTGGTGGCCCTCGAGCCCCAGTCGTCCTACGTCAACACGATGGCTGCGATCACGTTCCTCGTTGCGAGTTCCACGGATGAGGCGATCCGCCTGTCGGGGACCGCGGTCCGTCTCGAACCCGACTCACTGCTCGGAACCTGGGTGCACGGCGTCGCGAATGCTGATGCCCGTCGCTGGGTCGAGGCGGACGAGTGGCTCGGCCGCGCCGTCGAACGCTCCGGCCGCGCGCCGGTCTTTCTGGGTCTCCTGGCGTGGTGCCGGGCGGCAGCCGGACGTCCGGACGCGGCGCGCGAGATTCTGGCCGAGCTCGAGGATCGGTCGGAGACGGAGTACGTGTCGCCGTACTTCCGGGTGTGGGCGGTCAGCGAGCTCGACGAACCCGACGCGGCGCGAAGCCTCCTCGAACAGGCGCTCGCGGAACGCACCAGCCTCCTCGCCATCACGGGCTTCCCGCCCCATCGAAAACTGCTGGTTGAACCGACGATGCAGCAGTTGATCGAACAGATTCGTGGCGGTGCGGCGTCGGAGGGGTCGGCATGATCGGCACGACCCTCGCCCACTACCGCATCACCGCGGCGCTCGGCGCCGGCGGAATGGGGGAGGTGTGGCGCGCGACCGATGAAAAGCTGGGGCGCGAGGTGGCGCTCAAGGTGCTGCCGGCGGATTTTGCGGCGGACCCTGAGCGTCTGGCCAGGTTCGAGCGCGAGGCGAAAGTTCTTGCGAGCCTCAACCACTCCAACATCGCCCACCTGTACGGTCTCGAGAATCTCGAGATCGACGAAAAAGCCGTAGGGGAGGGGTTTATCCCCTCCCGTGATGACGAGCGGGCGGGGATAAACCCCGCCCCTACGACTGTCCATATGCTCGTGATGGAGCTGGTCGAAGGGGAGGATCTCTCCGAGCGCATCGCGCGCGGGGCGATCCCTTCCGACGAAGCGATCCCGATCGCCCTCCAGATCGCCGAGGCCCTCGAGGCGGCGCACGAGGCTGGCATCGTCCACCGCGATCTCAAACCGGCCAACATCAAGCTCACCGAGAACGGCACGGTCAAGGTCCTCGATTTCGGGCTCGCCAAGGCGTGGGAGAGCGAAGGCGGCGACTCCAGCATCTCGATGTCGCCGACGATGACCCGCAATGCCACGATGGAGGGCGTGATTCTCGGCACGGCCGCCTACATGAGCCCCGAACAGGCGCGTGGGAAAAAGGTCGATCGTCGTGCCGATGTCTGGTCCTTTGGCGTCGTCCTGTGGGAGATGCTCACCGGCCGCAAGCTCTTCGAGGGCGAGACGGTGTCGGATGTGCTCGCCGCGGTGTTGCGGGCCGAGATCCCGTGGGACGAGCTCCCCAGATCAACCCCAGCCGCGGTCGAACGACTTCTCCGCAGGTGTCTCGCGCGAGAACCCGAGCGTCGGTTGCGCGACATGGGTGACGCGGCCCTCGAGCTCCGGGAACCGTCCGAACCGCAACCCCGGGACCGCCATGCCGAGAGTTCTTCCAATCGGCGGACCCTGCTGTGGATCGCGGCGATCGCCGGACCGGTCACCGCTCTGTTGGTGACTGGCGCGGTTTTTTCAGGCCTGTTCAGTCATTCGAAATCGACCTCGCCGCAAAGGGTGGTGTCGAACCTCTCCGCACCCGAGGGTTATTCCTTTGACCTGAACATCGGTCCTCCTGCAATCTCGAACGACGGCCGCCAGGTGGCCTTTCCGGCACGCGAACCGGACGGGCCGAGCTACGTCTTCGTGCGTTCCCTCGACAACGCCGACGCGCGCCGGCTCGACGACACGCGCGGGGCGGAGATGCCCTTCTGGTCGCCGGACGGCCGGTCCCTCGGGTTCTTTGCCGATGGCAAGCTCAAGAAGATCGGCTTGGAGGACGCGAGGGCGGAGGTTCTGGCCGATGCGCCGCAGCCGCTCGGGGCTTCGTGGGCGGATGACGACACGATCATCTTCGTCGGTGACTACAATTCACCACCGCGATTGATTGCAGCCGATGGCGGCGACGTGCGGCAGTTGCCGGTCCCCATCCCAGGGTTGCTGTCCATGTGGTATGCGTGGCCCAGGATCATCCCCGGGGGGACGCACTACCTCTTTGTTCTGCAAGACCTCGGAGGTTCGAGATCCGGCACCTATGCGGCCGCGCTGACGGGCGATCCGCAGCCGGTGTTGGTGACCCGGACGATGTCCAGGGTCGAGCTCGTGGAACCGAATTGGCTGCTCTTCTGGGAGGAGGGGAACCTCAAGGCCTTTCCCTTCGATGCCCGGAACGACTCGAGATCGGCTCGGAGAGCGTCAATCTGGCCGACGTCGGCTGGTCCTCGTATTCGATGTCGGGACGGTTTGCCGCATCGCCGTCGGGGATCCTCGTCTATCAGCGGGGGACCGGTCAATTCGGTGATACGGAGCTGGTGACGGTTGATCGGACCGGGCGCGAGCTTTCGTTGGTGGGGTCTCTGGCCGAGTACTACTCGCCGGCGGTCTCGCACGACGGGCGGCGGGTGGCGGTCGACATCACCGACATTCAAAGGACGCAGGGCGACGTCTGGGTCTTCGATCTCGAACGCGGTACCCGCACCCGTCTCGCGGCCGGCCCGATCGACGAGTCCCGCCCTGTGTGGCACCCCGACGACAGCGAGGTGTTCTTCCGGCGCGTGCCCGACATCTATGTTCGCGATGTCGAGGGAGCGAGACCGGAACGAGCCGTCACATCGAACGACCTCAACTCCGAGCCCGACGACATCGATCCGGGCGGTCGGTTCTTGATCTACAGCCTCGAGTCGGAAAACGACGTGGACCTGTGGGTCCTCGATCTCGAAACCGGCGAGGCGCGGCCGTGGCTCGACGAGCCCTACCCTGAACGCGATGGGAAATTTTCTCCGGATGGCGGATGGGTGGCCTATGGGTCGGATGAGTCCGGCTCGAGCGAGATCCACGTGCGGAGCTTCCCCGGCGGCGAGGAGCGGTTCGTGGTCTCCGGTGGCGGCGGGAGAACTCCGATCTGGAGCCGTGACGGCAGCGAGCTCTTCTATTACTCGGCCGATTCCGAAATCACGGCGGTCCCGGTGACCTGGACCGATGGGAGACCCGTTTTCGGCAGACCGGCGTCTCTCTTTCCGGGTGATCCTCCGGTCGGGCGACCACAGCTTCGATGTGTTCCCCGACGGCGAGCGTTTTCTGCTCAATCGCATGGTGACGGAAACCGACGAGAGGTCATTGGTCCTCGTCCAGGGTTGGCAACGGGAGCTCGAATCCAGATGATCGGCACGACCCTCGCCCACTACCGCATCACCGCGGCCCTCGGCGCCGGCGGGATGGGCGAGGTGTGGCGCGCGACGGATGAGAGGCTGGGTCGGGACGTCGCGCTCAAGGTCCTGCCGGAGGAGTTTGCGAACGACGCCCAGAGGCTCGATCGCTTCGAACGCGAGGCGCGCGCGGTGGCCTCGCTCAACCACCCCCACATCGTCACCATCTACTCGGTCGAGGACTCCGAAGGCATCCGCTTTCTGACCATGGAGCTGGTGGAGGGGAAGACTCTCGAGGGCATGATCCCGGAGGGCGGGTTCGACCTCGCGACCTTCTTCGATCTGGCGACGCCGCTGGCGGAGGCGATCTCGGCGGCGCACGACAAGAGCGTCATCCACCGCGATCTCAAACCGGCGAACGTCATGGTCGACGGCGAGGGCCGGGTCAAGGTCATGGACTTCGGCCTCGCCAAGCTGCAGGACGCGAAGGACGCATCGGACTCGAGCGAGCTCCCCACCGAGGCCCTGACCGGGATCGGCACGATCGTCGGCACCGTGCCCTACATGTCGCCGGAGCAGATCGAAGGCCAGATCGTCGACCACCGTACCGACATCTTCTCGCTCGGGGTCCTGCTCTACGAGATGGCCATCGGCGAGCGGCCCTTCAAGGGCTCGAGCTCACCGGCCCTGATGTCGTCGATCCTCAAGGATGTGCCGTCGTCGGTCAGTCGACATTCGCGACGACCTGCCGCGCCACCTCGCTCGGGTCATCGGCCGCTGTCTCGAAAAGGACCGCCGCGACCGCTACCAGACTGCCCGTGATGTGTTCAACGAACTGCGCGCCCTCAAGCGGGAGTCATCCGGAGAGCCGTTCCGCGTCTGTGAACCGTCCGGCTCAGCCCGCCTCGGCCGCGGCGAAGCGATCCCGGGGGATTGTCGTCGCGCCCTTCCGCGCTCCGTCGGCAAACCAGGAGCTCACGGCGCTGGCCGAAGGTCTGGCCGAGGATATCGCGGCCGGGCTTGCCCGTTTTCCCTATCTCAGCATCCTTGACGGCGCTGAGTTCGGTCTCAGCCAAAATTCGACCGCGGCTGCTCGCAGCCATGGTGCGAGGTGGGTGCTGCGCGGCGGGCTGCGAAGTGCGGGGCCCGAGATGCGGCTCAGCGTGCAACTCGTGGAGGTGGAAACGGGCGCCCGCGTCTGGTCCGAGAACTACGACCGTCTCCTCGAGGGTGAGAGCCTCTTCGAGCTGCAGGACGGTCTGACGGATCGGATCGTAGCCACGGTTGGCGACTACTCGGGCGTCATTCCACGGTTGGTGGTGAATGAGCTTCGCGCCACGGACCACGACGAGATGACCTTCGACGACTGGATCATGCGCGCGGTGTGTTTCAACCAGATCGTCTACCCGCCCGAGGAGCACGCCGCAATCCGCGACGGACTCGAGGCCGTCATCGAGCGGGAGCCGAATCACGCCGAGGCGCACGCTTGGCTGGCGGCCTTCTACAGGGCAGAGCACAAATTCCAGTACAACGTGCTGGACGATCCCATGGGGCGTTCGTTGCGCGCTGCCCAACGCGCCGTTGAACTCGATCCGACCTCTCAGGCGGGATGGGACGCCCTCGCCGCTGCCCACTTCTTTCTCGGCGACCTGCCGGCGTTCGAGGCCGCGGTTCCGCGAGCTATCGCCCTCAACCCGAGGAACTCCTTCACCACCGCTTTCCTGGGGATGTTGATCGGGCATACCGGGCAATGGGAGCGCGGGTCTCAGCTCGGACTCCAGGCGTGTGCCCTCAACCCCCATCACCCGGAGTGGTACCTCTTCGCCACCTTTTACCTCCACTACGAACGCGGTGAGTATGAGGAAGCGTTCGCGGTGTCGAAGCGGATCAACTGGCCGCAGATTCCCTACTCGCACGTCAATCTCGTTGCCGTGTGCGGTCAGCGCGGCCGGCCGGATCAGGCCAGGGCGTCGATCGAGGTGCTGCACGAGACCTTCGGCTTCGATGCGGCGACAGTGCGTGACGAGTATCGAAGGTGGGGGCACTCGGAGACTCTGATCGATCACATCGTGGACGGACTCATGAAGGCCGGGTTCGAAGGTGATGCGAGCCCTCCGCCCTCGTCCGGGGTTATGCCCTTCTCGCAGCTCGGGGCGGAAACGGTAAAGGACGGCGCCTCGGACGTGAAATCGATCGCGGTGCTGCCCTTCGTCAACATGAGTGAGAACTCTGCCAACGAATTTTTCAGCGACGGGGTGATGGAAGAGATTCTCACCAACCTGTCGAAGATCGCCGGGCTGCACGTGATCTCGCGCACCTCGGCCATGACCTACAAAGGCACGTCGAAGTCGATCCGCGAAATCGCTTCCGAGCTCCAGGTCGGAACGGTGCTCGAGGGGTCGGTTCGGCGAGCGGGCAACCGGGTCCGGGTGACGGCGCAGCTCATCGAGGCGGCCACCGACCGGCATTTGTGGAGCGAGCAGTACGACCGCGATCTCGAGGATATTTTCGAGGTCCAGAGCGAGGTTGCCGTTGCGATCGCGCACGCCCTCGAGGCCGAGCTCGCGACCGATGTGGAGGCGCAGATCCGTCAGCGGCCCACTGAGAACATCGAGGCCTACGACCTCTACCTCCAGGGCAACCAGGGCGTCCGGACCCTCGTGCCACCCGAGGTTCAGCGCGGCATCGAACAGCTGCAGGGCGCCACCACGCTCGACCCGAGGTTTGCTTCGGCACACGCCGCCCTGGCGATGGGCCACCTGTTCTCGGCTCACTGGGGCGCCCAACGAGGCCGGCCGGACCTCGACGACGCGCTCCGATCGGCCGAGCGCGCGTTCGAGTCCGAGCCGTCCAACGTCCTCGCACGGGTCGCGCGCGCCGGCGTGTCGTTCTTCCGCGATTTCGATTGGCGGGGCGCAATCGAGGAGCTTCACGAGGCGATCCGACTCGACCCGAACGAGCGCGAGGCGCACTTCTGGCTCGGGATGTTGCTGTTTCTGATGGGTCGGTTCGACGAGGCAGTTGCCGCCCAGCAGGCGGCCCGTTCGCTGGATCCCCACAGCCCCAACGTCGCCTCGCACCTCGGTCTTTCGCTGTGCTGCAGCGGACGTCAGGAGGAAGGAGAGCACATCCTCCGCGAGGCGATCGCCCAGCACCCCAGGTACTTCGATCTCACCAACTTCCTGGCGATCGCATTGACGCATGCGGGGCGGTTTGCGGAGGCCGCGAAGTGGATGGAAAGGACCTGCGAGCTCACCGGGCACCACCCGGTCTTCGAAGCGCGCCTGGCGTCGATCCTGCAACTGGGCGGCGCGGAGCCCGAGGCCCGGCGGATCCTGGATCGTCTGCACGAGCAGCGGGACGACCCGCGCATGGACCTCATCACGTTGGCGGCGATCGCTCTCGCCGAACGGGACGTGGAGGCGGCGCTGCCACACCTCAACGCCGCCACGGACCGGCGTTTGCCGCTCGTTTTCTGGTTACTCCACGGGGTGTTGACCGGCCACGAGCTTCCCCCGGACCACCCCGGCCTCCGGGCACTGCGTGAAAGGCGCTTTCCGGGCGCGCCGTCAACCGTCAAGACGACCGTGGGCGCGGTCGGCCGCGCACCGCTGGTCGGTCGCGACGCCGAGCGCGCACTTCTCGACCGCATGCTCGACAAGGCGGCGGAGGGGCGCGGTGGCCTGGTCCTGCTCGGTGGCGAGCCGGGGGTCGGCAAGACCCGGCTGGCGGGCGAGATCCTCGAGGACGGTCGTGAGCGCGGGATGCTGGCATTGACCGGGCACGCCTACGAGGACCGGTCGGCGCCCTTCGTGACGGCCAGCGAGATCCTCGAAGAGATGGTGCGCCTGGTGCCGGCAGACGACCTGCGACATCTGCTGGGAGACAACGCCGCCGAGATCTCGCGTTTGTTGCCGGAGCTCAGGCGGCACTTCCCGGACATCTCCGACCCGGAACCGTTGCCGCCAGACCAGCAACAGCGCTACCTCTTCAACAGCGTGCTCGAGTTCCTGACCCGTGCGAGCGCTGCGATTCCGATGGTCATGATGCTCGACGACATCCACTGGGCGGACGAATCGAGCCTGGCGCTGCTCGAGCACCTCGCGCCGCGGCTTGCCGGGATGCCGCTCCTGATGGTCGGCACCTACCGTGATGCCGAGGCCGACATGGGTGAGGCGTTCGCGAAGACGATGCCGACGCTCGTGCGCCAGCGGCTGGCGGAGCGGGTCCAAGTCAAGCAGCTTGCCGAGCCCGCCGTGGCAGATCTCCTGGCCGCACTCGGGGGAGCCGATCCACCGGCCACGCTGGTCGGGGCCGTTCATCGCGGCACCGAGGGCAACCCGTTCTTCGTCGAGGAGGTCTTCCGCCACCTGTCCGAGGAGGGTGCGTTGTTCGACGGACAGGGTCGGTGGCGGGCCGATCTCGACATCGAATGCCTGGATGTGCCCGACGGCGTGCGGCTGGTCATCGGGCGGCGGCTGGAGCGTCTGTCCGAAACGGCACGGAAGATGTTGACGACCGCTGCGGCGATGGGTTTGCGTTTCGACCTCGCGGTGCTCGAACAGAGCGTCCGCGACCCGGAAGCGATCCTTGATGCGATCGAGGAGGCCGAGGCGGCGCGGCTGGTGCTCCCGGCGCCGGAGGGCCGCGGCGCACGCTACGAGTTCAGCCATGCACTGGTGCGCCAGACCCTTCTGACCGGTCAATCCGCGCCGCGCCTCCAGCGCCTCCACCTGGTGATCGCCGACGCGATCGAGGAGGTGCACGGTGCGCGGCTCGACGACCACGCGGCCGAGATTGCGCGGCACCTGGTCGCAGCCGGGGCCCGGGCGGAGCCGACAAGGACTCGGCGTTTCCTCCGTCTGGCCGGTGATCGGGCGCTGGCGGCCGCCGCCGCGGAAGAAGCCCTGGGCTATTACGACGAGGCTCTGGTACTCGAGGAGGACCTCGAAGACGGCGAAAGGGCCGAGATCCTCTTCCAGCACGGTCTGGCCAATCGATCGCTGAGCCGCTGGGACGCCGCCGAGACAACCTGGCACGAGGCCCTTCCGGGGCTGGAACGCGCCGGCCGGTCCGATCTGGTTGCCGAGGTGTGCGCGGATCTGTCCTGGCTGTATCTCTGGAAGAACGACACCGTCAAGGTGATGGATCTGACGACCCGGGGGCTCGAGGGTGCGAGTGACGAACCGTCCCTCGTCCGCTGTCGCCTGTTGGCCTCGCACGGTCTCGCAAAGAACCACGCTGGCGATTACGGAGGCGGCGAAGGCATGCTGTCCGATGCCGTGGCCATGGCCGAGGCGCTCGCCGAACCTTCGGCGCTTGCGGTAGCCCTCGGCATGCAAAGTCTCCACTGCGCCCACACGTTCCAGATCAACCGCTGGCTCGAGGCTAGCAACCGCGCGCTCGAGCTCGCCCGCCGCCTGGGGCGTTCCTGGCTTCGGTCGAACATCCTCGGTACCGCAATGGAGCTCCAGCCGTGGTCGGGCAACCCTGCGCGGGCCCACGTGCTCGCGGACGAAGCGGAGCCGCTTGCAGAACTGACAGGCGACAACGGCACCATGATCTTTTCGAGCAGCGGGCGGACCTTTGCCGCCCTCGCCGAAGGCGACCTTCAGGCGGCGCGGGAGCACATGCAGCGGGCGGCAGACCTGCTCCGCGCGGGAGAGAGTGTCTTCGTCAACATCGCCTTGACCATTGACGCCTGGTTGGTCTGGCTGCAGGGTGAGGCTGAGGCCGCGCGCCGGGGATTCGAAGACGCCCTGGCGATACCACTGCTCGGCTCGTACGCCGGTTTCGACGCGGCGCACGCGCTCCGTTTCTTTGCCTCCGTTGAAGAGGAACGGGCCGCGACGATGCTCGACGAGCTGGCACCTCGGCTGCCGCGGCCGGGCGAGGTCAACGGCGCGGGCTCCTGGAGCATCTTGCTGGCGTCGGTCGAAGCGGCCGCGCGGCTCGGGCGCCGCGAAGAGTCGGCGCGGCTCCTGCCCCTCGTCCTCCAGTTGATGGACCAGGGCGCCGTCTTCATCTGGCCGGGCATTCTCGTCGAGAAGGTTGCAGGGATCGCGGCTGCCGCTGGCGGCACGTGGTCGAACGCCGAGGTCCACTTCGAGAACGCCTTGCGGCGGGCCGACGAGACACCCCATCTCCCGGAGCAGCCGGAGGTTCGCCTCTGGTTTGCCCGGATGCTCCTCGACCGCGGACAAACCGGCGACGCCGACCGGGCGCGGGCGCTGTTGACCGAGGCGCGCACGGTGTGCATCGACATCGGGATGCCGAATCACCTCGAGATGATCGATGCGCTCATGAAGGACGCTGAATGATCGGCACCACCCTCGCTCACTACCGCATCACCGCGGCGCTTGGCACCGGCGGGATGGGGGAGGTGTGGCGCGCGACGGATGAGAAGCTGGGGCGGGATGTCGCGCTGAAGGTGTTGCCGTCGGAGTTTGCGGAAGACGCCGGGCGCCTCGATCGCTTCGAACGCGAGGCGCGCGCGGTGGCTTCGCTCAACCACCCCCACATCGTGACCATCTACTCGGTCGAGGATGCCGACGGCATCCGCTTTCTGACCATGGAGCTTGTGGAGGGGAAGACCCTCGACGGGATGATCCCGGAGGGCGGGTTCGATCTCGCGGCCTTCTTCGATCTGGCGACCCCGCTCGCGGAAGCGATCTCGGCAGCGCACGACAAAAGCGTGATCCACCGCGATCTCAAGCCATCGAACGTGATGGTCGATAGCGACGGCCGCGTCAAGGTGCTCGACTTTGGGCTCGCCAAGCTGCAGCAGCCGGAGGGCGTCTCGAACTCGACGGAGCTGCCCACCGAAGCCCTGACCGGGATTGGCACGATCATCGGCACGGTGCCCTACATGTCGCCCGAACAGATCGAGGCCAAGGTCGTCGATCACCGCACCGACATCTTCTCGCTTGGGGTCCTGCTCTATGAGATGGCCATCGGGGAGCGGCCCTTCAAGGGCTCGAGCTCACCGGCCCTGATGTCGTCGATCCTCAAGGACGTGCCGTCGTCGGTCGTCGAGATTCGCGACGACCTGCCGCGCCACCTGGCTCGGGTCATCGGCCGCTGTCTCGAAAAAGACCGTCGCGACCGCTACCAGACCGCACGTGATGTGTTTAACGAGCTCAAGGCACTGCGGAGGGAGTCAACCGCGACCGGCCACTCGCGCCCGTCGGTCGTCCCGCAGTCGCGGAGCGCGCTTCAGGCCAGCACGAGCAGTTCACAGATCAGGCGCAGCGACGTGCCGTGGATCGCGGTGCTGCCGTTCGGCTGCCCCGCCGGCGACTCGGAGATCGAGAGATTTGCCGATGGCCTGGAGGAGGACATCGCGACCGGGCTGTCGCGGTTTTCGTACCTGTTCGTGGTCGCCCGCAAATCGACCCGCCGTTATCGCGGCGAGGCGACCGATGTCCGCCAGTTGGGCGAAGAGTTGGGCGCTCGCTACGTCATGGAGGGAGGCATCCGCAGGTCGGGTTCGAAAATCCGCATCGGCATGAATCTCATCGACACTGAGACCGGAACCCATCTCTGGTCCGAGACCTACGATCGCGACCTCGAGGCGGCCGATGTCTTCGACTTACAGGACGAACTCACCGATCGGGTGGTGGCAACGGTCGCCGACCCACACGGCGCGCTCACGCGCTCGATGGCGATCGAAGCCGATTCGAAACCCCCCGAATCATTGACATCGCACGAAGCGGTGCTGCGACTCTTCCTCTATCGGCAGCGGGTCAGTGCTGAGGACCACCTCGTCACACGCACGGCGCTCGAGCATGCCGCCGAACGGGACCCCAACAATGCCGAGGTTCTGGCCGCCCTGGCGGGTCTCTGTATCGAAGAGGCGAACCACGACTTCAACCCGCGTCCCGATCCCCTCGATCGCGCTCTGGCCATCGCGCGGCGCGCGGTGGAGGCCGACCCGTCCAGCCAGCTGGCGCACTTCTACCTCGCGCAAGCGTACTTTCACAGTCACAACCCCAGCGGGTTCCGCGCCGCCGCCAATCGAGCGCTCGAGCTGAACCGCCGCTCGACCGATACCATGGCGATGCTCGGAATCCTCTTCGGATACGCAGGCGACTTCGCGAAGGGTGTCGATCTGGCCAGCAAGGCGATGGAGCTCAACCCCCTTCATCCCGGCTGGTACCGGTTCTCGCCGTTCATGAACGCCTACCTCCGGGGACGTGATGCCGAGGCACTCGAAATCGCGCAGCAGATCAACATGCCGGAGTACTGGGGCGACCCGCTGGCGCGGACTGTAGCCAATGCCCAGCTCGGCAACCGGCGTGCCGCAGAGGCGGCAGCCCGCGACCTGCTGCGGGTGTGGCCCAGCTTCGAGAAGGACTACAAGCGGGTCGGTCTCGATCCCTGGGTCTACGCCTTACCGGAGCTCGAGGCTCGCATAGTCGACGGCCTCGCCAAAGCCGGTCTGGAGGTACTGGGGGCTGAACGGCCGCAGGTTGAGTCGACAGGGGAGGGGAAGACCGGAAGCGAACCGGAGCGCGGTCCGGTCGCGATTGCGGTGCTGCCCTTCACCGATATGAGTCCAGACAAGGACCAGGACTACTTCTGTGAGGGCATGGCCGAAGAGATCATGAATGCCCTTGTCCGGATCGAGGGCATCCACGTCGCGTCGCGCACGTCCGCCTTCCGCGCCCGGCAGGAGGGCCACGGCCTGCCGGAGATAGCCCGCCTGCTCTCCGTGGGCCACGTGCTGGAGGGCAGTGTGCGGATGGCGGGCAGCCGGCTGCGGGTCACCGCGCAGCTGACCGACGTGGCGAGCGGCTACCAACTCTGGTCCGAGCGCTTCGACCGGGAACTGGAGGACGTCTTTGCCGTGCAGGACGAGATCGCCGCCGGTGTCGTCGAGGCTGTCGAGTCCCGTCTCGCTCCGGGTGAGCGGACCATCCTCGCTCGACCGCAGGCCCGCAACCTCGAAGCCTATCGGAGCTACCTGTTGGGCCAGCATCTTCGGTACGCCAAGGAGGACCACGGCGGGGCGGTTCGGGCCTTCCAAAAAGCCGTCCGCCTCGATCCGACGCATGCGCCTTCGTGGACAGGACTCGCGGAAAGCCTCGCGCTCTCGGCGCACATGAGCCTGATCCCTTCACGCGAAGCGTGTGCAGGCGCCCGAGAGGCGCTCTCGACCGCTCTGGAGTTGCAGGGAGAGTCTCCGGACGGCCTCCACGGCGAGGCCTTCGTCGCCTTCATAGAACGACGATGGAAGGACTTGGAGGCCGCTGTTCGTCGAGCGATCGAGATCGAACCGTCCCACGTCCCGTCCCTCGGCCTGTTGGGGATGTGCCTCAGCCTGCACCAGAGACCCGATGAAGCCGAGCCGTTCTTCGAGCGGGCCCGGCAGACCGATCCGCTCGCGTCCTTCCCGTACATGCTCACGGCACTGGGGCTGCTGACCGCGAGAAGGCCACAGGAAGCCCACTCTTACGCCGAACAGGCGCTCACGTTCGAGAAGGAGGACGCGTCGGCGCTGTTCTGCTCGAGCCTGGCCAACGTCGCCCTGGGGCAATTCGAGGAAGGGATCGCGGCGGCCGAGCGCGGTGTGGCTGTTTCGCACCGGGGGGCCGACTTCCTGGGTCTCCTGGGGTGGGCACTGGCAACTGCAGGACGGAAAGACGAAGCCCGGGTGCTCCTCGGGGAGCTGCGAGAGCGGCCGGCGGCCGCGCCCCCGATCGTCTCCGAGGGTTGGCTACTCGGCGCGCTCGGTGAGATCGATGCGGCCTTCGAGGTGCTTGCGCGTGCAAAAGACGAAAACCAGCTCTGGCTCTACTACACCGGGTTGCCCGCTTTCGATTCCCTCCGGGCCGACCGGAGATTCGACGCTCTCCTCGAGCGCCTCGGTCTGCCGCGGTCGCTGTCTTCGGAATCCGAGAGCACCGAAGCCTCCGAACCGAGTCCAGAAAAGTCGATCGCCGTGTTGCCCTTCGTCAACATGAGCGCCGACCCCGAAAACGAGTACTTCAGCGACGGCTTGTCGGAGGAGATCATCAACGCGTTGACGCGGCTTCCGGGGCTGCGGGTGATCGCGCGCACGTCGGCCTTTCGTTTCCGGGGCGAACAGGATCTGCGGAAGGTCGGTGCGGCGTTGGGAGTGGAGAACTTACTCGAGGGGAGCGTCCGCAAGGCGGGGCAGAAGTTGCGGATTACGGCGCAGCTGATCGACGTCGCCGACGACTCGCACATCTGGAGCGAGCGCTTCGACCGAGAAATGGTCGATGTCTTCGCGATCCAGGACGAGATCGCCGCCGCGATCGTCGACAAGCTTCATCTCAGCCTGGGCACCGGGGAACCGGCCACGAGAGAGAGATCCAACGTCGCGGCCCTTGATGCTTTGCTCGAGGCTCGTCACTTCTTCTCCCAGTTCACGCCCACTGCCGCCGAGCGGGCCCTCTCCTGCATCCAGCAGGCGCTCTCGATCGAACCCGATTACCCGGACGCACTCGTCCTGCAGGTTTTTTACAACGTCATGATGGGCTATATGTTCGCCGATCCCCGCGAGATGCTCCCGCAGGCAAGATCCCTTGCCGAGCGGGCCCTCGAGCTGGACCCGCACCACGGAGAAGCACAGGCGGCCGTAGCGGTCTTGGCGGGCTGGATGGACCGGGACTGGTCCGGGGCCGAAAGCCACTTTCGCCGAGCCCTCGATCTGGCGCCAGGATCCGCCCGGGTCCACGAGCTCTACGGGTTGGGCAGCCTCCTGGTAATGGGTCGTCTGGAGGAGTCGCTCTCGGAGCTCGATCGCGCGGTGGAGCTCGATCCCCTGTCGGCGCTCTACGCAGGCAACCGGGGGCGGGTGCTGACGTGCTCGCGGAAATTTGTGGAAGCAGAAGCAACGTGCCGCCGGGGACTCGAACTCGACCCAGGGCAGTTGTTGGCGCAGGTGGAGCTCATCTACGTGCTGACCTTCCAACAGCGTTTCCAAGAAGCCATCGCGATCGGTCGACGGGCGATCGACGATCACGGACCTGGGAAGGCGATCCTGAACGCACTGGCTTTGTCGCTCGCGCTGGCCGGCGAGCATGACGAGGCGTGGCAACTCATCGATGCCGCTGCCGAGCCCGGCAGAGGCGCCTATCGAAGCCCTCTCACAAGGGTGCTCGTGCACGCGGTCTGCTCCGAGATGGACGCCGCTTTCGAATACGTGCAGCAAGCCATCGACGAATACGAACCGATGCTGTGGTATCTCAGGGTCCACCCCATGTTCGATGCCCTTCGCGACGATCCCCGATTTCCGGATCTACTGCAGCGGATGAACCTGCACGAAGGGAGCCGATCGTGATTGGCACGACCCTCGCTCATTACCGCATTACCGAAAGCCTCGGCGCCGGGGGGATGGGAGAGGTGTGGCGTGCGACCGACACCAAGCTGGGGCGGGATGTCGCGCTCAAGATCCTGCCTGCGGAGATGGCCGCAAACCCGGAGCGGCTCGATCGTTTCCGCCGGGAAGCGATGATGCTGGCCTCGCTCAATCATCCCAACATCGCGACCCTCTACGGGTTCGAGAGCGTGAACACCCGAATGGCAGCCGGGACGGCTGCCCCATCCGGCTCCGCCGATGGCTTCGCCGGGACAAGCAATACCGGGCCTGTGAGGGCGGAGCCCGAAGGGCGAAGCCCCATGGGGCACGCGTCCGGCGTGCCGGCCCGAAATTCAAAATTCAAAATTCAAAATTCAAAATTGACCTCGGACGCGGGAGCGTCCGAGGTCACCTTCCTCGTGATGGAGCTGGTCGAGGGGGACTCCCTCGATCACCTCATTCCCGAGGGCGGGATGGACGTCGATCGGATCCTCCAGATCGGCACGGCCACCGCAGAAGCGTTGGCGGCCGCGCACGCCAAGGGCATCGTCCACCGCGATCTGAAGCCGGCGAACGTGATGGTGGCCGGTGACGGACGGGTCAAGGTGCTGGACTTCGGGCTCGCCAAGATCGCCGCACCACCATCCGATGAGCTCCTGGACTCCGAGATGGAGACCGACCTCCACACCCGCGAAGGGGTGGTGATGGGCACCATGCCCTACATGTCGCCGGAACAGATCGCAGGCCGTGCGGTCGATCAACAGACCGACGTCTTCTCATTCGGCGTGATGCTCTACGAGATGGCGACCGGCCGCCGCCCGTTCCAGGGAAAGTCTTCGGCGGAGCTCGCCTCCGCAATCCTGCGTGACACGCCCCAGGCCCCGGCGGCTCTGCGTGCGGGTCTGCCGGAGGGACTGTTGCAGAGTCATCGGCCGCTGTCTCGAAAAGGAGCCTGATGCACGTTTCCCAAGCATGACCGACCTTCATGACGCGCTGCAGAACCTGGCCCGCGGCGGGAGTGACCGGCCGATCGCTTCGGGAACGACACCGAGGCCGCGGAGTGCGAGGCCTCCTCATCGCGGGCGCGTTGCGATCGTTGTGGGAGCGGTGGTGTATTTCGGGTTCCTGCATCCGCCGTGGGGGGCTCAGGAGGGTTCGAAGGCGCCCCGGATCCGATCGATCGCCGTGCTGCCGCTCGACAACTACTCCGGCGATCCGAGCCAGGACTACTTCGCAGAGGGGATGACCGACGAGCTCACCTCGGACCTCGCGCGCATGAGCCAGCTCCGGGTGATCTCGCGCGGATCGGCGATGCAGTTCGGGGGCAGCAATCGACCGTCGGCCCCCGAAATCGCCGAGGCGCTGGATGTCGACGCCATCGTGGAGGGCTCGGTCTTGCGATCCGGCGATAAGGTCCGGATCAACGCGCAGCTGATCGACGCGCGGGCCGACCGGCATCTGTGGTCCAAGAGTTTCGAGCGCAGTTCGAAAGACGTTCTCGCGCTGCAGGACGAGCTGGCCTCGGCCATCGCCCGCGAGATCAACGTGCAGCTGACGCCCGCCGAACAGTCGCGGCTGGGCAGCGCACAGACCGTGAACCCCGAGGCCTACGACGCCTACCTGAAGGGCCGGTACTTTTTCAATCGCCCGAGCGACGAGAATCTGCAGAAGGCGATCGCCCGTTTCGAAGACGCGATCGCCATCAGCCCGAACTTCGTGCCCGCCCTCTCGGGCCTGTCGGACGCCTACCTCTGGGCCGGTTACAACGAAGGGTTCATCACCGCCTCGGCGGCGAGGCCGAAGGCGAAGGCCGCCGCCGAGCAGGCCATTCGGCTCGACGACACCTCGGCCGAGGCTCACGCCTCACTTGCGACGTTCAAGCTCTTCTACGAGTACGACTGGGAAGGCAGCGAAGCCGAGTACCGCCGGGCCTTCGAGCTGAACCCCAACTACGCCTTCGCCCACGATCAGTTTGCCCTGGGGCTCGCCTTCCAGGGCCGGTACGAAGAATCGATCGCAGAGACCAGGCTCGCGGCGGAGCTCGACCCGCTCAACCCGCAGATCCTGATCGACGGGATCTTCGCCTTTGCCTGGCAGGACGACTATGAGGCGGCGAAGGAGATGGCGAAGCGGGCGGAGGATCTCGATCCGACCTATTTCTTTCCTGAATTCTCCTACGGGTGGATCGACCTCCAGGCCGGGAAGATCGAGGACGCCATTCCCCACCTCCTCAGGTCCAAGACCATGGGTGCGCCGGCCTTTGTCAGCGCCTGGCTCGCCTACGCCTACGGGGCATCCGGGGATCGTGACCGCGCACTGGCGGAGGTCGAGGATCTGACGGCCATGTCGCTCGACGGCAATGTCACACCTTTCGACAACGCGCTCGTCGCCCTCGGTCAGGGGGATTATCCGCGGGCGGTGAGCTTGTTGGAACAGGCCTACGCATTGGACTCGCAGTGGCTGGGTTGGCTCAGGAACGACAGGGCCTTCGATCCGCTGCGGACGGACCCGCGCTTCGCCGCGCTTCTGAAAAAGCTGAACTTCGAAGATTGAGGACGGAGAAGACAACCACATGATCGGCCGGACCCTCGCCCACTATCGCATCACCGCGGCCCTCGGCGCCGGCGGGATGGGTGAGGTGTGGCGCGCGACCGACACCAAGCTTGGCCGCGAGGTGGCGCTCAAGGTCCTGCCCGAGGCATTTGCGAGCGACCCCAACAGACTGGCCAGATTCGAGCGCGAGGCAAAGGTGCTCGCGAGCCTCAACCACCCGAACATCGCGCATTTGTATGGGTTGGAAACGGCTGCCACTGAACCTGTCATCCCGAGCGAGGCCAACGGCCGAGTCGAGGGACCTCTGGACAAAGGTTCTATTCGCGATGGGGCTGCTTCAAGAGATCCCTCGACTCCGGCGTCGCAGGGCGACGCCTCCGCTCGGGATGACAGCAGGGCTGTCACCTTCCTTGTCATGGAGCTGGTGGAGGGCGACGACCTCTCGGTCCGGCTCAAGCGCGGCCCGATTCCCATCGACGAGGCCCTCCCAATCGCGCTGCAGATCGCCGAGGCGCTGGAGGCGGCGCACGAGGCGGGGATCGTCCACCGCGATCTCAAACCCGCCAACATCAAGCTCACCGAGGACGGCACGGTCAAGGTGCTCGACTTCGGGCTTGCCAAGGCGTGGGAGGCCGAGGGCGGCGATTTGAGCTCGTCCTTCTCTCCGACCCTGACCCGCCACGCCACCCTCGAGGGCGTGATCCTCGGCACCGCCGCCTACATGTCGCCCGAGCAGGCGCGCGGCAAATCGGTCGACAAGCGCGCCGACATCTGGGCCTTCGGCGTCGTGCTGTGGGAGATGCTGACAGGCCGGCACGCTCTTCAGCGGCGAGACGGTGAGCGACGTCCTCGCTTCCGTGCTGAAAAACGAGCCGCAATGGGAAACCTTGCCCGCAACGACCCCGGCGGGGGTCCGCCGCCTGCTCGAGCGCTGCCTGGTGCGCGAGCCGAAGCAGCGATTGCGCGACATCGGCGATGCCCGGCTCGAGCTCGCTGAAACGGTGGATGACCAGGACGAGCCGGCGATTGGGGAGGGCGGCCGGAGGGCCGGGTCTCTTTGGCGTGTCGGTCTCATGGGAGCGGCTCTGGGTCTTCTGGTGGGAGCTGGGTTGTACGCCGTCCTTGCGAGGCAGGCGCCTGTCGTGGCCGGCGCCGAGAGGTCTCCGCGTCGATCGATCCTCATCCCGGCCCCGATCGGCGGCTCGCGGGACATCTTGGGCATCGCGATCTCGCCCGACGGCAGCATGGTCGTGGTGGGGCAGGGGTACGGCGGCGCCCGCCCCCTCGAGCTGCGGCGGCTCGACGCCTTCGAGTCGACTCTGATCCCGGACACCGAGGGTGGGGTCTTTCCGTTCTTCTCACCCGACAGCGAGTGGCTGGCGTTCTTCGACGGCGACGAGCTCCGAAAGGTCCCGGTGAATGGAGGGCCGTCAAGCGTGATCTGCGAGGCGCCGGTGACCCTGGGCGGAACGTGGTCCGACGATGGCTGGATCTACTTCACCTACGGCGAAACCCGGCTGGCGCGTGTGCCGGCCGACGGCGGAGAACCGGAGAATCTCGGGCAGGAGAGCGCCTTCGGGCCGCACGCCCTGCCCGGGGGCCGCGGGGTGTTGGTCAGCCTCGCCCCTGGCAGCCCCCCCGCGGGCCGCAAAGACAGGTCGACCATATCGGTGGTGTCGGGAGACGGTTCCGTCAAGAAGGTCATCGAAGACGGCTATGCTCCGCGCTATGTGGCGAGTGGCCACCTGGTCTTCGTGCGACAGGGATCGCTCTTGGCCGCGCCCTTCGATCTCGATCGGCTCGAGGTGACCGGACCTGAAGTACAGGTCGTCGAAGAAGTCTCGACCGACTCGGTCTGGGCGATCACCCTTTACGACGTGGCCGCCGACGGCACCCTGATCTACGTTCGCGGCGGAGACTACGCATTGACCGTGCCGGCCTGGATCGATCGCGAAGGGGGCGAAGAGCCGTTGTCGATGCCGCGCAATGTCTACGGGACATTCCAGCTCTCGCCCGATCATTCAAAAATCGCGATCCAGGTGGCGGAAGGGCACGACCAGATCCACATCTACGACTTTGCCCGAAAAACCCTGAGTCGCCTCACATTCGAGGGTGCCAGCCGTTTTCCCGCCTGGTCCCACGACGGCCGCGAGGTCTTCTACCAGGCCTTTCGCAACGGCACCGCAACGATCATGCGCCGGGCGGTGGACGGCAGTGGCGGTGAGGTTCCGCTGCTCACCGCCGAGGATCTCCAGATCATTGGGGCCGGCTCGCCCATTCCATACGACGTTTCGCCCGACGGCCGGCATCTGCTGATAGGAACCTGGGGAGTATTCGAGACGGGCTCGGACGTCTGGCTGATCGCACTGGATGGAAGCAGTGAGCCGCAGCCGCTGATCCGCACCCCGGCCAACGAGATCATTCCGTCGTTTTCGCCCGACGGCAACTTCATGAGCTACCACTCGAACAAGGCGGGGGAGTACGGAATCTACGTCCGCCCGTTCCCCGATGTGGAGCTGAGGGAGTGGACGATCTCCGCCCGCGGCGGTTACGACGCGCGCTGGTCGAAGGGGAGGCGCGAGATCCTCTACCGGGTCGGGGCACGCGAATTGATGAGCGTTCCGTACGAGTTGAAGCCCGAATTCCGGCCTGGCGCCGAAGATCTGGTCATGGCGATGGACGCCCACGATTCCAGCGGTCTTTCCTTCGATCTGTCGGCCGATGGTGACCGCATCCTCGTCAATCGGCCGGCCATCTCGTATACCGACCCCCGACCGGTGGTGATTGTCAGCGATTGGTTCACCGAGCTCGAAGATCTGGTGGGGAAGGGTGGCGGTCGATGATCGGCACGACCCTCGCTCATTACCGCATCACCGCGGCGCTCGGCGCCGGCGGGATGGGGGAGGTGTGGCGCGCCACCGACACCAAGCTTGGGCGCGAGGTGGCGCTCAAGGTGCTGCCGGCGGAGTTTGTGGACGACCCACAGCGGCTCGACCGCTTCGAGCGCGAGGCGCGTGCGGTGGCGTCGCTCAACCACCCCCACATCGTCACCATCCACTCGGTGGAGGAGGCGGAAGGTGTCCGCTTCCTGACCATGGAACTCATCGAGGGCCGGAGTCTGGACAAACTGATTCCGGAAGGTGGCATGGAGTTCGGTCTCTTCCTCGACCTCGCCACACCCCTGGCCGAGGCGATTTCGGCGGCCCACGACAAGAGCGTCATCCACCGCGACCTCAAACCCCCGAACGTCATGGTCGACGCCGACGGACGGCTCAAGGTGTTGGACTTCGGGCTGGCCAAGCTGCAGGAGGTTGGCGACCCATCCGACTCCACAGAGCTTCCGACCGAGGCGCTGACGGGGATCGGAACGGTTGTCGGCACGATGCCCTATATGTCGCCGGAACAGATCGAGGGTGAGGCCGTCGACCATCGAACCGACATCTTCTCGCTCGGCATTCTGTTGTATGAGATGGCCCTTGGCGAACGACCCTTTCAGGGCAAGAGCTCGCCGGCCCTGATGTCGTCGATTTTGAAGGACGCGCCAACGCCGGTGGTGGAGCTGCGATCCGATCTGCCGCGCCACCTGGGACGAATCATCGGCCGTTGCCTTGAGAAGAAACGTCGTGACCGTTACCAGACGGCGCGCGATGTCTTCAATGAACTGAAGGCGCTGCAAAGAGAAGCGAGCTCGACGGCTCCACCTGGAGCTCGTTCGGCAGTCGGACCTTCGGGCACGGTTCCCCGACCGTTGGCGACTTCCGCCGCCTCCTCGAGCGGAGTGAATGCGGACGAAGGCTTCCTGGTCGCAGTGCTGCCGTTCAAGTACTCCGGTGGCAATACTGATATCGAGGCGCTGGCCGAAGGCCTGACCGAGGACATCATGACCGGGTTGTCGCGGTTCTCTTATCTGCGGATCGTTGCGCGGAGTTCGGCAGCTCAGTTCGCGGGCTCGGCGATCGATGTGCGAGCCGTCGGCGAGGAGTTGGGCGCTCGATACGTTGTGGAGGGGAGCCTCCGGCAGGCGGGGAGCAGGCTGCGCGCCACGGTTCAGCTCGTCGACGCGACGAACGGTGCCCACCTGTGGGCGGAGACCTACAATCGCCCGTTTGATTCGGATGCGGTCTTTGACGCGCAAGACGATCTCGCACCGCGCATCGTATCCACGGTGGCCGACATGAACGGTGTGCTGCCGCACTCCATGGGCGAAGCGCTGCGTGGCAAGGCCTCGCAGGAGCTGACTCCGTATGAGGCGATGCTGCTGGCCTTCGGCTACTACGAGACGCTTGCAGTCGACGACCATGCGAAGGCGAAGGATGCACTCGAACGAGCCGTTCGCGAGGCGCCCAGCCACGCGGACTGTTGGGCGCTGCTTTCGATGCTGTATGCCGACGAGCACAAGCAGGGGTTCAACGCCGGTCCCGAGCCGCTCGGTCGCGCTCTTGATGCGGCGCGGCGGGCGACAACTCTCGCGCCGTTGAATAACCTGGCGTACCACATGCTCGCCCAGGCTCATTTTTTCCGCGGAGAGTTTCAGGCGTTCCGCATCGCGGCTGAGAAGGCCATTGCCCTCAACCCGATGGACGGGTGCACGACGGCCTTCTTGGGAATCCTCATGGCGTACACGGGAGACTGGGATCACGGCTGCGCACTGGTCGAGAGCGCCATGGAGCTCAACCCGCACCACCCGGGATGGTACCGGTTCAGCATCTGCTTCAACAGGATTCGCCAGCGGGATTTTGAGGGTGCGCTCGACATCGCCCTCAAATTCAACATGCCGACGTACTTCTACACCCATGCAACTCTGGCTGCGATCTATGGACTGCTTGGCGACATGGAGGCGGCGGGCACCGCGTTGCGGGAGCTGCAACGTTTGAAGCCGGATTTCGCCGAAGGGACCCGCGAGGAGTTCAAGAAATGGGTGGGCGAAGGGGAGCTGCTCGATCTCCTGGTCGAAGGGCTCGGGAAAGCCGGACTCAGGATTCCCCAGACATCCGATTCCGATTCATCGACGCTCGATGTTCAGACCGCCCCCTCGCCGAGCTCCGGCGTGGTGCCTGCCGACGAGGGTTTCTGGGTCGCGGTGCTGCCGTTCAAATACACGGGCTCCGACGCCGACGTCTCCGCCCTGGCCGAGGGTATGACCGAGGAGATCGTGACCGGTCTGTCGCGTTTTTCGTATCTCCGGGTGGTCTCCGGCGGTTCGGCCGAACGGGAATCGGCGGTGGTCGCACCCATCCGCGATGAAATCAGCGCGAGCTACGTGATGGAAGGGAGCCTCCGCCAGGCCGGTGCCCGGCTTCGGCTCACGGTGCAACTGGTCGACGTCGGTTCCGGCGCCCACCTGTGGGCCGAGACATACGATCGCTCCTTCAGCCCCGAATCGATTTTCGAACTGCAGGACGACCTGGTCCCGCGGATCGTCTCGACGGTTGCGGACATGCACGGCATTCTGCCGCGCCGGATGAGTGAGGTTGTGGGGCTTAAACCCGCCGATCAACTGACCCCATACGAAGCCCTGCTGCACAGCTTCGGTTACAACGAGCGCTTCACCCCCGAAGCGCTGGCCGAGGCCCGGAGCTGCCTCGAGCGCGCTGTCGAACAATCTCCGGGAAATGCCGATTGCTGGGCGATGCTGTCACTGATGTACTCAAATGAGTGGGGACACTGGGACAACGAGAACCCGGAATATTTCGAAAAGGCACTTCAAGCCGCGCGAAAAGCAGTCCAGGCGGCGCCGCTCCATTCGCTTCCGTACCACGCGCTGGCGCAGGCTCTCTTCTTTCGGCGTGAGTTCCCGGCTTCCCGGATCGCAGCGGAACGCGCCGTCTCCCTCAACCCCATGGATGGCGCGACGGTTGCGTTCATGGGATTGCTGATCGCCTATTCGGGAGATTGGGAACGCGGTTGTGCTCTGGCGGAGCGGGGGCAGGGGCTGAACCCGAACTCCGCTGGGGTGTACCACTACACCGCATGGCACGATGCCTATGGCAGGAAAGACTACCGTCGCGCGCTCGACCTGGCGCTCAAGCTCAATACACCGGAGAATTTCTATCAGCACGCCGTCCTCGCCATGTGCTATGCCCAACTCGGCGAGATGGATGCGGCGCACAAATCGCTCCAGGACATGCTCGCCCTCAAACCCGATTACGGCAAGGTCGCGCGGAAGCTGCATGGAAAGTGGATCCAACCGGATCTGGTGGAACAGTTGATGGAGGGCTTGAGCAAGGCGGGGCTCGAGATCGCCGACGAGGACGAATCTGGGGATGTCTTGCCGGTGAGCCTGGCTTCGGGCGAGCGGCGAATGGACGAAGGTTTCTGGGTCGCCGTGCTGCCCTTCAAATTCAGTGGCGGGAACAACGATCTTGGGATGTTGGCCGAAGGGCTCTCCGAGGACATCGTGACCGGGCTGTCGCGTTTCTCGTATCTCCGTGTCATCGCCCGCAGTTCGACGCTGCGATACGCCGGCGAAGCGGTCGATGTGCGGGCGATGGGTGAAGAGCTTGGTGCGCGATACGTGATGGAGGGCAGTCTGCGCCAGGCGGGGTCCAAGCTGCGGGTTGCGGTGCAACTCGTCGATGCGGAGTCCGGAGCCCACCTGTGGGCCGAGGCCTACGATCGGGATTTCTTTCCGGATGATCTCTTCGCCTTGCAGGACGACCTCGTTCCCCGCATCGTCTCCACCTGCGCGGACCATTTCGGTGTATTGGCGAGGGCGATCAGTGAGGCGGTCCGCAGCAAATCGACAACCGAAATCACTCCGTATGAAGCCCTCATGCGCGGATTCGGCTATCACTTTCGGCTGACTCCCGATGAGCACGCCGAGGCGCGCGAAGTGCTGGAACAGGCCGTCGAGCAGGCCCCCGGCAACGCCGACTGCTGGGCCATGCTGTCGTGGGTCTACTCGCACGAATTCGCCCACGAATTCAATCCCAGACCCGATTCGCTCGATCGGGCGATCGAGGCCGCCAGAAGGGCTGTCGACCTCGCCCCGTCCAATCACCTCGCACAGCAGGTGCTTGCAGTTGCCCTGTTTTTCCGCAAGGAGACCGCGGCCTGTTCGAGTGCATGCGAGCGTGCTCTGGCGCTCAACCCCCTTGATGGCAGCAACGAGGCCATCTTCATCACCTGTTTCACGGGCGACTGGGATCGCGGCTGCGATCTCATTCGCCGCGCCATGGAACTCAACCCCCATCATCCCCGCTGGTACAGATTGCTACTCGCCATGGACGAATACCGCAGGGAGAACTTTCGAGCGGCCGTCGACGAGGCCGTGCAGGCAAACGCTTCAGACCTCTTTTGGACCAATTGGTTGCTTGCCGCGGCATACGGACAGCTTGGCGAGCTCTCCGCGGCTCGCAATTCACTGAATGATCTGCTGGCCCAGAAAGAAGATTTCGCCCGCTCGGGCCGGCGGTTGATGTCGAAGTGGTTCGAACCCCACCTGGTCGACCACTTCTTTGATGGGTTGGTCAAGGCTGGTCTCGAAGACGATTCCGGCGGATCAGTGGCCCCCCAGAGTGGAGAGGCTGCTGCGACGGTTTCGTCCGTTGTTTCTGATGACTGCCGCCCCGGCATCGCAGTTCTGCCCTTCGTCAACCGCAGCGACGACGCCGAGAACGAGTACTTCTCCGACGGCCTCACCGAAGAGCTCATCGCCGACCTCGCGTGCATCAAGGGCCTCTCCGTGATCTCGCGGACCTCGGCCATGTTGTTCAAGGGCACGGACAAGGACCTGCCGACGATCGGCCGCGAACTCGGCGTGCGCTACATTCTGGAAGGCAGCGTCCGCAAGTCCGGTTCGAGTCTGCGCATCACCACCCAGCTCGTCGATGCCGAAAAGGACTCGCCGCTGTGGTCCGAGAAATTCAGCGGCACAGTCGACGAAGTCTTCGAAGTGCAGGAGCGCGTCTCTCGGGAGATCGTCCGCGCGCTCGATATCAGATTGACCTCGGACGAAAGCCGGCGGCTGGCCGAGCGCCCGATCGCCAACGCCCGCGCTTTCGAGCTCTACCTGCAGGCCAGACAGGACCTTCGACAACGACCCGGCTCCGCGGTCGAGCGGGTGCCGGCCCTTCTGGCGCAGGCCATCAAGACCGAGGGTGAGACGCCCCCGCTTCTGGCGCTCAAGGCCTGGGCCATGGTGGCCGAGGTGAAAGCCGGCCTCAGTCGCGATCTGCAGCCTCTCGACGACGCCGAAGCTGTGGCCCTGACACTCCTGGAACGCGACCCCGACGGGCCCTACGGGCACGCGATCCTCGGCTTTGTCTGCTACGAGCGCGGCCGCTTGAGACAAGCCATCCGGCATTTCGATATTTCGCTCGAACGCAATCCGAACGACCCGGACACCTTGTGGTACATGTGCGCCACTTACTTTGCAGCCGGAGATACCGAAGGCGGTTTCCGGGCCGCACGCCTGATGGTGACGCACGATCCGTTGAGTGCGAATTCCTGGATGTGCGCGGGCGCAGCGAAAATAATCGCCGGTCAATTCGACCAGGCCCTGCCGGATTTCGAGCGCGGGATGGTCCTCGATCCCCAGAATTACTTCCTGCGCTGGTGTACCGGCTATGCACTGGCCGCCCTGGGACAGACACAACAGGCTTCCCGGCATGCACAGCTCATGGCCGAGACCGAGCCGGATGGACCTTACACCCTCCAGTTCCTCTCCCTCATCGACGCCCTCGAGGGGAGACACCAGGAGGCGATTTCGAGACTCTCGGACATCGACCTGGCGCCCCTCGACAGCCACACGCGGTTTCATCTGGCCGAGCCGTTCGCCCTGGCCGGCGACCACGATCGTGTCCTCGACATGATCGAGCGAACGGTCGATGGCGGCTTCTACCCCTACCCGTTCATTTCGACCCACTGCCCGTTTCTCGCACCGTTGCGGTCTCTGCCGCGTTTTGTGGAAATCGTTGCGAAGTCGAAAAAACGGACGGAGGCCTTCTTGGAAGCTGAACACGAACGAGCGTCGTCGTCGCATCCGACCGGAGGTCCAACATGATCGGCACGACCCTCGCGCACTACCGCATCACCGCGGCCCTCGGCGCCGGCGGGATGGGGGAGGTGTGGAGAGCGACCGATACCAAGCTTGGCCGCGAGGTGGCGCTCAAGGTCCTGCCCGAGGCTTTTGCCAGTGATCCCGATCGGTTGGCGAGGTTCGAGCGCGAGGCAAAGGTGCTCGCAAGCCTCAATCATCCGAACATCGCGCATTTGTATGGGTTGGAAACGGCTGCCACTGAACCTGTCATCCCGAGCGAGGCCAACGGCCGAGTCGAGGGACCTCTGGACAAAGGTTCTATTCGCGATGGGGCTGCTTCAAGAGATCCCTCGACTCCGGCGTCGCAGGGCGACGCCTCCGCTCGGGATGACAGTAGGGCTGTCACCTTCCTTGTCATGGAGCTGGTGGAGGGCGACGACCTCTCGGTCCGGCTCAAGCGCGGCCCGATTCCCATCGAAGAAGCGCTCCCCATCGCGCTGCAGATCGCCGAGGCGCTGGAGGCGGCGCACGAGGCGGGGATCGTCCACCGCGATCTCAAACCCGCCAACATCAAGCTCACCGAGGACGGCACGGTCAAGGTGCTCGACTTCGGGCTTGCCAAGGCGTGGGAGGCCGAGGGCGGCGATTTGAGCTCGTCCTTCTCTCCGACCCTGACCCGCCACGCCACCCTCGAGGGCGTGATCCTCGGCACCGCCGCCTACATGTCGCCCGAGCAGGCGCGCGGGAAATCGGTCGACAAGCGCGCCGACATCTGGGCTTTCGGCGTCGTGCTCTTCGAGATGCTGTCGGGACGCCGTGTGTTCGACGGCGAGACGGTGAGCGACGTCCTCGCTTCCGTGCTGAAAAACGAGCCGCAGTGGGAAACCTTGCCCGCAACGACCCCGGCGGGGGTGCGCCGCCTGCTCGAGCGCTGCCTGGTGCGCGAGCCGAAGCAGCGATTGCGCGACATCGGCGATGCCCGGTTGGAGATCGACGAGACGGTGCGCGGTGAAAAAGACAGCGATGAAACGGTTCCTGGAGGAAGAGCCCTCCTCCCGTGGGCAACTGCGGCGGTGAGTCTTTTGGCTCTCGCCGCCGTCATCACTGCGTTCTGGACGGGCCTGTGGTCCACATCCTCCGCTGAGGCTCCCTTGACCCGTCTGAGCATCTCGCTGCCCGCCGGGCAGGCGGTGACCTCGGCCCCCGCGATCAGCAGGGACGGACAGATCGTCGCCTACACCGCCGCCCGCGCCTCCGATACGCCACAGCTCTACATCCGCCATCTGGACGAATTCGAGTCGTACGCGGTACCGGAAACCGATGGGGCCGGGAGCCCGTTCTTCTCTCCAGACGGCCGAGCGGTCGCGTACTTCGCCGGTGGCCGATTGCTCCGGTGGGACATAGGGGGCGCCTATCCGCAGGTGCTGGCCGACGCACCGACACCCATGGGCGGCACGTGGGGCGAGGATGGCACTATCGTGTTCGTCCCGCTCTGGAACGGGGGCTTGTACCGGATACCTGGCTCTGGCGGTGAATCCGAGGTGCTGCTCCGGCCGGACGGGAAGGAGGAATACGCCTTCGTCTTCCCGCGCTTCGCTCCCGACCGGCCGGAAGTCCTGTTTACGTACTGGGGAGTGTCGGGAGGTCTCGCAAGCGTGAACATTCAAGACCTCAAGAGAACCGGTGTCGTTCCAAGAGGTGGCAGCGGAGCGGTGACAACATCCGGCCACCTGCTCTTCGTCCAGGCGTATTCGCCATGGTCGGGGATGCTTGCCAGGCCTCTGAACGGTTCGGGGGCCGCCGCGCCATCGAGCCTGGTGTTGTCCGACTTCTTCTTTCCTCACTGGGAACCCGACCCGTGGGTGAGCGTCTCGGACACCGGAACGCTTGCCTTTGTGCCCAGCAAGATTACCCAGCGGTCGCTGGTGTCGGTGGACGAGATGGGGCGGAGCGAACCCATGACCGAAGAGCGGGACCTCTTCGGGACACTGTCGCTCTCACCTGACGGACGCCGCATCGCGGTCGACCCCGAACACCGGCTCTGGGTGTACGGGCCCGGGAGAAACGAACGGATGCGCCTGGTGCCTGAGAACCGGGATTACGACGAGGGGTACCCGGTGTGGGACGCCGACGGATCGCGGGTGTATTACGCCTCCAACCACTCCGGGAATTGGGAGATCTATTCGAGAGTGCCCGGCGCCGCTCAGAGCGAAATCGTCATGCAGAGGGAGTTCGACCAGTTTCCGGTCGCGGTGGCGCCCGACGGGACCCTCGCGTTTCAGGAGTCGAACACGGTGACCGGCGATGACATCTGGTTCCTACCCCCCGGGGGGGTTCCGTCGCCGGCGCTGACGGGGCCGGGCACCGACGCAATGTGCGACTTCTCAGCCGACGGGCGCTGGCTCGCGTTCGCGTCCGACGCATCGGGTCGATCCGAGATCTACGTCAAGGCGGTCGATCGTGACTCCAAGCGTGTCCCGGTGTCGACCGATGGTGGCCAGGTCCCGACATGGTCGCCGAAGGGGGATCGTCTCTACTATCGCCAGGGGGCCAAGATGATGGTTGCGGATGTGACCGGCCGCGATCCCCTGGTCTTCGGTCGTCCACGCCCGTTGTTCGAGGGAGGGTGGGACCTGCCGGCTGGGAAATACCTGGAACGAAATTATGCGGTGGCTCCAGACGGCGAGCACTTCGTGATGATCCGCCACGAGCCCGAAGCTATCCCCGACCGCATTAACATCGTCCTCAACTGGTTCGATGAACTGGAGCGGCTGGTTCCGGTGGAGAAGGGAACCCAACCGTGATCGGCACCACCCTCGCCCACTACCGCATCACCGCGGCCCTTGGCGCCGGCGGGATGGGGGAGGTGTGGCGCGCGACCGACACCAAGCTGGGGCGCGAGGTGGCGCTCAAGGTGCTGCCGGAAGAGTTCGCTTCGGACCCGCAGCGTCTCGACAGGTTCGAACGTGAGGCGCGTGCGGTGGCCGCGCTCAACCACCCCCATATTGTCACCATTTTTTCGGTCGAGGACGCGGATGGCGTCCGCTTTCTGACCATGGAGCTGGTGGAGGGAGAGACCCTCGATGGGATGATCCCAGCCGGCGGATTCGAGCTGGGGCGGTTCTTCGATTTCGCGACCCCTCTGGCCGAAGCCGTGTCGGCCGCGCACGACCGAAGCATCATCCACCGCGATCTCAAACCCACCAACGTCATGGTCGATCGCGACGGCCGGGTCAAGGTGATGGACTTCGGGCTCGCCAAGGTGGCAAGCGCGGAGGATCCCTCGGATTCGAGCGAGCTGCCCACGGAGGCCCTGACCGGGATCGGAACGATCGTCGGCACGGTGCCCTACATGTCGCCGGAGCAGATCGAGGGCGAGATCGTCGATCACCGCACCGACATTTTCTCGCTCGGCGTGCTGCTTTATGAGATGGCCGTCGGCGAACGGCCGTTCCAGGGCAAGACTTCCCCATCTCTGATGTCCTCGATTCTCAAGGACGCGCCGACGCCGGTGGTCGAGCTGCGCTCCGATCTGCCCCGCCACCTCGGCCGGATCATCGGCCGCTGTCTCGAAAAGAACCGCCGCGATCGCTATCAGACCGCGCGCGACGTCTTCAACGAGCTGAAGGCGCTGCAGCGTGAGGCGAGCTCGATGGGAGCCCCTCAGGCCTCGGCGTCGTTACACCAGGAACCTTCCGAGCGAAACATCCGGCCGTCCTCCGACGCGGCCGTGTCAACGATGACTCGAAAAGACGAGGGCTTCTGGGTGGCGGTGCTGCCGTTCAAGTACAGCGGCGGCGATGCCGATCTCACGGCGCTGGCCGAGGGCCTGAGCGAGGACATCGTGACCGGTCTGTCGCGCTTCTCCTACCTGCGGGTGATCGCCCGCAGCTCGACCGAGCGGTATGTGGGCGAGGCCGTGGACGTCCGCTCCGTCGGCACCGAACTCGCCGCGCGCTACGTGATGGAGGGCAGCATTCGCCAGGCCGGTTCGACGCTTCGCATCTCGGCGCAACTGGTGGATACGAGCTCCGGCGCGCATATTTGGGCCGAGACGTACGAGCGCCCCTTCGGCACCGACGCCATCTTCGAGCTGCAGGACGACCTCGTTCCCCGGATCGTCTCCACGGTCGCCGACTGGTACGGCATCCTGCCCCACAGCATGAGCGAAGCGGTGAGGAGCAAGCCCGTGGACCAGCTGACTCCCTACGAGGCGCTGCTGCGCGGCTTTGGCTACTTCGAGCGCGTCACCCCCGAGGAGCACGCGGTGGCGCGGCCCATCTTGGAGCGGGCCGTCGAGCAGGTGCCGGGCCATGCCGCGGCCTGGGCCATGCTGTCGATGCTGTACGGGGAGGAACACAGATTCGGGTTCAACGTGGAGCCCGATCCGCTCGGTCGCTCGCTTCAGGCTGCGCGGCGTGCCATCGAGACCGCGCCCTCCAGCCACGCCTCTCATCTCGCCCTGGCCCAGGCTCACTACTTCCGCAAAGATTTCGATGCCTTCCGGAATGCGGCGGAGCGGGCCGTCGCCCTCAACCCCATGGATGGAGCCACGGTCGAGTACCTGGGCCATCTGCTGGCCTTCGCGGGAGATTGGGAGCGCGGCTGCGAGCTGGGAGAAAGGGCGAGGCAACTCAACCCACATCACCCGGCGTGGTATTGGGCACTCCCATTGCTCGACGCGTATCGCAAGGGCGACTACCTTGACGCGCGAGCCCTCGTTCCCAAGGCCCTCATGCCGGGACAGTACTACTCGCACGCCCTGTTCGCGGCTCTCTACGGCCAGCTCGGTGAGCGGGAGGCAGCGGTCGAGGCGATTCGAGAGCTGCTGGCCCTGAGGCCTGATTTTGCGCAGATTGCGCGCGATCAGTTTGAGAAATGGTACCTACCGCAACTCGTCGAGCAGCTGATCGATGGGCTTGGCAAGGCTGGACTGGAGATTCCGCCGGCGTCCGATTCAGACGTGTCTTTGGCGGGAGCTGACGAGTCGCCGGGCCCGGCTTCCGGCGCATCGCGCGCCGACGAGGGTTTCTGGATTGCGGTGTTGCCGTTCAAATACCGCGGCTCGGACCCCGACGTGGAGACGTTGGCTGACGGGCTGGCGGACGAAATCGTGAGCGGGCTCTCCCGGTTCTCCTTCCTGCGGGTCATCGCCAGCACGTCGACGGCGAAGTACGCGGGCGACGCAGCCGAGGCGGGCCCTGTCGGCCGGAAGTTGGGCGCGCGGTATGTCATCGAGGGCCACATCCGGCAGGCCGGTCCGACCCTTCGCATCTCGGCGCAGCTGGTCGATACCGGCTCCGGTGCGCACCTCTGGGCCGAGACCTACGAGCGGCCTTTCCGTCCCGAAGCGGTCTTCGAGCTGCAGGACGACCTCGTCCCTCGGATCGTCTCGACGGTCGGCGACGCGCACGGGATCTTGCCGCACACGATGAGCGAGTTGTTGCGCAGCAAGGACCCGGGCCAGCTGACCCCCTACGAGGCGGTGCTTCGCAGCTTCGGATACGGTTATCGCCGCACCCCTGAGGAGCACGCCGCGGTGCGCGACGCCCTGGAACGCGCCGTCGAGCAGGCGCCGCGCTACGCCGACGCCTGGGCGATGCTGGCCCTCGTCTACGTGGACGAGCAGGCTCATGGCTACAATAGACGGCCCGACCCCGTCGGCCGAGCCCTCCAGGCCGCTCGGCGGGCAGCCGACGCTGCGCCGTCGAACGCCCTGGCGTTCAACGCGTTGGCCTGGGCCATGTTCTTCCGCAAAGAGTTCCAGGCCTTCCGAACCGCGGCTGAGCAGTCGATCGCGCTCAATCCGCTGAACAGCCCGACGCTTGCCGGCCTGGGCGCCCTGACCGCGTACTCGGGTGACTGGGAGCGCGGCTGTGCTCTGGTCGAACGGGCCCTCGACCTCAACCCGCGCCATCCCGGATGGTACTGGCTTCCTCTCTTCTACGATGCGTACCGTCGGGGCGACTACCGCGGCGCGGCGAACGTTGCGCTCAAGCTCAACCTGCCGGCCTTCTTCGTAATGCACGAGGCGCTCGCGGCGGCGTACGGGCAGCTCGGCGAGAGCGACACGGCCGGCGAGGCCCTGCGGGAGATGCTCCGACTGAAGCCGGACTACGACCAGACGGGACGCGAACGACTCGAGAAGTGGTTCGATCAGGATCTGGTCGAACACTTCGTGGATGGGCTCCGAAAGGCTGGGTTCAAGGAGGGAGCTTCTGTAGAGCGACCAAGGGGTCGGGTTGGAAGTCCGCGCCATACCGTCGGCAGGCAGTCGGAGCTCGACGCCCTGCGTGAGGCCCTCGAGTCGGCTCGCGAAGGTCGGGGCTCGCTGGTTTGCGTGGCAGGCGAGCCGGGCATCGGGAAGACGACCTTGGTCGAGGGATTTCTCGATGACGCTGTCGCCAAAGGCAGATGCACCGTGGCCCGCGGGCGCTCTTCCGAACGGATCGGCGGATCGGATGCCTACCTTCCCGTACTCGAAGCTCTCGGCAGTCTGCTGCACACCGGCGACAGAGAGAAACTCGCGCGGACCATGAGACACGTGGCGCCGGCCTGGTATGTCCAGATCGCGCCGCCCGGTGGGGACAGCAACGAAATGGATCGTCTCCTCGAGCAGGTGAAGGAAACCACCCAGGAGCGGTTGAAGCTGGACTTCGTGGCCTGCGTCCAGGAGTTGTCACGTTCGCTCCCGATGGTGGTGTTTCTCGACGATCTCCACTGGGCGGACGAATCGACCGTCGATCTGCTCAGCTTTCTGGCCGCGAAGTTCGAGGGTTTGAACGTGCTCGTGGTGGTGACCTACCGCCCCTCGGACATGCAGCTCTCGAAGCACGCGTTCCTCCGGATCAAGCCCGATCTCCAGACTCGCGGCGTGTGCCGGGAACTGCTCCTCGAGTTCCTGCACGAGTCGGAGGTAGCCGACTACCTCGCGCTCGAGTTTCCGGATCATCGGTTTCCCGGTGACTTCCCGGCGTTGATCCACTCCAAGACCGAGGGCAGCCCTCTGTTCATGGCCGATCTCGTGCGGTACCTCCGCGAAAACGGAGCGATCGGCGAGGATGACGGTGGGTGGCGCCTCATGCACGGGCTGCCGGAGATCGAAAACGAGCTGCCGGAATCGGTGCGCGGGATGATCGAGCGCAAGATCGGGCAGCTCGGAAAGGAGGATCACGAGCTCCTCATTGCGGCGAGCGTTCAGGGATTCGTCTTCGACTCCGCTATCGCAGCCGAGATTCTGGGCATGCCTCCGGAAGAGGTTGAAGAGCGGCTTGAACACCTGGAGCGCGTGCATGCGTTCGTTGAGCTCACGGGTGAAACGGAGCTGCCCGATCGCACCGTGACCCTCCGCTATCGATTCGTCCACGTGCTGTACCAGAACGCGCTCTACGGGTCGCTCAAGCCCACCCGGAAGGCGAGGCTGAGCTTTGAGGTGGGAGAGGCCCTCGAACGGGCCCACGGCAAGAAGATCCGAGGGGTGGCGCACGAGCTGGCCGCGCTCTTCGAGGCCGGACGAGATTTCGCCCGGGCAGCGGAGCACTATTTGACGGCTGCGGGTCAGGCCATTGTCGATCTTTGCCCATCGGGAAGCGGCCACCCTGGCACAAGCAGGGCCTCGAGATGGTCGGGATGCTCGACCCGTCGCCGGAGCGCTCCCGCACCGAACTCGAGCTGCAGCTGGCTCTCGGTCTGGCATTGCGTTCGTTTCGCGGTTTCGGGCATTCCGATACGGGCAAAGTGTACAAGCGGGCGCGCGAACTCTGTCACGAAATCGGCGATGCACCGCAGCTCTTTCCGGTTCTGTTCGGGCTCTGGGAGTTCTTCCAGAATCAGGGCGACCTGGAGGCGGCGGTGGATGTTGCCGAACAGATGCTCGCGCTGGCGCAGAGCGGCGACGACCACGGCCAGCGTGTGACGGCTCATTCGGTCATGGCCGACAATCTTTTGTGCATCGGAGATCCGGTGCCCTCGAGCGAGCACGCTGCACGAGCCCTGGCCCACTATGAGCCCGACGAACATGGATCGCTCGCCTCGCTCTTCGGGTACGATTCCGCGGTCTCGGCCCACAGCATGGGAGGGTTGGCGCTGTGGCTGGCCGGATACCCCGAGCAGGCCCTCCGGGAGACCGCGGCCGCCGTCGCTCTGGGTGACACGATCTCCGACCCTGCCACGCAAACCTTCGGCCCGTGCTTCGCTTCGTGGGTCCGACAGCTGACTGGATCGGGCAAGCAGGCCCTTGAGCAGGCCGAAAAATCCATCGAAATTGCGAGTCAATTCGAGCTCCCGATGTTTCAGAATTTTGCGCGTATCTGCAAGGGCATGGCTCTGATCTCCCAGCACGAGTTCGAATCGGGTTCGGAAGTTGCCCGGGAAGGCGTCGCTGGTCTGGAGGTCATCGAGTTCGGGTGGGCGCGGTCGTTCACCCTGAGCGTTATAGCCCAGGGCTGTGCCGGCATGGGTCGGTACGACGAGGCCCTGACCCTTGTTGACGAGGCCTTCGACCACGTTGCCACGACCGGCGAACACTTCCACGAGGCGGAGCTTCATCGCCTGAGGGGCGAATTTCTGCTTCCATCCGAACCGCTCGAAAGTGAGCGCTGCTTCATGTCCGCCATCGAGGTCGCCCAGCGCCAGCGGGCGAAGTCGTGGGAGCTGCGGGCCACGACGAGCCTGGCGAGGCTCTGGCGAGATGAGGGCCGGTTCGCCGAGGCCCACGAGCGGCTCGATCAGATCTTCTCGTGGTTCACCGAAGGCTTCGAGACGGCGGATCTCCAGGCCGCCAATACTCTGCTCGAGGAGCTGAACGCTGCAGTACGACAGAAGGTGGAAAAGCCGCCTCCCGGCCCTCCACATCACGAGGATTCGGCCGAAACGAAATCGATCGTCGTTCTTCCGTTTGCAAATCTGAGCCCCGATCCGGATGCCGAGTACTTCTCGGACGGTCTCACCGACGAGATCATCACCGATCTGTCGCGCGTCCGGTCGCTGCGCGTGATCTCCCGGTCATCGGCCATGCGCCTCAAGGGCGATGCGCGAGGCCTCGGGGAGATCGGTCGCGATCTCGACTGCCGGTACGTGCTCGAAGGCAGCGTGCGGCGCGCGGCGAACAATCTCCGGATCACGGCGAGGTTGGTGGAAGCGGCGGACGATGTCCAGGTCTGGGCGGACAAGTACGCAGGGTCGTTGGACGACGTCTTCGACATTCAGGAACGCGTGTCGAGATCGATCGTGGACGCCCTCGAGATCCAGCTCACTCCTCAAGAGGCCGAGCAGCTCGCCGAGCGGCCTATCGACGACGTCCGCGCCCAGGAGAGCTATCTCCGCGCTCGGAGAGAGATCTGGAGCTTTCTACCCGGCGGCGTGGACAAGGCCGTCAGCCATCTGGAGGCCGGACTCGCGCTGATCGGCGACAACGCCCTGCTCTACCAGGGGCTCGGTGAGGCCTACTTTCAGGCCATCAACATCGGGGCCGCCGGCGGCAGGGAAGAGGAATACATCACAAAGGCCGAAAGGTGCGCGGCAAAGATCTTCGCGCTCGAACCCGATTCGCCTCGCGGCTCCAGCGTCCAAGCCCATCTGCAGCTGGCACGGGGCGACATTCACGGCAGCCGTCGAAGCTGGCGACGCGTGTTGCAGGCCTATCCGAAGGACGTCCAGGCGCTTCAACTGTCCGCCCACATCCTCGGGTGGCTCGGCGGCAAGCCGGACGCTGCGGCGCCTTTGGTGGCACGGCTCCTGGATATCGATCCGCTCGACCCGATGAGCCGCCTGATGAGCGTCACGGTGCCGCTCTTCGCCGGACGGTTTTCCGAGGCGCTCGAACCCGGGCGCCGAATGCTCGAACTCGATCCGGTCACCCCGGTGTGGCGCTCGAATTACGTGATGGCCCTGAGCTACGCCCGCCGGCTCGAAGAGGCCGAGGCGTTGACCGAGGGGGTGGTGGCGCAGCCGGATTCGGACATCGGCACGTGGTGGATGGGGCTCTGCCGGGCGGCCTGGCGGGAGGACCGTGAGGAGGTCCTGCGGCTCACCGATGGCCCGTATCGGCAGGCTGCCGCGTGGGATGCGGAGATCCCCTGGGCCCTGGCGAGCGCTCATGCCGCGGTCGGCGCCACCGATGAGGCGCTGCATTGGCTCGACCGGGCGATCGACCAGGGGATGATCAACTACCCCTTTCTCTCCGAGCACGACCACTATCTGGACAGCATCCGAGGCGACGAACGGTTTGGCCGGTCGATGGAGCGGGCCAGGCGGGAATGGGAGCGATTCGATGTCTGAGGCCGTCTCATGATCGGCGCGACGCTCGCTCACTACCGCATCACCGCGGCGCTCGGCGCCGGCGGGATGGGGGAGGTGTGGCGGGCGACTGATGAAAAGCTCGGCCGCGAGGTCGCGCTGAAAGTGCTGCCGGAGGATTTCGCGAAGGATCCGGACCGGCTGGCGAGATTCGAACGCGAGGCCAAGGTGCTCGCAAGCCTCAACCACCCCAACATCGCCCACCTCTACGGTCTCGAGAACGTGAGCACTCAAATGGCAGCCGGGACGGCTGCCCCACAAGGCAGCCGGGCTGATGAGGAAAGGCTTGTGGGGCAGCCGTCCCGGCTGCCAGACACGGATGCAGCGCGCGAGCCTCAAGTCCCACAAGGGTCTCGAGCTGATGAGGAATGGCTTGTGGGGCACGCGTCCCGCGTGCCAGACACGGATGCAGCGCGCGAGCCTCAAGTCCCACAAGGGTCCCGGGCTGATGAGAAAGGCCTTGTGGGGCACGCGTCCCGCGTGCCGGACGCGGATGCAGCGCGCGAGCCTCAAGTTCCACAAGGGTCGGCCGAAAATCCGAAATTCGAAATCCGAAATTCGAAATCCGAAGTGCCCGCGTCCGAGGTCACCTTCCTGGTGATGGAGCTGGTCGAAGGTGACGACCTTTCCGCCAGAATCAGCCGCGGGCCGATCCCGATCGACGAGGCGATCCCGATCGCATTGCAGATCGCCGAGGCGCTCGAGGCGGCGCACGAGCAGGGGATCGTCCACCGCGATCTCAAACCGGCCAACATCAAGATCACCGACGACGGCACGGTCAAGGTGCTCGACTTCGGGCTCGCCAAGGCGTGGGAGACCGAGGGCACCGATTTGAGCTCGTCGTTTTCGCCGACCATCACCCGCCACGCGACTGTCGAGGGTGTGATTCTCGGGACCGCGGCCTACATGTCGCCGGAGCAGGCACGGGGCAAAAAAGTCGACAAGCGGGCCGACATCTGGGCCTTCGGCGTGGTGCTGTGGGAGATGCTCACCGGGCGCAAGCTCTTCGACGGCGAAACGGTCACCGATGTGCTGGCCGCCATCCTCACCAGCGAGCCGGATCTCGACGCACTGCCGGCAACAACGCCGCCCCGCATTCGCACATTGATCGGCCGCTGTCTCCAACGGGACCCGAAGATGCGGCAGCGCGACATGGGCGATGCCCGGATCGCGATCGACGAGGTGCTGGCGGGAAACGTGGGAAGCGTCGACCCGGTCGTCGTGACGGCCCGGAGTGGCCGTGGAATCTGGCTCCTGGGCGCGTGCGTTCTGGGAACGGGGCTTCTCCTCGGCTGGCTCGTACCGCAATGGCTCGGCGTACAAGGCGGCAGCGAAAGCATGCCGGCTCTCCACGCCGAGTTCCAGATCGAGGCGCCGCCTGGCACGACTCTGGTCAGTGGCATGGCCCTTTCGCCCGACGGACAGCGGCTGGCCTTCATTGCCCGCGGAGAGGACGGACGGATGGCCCTCTGGGTCCGCGCCCTGGAGGACCGTGAAGCAACGATGCTGACCGGCACCCACGACGCCCGCTATCCGTTCTGGTCTCGAGACAGCCGCAAGATCGGCTTTTTCGCGCAGAACCACCTCAAGGTGACCGAGCTCTTCGGCGGCCAGCCCCGGATCGTCGCCGAGACCGGCTCGAACCAGGATGTGCGAGGAGGCGCCTGGGGCGCCGGCGACGTGATCGTCTTCGCGCCGAGCTTCGTCGGCCCGCTTCGGGCCGTCAGGGCGGCCGGCGGCGAGGTGACGGAGGCGACCAGGATCGACGAGGACAGCGGCATCGGCACGCAGCGTTTCCCGAACTTTCTGCCCGACGGCAAGCGCTTCCTCTTCTACGCTTCGTCGGGTTCCGGCATCGAGCCGGGGACGCTGTGGTTGGGTGAGCTCGGTTCGCTCGACTCGAAGCTGCTCGGGCCCTCCAATTCGTCGGGTGTCTGGGCTGCGCCCGACTCCGTTCTCTACGTGATCGGCGAGTCGCTGGTCGCCCACCGTTTCGACGATCGCCGGAACGAGCTGGTGGGCGATCCGTCACCTCTCGGGATCTCGATGGCCGGCACCGTCTCGGTCTCCGGCCAGCGTTCGCTCACGGTTGCCGCGAATGGCCTGTTGGTTTACCGAAACGACAGGCGGGGTGCGACGCGGGTGGTGATTACCGATCGCTCGGGGACCGAGCTCGAGGGGCTCGCCGAAGAGAGCAATACCTGGTATTACGGCCCGCGGCTGTCGCCCGACGGGCGGCGAGTGGTCGTCACCCACTACGAGCCCGGGACGGTCGGCGGCGGCCTCTGGCTGCACGAGCTCGAGGGCAACCTCGAGACCCGTCTGACTTTCAGCACGGGCGACGACTCGCTCGCCGCGTGGTCTCCCGATGGCCGCGAGGTCGCCTTCTCCTCGATCGGGAGCTCGAGCGGAACCAGCGGCATCTTCCGCATAGCGGTTGAACGCTCGGGCCAGGGGCAGGCGATGTTCACATCTGCCACCTTTGTATCTCCTGACAACTGGACTCCCGACGGCCTGCGGCTGGTCTACTGGGAGGCCGCGCTGCAGGGTGGGGGCTCACTCTGGATTCGTTCTCTCGAGGGCGACCCCAACCCGCGTCGCCTCGGTCAGGAACACGCGATGGAGTGGGGCTCCGATCTGTCGCCGGATGGCCGCTGGATCGCCTATTCCTCGGACGCGGCGAGGCGTTGGGAAGTCTATGTACGGGCCCTGGACGACCCGAGCGGCGAGGTCCGAGTTTCAACCGAGGGCGGGTTCGCACCGTGCTGGCGCGAGGACGGTCGGGAGATCTTTTACGTTGATCTCAATGGACGCTTGATGGCGGTGCCGGTCTTTTCGATCGATCCGCCGACCTTCGGCTCGCCGGTTGTTCTCTTTGACGCCCGGCTCGAGGAGGCCACCGACCGGCAGTACGACGTGTTCGCGGACGGACAGAGATTCGTTTTGAATCGCAGCAGATTCGAAGATGGTGAGGCGATCGTGGTCGTGCTCGATTGGGCGGCGAAGCTGGAGAAGGAGGCGCGATGAACGACCCACCGAGCGGCATTCACCGTCGGGTCCGGCCGGTCAAGGCCATCTCGATCGACGATCTCGCCGAGGCCGCGGGAATCGTCGGTGGGGTGAAGCGCCACGAGCTCGGTGCGGGCGACCGGATCATCGTCTCGACCAAGAACTCCGTCTACTCGCTGACGGCGCACGCAGACGGTTCCTTCACGGTCAGTGGCGGCTGGTTTGAACGCGAGGGCAAGGGTTCGCCGGCAGTCGAAATTCTCGGGTGCACGGCCGGCGGGCACGCCCTCTTCACCGAGCACATCGCGGCGCCGGGGCTGTTTATCGAGTTCGGCGACGGTCTGCGCACGACCCGGATCCGGACGGTTCGAATGATCGCGGCGAGCAGGGAGACCTCGTGATCGGTGATATCCCGGAATGGAAGCCCCGGTCGGGTGCGTTGAAGTATCCGAGAACCCATATTGGTGATGACATTTTGGTCGGTGTGGGTGGCCCGCGCCGTCGGCAGGGAGGGACGTGATGTTTATGCGCCTCGTGAATCTGAAAGTCAAAGAGGGCAGGTTGAACGACTTTGCCCGCTTTTACGAGGAACGGACGATCCCCGCCCTTCGGGAGACCAAGGGGTGTCTTTACGCGAGCCTCTTGAAGCCCACGGCGGACGATGTGGAGTGCGTTTCGATGACGTTGTGGCGTAGCCGGGAGAATGTCGAGGCGTACGAAATGAGCGGGCTCTACGACGAACTGCTCGACGAGATGGACGACATGATGGCCGAGGTCGTGGAATGGAAGGTCCATTCGACCGGTGACCTGAAAAGGGACATCCATCTGCTGCAGGACCCGGACGTCGAGGCCTATCCGGTGGAAGTGGCCGCGATCGGTGAGGTCGTGGACGCCGTCGGGCCGCAGCACTTCTTCGTCCGGCTCGTGTCGGCGAGGATTCAAACCGGCAAGTTCAAGGCGCTGAAGGAAAAGTTTGACCGGGAGATCAAGCCTGCTTTGATCGCCACCAAGGGGTGCCGCGCCGTGTTCCTGGTCGAGAACACCAAGACCCAGGAGCGGGCGTTGTCGGTGACGATCTGGGACAGCGAGGAAGACGCCATCCGCTACGAACTCAGCGGCGGTTTCGACGAAATGACGGCCAAGGTGAGCGAGTTCTTTTCGGGTCTCTACCAGTGGCGGTTGTCGCTGGGCCCATCGGAGGACCGCAGGTCGATCTCGGGAAAAGACCTCGACGTCAAGAGCTTTCAGGTCGTGACCGGCAGGCGGTTGGGCTCGTGATCCTCGTCCGTCGGTCAGGTTGATCCGCCCTTCGGATTGACTTCGGGGTGGAGTTGCCGTTGACGATGAGATACAATCTCCCCGTCTGAAATCTGATCGGTCAGTGGATAGGTTGAGAAGTCCGTGGTCCTGCGTTGGGTATGTGGACGAGAAACGAAACCACTCCATCTTCCGGGAGTATGATCTTTTGAGAAATATCGTGTTCAAAAATGTCCGTTCCGCGACCCGGTTGGCCAGAGCCGGCCAGGGTGGGGCGAATCGAGGTGAATTGGATGATGGAATCCGGGTCCCGCTGTGAGTTTGATGCGGGCCAGATGATCGTGCGAGTGCAGAAGGAAGTTCCGGGGCTGGTCGAGGCCATCCCGCCCGTGGTCGAGCAGATCATGGAGGTGATCCGGGAGCAGGGTTGCGCGGAGCAGAGCGAGTTCGAAATCGAGGTCTCACTGTATGAAGCACTCGCCAACGCGGTCGAGCACGGTTGCCGCCACGATCCCGAGAAGGTGGTCGAGGTGGTGGTCGCTTGCGAAGAGCACCGCGGGATGATCATCATGGTTCGCGACCCGGGTCCGGGGTTCGATCCCGAATCGGTGCCGAGTCCGATCGTCGGGGAAAACATCTACGCCGACGGCGGTCGCGGTATTTTCCTCATCAACCAGCTGATGGACGAGGTGCGCTACGAAAAGAACGGAACCGAGATTTGGATGATCAAGGGACCGAAGACCTGAGACCCGGGCAATCCGGTTATCATGGGGCCTCAATGAAGATCCTGCGCAAACTGATCGTGCCGTTGGGTGTTGCGGTTGCGATGGCCGGTTGCACGACGTCCACCGATTCCTCGGATTCGTGGTCCGAGAGCTACCTCGCCCCGTACGACCGCGTTTTCGATGCCGTGGTCGACGTTCTCGAAGACGGGGATTATCTCGTCGAAGCGAACCGGGAGAGTGGCAAGATCACGGCCGAACCGTCGCGGAACAACCGGGGGCTGAGCCCGGAGCTGGCCGTGAGAGTGTTCGAAAAGGCGGAGCGGATCCGGGTGGATGTGCAGACCCGTGCCGGCGCCAACCAGGCGGTGACCCAGGGCCGGCAGATCGAGACCTCGATCGTCGAGTTCTTCCACGAACTCGAGCTCCGGCTGCAGGGGTTCAAGGACTGACCAACACGAATTCTAAATTTTGAATTTTGAATTTTGAATTTCGGCACATCGCCCTTCCGACAATAAGAGTTCCAGTGCTCAGGGTGGGCAGGGCCATATGGCAGCCGGGACGGCTGCCCCACAAACGCACCGGATTCGGTCTTCTTGTGGGGCAGCCGTCCCGGCTGCCTTCGGGGAAAGCCGTATACTCTCAGCTCGGTGGGGCCGCCCCGCCGACCACCTGGAGGTGAGGGATGTCGTACTCGAAGATTCGTTTCGCAGCCGGAGTGCTGGCGGCAACACTTGCGTTCGCCTGTGCACAGCCCGGACCGACGCCGCCGGTTGCCGAGAAGAAGGCGCAGACGCTGGAGGCTCACGGGGATGTCCGTGTCGACGACTACTACTGGCTGCGGGAACGCACCAACCCGGACGTGTTGGCCTACCTCGAGGCGGAGAACGCCTACACCGAAGCCGTGCTCGCGGACACCGCCGGGCTGCGGACCGAGCTTTTCGAGGAATTGAAGAATCGGATCGAGCCCGATGACTCGACGGTGCCGGTTCGCTTCAAAGACTATTACTACGTCACGCGCTACGAGGGTGACCTCGAGTACCCGATCTACTGCCGTCGCAAGGGTTCGCCCGACGCGCCTGACGAGGTGACGCTCGATGTCAACAAGGTGGCGGAGGGCCACGACTTCTGTTCGGTCTCCGACAACCTGGTGAGCCCGGACTCGAAGCTCCTCGCCTGGGCGGTGGACACCGTCGGGCGGCGCAAATACACGATCCACGTCACCGACCTCGCCACCGGCGAGCCGCTGCCCGATGTTCTGCCCGAGGTGACCGGGAACCTGGCGTGGGCCAACGACAACCAGACGCTCTTCTACACTCGGCAGGACCCCGAGACCTTGCGCGCTTACCAGGTGTGGAGGCACCGGTTGGGAACCGCACCCGAAGCTGACGTCCTGGTCTGGGAGGAGACCGATCCCACCTTCAGCGTCTACATCTGGAAGACCCGGTCCGAAAAGTACATTCTGATCAACTCCGACCAGACCCTGGCGTCTGAGTTCTGGTTCATCGATGCAGATGATCCGGAGGCCGCGCCCCGGGTGGTCGCGCCCAGGGAGCGCGATGTCGAGTACAGCGTCGATCACGTCGGCGACCGGTTCATCATCCGAACCAATCTAGAAGCCGAGAACTTCCGTCTGATGGAAGCACCGGTGGCCTCGCCCGGGAAGGCCGACTGGGAAGAGGTGCTTCCCGGCAGGGACGACGTGTTCCTCCAGGGAGTCGAGGTCTTTCAGGACTTCATGGCGGTGACCGAACGCCGTGACGGTCTTCGCCACTTGCGGGTGATTCCGTGGAACGGAGGCGAAGAGATCGAGGTTGCGTTCGACGAACCGACCTACGTGACCTGGGTCGACGACAACGAGGAGTTCGACACCTCCGTCCTGCGCTACGGTTACAGCTCACTCAACACGCCCGAGACCATCTACGACCTCGACCTCGTGACCGGCGAGCGCACCCTGATGAAACAGGAGCAGCTTCGCGGCGGGTTCGACCCCGCCAACTACGTGGTCGAACGGCTGATGGCGCCGGCGCGCGACGGGGTGGAGGTGCCGATTTCTCTGGTCTATCGCGAGGGGATCCCGCGCAACGGAACCTCCCCGCTGCTGCTCTACGCCTACGGTTCCTACGGTTCGAACACGGAGGCGTGGTTCCGGCCGGAAATCGTGAGTCTCCTCGACCGCGGCTTCGTCTATGCCGTCGCCCACATCCGCGGCGGCCAGGAGATGGGCCGGTGGTGGTACGAGGACGGCAAGTTGCTCAACAAGAAGAACACCTTCACCGATTTCATCGACAGCGGCCGGTTCCTGGTGGCGGAGGGTTACACCGCTCCCGACAGGATGTTCGCCAGGGGCGGCAGCGCGGGTGGTCTTCTGATGGGCGCCGTCGCCAACATGGCGCCCGAGCTCTTCGCGGGCATCGTCGCCAACGTGCCGTTCGTCGATGTCGTCACCACCATGCTCGACGACACCATCCCGCTCACTACCGGAGAGTTCGACGAGTGGGGCGACCCCAAACAACCCGAGTATTACCGCTACATGCTGTCCTATTCGCCCTACGACAACGTCGTTGCCAAGGACTATCCGGCCCTGCTGGTGACCACCGCCCTCGAGGACTCCCAGGTGCAGTATTTCGAGCCGGCCAAATGGGTGGCGAAACTGCGCGCGATGAAAACTGACGACAATCCGCTGCTCTTCACCTGTGAGATGTCCGCCGCCGGCCACGGCGGCGTCAGCGGGCGCTACAAGAAGTACGAGGAAACCGCGTTGGAGTACGCCTTCATGCTCGAGGTGCTGAACGGGAGGCTTTAGGCGGGCGGAGAATCAGGAATCAGGAATTAGGAATTCGGAATTCGGAATTTCATCGCGTTCCGAGACGTCACCACCACGTGAACGATTCTGATGGTGGGCTGAAGCCCACCCTACGTGTCCGCGCGGTGTCAGGGTCCGAAGTAGGGTGGGCCTTGGCCCACCTTCAGAGCAGAAAAAGCCCGCGGCATGTGCCGCGGGCCTTTTGCTGATGTCGTTACGCACTTCTCACTCGGTCACGAGAATCGCCTCCATCTCGTCGAGGATCCTGCGGAAGTTGTCCATCACGGCGCGGATGACATTCGGGTCGTTCATGTCGACGCCGGCGCGTTGGAGGGCCTCCATCGGATAGACGCTGCCGCCGAGCTTGAGGGCGGCGAGATAGTCTGCCACCGCGTTCTCGTCGCCGGCGCGGAAGCGGTCGGCGATCGCTTCGCCCGCGGCAAAGCTGGTTGCGTAGACCCACACGTAGTAGGTGCGGTAGAAGTGCGGGATCCGCGCCCAACCGCTCTTGAACTCGGGGTCGAGGGTGGCGCCGTCGCCGTAGTACTCGAGCCACAGATCACCCCAGATCGTGCCCAGCGACTCCTTGGTCAGGGGTTGGCCGGCGTGGCCCGCCTCGTGCGCGGCATGTTCGAACTCGTGGAAGAAGATCTGCCGCAGGAACGTGCCGACGATCTGGTTGAGGCGCAGGTTGAGCAGAGCGAGCCGCTGAGTGGGGTCCTCGGTGCGGTTGAGCATCCACTCGAAGAAAACCGACTCCGAGCCCACCGAGGCGACCTCGGCCACGAACAGCGTGTAATCGGAGAGGTGGTACGGCTGGTTGGTGTTGGCGAGGTAGGAGTGGACCGAGTGGCCCATCTCGTGGACCAGCGTGAAGACATCCTCGAGCGTTCCGCCCCAGTTGAGGAAGAGGTAGGGGTGGGAGTTGTAGGTGCCCCACGAATAGGCGCCTCCCCGTTTGCCGGCGTTCGGGTAGACATCGATCCAGCGGTCGGTGAGCCCTCTCGCAGCGACCTCGGCGTACTCGGGGCCGAGGGTCTCCGTCCAGAACTCCATGGCCAACGCCCAGCCTTCGTCGAAGGTGTAGCTCGCATCGCCTTCGGGCACCATGCTCACGTAAAGGTCGTAGATGTGGAAGTCCTCCAGCCCGAGGACCTTCTTCCGCAGCTCGACATATTGGTGGACGACGTCGAGATTGTCGTGGACCGTCGAAACCAGAGTTTCGACGACTGAAGAGGGGACGTTGGTCTGGTTGAGCACCATGTCCAGGGTGTCGGAGTACCTGCGGACCTTGGACATCCACACGTCTTTCTGGATCAAACCACCGTAGGTGCCGCTGAAGGTGTTGCCGTATGTGTCATAGGTGCCGAAGAGCGCGAGCGCGGCATCCTTGCGGACGCGCCGGTCCTGACTCCCCATGAACGTGTAGTAGAGCCCCGGGATGACCTTCTTGTCCTCGCCGTTCTCGTCCTTGATGGTCGGCCATTCGATGTCGGCGTCGGTGAGAAAACCGTAGGTCTGCTGCGGCGACGAACGCAGGAGCGAGGCTTCGGCGAGGACCTGCTCGATTTCCTGCGACCGCGTGTGGGCCTTGGTGCGCAGGACATCGTCGATGAGGTGGGCGTACGTCTTCATCCGGGGGTCTGCGAGGTACGTGGCGATGGTGGCGTCGGGGATCTGAACGATCTCGGGGTCGAAGAACGCCGTCGCCTCTCCGAACGCAGCGGCCAGGGCCCTTGCCCTGCCGACGTAGGCGTTGGCGGTGGCGTCGCGGGTGTCGGTGTTCTGCCACTGGCTGGCGTAGACGAAGATGTCCTCGAGGGTCTTGCCGAGCTCGATCTGAAGCTCGATCGCGGCGAGCATGTTGTCGACGGATTCGCCCAACGTGCCCTTGTAGGCTGCGAGTTCGGGTATGCGTTTTTCGACAACCACATAGGCCCCCTCCCACGCCTCGACATCCGGGAAGATGTCTGTCAGGTTCCATTGATACGCGATCGGTATGTCGTCCCGGTTTTCGTAGAACAGCTGCTCTTCCGCCGCGCCGGCACCGACGACCAGCGTCATCACGAGCGCTGCCGCCAGCCCAAGGAGTTTGCGTGTCATGTATGTCCCCGTTTCCGACCCACCGTGGCAGGTCTCAGAATCACCGAAATACTACTACGTCCCGATTTCGGCGTTCAGGCACCTGCTCCGGAACCCATCTTTGAGAACCGTAGGCAGGTCCTTCAGGGCCTGCCGCGACAAGCGATATTCTCGGGCGGGCCGTAAACGACCCGCCTACGCTATTCAGAAGCGTTGTTCGAAACATGTTGATAAGAACCGTAGGCAGGTCCTTCAGGGCCTGCCACCACAGCCGCCGCAATCGGGCGTGCCGCCGTTAAGAGCCCACCCGTTCAGTCAGGCTGGCCGCCCTTTCCTGACAGTCGAGGGTGGTGCAAATGGAGCAGCAGGTGAAGGCCGGGCTGAAGACATGCGCTTCCACCGGCGCCAGGACCAGCACTCCCGAGACCGACTTGATCGGCGACATCAGACAGCTGTCGTTGATCGTGACTCCGGTCTCCGTGGGCTGGAGGCGGGCGAACAGGGCCCGTTGGCCCGAGACATTCCAGCCGCAGTAGCCGGGGCTGTAGGGCAAGACCCCGTGGTCGGGGGCCGGCTGCTCGGCGCGCCCGAACCGCGCTGCGGCAATCTGCGCCATCTCGTCGGCCGCGAACGAGGCCACCTGATCGAGAATGTAGCCCTCCGCCATCTCTCCGGCATCGAAGAGTCGGGGAATGCGGCCCGAAACTTCCTCACCGACCGTGACCGCGAACAGGGCCAGCGACGTCGCATCCTCGAGCACCACCTCGAGCGGGGTGTCGCGGTCGTTGCCGCCCTCGCCCTGGTAGACCGAGAGAAAATCGGCGATCGAAATCGACTCCCACACGCCCTGCGGCCTCGCCGCACCGACAAATGTTTCGCCGGCGCCCTCGATCAGACCGCGAACCCGGTCCGCCATCGGCGACCCGTCTTTGGCCTCCAGGTTTCGCATCGAACGCGCGACGGCGGTCAGCAACTCAGCCGGGGCCACTTCGAATGTCTCTCTCACGGGTGATCCTCCATCGCCAGATGATAGAGGACTCCGACCCTCCGGCAAGCACCGACGGCTGATCCAGGCTAAGATTCGGGTGAAATCTCGGCCGGGGAGAAGATGGGGGGCCGGCGAAATGAAGCCTGGCGTTCGAACACAGTGGCTCAGAAGCCGCCGGTGTGCGGCTCTCGTTCTGATGCCTGCGATCGCGGCAGCCGTGCTTTTCGGCTGCCGTGGGGCCGAGCAGCCCGCACCCGCGAAAGCGGGCCGAAGTGCGGTTCTCGGCGGGGTCGACCCCGCGAGCCTCAACGTCATCCTGATCACCATCGACACCCTCCGCGCTGACCACGTCTCGTGCTACGGCGACTCGCCCGTGAACACCCCGAACATCGACCGTCTGGCGGGCGAAGGCGTGCGGTTCACCAATGCGGCGAGCACGGTGCCGTTCACCCTGCCCGCGCACGCCTCGATCATGACCGGCACCTATCCTCCGCGGCACGGGATCCGGGAGAACGTCGGCTACTTTCTCGGCGACGAGCCGCCGACCATCGCCCAGTCGCTGCAGGCCGCCGGTCGCGAAACCGGCGGTTTCGTGAGCGCCTTCGTGCTCGATTCGCGGTGGGGGATCGGGCGCGGGTTCGATCGCTACTTCGACGACTTCGATCTCGGAGAGTTCGAAAACCCGAACCTCGGTTCGGTGCAGCGCTCGGGCGACGAGACCATCGCCGAGGCCATTCGCTGGCTCGACGCGCGCGATCAGGCGGCCCCTTTCTTTCTGTGGCTCCACCTCTACGACCCGCACGACCCCTACACGCCGCCCGAGCCCTTTGCTTCGCAGTATCGCGGGCGCCCATACCAGGGAGAAGTTGCCTACACCGACTCTCTGATCGGGGAACTTCGCAAGGCTCTGGAAGAACGAGGGCTGTTCGACCGGTCGCTGGTGGTTCTGACCGCGGACCACGGCGAGGGCCTCGGCGAACACGGCGAACAGTTCCACGGCTACTTCGTCTACGACACCACCATCCGGGTGCCGCTGATCGTCCGGTTGCCGGGTGCTGCGGGGCGCGGTGGCGTGATCGACCACGCGGTGAGCCATGTCGACCTGATGCCGACCGTGCTCGAGGCCGTCGGCCTCCCGGTCCCCGGGGATACTCAGGGAGCCAGCCTGCTGCCGTTGGTCGGCGGCGAAAGCACGACCACTGCGCGCGAGGTCTACAGCGAGTCGTTCTACCCCTTGCTCCACTACGGCTGGGCGCCTTTGCGGTCCCTCCGCACCGAGCGCTACAAGCTGATCGCGGCGCCGCGCCCCGAGCTCTACGACCTGGTCGATGACCGCGGGGAGACCCGCAACCTCTTCGCCGCCGATTCGAAGGACGCCGAGGAACTCAAAGCGCGCCTGGCCAGGCTGCGTCAGGAGATGGAGAGCGATGCACCGGCGGCGGGGGCCGCGACCGAGGTCGACCAGGCGACCATCGACCGTCTGCGGGCCCTCGGCTACATGGCCGGCAGCGGCGGGGTCTCGGTGGAGGAGGAGGAGGAGCGCCCGCGCGCCGACCCCAAGGACACCATCGACATCCACCAGATGATCATGGCCACCCAGAGCCAGATCGGGCGCGGGGAGACGGCGGAAGCGGCCGTGCTGCTCGAGAGAGTTCTCGCACGCGACCCGGACATCCTCGACGCCCACCAGATGCTGGGCCAGATCGCCTCGTCTGAGGAGCGTTTCGACGAGGCGGTCGTGCACTACCGCAACGCACTCGCGATCGACGGCGATCACAAGACATCGCTGTTCGGGTTGGCCGCCACCTACCGGAAGATGGGGCGCGACGCCGACGCGATTCCGGGGTTCGAACGCCTGTTCGATCTCTCACACCGCGACGTCAAGGTGGCGATCCAGCTCTCCGAGCTCTACGAGGACGCGGGCCGGATCGACGACGCGGCCGCGGTGCTCGACGAGGTGTCGGATCAGCCGGACCTGCCGGCGATGCTCTACAACCAGCTCGGCGAGCTTCGGGTCCTCCAGGGCCGGGCGGGCGAGGCCGAACCGCTGTTCGAAACGGCGATCGCGACCAACCCGGAGCTGCCGAACCCGTACTTCAACCTCGCGGTGCTCTCCGAGGAGACGGGCGACCTCGATCAGGCGATCGCGATGTACGAGCGCAACATCGAGCGCGCGCCGAAGAACTACCAGTCCCAGTTCAATCTCGGCAGGCTGTACGGATTTCGGGGACAGATCGCCAAGCAGCAGGCGATGTGGGAGGCCGCGATCGCGTCCAACCCCGACTTCGCCCGCGGCTATTACTACCTCGCCAAACTCCTGATGGACCGCGGGGAACTCGCCCGCGCCGAGGAATTGGCGCGCACGGGAATTGCTGAAGACCCCGACCACAAGGGCGGGCCGCTCGGATACTTCGTGCTCGCAGACCTGCTCAACCGGCAGGGACGGGCGGCCGAAGCGCAGGAGGCCCTCGCCAGGGGACGCGAGATCCAGGGGGCTTCCTGACCCCGCGCGGCGGGAGGACTGCCGCACCCTCGAGAGACACGCCGCCTGAAACCTGAACATCGAGAGCCCGTACAGACAGGTACGTCAGGATTCCCGATGGGAGCAGTCGCGAAGCCATGGGTCGATCGGCGGACCGCGGTCGCGGTGCGGTGCCCGGTGCACGGTTTGTGGATCGATTCTCAGAGTCATTGTGCGCCCGCTGCGCCCCTCGCAAATCCGGCGCGAGTCTGTGCTATGTTGATCGCAGCGTCAGCGACGTGAAACGAGGGAGGACCGAGGGGTGTGCGGTTTCGGCGTGATCCCTTCCGCGGCAGGCAGCTTGATCCGAGCTTCTGCCCCCTCTACCTCGCGGCGAATCCACCCACAGCACATCAGCAACCGATGGCTCGCGGCACCCGGCCGCGGGTCTGAAGGGCTTCTCGATGAAGGAGGAAGACGTATGACTCGAAGAATTCTCATTGGTGTCGCGATCGTCGGGTTGTTGCTGTGCTTCAGCCTGCCGGCATCTGCCCAGACCCGAACCGGCCGCATCGTCGGCCAGGTCACGGGCATGGAGGGCCTCCCGATGCCGGGAGTCACCGTCACCGCCAGCAGCGATGCCGTCATGGGCGGCTCCCGCACCGCGGTCACGGGCGAGACCGGGGCCTACCGTTTCGCCGCCCTGCCGCCCGGCGTCTACTCCGTCAAGGCGGAGTTGAACGGCTTCCAAACCGGGACAATCGAAGGAGTCAATGTCTCCATCGGCGGGACCGGCACAGCTGACTTCATCATGCAGGCCGAGTTCTCGGACGAACTCGTGGTCACGAGCGAGTCGCCGCTGCTGGACGCCACGTCCTCTGCTGTTCCGGCGACCTATTCCGCCGACTTTCTCAAGAACCTGCCGACCACCCGCAACTTCTACGACATCATTTCGGTCTCTCCCGACGTCAGTCTCGCCACGGAGGACTCGGACCGCGTGGTCGCCGGCGGGTCGAACGTCCAGTCCAACAACTGGTTCATCGACGGCATCGAGACCACCGCGCCGGAGACCGGCACCGCGTGGATCGGCGTCAACCCCGATGCCATCCAGGAGGTGCAGGTGATGCACATCGGCGCCCCGGCCGAGTACGGCAATATGCTCGGGGCGGCCATGAACGTGGTGACGAAATCGGGGTCCAACGAGGTCAAGGGGGGCGTCAACGCCTACTGGTTCGACAACTCCCTGGTCGATTCACAAATCGACTACGGCGAGGATTTCCCCGAGTACGTGCAGAACGAGTTCTGGGATGTCACCGCCACTCTCGGCGGGCCGGTGGTCAAGGACAAGCTGTGGTTCTTCGCCGCTTTCGAGTACTGGCGCGACAACCACACCTACCCCGGCAGCGACCCCGAAACCAACCCGACCCAGTATCAGGACCGCTATGATCTCAAGCTGTCGTGGCGGATCAACGACGCCAACCTCGTCGATGTCAAGGGCTACGCCGACAAATGGGGCTACCCGGCAGCGGCAAGTCTGTACTCCACGCCGTCAGCGTCTGCGGGCGAGATCGGCGACGATGTGATGTGGGGGCTCAACTACCAGGGCATCTTCTCGGATCGCACCTTCATGGAGGTCCGCTATACCGGTTGGACGGCAAACGACGACAACCTTTCGCAGACCGGCAGCACCGAGGCGGCCTACATCGACTACTCTCCGCCGGGAGGCGGCCCGACGATCTACTTCGGCGGCTACTGGTACCCCTGGACCTACGACACCTCGATCGACCAGTTGAGCGTGTCGGTCTCCACCTTTGCGGACGATTTCATCGCCGGTGACCACGACTTCAAATTCGGGATCCAGGCGAGCAAGGGCGAATCGGCGACCAAGCTCGCGGTGTCGGCCAGCGGCTCCTACTACTATCACTACACCTACAACTACGACTATTACGGAACCATCTACCCCTACGAGTACTACTACAGGGTCGACGGTCTGCCCTACTTCTACGGCAACGAGCAGAATTCGATCTCGGCCTTCGTCGACGACTCGTGGAGCCTCAGCAGCTCCGTGACCCTCAACATCGGCGTCCGTTACGACTACCACAAGGGCGTGATCCCCTCCTTCCCCCGCCTGGCGCCGGACGGTGAACCGACCGACGTCATGATTCCGGGTGTCGATCCGGTCTTCACCTGGAACAATTTCTCGCCGCGCCTCGGTCTCGCCTGGGCGCTCGGCGCCGAGCAGAAGGCCGTCCTGCGGGCGTCCTTCGGGGTCTACTACGACGGCAACGTCGGCGGCAACTGGAACGCCCCCGCACCCTTCGCCCCGACCCAGTTCGCGTACTATGGAGAGTCCTTCGACGGGCCGTGGGACGACGAACCGAGCTGGACCTGGAGTCCGGGCGCCAACAACGTCGATCCCGACCTCAAGGCGCCGCGGACGCTGCAGTACTCGGTCGGCTTCGAACAGGCGTTCGGCGACAATTATTCATTCGGCATCACCGGTGTCTACAAGGACACCAAGGACCTGGTCGGGTGGGAGGTCATGGACGACGGAGTCTACGAGGACCTGCCGTGGACCGACCCGTTCACCGGCGACCAGTACACCTTGCTCGATCCGATCGTCTATCCGACGGTTCGCAAGGGCAACGGTCCCGGCTATACCGTCGACGGATTTATTCCCAACTACTGGCAAGAGTACTGGGCGATGATCCTGACCTTCGACCGCCGGTTTTCGGACTTCTGGAGCATGCAGGCCTCCTACACCTACTCGGAGTCGACCGGTCTGATCGCAGCCTATATGTCCCAGTACCAGTCCAACCCGCTCTACGGCAGCCGCTCCGGCTCAGACCCCAACTCGTTCCTCAACGCCAACGGCCAACTGCTGCAGGGTGACCGCCCGCACATGTTCCGCGTGCAGGCGAACTTCCAGCTGCCGTGGAACATGAATGCCAACACCCTGGTCAATCTGCAGAGCGGCCGGCCCTACGCCCGACTCTTCAGGTTGCCGACGACCACCCGGCCGAACGCGGTCGTCGCGCCGGCGGGCGACCCCGGGCGCCACGACTTCCAGTACCTGTGGGACATCGGCATCGGCAAGAGGTTCGATCTCGGCGGCGACGTGGCCCTGCAGCTCGACCTGCAGATCCTCAACATCCTCAACAGCACGCCGACGGACTGGTTCGAGACGACGGTGCTGGCGGAGGGTGACGAGTTCATTCCGACCTGGTGGACCAAGCCCCGCCGTCTGCAGCTGCACGTCGGGATCGAGTTCTGACAACACAGTTCTCAGTGGACTGACAGCCGGGCGGCGAGATCACTCGCCGCCCGTTTTTTCGCCTCATCAGGGCCACAGCGAACGGGGCCAGGGACGACGGCAGCCGGGACGGCTGCCCCACAAACGCTCCACACCTGGTTTCTTGTGGGGCACGCGTCTCGCGTGCCGAGCCGGCGGACGGCAACGCCGGCGACTGAGTCAGCGACAGCTGACAGGGACACGGACAGCGTCGACGTCGGCCCTGGCTTCTGCGGCAGTCGCAGTCGCTGCCACTGAACCCGGTTCCTGACCCTGAATACTGTTGCCGAGGTCGCCGCTGGGATCTATTCCGCCGAGTTCACGACGTCCTGCAATTCCGGATGAACCCTATTTTCCTGGCCGGGTGGAGGCCGCTATCACTTTCTGAAGCGCGTCGTGGGGGATCGCCATGACGTAGCTGCCCTGGTGGCCCTTCATGTCGCGGGCGGCGACCATGGCGTTGACGATGGCCTCCTCGGTGGCCTCGACGGTGGCGCCGAACAGGGGAGAGATCTCTTCGTTGGGGATCGACCGGTGGTCGAGCAACCGGTCGGCACGGCCCAACGAGTCGTCGGAGGTCGAGAAGGCGACGAAAATGTCGCCGGATCCGTTGCTCGCGATCGAGCCGTTGCGACCGAGGCCCAGGGCTGCGCGCCGGGCGATGCGTTTGAGCTGGTGCGGCAGCAGCGGCGCGTCGGTGGCGACGACAACGATGATCGAACCGTTTTCGTCGGCTTCGGGGTCGGGCTCCGAGTAGATCCGGTGCTCGCGAAGGTGTTCCCCGACCGGAACGCCGGCGATCCGCAGCTGCTCGCGAAGGCCGTAGTTGGCCTGCACCAGCACGCCCACGGTGTAGGACGAGCCGAGCACATCGACCACCCGCGACGCGGTGCCGATGCCGCCCTTGAACTCGTAGCACACCATTCCGGTGCCACCGCCGACATTGCCCTCGGCCACCGGCCCGGAGGCCGCGCCGTCGAGGGCCGCATCGACGTGCTCGGGTTCGACGTGAAAGCCGTTGATGTCGTTGAGATACCCGTCCCAGGTCTCGGCGACCACCGGCAGAGCCCACCAGTATCCGCTGGCATCCGGCTCGCCCTGGCGGATGCGCCAGGCGATGGTCGCCTGGTGGACCGTGCCGACGCTGTGGGTGTTGGTGATCATGACCGGGCCCTCGAGCTGTCCGGATTCCTCGAGCCAGGTGGTGCCGGTCATCTCCCCGTTGCCGTTGAGCGCGAACCAGCCGCCGAACACCGGCCTCTGCAGGCTGTCTCTGCCGCGGGGCAGGACCGCGGTGACTCCGGTGCGCACCGCGCGGCCGTCCTCGAGGTCCTCGATCAGGGTCGTGTGGCCCACCGTGACCCCGGCGACGTCGGTGATCGCGTTCAACGGTCCCGGCGTCCCGTCGAACGGTATGGCGAGGTCGCGGGCCCGCGGTTGCTCGGCGGCCATCGAAACCTGGGCTGCCGTGAGAAGCGTGATGATGCACAGAGTCCGTCGCATGGCGTATCCTCCGTCCGGAGCGATGCGTGTCCTTGGGGAATCATGGCACTGCTCGCGAAAATTGTCTCGGCCGGCTCCCCGAATCTGGAGGGGCCGGGTGAAGGGGAGCCACGATGAAAGCCCACGACGACGACGTGAAGGTCCTTCCCCTCGAAGAGGCCTCTGCCCTCGCGGCCGCGTATTACGTGGACGCTGCAGTAGCCGTTGTGGAGCGGGAACAGGTCTTTTCCCGCACCTGGCAACTGGCCGCCCGCGCCGGCGATCTTAGGGCCGCCGGCGACCACGTGGTGTGCGAAATCGCCGGCACGCCCCTGATCATCGTGCGCGGCGCCGACGGCGTGCTGCGGGCGCTTCACAACGTGTGCCGCCACCGTGCCGGTCCTCTTGCGTACGAAAACGGCCGCGGTGCGAAGAACCTGCGCTGCCGGTACCACGGTTGGACCTACGGTCTCGACGGCGGTCTCCGTGCAGCTCCGGAGATGAGCGAGGCCCGCGACTTCGACGTCTCGACCATCCGCCTGACATCAGCGCGGGTCCACGAGTGGCAGGGTCTGGTCTTCGTGGCCCTCGATGACGACGCTCCGCCCTTCGAGGAGGTGTACGGCGGCATCGCCGAGCGCATCGCGCCGGTCGACCTCTCGGTCATGACCTTTCACAGCCGCGTCGAGTACGAGGTGGCGTGCAACTGGAAGGTCTACATCGACAATTTCCTGGAGGGCTACCACCTGCCGCATGTCCACCCGGGGCTTTCGAAAGTGCTCGACTACCGGTCCTACGACACCGAGCTCTTCGAGTGGTACTCGCTGCAGCACTCGCCGCTGCGCGACGCGGACGACATCTACGGCGGCGGCGACGCCTGGTACTTCTTCGTGTATCCCAACATCATGCTCAATATCATGCCCGCCAGGTTGCAGACCAACGTCGTTCTACCGCTCGCTCTCGACCGCTGCAAGGTCGTCTTCGATTACTACTTCAGCGGCGAAGGTGCCTCCCGCAGCGGGTCGGACCTGGAGTTCAGCGACGAGATCCAGCAGGAGGACATCGACATCTGCGAGCGGGTGCAGAAGGGTCTGCTCTCGGGCGGCTACGTCCCGGGCCGCCTGTCTCCCAAGCGGGAGTCCGGCGTCTGGCACTTCCAGAATCTCCTGCGCCGCGCCTACCGGCGCTAGAACGTTGAAACGTTCTAACGTTCGAACGTTCCAACGTTCCAACGTTCCAACGTTCGGCTCATCCGGAAATCCGGGGATGGGCACTGACCGAAATGGATATCAGGCATACAGCGACCAGCGCCAGCGACCGGGGCAGCAGCCGGCGCCACCGACAGGTACAGCATCAGCGTCGGCCTCCGGCGACAGCGCCCGGACGGGCAGGGCGCGGCAACGTGCGCATTCAGGTCTTCGGATTGATGAGCCGCCAGGTCATCGCGCGGACCTGATCGAGGGTCTCGAGCACCTTTTCCGCTTTACCGGTGTTGATGACCCCAGCTCGATTGAGAAGACGAAGGTGGCTGTCGACCTCCTTGGCCGATGCATAGGCGATCCTCCAGAAGTGCACCCGGTCACGTCCGGACCGGCCGTGGCCTTCGGCAAGGTTGGCCGGGACGGAGCTTGCCGAGCGGATCACCTGGTCAGCAATCGACTTGAGGGGAGCCGGCACCCGCAGGACGAGCGAGATGGCATCACCCGCTGCTTGGAGGGCCTTCTCATGGGCGATGAGGTTGGTGTTGGCGAGGGCGTTGGACATGGTCACCTCCGGGTCGTTCATGTCCTTCCCCGAGCCGGTGCGGCAGCCGATGTCAAGGGTGCTACGCACCGGGCTCCGAGCCCGGCTTGCCCTTGACATCGGCTGCCCACCGGCTACTCACTCCCTGGAACGACCCGGAGGTGACCATGCCACGATCGCTGCACCCGAGAGCCGCCGCCCGTCGCTGACGCTGACGCTGACGCTGACGCTGACGCTGACGCTGACGCTGACGCTGACGCTGACGCTGTGGCTGGCGCTGTCGCGGTCGCTGAAACCTGTCCCGGCCCCTGATCACTGCCGCTGACGCCGACGCTGTGATCTCATCCGCTCAAATCTCGACCTCATGCAATTCCGGATGAACCTAACGTTCCAACGTTCTAACGTGTCACGTCCTCGGCCGGGTGGCGGCGCCACCAGACGTAGGCGGGGATGCCCGCGGCCAGGAAACCGAGACCGAGAATTGACTCGACCGGCTTTTCCATCAGGGTGTTGCCGAGCAGCAGGACCGACGCGAGGATGAAGACGATCGGCACCACCGGGTAGCCGAACACCCGGTACGGTCTGTTCCGCATCGGGCCGCTTGCGGCGGAGCACGATGACCGCACCGGCGGTGGCGGCGTGGAACAGCAGCATCGCGAAGACGACGTAGGTGTAGATCTGCTCGTAGGTCCCGCTCATCGCGAGAACGACGCCCCACAGGCTCTGCGCCCACAGGCTCCGCCCCGGGGTGTGGAATTTGGGGTGGACCTTCGCCAGACCGCTGAAGAACACGCCGTCGCGCGCCATCGGGAGGTAGATCCGCGAACTGTAGAGGATGGTCGCGGAGAGACACCCGAAGGTCGAGACCAGGACCGCGAACGAGATCATCCTGCCGCCGCCGGTGCCGAAGAGCGCGGTGGCCGCGGTTTCGGCGATCCTCCGTGAGGCTGCCATCTCTTCGAGCGAGAGGGCGCGGAAGTAGACCAGGTTGATCAGGGCGTAAAGGGCCATCACGATCACGGTGCCCCAGACCAGACCGAAGGGCAGGGTGCGCTCCGGGTTGCGCATCTCGCCGGCCGAGAAGGTCGGTCCGTACCACCCGTCGTAGGTCCACAGCGCGGCGATCATGGCGATGCCGACCCCGGCCAGCAAGGGGACCGAGGGCAGCGGGCCGAGAAGGGAAGCCTGCTGAGGGGCGTCGACGAAGAACGCCAGCCCGACGAAGACGACGATGGCGCCGATCCGGAAGACCGTCAGAAAGTTCTGCACCCCGGCGCCCTCGCGCAGACCGATGTAGTTGACCACGCTCAAGAGCAGAATCGCGATGACGGCCGCGATCTGGCCGCCGGACAGGGTCCACGTCCATCCTCCGATCGGCGCTGACAGCACCACGTTGGAGGTCGAGAAAAAGGGCAGGAAGCTGCCCAGATATTCGCCGAAGGCCACCGCCAGCGCGGCGATCCCGCCCGACATGACGATCAAAAAACAGGCCCACCCGAAGAGGAAGCCCCAGAACGGACCGTAGGCCTCCTTGAGGAAGTGGTACATCCCACCCGCGCGCGGGAACATCGCGCCGAGCTCGGCGTAGGTGAGGGCGCCGGCCAGGGTGAGGAATCCCGCAAGCATCCACACCAGCAAAATCATCCCTTCGTGGGGCAGCACGCGCGCGATGTCGGCGGTGGTGATGAAGATCCCGGTGCCGATCACCGAACCGACGGTCAGAAAGGTGGCGTCCCAACGCCCGAGCCCGCGCACCAGGCCTTCGGAGGTCAAAGGTTCGTCGTTCGTGCTCACGCCGTGTTCTCCGTTCGCCTTCATGACCCGTCGCTCTCCGGACGCCGCGCCCTTCGGGACGTAGGCTGCGAACCACGCGAGGATCCGTTCATAGAGGTCCTTGTTGTACGACGGAGTCGAAAACACGTGGAACTCGCCGGGGTAGACCACCAGTTCGGTGGTCACTCCGAGCCGTTTGAGGGCCTGGTAGAGCTGCTCCGAGTTGACGATCGGGACGTTCCAGTCCTGCTCGCCGCCGACGATCAGGGTCGGCGTCACCACCTTGTCGACCTGGATAGTAGGGCGACATCTGACTGGTAGATCTCGGGGTGCTCCCACGGCAGGCCGAGCTCGCCCTCCCACCACAGCTGGTACTCGTCGTGGCCGTAGTTGGTGATGTAGAGGGACTCGCTGGCGCCGGTGTAGGCGGCCTTGAAGCGGTCGGTCTTGGTGATCACGTGGTCGGTCAGGATGCCGCCGTAGGACCAGCCGCCGACCGCCAGGCGATCGGGGTCGGAGTAGCCGCGGGCGATGGCGTCGTCGACCGCCGCCATGACGTCCTCGAAGTCCTTGCCGCCCCACGCCTGCCAGATGGCGGTGCAGAAGTCCTGGCCGTAGCCCGACGAGCCGCGCGGGTTGGCCATCACCACCACGTTGCCGGGCGCGGCGTAGAGCTGGCCCTCGAAGTGGAAGCCGAAGTCGTACTGCATCATCGGCCCGCCGTGGATGCGCAGCACGGTGGGGTAGCGGACGCCCGGTTTGAAGCCCGGCGGTTTGACGATGAAGCCCTCGATCTCGGTGCCGTCCTTGCTCTGAAAGTGAACGTTCTCCACCTCGCCGAGCTGGATCGCGGCCAGGGCCTTGTCGTTGGTGTGGGTGACGCGCTCGAGCCCGGCGGGGCCCCGCATGAAGACCTCGGGTGGCAGGTGCGGTTCGGAGACCATGGCGGCGACGCGGCCGTCGCCGCCGATATCGAACTCGCCCACCGATCGTTCTCCGCCGATCACCTGCTCGAGAGGGCTGCCGTCGATCGGCACTCGCGCGAGATACTGTTCGCCGTCGTCCTCCACCACCGCCAACACCGATTTCCCGTCGATCGAGAACTCGGGGTAGAAGACGTTGCGGTCGAGGGAACTGGTGAGGACGGTCGCCTCGCCGCCGGCGGCGGGGGCCACCGCGAGGTGGTTGGTGGCGTAGACGATGGCCGCGACGTCGGTGGTGGCCACATGGGCGATCAGCGTGCCGTCGGGCGAGAACGCCGGTGAGGCGTCGGGCCCGGGGTTGGTCGTGACCTGGGTCAGCTTCTGCCCCTTGTCGGGAGTGTCGGCGGCCACCACCCAGATGTCGGTGTTGTAGTTGCTGTCGGGGTCCTCCGACCGGTTGCTGGTGAACGCGATCCGCGTGCCGTCCGGCGACCAGTCGGGCTCGGTGTCGTCGTAGTCTCCCGAAGTAATCTGGGTCATCTTCTTGGTGGCGACGTCGAGCACCCGGAGGTGGGTCCGCAGGCTGTCGAGATAGCCCACGTAGTCGAGCTTGAACTGGCGCCGCGTGATCACCCACGGCGGCGGGTTCTCGGGCTCCTTCTCGCCCTTTGCAACTGCGAGCTGGACCGGGGTCGGGTCCTCGACCACGAGGACCATGCGTTTGCCGTCGGGGGACCACGCGTAGTCGTCCACCCCCGAAGCGGTGTCGGTGACCATCACCGCCTCGCCGCCCTCACGGAACAGCGTCCACACCTGGTCCTCGCCGTCCTCGGGGGCGGCCAGGAACGCGAGGTAGCGGCCGTCGGGGCTCCACCGCGGCTGCGAGGCGGAGCGTTCCTCGGAGGTCATGGCGACCGGTTCGCCTCCGGTGCTCGGGACCATCCAGATGCGGGTCTTCTCCTCGTCCGCCTCGAGGTCGGCGGTGGTGACCGTATAGGCCACCCACCGACCGTCGGGGCTGATCTGCGGGTCGTCCACCCCGAGGATCGTGAAGAAGTCATCGACCTCCAGCGGGCGCGGCGAGGGTGCCGCATCGTCCGCGGCGAGGGCGGCCCCGAACGGGGTGACGATCAGAAGGGCGGCTGCGACGACGGTGTGTTTCAGCGCGCGGTTGGACATGGTCTCTCCTCGTTTCGATGGATGGTAAGCGCACCGGGGGATGAATCGGTCCTCCAAAACTGTCATCCCGAGCGAAGGCGCGTGAGCGCCTGAGTCGAGGGACCTGGGGGGGTGGTCGGGACGTCATTTCACCACGCCCCCGCCCAGATCCCTCCGCTCGTTCGCTGCGCTCTCTCGGTCGGGATGACAGAAAGGGAAGGTCGCGTCGCTCCCTCGGTCGGGATGACAGAATGGGGGAGTCGCTGCGCTCCCTCGGTCGGGATGACAGAATGGGGGAGTCGCTGCGCTCCCTCGGTCGGGATGATTGAGAAAGTAGCGGCGACACCTTTTCGGACGGGTGCCCGGGATAGACGATCGGTCGAGGGACGCCCGGGAATGTGATCATGTGACCCGGCAAACTCTACCATGATCTTCTCGCTCACCAGCGGCGGGAGTGAAAGGGCGCCGAGGCCCACCCTACGTGGGACGATCTCCGGGCCTCGGTAGGGTGGGCTTGAGCCCACCATCAGTGCCGTTCACGTACGTGGCAACCCGGAGGGAGGGGATGCGATCCTGAAGGTGGGCCGAGGCCCACCCTACTTCGGACCCACGAACCGAGCGGACGCGTAGGGTGGGCCTCGGCCCACCTTCAGAGGTGTTCGATATGGGCGATCAGTTCGGCGGTCTGAGTTCGCGCCAGTTGAGGATCCCGTTCCACAGCAGGCGGGAGTCGGAGCGGTTGAGGTCGCGGTGCATGGGGTTGAAGTTGTAGGCCACCACCACCCCGTCGCCGGTGGGCACTGCGAGGATCGCGGGCCGTCCCACGAGCGCTTCCCCCTCGAGCACGCCGCCGCTGACCACCAGGTCGGTCGCAGGCGATGTGGCGCCCCATTGGAGGACCACCCACCGCATGTCAACGGGACCGTCGAGGCAACTGGTGCAGTAGGCCATCCGCAGCCACCGCCGCGGCAGATCGTAGACCGCGTAGTTGGCGCGGAAGATCGACGCGGTCTCTCCGTAGCCGTAGCTCAGGGGGTGGTCGGGCACCAGGAACTCGGCCGTGAGCTCGACCCCGGGGGTGCGGATCCCGGTGTCGGAGGCGCGGCGGACGTTGCGCACGATCCCGCTCTCGAGAACCAGCGAGGATCCATTGCCCAGCGTCAGCAGGGCGCCGCCCTCTTCGACGAATGTCGTCAGGGCCGCGAGCCCCTTCCAGCCGGGCCCGCCGGTGATGTCGTCGGATGCGGCCGGTTTGCCGAGGCTCGGATACTCAGGCGTCGCGTCGAAGGCCATCGGACCGATGGTCGGCGGGATGCCGTGGATCTGGCCCTGGAGGTCGAGGTCGACCTGGCCGTAGACGATGACGTCGACCTTCTCGCGGAGGTTGCCGGCGCGCAGGTCCTCGTCGCGCAGGTAGGTGTAGGGCACGCCGCGCTGGTCGAGGGTGTAGCGGATCCAGCCGATGGAGTCGGTGTCGGCCCACGGCACCCACACCCCGATTCGCGGCGCGGGTGCGTCGTGGCTCGCCACGTCGGGAGCGGCGGCGGCGCTCGCGAAGTCGAGCCCGAGATCGGTCGCCACCGTGCCGAGGGCTTGCTCGAGCCCGGCCTGCGGCGCCAGGATCCACGACCCGGCGGGGTAGGTCTGCGAGTTCGCCGTGAAGGCCGCCTCGGCGATCCGCACCGAGAAATCGTGCAACCGGTAGCGGGCCTCGAGCAGGGCCTCCTGGCCGGTGTCGGCGAGCAGGAAGACGGGGCCTGTCGCCCTCCACCCGCCCGGTCACCTCCACGTCGGCGGTCAGCGGATCGAGGGCCACCTCGAGCACCCGCGGGTCGTCGACGCGGATGGTCTCGACGCCGAAGTGCATCGGCAGGGCCCACGACACGTCGTCGTAGGGCAGCTCGCCGGGGGCGAACTCGAAGTCCTGCGGCGACAGCAGGTCGACTGCGTAGTTGCGGTAGGGCTGGTCGAGACGGACGACAAAGGTGCCGGCGGGGAAGGCGCCCTCTTCGGTGGTGAAGCCGGTCTTCGCCGTGGCGACCTCGATGCCCTGCAGCCGCAGCAGGTTGACCATCTCGGCGACGCGCCGCCGGTCGGGCTGGTCCTCGCGGATGACAAAGGCGTAGGGGTTGCCGGCGACGCCCGGCCTGCCACGACTTGAGCCCGGTGCGGTAGAAATCCCGCAGCATTTGCGGAGGAGTTGCCGGCGGCATAGTCGAGGATGGCGAGCAGACCGGTCTCGGTGTAGTTGACGCTGTCGCGCATCGACCACACGAGCGGGTTGCTGGGTGGCCACGGCCGGTACCAGGTCTTCGTCATTTCGTGGGGCTCGAGAACCCGTTCGACGGTCTCGCCGGTGGCGTTGCCGAAGGTCTCGTAGCCGCGCCCGATGGCGTTGTGGTTCATGGCGACCGAGTCGGCGTAGTGGTGGCCGAAGCCGTCGCCGAAGTCCCAGGTCCAGACGCCGGGCATGCCCAGCGAGGTCATCCTCGTGACCTCGTGGAAGCTCATCTCGAGAAACTCGCTGGTGACGATGGGGTCGATATTGGGGTTGTAGGGCCCGGTGCCGTTCCAGGTCTGGAGCAGGGCGAAGCTCTCGTGGAGGTCGTGGATCACGGCGGGGTGGTAGTCCCAGAACATGCGGTAGATCGCCTGGGTCTCGCGTTGGGTCTGCTGGTGGGCGTCGCGGTTCATGTCCACGAAGACGTAGCGCCCCCAGTAGGGCGGCGACTGCCGCGGCAGTTCGGCGAAGTCGGTCCGGCCCTCGAGGTAGCGGTAGAACCAGTCCGCCATCTTGGCGCGGCCGTCGGGGTTGGAGACCGGGTTGATCAGCACCACCAGCTCCTCGCGGATGCGGCGGATCATCGGTTGGTCGGAGACCGCCAGCCGGTAGGCGAGCTCCATCACCGCCTCCGGCGGCCCGGTCTCGTCGGCGTGGAGGCCGGCGTTGATGTAGTAGAAGGGTCGTGCAGTGGCGATGATCTCCTCGGCCTGCTGCGGATCGGTCCGCCGCGGGTCGGCGAGGGCGGCCGTCGCCGCCTTGAGGCGGTCGAGCGAGGCGATGCCCTCCTCGTCGGCGATCGCGACCAGCAGGATCTCGCGCCCCTCGAGGGTGCGTCCGATCTCCTCGAGGTGGACCCGCGGCGATGCCTCGGCCAGCGCCCGCAGGTAGCCGAAGATCTCCTCGGGCCGGGTCAGCTCGCCGGGCGCGCCGGCGATGCGCCCGAGATAGTCGGTGGGGGAGGGCACTCCGGCGGCCTCCGGGACATACGCCACCCACGGGCTCACGAACGACGGGTCGGTGGTGGCTGCCGCGATGGCCTCGATCGAGCCCGGTTCGGCAATGTCGGGGGCGGATTGCCCCATCGCTGCGACGGGGAGAGCGAGCAGGCACAGGGTCACGAACGCGAACGTTTTCCATGTCGTCCGGGGATTCGCGGAACTGCGGTCACAAGTGTTCATCTCACCCTCCGTGGACCCTGCGCAACGTGTCGGCGTCACGTTTTCGATGGCCGGAGTCTAACAAACACCTCGGGCACCGCGGACGCTCGACGCGCCGGGGATTGGCGTAAGATCGACTCCGTTGGAGGGAAGGACCATGCCGCACGTTCGCCCGCAGATCAGCGTGATGACGGCTGACCAGATCGTCCGGATCCACGACCACTCGCTCCACACCCTGGCGTCGGTCGGGGTTCGCGTCGACTCCGAAGATGCCAGACGGATCCTCGGGGAAGCCGGCGCCGAGGTCGAGGACGACCGGGTCCGCCTGCCCGCCGATCTCGTGCAGTGGGCCCTCGAGGCGGCTCCCTCCCGGATCGACATCTTCGACCGGTTGGGGCAGCCCGCCTTCCGGCTCGGTGGGGGCGCCGAAACCCGTTTCGGGATCGGCGTCACCGCCCTCAACTACCAGGACCCGATGAGCGACGAGGTGGTCGAGTTCCAGCGCCGCCACATGGAGACGATGGTTCGGTTGGGGGAGCGCCTGCCATCGTTCGATGCGATTTCGACGGTCGGGATCCTCCACGATGTCGGGCCGGAAGTCGCCGATCTGTACGCCACGCTGGAGATGGCCGCAAACAGCACCAAGCCGTTGGTCCTCCTGGTGTCGCGGGAGGAGAGCTACCCGGCGGTCCTCGATTTGCTGGAGACGCTGCACCCGGACCTCGCCGCGCGGCCCTTCGTCGTGCCGTACTTCAACCCGGTCACACCCCTGGTCATCAACAGCGGGACCTTCGACAAGATGCGCATCACGATCGAGCGGGGGCTGCCCTTCATCTACTCCAATTACGGGATGGCAGGGGCCACCACGCCGATCACCCCGGCCGGGAGCCTGGTGGTGCTCAACGCCGAGCTGCTGGCGGGGCTGGTCTTGAGCCAGCTCATGAAGGAGGGGACCCCCGTCATCCTCGGCATCCTCCCCGCCTATTTCGACATGCGGGGGATGGCCAATTTCTACGATCCCATCAGTTATCTGCTCAACCTCGCATGCGCCGAGATGATGGCCTTCTACCGGCTGCCGCACTGCGGGACGTCGGGCAGCGGCGTGGGCTGGGGGCCCGACGTCATCGTCTCCGGCCACCTGTGGGCGAACCACCTGCTCAGCTGTCTGGGCAATGTGGGGCTGGCGCCGTTCGTCGGCGACGATCTCGGCTCGACGTCGATCTCGCCGGCGATCATCGTCTACGCTGACGAGGTCATCACCCAGACCCGGCGCCTGGCGGCCGGGTTCGTGGTCGACGAGGCGTCGGTCGCCCTCGCCGACATCGCGGAGGTGGGCCCGGGCGGCAACTACCTGATGGCGCCCGGCACCCTGGAGCACTTCCGCACCGCCTACTTCGAGAGCGCGATCTTCCCCAATCTGACGGTCGGCGACTGGCGTGAGCAGGGGTGCCCGCGAGCCGGAGATCGCCTGCGAAGCCACACCCGCGACCTGCTCGATGGCCTCGCGCCCCCGGAGGACCACGACGACCTGATCGCGCGCGGCGAGGCCTTGATCGAATCCCTGCCGGGCTGACCGTCATCGCACCGACGCCTTCGCACGGTTCGCCGTTGACACCGGCACCCGCGGGAGGTAGTTTTGTGTTCGCTGCAGAGCGAACATATGTTCGGATAGCGAACATGCAATGACCTGACTCGGGCCGGTGGTTGTGAGGACAACAGCATGACCGAATTTCTGGAACTCGCCGAGGCCGTCGCGAGACACGTCAAACCGGGGTGCTCGGTGGCGGCGGAAGGCTTCACCCACCTCATCCCGCACGCCGCCGGGGCCGAGATCATCCGCCAGGGGATCCGCCACCTCACCCTGATCCGGATGACGCCGGACATCATCTACGACCAGATGATCGGGATGGGGTGTGCCGACAAGCTCGTCTTCTCGTGGGGCGGGAACCCGGGCGTGGGCTCGCTCTTCCGCCTCCGCGACGCCTATGAAAAGGCCGTGCCGCACGAGATGGTATTCGAGGAGCACGCGCACGCCGCGATGGCCAACGCCTACGCCGCGGGTGCGGCGGGGATGCCGTGCGCTTTCTTCAAGGGCTATCGAGGAACCGATTATCCCGAGGTCAACCCCAACATCCGATCCGTCGAGTGCCCCTTCACCGGCGAGCAGCTGACGGCGATTCCCGCCCACCGGCCGGACGTGGCGATCATCCACGCCCAGCGCGCGGACCGACAGGGCAACGTCTGGATGACCGGGATCCTGGGCGTGCAGAAGGAGGCGGTCCTGGCCGCGGCGTGCAGCATCGTCACCGTCGAGGAGATCGTCGACAGCGTCGACGAGAGATCGGGCGGCACCGTCATCCCGCGCTGGGCGATCGACGTGGTGTGCGAGGCGCCGTTGGGCGCCTTCCCCTCCTATGCCGAAGGCTGTTACGACCGGAGCAACACCTTCTACCAGAAGTGGGGCGAGGTCAGCAAGGACTTCGACCGCTTCCGCGAATGGATGCAGCACTACGTCTTGGAAAGCGACAATTTCATGCACTACCTCGCCCGGCTGAAGGAGGACGGCTATGTCTGAGCCCCGCTACCGGCCGGAGGAGATGATGGTCGTCGCCGCCTCGCGCCTGCTCGAGCCCGACGACGTGGTCTTCATCGGCATCGGGCTGCCGAGCAAGGCCGCCAACCTCGCCCGGCAGACCCACGCCCCGGAGCTCTCGATGATCTACGAGAGCGGGACCCTCGACACCAAACCGACGGTGCTGCCGCTCTCGATCGGCGACCCCGAGCTGAGCCGGATGGCCAAGGCGGTGGTGTCGGTGCCGGAGATGTTCAACTACTGGCTGCAGGGCGGTTGGATCCGGACCGGCTTTCTCGGCGCGGCCCAGATCGACCGCTTCGCCAACCTCAACTCGACGGTCATCGGCGACTACCGCAGACCCAAGGTCAGGCTCCCCGGGGCCGGCGGCGCGCCGGAGATCGCGGGCTTCTGCCGGCGCACCCTGGTGCTGCTCACGCAGAACCCGAGGACCTTCGTCAAAGAGCTCGATTTCATGACGACGGTCGGGATGCTGCACGGAGGAACCTCGCGGCGGGACCTCGGAGTGCCCGGCCGCGGCCCGCAGGCCGTGATCAGCGATCTCGGGATCCTCGAACCGGATGCCGCGAGTGGCGAGCTCGTTCTGACCCACCTCCACCCGGGGGTGTCGGTCGAGGCGGCGATCGAGGCCACCAGCTGGCCGCTCAAGGTCGCGCCCGAGATCCTGAGGACCGAGGAGCCGACGGCGGCGGAGCTCGAGATCCTGCGCTCGCTGGTGCCTTCCGGAGAGTCGAACGTCGCCGATCTGATCCCCTCTGTCGCGGAGGCCGTCGGGAGAAAACGCCTATGATGCCGGGGGAGACCAACCATGCCTGACGCCTTCCTCTGCGATGCCACGCGAACCCCGGTCGGCCGCTACGGCGGCGGGCTCGCCCAGATCCGGACCGACGATCTGGCGGCGCTGCCGATGCGCGCCCTCATGGAGCGGAATCCGGGTCTGGATCCCGCTCTGGTCGACGATGTGGTCTACGGCTGCGCCAACCAGGCCGGCGAGGACAACCGCAACGTCGCGCGGATGGCCCTGCTGCTCGCGGGGCTGCCCCCCGAAATCACCGGCACGACCATCAATCGACTGTGCGGCTCCGGGATGGACGCCGTCGGCATCGCGGCCCGCGCCATCAAGGCGGGAGAACAGGATCTGGTGATCGCCGGCGGCGTCGAATCGATGTCGCGGGCCCCCTTTGTGATGGGCAAGGCAACCGCGGCCTTCAGCCGCGAGGCGGAGATCTTCGACACCACCATCGGCTGGCGCTTCGTCAACCCCCTCCTGGCAGAGCAATACGGCGTCGACTCGATGCCGGAGACCGCGGAGAACGTCGCCGAAGAGTTCGCGATCTCGCGCGAGGACCAGGACCGTTTTGCCGCCTGGAGCCAGGCCAAGACCGAAGCGGCGGCTGCGGCCGGCAATCTCGCGGAAGAGATCACGGCGGTCGCCGTGCCGCGCCGCAAGCAGGACCCCCTGGTGATCGACAGCGATGAACACCCGCGGCCGGGCACGACCGCCGAAAAACTGGCCGGGCTGAAACCTTTGTTCAGAACCAACGGCACCGTGACGGCCGGCAACGCCTCGGGCATCAACGACGGGGCCTGCGCCTTGCTGGTGGCGTCCGAGGCCGCGGCGAAGCAGCACGGTCTGCGGCCCCTGGCCCGGGTGGTGGCGATGGCGACGGCCGGAGTGCCGCCGCGGATCATGGGGTTCGCGCCGGCGCCGGCGGTCAAGAAGCTCCTCGCGCAGACGGGCATGGGTCTCGACCGGATGGATGTGATCGAACTCAACGAGGCATTCGCCGCACAGGCGCTCGCGGTCACCAGAGACCTCGGCCTCGCCGACGACGACCCGCGCATCAACCCCAACGGCGGCGCCATCGCCCTCGGCCACCCGCTCGGGATGAGTGGCGCGCGGCTGGTCACCACCGCCCTGTACCAGTTGCTGCGAAGCGGTGGGCGCTACGCGCTGTGCACCATGTGTATCGGGGTCGGGCAGGGCATCGCCATGATCATCGAGCGCGTCGCCGATGCTCGCCACGGCGGGGGAGGGTCGGTTAAGTGACACCGGAACGCTCGAGCGTTTTGCACAGCTGGTGCGTTCAGGCCGACTGGGACGCGCCCACGATCGCCGGCGGCAAGGGGGCGTGGTTCTGGGACGAGGCCGGGCGCCGCTATCTCGACATGAGCAGCCTGTCCGAGTGCATGAACCTCGGCCACCAGCACCCGGCCCTGATCCGGGCGATCCGCGAACAGGCCGAAAAGCTCTGCTACGCGTCGGCGGCGTGGGGCGCCGAACCGCGGGCCCGCCTCGCCGAGCTGTTGTTGGAGAAATCGGGCTTCGAGGGCGGGCGGGTCTTTTTCACCCTCGGGGGCGCCGACGCCAACGAACACGCCGTCAAGTTCGCGCGCCAGGCCGCCGGCAAACCGAGGGGCTGGGTCATCACCCGCGACCGCTCCTACCATGGCGCCACCTATGGGGCGATGGCGCTGTCCGGGGACTCCCGCACCCGCTCCACCGTCGATCCCCGCGATCTCCGGGTCGTCCACGTTCCGCCGCCATACGCGTATCGCTGCCCCTTCGCCGCCGTCTCCGACGCGGAGTGCGGTGAGCGGAGCGCCCGCCAGGTCGGACACGTCATCGACGAGTACGGTGCGGGAGAGGTGGCCGCGGTGCTCATGGAATCCAACGCCGGCACCAACGGCATCGTCGCCCCCGACAGCTACTGGCCCCTGCTGCGCGAGGAGACGCACCGCCGCGGCGCGGCCCTCATCGCCGACGAGGTGATGAGCGGGTTCGGGCGCTGCGGCGAGTGGTTCGCCTGGCAGCGCTCCGGCGAGGCGGGCCGCCCCGATCTGATGACGCTGGCCAAAGGGCTCACCGGCGCGCACGTGCCGCTCGGAGCCGTGGTCATGTCGCGCGAGATCGCCGCCCGGCTCGAGCACGAGATGCTCTTCACGGGTCTCACATACTGCGGCCACCCGTTGTCGTGCGCGGCCGGCGTGGCGGCGCTCGAGGCCTACGAGGACGAAAATCTCATCGAACGCTCCCGGTGCCCTGGGGGCGAAGCTGTTCGGACAATTGCGCGCGATGCAGGACCGCGTCGAGGTGATCGGCGATGTCCGCGGCGGGCACGGACTCTTCGCGGTGGTGGAGTTGGTCCGGGACCGCGCCACGAAGGAGCCGGTCTCGCCGTGGCCCGAGAGCCACCCGTCTCTCAAGATATTCGTCGAGCGTGCGCGGGCGGCGGGTGTCTCCTTCGCCATCCGCGGCAACCTCATCATCCTCGCACCGCCGCTGGTGATCGAGGAGAAAGATCTCGCGGACGCCCTCGGATTGATGGAGCGCCTGCTCACAGAATTGGAGTGGTCATGACCTTCAAGCTCACCTATTCCACGATGTTCAACCCCCCGGAAGAGATGCACACCCGCTTCGAGGCCGCCCTCGCCGAGGTGCGGGCCGGTCTGGGCGCCGACCACGCGATGCACATCGACGGCAAGGACGTCGCGGGCCGGGAGATG
>CAVQSQ010000008.1:0-74634 GCA_963715955.1 Candidatus Sulfomarinibacteraceae bacterium
GCGTCGGACGTGAAATCGATCGCGGTGCTGCCCTTCGTCAATATGAGTGAGAACTCTACCAACGAGTTTTTCAGCGACGGGGTGATGGAGGAGATTCTCACCAACCTGTCGAAGATCGCCGGGCTGCACGTGATCTCGCGGACCTCGGCCATGACCTACAAAGGCACCTCGAAGTCGATCCGGGAAATCGCCTCCGAGCTCCAGGTCGGAACGGTGCTCGAGGGGTCGGTTCGGCGAGCGGGCAACCGGGTCCGGGTGACGGCGCAGCTCATCGAGGCGGCCACCGACCGGAATTTGTGGAGCGAGCAGTACGACCGCGATCTCGAGGATATTTTCGAGGTCCAGAGCGAGGTTGCCGTTGCGATCGCGCACGCCCTCGAGGCCGAGCTCGCGACCGATGTGGAGGCGCAGATCCGTCAGCGGCCCACTGAGAACATCGAGGCCTACGACCTCTACCTCCAGGGCAACCAGGGCGTCCGGACCCTCGTGCCACCCGAGGTTCAGCGCGGCATCGAACAGCTGCAGGGCGCCACCACGCTCGACCCGAGGTTTGCTTCGGCACACGCCGCCCTGGCGATGGGCCACCTGTTCTCGGCTCACTGGGGCGCCCAACGAGGCCGGCCGGACCTCGACGACGCGCTCCGATCGGCCGAGCGCGCGTTCGAGTCCGAGCCGTCCAACGTCCTCGCACGGGTCGCGCGCGCCGGCGTGTCGTTCTTCCGCGATTTCGATTGGCGGGGAGCAATCGAGGAGCTTCACGAGGCGATCCGACTCGACCCGAACGAGCGCGAGGCGCACTTCTGGCTCGGGATGTTGCTGTTTCTGATGGGTCGGTTCGACGAGGCAGTTGCCGCCCAGCAGGCGGCCCGTTCGCTGGATCCCCACAGCCCCAACGTCGCCTCGCACCTCGGTCTTTCGCTGTGCTGCAGCGGACGTCAGGAGGAAGGAGAGCACATCCTCCGCGAGGCGATCGCCCAGCACCCCAGGTACTTCGATCTCACCAACTTCCTGGCGATCGCATTGACGCATGCGGGGCGGTTTGCGGAGGCCGCGAAGTGGATGGAAAGGACCTGCGAGCTCACCGGGCACCACCCGGTCTTCGAAGCGCGCCTGGCGTCGATCCTGCAACTGGGCGGCGCGAGCCCGAGGCCCGGCGGATCCTGGATCGTCTGCACGAGCAGCGGGACGACCCGCGCATGGACCTCATCACGTTGGCGGCGATCGCTCTCGCCGAACGGGACGTGGAGGCGGCGCTGCCACACCTCAACGCCGCCACGGACCGGCGTTTGCCGCTCGTTTTCTGGTTACTCCACGGGGTGTTGACCGGCCACGAGCTTCCCCCGGACCACCCCGGCCTCCGGGCACTGCGTGAAAGGCGCTTTCCGGGCGCGCCGTCAACCGTCAAGACGACCGTGGGCGCGGTCGGCCGCGCACCGCTGGTCGGTCGCGACGCCGAGCGCGCACTTCTCGACCGCATGCTCGACAAGGCGGCGGAGGGGCGCGGTGGCCTGGTCCTGCTCGGTGGCGAGCCGGGGGTCGGCAAGACCCGGCTGGCGGGCGAGATCCTCGAGGACGGTCGTGAGCGCGGGATGCTGGCATTGACCGGGCACGCCTACGAGGACCGGTCGGCGCCCTTCGTGACGGCCAGCGAGATCCTCGAAGAGATGGTGCGCCTGGTGCCGGCAGACGACCTGCGACATCTGCTGGGAGACAACGCCGCCGAGATCTCGCGTTTGTTGCCGGAGCTCAGGCGGCACTTCCCGGACATCTCCGACCCGGAACCGTTGCCGCCAGACCAGCAACAGCGCTACCTCTTCAACAGCGTGCTCGAGTTCCTGACCCGTGCGAGCGCTGCGATTCCGATGGTCATGATGCTCGACGACATCCACTGGGCGGACGAATCGAGCCTGGCGCTGCTCGAGCACCTCGCGCCGCGGCTTGCCGGGATGCCGCTCCTGATGGTCGGCACCTACCGTGATGCCGAGGCCGACATGGGTGAGGCGTTCGCGAAGACGATGCCGACGCTCGTGCGCCAGCGGCTGGCGGAGCGGGTCCAGGTCAAGCAGCTTGCCGAGCCCGCCGTGGCAGATCTCCTGGCCGCACTCGGGGGAGCCGATCCACCGGCCACGCTGGTCGGGGCCGTTCATCGCGGCACCGAGGGCAACCCGTTCTTCGTCGAGGAGGTCTTCCGCCACCTGTCCGAGGAGGGTGCGTTGTTCGACGGACAGGGTCGGTGGCGGGCCGATCTCGACATCGAATGCCTGGATGTGCCCGACGGCGTGCGGCTGGTCATCGGGCGGCGGCTGGAGCGTCTGTCCGAAACGGCACGGAAGATGTTGACGACCGCTGCGGCGATGGGTTTGCGTTTCGACCTCGCGGTGCTCGAACAGAGCGTCCGCGACCCGGAAGCGATCCTTGATGCGATCGAGGAGGCCGAGGCGGCGCGGCTGGTGCTCCCGGCGCCGGAGGGCCGCGGCGCACGCTACGAGTTCAGCCATGCACTGGTGCGCCAGACCCTTCTGACCGGTCAATCCGCGCCGCGCCTCCAGCGCCTCCACCTGGTGATCGCCGACGCGATCGAGGAGGTGCACGGTGCGCGGCTCGACGACCACGCGGCCGAGATTGCGCGGCACCTGGTCGCAGCCGGGGCCCGGGCGGAGCCGACAAGGTCTCGGCGTTTCCTCCGTCTGGCCGGTGATCGGGCGCTGGCGGCCGCCGCCGCGGAAGAAGCCCTGGGCTATTACGACGAGGCTCTGGTACTCGAGGAGGACCTCGAAGACGGCGAAAGGGCCGAGATCCTCTTCCAGCACGGTCTGGCCAATCGATCGCTGAGCCGCTGGGACGCCGCCGAGACAACCTGGCACGAGGCCCTTCCGGGGCTGGAACGCGCCGGCCGGTCCGATCTGGTTGCCGAGGTGTGCGCGGATCTGTCCTGGCTGTATCTCTGGAAGAACGACACCGTCAAGGTGATGGATCTGACGACCCGGGGGCTCGAGGGTGCGAGTGACGAACCGTCCCTCGTCCGCTGTCGCCTGTTGGCCTCGCACGGTCTCGCAAAGAACCACGCTGGCGATTACGGAGGCGGCGAAGGCATGCTGTCCGATGCCGTGGCCATGGCCGAGGCGCTCGCCGAACCTTCGGCGCTTGCGGTAGCCCTCGGCATGCAAAGTCTCCACTGCGCCCACACGTTCCAGATCAACCGCTGGCTCGAGGCTAGCAACCGCGCGCTCGAGCTCGCCCGCCGCCTGGGGCGTTCCTGGCTTCGGTCGAACATCCTCGGTACCGCAATGGAGCTCCAGCCGTGGTCGGGCAACCCTGCGCGGGCCCACGTGCTCGCGGACGAAGCGGAGCCGCTTGCAGAACTGACAGGCGACAACGGCACCATGATCTTTTCGAGCAGCGGGCGGACCTTTGCCGCCCTCGCCGAAGGCGACCTTCAGGCGGCGCGGGAGCACATGCGGCGGGCGGCAGACCTGCTCCGCGCGGGAGAGAGTGTCTTCGTCAACATCGCCTTGACCATTGACGCCTGGTTGGTCTGGCTGCAGGGTGAGGCTGAGGCCGCGCGCCGGGGATTCGAAGACGCCCTGGCGATACCACTGCTCGGCTCGTACGCCGGTTTCGACGCTGCGCACGCGCTCCGTTTCTTTGCCTCCGTTGAAGAGGAACGGGCCGCGACGATGCTCGACGAGCTGGCACCTCGGCTGCCGCGGCCGGGCGAGGTCAACGGCGCGGGCTCCTGGAGCATCTTGCTGGCGTCGGTCGAAGCGGCCGCGCGGCTCGGGCGCCGCGAAGAGTCGGCGCGGCTCCTGCCCCTCGTCCTCCAGTTGATGGACCAGGGCGCCGTCTTCATCTGGCCGGGCATTCTCGTCGAGAAGGTTGCAGGGATCGCGGCCGCCGCTGGCGGCACGTGGTCGAACGCCGAGGTCCACTTCGAGAACGCCTTGCGGCGGGCCGACGAGACACCCCATCTCCCGGAGCAGCCGGAGGTTCGCCTCTGGTTTGCCCGCATGCTCCTCGACCGCGGACAAACCGGCGACGCCGACCGGGCGCGGGCGCTGTTGACCGAGGCGCGCACGGTGTGCATCGACATCGGGATGCCGAATCACCTCGAGATGATCGATGCGCTCATGAAGGACGCTGAATGATCGGCACGACCCTCGCCCACTACCGCATCACCGCGGCCCTCGGCGCCGGCGGGATGGGGGAGGTGTGGCGCGCGACCGATGAGAAGCTGGGGCGGGATGTCGCGCTGAAGGTGTTGCCGTCGGAGTTTGCGGAAGACGCCGGGCGCCTCGATCGCTTCGAACGCGAGGCGCGCGCGGTGGCTTCGCTCAACCACCCCCACATCGTGACCATCTACTCGGTCGAGGATGCCGACGGCATCCGCTTTCTGACCATGGAGCTTGTGGAGGGGAAGACCCTCGACGGGATGATCCCGGAGGGCGGGTTCGATCTCGCGGCCTTCTTCGATCTGGCGACCCCGCTCGCGGAAGCTATCTCGGCAGCGCACGACAAAAGCGTGATCCACCGCGACCTCAAACCGGCCAACGTCATGGTCGACGGCGAGGGCCGGGTCAAGGTGATGGATTTCGGTCTCGCCAAGCTGCAGGACACGAAGGACCCGTCGGACTCGAGCGAGCTCCCCACCGAGGCCCTGACAGGGGTCGGGATGATCGTCGGCACGGTGCCCTACATGTCACCGGAGCAGATCGAGGGCCAGATCGTCGACCACCGCACAGACATCTTTTCGCTCGGGGTGCTGCTGTATGAAATGGCGATCGGCGAACGGCCCTTCAAGGGTTCGAGTTCGCCGGCTCTGATGTCGTCGATCCTCAAGGACGTGCCGTCGTCCGTCATCGAGATCCGTGACGACCTGCCGCGCCACCTGGCTCGGGTCATCGGCCGTTGTCTCGAGAAGGACCGGCGCGACCGCTACCAGACCGCGCGCGACGTGTTCAACGAGCTCAAGGCGCTGCGGAGGGAGTCAACTGCGACCGGCCACCCGCGCCCGCCGGTCGTTCCGCCGTCGCAAAGCGCGCAGCAAGCCCGCACGAGCAGCTCACAGATCAGGCGCAGCGATGTGCCGTGGATCGCGGTGCTGCCGCTCGGCTGCCCCACCGGCGACTCGGAAATCGAGAGATTTGCCGATGGCCTCGAAGAGGACATCGCGACCGGGCTGTCGCGGTTTTCGTACCTCTTCGTGGTCGCCCGCAAATCGACCCGCCGTTATCGTGGTGAGGCGACCGATGTCCGGCAGGTGGGCACGGAGCTGGGCGTCCGCTACGTCATGGAGGGGAGCGTCCGCCGGGCGGGGTCCCGGATCCGACTCGGCTTGAACCTGATCGACGCTTCGACCGGCACCCATCTGTGGTCGGAAACCTACGACCGCGACCTCGAGGCGGCCGACGTCTTCGACTTACAGGACGAGCTCACCGATCGGGTGGTGGCGACGGTCGCCGACCCCCACGGGGCGCTGACCCGCTCGATGGCGATCGAGACCGATTCAAAACACCCCGAATCAATGACGTCACACGAAGCGGTGCTGCGACTCTTCCTCTACCGGCAGCGAGTGAGTGCAGAGGACCACCTCGTCACGCGCACGGCGCTCGAGCATGCCGCCGAACGGGACCCCAACAATGCCGAGGTTCTGGCCGCCCTGGCGGGTCTTTGTATCGAAGAGGCGAACCACGACTTCAACCCGCGTCCCGACCCCCTCGATCGCGCCCTGGCCATCGCGCGGCGCGCAGTGGAGGCCGACCCGTCCAGCCAGCTGGCGCACTTCTACCTCGCGCAAGCGTACTTCCACAGTCAGAACCCGGGCGCCTTCCGGTCCGCCGCCGATCCGCGCCCTCGAGCTGAACCGCCGCTCCACCGACACCATGGCGATGCTCGGAATTCTTTTCGGCTACGCAGGCGACTTCGAGAAGGGTGTCGAGCTGGCCAGCAAGGCGATGGAGCTCAACCCCCTCCATCCCGGCTGGTACCGGTTCTCGCCGTTCATGAACGCCTACCTCCAGGGACGCGATGCCGAGGCACTCGAGATCGCGCAGCAGATCAACATGCCGGAGTACTGGGGGGACCCGCTGGCACGGACCCTGGCCCATGCCCAGCTCGGCAAACGAACGGCCGCGGAAGCCGCGGCGCGCGACCTGCTCCGGGTCTGGCCGAATTTCGAGGCGGACTACAAAAGGGTGGGGCTCGACCCCTGGGTCTACGCCGTGCCGGATCTCGAGGCTCGCATCGTCGACGGCCTCGCCAAAGCCGGCCTGAAGGTACTGGGGGCTGAGCGGCCGCAGGTTGAGTCGACAGGGGAGGAGAAGACCGGAAGCGAACCGGAGCGCGGTCCGGTCGCGATCGCGGTCCTGCCCTTTACCGACATGAGCCCCGACAAGGACCAGGACTACTTCTGCGAAGGCATGGCCGAGGAGATCATGAACGCCCTGGTCCACGTCGACGGTATCCGTGTGGCCTCCCGGACATCGGCCTTCCGCGCCGTCGAGGAAGGCAACGACCTCAAGGCGATCGGACGCGCACTGGCGGTCGGCCAGGTCCTCGAGGGCAGTGTGCGGATGGCGGGCAGCCGGCTGCGGGTCACCGCGCAGCTGACCGAGATCGAGAGCGGCTACCAGCTCTGGTCCGAACGCTACGACCGCGAGGCCGAGGACGTCTTCGCCATTCAGGACGAGATCGCCGCCGGCGTCGTCGAGGCGGTGACGTCCCGTCTGGATTCGGGTGAGCGGACAGTTCCGGCGCGGGAGCAGGTCGGTAACCTCGAGGCCTACCGCCTCTACCTCAAGGGACGCCACTATCGCTACTCGAAGAACGACCACGCGAAGGCCCTCAAGTACTTCGATGAGGCCGTGGCCATCGACCCGGAACATGCTCCGTCGTGGATCGGCAAGGCGGAGGTCACGACCCTCGCCGCCGTCTACAGTCTGATCCCGGCCCGCGAGGCCTACCAGACGGCGAAGGATGCGCTCGCAACCGCCTCTCGCCTGCAGGGTGAATCTGCCGAGGGCTGCTATGTGGAGGGGATGATCGCGTTCTGTGAGACGAGGTGGAAGGACTCGGAGGCCGCATTGCGCCGGTCGATCGAGCTCCAGCCGACCTTTGTCCAGGCCCACTGTTGGCTCGGATTCCTTCACAGCGCGCACCAACGTCGAGACGAAGCGGAGACTGCGTTTGCGGCGGCCTGCGAGATCGATCCGTTGGCCCCTTTTCCGTATGCCATGACGGCGTGCGGTCGACTGACGCTGGGCCGCCCGCGGCAGGCCATCGAACCCGCTGACCAGGCGAAGACCTTCGAGCGCGAAAACACCCTCGCCCTGTACTGCTCCGGAATTGCCAAGGTTGTGACGGGCGGCATCGACGAGGGGGTCGAGGAGCTGGAAGCGGCGGTTCGGCTCTCACGGAGGGGCGGCTTCATCCTCGGAATATATGGTTGGGGGCTGGCTGTTGCCGGCCGGCGCGACGAGGCCGAGGCGGTTCTCGACGAGCTGCGATCTCGTCCAAAACCTGCACCGACGGCGGTCTCCGAGGCCTGGATTCTCGCCGCCCTCGGAGATATGGACGGTGCCTGGGAGGTTCTCGGTCGCTCCGAGGAGGAGTTGCAGCCGATCCTCTCCTTCGCCGGTATGGCGCCCTTCGATCCCTTGCGGTCGGACCCGAGGTTTGAGAGTTTTCTCGAGCGCGTCGGCCTGCCGCCGTCGCTCTCCAGTGTGCAATCCGGGAGCGCAGCCGACCCTGATCCGAGTCCGGAAAAATCGATCGCCGTGCTGCCGTTCGTCAACATGAGCGCCGATGCCGAGAACGAGTACTTCAGCGACGGCTTGTCGGAGGAGATCATCAACGCCCTGACCCGGCTCCCTGGGCTGCGGGTGATCGCGCGCACGTCGGCCTTTCGTTTCCGGGGCGAGCAGGACCTGCGCAAGGTCGGCGAGGCGTTGGGGGTGGAGACGTTGCTCGAGGGGAGCGTTCGCAAGGCGGGGCAGAAGCTGCGGATCACCGCGCAGCTGATCGATGTCGCCGACGACTCGCACATCTGGAGCGAGCGCTTCGACCGCGAACTCGTCGACGTCTTCGCGATCCAGGACGAGATCGCCGCCGCGATCGTCGACAAGCTCCACCTCAGCCTGGGCACCGGCGAACCGGCCACGAGGGAGAGATCCAACGTCGCGGCCCTTGATGCGTTGCTCGAGGCTCGTCACTTCTTCTCCCAGTTCACGCCCACTGCCGCCGAGCGGGCCCTCGCCTGCATCCAGCAGGCGCTCTCGATCGAACCCGATTACCCGGACGCCCTCGTCCTGCAGGTTTTCTACAACGTCATGATGGGCTATATGTTCGCTGACCCCCGCGAGGTGCTCCCGCAGGCAAAATCCCTCGCCGAGCGGGCCCTCGAGCTGGACCCGCACCATGGAGAAGCCCAGGCGACCGTGGCGATCCTGGCGGGTTGGATGGATCGGGACTGGTCCGAGGGCGAGCGCCACTATCGCCGAGCCCTCGAGCTGGCGCCCGGATCTGCTCGGGTCCACGAGCTGTACGGTTTGGGCAGCCTCCTGGCACTGGGCCGGCTGGAGGAGTCCCTGTCGGAGCTCGATCGCGCGGTCGAGCTCGATCCCCTGTCGGCGCTCTACGCCGGCAACCGAGGGAGGGTCCTGACGTGCTCACGGAGGTTTGCGGAGGCAGAAGCAACGTGCCGGCGGGGCCTTGCCCTCGACCCGGGGCAGTTGTTGGTGCAGGTGGAACTCATTTACGCCCTGGCCTTCCAGCAGCGCTTCGAGGAAGCTCTGGCCATCGGGCGGCGGGCGATCGACGATCACGGAACTGGGAAGGCACTCCTGAACGCACTAGCTCTGTCGCTCGCGCTGGCCGGCGAGCATGACGAGGCGTGGCAGCTCCTCGATACCGGCACCGGTGCCTATCAGAGCCCACTCGCACGAGCCCTCGTGCACGCGGTCTGCTCCGAGATGGACGAAGCGATCGAGTACGCGCAGCGCGCCATCGACGAATACGAACCGCTCTTGTGGTACCTCGCGGTCCACCCCATGTTCGACGCACTCCGCGGCGATCCCCGATATCCGGACTTGTTGAGACGGATGAATCTCGAGGGAGCCCAACCGTGATCGGCCGGACCCTCGCCCACTACCGCATCACCGCGGCCCTCGGCGCCGGGGGAATGGGAGAGGTGTGGCGCGCCACCGACACCAAGCTGGGCGGGATGTCGCCCTCAAGATCCTGCCGGCCGAAATGGCCGCCAACCCGGAGCGGTTGGATCGCTTCCGTCGCGAGGCCACCATGCTGGCCGCGCTCGACCACCCCGGAGTGGTCGGCGTGTACTCGGTCGAGGAGTCCGACGGCGTGCATTTCCTGACGATGCAGTTCGTCGAAGGGCAGTCCCTCGATCACCTCATCGCCGAGGGTGGGATGGACGTCGACCGGATCCTCCAGATCGGCACTGCCGCTCGCGGAGGCCCTGGCCGCGGCCCACGCCAAGGGCATCGTCCACCGCGATCTGAAGCCGGCGAACGTGATGGTGGCTGGTGACGGACGGGTCAAGGTTTTGGATTTCGGCCTCGCCAAGATCGCCGCACCGCCATCGATGGGCCCCTGGATTCCGAGATGGAAACCGACCTCCACACCCGCGAGGGGTGGTGATGGGACCATGCCCTACATGTCTCCGGAGCAGATCGACGGGCGTGCGGTGGATCAACGGACAGATATCTTCTCCTTCGGCGTGATGCCTCTACGAGATGGCGACCGGTCGCCGTTTCAGGGACAGTCTTCGCGGCTCGCCTCCGCCATCCTGCGCGACGTCCCGCCTCCGCTTGGTGAGGTGCGGAGTGAACTGCCGCCCGGATTCGTCGACGTGATCGGACCTGCCTGGAAAAGTGCGCTGCTGACCGTTTGCAGTCGGCACGGAACGTCTGCGAGCGACTGCGCGATGCAAGGGTCGAAGGGCGACTCCCCCGATCGGCGTACAGGCGGTTGCACACGTGGCGTATGCTCAGTTTCAGCAGGCATCGGCCGAGACGAAGTCGATCGTCGTCCTCCCGTTCGCCAATCTGAGCCCCGATCCCGACACCGAGTACTTCAGCGACGGGCTCACCGACGAGATCATCACCGACCTGTCGCAGGTCCAGGCACTGCGCGTGATCTCCCGCTCCTCGGCGATGCGTCTCAAGGGCGACAGCGCGACCTCGCGGCCATCGGCCGGGACCTCGCCTGCCGGTACGTGCTCGAAGGCAGCGTGCGGCGCGCGGCGAACAGCCTGCGGATCACGGCGCGGCTGGTGGACGCGCCGAACGACGCCCAGCTCTGGGCCGACAAGTACGGGGGCACCTTGGACGACGTGTTCGACATCCAGGAGCGCGTGTCACGATCGATCGTCGACGCTCTCGAGATTCGGCTGACGCCGCAAGAGGCCGCGCAGCTCGCCGAGCGGCCGATCGCCGACGTCCGCGCCCAGGAGAGCTATCTCCGCGCGCGAAGCGAGATCTGGAGCTTCATGCCCGGCAGCCTGGACCTGGCGATCAGCCATCTCGAAGCCGCGCTCGGGCTGGTCGGCGACAACGCCCTGATCTATCAGGGACTCGGCGAGGCGTACTTCCAGTACGTCAACATCGGAGCCGCGATCGGGCGCGAAGAGGAGTTCATCCACAAGGCGGAATGGTGCGTGGACAAGATCTTCGCGCTCGAGCCCGAATCGCCGCGCGGGTACCTGGTGCGTTCGCAGACCCAGCTGGCCCGGGGTGACATTCACGGCTGCGGCCGGAGCTTGCGGCGCGTGTTGCAGGCCTTTCCGAACGAGATCGTGGCGCTTCAGCTGTACACCCACACGCTCGGCTGGCTGGGCGGGAAGCCGGACGCTGCGGCGCCTTTCGCGGCACGGCTGGTCGACATCGATCCGCTCAACGCGATGAGCCTGCTGGTGAACGCCATGGTGCCGTTGTTCGCCGGCCGGTTCTCGGAGGCGGTGGAGCCTGCGCGCCGCATGTTCGACCTCGATCCGGTCACCCCGGTCTGGCGAGCGAACTACGTCATGGCCCTGAGCTACGCCCGGCGGTTCGACGAGGCGGAGGCGTTGACCGAGGCGGTGGCCGCTCAGCCGGACTCGGACGTCGGCACGTGGTGGATGGGGCTTTGCCGGGCGGCCTGGCGGAAGGACCGCGCGGAGGTCCTGCGGCTCGCCGACGGCCCGTATCAACAGGTTGCCGCGTGGGATGCGGAGGTCCCCTGGGTCCTGGCGAGTGCCCATGCCGCGGTCGGCGCCAAGGACGAGGCGCTGCACTGGCTCGACCGGGCGATCGATCACGGGATGATCAATTACCCCTTTCTCTCCGAACACGATTGGACCTTGGACAGCATTCGCGGCGAGGCACGCTTCCGCCAGGCGATGGAGCGGGCCAGGCGGGAGTGGGAAAGGCTCGATCGTGAAGCTCCATCCTCACGCTGCGACCGTTGGAACAGCGACTTTTCGAGGGCGAGGACGGACACATCGAGGAGTGAAGAGGATCGAGTCTTGAACCTGTCATGTCACGGACCATACGCTTCGAAGAGGTGAGCCATGATCGACGAGATGCTCACGCATCGCCGCATTACCGAATCCCTCGGCGCCGGGGGAATCGGGGAGGTGAGGCGCGCCACCGACACGGACTGGAGAGGATGTCGCGCTCAAGATCCTCCAGGCCGAGATCGCCGCCGACCCGGAGCGGTTCGATCGCTTCGTCGCGAGGCCGCCATGCTGGCCGCGCTCGACCACCCCGGAGTGGTGACGTCTACTCGTCGAGGAGTCCGACGACGTGCACTTCCTGACGATGCAGTTGGTCGAAGGGAGACCCTCGATCACCTCATCGCCGAGGGTGGGATCGACGTCGCCCGATCCTCGAGATCGGTACTGCCACTGCGAGGCCCTGGTCGCGGCCGACGCCGAGGGCATCGTCCACCGCGATCTGAAGCCTGCGACGTGGATGGTGGCTGGTGACGAGCGGGTAAAGGTCTGGATTCAGGCTCGCCAAGTCGCCGCACCATCATGCGATGAGCCTCGGGATGCGCGATGAGACCGACCTCCACACCCGCGAAGGGGTGGTGATGGGCACCATGCCCTACATGTCGCCGGAGCAGATCGCGCCGCGCGGTCGATCAACAGATCGATATTTTCTCCTTCGGCGTGATGCTCTACGAGATGGCGACCGGGCGCCGCCCGTTCCAGGGACAGTCCTCAGCGGAGCTCGCGTCTGCCATCCTCGTGACACGCCACCGGCTCCTGCGGGTGTCCGTGCCGGTCTGCCGGACGGATTGCTGCAATCATCAGCCGCTGTCTCGAAAAGGAGCCGACGCGCGCTTCCCGAGCATGACCGATCTTCATGACGCGCTGCAGAACCTGCCTCGGGATGGGAGTGACCGACCGACCCCCTGAACAGGCAGCGGCCGCAGATGCGAGGCCTCCTCATCGCGGGCGGCATCGCGATCCTGCTTGGCGCGGTGGCGTCTTCGGCATTCCGAACCGACCGTCGGGGCCAGGGCACCGCGAAGGGGCCCGATCCGATCGATCGCCGTGCTGCCGCTCGACAACTACTCCGCGATCCGAGCCAGGACTATTTCGCCGAGGGGATGACCGACGGCTCACCTCGGACCTCGCGCGCATGAGCCGGATCCGGGTGATCTGCGCGGTTCGGCGATGCAGTTCGGCGGCGGCAATCGATCGTCGGGCCGAGATCGCAGAGGCGCTCGATGTCGACGCCTTCGTGGAAGGCTCGGTCTGCGATCCGGAGACAAGGTCCGGATCAATGCACAGCTGATCGACGCGTGGCAGACCGGCATCTGTGGTCCAAGAGTTTCGAACGCAGCTCGAAAGACGTTCTCGCGCTGCAGGATGAGCTCGCCTTGGCCATCGCCGCGAGATCGACGTGCAGCTGACGCCGGCAGAGCAGTCGCGACTGGGCAGCGCGCAGACCGTGAACCGAGGCCTACGACGCCATCTCAAGGGCCGGTACTTCTTCAACCGCCCAGCGACGAGATCTGGAGAAGGCGATCGCCCGTTTCGAGGACGCGCTCGAGCTGACCGACTTCGTGCCCGCCCTCTCGGGTTTGTCGGACGCCTACCTCTGGGCCGGCTACGACGAAGGGTTCATCACCGCCTCGAGGCGAGGCCGAAGGCGAAGGCCGCCGCCGAGCAGGCCATACGCTCGACGACACCTCGGCCGAGGGTCACGCTTCGCTGGCCACGTCGAACTCTTCTACGAGTCCGACTGGGAAGGCTGCGAAGCCGAGTACCGCCGGGCGTTCGACTCAACCCGAACTACGCCTTCGCCCACGATCAGTTCGCCCTCGGTCTGGCCTTCCAGGGTCGTACGATCAATCAATCGCCGAGACCAGGCTCGCGGCGGAGCTCGACCCGCTCAACCCGCAGATCCTGATCGACGGCATCCGCCTTTGCCTGGCAGGGCGATTTTGAGGCGGCGAAGGAGATGGCGAAGCAGCGGAGGATCTCGATCCGACCTATTTCTTCCTGAATTCTCCTATGGATGGATCGACATCCAGGCCGGGAAACTCTCCGACGCCATTGCTCACCTCGAGAAATCGAAGACGATGGGGTCGCCGGCCTTTGTCAGCGCCTGGCTCGCCTACGCCTACGGGGCGTCCGGGGATCGCGACCGCGCGCTGGCGGAGGTCGAGGATTTGAAGGCGATGTCACTCGATGGCACGGCCACCCCGTTCGACAACGCGCTGGTCGCTGGTCTGGGGATTATCCGCGGGCGGTGAGCTTGTTCGACCAGGCCTACGCATCGGATTCACAGGGGCTCGGGTGGTCAGACGACCATGCCCTCGATCCGCTGCGCTCGGACCCGCGCTTTGCCGCGCTGATGAAGAAGCTGAATTTCGAAGAGTGAGGATGGACATGCACGACGTGATCGGCAGGACGCTCGCCCACTATTCGCATCACCGCGGCCCTCGCGCCGGGGGGATGGGGGAGGTGTGTCGTGCGACCGACGCGAAGCTCGGCCGCGAGGTCGTGCTCAAGGTGCTGCCGGCGAGTTTGTGGACGACCCACAGCGGCTCGACCGCTTCGGCGCGAGGCGCGTGCGGTGGCGTCGCTCAACCACCCCCACATCGTCACCATCCACTCGGTGGAGGAGGCGGAAGGTGTCCGCTTCCTGACCATGGAGCTGATCGAGGGCCGGAGTCTGGATAAACTGTTCCGGAAGGTGGCATGGAGTTCGGTCTTCCTCGACCTCGCCACACCCCTGGCCGAGGCGATATCGGCGGCCCACGACAAGAGCGTCATCCACCGCGACCTCAAACCCCCGAACGTCATGGTCGACGCCGACGGACGACTCAAGGTGTTGGACTTCGGGCTTGCCAAGCTGCAGGAGGTTGGCGACCCATCCGACTCCACAGAGCTTCCGACCGAGGCGCTGACGGGGATCGGAACGGTTGTCGGCACGATGCCCTATATGTCGCCGGAACAGATCGAGGGTGAGGCCGTCGACCATCGAACCGACATCTTTCGCTCGGCATTCTGTTGTACGAGATGGCCCTCGGCGAACGACCCTTTCAGGGCAAGAGCTCGCCGGCACTGATGTCGTCGATTTTGAAAGATGCGCCAACGCCGGTGGTGGAGCTGCGATCCGATCTGCCGCGCCACCTGGGACGAATCATCGGCCGCTGTCTCGAGAAGAAACGTCGTGACCGTTACCAGACGGCGCGCGATGTCTTCAATGAACTGAAGGCGCTGCAAGAAGAGCGAGCGACGGCTCCACCTGAGTATCGTTCGGCAGTCGGACCTTCGGGCACGGTTCCCCGACCGTTGGCGACTTCCACCGCCTCCTCGAACGGCGTGAATGCGGACGAAGGCTTCTTGGTCGCGGTGCTGCCGTTCAAGTACTCCGGTGGCAATACTGATATCGAGGCGCTGGCCGAAGGTCTGACCGAGGACGTCATGACCGGGTTGTCGCGGTTCTCTTATCTGCGGGTGGTCTCCGGCGGTTCGGCCGAACGGGAATCGGCGGTGGTCGCACCCATCCGCGATGAAATCAGCGCGAGCTACGTGATGGAAGGGAGCCTCCGCCAGGCCGGTGCCCGGCTTCGGCTCACGGTGCAAACTGGTCGACGTCGGTTCCGGCGCCCACTTGTGGGCCGAGACATACGATCGCTCCTTCAGCCCCGAATCGATTTTCGAACTGCAGGACGACCTGGTCCCGCGGATCGTCTCGACGGTTGCGGACATGCACGGCATTCTGCCGCGCCGGATGAGTGAGGTTGTGGGGCTCAAACCCGCCGATCAACTGACCCCATACGAAGCCCTGCTGCACAGCTTCGGTTACAACGAGCGCTTCACCCCCGAAGCACTGGCCGAGGCCCGGAGCTGCCTCGAACGCGCTGTCGAACAATCTCCGGGAAATGCCGACTGCTGGGCGATGCTGTCGCTGATGTACTCCAATGAGTGGGGACACTGGGACAACGAGAACCCGGAATATTTCGAAAAGGCACTTCAAGCCGCGCGAAAAGCGGTCCAGGCTGCGCCGTCACATTCCCTTCCGTACTACGCGCTGGCGCAGGCTCTCTTCTTCCGGCGTGAGTTCCCGGCTTCCCGGGTCGCAGCGGAACGCGCCGTCTCCCTCAACCCCATGGATGGCGCGACGGTTGCGTTCATGGGATTGCTGATCGCCTATTCGGGAGATTGGGAGCGCGGTTGTGCTCTGGCGGAGCGAGGGCAGGGGCTGAACCCGAACTCCGCTGGGGTGTACCACTACACCGCATGGCACGATGCCTATGGCAGGAAAGACTACCGCCGCGCACTCGAACTGGCGCTCAAGCTCAATACACCAGAGAATTTCTATCAACATGCCGTTCTCGCCATGTGCTATGCCCAACTCGGCGAGATGGATGCGGCGCACAAATCGCTCCAGGACATGCTCACCCTCAAACCCGATTACGGCAAGGTCGCGCGGAAGCTGCATGGAAAGTGGATCCAACCGGACCTGGTGGAACAGCTGATGGAGGGCTTGAGCAAGGCGGGGCTCGAGATCGCCGACGAGGACGGTCTGGAGACGTTGTGCCCGTCCGCCTCGCTTCGGGCGAGCAGCGAATGGACGAGGGTTTCTGGGTTGCGGTGCTGCCTTTCAAATTCAGCGGTGGGAACAACGATCTCGGGATGTTGGTTGAGGGTCTCTCCGAGGACATCGTGACCGGGCTGTCGCGTTTTTCGTATCTCCGTGTCATCGCCCGCAGCTCGACGCTGCGATACGCCGGCGAAGCGGTCGATGTTCGGGCGGTGGGTGAAGAGCTGGGTGCGCGATACGTGATGGAGGGCAGCCTGCGCCAGGCGGGGACGAAGCTCCGCATCGCGGTGCAGATCGTCGACACGGTCTCCGGGACCCACCTCTGGGCCGAGCCGATGACAGGGATTTCGTTCCGGAAGAGCTCTTCGCCCTGCAGGACGACCTCGTTCCCCGCATCGTCTCCACCTGCGCGGACCATTTCGGTGTGCTCGCGCGCGCCATCAGCGAGGCCGTCCGGGGAAGCCGCTCGACGAGATCACTCCCTGACGAGGCGCTGATGCGCGGATTCGGCTATCACTTCCGTCTGAGCCCGCAAGAGCATGCCGAGGCGCGCGAGGCGCTGGAGCAGGCCGTCGAGCAAGCGCCGTCCAACGCCGATTGTTCGGCGATGTTGGCGTGGGTCTACTGGCCGAATTCGCGCACGATTTCAACCCGAGGCCGGGCTCCCTCGACCGGGCTCTCGAGGCGGCCCGTCGGGCCGTCGACCTCGCCCCGTCGAACCACCTCGCGCTGCAGGTTCTGGCGGTGGTTCTGTTCTTCCGCAAGGAGACCCGCGGGCTGTCTGACTGCTGCCGAACGGTCCATGGCCCTGAATCCTCTCGACGGGCAGCAACGAGGCCTTTTTTCTGATCACTTTTCTGGGCGACGGGGAGCGCGGTTGCGGGCTCATCCGCCAGGCGATGGAGCTGAATCCCCATCATCCCGGCTGGTACAGGGCGCCCCTCGGCGTCGACGAGTACCGCAGGACAAACTACCGGGCTGCCGTCGACGAGGCCGTCACGGCAAATTCTCCCGAGGTTTCTGGATCAATGTGATCCTCGCCGCGGCCCATGGCCAGCTCGGTGAGCCAAAGGCTGCACGCAAGGCCCTCGATGATCTGATGGTGCAGAAATCGGATTTTGCGCAATCGGGCCGAGAGCTGATGGGGAAGTGGTTTGAACCGGAGCTGGTCGATCAGCTCATGGACGGGCTTTGCAAGGCGGGATTGGAAGAGGACTCCGGGCGGATCAGTGGCCCCCCGAGAGTGGAGAGGCTGCTCCCACGGTTTCGTCCGTGGTTTCTGATGACCGCCGCCCCGGCATCGCGGTTCTGCCCTTCGTCAACCGCAGCGACGACGCCGAAAACGAGTACTTCTCCGACGGCCTCACCGAAGAGCTGATCGCCGACCTCGCGGGCATCAAGTCCCTCGCCGTGATCTCGCGGACCTCGGCCATGCTGTTCAAGGGCACGGACAAGGACCTGCCCACAATCGGCCGCGAGCTTGGCGTCCGCTACATTCTGGAAGGCAGCGTCCGCAAGTCCGGTTCGAATCTGCGCATCACCGCCCAGCTCGTCGATGCCGAAAAGGACTCGCCGCTGTGGTCGGAGAAATTCAGCGGCACAGTCGACGAAGTCTTCGAAGTGCAGGAGCGCGTCTCACGGGAGATCGTCCGCGCGCTCGATATCAGGTTGACCTCGGACGAAAGCCGGCGGCTGGCCGAGCGCCCGATCGCCAACGCCCGCGCTTTCGAGCTCTACCTGCAGGCGAGACAGGATCTTCGACAGCGACCCGGTTCGGCGGTCGAACGGGTGCCGGCCCTTCTGGCGCAGGCCATCGAGACCGAGGGTGAGACACCCCCGCTTCTGGCGCTCAAGGCCTGGGCCATGGTGGCCGAGGTGAAAGCCGGTGTGAGTCGTGATCTGCAGCCTCTCGATGACGCTGAAGCCGTGGCCCTGACACTCCTGGAATGCGACCCCGACGGACCGTACGGGCACGCGATCCTGGGGTTTGTGTGCTACGAGCGCGGCCGATTGAGGCAAGCCATCCGACATCTCGAAAAATCGCTCGAACGCAATCCCAACGATCCGGACACCTTCTGGTACATGTGCGCCACCTATTTTGCGGCGGGAGATACCGAGGGCGGTTTTCGTGCCGCACGCCTGATGGTGACCCACGATCCGTTGAGTGCGAATTCATGGATGTGCGCGGGCGCAGCGAGAATCATCGCCGGTCAATTCGACCGGGCCCTGCCGGATTTCGAGCGGGGAATGGCTCTCGATCCGCAGAGTTACTTCCTTCGCTGGTGCCTCGGTTATGCGCAAGCTGCCTTGGGACGGACGCAGGAGGCGTCCAGGCATGCGCAGTTCATGGTCGAGACCGAACCGGATGGGCCCTACACCCTCCAGTTCCTCGCCCTTATTGACGCTCTCGAGGGCAGACACCAGGAGGCGATTTCGAGACTCTCGGACATTGACCTGGCGCCCCTCGACAGCCACACACGGTTTCACCTGGCCGAGCCATTTGCCCTGGCCGGCGATCACGACCGTGCCCTCGACATGATCGAGCGAACGGTCAATGGCGGCTACTACCCCTACCAGTTCATCTCGACCCGATGTCCATTTCTCGCGCCGTTGCGGTCTCTGCGACGCTTTGCGGGAAATCGTCGCCAGGTCGAAAGAGCGGACGGACGCCTTCATGAAGGCAGAACACGAACGAGCGTCTTCGTCTGCATCCGACCGGAGGTCCAACATGATCGACTCTACGCTCGCCCACTATCGCATCACCGCGGCCCTCGGCGCCGGCGGGATGGGGGAGGTGTGGCGGGCCACCGATGGAAGCTCGGCCGCGAGGTTGCGCTCAAGGTCTTGCCGGCCGAGATGGCCGCGAGCCCGGATCGGCTGGACCGTTTTCGTCGTGAAGCGATGATGCTCGCCTCGCTCAACCATCCCAACATCGCGACCCTCGTCGGGTTCGAGAGCGTGAACACCCAAATGGCAGCCGGGACGGCTGCCCCACAAAACGGCCATGCACCTGCGGAAGCGTTTGTGGCGCACGCGTCCCGCGTGCAAGCCGCGGATTTTGAATCTCCGCAGAGCGCTGGTTCAAGCCCGAAACTCCAATCGCCTGAGCGATCTGTACCTTCCTCGTGATGGAGCTGGTCGAGGGTGAGTCGCTCGACCACTTGATCCCCGAGGCCGGGATGCCGGTTGAGAGAATCGTTGGAATCGGTACCGCGATGGCCGAGGCGTTGACCGCCGCCCACGACAAAGGGATCGTCCATCGCGACCTCAAACCAGCCAATGTCATGGTCACCGTGGATGGCAGGGTCAAGGTGCTGGATTTCGGGCTTGCCAAGATCGCCGGAACGCTGGCGGGTGAGCCGTTGAACTCCGAGATGGCGACCGATCTTTATACCCGCGATGGTGTGGTGATGGGCACGATGCCATATATGTCACCAGAGCAGGTGGCGGGCCTTACGGTGGACCAACGGACCGACATCTTCTCCCTTGGCGCCCTGCTCTACGAGATGGCGTCAGGGCGTCGCCCGTTTGCCGGCGCCAGCCAGGCGGCGCTCGTGTCGTCGATCCTGCGGGATGCCCCGGCCGGTGAGCGAGCTTCGCGTCGACCTGTCCGCCGGCCTCGCCCAGGTCGTCAGACGCTGCCTGGAGAAGGAACCCGGCCGACGGATACAGACCGCGCGCGATCTCGCCGCCGAACTGCGCCTCGAGCACCGGGAGGACGGCGGGCGACGTCTCCAGGATCCTCCGCTCGCCGCCCGCTCCGTCCACCCCGCTCCTCGGTCGCGAAGAGACGCTCGAGGCTGCCGCGGCGCAACTCGGTGGTGGCGCGCGGCTGCTTACCGTCACCGGCTACGGCGGCACCGGCAAGACGCGCTTCGCCATCGAATTATTTGAGCGCCACGCGAGCGAGCACTCAGGCGGCGCCGCCTTTGTCTCGCTCGCCTCGGCGACAGATGCGGCAGAGGTGATGCCCACGGTCGCGAACGCACTCGGAATTCCCGAGGCGCAGGAGCGCTCGGCTCTGACGCGCTCGCGACCGTGATCGGAAGCCGTGACGTGATGCTCGTGCTCGACAACCTCGAGCAGGTTCTGGATGCGGCCCAGGACATCGCCGCGCTCGTCGGGCGTTGCCCGAAGCTGCAGGTGATCGCCACCAGCCGCGCGCCGCTCAAGGTCGGGGCCGAGACCGAGTTCGGCCTGCCGCCTCTCGATCTGCCTGCACCGGCACCCCGGGACTCGATGCGCTCGGGCGCTGCCCGTCCGTGCGCTCTTCGTCCAGCGGGCAGCGAAGGTCAAGCCGGATTCGCGCTGACCGAGGCGAACGCCGGGCCGATCGCCGAGATCTGCCGCCGTCTCGACGGCCTGCCGCTCGCCCTGGAGCTCGCCGCCGCGCGCGTGCGCATCCTCGAGCCCGCGGCCCTGCTGCAGCGGCTCGACCACGCCCTGGACCTTCTCACCTCCGGCGATCGCGACCTGCCGCTGCGCCAGCGGACGCTCCGCGCGGCGATCAGCTGGAGCTATTCGCTCCTCGAAGCGCAGGAGCAGCAAACGCTGCGGCGGCTCTCCTGTTTCCACGAGGGCTGGACGCTCGAAGCGATGGAGCAGGTCTGCTACGGGGCCGAGGAGCGCCACCGGGCGTTGGACGAGCTCGATTCGCTGGTCGAGAAGGGGCTGGTGCGCGTCGTTGGTGAGTCCGGGCGCTACGCGCTGCTCGAGACGATCCGCGCGTTCGCCGCCGAGCAGCTCCACGCGGGCGGCGAGGTGGAGAGCACGCGGCACGCCCATGCAGACTACTTTGTCGCGTTCGCGGAGCAGGTCGCCTTTGACCTCCGGACGCCGGATCAGATCGAGGCCATGCAGCGCGCCCACCGCGACGACGCCAACGCACACGCGGCGATCGAGTGGCTCACCACGTGCGCGCGTGCCGGCGACAGCGGGGCGCTCGAGCGGGCGCTCCTGCTCTGCGGTCACCAGAACTGGTTCTGGCACATCAGCGGCCAACACGGACGGCGCGCGTGGCCTACGATGCCCTGCTGACGCTCGCCGCCGATCGGGCGCCGAGCCGCGGTCGCGCCCTCTCGTGGCTCGGGGCCGGCATGGTCTCGACCACGACCGACGAGTGGGAGCGCTCGCTCGACGAGTGGACCCGCGGCTTCGAGGACGGCGAAACCCTGGGCGACGCGAGGATCGCGGCCGAGGGCCGGATGGGCGTGGGCTACTGCAACCTGAGCCTCGGGCGGATCGAAGCCGCGGCCGAGGCGCTGGACGATGCGATCGTACGCGCCGCACCGGTCGATGCGTTCATGCAGGCGATGGCGATGACCATGAAGGGCATGCTGCTCTTCGCGACGGGAGATTGCGAGGCCGGCGTGAAGCTGGTGCAGGAAGCGCGCCGCGTCCAGGAACCATCGGTGACCACGAAGGCGGCGGGGTCGCGCAGAGCTTCCTCGCCCAGATGACCTTCGCCCAGGGTGATCCGGGGGCGGCCCTCACGCTCTATCGTGAGGCGCTCGGGATGCTCGAAATCGTCGGCGATCACCCCGAGGTCGCTCGCGTGCACTGCGAGATGGGGTGGACGGCGCTCGCCGCATCCGACCCGACGCGCGGCGACGGAATCGTTCCGCCGTGCCGTCCACGCCTACGAGGGCGTCGGCAGCGCGCGCGGAACCGGCCAGGCGCTGCTCGGTCTGGCCGCGGTCGAGGCCGCCGAAGACCGCTCCGAGCAGGCCGTCGCGATCGCTGCCGCGGCCGAGGCGTTCCTGGCGCGCGCGGGCGCCGTGGTGGCGCACCCGATGGCTCCCGGCCTGGCCGACCGCATCGAGGCGCTCAAGGCGTCGATCCCGAAGGGCACGCTGGAAGGGCTCGTGGCCCGGGCCGCCACGCTGACGGCAGCGGACGTTCTGGCGATGGCCGGGGAGTCGTCGTGATCGGCACGCACCCTCGCCCACTACCGCATCACCGCGGCCCTCGGCGCCGGCGGGATGGGGGAGGTGTGGCGGGCGACCGACACCAAGCTCGGCCGCGAGGTGGCGCTCAAGGTCCTGCCCGAGGCGTTTGCCAGCGACCCCGACCGACTGGCGAGATTCGAACGCGAGGCGAAGGTGCTCGCGAGCCTGAATCACCCGAACATTGCCCACCTCTACGGTCTCGAGAGCGTGAACACCCAAATGGCAGCCGGGACGGCTGCCCCACAAGGGTCCCAGGCTGATCGAGGACAGGCTTGTGGGGCACGCGTCCCGCGTGCCAGACGCGAAGCATCGCGACGAGCCTCAGTCCCACAAGGGTCCCGGGCTGATGAGAAAGGCTTGTGGGGCAGCCGTCCCGGCTGCCATCCGCGGAACTCAAAACTCAAAACTCAAAACTCAAACACTGACCCGGATGCCGCCACGTCCGATGTCACCTTCCTGGTGATGGAGTTGGTCGAGGGCGAGGATCTCTCTGAGCGCATCACCCGTGGCCCGGTCCCGGTCGACGAGGCGCTCCCGATCGCGCTCCAGATCGCCGAGGCGCTCGAGGCGGCGCACGAGGCGGGGATCGTCCACCGCGATCTCAAACCGGCCAACATCAAGATCACCGACGACGGCACGGTCAAGGTGCTCGACTTCGGGCTCGCCAAGGCCTGGGAGACCGAGGGCGGCGACTCCAGCCTTTCGCTGTCGCCGACGATCACCCGCCACGCGACGATGGAGGGGGTGATCCTCGGCACCGCCGCCTACATGTCGCCCGAACAGGCGAAAGGAAAAGCCGTCGACCGCCGCACCGACATCTGGGCCTTCGGCGTGGTCCTGTACGAGATGCTGTCCGGCGAACGGCTCTTCGAGGGTGAGACCGCGCCGGAGATCCTGGGATCGATCTTCCGCCAGGAGATCTCACTCGACACACTTCCGGATTCGACGCCGCTGTCGTTGCGAGCCCTGATCGGCCGCTGCCTCGACCGCGACCCGCGGACGCGGCTCAGAGATATCGGTGAGGCCCGGATTGCGATTTCCGGTCCGGCCCATGGCCGGGAAACCGAAGCTGCGGAAGGAACCGGCAGGCCGGCGCCCACCTCCCGGGTCGGTCGTCTGGCTCTGGTCGCGATGATCGCAACCGGAATCGCCGTCGGAGGCATTGCGGCCTGGCTGCTCAAAACTGAGCCGACGCCACCAACACGGCGACTCGCGTTGGCGGCACCGGCGGAGATCGAAGGCGCGAGGACCAAACCGAGCATCTCTCCCGACGGGAGAATGATGGCGTACCTCGCCGACGGCAAGCTGTGGCTCCAGCATCTCGACCAGTTGACGGCGCGAGCGGTTCAGGGCAGCGAGTCCGCCACGCAGGCGGCATGGTCTCCCGACGGCGGCGCGCTGGTCATGGCCGTGGGCAGCGAGATCCGGCGCGTCACCCTCGAAGGCGACAGCTCCCTGGTCGCACACCTTCCGGTCGCGGTTGGAGATATCGGCGCCTCGCTGGCCTGGACGGCGGACGACACCATCGTCTACGCCACCGGTGACAATAGCCTCTTCGAAGTCCCGGTTGCGGGCGGTTCGCCGCGGTCGATCCTCGATCCCGATCTGAAGGTCGAGGCCGACTTCCACCAGCCTTTCGCACTTCCGGACGGGCGAGGGATTCTCTACATCGTGCACCGCGTCCCGGAGGGAATCGACACGATCGAGGTGCTGGCCGATGGAGAACGGAAGGTCGTCTTTCGCGAACCGGGCGCCGTCCTCGCTCTACCGATCTACTCGCCGACCGGTCATATCCTATTCGAGAGGTCCGACGCAGTGACCGGTCTGTGGTCGCTGCCGTTTTCACTCTCGAAGCTCGAGGCGACGGGCCCGGCGGTGTTGATCACCGACGAGGGCAGCCACCCAGGCGTGGCCCGCGACGGCACCCTGCTCTACTCATCGATGGGCAGCGAAGGTCATCATCGTCTTGCCCTTGTCGGCCTCGACGGGGCCGTCAGCTCGGAGATCGGGGAGCCGGTGCAGCACGCTGACAACGCCCAGTTGTCGCCGGACGGAAAGTCGCTCGCGATCTGTCTCGTCGAGGGCAGCGACTCGAATCTGTGGGTGTACGACCTTGACCTGGGGTCGAGGAGGCGGTTGGTGTTCAAGGCCGGCTGCGGGGGAAGGCAGGGCAGCATCGCCTGGCTCCCCGATGCTTCTGCGATCGTGTTCGGCGATTCCGACGGTCGCGCCGTCCGCATGATCGCGACCAACGGCGGATCCGGTGAGGCGACAGTCCTCGTCGAGGGCCTGCATCCCGAGCTCAGCCCGGACGGGCAGCTCCTCATCTACACACACGACGGCGATCTCTGGTACCGGCCCATGGACGGGTCGTCGGCGCCGCAACCTGTGATGGAAACACCCGCCCGGGAGGAACTGCCCCGGTTCTCGCCGTCGGGCGACCTGTTAGCCTACGTCTCGAACGAAACCGGTCGCGACGAAGTCTATGTCCGCAGGTTCCCATCCGGCGATGGACGATGGCAGGTGTCGGAAGGCGGCGGCGATTTTCCGCGGTGGTCGAGGGCGGGCGACCGCCTGTACTACCTCACGGATGAGGTTCTCTTGACGGAGGTCGAGGTGACAACCCAGCCGACGGTGAGGATGAGCGGGGCTCGCGAGCTGTTTTCGACGCCTCTCTCGCGGCTCGGTCCGAACCACGGCTACGACGTCACGCCGGACGGTCAGCACTTCGTGATGGTTCATTACGACGAGGTTCGCCGGGGCAATGGTGATCTGATCCTGGTGACCGACTGGAAATAGGATGATGAACACGACGCATATCGAACGATCAACATGACGGGCGTCCCCCGGCGACGGGAGGAGCTCTGTGATCGGCACGCACCCTCGCCCACTACCGCATCACCGCGGCCCTCGGCGCCGGCGGGATGGGGGAGGTGTGGCGCGCCACCGACACCAAGCTCGACCGTGAGGTGGCGCTGAAGGTGCTGCCCGAGGCATTCGCCAACGACCCCGACAGATTGGCGAGATTCGAGCGCGAGGCGAAGGTGCTGGCAAGCTTGAACCACCCCAACATCGCCCATTTGTACGGCCTCGAGAGCGTGAACACCCAAATGGCAGCCGGGACGGCTGCCCCAGCGAAGAAAGCCAGGCATCTCCGGAGGCGGTTGTGGGGCACGCGTCCCGCGTGCCAATTGGAGGTTCAAGCCCCATCACCTTCCTTGTAATGGAATTGGTGCAAGGGGAGGATCTTTCGGAACGGATTCAACGTGGACCGATCCCGGTGGACGAAGCGATTCCGATCGCGAAGCAGATCACCGAGGCTCTCGAAGCAGCGCACGAGGCGGGCATCGTCCACCGCGATCTCAAACCGGCCAACATCAAGCTGACCGAGGACGGCACGGTCAAGGTACTCGATTTCGGGCTTGCGAAGGCGTGGGAGGCCGAGGGCGGTGATTTGAGTTCGTCCCTGTCGCCGACCCTGACTCGCCACGCCACCATCGAGGGCGTCATCCTCGGCACCGCCGCCTACATGTCGCCAGAACAGGCGCGGGGCAAGTCAGTCGACAAGCGGTCTGATATCTGGGCCTTTGGCGTCGTGCTCTTCGAGATGCTGTCGGGCCGGCGCGTGTTCGACGGCGAGACGGTGAGCGACGTGCTCGCTTCCGTGCTGAAAAACGATCCGAAATGGGAGACTTTGCCCTCGGCGACCCCGCCGCGGGTGCACCGCTTGCTCAGGCGCTGCCTGGTGCGGGAACCGAAGCAGCGGCTGCGCGATATCGGCGATGCCCGGTTGGAGATCGACGAGACGGTGGGCGGTGAAGGGGACCACGATAAAGCGGCTTCCCAAGAGCGGGCCCTCCTACCGTGGGCATTTGCGGCGGTGAGTTTTTTGGCTCTCGCCGCTGTCATCACCGCGTTCTGGATGGGCCTATGGTCCACATCCTCCGCTGAGGCTCCCTTGACCCGTCTGAGCATCTCGCTGCCCGCCGGGCAGGCGGTGACCTCGGCTCCCGCGATCAGCAGGGACGGAGAGATTGTCGCCTACACCGCTGCTCGCGCCTCCGATACGCCACAGCTCTACATCCGCCATCTGGACAAATTCGAGTCGTACGCGGTACCGGAAACCGATGGGGCCGAGAGCCCGTTCTTCTCTCCCGACGGCCGGGCGGTCGCGTACTTCGCCGGTGGCCGATTGCTCCGGTGGGATATCGGGGGCGCCTATCCACAGGTGCTGGCCGATGCACCGACACCAATGGGCGGCACCTGGGGCGAGGATGGCACCATCGTGTTCGTCCCGCTCTGGAACGGGGGCTTGTACCGGATACCTGGCTCTGGCGGTGAATCCGAGGTGCTGCTCCGGCCGGACGGGAAGGAGGAATACGCCTTCGTGTTCCCGCGCTTCGCTCCCGACCGGCCGGAAGTCCTGTTTACGTACTGGGGAGTGTCGGGAGGTCTCGCAAGCGTGAACATTCAAGACCTCAAGAGAACCGATGTCGTCCCGAGAGGTGGCAACGGAGTGGTGACCACCTCTGGCCATCTTCTCTACGTCCAGACGTATTCGCCGTGGTCAGGGTTGCTTGCCAAGCCGTATTTGGAGGATTCGGGTACCGACACGACGTCGAGCCTGGTGTTGTCCGACTTCTTTTTTCATCACTGGGACCCCGACCCGTGGCTGAGCCTCTCGGACAACGGAACGCTCGCCTACGTGCCCAGCGAGATCACGCAGCGGTCGCTGGTGATGGTGGACGAGATGGGGCGGAGCGAACCCATGACCGAAAAGAGAGATCTTTTCGGGACCCTGTCGCTTTCGCCCGACGGACGCCGCATCGCGGTCGACCCCGAACACCGGATCTGGGTGTACGAGACCGGGGTGGGTGGACGCAAGAGGTTGGTGCCGGAGAACCGCGGCACCGACGAGGGGTATCCGGTGTGGAACGCCGACGGGTCGCGGGTGTATTACGCCTCCAACCACTCCGGGAATTGGGAGATCTATTCAAGGGTCCCCGGCGCCGCGCAGAGCGAAATCGTCGTGCAGCGGGATTTTGACCAGTTTCCGGTCGCGGTCGCGCCGGATGGGACTCTCGCCTTCCAGGAATCGAACACGGTGACCGGCGACGACATCTGGATTCTGCCCCCCGGGGGTACCCCGACTCCGTTGCTGACGGGGCCGGGCACCGACGCGATTTGCGATTTCTCGCCGGACGGTCGCTGGATCGCGTACGCATCCGATGAAACGGGCCGATCCGAAATCTATGTCAAGGCGGTCGTCGGTGACTCGGAGCGTGTCCCGGTGTCGACCCAGGGCGGCCGGGTCCCAACCTGGTCGCCGAAGGGGAATCGTCTGTTCTACCGCCAGGACGCCATCTTGATGGTTTCGGACGTGGTCGGCCGCGATCCCCTGGACTTCGGCCGTCCCAGCCCGTTGTTCGAGGGAGGGTGGGACCTGCCGGCGGGAAGATACCTGGAACGAACCTACGCGGTGGCCCCCGACGGCGAGCACTTCGTGATGATCCGGCACGAGCCCGAGGCCATCCCCGACCGTATCAACATTGTCCTCAACTGGTTCGATGAGCTGCGGCAGTTGGTCCCGGTGGAGCAGGGGGACCAGCCGTGATCGGCAGGACTCTGGCCCACTACCGCATCACCGCGGCGCTCGGCGCCGGCGGGATGGGGGAGGTGTGGCGCGCCACCGACACCAAGCTGGGGCGCGAGGTGGCGCTGAAAGTCCTGCCGGCGGAGATGGCCGAGAACCCGGAGCGACTCGACCGCTTCCGCCGTGAAGCCACCATGCTGGCCGCTCTCGACCACCCGGGAGTGGTCGGCGTGTACTCGGTCGAGGAGTCCGATGGCCTGCACTTTCTGACCATGCAGTTGGTCGAAGGGGAACCGCTGGACCGGCTGATCCCCGAGGGTGGGATGGGCGTCGATCGGATCCTCGAGATCGGCGCCGCCATTGCAGAAGCGCTGGCGGCCGCCCACGACAAGGGCATCATCCACCGCGATCTCAAACCGGCCAACGTCATGGTCGCCTCCGATGGGCGGGTCAAGGTCCTGGATTTCGGGCTCGCCAAGATCGCCGGACCACAGGCGGACGAACCGCTGAATTCCGAGATGGCGACCGACCTCCACACGCGCGACGGCGTCGTCATGGGCACCGTGCCCTATATGTCCCCTGAGCAGATCTCGGGCCGTCCGGTGGATCTTCGCACCGACATTTTCTCTCTCGGCGTAATGCTCTACGAAATGGCTGCAGGTAGGCGCCCGTTCGAAGGACAGTCTTCCGTCGAACTCGCCTCTGCGATTCTTCGCGACGCGCCGCCGTCGCTCGGCGAGGCTCGCAACGACCTACCGCCCGGGTTGGCCCGGGTGATCGGGCGGTGTCTGGAAAAAAACGCTGCAGACCGTGTGGCGTCGGCAAAGGACCTGTGTGACGGATTGCGCGGTGCGAACGTTGCGACGCCGTCGATCCAGTCCGCGACGGCCGACCAGGAGGACTCCCTCTCCGACGAGGGTTTCTGGATCGCGGTCCGGCCCTTCAAGGTCGGCGGCGACGACCCCGACCTCACCGCATTGGCCGACGGTATCTCCGATGAGATTGTTACCGGCCTGTCGTGCTTCTCCTACCTCCGGGTGGTCGCGCCCGGCTCCGAGACGAGGGACCCCCGCTACCTCATCGAGGGGAGCTTCCGCAAGGCGGGGACACAGTTGCGCCTCGCGGTGCACCTCGTCGATGTCACGACCGGCACCCATCTGTGGGCCGAGACCTACAAACGCGCCTTCCTTCCCGAGGCCGTGTTCGAATTGCAGGACGACCTGGTGCCGCGGATTGTGTCCACGGTGGCGGACATGCACGGGTTTCTCCCTCGAAGCATGGGTGAGGCGCTTCGAAGCCGGGCCCCCGAACAGTTGAGTCCGTATCAGGCGGTGCTTCGCAGTTTCGGATACTTCACCCGGCTCACCGCCGAGGAGCTCGCCGCGGCACGAACGGCACTGGAACTGGCGGTGCAGAAAGCGCCGGCCTACGCGGATGCGTGGGCGATGCTGGCCTTGCTGTGCGCCCAGGAGCATGGCCAGGGTTTCAACCTCCTGCCCGATTCTCTGGCGGTCGGGGCCGACGCCGCACGCCGCGCGGTGGAGACCGGGCCGTCGAATCACCTGGCGCATTTCAGCCTCGCCCAGGTGTTGTTCTTCAAGAAGGAATTCGAGGCCTTCCGCAACGCCGCGGAACGGGCTGCCGCCCTCAACCCGATGGACGGCAACTCCATCGCCTTTCTCGGTGAGCTGCTGACCTATGCGGGGGACGTCGAGCGCGGTCTCGAGCTGGCGGAGCGCGCCAAACAACTCAACCCACACCATCCCGGGTGGTACTGGATGCCCGACTTTTATCACGCCTACAGCCAGGGCGACTATTCCGCCGCATTGGCCGCCGCTCTCAAGATGAACCTGCCGGGTCACCTCGGTATGCACACCTTTGTCGCCGCTTGCAACGGTCAGCTCGGCAAACAGGAGACCGCCGCCACCGCCCTGCGCAGTGCCCTCGAACTCCGACCCGATTTTGCAGAAATCGCACGTTCCATCTTCGTGAAGTGGTGGAATCCCGAGCACGTCGAACATTTGATAGAAGGGCTGCGAAAAGCCGGGATCGAAATACCGCCGGCGCCCGGATCGGAAGAGTCTTCGGTTGTAGATCCGTCGCGAGGGCCGGGGTCCGGTGCGACCAGCGCCGACGAGGGGTTCTGGGTTGCGGTGCTGCCATTCAAGTACACCGGCGGCAACGCCGACCTCAACGCCCTGGCCGAGGGGCTGTCCGAGGAGATTGTGACCGGCCTGTCCCGTTTCTCCTATCTGCGGGTGATCGCGCGCAGCTCGACCGAGCGGTACTTGGGCGGGGCCGTGGACGTCCGCTCCGTCGGCACCGAACTCGCCGCGCGCTACGTGATGGAGGGCAGCATTCGCCAGGCGGGTTCAACGCTTCGCATCTCGGCGCAACTGGTGGACACGAGCTCCGGCGCGCATATCTGGGCCGAGACGTACGAGCGCCCCTTCAGCACCGACGCCATCTTCGAGCTGCAGGACGACCTCGTTCCCCGGATTGTGTCCACGGTCGCCGACTGGTACGGCATCCTGCCCCACAGCATGAGCGAAGCGGTGAGGAGCAAGCCCGTGGACCAGCTGACTCCCTACGAAGCGCTGCTGCGCGGCTTTGGCTACTTCGAGCGCGTCACGCCCGAGGAGCACGCCGTGGCGCGGCCCATCCTGGAGCGGGCCGTCGAGGAAGCGCCGGGCCATGCCGCGGCCTGGGCCATGCTGTCGATGCTGTACGGGGAGGAACACAGATTCGGGTTCAACATGGAGCCCGATCCCCTCGATCGCTCGCTTCAGGCTGCGCGGCGTGCCATCGAGACCGCGCCCTCCAGCCACGCCTCTCATCTCGCCCTGGCCCAGGCTCACTACTTCCGCAAAGATTTCGATGCCTTCCGGAATGCGGCGGAGCGGGCCGTTGCCCTCAACCCCATGGATGGAGCCACGGTCGAGTACCTGGGCCATCTGCTGGCCTTCGCGGGAGATTGGGAGCGCGGCTGCGAGTTGGGAGAAAGGGCGAGGCAACTCAACCCACATCACCCGGCGTGGTATTGGGCACTCCCATTGCTCGATGCGTATCGCAAGGGCGACTACCTTGACGCGCGAGCCCTCGTTCCCAAGGCCCTCATGCCGGGACAGTACTACTCGCACGCCCTGTTCGCGGCTCTCTACGGCCAGCTCGGTGAGCGGGAGGCAGCGGTCGAGGCGACTCGAGAGCTGCTGGCCCTGAGGCCTGATTTTGCGCAGATTGCGCGCGATCAGTTTGAGAAATGGTACCTACCGCAACTCGTCGAGCAGCTGATCGATGGGCTTGGCAAGGCTGGGCTGGAGATTCCGCCGGCGTCCGATTCAGACGTGTCTTTGGCGGGAGCTGACGAGTCGCCGGGCCCGGCTTCCGGCGCTTCGCGCGCCGACGAGGGCTTCTGGATCGCCGTGCTGCCCTTCAAGTACCGCGGCTCGGACCCCGACGTGGAGACGCTGGCGGAGGGGTTGGCAGACGAAGTCGTGAGTGGGCTCTCCCGGTTCTCGTTCCTGCGGGTCATCGCCAGCAGTTCGACGGCGAAGTACGCGGGCGAGACAACCGAGGCGGGCACCGTCGGCCGGGAGTTGGGCGCGCGGTACGTCATCGAGGGCACCATCCGGCAGGCCGGGTCGATACTTCGCGTCTCGGCGCAGCTGGTCGATACCGACACCGGCGCGCACCTCTGGGCCGAGACCTACGAACGCCCCTTCCGCCCCGAGGAGGTCTTCGAGCTGCAGGACGACCTGGTCCCGCGGATCGTCTCGACGGTCGGCGATGCGCACGGCATCCTGCCGCACACCATGAGCGAGTTGTTGCGCGGCAAAAAACCAGACCAACTGACCCCCTACGAGGCGGTGCTGCGCAGCTTCGGTTACGGCTACCGCCGCACCCCCGAAGAGCACGCCGCGGTGCGCGACGCCCTGGAACGGGCCGTCGAGCAGGCGCCGCGCTATGCCGATGCCCTGGCGATGTTGGCGCTCGTCTACGCGGACGAGCACTCTCATGGCTACAACCTGCAGCCCGACCCCATAGGTCGCGCCCTGCAGGCCGCCCGGCGAGCGGCCGAGGCCGCACCATCGAACGCCATGGCGTTGAACGCACTGGCCTGGGCCATGTTCTTCAGCAAGGAGGTTCAGGCCTTCCGAACCGCGGCGGAGCAATCCATCGCGCTCAATCCTCTGAACGGTCCGACCCTTGCCGGTCTGGGTGCCCTGACATCGTATTCGGGTGACTGGGAGCGCGGGAGTGCATTGGTGGAGAGGGCCCTCGACCTCAATCCGCGCCACCCCGGGTGGTACTGGTTTCCTCTCTTCTACAAAGCCTACCGCGAAGAGGACTACCGCGGTGCGGTGAATATCGCGCTCAAGATCAACCTGCCGGCGTTCTTCGTCACCCACGAGGCGCTGGCCGCGGCCTACGGTCAGCTCGGAGAGAGTGACGCGGCTTCCAAATCCCTGCGGGAAATGCTTCGGCTGAAACCGGACTACGCCGAGACGGGACGCGAGAGGCTCGAGAAGTGGTTCGATTCCGAATTCGTCGAGCACCTGACCGACGGGCTCCGCAAGGCGGGGCTGGATGTGCCGGCGACGGGAGAGATATCATGATCGACACAACCCTCGCCCATTACCGCATCACCGCGGCACTCGGCGCCGGCGGGATGGGTGAGGTGTGGCGGGCCACCGACGAAAAGCTCGGCCGCGAGGTCGCGCTCAAGGTGCTGCCGGAGGATTTCGCAAAGGATCCGGACCGGTTGGCGCGGTTCGAGCGCGAGGCGAAAGTGCTGGCAAGCCTCAACCATCCCAACATCGCCCATCTCTACGGTCTCGAGAGCGTGAACACCCAAATGGCAGCCGGGACGGCTGCCCCACAAGGCTCCCAGGCTGACGAGGAAAGGCTTGTGGGGCACGCGTCCCGCGTGCCAGCCGCGGATTTTGAATCTTCGCCGAGCGCTGGTTCAAGCCCCAAGCCCCAAGCCCCAGGCCCCACGACGTTTCTTGTAATGGAACTGGTCGAAGGCGAAGACCTCTCCGAGCGCATCGCGCGCGGGCCGATCCCGGTCGATGAGGCGATCCCGATTGCCCTCCAGATCGCCGAGGCGCTGGAGGCGGCGCACGAACAGGGGATCGTCCACCGCGATCTCAAACCCGCCAACATCAAGATCACCGACGACGGAACGGTCAAGGTGCTCGATTTCGGGCTCGCGAAGGCGTGGCAGGAGGATGGCACCGATCTGAGTTCGTCCTTCTCGCCGACCATCACCCGACATGCCACGATCGAAGGGGTGATCCTCGGCACCGCGGCCTACATGTCGCCCGAGCAGGCACGGGGTAAAAAGGTAGACCGTCGTGCCGATATCTGGGCCTTCGGGGTCGTGTTGTGGGAGATGCTGACCGGGCGCAAGCTCTTCGAGGGCGAGACGGTCACCGACGTGCTGGCGGCCATCCTCACCAGCGAGCCGGATCTCGACTCCCTGCCGGCGGCAACGCCGCCTCGCATTCGAGCATTGATCGGCCGCTGTCTGCAACGGGACCCGAAGATGCGGCAGCGCGACATGGGTGATGCGCGGATCACGATCGGCGAGGTACTGGCGGGAAACGTGGGAAGCGTCGACCCGGTCGTCGTGACGGCCCGGAGTGGCCGTGGAATCTGGCTCCTGGGCGCGTGCGTTCTGGGAACGGGGCTTCTCCTCGGCTGGCTCGTACCGCAGTGGCTCGGCGTACAAGGCGGCAGCGAAAGCACGCTGGCTCTCCACGCCGAGTTCCAGATCGAGGCGCCGCCTGGCACGAGTCTGGTCAGTGGCATGGCCCTTTCGCCCGACGGGCAGCGGCTGGCCTTCATTGCCCGCGGAGAGGACGGACGGATGGCCCTCTGGATCCGCGCCCTGGAGGACCGTGAAGCGACGATGCTGACCGGCACCCACGACGCCCGCTATCCGTTCTGGTCTCGGGACAGCCGCAAGATCGGCTTTTTCGCGCAGAACCACCTCAAGGTGACCGAGCTCTTCGGCGGCCAGCCCCGGATCGTCGCCGAGACCGGCTCGAATCAGGATGTGCGAGGAGGCGCCTGGGGTGCCGGCGACGTGATCGTCTTCGCGCCGAGCTTCGTCGGCCCGCTTCGGGCCGTATCGGCGGCCGGCGGCGAGGTGACGGAGGCGACCAGGATCGACGAGGACAGCGGCATCGGCACGCAGCGTTTCCCGAACTTTCTGCCCGACGGCAAGCGCTTCCTCTTCTACGCCTCGAGCGGCTCCGGCATCGAGCCGGGAACGCTGTGGCTGGGCGAGCTCGGCTCGCTCGAATCGAAACGGCTCGGGCCCGCCAATTCGTCGGGTGTCTGGGCAGCACCCGGTTACGTGCTGTACGTGACCGGCGAATCGCTGGTCGCCCACCGTTTCGACGATCGCCGGAACGAGCTGGTTGGCGATCCGTCACCGCTCGGGATCTCGCTGGCCGGCACTGTCTCGGTCTCCGGCCAGCGTTCGCTCACGGTTGCTGCAAATGGTCTGCTGGCTTACCGAAACGACAGGCGGGGCGCGACGCGAGTGGTGGTTGCTGATCGCTCGGGGACCGAGCTCGAGGCGCTCGCCGAGGAAAGCACCACCTGGTACTACGCACCGCGGCTGTCGCCCGACGGGCGGCGAGTGGTCGTAACCCACTACGAGCCTGGGACGACCGGCGGCGGCCTCTGGCTGCACGAGCTCGAGGGCAACCTCGAGACCCGCCTGACTTTCAGCACGGGCGACGACTCGCTCGCCGCGTGGTCTCCCGATGGCCGCGAGGTCGCCTTCTCCTCGATCGGGAGCTCGAGCGGAACCAGCGGCATCTTCCGCATAGCGGTGGAACGGTCGGGCCAGGGGCAGGCGGTGTTTACATCCACTACCTTTGTATCTCCGGACAACTGGACTCCCGACGGTCGTCGGTTGGTGTATTGGGAGGCCGAAGTGCAGGGGGGTGGCTCACTCTGGATTCGTTCTCTCGAGGGCGCCCCCAACCCGCGCCGCCTCGGTCAGGAACACGCGATGGAGTGGAGTTCGGATCTGTCGTCGGACGGACGCTTGATTGCCTATACCTCGGACGCGGCGAGGCGTTGGGAAGTCTATGTACGGGCCCTGGACAGCGCAGTCGGTGAGGTCCGAGTTTCAACCGAGGGCGGCTTCGCACCGTGCTGGCGCGAGGACGACCGGGAGCTCTTCTACGTCGATCTGAACGGGCGCTTGATGGCGGTGCCGGTCATCTCGCTCGATCCGCCGACTTTCGGCGCGCCGAAAGCCCTCTTCGACGCTCGGCTCGAGGAGGCCACCGATCGGCAGTACGACGTCTCCGCAGACGGGCAGACATTCGTTCTGAATCGCAGCAGGTTCCAAGACGGGGAGCCGATCGTGGTCGTGCTCGATTGGGCGGCGAAGCTGGAGAGGGAGGCACGATGAGCGATCCACCGAGCGGCATCCACCGCAGGGTCCGGCCGGTCAAGGCCATTTCGATCGATGACCTCGCCGAAGCTGCGGGAATCGTCGGCGGAGTGAAGCGGCACGAGCTCGGTTCGGGCGACAGGGTCATCGTTTCGACCAAGAACTCCGTGTATTCGCTGACGGCGCGCGCCGACGGCTCCTTCACCGTCAGCGGTGGGTGGTTCGAACGCGAGGGCAAGGGCTCGCCGGCGGTCGAGATCCTCGGGTGCACGGCCGGCGGGCACGCCCTTTTCACCGAGCACATCGCGGCGCCGGGGCTGTTTATCGAGTTCGGTGACGGGCTCCGCACCACCCGGATCCGGACGGTCCGCTTCATCCCGGCAAGCAGGGATTGATCGTGTTCGGCGGAATCCCGGAATGGAAAGCCCGGTCGGGTGCGTTGAATGATCCGAGAACCCATATTGGTGATGACATTCCGGTCGGCGCGGGTCGTTCGTGCCGTTGGCAGGGAGGGGCGTCATGTTCATGCGCTTGGTGAATCTGAAAGTCAAAGAGGGCAGGTTGAACGACTTTGCCCGCTTTTACGAGGAACGGACGATCCCCGCCCTCCGGGAAACCAAAGGGTGTCTCTACGCGAGCCTTTTGAAGCCCACAGCGGACGACGTGGAGTGCGTGTCGATGACGTTGTGGCGCAGCCGGGAGAATGTCGAAGCGTACGAAAAGAGCGGGCTCTACGACGAACTGCTCGACGAGATGGACGACATGATGGCCGAGGTCGTGGAGTGGAAGGTCCATTCGAGCAGCGACTTGAAGAGAGACATCCATCTACTGCAGGACCCGGATGTCGAGGCCTATCCGGTTGAGGTGGCGGCGATCGGTGAGGTCGTGGACGCTGTCGGACCGCAGCACTTCTTTGTCCGGCTTGTGTCGGCGAGGATACAGACCGGCAAGTTCCACGCGCTCAAAGAGAAATTCGACCGCGAGATCAAGCCGGCGTTGATGGCAACCAAAGGGTGCAGGGCGGTCTTTCTGGTCGAGAACACCAAGACCCAGGAGAGGGCGTTGTCGGTGACGATCTGGGACAGCGAGGAAGACGCCATCCGTTACGAAATGAGCGGCGGCTTTGACGAAATGACGGCCAAGGTGAGCGAGTTCTTCTCCGGCCTCTACCAGTGGCGGCTGTCGTTGAGTCCGTCAGAGGACCGTAGGTCGATCACCGGGAAGGATCTCGACGTCAAGAGCTTTCAGGTCGTGACCGGCAGACGGCTCGGCTCCTGATCCTCATCCGTCGCTCGGGTCGGCCTCCCCGTAGTTTTGACTTCGGGGTGGAGTTGACTTTGACGATGAGATACAATCTCCCCGTCTGAAATCTGATCAGCAGTCTGGATCTGTCGGGGTGTCCGTAGTCGTGCGGATGGTGGGCGGGCGAGCAATGAAACCACTCCACCTTCCGGGAGTAAGATCTTTTGACAAAAATCGTGTTCAATAATGTCCGTCCCGCGACCTGGGTGACCAGACTCGTCCAGGGCGGGGCGAATCGAGGTGAATTGGATGATGGATTCCGGGCCCCGCTGCGAGTTTGATGCGGGCCAGATGATCGTGCGAGTGCAGAAGGAAGTTCCGGGGTTGGTCGAGGCCATCCCTCCCGTGGTCGAACAGATCATGGAGGTGATCCGGGAGCAGGGCTGCGCGGAGCACAGCGAGTTCGAAATCGAGGTCTCGCTGTATGAAGCACTCGCCAACGCGGTCGAGCACGGGTGCCGCCACGACCCCGAGAAAGTGGTCGAGGTGGTGGTTGCCTGCGAAGAGCACCGCGGCATGATCATCATGGTGCGCGACCCGGGCCCGGGCTTCGATCCCGAAAAGGTGCCCAGTCCGATTGTCGGAGAGAACATCTACGCCGATGGCGGACGTGGCATTTTTCTCATCAACCAGCTGATGGACGAGGTGCGTTACGAAAAAAACGGAACCGAAATCTGGATGATCAAGGCACTGAAGACCTGAGGCTCAGGCATTCCGGTTATCATGGCGCCGTTATGAAGATTCTTCGCAAGCTGGTCGTGGTGGCGGGCTTGGCGGTTGCGATTGCCGGCTGCACGACGTCAACCGATTCCTCGGATTCGTGGTCCGAGAGCTATCTCGCCCCCTACGACCGCGTATTTGATGCCGTGGTCGACGTTCTCGAAGACGGGAACTATCTCGTCGAAGCGAACCGGGAGAACGGCAAGATCACGGCCGAACCGTCGCGGAGCAGCCGGGGGCTGAGCCCGGAGCTGGCGGTCAGAGTCTTCGAAAAGGCGGAGCGGATCCGGGTGGACGTGCAGACCCGCGCCGGCGCCAACCAGTCGGTGACCCAGGGCCGGCAGATCGAGACCTCGATCGTCGAGTTCTTCCACGAACTCGAGCTCCGCCTGCAGGGGTTCAAGGACTGACCTCAAGAGTTCTTAGTTTTGAGTTTTTAGTTTTGAATTTCGGCCCAACCTCCTACCGACAATAAGAGTTCGAGTGCTCAGGGTTGGTAGGGCTGCGTGCGGCGGGGGTGCCATTTTCAACATTGTTGGACACACGAGCATTCACGTCGGCGGGGTGGTTCGGGCAGACAATGTTGAAGGTGGCTCCCCTCGGGAGGGACGCGCGGAAAGTCGGCCTGCAACGGACGTCTCTCCGGGCCGCCACACACATGGCAGCCGAGACGGCTGCCCCACAAGGAGACCGAATCCGGTGCGTTTGTGGGGCAGCCGTCCCGGCTGCCTTCGGGGAAGGCCGTATACTCTGAGCGCGGTGGGGGGTCGCTTCCGCCGTTCATCTGGAGGTGAGGCATGGAATTCCCGAAGATTCGGTTCGCAGCCGGAGTGCTGGCAGCAACGCTTGCGTTTGCCTGCGCACAGCCCGGACCGACGCCGCCGATTGCTCAGAAAAAAGCCCAGACCCTTGAGACACACGGCGATGTCCGCGTCGACGACTACTACTGGCTGCGGGAACGCACCGACCCGGACGTGTTGGCCTATCTCGAGGCGGAGAACGCCTACACCGAAGCCGTGCTCGCGGACACCGCCGGGCTGCGGAGCGAGCTCTTCGAGGAACTCAAAAACCGGATCGAGCCCGACGATTCGACGGTGCCGGTTCGCTACAACGACCATTACTACCTCACGCGCTACGAGGGCGATCTCGAGTACCCGATCTACTGCCGCCGCAAGGGCTCGCCCGACGCGCCCGACGAGGTGACTCTCGATGTCAACAAGGTCGCGGAGGGGCACGACTTCTGCTCGGTCTCCGACAACCTGGTCAGCCCGGACTCGAGGCTCCTTGCGTGGGCGGTGGACACCGTCGGGCGGCGGAAATACACGATCCACGTCACCGACCTCGCCACCGGCGAGCTGTTGCCGGATGTGCTGTCCGAGGTGACGGGCAACCTGGCGTGGGCCAACGACAGTCAGACCCTGGTCTATACGCGACAGGACCCTGAGACCCTGCGCGCTTACCAGGTATGGCGCCACCGGTTGGGCACCGACCCTGCGCAAGACGAAATGCTGTACGAAGAGACCGATCCCACCTTCAGCCTGGACGTGTGGAAGACCCGGTCCGAAAAATTCATTCTGATCAACTCCGAACAGACCCTGGCATCCGAATTCTGGCTCCTCGACGCAGACGACCCTGAGGCCGAGCCGCGGATGGTCGCACCCAGGGAGCGCGATGTGGAGTACAGCGTCGATCACGTCGGCGATCGATTCATCATCCGAACCAATCTCGAGGCCGAGAACTTCCGCCTGATGGAAGCGCCGGTGGCCGCTCCTGGGAGGGACAACTGGAAAGAGGTGCTTCCCGGCAGGGAGGATGTCTTCCTCCAGGGGGTCGAGGTTTTCCAAGACTTCATGGTGGTGACCGAACGCCGCGACGGTCTTCGCCACCTGCGGGTGGTGCCGTGGAACGGCGGCGAAGAGATCGAGGTGGCGTTCGACGAACCGACCTACGTGACCTGGGTCGACGACAACGAGGAGTTCGACACGTCGATCCTGCGCTACGGTTACAGTTCGCTCAACACCCCGGAGACCATCTACGACCTCGACCTCCTGACCGGCGAGCGCACCCTGATGAAGCAGGAGCAGCTTCGCGGTGGGTTTGACCCCACCAACTACGAGGTCGAGAGGTTGATGGCGCCGGCGCGCGACGGTGTCGAGGTGCCCGTTTCACTGGTCTTCCGCAAAGGCCTGCCGCGCAACGGAAGCACCCCGCTGCTGCTCTACGCCTACGGATCCTACGGTTCGAACACCGAGGCCTGGTTCCGGCCGGAGATCGTGAGCCTGCTCGACCGTGGCTTCGTCTATGCCGTCGCCCACATCCGTGGCGGGCAGGAGATGGGGCGGTGGTGGTACGAGGACGGCAAGCTCCTCAACAAGAGGAACACATTCACCGACTTCATCGACAGCGGGCGTTTCCTGGTTGCGGAGGGCTATACCGCCCCCGACCGGTTGTTCGCCAGGGGCGGGAGCGCCGGTGGTCTGTTGATGGGTGCGGTCGCCAACATGGCGCCCGAGCTCTTTGCCGGAATCATCGCCAACGTGCCCTTCGTCGACGTCGTCACCACCATGCTCGACGATACCATCCCGCTCACCACCGGCGAGTTCGACGAGTGGGGCGACCCCAAACAACTCGAGTACTACGACTACATGCTGTCCTACTCCCCGTACGATAACGTCGTCGCGAAGGACTATCCGGCGCTGCTTGTGACCACTGCGCTCGAGGACTCCCAGGTCCAGTATTTCGAGCCCGCCAAGTGGGTGGCGAAGTTGCGCGATCTGAAGACTGACGACAACCCGCTGCTCTTCACCTGCGAGATGTCGGCCGCCGGCCACGGCGGCGTCAGCGGGCGCTACAAGAAGTATGAGGAGACCGCGTTGGAGTACGCCTTCATGATCGAGGTGCTGAACGGAGGGCTGTAGGCACTTGGAGAATTCGGAATTCGGAATTCGGAACTAGGAATTTCGGATTTCGGATTTCGGATTTCGGATTTCGGATTTTCCATCACGGCTCCTTCAAGTAAGTTCGAGTGCTCGATTCGGCAGCGTGTTCGGAACCGGGTCGCGTGCGGTGGAGGTGCCTGGCATCCGGCCCGCCGCGGGCCGCGTGCCTGGCATCCTCTCGGGAATGACGTGCTGATACGGCCCGCGTGCGGCGGAGGTGCCTGAAGGGCGTGCGGAAAGTCAGCGTGCGGCGGAGGTGCCACATTTGACATTGTCGGATGCTCCGACATTCCAGTCGGTGTCTCGCTGCGGGCAGACAATGTCAAGTGTGGCTCATCCCGGGAATGACCTTCGGAAAGCCGGCTTGCTCCGAAATTGAAAAACCCCCGCGACAGATGCCGCGGGGGTCTATTTTCAGAACCTGAAGCGCCCGTCACTCCTTGACGAGAATCGCCTCCATTTCGTCGAGGATCTTGCGGAAGTTGACCATGACCGCCCTGATGACCTGGGGGTCGTTCATGTCGACGCCGGCGCGTTGCAGGGCCTCCATCGGGTACACGCTGCCGCCGAGCTTGAGGGTCTCCAGATAATCCGCAACGGCGGTCTCGTCGCCGGCGCGGAAACGGTTGGCGATGGCCTCGCCTGCCGCAAAGCTGGTGGCGTAGACCCACACGTAGTAGGTGCGGTAGAAATGGGGGATCCGTGCCCAGCCGCTTTTGAACTCGGGGTCGAGGGTGGCGCCTTCGCCGTAGTACTCGAGCCACAGATCACCCCAGATATTGCCCAGTGATTCCTTGGTCAGGGGTTGGCCGGCGTGGCCGGCTTCGTGTGCCGCGTGCTCGAACTCGTGGAAGAAGATCTGCCGCAGGAAGGTGCCGACGATCTGGTTGAGGCGGAGATTGAGCAACGCGAGCCGCTGCGTCGGGTCCTTGGTGCGGTCGAGCATCCACTCGAAGAACACCGACTCCGAACCCACCGAGGCGACCTCCGCCACGAACAGGGTGTAATCGGTGTCGTGGTAGGGCTGGTTGGCGTTGGCGAGGTAGCGGTGCACCGAGTGGCCCATCTCGTGGACCAGGGTGAAGACGTCCTCGAGGGTGCCGCCCCAGTTCAGAAAGAGGTAGGGGTGCGAGTTGTAGGTGCCCCACGAGTAGGCGCCGCCCCTTTTGCCGGTGTTCGGATAGACATCGATCCAGCGGTCGGCGAGCCCACGCGCCGCGACCTCGGCGTACTCGGCGCCGAGGGTCTCCGTCCAGAACTCCATGGCCAGCGCCCAGCCCTCGTCGAAGGTGTAATTCGCGTCGCCTTCGGGCACCATGCTCACGTAGAGGTCATAGATGTGGAAGTCCTCGAGCCCGAGGACCTTCTTGCGAAGTTCCACGTACTTGTGGACCACGTCGAGGTTGTCGTGGACCGTCGAGACCAGGGTCTCGACCACCGAGGAAGGTACGTTGGTCTGGTCGAGCACCATGTCCAGAGTGTTGGGATAGTTGCGGACCTTCGCCATCCAGACGTCCTTCTGGATCAGACCGCCGTAGGTGCCGCTGTAGGTGTTGCCGTAGGCGTCGTAGGTGCCGAAGAGCGCGAGCGCGGCATCCTTGCGGACGCGCCGGTCCTGACTTCCCATGAAGGTGTAGTAGAGACCGGGGACGACCTTCTTGTCCTCGCCGTTTTCGTCCTTGATGGTCGGCCAAACGATGTCGGCGTCGGTGAGAAAGCCGTAGGTCTGCTGCGGCGACGAACGCAAGAGCGAAGCCTCGGCAAGCACCTGTTCGATTTCCTGCGACCGGGTGTGGGCCTTGGTGCGCAGAACGTTGTCGATGAGGTGGGCGTAGGTCTTCATCCGCGGGTCCGCGAGGAATTTGGCCATGGTGGCGTCGGGGATCTGTACGATCTCGGAATCGAAATACGCCGTCGCCTCTCCGAACGCGGCAGCGAGGGCCCGTGCCCTGCCGACATAGGCGTTCGCGGTGGCGTCGCGGGTGTCGGTGTTCTGCCACTGGCTGGCGTAGACGAAGATGTCCTCGAGGGTCTTGCCGAGCTCGACTTGGAGCTCGATCGCGGCGAGCATGTTGTCGACGGACTCGCCCAACTTGCCCTTGAAGGCGGTGAGTTCGGGGATGCGGCTCTCGACGACCACATAGGCCGCCTCCCACGCCTGGACATCCGGGAAGATGTCTGCCAGGTTCCATTGATACGCGATCGGGATGTCGTCCCGGTTTTCGTAGAACAGCTGTTCTTCCGCCGCGCCGGCAACCCCGGCAGCGGCGATGGCCATAACGAGTGCTGCGACCAGCCCAAAATGTTTGCGTGTCATGTACGTCCCCGTTTCCGACCCGCCGTGGCAGGTCTCAAGTTCGCCCGAAATACTACTACGTCCCGGGTGTGCTGAGATGCGTCCGCCTGGCAGCCGGGACGGCTGCCCCACAATTCGGCCCATTGATGTTTGCCGCGGAGGTTCTGGCAACTCGTGCAGAAAGGCCGTGTGCGGCGGAGGTGCCATTCTTGACATTGTTGGGTTTTCGAATGTTGACCCACCCACGAGCGCGAGGGCCAACAATGTCTAGAGTGGCTCCTCTCGGGAAGCGCGTTGGGAAAGTCGAACAGGCAATTTGTATCTGAATTCCGTGCGTCCTCACGGAGCGTGGCTGCATTGTGGTGCGGCCGCCTCGGCCGCGCTCGTGACGTCGTGGTTGTGCCTGTACGGGCGGGACGCCCGCACCACAAAGATCTCCGCGTGCTCGGGGTTCTGATTTCTCTGTTATCGATCCGTCAGCGCCGCCGCCCTTTCCTGACAATCGAGGGTGGTGCAGGTGGAGCAGCAGGTGAAGGCAGGGCTGAAGACGTGGGCCTCGACCGGCGCCAGGACCAGCACTCCGGAGACCGACTTGATCGGCGACATCAGACAGCTGTCGTTGATCGTGACTCCGGTCTCCGTGGGCTGGAGGCGGGCAAACAAGGCCCGCTGGCCCGATACGTTCCAGCCGCAGTAGCCGGGGCTGTAGGGCAGCACCCCCTGGTCGGGGCCCTGCTGCCCGGCGCGCCCGAACCGCCCCGCCGCGATCTGCGCCATCTCATCGGCTGCGAACGAGGCCACCTGGTCGAGGATGTAGCCCTCGGCCATTTCACCGGTGTCGAAGAGCTGCGGGATACGGCCCGAGACCTCGGCACCGACGGTGACCGCGAACAGGGCCAGCGATACTGCATCCTCGAGCACGACCTCGAGCGGGGTATCACGGTCGTTGCCGCCGTCTCCCTGATAGACGGTGAGGAAGTCGGCGATCGAGATCGACTCCCACACGCCCTGCGGGCGCGCCGAAACGACAAAGGTCTCGCCCGCGCCCTCGATCAGACCGCGAACCCGGTCCGCCATCGGCGACCCGTCCTTCGCCTCCAGGTTTCTCATCGCGCGTGCAACGGCGGTCAGCAACTCGGCCGGGGCCACTTCGAATATCTCTCTCACGGCTGATCCTCCACTGACAGATGATAGAGGACTCCGGCCCGCCGACAAGCGCGACCGGCTGATCCAGGCTAAGATTCGGGTGAAATCGGCCGGGGAGAAGATGGAGGGTCCGGCGAAATGAAGCGTGGCCTGCGAACGAGGAGGATGATGAATCGGCGGTGGGCGGTTGTCGGCCTGGCGACTGCGGTCTTCGCGGTCTCGCTCGTCGGCTGTCGAAGGGCCGAGCGCCCCGCAGCCCCGGAAGCCGGCCGTAGCGCTGTCCTCGGCGAGATTGACCCCGCGCGCATCAACGTCATCCTGATCACCATCGACACCCTCCGCGCCGACCACGTTTCGTGCTACGGCGACTCGCCGGTTCAAACGCCGAACATCGACCGTCTGGCGGACGAGGGCGTGCGTTTCACCAATGCCGCGAGCACGGTTCCGTTCACTTTGCCCGCCCACGCCTCCATCATGACCGGCACCTATCCTCCGCGGCATGGGATTCGGGAGAACGTCGGCTACTTCCTCGGCGACGAGCCGCCGACCATCGCCCAGACGCTGCGCGCGGCCGGGCGCGACACCGGCGGTTTCGTGAGCGCCTTCGTGCTCGACTCGCGGTGGGGGATCGGGCGCGGTTTCGACCGCTACTTCGACGACTTCGATCTCAGTGAGTTCGAAAACCCGAACCTCGGTTCGGTGCAGCGTTCGGGCGATCAGACCATCGCCGAGGCGCTGCGCTGGCTCGACGCGCGCGACCAGGCCTCTCCGTTCTTTCTGTGGCTCCACCTCTACGACCCGCACGATCCCTACACGCCGCCCGAACCCTATGCATCGCAGTATCCTGGACGGCCCTACCAGGGTGAGGTCGCCTATACCGACTCCCTCATCGGCGATTTCCGCAAGGCCCTGGAAGAGCGTGCGGATTTCGACCGGTCGCTGGTGATACTGACCGCGGACCACGGCGAGGGGCTGGGCGATCACGGCGAGCGGTTCCACGGCTACTTCGTCTACGACACCACCATCCGGGTGCCTCTGATTATCCGATTCCCCGGCGCCGCGGGGCGCGGCGAGGTGATCAACCGCGCGGTGAGTCACATCGACCTGCTGCCGACCGTGCTCGAGGCCTCCGGTCTCCCGGTCACGGCAGACGTGCAAGGGGCCAGTTTGTTGCCGCTGATCGGCGGCGGAGAGATGATCTTGCAGCGCGAGGTCTACAGCGAGTCGTTCTACCCCATGCTGCACTACGGATGGGCGCCGCTGCGGTCCCTCCGCACCGATCACTACAAGCTGATCGCGGCGCCGCGCCCGGAGTTGTACAACTTCATCGACGACCGCAAGGAGGCCACCAACCTGTTTGCTGCCGACCCGGAGGAAGCCGCCGACCTCGAGGCGCGGCTGGCCAGGCTGCGGCAGGAGATGGAGAGCGACGCGCCGTCGGCAGGAGCCGCGACCGAGATCGACCAGGCGACCATCGACCGATTGCGGGCGCTCGGCTACATGGCCGGCAGCGGCGGCGTCTCGGTGGAGGAGGAGGAGGAGCGCCCTCGCGCCGACCCCAAGGACACCATCGATATCCACCAGATGATCATGGCCACCCAGAGCCAGATCGGGCGCGGGGAAACCGCCGAGGCGACGGTCCTCCTCGACCTGGTCCTCCAACGCGATCCCACCATTCTCGACGCCCACCAGATGCTGGGCCAGATCGCCTCCTCGGATGAGCGGTACGACGAGGCCGTGGTGCACTACCGGAACGCTCTCGCCCTCGACGGCGACCACAAGGCGTCGTTGTTCGGGTTGGCCGCTACCTACCGGAAGATGGGGCGGGACGGCGACGCGATCCCCGGGTTCGAACGCCTGTTCGATCTCTCCCACCGCGACGTCAAGGTGGCGATCCAGCTCTCCGAGCTCTACGAGGAGGCGGGTCGGATCGATGACGCGGCCGCGATTCTCGATGAGGTGTCGGAGCAGCAGGAACTGCCCGCGATGTTGTTCAATCAACTCGGCGAACTGCGGGTTCTCCAGGGCCGGGCGGGCGAGGCCGTGCCCCTGTTCGACAAGGCGATCGCGATCAACGCGGACCTTCCCAACCCGTACTTCAACCTCGCTGTCATGTACGAGGAGAACGGCGACCTGCATCAGGCGATCACGATGTACGAGCGCAATATCGAGCGCGCGCCGAAGAACTACCAGGCCCAGTTCAACCTTGGACGGCTGTACGGAGGCCGGGGTCAGCTCGAAGAACAGCAGGCGATGTGGGAGGCCGCGATCGCTTCCAACCCGGATTTCGCCCGCGGCTATTACTACCTGGCCAAGCTGCTGATGGACCGCGGGGATCTCGCCCGCGCCGAGGAGTTGGCCCGCACCGGAATCGCCAGAGACGCCAAGCACCAGGGCGGACCGCTCGGATACTTCGTGCTCGCCGATCTGCTCAACCGGCAGGGCCGGGCGGCCGATGCCCAGGAGGCGCTCGCCAGGGGCCGGGAGATCCAGGGAGCGTCGTGACCTGCATGCCCCGCGATCCCGCATTGCGGCGCGGCGAGCGTCCGAGAGGGGCATGTTCTGCAACCTGATGCCGCGGAAACGTACTTCACAGTGGGATTCAGCGATCAGGATGACAACGTGTAGCGACTCGGCTTTTCGTTTGGCCGGCCGCGCCGCGGTGTGGTGGTGAGTGGCGATGAGGTATGCGGATCGAATCTCAGAGTCATTGTAGCGGGAGCGGCGCACCTCGCAATTCTGGCGCGAGTCTGTGCTATGTTGATCGCAACGTCAGCGACGTGAAATCGAGGGAGGTTCGAGGGGTGTCCGGCATCGACGTGATCCCTTCCGAGGCAGGCGGCTTGGTCCCAGCGCCTGCTCCCTCTCACTCGAAGCGAAACAACCCACAGCACATCAGCAACTCAGGACTCGCGGCATCCGGCGGCGAGTCTGAAGGACCTGTCGATAAAGGAGGAAGTTGTATGACTCGAAGGATTATCATCAGCATCGCGATCGTTGGGTTGTTGCTCTGTTTCAGCCTGCCGGCATCAGCTCAGACCACAACCGGCCGCATCGTCGGTCAGGTCACCGGTCTCGAGGGCTACCCGATGCCGGGAGTCAGTATCACCGCGAGCAGCCCGGCCATCATGGGCGGTTCGCGCACCGCGGTCTCGGGTGAAACCGGAGCCTACCGTTTCGCCGCCCTGCCGCCCGGCGTCTACACCGTCAAGGCGGAGATGAACGGGTTCCAGACCCGGACGATCGAAGGAGTCAGCGTTGCCGTCGGCGGCACGGGAACCGCCGACTTCATCCTGCAGGCCGAGTTCTCGGACGAGATGGTGGTCACAAGTGAGTCGCCGTTGTTGGACGCCACCTCTTCGGCCGTGCCCTCCACCTACACCGCCGACTTTCTCAAGAACCTCCCCACCAACCGCAATTTCTACGACATCATTGCGGTCTCGCCCGACGTGAATCTCGCCACCGAGGATTCGTCGCGCATGGTCGCCGGCGGCTCCAACGTCCAGTCCAACGCGTGGTTCATCGACGGCATCGAGACCGCCGCGCCGGAGACCGGCACCTCGTGGGTCGGTGTCAACCCCGACGCGATCCAGGAGGTCCAGGTCATGTCGATCGGCGCCCCGGCCGAGTACGGCAACATGCTCGGGGCGGCCTTCAACGTGGTGACCAAGTCGGGGTCCAACGAGGTCAAGGGCGGCGTCAACGCCTACTGGTTCGACAACTCCCTGGTCAACTCCAAGATCGATTACGGCACCGACTTCCCTGACTTCGTTCAGAACGAGTTCTGGGACGTCACCGCCACCCTCGGCGGGCCGATCGCCAAGGACAAACTGTGGTTCTTCGGCGCCTACGAGTACTGGCGCGACAACCACGCCTATCCCGGCAGCGACCCCGAAACCAATCCGACCTGGTATCAGGACCGCTATGACATCAAGCTGTCGTGGCGGGTCAACGACTCCAACCTCATCGACGCCAAGGGCTACTACGCGAAATGGGGGTACCCATCGCCGTCGAGCCTGTACACGACGCCGTCCGCGTCGGCGGGCGAGATCGGCGACGATCTGATGTGGGGACTCAGCTACCAGTCGATCTTTTCCGACCGCACCTTCATGGAGGTGCGGTATACGGGCTGGACCACCAACGATGACTTCCTCTCCCAGACCGGCAGCACCGAGGCGGCCTATATCGACTACTCGCCGCCGGGCGGTGGTCCGGCGACGTACTCGGGCGGGGTGTGGTACCCCTGGACCTATGACACCTCGATCAACCAGTTGAGCGTCTCGGTCTCCACCTTCGCCGACGACTTCATCGCCGGCGATCACGACTTCAAGTTCGGGATCCAGGCGAGCAGCGGCGACAACGCCGGCAAGAACTTCACTTCAATGAACGGCTCCTACTACTACCACTTTTACTATCCAGAATACGAGTACTACGGCGACATCTACGTGGGGACTACTACTACAAGGTCGACGGGCTGCCCTACTGGTACGGCGCCGAAAACACCTCGGTCGGGGTCTTTGCCGACGACTCCTGGAGCGTCACCGACCGGCTGACCTTCAACATCGGCCTCCGCTACGACTACCACAAGGGCGTCATTCCCTCGTACGACCGGCTGGACGACGAACGGCGATCCGACCGGCGACCAAGGTCCCGGGCATCGACCCGGTCTTCACCTGGAACAATTTCTCGCCGCGCATCGGCTTCGCCTACGCCGCCGGGGCGGACCAGCAGACGGTCATCCGGGGCTCCTTCGGGGTCTACTACGACGGCAACGTCACCGGCAACTGGGACGCGCCCGCGCCGTTCCAGCCGCCGCAGTTCTATTCAACCGGCGACTCGTGGGATGGGCCCTGGGAACCCCAGGGGGTCTGGTGGGACCCCGGGACCAACGACGTCCAACCCAACCTCAAGGCGCCGCGGACGCTGCAGTATTCGGTCGGGTTCGAGAAGGCCTTCGGCGACAACTACTCCTTCGGTATCACCGGTCTCTACAAGGACACCACGGACCTGATCGGGTGGCAGATCCTGGACGACGGCGTCTACGAGGACCTGCCGTGGACCGACCCGTTCACCGGCGACGAGTACACCCTGCTCAACCCGATCGTCTTCCCCTCGGTGCGCAAGGGCAACAGCCCCGGCTTCACCGTCGATGGAAATCTTGACAGTTACTGGCAGGAATACTGGGCTGTGATCCTGGAGTTCAACCGGCGCTTTTCCGGCTTCTGGAGCATGCAGGCCTCCTACACCTACTCGGAGTCGACGGGCATGATCGCGGCCTTCCAGTCCCAGTACCAGTCCAACCCGCTCTACGGCAACCGCTGGGGGGCTGATCCCAACGCGTTTCTCAACGCCAACGGCCAGCGGCTGCAGGGCGACCGGCCGCACATGTTCCGCGTGCAGGCGAACTTCCAGCTGCCGTGGAACATGAACCTCAACACCATGATCAACCTCCAGAGCGGCCGGCCCTACAACCGTCTGTACCAGAGTGCCGACGGACCAACGACCACGTGCGGTGGTGGCGCCGGCGGGCGACCCCGGGCGTCACGACTTCCAGTACCTGTGGGACCTCGGGATCGGCAAACGCTTCGATCTGGGCGGCGATGTGGGGCTCCAGGTCGATCTCCAGCTCTTCAACGTCCTCAACAGCACCCCCACCGACTGGTTCGAGACGACAACGCTGGCCGAGGGTGACGTGTTTGTTCCCAACACCTGGGTGAAGCCCATGCGCCTCCAGCTCCACGTCGGTATCGATTTCTAGCGGTACTCGGCAATCAGGCCTGAACGGCCTTCTCCACCGGGCGGCGAGATCACTCGCCGCCCGGTTTTTTGTCACCTAAGATGAGCGGTTCTGCTGGATGAGATGTGCCAAGATCTTGATGCGCTGGTGGTTGCGAAAAACGGAGGCATACCCGTTGGTATGTCGAGTATTTTCGCAACCATCCAGAGCGCAAGAGCTTGGTACAGATCGCCGGTGAGAATCGCTCATCTTAGGTGTAGCTATTTCGGAATCCCTCGAGTTCCAGGTACTCTTCAGATCGCATGGAAGTGACACGCCGGGCTCGTGGTCGAACGGCGGGAGCTGCTGCTCTCTTCCTTTGCGGCATTGGGCTCGCCTCTATGTCCGAGGCAGCCGCCGCCAAACCGAAGGCAAATCTCCTGCTGATCACGATCGACACGCTGCGGGCCGACGCCCTGAGCTGCAACGGCTCGAAGAAGGTCTCCACGCCGCAGCTCGACCGCCTTGCCCGGGGCGGGGTCAACTTCACGCGGGCGCGATCGCCGGTTCCACTGACGCTGCCCGCGCACGCTTCGATCATGACCGGCAACTACCCTCCCGTCCACGGCGTTCGCGACAACGGCACCTACCGCCTTGCCGAAGAACAGCAGACCCTGGCCGAGGTCCTCGATCAACAGGGCTATGAGACCGCAGCCTTCATCGGCGCCTTCGTCCTCGATCGCAGCTTCGGCATCGCACAGGGATTCGACGTCTATGACGAAGGCGCCTGGGGCACCATCGACACGGTGGGAAACCTGGCCGCGGAGCGCAACGCCAAGGCCGTGTACGACGCCTTCTCGAAATGGCTCGAGGGGCGCGCCGGGGGGAAGCCGTTTTTCGTCTGGATCCACCTCTACGATCCTCACGCACCGTACCTTCCGCCCGAACCGTATCGAACGCGTTATGCCGCCGATCCGTACGCGGGCGAGGTCGCCTATGTCGACGCGGTGGTCGGCAGGATCGTCGAGGATCTCAGATCACGGGCGCTCCTCGATTCGACGCTGGTCGCGGTGGTCGGCGACCACGGCGAAGGGCTGGGCGAACACAAAGAGCAGACCCACTCGCTACTCATCTATAACTCCACCTTGCATGTGCCCATGCTGCTCTCTTTCCCCGGGTTCATTCCGTCCGGCAAGACGGTCGCGCAGCTGACCCGAACCATCGATCTGGCGCCCACGATCCTGGATTACCTGGGGTTCTCACCGACACTCGGGCAGGGGACAAGCCTCCGTCCCCTGGTCGACGGCGAGAGCCCCGATGAGGAGATGCTCGCCTACAGCGAATCGCTCTACCCGAGCTTGAACCTCGGTTGGAGCGAACTCCGAGGCCTGGAATCGGGCGGGTACCGTTTCATCCTCGCTCCTCGCCCGGAGCTCTACGACCTCACCAAGGATCCTGGAGAAAAAGAGAACCTCATCGACTCGAACCCGGTGATGGCCGATCAACTCGAGCGCAGCCTGGCCTCGCTGATGAAATCGATGCGCCCGCCGGCCGGCGACTCCAGCCAGGCGGTCGATCCGCGGACGGAAGAAATGCTGCGGAGCCTGGGATATATCTCCGGCAGCCACCCCGCGTCTCCGGGAGAGTCCTCGTCGGTGGACCCCAAGGACAGACTCGGGCTGTGGGGGACCATCGAGGCTCGGCTTGTCTCTTATCAGCCAGGGGGATTATTCCGATGCGATCGTCGTCCTCAACGGAGCGCTGGCTCAGGACGACGACGTCCCCATCCTCTACACCAACATCGGATGGTCGCACATCCGACTCAACCAGTACGACGAGGCGGCCCGGGTCTATCAGCAGGCGCTCGAACACGGGATCGAATCGGCGGAAATCCATGCCGACCTGGGTCTCGCCTATTACCACCAGGGAACTTTCGCAAAGGCAGAGCAGGAGCTGCTGATCGCGTTGCAGCTCGACGAAAGCAGCGTCGTCGCCCACTACCGTCTGGCCGACGTGTACCGTGCCACCAGGAATACCGCCAAGGCCGTCGAGCACTATCGGCGAGTGCTCGAAATCAACCCCGACTACGTCTGGGCCCTGAACGGCCTGGGCATGGCCCTCGCCGTGGCGGGAAAGGACGACGAAGCTCTCGCCGCCTTCCGCGACGTCGTGCGGATCGAACCGACGATGGCGCCAGGGTTTCTCAACCTGGCCATCCACCTCGAGCGCATGAAACGATTTCCGGAAGCCTTGGAGGCTTACCGGAAGTTCATGGATCTTTCATCTGAAGAAGAGTTCGCTCAACTTCGTGCACGGGCCGAGGCCGCCATCGGGAGGCTTCAGGGCCCGTAAGCGTGACTCGTCATGACCTCCACCAGTGCGTCGTGCGGTAGCGCCTTGGCGTAGTGCCCCTGGTCTCCGGTCATGTCGCGGGCGGCTATCAACGCGTTGATGATCGCCTCCTCGACCGCCTCGACGGTGGCGCCGAACAGGGAAGAGATCGCGTCGTTGGGTATCGACTGATGGTCCAGCAACTGGTCGGCACGACCCAATGAGACGTCGGCCGTCGAGAAGGCGACGAAGATGTCCCCCGATCCGTTGCTCGCGATCGAGCCGTTGCGACCGAGGCCGAGAGCCGCGCGCCGGGCGATGCGTTTGAGCTGGTGCGGCAGCAATGGCGCGTCGGTGGCGACGACGACGATGATCGAACCGGTGCCGTCGACGTCGGGATCGGGCTCCGAGTAGATTCTGTGCTCGCGAAGGTATCGGCCGACCGGCACTCCCGAAATCCGCAGCTGTTCGCGCAGACCGTAGTTGGCCTGAACCAGCACGCCCACGGTGTAGGACGAGCCGAGCACATCGACCATCCGCGACGCGGTGCCGATGCCGCCCTTGAATTCGTAGCACACCATCCCGGTGCCTCCGCCGACATTGCCCTCGGCCACCGCGCCCGAAGCCGCACCGTCGAGGGCCGCATCGACGTGCTCGGCCTTGACGTGAAAGCCGTTGATGTCGTTGAGGTGGCCGTCCCAGGTCTCGGCGACCACCGGCAGAGCCCACCAGTAGCCGCTGGCATCGGGCTCGCCCTGGCGGATGCGCCAGGCGATGGTCGCCTGGTGAACCGTGCCGACGCTGTGGGTGTTGGTGAGCATCACCGGGCCCTCCAGTTGGCCCGATTCCTCGAGCCAGGTGGTGCCGGTCATCTCACCGTTGCCGTTGAGCGCGAACCAGCCTCCGAACACCGGCCGCATCAGGGTGTCCTTGCCGCGGGGCAGGACCGCGGTGACGCCGGTGCGCACGGCGCGGCCGTCCTCCAGGTCCTCGATCAGGGTCGTGTGGCCGACGGTGACGCCGGCGACGTCGGTGATCGCGTTCAACGGTCCCGGCGTGCCGTCAAACGGAATGCCGAGATCGCGGGCACGCGGTGGTTCGGCGGCAATGGAAAATTGGGTTGCCAGGAGAAAGCAGGTGATCCACAGAGTCCGTCGCATGGCGTATCCTCCGTCTGAAGCGGTGCGTGTGCTCGGGAGGATCATGGCACTGCACGCGAAAAATGTCGCCGTTCGGTTCCCGAATCAGGACGCGCAGGGGAAGGGGAGGCACAATGAACGCCCATGAAGACGACTTGAAGGTTGTTGCCCTCGAAGAGGCCTCCGCCCTCGCGGCCGCGTATTACGTGGACCCGGCGGTGGCGGCGGTGGAACGGGAACAGGTCTTTTCCCGCAGCTGGCAACTGGCCGCTCGCGCCGGCGACCTCACCGCGGCGGGCGACCACGTGGTGTGCGAGATCGCCGGCACGCCCCTGATCATCGTGCGTGGCGCCGACGGCGTGCTGCGGGCGCTCCACAACGTGTGCCGCCACCGTGCCGGTCCTCTTGCGTACGAAAACGGTCGCGGAGCGAAGAACCTCCGCTGCCGCTACCACGGCTGGACCTACGGCCTCGACGGCGGTCTGCGGGCCGCTCCGGAGATGAGCGAGGCCCGCGACTTCGACGTCTCGACCATCCGCCTGACCTCGGCCCGGGTCCACGAGTGGCAGGGGCTGGTCTTCGCGGCCCTCGATGACGACGCCCCGCCGTTCGAGGCGGTGTACGGCGGCATCGCCGAGCGCATTGCGCCGGTCGATCTCGCGGCGATGACCTTCCACAGCCGCGTCGAGTACGAGGTGGGGTGCAACTGGAAGGTCTACATCGACAATTTTCTGGAGGGCTACCACCTGCCCCACGTCCACCCCGGGCTCTCCAAGGTGCTCGACTACCGGTCCTACGACACCGAGCTCTTCGACTGGTACTCGCTCCAGCACTCGCCGCTGCGCGACGCGGACGACATCTACGGCGGCGGCGACGCCTGGTACTTCTTCGTCTATCCCAACATCATGCTCAACATCATGCCCGCCAGGTTGCAGACCAACGTCGTGCTGCCGCTCGCCCTCGACCGCTGCAAGGTCGTCTTCGACTATTACTTCAGCGGCGACGGCGCTGCCCGCAGCGGGTCCGACCTCGAGTTCAGCGACGAGATCCAGCAGGAGGACATCGACATCTGCGAGCAGGTGCAGAGGGGCCTGCTCTCGGGCGGCTACGTCCCGGGCCGCCTGTCTCCCAAAAGGGAGGCCGGCGTCTGGCATTTCCAGAACCTCCTGCGCCGCGCCTACCGCGGCGTTGGAACGTCGGAACGTTAGAACGTTCGAACGTTCGGATCTCTGGAGATTCGTCGGTCGGGATGAAGACGGAGCAGGTCAGTAGACGGCGCATCGAGGCGACGTTCAGACACGACCGTCAGACTCATGACGTAAGCCGTGGAGCGGCGTGTATCCAGCGCAATGTATGCCCAGGCGGCCGTGATCGGCCCGGGCGCGGAACCGCGAGTTCAGACTTCAGGTTGATTCGAGCCCCGGCATGGGCAACAGAATCACCGCCGCGAGGGGATCCTCGTTGTCGATGTTGCCCACTGTCGCCGTCGCGGCTTGGATATGGTCCCTCCGTCCTGGGGCTCACGCCCCAGGCTAGCAACCTGTCGCTACATCGGAGCTCCGTCCGGCAAACCCGCGATCACGTCTCCCGGATGACCAGTTAGAACGCTGGACGTGAACGGAGCCTCTTGCGACTTGAACGTCGCCGAGATCCACATATTCGTGTCGCTGTGGCCTGGCGGCACGTGCCGCCCCGACCCCAGATCATCACCGTAGCGGCGGGGCCTCACCCACCTTTAGACGTGAATTCCGGATGACCAAACGTTCTAACGTGTAACGTCCTCGGCCGGGTGACGGCGCCACCAGATGTAGGCCGGGATGCCCGCGGCCAGGAAACCGAGACCGAGAAGCGACTCGACCGGCTTCTCCATCAGGGTGTTGCCGAGCAGCAGGACCGACGCGAGGATGAAGAGGATCGGCACCACCGGGTAGCCGAACACCCGGTACGGCCGTTCCGCGTCGGGCCGCTTGCGGCGGAGAACGATGACCGCACCGGCGGTGGCGGCGTGGAACAGCAGCATGGCGAAGACGACGTAGGTGTAGATCTGCTCGTAGGTCCCGCTCATCGCGAGAACGACGCCCCACAGGCTCTGCGCCCACAGGCTCCGCCCCGGGGTGTGGAATTTGGGGTGGACCTTCGCCAGACCGCTGAAGAACACGCCGTCGCGCGCCATCGGGAGGTAGATCCGCGAACTGTAGAGGATGGTGGCCGAGAGACACCCGAAGGTGGAGACCAGGACCGCGAACGAGATCATCCTGCCGCCGCCGGTGCCGAAGAGCGCGGTGGCCGCGGTTTCGGCGATCCTCCGTGAGGCTGCCATCTCTTCGAGCGAGAGGGCGCGGAAGTAGACGAGGTTGATCAGCCCGTAGAGCGCCATCACGATCACGGTGCCCCACACCAGACCGAAGGGCAGGGTGCGCTCCGGGTTGCGCATCTCGCCGGCCGAAAAGGTCGGTCCGTACCACCCGTCGTAGGTCCACAACGCGGCGATCATGGCGATGCCGACCCCGGCCAGCAAGGGGACCGAGGGCAGCGGGCCGAGAAGGGAGACCTGCTGGGGGGCGTCGACGAAGAACGCCAGCCCGACGAAGACGACGATGGCGCCGATCCGGAAGACCGTCAGGAAGTTCTGCACCCCGGCGCCCTCGCGCAGACCGATGTAGTTGACCACGCTCAGGAGCAGGATCGCGATGACGGCCGCGATCTGACCACCGGACAGGGTCCACGTCCACGATCCGATCGGCGCCGATAGCACGACGTTGGAGGTCGAGAAAAAGGGCAGGAAGCTGCCCAGGTACTCGCCGAAGGCCACCGCCAGTGCGGCGATCCCCCCCGACATGACGATCAGGAAGCAGGCCCACCCGAAGAGGAAGCCCCAGAACGGCCCGTAGGCCTCCTTGAGGAAGTGGTACATCCCGCCTGCGCGCGGAAACATCGCCCCGAGCTCGGCGTAGGTGAGGGCGCCTGCCAGGGTGAGGAAGCCTGCCAACGTCCACACCAGCAGGATCATCCCCTCGTGGGGCAGCACGCGGGCGATGTCGGCGGTGGTGATGAAGATCCCGGTGCCGATCACCGAACCGACCGTCAGAAAGGTGGCGTCCCAGCGGCCGAGCCCCCGGACCAGGCCTTCGGAGGTCAGCGGTTCGTCGTTCGTGCTCACGTCGTGTCCTCCGTTCGTCTTCATGGCGCCGGCACCAGGCCGGCGGCCTGCCGGGTGGCCGCGGTCGCCGCCTTGAGGCGTTCGACCAGCGCCGCGGCCTGGACGCGGGCGAGCTCCCAGTCTCCCGCCTCGGCCGCCTCGCGGACCCCCGGCAGCGACATCGCCGCGTAGGTGTAGCGCGGCGCGTACAGGGCGTGTTTGAACCACGGCCGGCCGGGAATTCCGTCCGCCAGGAGAAAGTCGCGCTCGACCCCGAGCAGGGCGGTGTTGAGAGCGGAGAACGAGCCGGGCGGCGGGGCGGTGCCTCCGGTCAGGGCGCCATCGATCTTCTGCTGGAGCGTCTCCGCTTCCTTCTGCCACCCGTCGACGGCCGCGCCGACCGCCGTCAGATCCAGTTTCTCGTCGGCGCCGGGGATGGAGTCGAGGGACGCGACGAGGGTCCGCACCGTGGCCGCATACCGACCGAAGTCGTAGGGGAGAACTTCTGCGTTCGCGAGCCTGAGGGCCAGCCGCCCCCACACCTCGACCATCGCCGTCATGTAGCGGTAGCCCGGGTCGCCGAAGTGCTCCATCCAGTAGCGGTCGTCGTACTGTGAGTGGTAGACGCCGTACGGTCCGTCAAAGGTGAGGTCGACCACCGGCACACCGAGAAAATTGAGGAAGACCGTGTAGTCGGAACCGCTGCCGAGGTTGTTCTCGATCAACGATTCCGTGTCGCCGTCGTTCGCCGTCGTCTCCTTCCAGGTCTCCAGAAGATCGCGTCCACTCGCGGGGTCGACGACGTCGCGGGCGACCTCGAAAATCGTCGGGTTGAGGCTGGCGACGGCGCTGACCAGGAGGTTCGAACCGCTGGTCGAGCTGTCGACGTTGAGGTAGGCGACGGCGCCCCGACCGAGCTCGGCGGCGAACTGCTCGCCCCACTCCGTCGAGCCCGTGAGGTGCCACTCCTCGGCGTCCCAGCAGGCGAAGACCAGGGTGCGCTTCGGCCGGTGGCCCTCGGCCGCCAGCTTGCCCAATACCCGCGCGGCCTCGAGCAGGGTGGCGGTGCCGCTCGACGGGTCCACGGCGCCGTAGACCCAGGCGTCGAAATGATTGCCGAGGATGACCAGTTCGTCGGGTTTTTCCGAGCCGAGGATGCGCCCTTCGATGACCTGGATCGACCGCGTCCCGCCGTCCATATCCACCTCGACGTGGACTTTCGCCGGGCCCGGGCCGACGTGATAGGTGATGGGCAGCGCGCCCTGCCAGTCCGGGGGCGCGACCGGTCCGCCGAGGTTTTCGAGGATCGGTTGCGCGTCGCGCCAGGACATCGGCACCGCCGGAATCTTCGGCACCGAACGCGCCTCGTCCGCTGGAATTCTCTTCGCCCCGTCAATCGACGGCCAGCCCGGCGTCAGCGGGTCGCCGGGGACGATGAAGTCGTAGGTGATGGCGCCGCGCTGGATGTGGCTCGCCGGGCCCCACGGACCCTCGAGGGAAGACATCGCCCTTGCGATAGCCGTCATCCATCGGGTCGGAGTAGATGATCAGCGCCGCAACGCCGCGCCGCTCGGCCTCCCAGGCCTTGAAGCCGCGATAGCTGTAGGGGTTCGAGTAGCGGACGATGGCGATCTTGCCGCGGGGGTCGATGCCCTGTGCGACCAGCCGGTCGTAGTCCTCGGGGTTGCCGCTGTGGGCGTAGATGACATCCGCGGTGACATCGCCGGAGCCCGACATCCCGAGATAGGTGAGGCTCGCGCCGACGCCGTACGAGTCCTTGTCGACCTCGTAGCCGTCCTCCGCGAGCGAGGCGGTCCATGCCACCGGCTCGATCATCGACACCGCGACCTTCTTCGGCCACGGCAGGAGCACGTCGTAGGTGTGTATCTGAACACCCTCGAGGCCCGAACCGACGAACTGATCGTGCACGTAGGTGGCGAGCTCGGCATTTCGGGGGGAGGCCGCCGGGTGGGGCTCCGCGGTCAGGAGGCGGAAGTGGCGGGCGGTGCTTTCCGGGTCGAGCAGGTCGGCCATCTGCGCTTCGAGGCTGCGCTCGACGGTGCTCGCCGCGGCGGTGAATCCGGGAATGCGGGTGGTCTCGGTTTGTGGCGGCTCGTCTGCCGCCACTCCCACGGCGATCAGGAGGACGAAGGCAAGGGCCGGCCTGAGGGCTTTCATGACCCGTCGCTTCCGGACGCCGCGCCCTTCGGGACGTAGGCTGCGAACCACGCGAGGATCCGCTCATAGAGGTCCTTGTTGTAGGACGGCGTCGTGAACTCGTGGAACTCGCCGGGGTAGACCACCAGTTCGGTGGTCACGCCGAGCCGCTTGAGGGCCTGGTAGAGCTGTTCCGAGTTGACGATCGGCACGTTCCAGTCCTGCTCGCCGCCGACGATCAGGGTCGGCGTCACCACCTTGTCGACCTGGTAGTAGGGCGACATTGACTGGTAGATCTCGGGGTGCTCCCACGGCAGACCGAGCTCGCCCTCCCACCACAGCTGGTACTCGTCGTGGCCGTAGTTGGTGATGTAGAGGGACTCGCTGGCGCCGGTGTAGGCGGCCTTGAAGCGGTCGGTCTTGGTGATCACGTGGTCGGTCAGAATCCCGCCGTAGGACCATCCGCCGACCGCCAGGCGGTCGGGGTCGGAGTAGCCGCGGGCGATCGCATCGTCGACCGCCGCCATGACGTCCTCGAAGTCCTTGCCGCCCCACGCCAGCCAGATGGCGGTGGAGAAGTCCTGGCCGTAGCCGGAGGAACCGCGCGGGTTGGCCATCACAACGACGTTGCCGGGCGCGGCGTAGAGCTGGCCCTCGAAGTGGAAGCCGAAGTCGTATTGCATCATCGGCCCGCCGTGGATGCGCAACACCGTCGGGTAGCGGACTCCCGGTTTGAAGCCCGGCGGTTTGACGATGAAGCCCTCGATCTCTGTGCCGTCCTTGCTCGTGAAAGTGGACGTTCTCCACCTCACCGAGTTGGATCTTGGCCAGCACCGTGTCGTTGGTGTGGGTGATCCGCTCGAGCCCGGCGGGGCCGTGCATGAAGACCTCGGGTGGCAGGTGCGGTTCGGAGACCATGGCCGCGATGCGGCCGTCGCCGCCGATATCGAACTCGCCCACCGATCGCTCTCCGCCGATCACCTGCTCGAGCGGGCTGCCGTCGACCGGCACCCGGGCGAGGTACTGCTCGCCGTCGTCCTCCACCGCCGCCAGCACCGACTTGCCGTCGATCGAGAACTCGGGGTAGAAGACGTTGCGGTCGAGGGAGCGGGTGAGGACGGTCGCCTCGCCGCCGGCGGCGGGGGCCACCGCGAGGTGGTTGGTGGCGTAGACGTTGGCGTCGACGTCCGTGGTGGCCACGTGGGCGATCAGCGTACCGTCGGGTGAAAACGCCGGCGAGGCGTCGGCCCCGGGGTTGGTGGTGACCTGGATCAGAGTCTGGCCCTTGTCGGTGGTGTCGGCGGCCACCACCCAGATGTCGGTGTTGTAGTTGCTGTCGGGGTCCTCCGACCGGTTGCTGGTGAACGCGATCCGCGTGCCGTCCGGCGACCAGGCGGGCTCGGTGTCGTCGTAGTCCCCCGAGGTGATCTGGATTGTCTTTTTCGAGGCGACGTCGAGCACGTGGAGGTGGGTCCGCAGATTGTCGAGATAACCCACGTAGTCGAGCTTGAACTGGCGGCGCGTGATCACCCACGGCGGCGGGTTCTCGGGCTTTTTCTCGCCCTTTGCGACCGCCAGTTGGACCGGGGTCGGGTCCTCGACCACGAGAACCATGCGTTTCCCGTCGGGAGACCACGCGTAGTCGTCCACCCCCGATGCGGTGTCGGTGACCATCACCGCCTCGCCGCCCTCCCGGAACAGCGTCCACACCTGGTCCTCGCCGTCCTCGGGGGCGGCCAGGAATGCGAGGTAGCGGTCGTCGGGGCTCCAGCGCGGGGTCGAGGCGGACCGCTCTTCGGAAGTCATCGCCACCGGATCGCCGCCGGCTGCGGGGACCATCCAGATGCGGGTCGTGACCTCGTCCTTTTTGAGATCAGAGGTGGTGACTGTGTAGGCCACCCACCGCCCGTCGGGGCTGATCTGCGGGTCATCCACCCCGAGGATCTTGAAATAGTCATCGACCTCCAGCGGGCGCGGCGTCGGGGCCGCGTCATCCGCGGCGAGGGCGGCGCCGAACGGGGTGACGATCAGAAGGGCGGCTGCGACGACGGTGACTTTCGACAGAGCGGTTGTTCATGGTCTCTCCTCTAATTGATGGATAGGAATTCCCTGAAGCCCGTCAGGGCGACAGAACATAGCCTGGGGCGTAAGCCCCAGGAATCGGCAGCTCCAAAAAAAGACCCAGCCGCGGAGCGGCGGCAGATCTGTCGCCCCTGCCGGGGCTTCACGCTTCTTTCTGTTCTTTTCCCGGGGCTGACGCCCCGGGCTATTTCCTGTCGCCGCTTCGCGGCTCGGTTGGATGTCATCGAAGGCGAGTCCGGGGGGCCATCCGGCGTGCTCAGCACCCTCGGTCGGGACGACCGTGGGGAGAGGTGGCGTGGCACTTTCGGTCGGGTGGCCGGGAGGGACAATCGGTCTACGGACGCCCTGAGATGTGATCATGTGACGCGGCAAACTCTACCACGATCCGATTTTCGCGCTCACCAGCGGCGCGGGTGAAGGTGGGCCAAGGCCCACCCTACCCGGACCCTCAAACGAGAGCGCTCGTAGGGTGGGCCTTGGCCCACCTTCAGGGTCGTTCATGTTTTCTTGGAGAGCGGGGACGGTATGCCCTCGACGTCGTGGTGCGCGACATCGGGCCCATCCTGAGGAGCCTGTGCCGCCACGCCTGATCGATGTCCGGTGGGATGAGATCAAACGCGACGTCCCTGCCGGGTCCGTGAGTTTCTGAATCCCGACGCTGTTTGAACGAACGGCTCACCACGTCGGCACCGTCTCCCAGCCCGGGAACGGCCCGACCGTGAGCTTCCAGCCGGTGGCGGAATCCTCGTCGCGGACGACGACGTAATTGGCCGTCGGAAGTTGCGAGTCATTTGAGGTCGTCGCGACTGGACATCATCTGGGGTATCCTCGGTCAGGAGGCCCCGAACGTGGTTTTGAAAGCTGACCTGGCCGAGCGCATCACGGACGAGTTGTCGGCTCGTCCGGAGATCCTCGAGGCGTACCTCTTCGGTTCGCGGGCCCGAGGTGCAGGGCAGGCCCACAGTGATGTCGACATCGCCGTCTACGTTGACGAAGAGAAGATCGAACCGCGGCTTTTCGGATACAGGGCCGAGTTGACGTCGGCGCTGATGAGCAGTCTCGGCACCAACTCTGTCGACGTGGTGATCCTCAACCGTGCGCCGCCGCTCCTCTACCATCGCGTATTGCGCGACGGGTCGCGTCTTGTCTCCCGCGACCTCCGCGCGACAACCGTCCGCGAAGGCCGGGCTCTGTCCCGCTACTGCGATTTCGCCCCGCAGCTCGCCAGGATCGACGCCATCCTCGGCAACCGCCCAGCTGCCCACGAGCGATCAAAATGAGCCCCGGCGAAATCGACGTTCAGGTCGTCCGACGGCATCTGGCCGCTCTCCGAGAATCGCTCCGAGTGCTTGCCACCCGCAGCGGCGTCTCCCTCGAAGACCTCGACACCGATACCGAAGAACGTTGGGTGGTGGAACGCGGCCTCCAACTGTGCGCCCAGAATTCGCTCGACATCGCGACCCACATCGCAGCCAGCCGTGGCCGCGATGTGCCGGACTACGCCAGCGCGATCGACGAACTCGGACGCCTCGGTGTGCTGACCCACGAGTTTGCCCGGGAGTTTCGGAGCGTCGCAGGCTTCAGAAACGTCGTGGTGCACGGGTATCTGGACGTCGATCTCGATGTCCTCCACGCCCTCCTTCACGACAGGCTCGGCGACTTCGAGTCCTTTGCGGTCCAGATCGAGAGCTACCTGCAGAGCCTTTGACGGCATTTCCTCGAACGCGCGATTCTCACGATTCGACAATTCCCGCAGAACGTCACCACGTCGGCACCGTCTCCCACCCCGGGAAAGGGTCATGCGTCAGCTTCCAGCCGGTGGCGGATTCTTCGTCGCGGACGACGCGGACATTGGTGAGGGTCTTGAGCTTGGCGATGAGTTCTTTGCGCGGCAGGGTGTGGAGGGGTGGCTTCGAGAGGTCGGGCATGGGCCAGAGGCGAACGGTGCCGTCTTCGCTACTCGATGCGATCCATTGACCATCTGGGGAGAATTTGACTGACCAAACCGGGCCCTCGTGACCAAAAAGAAGATATGGTTCTCCGCCATAGGCTGGACCCACTCGCACTAAAAAGTCGTCGTGCGAACCCGTGGCAATCCATTCTCCGGTTGGGTGCACCGCTACACATTGAGGAACTTGCCCGTGACTGTTGATCTGCTTCGATATCGGTGGGGAGCCGTCAACGCGACTCAACTGACATTTTCTGTTGTTTGCTTCATCCACGGCCGTCCCGACGATCCTGAATGACCCCGATGGGCCGACTGCTCGAAACAACTCATAACCGCCGGTCGATACAATTTTCTCAGTCCCTGTGCGCAGATCGAAAATTTTCTCTCCGCCTGATCCTCCCCTGAACTCACTGCCAGCCCATACGAGGTGTTCGTTGTCCGCGAAGCCAAGGTACGAGGTCTGTCCCGACACTTTCCCTACGATTTGTGACTTCCCGGTTTCAAGGTCCCAGATTTGGATCACCATTTTTTTTGCCTGGGCGAACCGGGGAACCGACGCGAGCCTTTCTCCAGTTGGCCCGAATGCGATGAAAATGCTACTCCGGGGCGTAAATTCAGATGAGCCAGGTAGAACTTCGACTCGTCCGTTGGCAACTTCTATGACAAATATGCGGCCATCTCGTGTCGATAACGCCATGTGTTTACCAGAAGGGTCGAACACGATTTTCGACCCATAGAAATTTCGCGATTCTTCAGTCAGTAGCACCTTGTATGGTGCGTCCTCGTTCGTGCCAAGTGACCAGGCTCGGAGTTGACCCGCACCCTCGCCGGATCCCTGCGAACTCAGTGAGTAGACCCGTTCGCCGTCCGGGGAAAACTCAACATCACACACCGTACCGCCAACTTCGAACACCCACGGAGCGGATTCGCGAACGTGCCAAAATCCCAGACTCGAGTAATTCGCCGACACCAGCCAGCTGTCGGCAGAATCAAAAGCCAACGCGTTCGGGTACCTTGCGTCGGTTCTTTTGAGCCTGAGTGGGGCGGCGCCAATTGGTGCTTGAAGATTCAGGAGCCAAATCGCAATCGAGTCCTCGACAACGCCTTGGGCCGCAAGCCAGTCGCCAGTAGGGCTGAAAAGGAGATGAGATACAACACCATCGAGCCGAACCGTCCTTAGTGGAGCCTCGGGACTTCCGGTTACCGACCAGAACCGCAAGACGCCGGAAGTATCCCAAGCTGCGACATATTCTCCACCCGGATGGAATGCGACACAACGAACAATGCCCAGGTGTTTCCCGATTTGACGGTCGCTGAAATCTCTGCTGGGGGATCCACCATAGTAATAGTTCCTCAACAGGACACTGTTGCCTCGCGGATAGGCGAGAAAGTCACCAATTTCGTTGTCGTCGATGTCGTTCCAATAGTCGGCATGCCAACCAACAATTTTGGGTGCACCCGTTTCGTACGGCCACCAGTGGATCCAATCCAGCGCTTCAATTTCTGAAAATTGGGTAAGTGAATCTCCCCCTGGCATGCTCCTCCAACTCAGTTCTCTTTCGGGTCTTTCCACCCGCCTTCCAGTCGGAATGGACCACCATCGAAGTTTTACGCCCATTTCTGTAGTCAGAATTTTGTCGTTGACAAACGCGACCCCGATCCGTTCGCCCGGATCGGCTTCGTAGCCGATATCGATAGGATCGGCTCCGTTTTGGTTCCAAAGTCTGACTCGCATATCGGAAGTGGCAAGCCACTCGCCATTTGGGCTCATCGCCGCGTCGAAGAAACCATCATTCATGGAAGCGGTCGGTTCGAGCACACGAACCGGTGGACCGTGAGCGAGTGCTCGCAATGCCAACATCCGAACTTGCGAGGAATCTCGAAGTTCCATGCTCTTGGTCGCCCAGGCTAGTGCTGCAGTAGGGTATTTCTCGAGCTCCAGTTCACCCAGAACGAGCAGCTTGGCGGCCTCGGCGCGGCGTGTCTCGACCACGCTGCGGCTCCAAAGGGCGCCGACGACCGCGAGGACAGCCAGCAACAGCGCGAAGCTAGCTGCGGCGGCCAATCGACGTCGGCGGCGCCGGCGAGCCGCGAGCGCCGTCATGGCATTTGCAAATGCCTGCTCGAGATCGCTCAGCCCACCGGGGTAGCGCTCGCGCCACGAGGCAAACTCCCGATAGGCCGCCCCGGTCCAGAGCATATCGTCGGTGCGGCCGTGTTCGTCCCAGGTCCTGGCGGCCTGGCGAAGTTCGTCGCGGAGCCGGGCGCTGTCGGCATCCTGGGTCTGCCAACCGACGAGGCGAGGCCAGCCAGAGAGCAGCGACTCGTGAACGATCTCGACGCGTGTCATCGGTGCCTCGTCGCCTTCGACGGATCTCGTATGAGGTGAGAAGACGAGCGTCGATGAGGTCTCGGAGGACTTTTTCAGCGACCTCGCGGGAGGGGATAAACCCCTCCGCTACGGCTTTCCCCGCGTTCGTAGGGGCGGGGTTTATCCCTGCCCTGGGATGGGCCGAATTGAATATTGACAGGAGTTCGTCCCATTCTCGACCGCGGGTACCTTCCGCGGTGACCAGGTTGCGGAAGATCTCACGGACGATCGGCAGGCGATCGCCCCCGATGCCTTGCAGCGTCGCCTCGGCGTGACGAGCGAGCGCCCACCGACACCGCCGATGTCGCCGTAGGCCTGGCGCGTGAGCAGCTGCCGGTCGCGATCGCGCTTCTCCCACAGCCGCGCGACAGCGAAGGCGAGCATCGGCAATGCGCCCCGTTCGCCCGCGATCTCCGCCACCATCTCGGCCGGAAGCTCATCGTCTTCAAAGGCGAAGCCCAGGCGGGCGGCAGGCTCCACGAGCGCTCGGCACAATGACGCGCGGTTTGGCTGTTCGAGTGGTGTCAGGTCCTCGAAGATCGGGCGCAGCGCCGCCTGGGCGTTACAGCGGTACAGAAAGTCGTCGCGCATCGCCAGCAGCACATGGACATCGGCATCTCGTGCAAGACGGCCGAGGAGGTCGGCGAACGGTGATGGATCGGCGAAGGATTGAGCGTGAAGAGTTCCTCGAACTGGTCGACGATCAGCAGGACGCGATCGTGGTGCTCTCGCCAGCGGGTAAAGAGGTGAACGGCGCATTGGCCGTAGAAAACCCATCAGCTTCGCGAGTCGCGTCGAGGTCGTCGGCGAACGCCGGAGCGAGGGCTCGAGCCAGCGCCGCGAACGGCGCCTCTCCGGCTCGCAGATGAGGACGCCCCAGCCTTCGGGCGTAGCCGGAATGACCCCTGCCCGCAGGAACGAACTCTTCCCGACTCCCGACGGGCCGATCACCGCAAGCAGCCGGCGCGACGTGAGCTTGCGCCACATCTGCGCGACCTCGGCCTCGCGGCCGAAGAAGAACTCGGCGTCGGCTTCGGTGAAGGCGGCGAGGCCGGGGTAGGGGCTGCGGTTGTCGTCGACAACCACTTGCGCTCGAGAGGGAAAATGCGCAACCGCGCCTGAAGGCATCTGTTCCAGCGTCCACCGGCACTATCAACCGGTAACCTCGCCGGTGGATGGTCTCGATGAACGACGGGTTCCTCGCGTCGTCGCCGAGGGCGTTTCGGAGCTCGTTGATGGCGCGGGTGAGGGTGTTGTCGGCGATGAACTCGGTCGCCCACACCCGGTCGATGATCTCGAACCGCGTCACCATCTGGCCCGCCCGCTCGGCCAGACACACCAGCACATCCATCACCTTGAGTTCGAGCTGAATCGTCGTGTTGCCTCGTGACACGCGATTCAGCGACGGCTCGACACGCCATTCGCCGAGACAGAAGGGACTTCCGCTCGGGAGCCTCATCTCGAATTTTGTGGGCACGTTCAGAATAATGTACGTCCTCGGAGCGCCTACGGCAACATGGTCCATCCCTCGAAGACGAAAAAAAAGGCCCGTGTGAGGAGCACGGGCAAAGATTAGGAGGAATGGTCCGCCGGCGGGTTCCCCGACCCCGGAAGTCGGAGGCGTCCTACCAGCGGAGCGAATAGACCTTCAGAATCGACATTTCGTGGCAACCATGGTGTTGATCTGGAGCGAGGTCATGCCCCTGCGAACCAGCGGTTTCTCGCTCAGGCCCGCGTGATGGAGCGCCTCGTGGACGACATACATCGCCGCGCGTTCCTCGGAAAGAGCGGAGAACTCCGGACTCACGAAGGTCGATTTGCCGCCGACCGTGGTGTAGGCGGCCGCCCGGCGGCACATCCCGTCTCGCCGGTTGGGGAAGTACAGGGTCGGGTTCAGCATCTTCAGGCTGTCGGCGCCGCCGGTGGATGGCCTCGATGAAGGACGGATTTCTCGTGTCATCACCCAGCGCTGTCCGGATCTCGTTGATGGCGTGGGTGAGGGTGTTGTCGGCGATGAACTCGGTCGCCCACACCCGGTCGATGATTTCGCAACCGCGTCACTCACCTTGCCCACCCGCTCGGCCAGACACACCAGCACGTCCATCACCTTGAGCTCGAGCTGGATCGTCGTGTTGCCTCGTGACACGGCGATTCAGCGACGGCTCGACCCGCCATCTCGCCGAGTACGGAACGGGATCTTCCGCCCGGGACCCTGCATTTCAGACTATTGCGGGCACGTTGAGAATGCAACGGAGGTCGCGAGAGATCGGGCATGCGGCCACACGGACCAATCCGAGGGGACAAAAAAAGGCCCGTGTGAGGAACACGGGCAGAGATTAGGAGGAATGTCCCGCCGGAGGCCGCGCCGACCCGGAATTCGGAGGCGGCCTACCAGCGGAGCGAAAGAACCTTCAGAATCGACATTTCGTGGCAACCATGGTGTTGATCTGGAGCGAGGTCTTGGCCCTGCGGTCCAGCGGCTTCTCGCTCAGACCTGCGTGATGGAGCGCCTCGTGGACGACATACATCGCGGCGCGTTCGTCGGAAAGACCGGAGAACTCCGGGCACACAAAGGTTGATTTGCCGCCGACCGTGGTGTAGGTGGCCGCCCGGCGACACATCCCGTCTCGCCGGTTGAGGGCTCTGGCCGGGAAGTACAGGGTGGTGTTCAGCATCTCCAGGCCGTCGGCGCCGAGGTTGGCGAACAGGTCGCCGCACTCTTCCAACTCCTCGATCCTGGCCGCGGCAATCTGTACGGCAGACTGCAATTTTTCGCGTACGAGGTCGGGAATTTTCGGGTTGATATAGGGGCTGATGGTTTTTTCGCTCCCCACGGTAAAGACTGCGGCGGTTGTCATCACAGCGGCGGCCATCGAATCGGGTGCCTCAAGCTTGTCCGCGGCCCGCGATCCTCCTGCGGTCAGCAAGACCACACACACGAATCCACCGATCAGGTTCGCCTTCATAGGCGCCTCCCCGGGGTGAAGCGGTGCCCGACGAACTGACCGCGTCCCAACGGTGAGGCGATTTCGCCAGCATCGAAATGTCGTCAGTTGTGTATCGCCGCTTGGCCCTTGGAGTCACTATCGGGCGAGGTGGCTCGAAAGAAATGGGGTTATTGTGTAATTGTTGTGGGGAAGTTGTGGGGATTGAATGGGGAGCGCAGAAAAGAGGGGGGCCCTTGACCGTATTTCTTGAAGGTGTTTGTAGCAGGGTGCTGCGGAGTTGTGCTCAGCCGGCTGTCACGACAAGACGTTGAGCCGATTCGGCCCGCTCACGAGCGGCGCGGGTGAAGGTGGGCCGAGGCCCACCCTACTTCGGACCCACGAACCGAGAGGGCCCGTAGGGTGGGCCTCGGCCCACCTTCAGAGATGTTCAGAGTAGGCGATCAGTCCGACGGTCTCAGTTCGCGCCAGTTGAGGATCCCGTTCCACAGCAGGCGGGAGTCGGAGCGGTTGAGGTCGCGGTGCATGGGGTTGAAGTTGTAGGCCACGACCACCCCGTCGCCGGTGGGCACGGCGAGGATCGCCGGCCGTCCTTCGAGCTTTTCCCCCTCGAGCACGCCGCCGCTGACCACCAGGTCGGTCTCAGGCGATGTGGCGCCCCATTGGAGGACCACCCACCGCATGTCGACGGGACCGTCGAGGCAACTGGTGCAGTAGGCCATCCGCAGCCACCGCCGCGGCAGATCGTAGACCGCGTAGTTGGCGCGGAAGATCGACGCGGTCTCTCCGTAGCCGTAGCTCAGGGGGTGGTCGGGCACCAGGAACTCGGCGGTGAGCTCGACTCCGGGGGTGCGGATCCCGGTGTCGGAGGCGCGGCGGACGTTGCGCACGATCCCGCTCTCGAGAACCAGCGAGGATCCGTTGCCCAGGGTCAGCAGGGCGCCGCCTTCTTCGACGAATGTCGTCAGGGCCGCAAGCCCCTTCCAGCCGGGCCCGCCGGTGATGTCGTCGGATGCGGCCGGTTGGCCGAGGCTCGGATACTCAGGCGTCGCGGCAAAGGCCATCGGACCGATGGTCGGCGGGATGCCGTGGATCTGGCCCTGGAGATCGAGGTCGACCTGGCCGTAGACGATGACGTCGACTTTCTCACGGAGGTTGCCGGCGCGTAGGTCCTCGTCGCGGAGGTAGGTGTAGGGCACCCCGCGCTGGTCGAGGGTGTAGCGGATCCAGCCGATGGAGTCGGTGTCGGCCCACGGCACCCACACCCCGATTCGCGGCGCGGGTGCATCGTGGCTCGCCACGTCGGGCGCGGCGGCGGTGCTCGCGAAATCGAGTCCGAGATCGGTCGCCACCGTGCCGAGAGCTTGTTCGAGCCCGGTCTGCTGCGCCAGGATCCACGACCCGGCGGGATAGGTTTGGGAGTCTGCCGTAAAGGCAGCCTCGGCGATCTGCACCGAAAATTCGTGCAATCGATAGCGGGCCTCGAGCAGGGCCTCCTGGCCGGTGTCGGCGAGCAGGAAGACGGGGCCTGTGCCCTCCACCCGCCCGGTCACCTCCACGTCGGCAGTCAGCGGATCGAGGGCCACCTCGCGCACTCGCGGGTCGTCGACGCGGATGGTCTCGACGCCGAAGTGCATCGGCAGGGCCCACGACACATCGTCGTACGGCAGTTCGCCGGGAGCGAACTCGAAGTCCTGCGGCGACAGCAGGTCGACCGCGTAGTTGCGGTAGGGCTGGTCGAGGCGGACGACGAAGGTGCCGGCGGGGAAGGCGCCCTCTTCGGTGGTGAAAGCCTGGGTCGAGCGCGCGACCTCGATGCCCTGCAGCCGCAGCAGGTTGACCATCTCGGCGACGCGCCGCCGGTCGGGCTGGTCATCGCGGATGACAAAGGCGTACGGGTTGCCCGCGACGCCGGCCTGCCACGACTTGAGTCCGGTGCGGTAAAAATCCCACAGCATTGCGGAGGAGTTGCCGGCGGCGTAGTCCAGGATGGCGAGCAGGCCGGTCTCGGTGTAGTTGACGCTGTCGCGCATCGACCACACGAGCGGGTTGCTGGGTGGCCACGGCCGGTACCAGGTCTTCGTCATTTCGTGGGGCTCGAGAACCCGTTCGACGGTCTCGCCGGTGGCGTTGCCGAAGGTCTCGTACCCGCGCCCGATGGCGTTGTGGTTCATCGCGACCGAGTCGGCGTAGTGGTGGCCGAAGCCGTCGCCGAAGTCCCAGGTCCAGACGCCGGGCATTCCCAGGGACGTCATCCTCGTGACCTCGTGGAAGCTCATCTCGAGAAAGGCGCTGGTGACGATGGGGTCGATATTGGGGTTGTAGGGCCCGGTGCCGTTCCAGGTCTGGAGCAGGGCGAAGCTCTCGTGGAGGTCGTGGATCACGGCGGGGTGGTAGTCCCAGAACATGCGGTAGATCGCCTGGGTCTCGCGTTGGGTCTGCTGGTGGGCGTCGCGGTTCATGTCCACGAAGACGTAGCGCCCCCAGTAGGGCGGCGACTGCCGCGGCAGTTCGGCGAAGTCGGTCCGTCCCTCGAGGTAGCGGTAGAACCAGTCCGCCATCTTGGCGCGGCCGTCGGGGTTGGAGACCGGGTTGATCAGCACCACCAGCTCTTCGCGGATGCGGCGGATCATCGGTTGGTCGGAGACCGCCAGCCGGTAGGCGAGCTCCATCACCGCCTCCGGCGGCCCGGTCTCGTCGGCGTGGAGGCCGGCGTTGATGTAGTAGAAGGGTCGTGCAGTGGCGATGATCTCCTCGGCCCGTTGCGGGTCGGTCCGCCGCGGGTCGGCGAGGGCGGCCGTCGCCGCCTTGAGACGGTCGAGCGAGGCGATGCCCTCTTCGTCCGCGATCGCGACCAGCAGGATCTCGCGCCCTTCGAGGGTGCGACCGATCTCCTCGAGGTGGACCCGCGGCGATGCCTCGGCCAGCGCCCGCAGGTAGCCGAAGATCTCGTCGGGGCGCGTCAGTTCGCCGGGGGCGCCGGCGATGCGCCCGAGGTACTCGGTGGGGGAGGGCACTCCCGCGGCCTCCGGGACATACGCCACCCACGGGCTCACGAACGAAGGGTCGGTGGTGGCTGCCGCAATGGCTTCGATCGAGCCCGGTTCGGCGATGTCGGGGGCGGATTGCGCCGTCGCTGCGAGCGGGACCGCGAGCAGGCACAAGGTCAGGAGCGCGGACTGTGTCCATATCGACCGGAGCAAAACGGAACCGTGGGCACCAGCCTTCATATCACCCTCCGTGGACCCTGCGCAGCGCGTCGGCGTTGCGTTTTCGATGGCCGGAGTCTAGCAAACACCTCGGGCCTCGCGGATGCTCGACGCGCCGGGAGTTGGCGTAAGATCAACCGTGCCGGAGGATTGAATCATGGCGCACATCCGTCCGCAGATTACCGTGATGACCGGGGACCAGATCGCCCGGATCCACGACCATTCGCTCGCCCTGCTGGCCTCAGTCGGGGTGCGCGTCGACTCCGACGACGCCAGGCGGATCCTCGCGGATGCCGGCGCTGAGGTCGAGGGCGATCGGGCACGCCTCCCCGCCGATCTCGTGCAGTGGGCCCTCGAGGCGGCTCCCTCCCGAATCGACATCTTCGACCGGTTGGGGCAGCCCGCCTTCCAGCTCGGCGAGGGCGCCGAAACCCGCTTCGGGATCGGCGTCACCGCCCTCAACTACCAGGACCCGATGACCGACGAGGTGGTCGAGTTCCAGCGCGGCCACATGGAGACGATGGTTCGGTTGGGGGAGCGCTGCCGTCGTTCGATGCGATTTCGACGGTCGGCATCCTCCACGATGTCGGGCCGGAAGTCGCCGATCTTTACGCCACGCTCGAGATGGCCGCCAACAGCACCAAGCCGTTGGTCCTCCTGGTGTCCCGCGAGGAGAGCTACCCGGCGGTCCTCGACCTGTTGGAAAGGCTGCACCCGAATCTCGCAGCGCAGCCCTTCGTCGTGCCGTACTTCAACCCGGTCACCCCGCTGGTCGTCAACAGCGGGACCTTCGACAAGATGCGCATCACGATCGAGCGGGGCCTGCCCTTCATCTTCTCCAACTACGGGATGGCAGGGGCGACGACGCCGATCACCCCGGCCGGGAGCCTGGTGGTGCTCAATGCGGAGTTGCTGGCTGGGTTGGTCCTGAGCCAGCTCATGAAGGAGGGGACGCCCGTCATCCTCGGCATCCTTCCCGCGTACTTCGACATGCGGGGGATGGCCAATTTCTACGACCCGGTCAGCTATCTCCTCAACCTCGCCTGCGCCGAGATGATGGCCTTTTATCAACTGCCGCACTGCGGTACGTCGGGCAGCGGGATGGGTTGGGGGGCCGACGTCATCGCCGCCGGCCACCAGTGGGCCAACCACCTGCTGAGCTGTCTCGGCAAGGTGGGGCTGGTGCCGTTCGTCGGCGACAACCTGGGCTCGACCTCGATCTCGCCGGCGATCATCGTCTACGCCGACGAGGTCATCGCCCAGACCCGGCGCCTGGCCGCCGGCTTCGCCGCCGACGAGGCGGCGGTCGCCCTCGCCGATATCGCGGAGGTCGGCCCGGGCGGCAACTACCTGATGGCGCCCGGCACCCTCGAGCACTTCCGCACCGCCTATTTCCAGAGCGCCATCTTTCCCAATCTGACGGTCGGCGACTGGGGTGAGCAGGGGCGCCCGCGAGCCGGAGATCGCCTGCGAAGCCACACCCGCGATCTGCTCGAAGGGCTCACGGCCCCGGAAGACCACGATGAGCTGATCGCGCGCGGCGAGGCCTTGATCGCATCCCTGCCGCGCTGACCCGCACTCACTCCGTGCCGCAGACGGTTCGCCGTTGACACCCGCACCCGCGGGAGGTAGTTTTGTGTTCGCCGCAGAGCGAACATGTGTTCGAATAGCGAACGCGAAATGATCTGACCCGGGCCGGAGATATCGAGGGCAACAGCATGACCGAATTTCTGGAACTCGCCGAGGCCGTCGCGAGGCACGTCAAACCGGGGTGCTCGGTGGCGGCGGAAGGCTTCACCCACCTCATCCCGCACGCCGCCGGGGCCGAGATCATCCGCCAGGGGATCCGCAATCTGACCCTGATCCGGATGACGCCGGACATCATCTACGACCAGATGATCGGGATGGGGTGTGCCGACAAGCTCGTCTTCTCGTGGGGAGGGAACCCGGGCGTGGGTTCGCTCTTCCGCCTTCGCGATGCCTATGAAAAAGGTGTGCCGCACGAGATGGAGTTCGAGGAGCACGCCCACGCCGCCATGGCCAACGCCTACGCCGCCGGCGCGGCGGGGATGCCGTGCGCTTTTTTCAAGGGCTATCGCGGTACCGACTATCCCGAGGTCAATCCCAACATCCGATCCGTCGAGTGTCCCTTCACCGGCGAGCAACTGACGGCGATTCCCGCCCACCGGCCGGACGTGGCGATCATCCACGCCCAGCGCGCGGACCGTCAGGGCAACGTGTGGATGACCGGGATCCTGGGCGTGCAGAAGGAGGCGGTCCTGGCCGCGGCGTGCAGCATCGTCACCGTCGAGGAGATCGTCGACAGCGTCGACGAGACCTCGGGCGGCACCGTCATTCCGCGCTGGGCGATCAACGTCGTGTGCGAGGCGCCGTTGGGCGCCTTCCCCTCGTATGCCGAGGGTTGTTACGACCGGAGCAACACCTTCTACCAGAAGTGGGGCGAGGTCAGCAAAGACTTCGACCGCTTCCGCGAGTGGATGCAGCACTACGTTTTGGAAAGCGACAATTTCACTCACTACCTCGCCCGGCTGAAGGAGGACGGCTATGTCTGAGCCCCGCTATCGGCCGGAGGAGATGATGGTCGTCGCCGCCTCGCGTCTGCTCGAGCCCGACGACGTGGTCTTCATCGGCATCGGGCTGCCGAGCAAGGCCGCCAACCTCGCCCGGCAGAGCCACGCCCCGGAGCTCTCGATGATCTACGAGAGCGGGACGCTCGACACCAAGCCGACGGTGTTGCCGCTCTCCATCGGCGACCCCGAGCTGAGCCGGATGGCCAAGGCGGTGGTGTCGGTGCCGGAGATGTTCAACTACTGGCTGCAGGGCGGTTGGATCCGGACCGGCTTTCTCGGCGCGGCCCAGATCGACCGCTTCGCCAACCTCAACTCGACGGTCATCGGCGACTACCAGAAGCCCAAGGTGAGACTCCCCGGGGCCGGCGGCGCGCCGGAGATCGCGGGCTTCTGCCGGCGCACCCTGGTGCTCCTGAGCCAGAACCCGAGGACCTTCGTCAAAGAGCTCGATTTCATGACGACGGTCGGGATGCTGCACGGCGGGACCTCACGGCGGGACCTCGGTGTGCCCGGCCGCGGACCACAGGCCGTGATCAGCGATCTCGGGATCCTCGAACCGGACGCCGCGAGCGGCGAGCTCGTTCTGACCCACCTCCACCCGGGGGTTTCGGTCGAGGCGGCGGTCGAGGCCACCAGCTGGCCGCTCAAGGTCGCGCCCGAGATCCGGAGGACCGAAGAGCCGACGGAGACGGAGCTCGAGATCCTGCGCTCGCTGGTGCCATCCGGAGAGTCGAACGTCGCCGATCTGATCCCCTCGGTGGCGGAGGCCGCCGGGAGAAAACGCCTATGATGCCGGGGGAGACCAACCATGCCTGAAGCCTTCCTCTGCGATGCCACTCGGACTCCAGTCGGCCGCTACGGCGGCGGGCTCGCCCAGATCCGGACCGACGATCTGGCGGCGCTGCCGATGCGCGCCCTCTTGGAGCGCAATCCCGACCTGGATCCCGCACTGATCGACGACGTGGTCTACGGCTGCGCCAACCAGGCCGGCGAGGACAACCGCAACGTCGCGCGGATGGCCCTGCTGCTGGCGGGGCTGCCGCCCGAGATCACCGGCACGACGGTCAATCGACTGTGCGGCTCCGGGATGGACGCCGTCGGCATCGCGGCCCGCGCCATCAAGGCTGGAGAGCAGGACCTGATCGTCGCCGGCGGCGTCGAGTCGATGTCGCGCGCCCCCTTTGTGATGGGCAAGGCCACCGCGGCCTTCAGCCGCGAGGCGGAGATCTTCGACACCACGATCGGCTGGCGCTTCGTCAACCCCCTTCTGGCAGAGCGATACGGTGTCGATTCGATGCCGGAGACCGCGGAGAACGTCGCCGAGGAGTTCGCGATCTCGCGTGAGGACCAGGACCGTTTTGCCGCCTGGAGCCAGGCCAAGACCGAGGCGGCGGCTGCGGCAGGGAATCTCGCGGAAGAGATCACCGCCGTTGCAGTGCCGCGCCGCAAGCAGGACCCCCTCGTGGTCGACAGTGATGAGCACCCGCGGCCGGGCACCACGGTTGAAAAACTGGCCGGGCTGAAGCCGCTGTTCAGGAAGAACGGCACGGTGACGGCCGGCAACGCCTCGGGCATCAACGA
>CAVQSQ010000009.1:0-40798 GCA_963715955.1 Candidatus Sulfomarinibacteraceae bacterium
AGGTGAACTGGGTGATCTCCATGCCGTCGAGCAGGACCTGCCAGCCAACCCCCCAGGCGCCGAGGGTGGGCGACTCCCAGTTGTCTTCTTCGAAGCGGATGTCGTGCACCGCCGGGTCGATACCGATGGCGCGAAGTGACTCGAGATACAGCTGTTGCACGTCGTCCGGGGAGGGTTTGAGGATCACCTGCAACTGCAGGTGGCGGCCGAGGCGGAATGGATTTTCGCCGTAACGGGCGTCGGCCGGGCGCCGCGACGGCTGCACGTAGGCCACGCGGTAGGGCTCGGGGCCGAGGACCCGCAGGAAGCTCTCCGGATGCATCGTGCCCGCGCCGACTTCGAGGTCGTACGGCTGCTGGATGATGCAGCCGCAGTCGGCCCAGTAGCGTTGGAGATTGAGGATCAGAGACTGCAGGTCCACGGTGCCTCCGGGGCGTGTCACACGAGCGGAAAATATACCACGACGGCGGGATTGAGGGGGTATTTTCTGAAAACGGCTGCCGCACGCTCGCGCGGCCGGATACAAGTCACAGGGCGCAGGATGCGGGCATCCGTCCGGAAGAACCACATTCTGCTGAATTGTCATCCCGAATGAGAGAGAGATGCGACCACTTCTGTCATCCCGACCGAGGGAGCGAAGCGACCCCCTTCTGTCATCCCGACCGAGGGAGCGAAGCGACCCCCTTCTGTCATCCCGACCGAGGGAGCGAAGCGACCGAGCGGAGGGATCCCTCCACTCCGGCCCTCCGGGCCTCCGGTCGGGATGACAGGAAAGAAAGGTCGCTCGTCCGGGCGGACAATGAGTCTCGCCAAAACGACCCGAACATGATAAGGGCCGGGTCTCCCCTGCTCCCCTGCTCCCCTGCTCCCCTGCTCCCCTGCTCCCCTGCTCCCCTGCTCCCCTGCTCCCCTGCTCCCCTGCTCCCCTGCTCCCCTGCTCCCCTGCTCCCCTGCTCCCCTGCTCAGCCCGGCACGGGCCGGGTGGGACCCGCTACAATACCTCCCGGCGGAACCCGAGAAGGAGGTGCTCCATGGGCAAGAAGGTCGGTGTTGTTCTTTCCGGGTGCGGCGTCTACGACGGCGCAGAGATTCACGAGTCGGTGATCACCCTGCTGGCTCTCGACCGCCACGGCGCCGAGGCAGTGATGTGCGCTCCCGACGTGGCCCAGATGCACGTGGTCAACCACCTGACGGGCGACGTCGTGGATGGCGAGGAGCGCAACGTCCTGGTGGAATCGGCCCGCATCGCGCGCGGCGCCATCAAGGATGTCAAAGAGATCTCGGCTGACGAACTCGACGCTCTCATCCTTCCCGGCGGGTTCGGCGCGGCCAAGAACCTGTGCGACTTCGCGGTTGCCGGCGCCGACTGCGCGGTCAACCCGGATGTCGCTGCATCTGGTTCGAGCCGTCCACAAACAGGGCAAACCGGTCGCGGCGGTGTGCATCGCGCCGGCCCTGCTCGCCAAGGTCCTCGGCGACGAAGCGCCCGAACTGACCATCGGCAACGACGCCGGCACCGCCGGCGCCCTCGAGGCCATGGGCGCGGCCCACGTCGAGTGCCCGGTCCGGGAATTCGTGATCGACCGCGAGCGCAAGATCATCACCAGCCCGGCCTACATGCTCGCGCAGAGTATCTCGGAGGCCGCCGACGGCATCGAGGGCACGGTGACCGCGCTACTGGAGCTGGCCTAGAAGAGCTGAACGCAGTTGGGTAATGGTTACGACGGAAGGGCGGGGATAAACCCCGCCCCTACGGTTACCAGTGACAATCCCCGCCAGCACGATGATTGGAAACAATTGTAGGGGCGGGGTTTATCCCCGCCCGTGCGCTCTCGGATGCCGCCGGTTTTTCTACCAGTAGCGTTCGACGAAGATCTCGCCGGGCTCCTAGCGGCTGTGTTCGCGAAAACCGTCCTCGGCGAGGATCGCGACCATGTCGTCGATCATCGCCGGGTTGCCGCAGAGAAAGACCGACGTGTTCTCGGGCGCAGGCTTGAATCCCCAGATCTTCTCGAGGGTTTGCTCCCGCCAGAGATCCTGGACGTAGCCCGCGGGACCTGACCCACGGCACCGGTTCCTCGGCCGGCCGGCTGATGATGGAGTGGTACGTGAAGGCCGGATTCAAGCGATCCATCGTCACCAGTTCGGACTGATACCCCAGGTCCCACGAGTGGCGCGCGCCGAGCAGGACCGCGACCCTGCGTTCACCCGCCCCGGGCAGCATGGTCCGCAGCATGCTCATGTAGGGCGCGAGACCGGTGCCGGTGGCCACCAGCACGAGGCTGGAGTCCTGCGGCGCCTGGTCGAGGGTGAAATTGCCGGTGATCTTCGGGCCCAGCCACAGACGGTCTCCCGGCCGCAGCGCGAACAATCGCGGGGTCAGGCCGCCTGACCGCACCAGTGTGACGTACAGTTCGAGATACTCGCGGGCGACCGACGACGACGCAATCGAGTAGGCGCGCCGGATCAGGCGGTCGGGCTTTTGTGGTTCCTCCTCGGTATCGGAACCGTGGCACCGCGGCGCGTCCGGCGGCAAGCCGAGGACGGCGAACTGCCCGGGTTTGAAATCGGGGAGTTCCCACCCATCGGCCGCCACCCTCAGAATCATCAAACCGGGCGCCACCTCGTGCCGCTGCTGCACCACAGCATTCAGATCCTTCATCGCCATCAACATCTCCCCGGTTCGAAAGCGCGCAGAAGTGTACACTGCCCGCCGATGTTCGGGCTCGAATCGATCTTCACATCCCTCCCCCAGTTGCTCCTCGTCTGTCTGATTCTCGCGGTGGCCGAGGCGGTCTATGTGACGCTCGGATTCGGCGCCGGTCTGATCGCCGTCGGCGGTCTCGCACTGCTCCTGCCCGAACTGCGCGACGTCGTCGTGCTGCTGCTCCTGGTCAATCTCCCAGCCGAGCTGTGGGTGGTGTGGACCTCGCGGCGAGACATCGTCTGGCGCGGCGTTCTGGTGCTCTTCGCCGGCATCGCGGTCGGCATCCCGGTCGGCACCTGGCTGCTGCGATGGGGCAAGCCGGAGATCCTGTTGACGGCGCTCGGCGTCTTCCTGGTAGCGGTCGGTGCTGTTTTTCTCATGATGCCCCCAGCCCGCCGCCACACCTGGCCCGGCTGGGTCGCGCCGCCGGTGGGCGTGCTCTCGGGGCTGCTGACCGGGCTCTTCGGCACCGGCGGCCCGCCCCTGGTGCTCTACTACCAACTCGGCGGCGCCGGCAAGGCGGCCTTTCGCGGCCATCTGATGGCGATCTTCCTGCTCATGACCACGGTGCGGGTGCCGTCCTACGCGGTGTTCGGGCTCATCACACCGCCCCGGATGTGGTCCGCGATGATGGTCCTGCCGGCGGTTCTGGCGGGCGCACTCATCGGCAACCGCATCCACCTCGAACTCGGCGAGGAGACCTTCCGCCGGCTGGTCAGCGGCGCGCTGGTCGTGATCGGGCTCCTCCTGCTGTTCCCGAATATCTGAGACGATCGATATACTCGGAGGTGATGTCGAACGAGGACCACCTCCCGGAACAGCCCGGACGCTGGGAGTCCGACCCGGAAAGAGCCGAGCCACCGTCGCGATTCCGCCTCACCCACGGCGAATGGGTGGCGATGGCGGCGGTGCTGATCTTCTACGCCGCGACCCGGCTTTTCGGAATCGTCGAGTTTCCGATCTACTTCTTCTGCGACGAGGCGCTCCAGGCCAACCTGGCGCACGACCTGGTCGCCAACGGCTTCCGCGACCAGGACGGCGCCCTCTTCCCCACCTACTTCCGCAACGTCCGCGTCTTCAACCTCGGTCTGTCGGTGTGGATCCACTCGATTCCGGTGACGGTCTTCGGCAAGACGGTCTTCATCGTCCGCGCCACTTCGGTGGTGGTGGGCGTGGTCGGGACGGCCGCCCTGATGCTCGCTCTCAAGTGGTTCTTCGCGGCCCGGCTGTGGTGGGCGGGCGGACTGGTGATGGCGGCCCTGCCGGCCTGGTTCCTGCATTCGCGGACCGCCTTCGAGACCGTCATGATGGTGAGCTTCTACGCCGTCTTCGTGCTCACCTACCTCCTCTACCGTGAGGTCTCCGCGTGGTGGTCGGCAGCCGCCGTGGCCTCGGGCGCCGCCACCTTCTACAGCTACTCCAACGGCCAGGGGGTCATGTTCATCACCTGTCTGCTGCTGCTCATCGTCGACTGGCGATACCACTGGAGGGTCGTGAGGCGCCACCCACGGGCGGCGGCCGCGGGTCTCGTGATGCTGCTGCTGGTCGCCGCACCCTACGTTCGTTTTCGCTTCGTCCTCCATCCCGAGATGATGGAGCTCCACCTGGAAGACCTGGAGTCGTATTGGATCCGGGACATCCCGACCGTGGACAAGCTCGGGATCTTCGCCCGCACCTACGGGCGCGGCGTGAGCCCTGGCTACTGGTTCATCGAAGACGTCGAGGAGATCGAGCGGCATCGAATGCTCGGTTACCCCCATCTGCCGCTGTGGCTCGCACCGGCGGTGTTCATCGGCCTGGCGGCGGCGATCATCCGTTCACGCCGCTCGGCGGCCCACCGCTTGGTCCTGATCGCGGTGTTGGCGGCGCCATTTTCGGCCTCGCTGGCGGGGCTCCGCATCACCAGGGTGTTGGCCATGATGGTGCCCGCGACTCTCGCAGCCACCATCGGTCTCGATCTACTCCGGACGTGGCTTGCAAAGGTCCTTCCCGACCGGTTGGTCCAGGCCGCGGTGGCCATCGGATTGACTGCAAGCACCCTCGCCATGGCACGCGACGCCCTGGTCAACGGCCCGACGTGGTTTCAGGACTACGGGTTGTTTGGCATGCAGTGGGGTTCCAGGGAGCTCTTCACCGAGGTTCGGGAGCGCCTCGCGGCGGCCCCGCCCGACACGCGGATCGTGATCTCGCACCTCTGGGGCAACAACACCCTGGCCATCGGAGATTTCTTCCTCGATCCCGAGGAACGTCAGCGAGTCCAGTGGATGATCATCAACGACGTCCTGCGCGAGCGCTGCGAGGAGGTCGATCCGGCGACCCTGTTCGTGCTCACGCCTCTCGAGTTCTCCCACGCGCAGGAGAGCCCCAAATTGGTGGTCGACCCGGATTTCGACGTGATCCACGACCCTGCCGGCGAGCCCGCGTTCTATCTCGTGCGCCTGGCTTACACGCACGGCGCGGATGAGATCTTCGCGGCAGAGCTCGAGGAACGCCGGCAGCTCGTCGACGGCGTCGTGACCATCGATGGCACCACAGTCGGCGTCCGCCATCCCAAACTCGACCAGGGGACCATCGCCGAGGCCTTCGACGGCAACCCGCGAACCCTCGCCCGCACCGTCGACGGCAACCCCACCGATCTCGCCATCTCCTTCCCCGCCGCGCGGCCGGTCCGCGGTGTGCGCCTCTCTCTGTGGACCGATCGCTATAACATCGACCTGCGGGCTACCCGAGCCGACGGCGGCGTCACCGTGGTTCGAGCGGAACATATCAACGCAGGACGACCCGATACATTCGAAGTTCTGTTTGACGAAGTGATTGCGGATGTCGTTCGGCTCGATCTCCACATCGCAAAGCGAGGCGATGTCCACGTTCACATGCGGGAGATCGAAATCCTGGAATGACCTTGGGGATGGACTCGGGCGGCAGGCGGAAAATTCAAGTTCGACGGTCTCGGATATTGGATGTTGGATCACTCGTGTCCAAGACGGCACCGTGGACTGCTCGAAATCACATTCAAGCTCCACCCCGACCGCGGCGAATCTGAAGGTGGGCCAAGGCCCACCCTACTACGGACCCAGTTTCGAGCGGGTTCGTAGGGTGGGCCTTGGCCCACCTTCAGAGATATTTCCTGCGTCTCGGATCACCCGTGTCTCAGTTGAGGACCTCGTTCTGAAAATGGCGTCGGCAGATCCTCAACTCCAGTGTTTTCAGTGTGGCAAAGTCAGATGGGGATCTGTTTTGGACAGCACTGATGTTGGATATTGGATGTTGGATGTTCGATGTTGGAGGTGGTGCCGCAAGATCGAACTAAACCGCCTGATGAGCCACCACCCGAGAAATCCAAAATCAAATATCCAGTATCAAATATCAAACAACGAGACGGCGCTCACCTCTCGACTCTGTGCCCCGCGGCCTTCAGCGCCGCCAACGCCCGCTCGAGTTTCGCACGCGGTACCAGCACGTAGTCGGTGTCGAAGGTCGAGACGACGAAGATCGGCACGCCGGCGGCGGCCAACGGGACGCTGATCCCGGCGAGTACCCCGGTGAGCTCGAAGGCGAGCGGGCCCGAGACTTCGAGACATGCCCACCCGGCTTCCACGGCTGCTCCGTCCGGAACCATGTCGGCCGGCCCCACGACCGAGAGTTCCGCAGCGGTTCTGGTAACGGAGAGAAACGACGTCTCGTCGAGGGGAGGTGGGGGGGAGTCCGAAGGGAGCCTCCACACCGCGAACTCTCCCTCGAGCACCCGAAGGGAGACGCCCTTCAACTCGTGAGATCCGCTTCGGGCGCCACGAGCTTTTCACCGGTGCGGAGGAAATGGTTGAGCTCGGCCTCCCAGGTCTTCATGAAACCCCGAAAGTGCTGTTCGGTGAACTCGCCGATGGCGCGTTCGCCGTGCGCGCTGAGCGCCGTGTAGGCGTAGGTGATGTCCGCCGTGCAGGCCGACTCGCCGTCGGCTGCAAGAGCCACGGTGATGGTCCCGATCACCATTCCGGGGATGATCTTGATGATCTCCAGACGGTGGTCCACCGGATCGTGGACCCGCATCAGCCACAGCGCGTCCTCGGGAACACCGGGAGTGACAAATATGCACCCTGGTTCGGCGACCCCCGATTCGGTGAGGACGAGCTTCGGCCGCCAATCCTTGACCCACTCCATTTCCCGGATCGGGCACAGCAGTGGGAAGACCTTGTCCGCCGGCGCACACAGGCGCTGGGTGAAGCTTCGACTGACCCGGCAGGGTTTTTCGACCCGCATGATCCCTCCTTTTCCGGTAACGGTTATCAGCAGGATACACTGTCCGGTTCGGTTCGGAGAGACGATTGGATCAGCTGATCGAGACCTCGAAGGCTTGATATCCGCCGGCGTTCATCCCCTGGATCACCTTGTCGGCGTTTTCGGGACAGAGGGCGATCATCGAACCGCCGCCACCACCACCGGTGAGCTTGGCGCCGAAGGCGCCGTTCTCCCGCGCGATCTGGATCAGCTCTTCCAGCTCCCAGCTCGAAACCTGGAGGCTGTTGAGCAGTCCGTGGCACACGTTCATCAGATCGCCGAGCTGTTCGAGATCGTGCTTCTTGATCGCCGCCAGGGCCTGGCCGGTAAGGGCGTCAATGCCTTTGAATACGCGGTCGATCACGGGCCGGTTCTTGTCCCGCGCCGCGCGGACGCGAGCCACTGTCTTGGCGGTCAAGCTCTCCGACCCGGTGATGCCGATGACGAACTGAATCGGTTTTTCGAAGTACAGCTCCTCGATCTGCGGTGGTGAACCGGAGCGGTAGATGATCGGCCGACCGTAGGTCGCCACCGTGTTGTCGATCCCCGACGGAGTACCGTGCGCCACCTTTTCGGCCAGGTAGGCGTAGCGGTTGACGTCGTCGTCCGACAAACCGAGCTCGTAGTGGAGGTCGAGAGCCCGGATGATGGCCACCGCGACCGCCGCCGATCCCCCGAGCCCCATGGCCCTCGGGATCTCCGAATACACCTCGATCCGCATGTTGCGGTCGCCCAGACCCAACTTCTCGAGGATCAGGGCGCCGATCTCTTCGATGGCGCTGCGGTTCTTCGGATCGGCGTGGAGCCGCTGCTCCATGCCCCAACGGGGCATCACGATCCACACCCCGTTGTCGGTGTCGACGACGCGCGCGTGCACCGCCAACGGCACCGGGGCGGCAATCGCCCGTTTGCCGTAGACCACGGCGTGCTCGCCGAAAAGGATGATCTTGCCGTGGCCGCACCCCGTCCTCTCGGGAACCGGCACCGCCGCCCCATCGGGCCGCACGACCGACGCCACCTTGACCTCTTCGATCAGCTCCTTGGCCTTCCACACCTTGATCTCACCGGACTTCACGACCCTTTCGACGACCGTGTCGAAGAGCTCCGGCGGAGCTCCCGCGGCGGAGACCACGCTGCGTGCGTGGAGGGTCATGTGGCCCTGCTGGATGCCTTCGGTGGCGAGGGCGCGCAAGGCGGCGAAATTCTGAGCGAGACCGACAGCGCCCATGACCTCGGCCAACTCTCTGGCCGACTCGACCCCGAGGAGCTTCAGGTTGAGGGCCACGGTGGGGTTGGACTGCAACGAACCGCCGACGATCCCGACCTTGAGAGGCATCTCGATGTCTCCCACCAAAGCGCCGTCGCCATCCTTCCGCCAACGGCTGAGCGAGGTGTAGCGACTGCCGCGGGCGGCGAAGGCGTGCGCGCCTGCTTCGACCGCGCGCCAGTCGTTGCCGGTGGCCAGGGCCACCGCGTCAACCCCGTTCATGATGCCCTTGTTGTGGGTGGTCGCCCGGTAGGGATCGATCTCCGCAAATTCGCCGGCGATGATGATGCCGTCGCGAACCTGCTCACCGTCAAATCCGTTGGCGGTCAGACTCTGAACCGGCACCCGCATCCGCGAACGCACCAGCGAATGATCGGCCAGGTTCGAGAGAATACGCAGGAACACCTTGCCTCCGCTGATGCCCTCGACCAGCGACGCCACACCTTCGCACATGGTGTTGACGAGGTTCGCTCCCATGGCGTCTCGGGTATCCACCAAAAGGTGGACCACAAGCATTTCGGCGTTGCCCGGCGCCGCCGGGAAAAGGTAGACCTCGAGATCGACCGCGCCGCCGCCCCTCGCCACCAGGCGGGGGTGGAGGCTGTTCGCCAGATTGATCACTTCTTCCTTGCGCTGCAGCAACTTGCTCCGGGCCTGGGTCGGCCGCAGCACGTCCATGACCTGGATCTGGCCGATGAGAACGGGCTCGGTGCTGGTCGACTCGAAGCCGCCGGATGCCCGCGCCGTCTTGGCGGCGTAGCTCACCGCGGCAACGATCGAAGGTTCCTCGACCGCCATCGGCACCACATAGTCCTTGCCGTTGATCAGGAAGTTGAGGCCGAGACCGATCGGCAGCCCCATGACGCCGAACACGTTTTCGATCATGGTGCCGGCATTGTCCAGCGACAGGACATTGCGCCCGGCGAGGAGGTTCTTGTAATCCTGTTGGGAGATCATCCCGCGGTCGCGAATGGCCCGCACACGCTCCTCGATGCTGAGCTTGTGGAAAGCCGGGATGCACGAATCCTTCATGTGGTTTGGACGCTCCTGTTTCTTGTCACGCGGCATGGCAACTCCTCCTATAAGCCGTCCCGCGACAGCACTTTATAGCAGACTTACCGACCGAGTCTCCATCCAGAACGCTGATCTGCGGTCTCACATTCCACCTACGACCGTGCCGGCGGGGTCCAAATCGACCTCCGGTGTCGCGAAACCGTCGGTTTCCGCTCTCTGGGAGAACTCGAGAATCCTCTCTCCGTCGGTGCTGAAACAGACACCGAAATCCCCACCACCCGCACCGCTCGGTTTGTAGTGAACCCCGCACTCGGCGGCCACTTGCCGGAGGCGTCGGTGCGCATCGGACAGGATCGGCATGTCGATGACCCTGCCGAGAACAGCCAACGCTTCGTAGAACCGGTCCACCGCGTCGAGGAAGCGGAACGGGTCGTTTCGCGCCAGGGCATCGACCCCGCGTTCGGACTCCTGCCCAAGACGGTCGAGGGCCTCATCCACGCCCCGCTTCCCGCTCTCCCGCCAGGCCCCGAGGCGATCGAGAAAGGACCCGGTGCTCGCCGATCTCCCGGTCCAAACGAAGGCCCGAAAGATCCGTTCGGGCCATCGGATCGGGACAACTCCCGCCACAGTCCCGCCGGCATCGAGCTCGAAACCGACCACTCCCCCACACAGGCTCGCCGCGACGTCGACGCCCGACCCGAGCCCACCCTGGACCTCCCGGTGGAGTGACACCAGGGTTCGCAGCCACTCGAGATCCGCTGCACAGCCCTCGGGGGCCCGGCCGGTGAGAGCCGTCGCCAGGGCGACGGTCAAAGCCGCACTCGAACCGAGCCCGAGCTTGCAGCGCCGGGTCGTCCCGGAGCTGAAGAACGCCGCCGTGTCCAGTTCCAGCGCCCGCGGCGTCTCCAGCAGGGGATCCAGAAGACCGCGAGCGACGAGCCCCCCCAGCACCCGTTCGACCACGACCAGACGCTCGCCCGATTCGCGGTCGCTCCACCTGAACTTGCCCGACGGTTCGAGAACACACTCAGCCGATTCCACATCGAGCACCGGAGCGCTCACCAGCCATGTCCCACCGGGCGCCTCGCCGACCGTGACCGCAGCCCTTCGGTTCACCGCCATGACGACGGCCGGCGCGCCGAAGAGCACCGAGTATTCGCCCAGCAGCACCAGCTTGCCGGGCGCCGTGGCGCGGCACGACGCGTTCATCACTGAACCACCCTGGCGCCACCGCCGAGGCCGCTCGACAGCACCCGGTGAACACCCTCGACTGCCCCAAGCTCATCACGAACTCTCTCGAAGGCTTCGGGCAGGCAAACGGCCTTGAGCTGAGGACCGGCGTCGATGGTGAAGAAGACGGGCACACCGTCGGCCCGCATCTGCCGCACCCTGCGGAGGCACTCCACGGTGCTGCCGTTCCAGTAGATGAGGCCCGGCCGCGCTGACATCATCACCGCGTGCATCTTGAGGCAACTCGACTCCGAGACGTTGGCCAGGGCTTCGAAATCCCGCCGCTCGACCGCCGTTCGCGCTTCAGAGAGATCGGCGGGCGAAGAGGCCACCCACGCCGGGTAATAGGGCGAGGTGCGTTCGCTGCGCAGCATGCCTTCGGTGGAGCCCACCGTCTTGGGTCCCGTCTCGGTCACAGCGACCACCACCCGCAGCGGCCACGCCTCGGGTTCGAGAAGCTGCACGGTTTCCGTTCGCCGACCCGAATCCACAAGCGAGAGTTCCACGAATCCACCGAAGATCGACCGCGCGGCTGAACCGGACGCCCGCCGGGCGAATTCGGCCAACTCAGCGATCGGCAATCGGGCGCCCAGCGCGGCATCGGCCGCAACCACCAGGGCCGCGAAACCCGACGCCGACGAGGCGAGCCCCGCAGCGGTGGGGAAATCGTTGTCGCTCTCGACGACCGCGCGAGTCGTCACATCGACCCTGCGGCGCAGATCGTCGAGACAGGCCGACACCCGCGACAACATGGCGGGCACCGGACGCCCGGCGAAAACGAACCGATCCGCGTGGGCCGAAGGATTGAAGCTGACCCGCGTCGTGGTCGCCAAGCCGTCGAGGGTGATGGACAACGAACCGACCGCCGGCAGGTTCTGCTCCGGGTCGGTCTTCCCCCAGTACTTCACCAGGGCGATGTTGGGGTGGGCCACCGCGGTTGCTTGCTTGGGTTCGCTCATCAGCTCCTACCGATGTCGGGGGGATCATATCGCGAAAGGACCGGGCACATCGGCATTCTGATCATCCACCCGAATCATGGCCCTGGTGTGGCAGAAGCGGGGAGAACTCGGATTTCGGATTTCGAATTTCGAATTTCGGATTTTCCACCCGTTTACCCGGCTTCGCCTTCGGCTACGCCGTGGCAAGCCCGCTTGCCCTGGCAGCGGAGAAAGGGGGAAAGGGGGAAAGGGAGACCGACAACCCGGATACAGGATCCAGACGTCAGCTCTGAGAAACCGACTTTTCAGAATGTCATCCCGACCGTGGAGAGAAACCGCCCGAATCTGTCATCCCGACCGAGGGAGAGAAACAGCCCCCAATACTGTCATCCCGACCGAGGGAGAGAAACAGCCCCCAATACTGTCATCCCGACCGAGGGAGAGAAACAGCCCCCAATACTGTCATCCCGACCGAGGGAGCGTAGCGATCGAGCGGAGGGATCTCTGGTGCGTCTCTCGACCGGGCGCTGCCCGGGGCATCCTCCAACGCCCGACCCGAGCGGATCGTGCGTGGGGAACAGGTCCCTCCGCTACGGCCCTCCGGGCCTTCGGTCGGGATGACAGGTAAGAGAGGTCGCTCGTCCGGGGTCACAACGAGTCTCGCCGAAACGACCCGCACATGATAAGGATCGAGTCTCCCCTGCTCCTGCCCCTGCTCCCCTGCTCCCCTGCTCCTCCTGCTCCCCTGCTCCCCTGCTCCCCTGCTCCCCTGCTCCCCTGCTCCTCCGCTCCCCTGCTCTTCTCACGGTGGATAGCCGGTGATCTCGCGGATCTTCCTGTAGAGGGGCTTCAGGCGGCGGTACATCTTGAGGTAGACCTCGTGGTAGAGCCCGTCGTAGATCTGACGATTCTCCGGGTCGGGCTCGAAGGTGTCCCTGACCCGCGTCATCTCGCGCGCCGCGGTTTCAAAATCGGGGTGGAGACCCACACCCACGGCGGCATCGATGGCAGCGCCGAGCCCCGAAGTCTCGTAGGTGTGGGGCCGCGAGGCCGGCAAACCGAAGATGTCGGCGGTGATCTGGAGGGCGGCATCGCTCTGCGAGCCCCCTCCGGCCACCCGCACTTCCTCGAGGCGCACCCCGCTCCGCCGCTGCGACCGTTCGCCACCTTCGCGCAGGGCGTAGGCCAGGCCCTCGATGATGGCGCGGTAGATGTGGGCCCGGGTGTGGACGTCTCCGAAACCGATCATCGCCCCCTTCGCCTCGGGTCCCGGGATCTTCACCCCAGGCGACCAGTAGGGCTGGAGCACCAGCCCCATGGCGCCCGGCGGCACAGCCTCCACCAACTCATCGAACAGCTCCTCGGGCTCGATCCCGCGCTTCTCGGCGATCCGCCGCTCGCGCAAGCCGAACTCGCGTTTGAACCACGACACCATCCAGTAGCCGCGGTAGATCTGCACCTCGAGGCTGTAGGCGCCGGGCACCGCCGCCGGAAAGGGCGGCAGCATGGGCACCGCTTCGACATAGCGCCGGTGAGTGGTGTTGATGGTGGCGCTGGTGCCGTAGCTCAGGCACGCCACCCGGGGCTCGAGGCAGCCCGCACCGAGCACCTCGCACGATTTGTCGGCCGCCGCGGCCACCAACGGCAACCCCGCCGGAATGCCGGTGGCCGCCGAAGCGGCCGGCGTGATCTCGCCCATCACCTGACCCGGCGCCACCAGGTCGGGCAACCACTCGCGGGCTACGGGCACGGCCTGCCACTTCCAGTCGCGGGGAGCGGCCCACCTGAGCCTCTTGTAGTCAAAGGGCACGTAGCCCACCTGGCAGCCGGTCGAGTCCACGAATCGACCCACCAATCGATGGGTGAGAAAACCCGACAAGAAGAGGTACTTGTGGGTGCGCTCCCAGATTTCCGGCTGATGAACCCGCAGCCAGTTGGCGTCGGCCTCGGCCTGGAAATGGGCAACGGTCTCGCGCATCCGCACCGCCCGGAAGGCCAGACCCCAGACACCGCCCACCGGATCGAGCCCCTCACACCGCCGCTGGTCGAGCCAGAGGATGGCCGGGCGCAGTGGTTCGCCCTTTTCGTCGACGTTGATCATGGTGGCCCGCTGCGTGGTGAGCGCCACCGCCGCCACCGCGCCGCGAGCCACCGGGCTCTTCCCCCACAGCGCCTGACAGGCCTCGCACAACCACTGCCACATCAACTCGGGATCCTGCTCAGCCCACCCCGGGTGGTCGGAATAGTAAGGCTCGACCTCGACCCTCGCCTTCGAAACCAGATTTCCACGTGCGTCAAAGAGCAGCGCTCTCACGCTCTGCGTGCCGTAGTCGATCGCCAGCAGATGGTCTTTGGAGGTCACCGCCTCATTATCCACCCTCGGGCTCATTTCTCGATTTTCATCGCAGGAAGCCCACAGATCACCCAGATTGACCCAGATCCATCGCACCGTCACAACCACGAAGACACAAAGACACGAAGAAGTCACGAAGCCTGACAACTCGAGTATTCAACGCAAAGGCGCAGAGACGCAAAGGATTCATGCCGCCTTCTGACTCCGGCGAGGTCCCGGCTGCCTTACGGCCGGGAACCGTTGGATCGGACAACCGCCTCGGATGCGAGCATCCGCACCGGTTGTCCGATCCAACGGCCTGCGCTGTCTGACAGCGCAGGCCTCGCCTCTCACCAGCTCTGAAAATCAGGGCCACCTTCGCAGGCGGAACCGACGCGCCACAAGCGCGTCGCCGGTGAGAAGGCCGTCGACGAAAGAAGCTTGCTTCTGGCGTCGACGGGATTCTCAACGGGAGGCGGCGATCCCGGATCGCCGGCAGTTCTGCCGGTCGGGCTCACTTGAACCAATCAAAAAGGCACCAACCACTTTGCGTCTTTGCGATGTCTTTGTGTCTTCGTGTCTTCGTGGTTGCGACGAGACCAGGCTCTGTGTCTCTGTGTCTCTGTGGTTTTCCCGGCGCGATGAATCTGCGTCAATCTGCGTCATCTGCGGGCTGTTCCGGGCGGTTTGGAATGGGAGTACAATCATGAGACCGAATAGCCCACGAAAGGGCGTTCGTTGGAGGCTCTCATGTCTCGCTCGTACTTCTGTCCGCACTGCAAAAAACTCCTCAACCCCGGCACCAAGGTGGTCTTCCTCGTCGAGAACGGTGTCGACATGGAACTGGTGCTGTTGAGCGCCACCCTCGGCGACTATTCGGTCGTCCGCTCGCGTTCCATGGACTTCGTCGAAGGCGCCGTCTACACCTTCCGCTGCCCGGTGTGCCGCGCCGATCTCACCTCCCCTATCGACCACAAGCTGGTGGAACTCCAGTCATCGACGGATGACGAGCCGATGGTCCGGGTCAATTTTTCCCGGGTGCACGGAGAAAAGGCCACCTTCTTGACGACGCGGTCAGGCGTCGACCGATTCGGCGAGCACGCCGACCGCTACTCGGCGGTCAATTTTTTCGGTGTCGCCGCCGACCCGGAGAACGGGCACAGCTGAGGTCCGTTCGGACCTCGGCGTCACAGCAAGGCAACGACCGCACCGCCGAACCGCCCGATGACGGCCGTCAACGCCGTCGCGATCGTCACGCTCACGACGACGACCAGCAGCACCTCGGTGGCGAGGATCGCGCGCATGCGGCCGCGCGAGGCGCCGATCCTGCGCATGGTGTCGAGCTCGCGGCGGCGCAGTCGGATCGAGAGAGCAAAAACCAGGATCGCGGTGGCGATGGTGGCGAGCCCGAGCCCGATGCTGACTGCGAAGATCGCGTCGCGCACCGAAAACATGGTCTCGACCAGATCGTCCACCACGGCACGGGGCACCACCATCTGCACCGGGCCGCCGGGCTCTTCGTAGCGACCGCGCAGCCTCACGCCCGACCTGCGGTCTTCGGGGACCGCGAGAATGGCGTCGACCGGGAAGCCGTCGGGCGAACCGTGGAAATGGAAGGAGTCGATGTTGTCCGGGGTGATCTCGGTGTAGGAAAGGACCGAGGCATTGGCGACCACGTTGTCGCCATCGACAGCGAGCACGCCGCTTTCGGCGCCGCGCGCCGTGACGTCGGTGTGGCCGTGGGCGAGCCCGGCGATCACCCACGCCGTCTTGAGGTCGACGAAGACGGCCTCGTCGTCGGCGGTCGCGGTCGGCGCCAACACTCCCACCACCTTCATCTTGAGCGGAAACGTGCCGGCGACGTCGAAGGCGCCGGCCGGCGACGACAGCACGTGCTCCCCTACCCCGGCATCGAGGCCACGGGCTGCAGCGGCGCCGAGGACGCATTCACCGAGGACGGCGAAGGTGCGGCCCTCGACCGGCGACAAACCCCGATACTCGAAGTAGTCCAACGTCGTGCCCACGATCCTCCGGCCGCGGACGTTGTATCGGAGGTGGAGCGGGATCGCGGTCGCGAGCCCGGTTTCCACCAGCCTCGTCACCTCGCTGTAGGCTATCGGCTCCAGCGTCGGCTCACGGAAGTAGAGTGCGGCCAGCGTGAGATCCACAGCGCTCCCCGCAGAACCCACCAGCAACGGCGACGAGTCGGCGCGGGCAGTCAGCGTCCGAGCCCCTTCCCTCACCACCACCTGCAACGCCGCCGGCAGGAACAGGATCAGGGAGATCGAGGCGACGAGAACCGCGGTCTTCCCCCGATTAAACCGCAAATACCGCCACGCGAGGAAGAGGATGTCACGTCATTGCGATCCGTCGATCATCGCGTTGATCAGCATCCGGGCTGGATGTTGGATGCTGGATACTGGATCGTCGGATCGCAATCGCAGCGGTTTGGTCGCAGTATACCGGCATATCATCGATGACCATTCGCGAACGGACCTGGTGTCCGCATTCGACGGACTGACATCAGATCTGTTGAGTTTCTTACCGAGTTCATCGAGATCGTGACTGAATCCAGCTCTGCATAATTTCGATCTTCATCGAAGAGACCTGGGTTTCGCGCAAGCACCTCAAGGTGATCAATCTGGTCTCGATCACTTGAGACGAACGCGCATCGGTCAGGAATCGAATGAACTCCTGTTTGTATCTTCTGACGGCCGTATCCTTCGACGATGTTCGACCGTCACGGACTTGATCGATCGTCGGATCTGTTGGACCCCATCCTCAAACATTTCGATCTTCGGTAGAGTCATCAACACGTCATCCAGTGAATCTCGAGACGTCAGTCTCATCGCAGCAAGCTGCCAGACTTCGAAGGATCGATAACTCATCCGTCGTGCCCCTGCTCTGCATCCACTCCACATTCAGAATCTGCGCTGATCCAGCATCCAATATCCAGCATCAAATCATCACGTCTCGTTCCCCACGACCGTTCGACGAGACTCAGCGACCTCGACCACGCGATCGAACCGCGGGAGCAGTTCGTGGTCGTGGGTGACGACGACGACGGGAGCGCCGGTTCGGCGGCCGTAGTCGAGGAGAGCGTCGATGACGCGATCGCGGTTGCCGGGATCGAGGTTGCCGGTGGGCTCGTCGCCGAGCACCACGGCGGGATTGGTTACCAGCGCCCGGCACAGGGCCACCCTCTGGCGCTCACCCTGTGAAAGCTGGTTCGGGTAGCGACGCATCTTGTCTTCCAAACCAAGGTCTGAAAGCAGCACGCGGGCGCGCTCCCTCACCCCGTCGTCGATCTCGAGCAACGATGTCAGGCGATAGGGGAGCAGCACATTGTCGAGCACCTCGAGGTACTCGAGCAGCTCGAACTCCTGGAACACCAGACCCACCTTGAGAATGCGCAGATCCTGGCGGTCCTCCGGCGCCAGCTGGGCCATGTCCAGACCCGCCACCTCGACGACCCCTGCGGCGGGCTCTTCGATGCCCGCCAGCAAATTGATGAGGGTGGTCTTGCCGCAGCCGCTGGGGCCCACCAGGGCCACGCTCTCGCCGGCCGCGACCTGGAGCTCCGGGACCCGGAGGCGAAAGCCGCCCACCGGATAACCGAACTCGAGGTCCCGAACGGCTAAGACTTCGGTTGCCATTGCACCACCGTTCGGTCCTCGCTCAGAAGCTCCACACCGGAGATCTTCCACTTGCCGCCATCGCTTTGCAGCGTCAAGACGCCGTTGTAGATGTTCCGGCGGTGGTGGATGTGCTGCAGGTGCTGGACCCGGGCCGTCACGGCCCAGCGGCAATCGTACGAGAAACCCTCCTCTGCATTCGCGCCCCCGAACGGCTCACCGATTTCCAGAACCCCCACGTCCCGCACCGTGACCTCGGTGCCTTCGCGCGTACCGGCGTTCAGCCGCCGCCGGCCGTCGAGGTAAAGGTCGTCCACCAGGTTACCCGTGACGTTGGCGGCAAGGGTGTCGTAGAGATCCTCCTCGTCGCCGATATTGAATGCGTGGTAGGTGTCGTTGAGCACCCGGGCCACGACCCGTCGCGCGTCCTCACCGCGCGGCGCATGGGGCTCGAAGAAGGGGTTCGGGACCGCAATCGTTCCATATGGCACCACCAGAAGGGCCGCGCCCAGAAGCGCCCGGTGCCATCCACGCGCCTCCCGCTGAAGACCGAGCTCGCGCACCACCCTGCGCCGGCGCGGCCACAGGATGAGGGCCACCACAGCCAGGCCGAGCGCCAGCAGCGGCACACGAGCCGTTCCGAAGGCCGCCTCGGTAGCGACGTCGCGGTCGAACCACGCCCGGTATTCGGCCAGACGCCACACCACCGCGAGGGCAGCGACCACGGCACCCAGGAAACGGACCGGCAGGCTGAGATCGCCGGGACGAAGACCGCGCGCCATCGCGAGGCCAGCGTAGAAAACAAAGACCGCGACCAGCACCACACCGATGGTGACAGCCGCCGCCCGCGACACGTTTTCACCCAGCGCCAGCGCCGTCGACCAACTGCTTGCGATCACAGCCAGTGCGGCCACCGTCACAGCCCAACCACCCGGCATGGGCCGGTTGAATGCCAGCGAACCGCCTAGGACGATGAGCGATCCCAACACCAACAGGCTGGCCGCCGGCAGCGGAATGCGCAACAGACCCGGCGTCACACCAACGGCCGACAACACCGCGAAGACCGGCAGTATCCTGCCGCCGCTCCGGCCCGCGAGCACGAGGGTCGGACCGAGCACGGCCGCCAGCAGCATCATTTCCAGCGGCGCCCGAGGACTGTCGCCGTTGGTCATCGCCAGCCCGACCAGCAGGGTCAGCACCATTCCGGTGGCAAGACCGCCAACCACGTATCCGGCAGAACGGGTTGATCTCTCTTTCCAGCGGCCTCCCCGGACGAGGTTCAGGATGAGCCGAAGCTCGAGGGCCGCAGCTGCCATCAGCAGCATGGCGGCACCCACACCACACGCGAACAGCACCAATGCCATCACCTGCTCGGCGTTCGACAGCCCGTCGGGCGGTAACGCCTCGGGCCGCGCCGCACCGAAGACCAGACCGAGGAGAATCGTCGCCGGCCACAACGGTCGCAGCCAGCCCTTCCAGCCGTCGCCGCCTCCGGCGAGCCCGACCGCCGGGACTGCCACAGATACCCAGGTCAATAGGTCGCGCGTTTGCGGCGCCACCTCCAGCCACCCCCGGCCGCCCAGCCACTGCGCGGCAAAATGGCCGGCCGCGAATGCACCGGCCGCCACCCCGAGTTCGCGGGGCCGTGCGCCCAGCAGGGCTGCCGCGGCCAACAGCAGCCACAGACAGGGATATCGGAGCGTTCGCCGCGCTCCCTCGACCACGGCAGCTTGCGCCAGAGCGATCGGCGACGGCGCCTCCGGTATCAGGAATCCCGGCCGCGAAGGGCGGAGGATCGTCGAGTACGTGCGACCGTCGAGCATGGTCAGCTTGAATGCGAGATCGGTCTGGGTGCCGAGCAGGCCCTCGACGAGGATCGCCTCACCCGCCAGCGAAGCCGGCTCGCAGCGAACGCTCCAGGTGGTGGTGAGGCCGCCGGCGCTGAGGCCGGCTTCGCGTGGCGAAGCCTCGACGCAGGTCGGCGGCATCGACGGTTCGGCCCGCAGTTTGCGGCCGTCGACGATGGGCAGGGTGAAGGCGATCTCGTACACGCCGATTCCGGTTTCGGCGACATCGAGTCGTGCCGGAAAGGCGATGTCCGCGTCTGCAGATCCAACGGCCAGCCACATCGTGCCGACCAGGACTGCCGCGATACTGCCTCGCCTCATTCCTCAGCGCTCAAGAGGTCGCGGACCTGGCTGTCAAACACGACCTCGTAGTTCTGAGCGATCTCCTGATAGAGCTGGTCTCTCGACGAGGCCCTGGCTTCGAACTCCATGTCGGAGATCACGCGCCCCTGGACCTCGCGCCAGTCGGGGACCCTTCGCTCCTCCCGCCGAAATACCTTGACCAGGTGGAGACCGTAACCCGATTCCACCGGTCCCCCCCACGTCCCGACGGGAATCTCCAACAGAGACGCGGCGAATTCACCGCCGAACGTGCCGGCCACGTCCGCTTCGGATCGGTCTGAATAGAAGGGCTCGAGCATGATCGGGTCGCCCCACTCGATCAACTCGGCCGGTTCCGGAGAATCTCGCAGGAGACGCTCCAACAGATCCTCCGCGTCCGCCTCAACATCCGCGCCGCGCCGATCGGGACTGACGTAGACCTGGGCGAATGTCAGAGCGGCCGGTAGTGTGTAGCGGTCCTGACGCAGCGAAAAGAAGGCCTCGACCTCCTCCTCGCTCGGTGGCTCCTGGAGCGCCTGCGATGCGGCCAGGAATTCCATCTTCTGCTGCATCGCGCGCCGCACCACTTGATCGTCGCGATCGTAGCCCCGCGCCAGCGCCTCGCGGTAGAGCACCTCCTGGCGGATATGTTGTTCGAGCGCCCCGCGCAGTTCCTCGGGCGTCGGCTCCCGCTGCCAGGTGCGCATGAACCCGGCCCGCAACTGGAGGACATCACCTCCGGTGATGACAACCCGCCGCGCCGCATCCCCGGTCTGCGGACCCTTCGCAATGAGAATGACAGCGGCCACGATCAGGCCGAGGATCAGCACATGCACGGCGGGCTTGCGAAAGAAGTCTCTCATCGTGATACGAACGCGTCTCCGCCGGACCTCAACCCCGGGGGAAAGGCGCTCCCTTTCTCCCTTTCTCCCCTTCGAGAGCGGGAGGCGGCCTAGAACCTCACCCTCGCGAATATAGCTGAAGTCGTTGACGTCCATCGCGATCGCGGCGTTGAGGATGTCAGCCTCCTCGGTCGAGATCGCGTTCCAGTCGACGTCGACCTGGGCGAGGTTGACGGCGGCGCCGATGCCCCACCGCTTGCCCATCAGGTACTCGATACTGAGGCGGCCGATGTACTGGCTCCCGTCGATGTCGTCGATGGACACCTTGAGCCAACCGAGGCCGGCGACGAAGCGCCAGTTGTCCGAGAGGAGCCGCCGGTACTCGAAATAGAGGTACGGCAAGGGGCCGGTGCCCTTGACGTCGCTGCTGCCCTCCTGGTCGACGTTCTCTTCACGCCAGGCAAGCGTCGCCTGGAGGGTCATGAACCGGATGCCGAGGCCGAAGCCCGCCGCCCATCGTTCTTTGACCCAGGGGTAGTAGGCGTAGTCGACGAAGTACTGGGTGATGTCGAATCCGAGGGAGATGTCGGCGTCGATGGGGATGACCTCGTCGCCCCAGTTGATTTCGGTCAGGGCCTGTGATGAGGAATCGCGGCTGATGTCCTGCCACCTGAACCCGAGCTTGTGCTTGCGCGCGATCTGCCACTCGAAGCTCAGCGTCGGGATGATCTTGCTGGGGTCGAGATCGAGGTCGTCCTCGAAATTGAGGGCCGTGCCTCTGCCGAGCGCCTCCGAGTCGAGCCGGATCTCGGTCTTGAGATCGACCCAGCTTCCCTCGAGCCTGAAGTTGAACTTGTCGAACAGGGGCTCGAAGTCGTGTTGCGCCTGTGCCGGGACGGCGGCCATACACATGAACACGGTACAGATCGCACCAAAAATGACATCGTGCCGGTTGCGATTCATGATCCTGAAATCTCCTTTGTTCGCTGACGCCGTGACATCTTACCTTCGTTTTTGTCCAGCAGGCCGGTCTTTCACCCATATCGCACGCGCCACGGCCCTTCAATTGGACCCTGACTTTGGTATAAAAGCCGTGCGTTGCGGGATCGCGACGGGCCGCAATGGCGTCCGTCGGCCGTTGCGCCGCCGTGGAGGATTCACCATGCAGCTCAATGACAGTTCTCTGTTGCGGAGGCAAGCATTCGTCGACGGTTCCTGGATCGACGCCAACGACGGCGCCACGTTCGAGGTGACCAACCCTGCCACCGGCGATGTCATCGCCGAGGTGGCGAAGTGCGGCGCCGATGAGTCCCGCCGCGCGATCGAGGCAGCCGAGAGGGCGCAGATCGGGTGGCGGCAGCAAGACGGCCACGAGCGGTCCAGTCTCCTGCGCCGGTGGTTCGAATCTGATGATGGAGCACCAGGAGGACCTGGCGCAGATCATGACCGCGGAGCAGGGCAAACCGCTCGCCGAGTCGCGCGGCGAGATCGCCTACGGCGCCAGCTTCATCGAGTGGTTCGCCGAGGAGGCCAAACGGGTCTACGGCGACGTCATTCCACCGCCGGCCACCGACCGGCGGATCGTCGTCATCAAGCAACCGGTCGGCGTGGTGGCGTGCATCACGCCGTGGAACTTCCCCAACGCCATGCTCGCGCGCAAGGTCGGTGCCGCGCTGGCTGCGGGGTGCACGACGGTGTGCAAGCCCGCGACCGCGACCCCACTGTCGGCATTTGCGATAGGCGAGCTGGCCGGCCGTGCGGGCATTCCACCCGGTGTGATCAACATCGTCGCCGGACACACCGGCGCCATCGGCGACGAGCTGACCTCGAACCCGATCGTCCGCAAGCTGACCTTCACCGGTTCGACCGAGGTCGGCAAGAAGCTGGTGGCCGACTGCGCGCAGACCATGAAGCGGACATCGATGGAGCTCGGAGGCAACGCGCCCTTCATCGTCTTCGACGACGCCGACCTCGAGACGGCGGTGAAGGCGACTCTGGCCAGCAAGTACCGCAACGCCGGCCAGACCTGCGTCTGCGCCAACCGCATCCTGGTTCAGGAGGGCGTGATGTCGGAGTACTCCGAGAAACTGGCCGAGGCGGTGGCCGGATTCAAGATCGGCAACGGCGCCGACGACGGTGTGACCATGGGGCCCTTGATCGACGCTGCGGCGGCAGACACCGTCATCGCCATGATCGAGGACGCGACTGCCAAGGGTGCTCGAGTCGTGCTCGGCGGCGGCCGTTCCGCGCTCGGCGGCACCTTCATCGAACCGACCATCCTCTCCGGCGTCACCAGCGAGATGCGGGTCTTTCGCGAGGAAATCTTCGGTCCCGGTCGCGCCGTTGGTTTCCTTCAGCACCGAGGAGGAGGCGATCGCAATGGCCAACGACACCGAGTTCGGGCTCGCGGCCTATTTCTGTTCCCGCGACGTCGGCCGCATCTGGCGGGTGGCGGAGGGTCTCGACTTCGGCATCGTCGGCATCAACGAGGGCGTGATCTCCAACGCCATGGCGCCCTTCGGCGGCATGAAGGAATCGGGCAACGGCCGCGAGGGCTCCAAGTACGGTCTCGACGACTATCTCGAGATCAAGTACCTCTGCATCGGCGGGATCGACAGGTAACGGGTTTTCAGCAACGATCTGCTGGTGGGCCAAGGCCCACTCTCTTCGGGCCACGATCGAGCGGATTTGTAGGGTGGGCCTGGCCACCTCCAGAGTCGCAGACGCTCTGGAGCTCACAGGCTCGACTGTCATGCGGTCGTGATGCGCGGCAATCCTGGCGATGCGTCTATCATGCATTCCACCATGCGAAAGGTGAAACGTCTGGCGGCCGTCGTCCTGACGACGGTTGCAGCGATCGCGATCGGCCTGTGGCTGATGCGCGATCAGCCTCGCCGCATCGTGCAGTCGGCCCTGTCCGAGCGTCTCGCTGCCATCTCAGCGGTCACCGCGCGATCAGCGGAGAGGATCTTGTACATCTGCTGCCGACTCACACCCATCTCGCGGGCGAGCCTGAGCCACGCTGACCCGCATCGCCGGAAGCACCACCTCGCGCAACAGAACGCCAGGGTGCGTCGGCGGCCTCTTCGAATCTCAGTCACTTCTGTAGTTCATACTCTCGGTTGTCAATTGTCAACCGATGATTGACAAACCACGACCTGTTGCAGAATCCGAAATCAAGCGGGCGACGAATTCTGAGCATCGTAGGGGAGGGGTTGATCCCCTCCCTTTCGTGTGTCTCGGCTCGCAAATCCGTTCACGAGCCGTTTTCCTGCAGGAGGCTTATGTCTCACCAGTAACGACTCTGATGGTGGGCCAAGGCCCACCCTACTTCGGGCTCGCATCTCGAGCTGAGTGGTCGGTTTGAACCGCAACCACAAAAGCTCGAAGCCACCAAGGATTTCACCAAGATGATTCTCTTTGTGTTGTTCTTCGTGCCTTTGTGCCTATGTGGTTGCGACGGCTCGACCGGCCGCGCGATCCCGCGATGATCTGGTTGATTCTGAAGGTGGGCCAAGGCCCACCCTACTTCGGACCCACATCTCGAGCCGAATTGTAGGGTGGGCCTTGGCCCACCTTCAGAGCCGCTGACGATAGGGGCGACATGAACTGGAGGCCCGGAGAGCGCTGAATCCTCTGCTACGATGAGTCCGGCCCCACAACGGAATCGAGGTCCCCATGCGCTTCATGGCACTGGCGTTCGTGATGTTCACATTTCTTGCCGGTTTTGCGCTGGTCGCACCGAGCCGGGCGGCCGATGCACCGCCGCTCGAGGTTGTGGACTCGGTCGATCTCGACCGCTACCTCGGCCGCTGGTACGAGATCGCCAGCTACCCGGCGTGGTTTCAGAAGAACTGCACGGCGGTGACCGCCGACTACTCCCTGCGCGAGGACGGTCGCATCAAGGTCGTCAACAGCTGCCGCAAAGGGACGTTGGACGGCAAGCCCAAGCAGTCCACCGGCCGCGCCAAGGTGGTCGAGGGGAGCAACAACGCCAAACTCAAGGTCTCCTTCTTCGGGCCCTTCTGGGGCGACTACTGGATCATCGACCTCGACCCCGATTACCAGTGGGCGGTGGTCGGCGTGCCCAACCGCAAGTACCTGTGGATTCTCAGCCGGACGCCGAAGATGGACGAGGCTGTGTACGACGGGATCATCGAGCGATTGCCGGCTCGGCGATACGACCCTGCCAATCTCAACCGCACGCTGCAACCCGAGACGAGAGAAACCGAATGAAACACGCACCGAGTATCGAGAAAAAGGGCGGGGATAAACCCCGCCCCTACGACTTTCTGTGGCGAGGGACGAGTTGCCTCCCTCGGGCAAACCGTTGGTGCATTCAACGCAGTTTGCTTGTGATGGTAACGGTCATATCGGGGCTTGCAGGCGGCGCCTGGGCCGCGGATCCCTCTCTCGATCACCCCCTCGAACCGCCCGATCGATCGAGCCCGCGCGCGACGCTGGCCACGTTCCGCGACTCCATCGACGAGGCCTGGGTTCTCTACACGGCAAAAGACCCTTCGGTGCGCGAGGTCTTCGCCAGAGCCAGGGGCTGCCTCGACCTCAGCAACGTCCCACCAATGGTCGCCCACGAGCTGTCGGCGAAGAGCGCCCTGATGCTCAAGGAGGTCCTGGACCGGATCGAGCTGCCACCGCAGAGTGACATCCCGGACGCCGCCGAGGTTTCCGCCCTGGGCCTCAAACGATGGACGATCCCGCACACCGAAATCACCCTGGTTCAGACGGCCGAGGGTGACCGCGTCGGTCAGTGGCTGTTTTCGACAGAAACCGTCGCTCGTGCGAACGAGTTCTATGAAAAAGTCAGGAACCTCCCCTACCTGCCGGGACGGATGGGCGGTCACATCGACGAGCTTCGTTCCGACACGGACGCTTCCCTGATCGCTCGCGTGGTATCGGTCCTTCCCCAGTCGGCGAAACGCGAAATCGAAGGCATGTTGGCATGGCAGTGGGGCGCCCTCGGTCTTCTGGTCCTGATGTTGGTTCTCCTTGCCGCGGCGGCAGCATGGCTCGGGAATCGCTGGTCTGCGAGCCGGCTGCCCGGCGCGCGCCTCGGCGTTTACCTGTTTCCGTTGACGCTCATCGCGATGCCGTTTTTCAATCAATTCATGATCCGGCGGATCTTTCTCTTTCCGGTCGACCCGGCCCTGTGGTTGAGGTTGATCTTCTCAGTTTTGGGGTCAGTAGGTCTTGCGTGGTTTGTGGCGGTGCTTTTGACAAGGGTCGGTGTTTTCATCGCGAATCACGGTTTCCGCGACGCCCGACCGCTCAAGAAGCAGTTTATCGGGGTCATGTTCCGGATCGCCACGATCCTGGTCGTCACCACCATCGCCGTCATCTCGTTGCAACGACTCGGTGTCCCGATAGCCGGTCTCATCGCCGGGGTCGGGGTCGGCGGTCTCGCGATCGCGCTCGCCGCGCAGAGCACACTCGAGAACTTCATCGGCGGTATCATCCTCTACGCCGACCAGCCGGTGAAGGTCGGCGACTTCTGCAAGTTCGGCGACCGCCGCGGGATGGTCGAGGACGTCGGACTGCGCTCGGTCAAGATCCGAACCCTCGACCGGACCGTCGTCACGATACCCAACGCCGACTTCGCCAAGCTCCAATTGGAAAACCTTGCGGATCGTGACCGGGTCCTCCTGCGCGAAAACCTCCGCCTGCGATACGAGACGACACGGGAGCAGCTCCAGGGCGTGATGTCGGAGCTCGAATCGATGCTCAGAGACCACGAGCGGATTGCCGAGGAACCGTTGCGGGTGCGCTTCAACGGATTTGGCGAGTACTTCCTGGAAGTCGAGTTGTACGCTCACGCCATCACCAACGCCTGGCCCGAGTTTCTCGAGATCCGCGAAGACGTCCTGCTCAAGGTGATGGACATTGTCGAACAATCCGGGACGCGGCTGGCGCTGCCGACCGGCGTCCGTTACGTCAGCGAGGCAACCACGGTGGAACCTCTCGGGACGATCCCAAGCACGACATGAGGGCGGAGCGTTGACGCGAAAGGGCTTGCTCAAGATCGGGGCGGTCGTGCGCCGGCGTACCGGCAATCGTGCTGTTGTGTCTCGTGCTCTACCTTCGCTTCGCCGATCTCAGCGGGTGGCGGGACACCGTCGCCGAGAAGATCTCGCAGAGTCTCGGCCGCGAGGTCAGAATCGCCGGCGACGTTCAAGCCCGAGATCGGTCTCACGACCCGGCTGACGGCCGGCGACATCACCCTGGCCAACGCCGGTTGGAGCAGCGAGGCAACGATGGCGTCCATCCGCCGCCTGGTCATCGAACTGGATCTGATGTCTCTCGTGTCCGGCCCCCTCACGATCCACGACATCGAGATCGAGGGTGCCCACGTCCTGCTCGAACAGGACGCCGACGGACGGCCCAACTGGGACTTCGACACCGGCAAGAGCCCGAAGGCGCCGAGCGGTCCCGTGGAACTGGTGCTGCAGCACGTGCTCCTGGAGAACATTCAGCTGACCTGGCGCGAACCCTCTCGGTCTGCCCCGCTCGACGCCGGGATCACACATTTCGAATCGACCGAGGATGACGCCGGCATGCTCGATCTCGAGTTTGACGGCACGATCGACGACCGAAATATCGGGTTTTCGGGCCGACTCGGCACGCTTGACGGGCTCCTGAACGCCGCCGCGGTCTCGTATGACCTCGCCGGAATGCTGGACACCGTCCGGTTTTCGAGCAAGGGCACTATCAAAGAACTGGTGACCTTCGCCGGCGTCGATGTGACAGCCGATGTTTACGGCGACGACCTCGGCGATCTGCGCGGACTCATCTATCTGCCGCCCGAAATGACCGGTCCGTTCAGAATCTCTGCAGCCGCATCTCCCGCCGCCGCAGGTGTGGACGTGCACCTCGACGCCGACGGTCGCCGGCATCACCACCACGGTTGCCGGGACGGTCGACTCGCTCGTCAGACCGAAGATCGTCGACGCCATCGTGACCGCCTCGGGACCGAGCATCCGAACCGTGGGCGCCTTGACCGGTGTCGCGGACCTCCCGGACGTTACGTTTTCAGTGTCGGGCGGAGTTCACTGGGAGGGATTCCCGGTCACCTTCAGAAAGCTGGAGGTCACGGTCGGCGACAGCACCCTGTCCGCCGACGGAGTGCTGGGAGCGCCGCCCGAGATGACGGGCTCCGATTTCTCCCTGCACGGACAGGGCCCTGACCTTTCCGCCGTCGGCGCACTCGCCGGGATCGTCCTGCCGCGCGAAAGCTACTCGGTCAAGGGCCGCGTCGTGCGGGTCGAGGAGGGGCTCGAGGTCCAGGACTTCGAGCTTCGGGTCGGAAGCACGCTGGTTACGGTTGACGGCATCGTCGGCGAACCTCCGAGCCACACCGGCACCACTCGTCCAGCGTCCACGCCGAGGGACCGAATCTCGCATTATTCGACAGGCTGGTAGGGGCAAACCTCCCCAGCCAGGCGTTTGTGATCGACGGTCGGCTCGCGAAGGAAGAGCAGGCATTTCAACTGCGAGGACGTCAACGCACGTATCGGCGACATCGACATACGGGTCGAGGGGGCCCTCAAGACCGGGAAGGATCTCACCGGCACCAGTCTGCGAATCGACGCCAAGGGGGCCGACGCCAGTCAGCTGCGAGCCCTGGTGGGGCTGGGCGATCTACCCGCCGAGGCGTGGAGCGCCGCGGGCGGCCTCGACCTTCTGGACACCGGCCTTTACCTCAAGGAGGTGTCGGCCTCCGTCGGCACTCTGCGCGCTCGCGCCGACGGCCGCATGGGCACATCGCGTGGCCTCGTCGGCACCGATCTCCAGCTCCACGCCGAAGACCCGGACCTTGCGCACGCGATGCCCATCTTCGGGGTGCAGGGCTTCCCAGAAGTTCCGATACGTGCCGAGGGTAGACTTCGGGTGGAAGACTCGGGCATCCGCCTCGAGGGCGTGACGGGCACGGCCGGAGACGTCGAGGTGGCGGTCGATGGATTGATCGGCACGCCGGATCTTGACGGCTCCATTGGTCACGTCTCGGTCCGAGGGCCGCAGATGTCATCACTCGGGCTGTACTTCGATCGGTCTGATTTCCCGGCCGCGCCGTTCTCGGTGGAGGGAAACCTCCACATCATCAACGGCGCCTTCGACCTCGGCGACGTGGTCGTGACGGTCGACGACAACCGCGCGACCATCAACGGCGTCTTGTACCCGGACAAGGGACTGATCGGCACCGACGTCCAGGTCGAATTGACGGCCCCGGATCTCGGGCGGGCCGGCCGACTGGCCACGACTCTTGTCAAGCTGCCCGATCTTCCGGCGGAACCGATGACGCTGACGACTTCCCTGTCCGTCGACGAGGCGGGGTACGAGTTCAAAGAGTTGCGCGCCACCCTCGGCGAGGCTGCGGCGAAGATCGACGGCCGAATCGGCGCTGCGCCGGACCTCGTGGGCACGAACCTCAGCGTCACGGCCGACGGTCCGAACGCCTCCTTGTTCTCGGCCCTCACCGGCGTGACGGTCCCGGTGGCGCCGTTCAAGATCAGCGGTCGCCTCGAGCGCACCGAGGACCTGTTGATTTTTGACCGCGTCGCTGTCCGGCTCGGCGGACAACCGTCGATCTCCACGGCAGCCTCGGCGAACGACCGCTCCTGGTCGGCACCGATCTCGATCTTACGTGCCTCGGGCCCGGGACCGGATTGGTTGCGGAGATCTCACCGGTTTCGACAAGCTACCGGACAACCGTTCCAATGGCGGGTGCTTTCCACGGTACTCCGAGAGAGTTCACGCACCGAGATCTCGAGATCACCCTCGGCAAATCCGACCTCAAGGGTTCGCTCGAGGTGGACATCCGCGGCAAATATCAGGTCACGGCCAAGGTCTCATCGAATCACATCGAGTTCGGAGAGTTGGCCCCCCGCCCACCCGGCCAGGACGACGAGGCCCCGGCCTCACAGCCCGCAACCCACAGTTCGAAGGATGGATTGGTGTTCTCCGAGAAGCCCTTCGATTTCGGCTGGCTTGAGCGTGCGGACGGCGATGTCGACATCACTCTCGGCACCCTCCAGATGCCGGTCGATCGATTTCACGATTTCGAGCTTCAGGCGCGATTGATCGACGGCAAGCTCGACATCTACCGCATCGCCATGATCGGTTCAGACGGGGGTTACGGTTCGGGAAACCTGGTGCTCGAACCGGTCGGCGACGGCTACCGGGCGAACCTGAATCTGGACCTCAACGGGGTTCGATTCAACCCGCCCGGCGAGGACTCGTCCGATGCCGCAATCGGTCCACCCATCGATTTCGAAGTGCACATACAGACACAGGGAAAGAGTCCACATGGGTTCGCCGGCTCCAGCAACGGATCGATCCAGATCATCGCCGGCAGGGGCGTGATGGACAACCGGGTTTTCGACCTCATCTCGGCTGACATTCTGCTCACCCTGCTCAGTGCCTTCAACCCGTTCGCAAAGGACAACGTGGCGACCGAGCTCGAGTGTGCCGTGATGCTCGTGACGTTCGACCAGGGCGTAGCAACCCTCGAACCGATGGCGCTGCAGAGCAACAGGATGACCATGCTCGGGAGTGGCCGCATCGATCTGGAAACTGAAAAACTGAATCTCGATTGGGTCACCAAACCGCGCAAGGGCATCGGCATCTCGGCGAGCATGATCACCAACCCCTACATCAAGCTCGGCGGCACCCTTTCCAAACCGGCGATCGAGCTCAAGCCCATGCAGGCCATCGCATCGACCGGCGCCGCGGTTGCGACCCTCGGCATCACCTGGCTGGCCAAGGGCATGCTCGACCGCGCCACGGCCGAGAAGAAGGTCTGCGAAAAAGCCCTCGAAGAGATCGCGAAGGCGGACCGCGAGCGGTAAGAAAACAGGTTCATCCGGAATTTCGTGGGGTGAAGAAACGTCTACGAAGTCCATCGGAGACGAAAACGAGGATCCTATTCTGAGGTGAGCCGCGGAGCGGCGATAGAGAATAGCCCGGGGCGTAAGCCCCGGGGGTATCGGGTTTTCTATTGAATGAAGCCCCGAAGGGGCGACAGATCCTGGTTGCGATAGGAGTAGTCCTTGTCGCTTCTGGAAAACTGTCGCCGCTCCGCGGCTTGGAAAATGTTTTCTTACCCACGCCCCTGGGGCTCACGCCCCAGGCTACAGCCTGTCGCTCCTTCGGAGCTCGCGACCGGCAATCCTGCGACCTCACCTCTTTCCGGATGAGCCAAAAAACAGAGCCCGGCGCTGTGGCCGGGCCCCGGAATCACTGCGTTCTTTTCGGTTTGCACTCAGCCGCGGCCCCCTGGCCCCGAGACGCTGAGTGAGGAGCTCGGCTAGAACATCCAGCCGATTTCCAGCGTGATCACGTCGAAGCGGGGCGTCCCGCTGGCGTCGTCGAAGTCCATCCACTGGCTGGTCCAGCCCAGTCGCATGAAGGTCATGTCGTTGTCGAAGTCATAGCGGAGTCCGAGCGCCGCCTGGTACGAGAAGGCATTCTTCGTCTCGGTCGGATAGCTGGTGGAGCAGACGTATCCCCACCACGGGTCCCACCAGCACCAGGTGTAGGGCGGGCCGTTCGGAACGTTGGTGTCGATCCAGGTCCAACCGATTCCGGCGCCGATGTAGGGCGCGAGCGCTCCGTCCCCGAAGTAGTAGACCAGGTTGCCCGACACGGTGAACGAGTCGAACTTGCCGGAAATGTCGACGGGGTTGAGGTCCTCGTCCAACGCCGTCGCGTCGTAGCCGACCCCGGCCCACTGAAGACCGAAGGTGGTGGCCAGGTTGTCGGTGAAGTTGTAGCCGCCACCAAGGGAAAAACCGAACTCGTCATCGGTTTCGAGGCCTGTTCCTTCCTCGCCCTCAATCGTCGTGCCGAGCTGGTAGAAGGTGCCGAGGTTGAACTCCCAGCGGCCCTCGCGGTCCTGGGCGTCGGCCGCCGGCGCGACGGCAAGCAGCGCGATCGTCAGGACGGCGACAGTAAGTGTCGTCATGGTTCGCAGCGTTTTCGTGTTCTTCATTCTTTCCTCCGTTTTCCTTTTTCGTTTTGACCGATACCGTGATCGGTGCGGCTAAGGGTTCTCACATCAAACCTGTCGGGGCAATCCGAAATTCCTCAACTCCGTCTCTGTGAATCTTCGCTTCCGAGGCGGAACCGTCATCAATCCAACGTGGTCAGAACTTGACCAGGTACTTCTTCCCTTCGAGACATACGCTGAACGCCTTCTCGAAGTTTTCGATCTGCTCCGCCGTCGCCTGCTGGGTCTGCTGGCTCTGCTGCGCAACCTGCTGGCTGGCGCCCGCCTTGGCTTTTTTCGTCTGACGGCGGCCGACGACCGCACCGGCCGCCGCGCCGTAGGCGGCCCCCTTGCCGGCGTCGTCGCTGGCGATCTCGCCGATCAGGGCCCCCGCCGCAGCGCCGCCCACCGCACCTTTCAGCCCCGCGCCCTGGCCTGAGGCGGCGATCTGCTGCTGCTGCTGCTGGGCCTGCTGCTGCTGCTGTTGGGCCTGTTGCTGGAGCGCAAATGGATCCGTGCCGGTGTTCTGGACCGCCCAGTCGTAGCAGGCGGCCTCGTCGATCGACTGCTGTTCGGCGGTCTGCCCTTCGGTCGGGAACACGTAGACGTTCATGGTGGCTGCCAGTGTCTTTGGAGGGGCCGGCTGGGTCTGTGCCGCGGCCGCTCCGGCAACGGCGAGGATCAGCCCGATCGCGATGATGATTTTGGAGTTCATTGTTCCGTGTCCTTTCATTTGCCGTCAGCTTTGGCGGTGCCTTCGATCGGCGTGCAGACGCCGAATGCACCCGAGAACTGCCCCGGTTTCGAGGCGGACGCGGTCAGCACCCCGCTCGCCTCGTCGATGTTGAAGCTGAAGGCACGGCCCATTTCCAGACCCTGGAGGACGATCTGCCCATCCTCCCGGCTCATGGACAAAATGGGCGTCTGCCGATTCTCGTGACTGGCCTCGGTGGTCTTGAGCAGACCGGCCTCGAGGTCGAAGACGATGAAATCGGGAATGTTGAATCGGGACGGCGAGTCGGTTTCACACTCCCAATCCGCGGTGCACATGGTGACGTCACCGATCGAGCACAGGAAACGATCCTGCCCTGTGATGTCGTCCGCCCACACTGCCTGGCCCGCGAAAGCCAAGATCATTGTCAGAGAAAATCCACAAATTTTCTTCATTTTCTGTCTCCATTTCCCGCCGGTCCGTTGACGCGCCTCAGAAGCTGAAGGCCACAGCGATCTGCGGCCCGGCGATCAGCATGTCGTAGCGGAAGAGGTCCCGTCCGCTGCCGTCCTCATAGTCCATGTCGATGGCGCGATATCCCAGAATGACTGAAACCACCTTCGAAGCGCGGAAACCTATGTCGGCAAATGCCTGCCAGGCCAAATCCGAGCCGACACCGAAACCGCCGACGTCACCGCGGGCACCAAACCACCAGCGCTCCGACAGCGGCGCCATGACGTGGACGCCGACAAAGGGGTCGATCCAACTCTTACCCGCGCTGACGTCTTCGTCGAGGATCTCGCCCGTGTAGTGGATCCGGTTCTCGAGGTCCACCCAACGCGCACCGGCAAGCAGAGTGAAGACGGGCGAGACGCGGTAGCCGCCGGCAACCTCGAACAGGGTCTGTTGCACGGTGACCGAGGCGGTCCCCAGAGCAATGTCGGCGCTCCCCTCGAGGTCCACGTAAAACAGGTCCGACATGAGCACCCAGTGATCGTTCCGCATATCGAAGTGGGCCATGAGTGCAAGGTCGAGGTTGTCGATGATGTCGCTGAATGGGACGTCGATGTCGGCCTCGATGCCCTTGACCGTGATCGAGCCTTCCATCCCCGCCGCGACCAGGTACGGCGCGATGGTGAACTCCCAGCCGTCCGAGCCCGACTGAGCAACCGCCGGCGGTGCGGCCAGGCTCACGACGGCTGCTCCAAACGCCGCGAACAACACCTTTTGAATCATGTCCGAACCCCCACGACCGCAAGGTATCTGGAATACCCGGTCTTGGGAACTCGCAAAATTACGGGGGGCGGCCGAAGGGAAGAACCGACCACAATGAGATTGCGCACTCCCTGGTCCGCACAGCCCCCCGCTGCCGATTGTCACTCCTGGGCGGTCGGCTCCCAATTCGGGTCGGGGTTGTAGAGTTCCATGGCGTTGTAAAAGTCGAGGGTGTCCGGCCCGAGGTCCTGCTGGTAGACCACGCCGTCGTGGCTGACGATGAAGGTCATGACGCCGGTCACGCCGTAGTCCACCGGAGCGGCCGCGAGGGCAAAACCGCCGATCATGGCGCCCTTGACCACGAAATCCATCTCGCCCAACGGCGCGTCCGGGCCCTGGCCCTTGAGAACCTTGAAGTAGTAGCCGTGGTACGGGCTGCCCTTGTCGTCGTAGCCTTCGGCGATGGCCCGGGCGATCCCCTCGCCCACCGGCCCCTGCCAGATCCCGTCGGGGTCCTGCCACGCCAATCCATCCTGTTTGCCCGGGGTGCTGAGGACGCGTTGTGCATACTGATTCACCAGGGCGCCGTCGCGTTTGACCAGGGCGTACTCGCGCTGAGCCTCGACATAGCCGAGACAGACGTTGATGGCATCGAACTCGTTGCTGCCGATGCGGCGATAGATTAGCTCTTCGCGACCAGCCTCGGTGTCGAAGAACCAGCGACCAGCGCCCTCGACGATCGGCATCGGCACCGGCCAGTCCTCGACCCCCACCCACAAGACGGCGATCTTCGGGTCGTCAGGGTCTCGGACGACCTGGGTTTTTTCGCGAGCAACCGTCGCGAAGGCCTCACTCTGGTTGCGGTCTTGAACCGGGTCGCCTGTCTCCACGAGGTCCACGCCCTTGGGTCCCAGGATTCGGGTCAAGGCTTCGACGTCGTAGCCGTCGGCCGCGGCGATGAGTGCTTCGGCCGCCTCTTCGGGAGTATTGAAGACTTCCTGTCCCGCGGCTGGCGTCTTGCCGGAACCGGCGCCGCAACCCGCAGCGAGCACCAGGGTCGTCGCTATGGCCAGGAGAGTGGGCCCGAGACTCGCGACGCGAGCGCGCCGAGACAACAGATTGTGAAAACGGTGTGTCGTGTTCATCGCCTTACCTCCGACGTCCGCCGCCGCCCCGGGAGTTCATGGACCCCATGCTGGAAGCGCCCCGCGAGCTCGCCGACCGGGCGCTCGCTCCGTTGTAGCCGCTCGAGCTGCCCCCGAAACCGCTGGGGCTCCGTCCGCCGCTCGACGGTATGCTGCGGTTGCCGATGTGGTCGGCGCCGCCGAGGCTTCCGGATGGTCCGGCGCTCCCGGCCCTGTTGGCTGTGCCCGCGCTCGGCGCCCGATTCGCGGTGCCGGCGCTCGGCAAGGTGCCCCCCGCGCGGTTGGCAGTGCCCGGTCCGGCGCTCCCGCCGCGATTCGACGTACCGGCGCTGGGGGCCGACCGGTTGCCGCCGGCGCCCTGCTGGCGGGCGCTCGCCTGCCGGCTGCTCAAAGAGTCGCCGCGCGCCGATCCACCGTACTTGCTGGCCGTCGCCTTGTCCGCGTACGGGGTTCCGCCGCGGTGCTGGGCGTTGTGCTGCCAGTTGCCGCCGCCGGTGTTGATGTTGGTGTTCCGGTTGAAGTTGTTGTTGACGTTGATGTTGATGTCATTGTGGCCCCAGGCGCAGCCGCAGCACGAACCGCCCCACACGGCAGCGCCCCAGGCAACACCGACGCTGAACGCGACAAACGCGCCGCCGGGCGGGTACGGAGGGTAGTAAATCGGCGGGTACGGGTAGTAGATGGGGGGCGGGCCGTAAACCACGGTCGGGCTGTAGGAGGGCACGTAGATCACCTCGGGTTGGGCAGGCTGAACGACGATGACCGTTTTTTGTTCGACCACCTCGGTTGCGACCACCTGCTGTTCATTGGACTCGAGGGCGCCGTTGTCCTGTGCCTTCTTCCGCATCCGTTGCACGGCATCCATGACGTCGGCCTGCTGGGCGAGAAAGGCGTTGCCGAGGTCCGTGGTCCACTGGATGTCGTCGGCAAGGCGGTTTGCCGCATCGGGCACCGCCGCCATCGACTGAATGCTCGGGTCCCAAGGCTGCTTCGCCACCGCCTCGGCCAGCGCGTCGCCCTCGAGCCCGGGGTTTTTTCCGAGCCACTGTTGGAGCTGGATGATCTCGAGCGGGTAGGTGGAAGCGACCAGCACCTGCGCCAGCAGCGGGTCGGGGTAGAGGGCTATCGGAGCGACCAGCGAGTCGAGTTCCTCCGGCGGGATTCCGGCCGCGGCCTCCTCGCTCGCATCAGGCTCCTGCGCCCGCACGAGAGCCGCGCCGCTCAATTGCACGATCACGACGGCGATCGCGATCACCGCGACAATTCTTCTTCCGGGTCGGGAAGGTATGGTCGTTGCTGTCATGACTGCGTTCCCCTTTCACATCACTTTCGCACAAGCCCCGAGGGCGTCCGGACGCGGCGACGGCGACTGGCCACTCGCAATGGGATGCGGCCGGTTTGGTCTCTTCAAGCGCCACCCCCGCAGCCATTCTGGTCGTTGGCTACAGGATAACCGGCATCCCAGCAATCTAAAACCCGCAAAAATACGAGGAGGCGATCTCCCGAGCCTCAAACCGAGCGCCGGCAACTCGTGACTCCGGAGGCGCCAACCTAGTAGTTTTTCTGGTACCCGCATTGCCAAAGCTCAGCTAGACTCTCGGTGAGAACCACTTGGAAGCGGAACTGTTTTCGCCCACTGACTTGAACGAAGGAGGATCGTCACATGAAAAACCAATCGAAATCACTGTTTGGGGGAGCTTGCCTGCTGATTGTCACCGGGATCCTGATCATGGTCGGTACGACGGCGTTTGCTCAGGAGCCCGCGCCCCAAGCCGAGCCGCAGCCCGCGGAGACCCAACAGGCGCAGCCCGCACCGCAGCAGGCCCCGGCCGAGCCGGCGGCGCCGCAAGAGAAGGTGGCGCCCAAAATCTACCAGGCCGAATGGGAGATCGTGGTCGAGGGCAGGGCCGAGGCCAATGGCATACTCTCGCTCGTCTACCAACCTCTGGGAGGCGAAGCCACGCTCGTCAAGGTCAACGTCCTCGCCAAGGCCAAGAAGAAGGAAATCGCAGGGGACCTCGCCAAGGAGCTCGCCTTCGCGACCGGAGCGGCCTGCAAGGTCAAGGCCAACGACAACAAGGTCAAGGTGAAGCTCGCCAACAAGAAGTCACCGTCCATCCACCTGGCGATCGAGACCCAGGCCGTCAACGGCGTCTCGGTGCGGGTCGGCAAGGGATAACAAAGCCCTCGACACCGTTCGCGCTACCGCTCTTTCGGAACAACCCCGCCGCTCGACGCACGTTCTGCATTCGAGGTAAGAAGGGCCCGACAAAGCGCAGAAAAGCACAGGAGAGAGCCATGATTGGTCGAACCGACACCAGAAAGCCGCGGTCATGAAGATTCCCATCGATTCCCGTACACAAGGGCTGACCGCAGCGGTCGCCTGTTGCCTTCTCGCCTGCATCGGCTGCGCCAAAGAGGCGCCGCCGACACCGGAGCCGACGGTGCGGGCCGTCAGGCTGTTCGAGGTCGGCTCGGAGAATCTCCTGTCGCAGCGGGAGTACCCGGGCCAGATTACGGCCGCCACCGAAGCCCAGGTGAGTTTTGAGGTCAGCGGGCGCATCCTCGAGTTGCCGGTCGGCCAGGGCCAGCGGGTTCGCGAGGGCGATCTCCTGGCCCGGATCGATCCGAGCGACTACCAGGCGCGCCTCGATGCCTCCATCGCCCAGCGCAACGCCGCCCTCGCCGACTACGAGCGTTTCGAGGAGCTGCTGGCGAAAGACGCCGTTTCGCAGCGCGACTTCGAGAGCCGCAAGCGGAACTGGGAGGTGGCCGAGGCGAACCTGCGGATCGAGGAGAAGAACCTCGCCGACACGAACCTCCTCGCACCGTTCGCGGGGCGGGTCGCCCGCAAGTACGTTGAGCGCTTCCAGAACGTCCAGGCGAAGGAGCCCGTCGTGCTGCTGCAGGACGACTTGCACCTGGAAATCGATGTCTCGATCCCCGAGGCTGCACTGCTGCGAATCGGAAGCTCCATCGATTTGCGGACTCTCAACAGTCTGCTGAACCCTGTCGTCGCGATTTCATCCCTCCCGCCGGAAACGGCCTTCCCTGCCCGCCTTCAGGAGCTCGCCACCGCGGCCGACCCGACGACCCGCACCTTCGAAGCCACGTTCGCCTTTGACGCACCGTCCGAGGTCCTGATCCTCCCCGGGATGACCGCGCTGGTGAGGATGAGTGCAACCATCGATGAACTCGGCGCCGGCGCTGCCATCCCGGCAAGCGCGAGCGTGATCGACGCCAACGGTGCCTCCTCGGTCTGGCGGGTGGACCGCGACACCATGCAGGTGCACCGGGTCGCCGTCGAACTCGGTGAGCTGTCCGGCGACTCGGTCGTCGTCGAGCGGGGGCTCGAGCCCGGCGACCTCATCGCCGCCTCGGGAGCGAACCAGCTGCGCGAGGGCATGCAGGTCCGTTCGTCGGAGACGCCATGAGCCCCGCGATGGGTCCACGGGACGGGAAAGGCGTGTTCGCACCATGAAGCTCGCCGACACCGCCATCGACAACAAGGTCTTCACCCTCGTCCTCACCGTCGTGATCCTCGGCGCCGGCGTGATGGCCTTCCAGGGCATGAGCCGCCTCGAGGATCCGGAGTTCACCATCAAGGACGCCACTCGTCGTGACGCCCTACCCCGGCGCGTCGGCGCGGGAGGTCGAGGAGGAGGTCACCGACTCGATCGAGATCGCGGTGCAGCAGCTCGGCCAGCTCGACGAGATCGTGTCGCGCTCCGTACGCGGGCTCTCGACCCTCACCGTGAGCATCAAGGACAAGTACGACAGACGCACCCTGCCGCAGGTCTGGGACGAGCTGCGCCGCAAGGTCAACGACGCCCAGGGCGACCTGCCGCCCGGGGCCGGCCCGTCGGTCGTGATCGACGACTGCGGCGACGTCTACGGCGTCTTCTTCACGCTCTCGGCGACGAGTACTCGTACGCCGAGCTCAAGGAGGTGGTGGAGCTGCTGCGGCGCGAGCTGCTGCTCGTCGACGACGTTGCCAAGATCGACATCCACGGCCAGCGGATCGAGGCCGTCTACGTCGAGCCCGACCGCGAACGCATGGCCCAGCTCGGCGTCTCGCCCGACATCATCGTCGACGAGCTCCGCGAGAAGAACCTCGTCGCCGACACCGGCCGCGTGCAGGTCGGCCCGGAGTTCATCGCGATCGATCCGACCGGCGAGATCACCGCCGTCGAGGATTTCGAGACTGTGGCTGAGCGGCGGCAGCGACCAGATTTACCTCCGCGACGTCGCGACCGTCCGGCGCGACTACCTCGAACCGCCGGCCAACTGATCGTGTTCGACGGCCTGCGGGCGTCGCCCTCGGCATCTCGACCGCCTCGGGCGGCAATGTCGTGCGCATGGGCCGGCCCTCGACCGGCGCCTGCGCGAGCTCGGCCACCGATCCCGCTCGGCATGGAGATCGGCATCGTGTCCCACCAGTCGGCCTCTGTCACCAAGGCGATCGACGGGTTCGTCAGGAGCCTCGTGGCAGGCCGTGCTGATCGTCATCGCGTGCTGCTCTTCTTCATGGGCCTGCGCAGCGGGCTGCTGATCGGGTTCGTCCTGGTGCTCACGATCATGGGCAGCTTCGTCTTCCTGAAGCCGATGGGCGTGGCCCTCGAGCGCATCTCCCTCGGCGCCCTCATCATCGCGCTCGGCATGCTCGTCGACAACGCCATCGTGGTCGTCGACGGCATCCTCGTCGGCCTGAAGCGCGGGCACCGCCGAGGAGGCCGCCATCGAGGTCGCGCCAGTCCGCCCTGCCGCTGCTGGGCGCCACCGCCATCGCGGTCTTCGCCTTCGCCGCCATCGGCACCACCGACAATGCCACCGGCGAGTTCTGCCGCTCGCTCTTCCAGGTCGTCATGGTCTCGCTCCTGCTCAGCTGGGTCACCGCCGTCACCATCACCCCGCTGCTCGGGTATCATGTTCTCAAACCGCCCAAGGGCGACCCGGGGGCCGACCCCTATCAGAACCGCTTCTACCGCGGTTCAACGCCGCTTCTGCGAGGCTGCATCCGCCTCCGCTGGGTCACGGTCGGCGTCGTCGCCGTGCTCTTCGCCGCCTCCCTCTGGGGCTTCGGGTTCGTGACGCAGCGTTCTTCCCGCCCTCGACCCGCCCCCAGTTCCTGGTCGACGTCTGGATGCCGCAGGGCACCCACATCAACGAGACCGGCGCCCGCGTCGCGGAGGCCGAGCGCCACATCCGGGGGCACGACGGCGTCGCCCACGTCACCTCGGTCGTCGGACGGGGCGCGCTGCGCTTCCTGCTCACTTACAGCCGGGAACCAACCCGTCCTACGCCCAGCTGATCGTCGACGTCGACGACCCGGACGCATCCCGGGTTGATCGCCGCATCGAGGAGTTCACCGCGACCTCCCCGACGCCCTCGGCTACGGCATCACGTTCCAGCTCGGCCCCGGCGGCAAGGGCAAGATCCAGGCCCGCTTCTCCGGCCCCGACCCCGAGGTCCTCCGCGACCTCGCCGGCGAGGCCGTCGGCCATCATGCAGGACACCCCCAACACCAAGGCCGTCCGCACCGACTGGCGGCAGCGCGTCAAGCTCCTGCGCCCGGTCTCGCCGAGGAACGCGCCAACCTCGTCGGCATCGACAAGGCCCAGCTCTCCGAGGCGATCCGCCAGGCCTTCCAGGGCCAGACCGTCGGCGTCTACCGCGAGGGCGACCTCCTCCTGCCGGTCGTCGCGCGGGCACCCCGGAGGCTCGACCCCCAGCTCGACAACATCCAGATCTGGAGCCCCGTCGCGCAAGCGCGTGTCCGCTCACCCAGGTCATCTCGGGCGTCGAAACGGTCTTCGAGGACGACATCCTCATGCGCCTCGACCGCAAGCCCGTCATCACGGTCTACGGCGACCCGGTCGAAGGCACCGCCAGCGCGCTGTTCCGCACCCTCCGGCCCAGGATCGAGGCCATCCCGCGGCCCGACGGCTACCAGCTCACCTGGTTCGGCGAATACAAGGACTCCGCCGACGCCAACCGGGCCCTCGGCAAGGGCATCCCGCTCTTCGCCCTCCTCATGGTCCTCACCACCGTCGGCCTCTTCAACTCCATCCGCCAGCCGCTCGTCATCTGGCTCTGCGTCCCCCTCGCGCTCATCGGCGTCGCCATCGGCCTCCTCTCCACCGGGCAGCCCTTCACCTTCATGGCCCTCCTCGGCTTCCTCAGCCTCTCCGGCATGCTCCTGAAGAACGCCATCGTCATGATGGACGAGCTCAACGTCCAGCTCGCCACCGGAACGGACCCGCTCGAGGCCGTCGTCGACTCCGCCGCCAGCCGCCTCCTCCCCGTCGCCATGGCCGCC
>CAVQSQ010000010.1:0-178721 GCA_963715955.1 Candidatus Sulfomarinibacteraceae bacterium
TCGCCGCAGCGGCCTGATCAAGGCCGAGTCGATCATGGCCTCGTTGTGCGGGGACCGTTCGTGCGAGACCTTCGAGGAGCTCGCCATACCCCTGTCCGTGGTCGCCACCGATTTCTGGGAATGCCGGTCGGTCGTCATCGACTCGGGGCCGCTCGAAACCCGCCGTTCAGGCCAGCATGGCTTTGCCCGGGCTCTTCACGCCCGTCGAGCTCGGTGGGCGGGTGCTGATCGATGGAGGAACGACCAACCCGGTGCCTTACGATCTGTTGATGGACTCGTGCGATATCGTGATCGCCGTCGACATCAACAGCGGCAGCCCAGCCGAACCGGGATCGGTTCCCGGCTATTTCAACAATCTTTTTGGATCGATTCAGATCATGCAGCAGGCGATCGTCCAACGAGAGCTCGAGGCACGTCGTCCCGATATCTACATCAAACCCAGGTTGAGCGACTTCAGGACCCTGCACTTCTATAAGGTTGACGAAATCTACAAAGAAGCGCAGACAGCCAAGGAAGAGCTGAAACACGAACTCGGGAAAAGACTTGCGACCTGGACCGAATCGTCGTGACCGAGCCATGTCGGGAACCCGTCAGCCCGCCCGCATTGGTATGAGGATTTGTAGTGAGAGGTGCGAGGAGCAACCGTGGTGGTGGTTGCGCAAGATGAGCGAGCGGAGGCGTACTTGCGGTACGTCGAGCGAGCGAATCGAGAAAACACCGCCGCGCGCAGTGCATCACACCTCGTAGCAGGTGACTCATGAATAACGATTTGCGTTAGGATTCCGGCATGCAGAAACGACTGCACTTCGAGTTGAGGGCTGGAGCCGTGATGTTGGGATTGGCGACCTTCGTCTTCTTCACCCCGGCGGCTGGCGCTCAGGGCACGCCGTCCTGGCCGACGGCCGTGACAACACCCACACCGGCAGCAGTGCGCGTGGCTCCGCCACCATCGGGGTCTCCCGACCCGACGCCCGCGCCGTCGACTCCACCGGCTTCGGAGACGCCGTCGCCGACCCCAACCGGAGAGGAGGCGGGGGAAAAGCCGATTCCGACTGAAACCTCTGAGAACGAGAACTGGGGCCGGCGAAACGCCGGTCGCTTCGGCGCCGGCCGCCGCGACCGGCGAGGACGACGATCAGACTCCAAAGAGCGAACTGGAGACGAACCCGGGTGCTGTGGCGTTTACCGACTACCGCCCCTTCGATCTCGACGAGATCGAGCCGCAGAAGTTCGACTCCAAATGGAAGGCGTTTGTTGCAGGAATTCGTGGTATCAGCCGGTACAACCTTTTCGACGGAAAGCTGAAGTTCCGAATCGGCGGCCAAATCCAGGTTGACGGTACGGCAGGCAACGACGATGCGACCTACGAGGAATATTATGCTCCGATCGATTCGCAGGTCTCGTTGCGCAACATCGTTCTCTTTGCGGTGGGTCGGCTCAACGATTTGAACTTCAATTTCTCGTTCGATCTCGGTGCCGACTGGGGGATCGACGCGACCTGGGTCGAGGGTGCCAAGGGAGGTCTCGAAGTCTGGGGGCATCACGTCGGTAAGCTGCGCCTCGGTCTGGTGTACGAGCCGTTCAGCCTCGAGCGGCAGACCAGCAGCTACAACGGCGGCTTCATGGAGCGATCGCTCCCCGTCACGGCCTTTGCACCGGGTACCAATTTCGGCGCCAAGATTCACGACTCCAGCAGGAACGGGCGGACCGCCTGGGCCGCCGGCCTGTTCTCGATAGGAAAGAGCAGCGACAAGAACGCCGGCACCTCGTTGCTGTCGCTCACCGGTCGTTTCAGCTGCCTCCCGGTCTACCGGGACCAGGGCCGGCAGCTGGTGCACGTCGGCGCGTCGTTCAGCTCGAGGTCGCCGACGGGTGGTGACACCCGGTACCGGACGCGGCCCGAAGCCCGGTACGTCGATTACCTGGTGGACACCGGCTCATTCGACACCAGCCACATCACGCTGTGGGGGCTGGAGTTCGCCGCGGTGCGCGGTCCGCTGTGGATGATGGCGGAGTACATTCAGAGCGACGTGTCGGCCCAGTCTGTCGGTGATCCGACTTTCGCCGGTTCGTATGTCCAGTTCGGGTGGTTCCTCACCGGTGAGACCCGGCCGTACCGGACCAACAGCGGGACCTTCGACCGCTTGCTGCCGTTGAAAAAGTACTCCGGGGGCAACCCATTCAAGAAGAAGAACGGCGGCGCCTGGGAACTGGCGGGCCGGATCTCGACGGTCGATCTGACGGACGGTCTGGTGGAGGGCGGCGAGTTGACGGACTTCGACATCGCCTTGAGTTGGTACGTCAATGCCGCGACCCGGATCGAGCTGAATTACATCTACGCCGACCCCAAGAACCGGGGAGCGGCGAACATCGTACTTTTGAGGGTGCAGTATCAGCCGTGGTAGGTGATGTTGACCAGGTGGCTGGCATCGAGAACGGAGCGGACCGGGCGAGCGCAGCCGACAGGGGACGGAGCACTGCGGTGAGGTACGCCCTCGACGAGGAGGCCGCTGGATGAGAGCAGTTCAGGAGTCCCTGCACATCGTGTGTCCGCGCTGCAACTCCGTCAATCGGGTCGCAGCTGCCAGGATCGGGGACGGACCGACCTGCGGGAAGTGCAAGCAGCCGCTTTTCCCGGGCGGTCCGGTGGTGCTCCACGATGGCAACTTCGACAAGCAGATCACCCGCAACGACATCCCGGTGGTGGTTGATTTCTGGGCGCCGTGGTGCGGGCCGTGCAAGATGATGGCGCCCGCGTTCGAGCAGGCCGCGCGCGATCTCGAGCCCGGAGTCCGGCTGGCCAAGCTCAACACCGAGGAGGCCCAGTCGATCGCCGCGCGCTTGAACATCCAGAGCATCCCCACGCTTGTGGTCTTCCGCGACGGACGCGAGACCGCGCGTCAATCGGGCGCCATGCAGCACGCTCAACTGGTGCAGTGGGTCCAAAACCACATTCGATAGCCGTGATGGTGGGCCAAGGCCCACCCTACGGCGGACCCAAGTTCACAAACGGTGTCTGATGGTGGGCCAAGGCCCACCCTACGGGTTTCGTGAATTGATGGCGCGATCGTAGGGTGGGCCTTGGCCCACCTTCAGGGGCCTTGACGGGTGGTTGGCGAGTCGGGCAGGTATGAGATGGAAGCAGGTGTGCGATTCCGCACCGGGGGTCGCCGAGTGGGTGCTGATCTCCGGGTGAGGCCTATTCCAATTTGCGATTGAGCGCTCGCACCCCGAGGAAGGTGATGGCCGCGAAGCCGGCGAGGACGATCGCAATCAGGATCAGCCCGCGGATGAAGAGTTTGTTCACCTCGCGGGTGAAGGCCTCGTCCATCAGAGTGTCGAGGTCGGCGAACACTGCCGCCCTTTCTTGACCGATCGCTTCGAGCACGATCCGGCGCTCCTCGGAGATTGCCGCAAGCACCGCCATCCGTTCCTCTCGCACGGCGGCGAGGATGGCCTCACGTTCGGTACGGACGTCCTCGTGCATCAGGGTGGTGCGTTGAAGATCGACGAAGGCGAGGGTCTCCCTGAGGTAGGCGTGGACCGCGTCGAGCACCGCCTGGCGTTCGTCCGCCACGAGGTTCGGCAGATCGGCGATCAGGGGGTCGAGATCCTCGAGAAAGGCCGCCACCAGTTCGAGGTGTTGGAGCTGTTGGATCGCCGACAGGACGGCCTCGAAGTCCTCGTCGCCCTTGATGTCGTCCAGGATCAGGAGCTGGGCCTGCCAGCGGGCGAACTTCGGAAGGTACTCGGCGTTGAGGTCGATCCGTGCCACCAGGTCCTCGACGGTCTCGGTAATCGATCCGATGCTCTTCAGCGCACTGCCGCCCGCGCGGGCGGTGAACTCGGCCATCATGGCCGCCGTTCCCCGGCGCGCGGTGAATCGGGAATCCGTGGGGTTGTCCTCGGCAAAATCGTAGATCAGCGCCCTGCCCGCCTCGAAATCGGTATCGGGCCCGGCGTTGTCGACGATGACCTCGATGTCGCTCTCCATTTCGTCGAGTATCCGGATCACGATTTTCTGCTTCTCGGGCGGCAGATTGTGCGCCGAGAGGTCTTCGAAATAGATCCGCATCTGGGCGATGAGGAACTGGGTATCGATCAACGCAGCAAGAGGATCGGGCTGGAACAGTGCCTGCTGCATGGCCGGAATACCGTTGCTCAGCCACAACAGGGCCCTTCGTTTCATCGCCGGGTCGTTGGTGCGTTCCAGGACCCCATTCCCGGCCTGTTCCATGAGCCCCGAGAAACGACCCGCCAGGGAACGCACCTGGACCCGCAGCTGGGCCGAGGAGATGGTCATCTTGGTGCTCTTCATGAGCTTCGTCTGGCGTGGGCCGCTGGTCGAGCAGCCGCCGAGGAACGCTGCGGTGAGAATGAGGCAGGTCAGGACAGTTGTCGTCCAGTGATGTGGGCGCATGGTGGCGGTCCTCCCGTGAAGGGTCGCGCCCATTCTACGAAATCCGGAGATCAGGCTCGAAACGGCTGCGCGATCAGGACCCGGTCGCCGGTGCGTGTCGCCGTGACCTGCCATTTCGTGCCGCTATGGCAGAAGAGGTCCCCCGGTGCAGCGACGTCGGGAAGGTCGAGGACCTCCACCCTGGGCTCGCCCTCACCGTCGAAAATGACCACCCGCGGGCATTCCGGGTCGCCTGGGGCCTCCGTCGATCGGGATTGGCGATCGATGTCATCGCGTAGATTCATTTCTGGCCTCAGAGAATTAGATGCAAGATCCGGACCGACTATTTGCACCGGGCCGGAGAGGCAACCAGTACCAGTAGACTCCCGATTTCGGGACACATGGGCCCGAAATCGGGAATGCGGACTTGTCCTCGATGGAGGACGCGGTGCCTTCGACAGTTAACGTTTTCCGAAGCGGTACTCCAGGTTGGCGAGGACCGACTTGCGATTGCCGACGCCACCCTCAAAGGTCAGATTCCAGTGCTCACCGATGCCGGCGATCATGCCGATCTGGTAGTTCCACGGGTCCGATTGTTCGAGTACCGCGGAGTAAGGCACCGCACCCAGGTAGGGCATTTCCCAGACGCCCTGGTGGGTCTCTTCAGCATTCTGGTACATGGCGCCGACCCACACGGCTGCGCCCTTGAACGTGAGACCGAAGCGGGGCGTCAGTACCCACGCGCTCACCGTTGAAGAGGCCACGTCGAGGTTGGTTCGGGTGATGTCGTAGGTGAGGCTCGTGAACCAGCCCTTGCCCCCGACCGCCAGGGTGGCGCCGCCGCCGTACATGACCCCCGAGTAGTCGATCTTGATGTTATTGAGGGTGATCGGGAGACCGAGTTCGACGTTGCTCAGCATGACGGTGGTATCGCCTTCGATGTGGCCGCCGAGCAGAAACACGTTGAGAAAGGGAAAGAGCCAGTAGTCGAACTTGAGGTGATAGCTGTCGGTCCTGCTCTCGATCTCGAGCCCTTCGGCCGCGCCGATATCGAGACCCGCAAGGGGAATTTCCAGACTGACGATGTCGTAAGGCTGCGTCTGGTGGTACAGGGTCATTCCGATGCCCCACTTCATCGGCAGCTGGTGCCCCTCGCCGGGAATACCTGAGCCCTCATTCTGGGCCCACACGGGGCCGAGGCCTGCCGCCACGATAACGACAAAAGCGAGCACCGTTGGCGCCGGACGTTTCTTCAAACCACCCTCCTTTTCGAACCGATTTCGAACCGGAAAGGCACTGATCGCACAGGCGAGGCGCCCGTCCACTTGATGTTGGACGTAGTGTAACCCATTTGCTCCGGAGCGGAGGGCGGTCATGATGGCGTAGAATGCCGGCCGAGCGAGGTTTTTGATGAGTCCCGATCTGCCAGGCATCCTGTTCATCGTGTCGTCGCCCTCCGGTGGCGGCAAGACCACCCTGATCCGCGAGACCATCGCCCGGATGGCTGACCGCGGTATTGAGGGGCACTTTTCGATCTCCCACACCACCCGACCCGCGCGGCCGGCGGAGACCGACGGCGTGGACTATCACTTCGTGGACGATGTTGCCTTTGAAGCAATGGTCCAGCGGGAGATTTCCTGGAGTGGGCGGAATACGCCGGCTATCGGTACGGCACCTCGCGATCGGCGGTAGAGGCGCAACTTGCCGCGGGGACGGATGTCTTTCTGGATATCGAGGTCCAGGGCGCCAACCAGGTCAAGACCCAGGTCCCCGACGTGGTCAAGATCTTCGTGTATCCGCCTTCCTACGACGTTCTCAAGACGCGGCTCCGCGAACGCCGGCAGGATGCCCAGGACGCCATTCGGCGGCGTCTGCAGTGGGCTGTGAGGGAGTTTCAGGTCGCCGGTGAGTTCGATTATGCTATCATCAACGACCGTCTGGAACAGGCGGTGAGTGCCCTGTTCGGCATCTGCATCGCCGAACACCAGAAATCGACGCGAATGAAACCCCATCTGGACGCCATCAGAAGGACGTTCCAGGAATCGCTTGAGAAGGATTTCACCCGATGATTGAGCTGCCCGCAGAGTTTGATTCGATCTTCCGATATATCGTTGTGGTGTCGCAGCGAGCCGAACAGATCATCAACGGGGCCAAGCCCCGTACCGAGAGCCGGTTCAAGAAACCGACGCTCAAGGCTCGTGATGACGTCGACGGCGGCGAGGTCACCTGGCGCATTCTCACCCAGGAGGAACTCGACGCCCACCGCCAGGCCATGGTGGAGCAGTTCCGCGCGGAAATGGATGCCGCCGGCGACCGCGATTCGAGGGAGCCGATCCCCGATGTTCTGCCGACCGCCGCCGTGAAGGATGTTGCCGCCGACGACGAGGATCGCGACGACGAGCTCATGCGCCTGCAACGGCTGCTCGGGATGACCCGCGGCGCGGTGGCGATCGACGATGACGAAGACGATGACGAAGACGATGACGACGAGACCATCGACCTCGACGAGGCCGAGGACGAGGACTGAGTTCTGCGCCGCTGATGCCGGCACCGACTCATCGCGCCACGACGTCGAGTCACATCGTTGTGTATGATGCCTGCTGATGCGGGCCCGCGACCTCAACCGCTTTCTTGAGGACATTGGTTGGCGGTCCTCGCCGGTCGCCCAACCCGGCGCAGTGCATTCGCCGGTCGCAGAAGTGGTCGTCGACGACGGTCCCCTTGCCCTCTTGGCACACTCGGCAGCCGGCTGTGCCCTGTGCCGTTTGAGCGAGAAACGCCACAAAGTGGTGTTCGGCGAGGGCGATGCGCGTGCGGCCGTGATGTTCATCGGTGAAGGTCCGGGCGCGGAAGAGGATCGCACCGGGAGACCGTTTGTCGGGCAGGCGGGGCAACTTCTCGAACGCATGCTTTTCGCCATCGGGCTGAGCCGTGACCAGGTCTACATCACCAACATCGTCAAGTGCCGGCCACCGGGCAACCGCGATCCCAAGGAGGACGAGGTCGCACCCTGCGCCCCCTATCTCGATCAGCAGATCGAGTTGATCTCCCCGAAAGTCCTGGTCGCGCTGGGGAAGCCGGCGTCGCATCGTTTGACCGGGACCACCAAGCCGATCAGCGCCCTGCGCGGGCGATGGGCGTCCTACAAGGGAATCCCCCTGATGCCGCTCTTCCACCCCGCCTACCTGCTCCGCACCGAAATCGCCAAGCGCGAGGCGTGGGAAGACCTCAAGAAGATCAAAGCACGGCTCGACTCCGCCTGAGCCTGCAGGATCCAGGATGCAGGATGCAACCGCTCACCCGACCGGATTCAGGAGTCAGGGTTCAGACCGCCGTCGCATCCTGAATCCTGAAACCTGAATCCGGAGACGGTCTAACGCGCAATGTGCGCCACGTCGAGCCTTTCCGACTATCTGTCCCTCTCCAGGTATTTCAAGAACTCCCCATCGGTGGAGAGCATCAGAATCGTGTCCTTGTCCATGGTCGTGGTGTAGACCTCCATGGTCTTCAGGAAGCGGTAGAAGTCGGGGTCGCGATTGTAGGCGGCGGCGTAAATGTCCGCCGCTTCGGCGTCGGCCTTGCCCTTGATCTCCTGCGATTCCCGATATGCCTCCGAAGTGATCTTCTTGAGGTCGCGATCCTTGTCGCCGAGAATGCGGGCCGCCTCGCCGGCGCCCTCCGACCGATACTCTTCGGCGATCCGCTGGCGCTCTGAGATCATGCGTTCGTAGACCTTGGGGCGGTCTTTTTCGGCGTAGTTGGTGCGTTTGAATTGAAAGTCGAGGATCTCGATGCCGAGCACCTCGGTTCGCGCCGAAGCGTTGGCCAGGACTTCCTTTTCGAGCACGACGCGGCCGGCGGTGATTTGGCGCATCGCCTCACGGTCGATCGCGGAGCTGACCTCGAACTCGCGGTTGGTCGAGCGCACGACCTCGATCAGATCGTGCTTGGCGATGGTGTTGCGGGTCTCGCCGTCGAGAATGTCGTCGAGCCGCGACTGGGCGCCGCGTTCGTCGCGCAGGCGCTGGAAGAAGAGCAGCGGGTCGGTGATCCGCCACCGGGCGTAGGTGTCGACGAAGATGAATCTCTTGTCTCTGGTCGGCACCTCGTTGGGTTCGCCGTCCCACTCGAGAAAGCGTTTGTCGAAGTAGTTCGCTTTCTGGATGAACGGCACCTTGATTTTGAGCCCCGGGGTGAAGACGGGATCGCCCACCGGTTTGCCGAACTGGGTGATGATCACCTGCTGCGCTTCGTTGACCACGTAGAAGGCGCCGCCGAGAGTGGCAACCGCCAGCAGAACGGCAATAGCGACGAGAAGGAGTGAGGCCTGTTTCATTGTTTCACCCCCGCCCCATCCAGTTGCATGAGCGGTAGGACGCCCTCCAAACTGTTGTCAAGAATGATCTTGCGCTGCATCGCGGGGTAGATGGTCTCCATGGTCTCGAGGAAGATGCGCCGCCTCGTGACCTCGGGAGCGCGCCGGTACGCCGCGTACACCTCTTGAAAGAGCACGGCGTCGCCCTCGGCGCGGTTGACGCGGTCGATGGCGTAGCCCTTGGCCTGTTCGATGACCTGTGCCGCCTCGCCGCCGGCCTTGGGAATCACCCTGTTGTATTCGCCGCGCGCCTGGTTGATCGACCGTTCGCGCTCCTGCTCGGCCTGGTTGACCTCGTTGAACGAAGGCTTGACCGGGTCGGGGGGATTGACGTTCTGGAGCACGATCTGGTCGACCACGATACCGGTCTCGTAGCGGTCACACAGTTCCTGCAATTTGAGCTTGACCTGGTCTTCGATCTCCAACCGGCCGACGGTGATCACCTCGTCCACCGAGCGATCACCGACCACCGCACGGACCACCGCCTCGTTCATGTCGCGGAAGGTCTTGGCGACGTTGCGAACCTTGAACAGGTACTTGTATGGGTCGTCGACCCGGTACTGGGCAATCCACTCGACGACTGCGACATTGAGGTCGCCGGTCAGCATCAGGGACTCGCCTTCGAAATCGCGGTCCGCGTACCGGGTGCGAACCCCGGCCTCGACGGTCTGAAAGCCGAATTCCTGTTTGAGCTGGCGCTGCACCGGCACCTTCATCACCTGCTCGATGGGAGCGGGCAGCTTGAAGTTGAGCCCGGGGTCGGCGGTGCGGGTGTACTCGCCGAAACGCAACACGATACCGACCTCCTCGGGCTGGATGGTGAAGACGATGCTGAAGATCAGCAGCGCGGCGATGAGCACGAGTGCGCCGATGAAGATCAGCTGGGTCGGGGGCTTGCCCGGTCGGAAGTCCCTGATGTCAATGGTCCGTGGTCCCTGGTTGTCCATGGTTGTTCCCTTCAGTTCGGAGATTGTGGGGCGGTCAGCACCAGGGTCAGATCGCAGACATTGGTGCCGGTAGGCCCGGTTCGAATGGCATCGCCCACGGCCTCGAGGGCGGTGCCACTGTCGTTGGTTGTGAGGAGAGCCTCGGGGTCGAGTCCCATTTCCTGCAAACGCCGGCAGGTCGTGGCGTCGACGACGGCGCCGGCGTTTTCAGAGGCGCCGTCGATACCGTCGGTGCCGGCGGCCAGCACGACGACCGCGGCTGCGTCGTTGATTCCGATCGCGGCCGCCAGCGCCAACTCCTGATTGCGCCCGCCGCTTCCGGAACCCCGGACTGTGACCGTTGTCTCACCACCCATGACTACGGCGGCCGGCGCGGTCGATTCCATCGTGCGGGCGGCGGCTGCAATCTCACGGCCGCATTCGGCGGCCTCGCCGACCAGGGGCTCGGCGGCCACCTCGACCAGATAGGAGCGGGAGCGCAGCTCGATGGCCGCCGCTTCCACGGCGGTACGGTGGTTGGCGATCACCCGGGTCGTGGAGGCTGCCCCCCAGGTGCCGTCATCCGGTGGGTTGCCGCCGGTGGCGATGAGATGGGCGACCACGGCGTCCGGAAAGGCGCCTCGAAGGCCGAAGCGATCCAGAACCTCGAGAGCATCGGCTGCGGTCGTTGGTGAGACCACCGTGGGTCCGGAGGCGATGTCCGCAGGCGCGTCGCCGAGAACGTCCGACACGATGAGGGCTCGTACCGTCGCCGGGAAGGCGGCGCGCATGAGCCCGCCGCCCGCCGCGGCCAGCAACTGCCGGCGCACGGTGTTGACCTCGGAAATCGGCGCGCCGGCCGTGAGCAGGAGTTCGGTGGTGGAGCGGATATCGGCGAGGGTGAGTCCGTCGACGGGCGCGGCCAGGAGGGCCGAACCGCCACCCGAGAGCAGCACGACCAGCACGTCGTCCTCGCCGAGTGAGCGGGCGACGTCGAGCAGCGTGTGAGTTGAGGCCTCACCGACGCTATCCGGGTAGGGGTGGGCGCCGTACAGAAGGGTGGCGCCACGTTCGACCTCCTTCGAGACCGGCACGCCGTGGGGAGCGAGGACGAACATTTCGTCGGCCCAGCCCGGCGCGGCCCCGAGCCACGCTGCGGCCAGACCCGGAGCGGCCTTTCCGATCGCCGCCACCACGCGTCTCCCCGCAGTCCGGGGGAGTGGCTCGTCCGCGACGAGCACATCGTCTCCCACCCGTTGAACCCAATGCGGCACCAGGGTTCGAGGTTGCGCGGCTGCCACCGCGGCGTCGAAGGCGGCGCGGGCATCGCGCCGCATGTCGGCAAGAGAAACCATCGGCAGCAGTGTAGCCGACCCGGCCGGGCCGGGTCGGCAGTTTTGAGTTTTGAGTTTTGAGTTTTGAGTTTCCGCCTCCCAAACTGTCATCCCGACCGAAGGCCCGGCACGTTCTTTCACTCTTGTCATCCCGACCGAAGGCCCGGCACGTTCCTTCACTCTTGTCATCCCGACCGAAGGCCCGGCACGTTCCTTCACTCTTGTCATCCCGACCGAAGGCCCGGCACGCTCCTTCACTTGTGTCATCCCGACCGAAGGCCCGGCACGTTCCTTCACTCTTGTCATCCCGACCGAAGGCCCGGCACGCTCCTTCACTCTTGTCATCCCGACCGAAGGCCCGCAGGGCCGGAGCGGAGGGATCTCCGGCACAGAAAGACCCGAAAGGGAGGGGATAAACCCCTCCCCTACGACTTTGAGGGCGGCATATGCCTGCAAGGGCTAGGTTTGTCTCAACGCCCGTCCGCGTGTCTGAAAACCGTAGGGGCGGGGTTTATCCCCGCCCGCATTGAATATTGCAAGAGGCTCAACTAAGAACTCACCTCTGTGGGCTTTGTCGTCATCGTGAGCTCGCCGCCGTCGGCGTCGAGCTCGATGGTGGTGCCGGGGCCGACTTCGCCGGCGAGAACCATCCGTGCCAGCGGGTCCTGGACCAGCCGCTGGATGGTGCGTTTGAGCGGTCTCGCCCCGAAGTCTGGGTCGAAGCCCTTGTGCGCGAGCAGCTTCGTCGCAGCCTCGGTGGCCTCGACGACCAGTCCCTGCTCGGCGATGAGCCGGTTGAGGTTGGCGAGCTGGATGTGAGCAATCTGCGCCACCTCTTCTTCGGAGAGGCGGTGGAAGATCAGGAACTCGTCGACCCGGTTGAGAAACTCGGGCCGGAAGTGCTTTTTGAGCTCGGCCTCGACCAGGGTGGTCATGCGGTCGCGTTCGGACTCGGGGACCTCCCGGATGATGGTGGAGGCGATATTGGAGGTCATGATGACGACCGTGTTGCGGAAGTCCACGGTGCGCCCTTTGCCGTCGGTGAGCCGGCCCTCGTCGAGAACCTGCAGGAGAACGTTGAAGACGTCGGGGTGGGCCTTTTCGATCTCGTCGAAAAGGATCACCGAGTACGGGCGCCGCCTCACGGCCTCGGTGAGTTGACCGCCCTCGTCATAGCCGACATAGCCGGGAGGGGCGCCGATCAACCGTGCCACCGCGTGTTTCTCCATGTACTCCGACATGTCGATGCGGACCATCGCCCGTTCGTCGTCGAACAGGAACTCGGCCAGTGAGCGCGCCACCTCGGTCTTGCCGACTCCGGTCGGTCCGAGGAAAAGAAAGGAACCGATCGGCCGGTTGGGGTCCTTGAGGCCGGCACGGGCTCTCCGGACCGCAGCGGCGACCGCTGCGACAGCGTCCTCCTGCCCGACCACTCGTTCCGCGATCCGGTCCTCCATTTTCAGCAGCTTGTCCTTTTCGCCCTCGAGCAGCCGCGACACCGGCACCCCGGTCCACTTGGAGACCGCTCGAGCGATGTCCTCCTCGCCGACCTCCTCCGCGAGGATGATGCCGTGCTCCTGCTGGTGGTTTTTGAGCGCCACGGAGGCGACCTCGAGTTCCTGGTTCAGGGACACGAGTTGGCCGTAGCGGAGCTGAGCGGCGCGCTCGAGATCTCCGTCCCGCTCGGCGCGGTCGGCCGCTTCGCGGGTCTCCTCGATCTGCTCCTTGAGCTCCTGGAGGCGCGTGATGAGGTTTTTTTCGGCGTGCCACTGGGCCTTGAGCCCAGAGCTCTTTTCCTTGAGCTCGGCGAGTTCGCTCTCGATCCCGGCCAGACGCTCCTTGGAGGTCTTGTCCTTCTCCTTGGCGAGCGCCCGCTTTTCGATCTCGAGCTGCAGCGCCCGCCGCTCGAGTTGGTCGATCTCGGTCGGCATGGAGTCGATCTCGATCCGCAGCCGCGACGCAGCCTCGTCGACGAGGTCGATGGCTTTGTCGGGAAGGAAACGGTCGGTGATGTAGCGGTTCGACAGCGACGCCGCCGCCACCAGCGCGGCATCGGCAATGCGCACGCCGTGGTGGACTTCGTACTTCTCCTTGAGTCCGCGGAGGATGGCCACGGCCTCTTCGACCGACGGCTCGCCGAGCAGGACCGGTTGGAACCGGCGCTCGAGAGCGGCGTCTTTTTCGATGTATTTGCGGTACTCGGTCAGGGTGGTGGCGCCGATGGCGCGCAGCTCACCCCGCGCCAGTGCGGGCTTCAGGATATTTGCTGCATCCATGGCGCCTTCGGCGGCGCCGGCGCCGACCAGGGTGTGAAGCTCGTCGATGAAGAGTATGACCTCGCCCTCGGAGTCGACCACCTCCTTGACCACCGCCTTGAGGCGGTCCTCGAACTCGCCGCGGTACTTGGCGCCGGCGATCAGCGCGCCCATGTCGAGCGACACGATGCGGCGGTTCTTGAGAATCTCCGGCACGTCGCCGGAGGCGATTCTCTGTGCGAGACCCTCGGCGACCGCGGTCTTACCGACCCCCGGTTCGCCGATCAGGACGGGGTTGTTCTTGGTGCGCCGGGTCAGGACCTGCATGACGCGGCGGATCTCGTCATCGCGGCCGATCACCGGGTCGAGCTTGCCGGCGCGGGCGAGTTCGGTGAGATCGCGGCCGTAGTTTGCGAGGGCCTCGAATTTGTCTTCGGGGTTGGCGTCGGTGACGCGGTGCGAACCGCGCAGCTCCTGGATGGCCGTGAGCAGACTGTCCCCGGTCACGCCGTGGATTGCGAGCGCTCGCGCGGCCGCCGAGTCGGGCACCGCGACGACGGCCATCAGCAGATGTTCGACGGAGACGTACTGGTCCTGGAACTGGGGCGCAATTTTGGCAGCCTGTTCGAGCACTTTTCGCAGGCTGCGCGAGGGCTGAGGTTCGGCGCCACCCTCGGCCGACGGGAGACGATCGAGTGCTTCCTTGAGTTCAGACTCGAGTTGACCCGCCGGGACGCCGACCTTGGCCAGAAAGCGGGGCGCGATGCCGTTCTCCTGCTGCATCAGGGCCAGCAAGAGGTGCGTGGGGGTGGTTTCGGGGTTGCCGCGGGCGGCCGCGGACTTGAAGGCCTCTTGCAGAGCTTCCGAGGCCTTGACGGTGTATTGGGGCTGCCCATTCATGGGTTGTTTCCTCCTTGAAACGGTGTGAAAACCGTGGTGTCAATATAATATCTGAGTGTTTAGTTGTCAAGTAGTGATTTCATGGATTTGATAAAATTATTATCAGATTTTTATTGAGAGTTGGGGAGATGGGTCAAACCGGCCAACTCTTCTGAATGCCGTAGGCGGGTCCTTCAGGGCCCGCGACCACAGAGGCTTCCCCAAGGCGGGCCGTAAACGACCCGCCTCCGCCTGTCAGAGGGTTCTTCGCCCGCTTGATTTCGAATCGTGCGTGAGGCTCAGGTCGGTGCCGACGCGAGGCATGGGGGAACACTTGCAAGCCCGAGGTTGCTCGCTCAACAGGTACAATGCCACGACGAGAGACATGGCGAGGGGGCTTCGGAGCAGCAATGGGTGAGCAGAACGTTCGCGAACAGTCGCAGGCCGAAGAGATCAGGGTCTTTCTCCGCCACCTCCTGAAGGATGTTCAGGCCTTCGAGAAGATGCTCGAGGAGGAGCGGTTCGAAACCGGCATCCGGCGCATCGGTGCCGAGCAGGAGCTTTTTCTGGTCGACTCCTACTGGCGCCCTGCGCCGATCGCCACCGAGGTTCTCGAGGCCGTCAAGGACCCTCACTTCACGACCGAACTTGCCCGCTTCAACCTCGAGTTCAATCTCGACCCCCACATCTTCGGCGGCAGCTGTCTGCGCGACATGGAGTGGCAACTCGGCGAACTGCTGGGAAAGGCGCGGGAGGCGGCCCAGGCCTGCGGCGGCGACGTGATCATGACCGGCATCCTGCCGACCCTCAAGAAGACCGATCTCGAACTCGTCAACATGACGCCGAACCCCCGCTACTACGCGCTCAACGAAGCGATGAACCGGCTCAAGGGCGGCGCCTACGAGTTCTACCTCCTCGGCAAGGACGAACTGCACCTCCACCACGATTCGATCCTGGTCGAGGCCGCCAACACCAGCTTCCAGATCCACTTCCAGGTCTCGCCAAAAGAGTTCGCGAGGCTCTACAACGCTGCCCAGGCGGTGGCGGGGCCGTTGCTGGCGGCGGCGGTCAACTCGCCGATGCTGTTCGGCAAACGGCTGTGGTCCGAAACCAGGATCGGGCTCTTCCAACAGTCCATCGACACCCGCCGCTCGACGCCCCACATGAGAGAGCAGGCGCCCAGGGTGAGCTTCGGCCGCCAGTGGGTGAAGTCGTCGGCCCTGGAGATCTTCCAGGAGGACATCGCCCGTTTCCGGGCGCTGTTGTCGGCCGACATGGACGACGACCCCTTCGAAGAACTCGAACACGGCCGCGCCCCGAGTCTCAAGGCCCTGCGTCTGCACAACAGCACGGTCTACCGCTGGAACCGGGTCTGCTACGGCATCAACGACGGCAAACCGCACCTGCGGATCGAAAACCGCATCCTGCCCGCAGGACCGACGCCTCGCGACGAGATGGCCAATGCCGCCTTCTGGTTCGGTCTCATCAGCGGCGTACTCGAGCGCTACGGCGACATCGCCACGCATATGGACTTCGACGATGCGCGCTCGAATTTCCTTGCCGCCGCCCGCCACGGCCTCGACGCCCAGATGCGCTGGGTCGGCTCATCGCCGGTGCCGGCGGACCGTCTCATCCTCGACGAGATGCTGCCGATGGCCCGCGAGGGCCTCGAGGTCCCGGGGCTCGACCAGGAGAACATCGACCTCTATCTCGGCGTGATCGAGGAGCGGGTCCGTTCGCGGCAGACCGGCGCCCAGTGGCAGCTCGATTCGATGGCTGCGATGGTCGACGATGGTCCGATGTCGGAGAGGCTGTCGGCCGTCACCGCGGCCATCGGCGAGCGCCAGAAGGGCGGCGAGCCGGTCCACACCTGGGAGCTGGCGCAGGTGACCGAGGGCGCAGGTTGGAAGCAGAGCTACGCCACCGTCGAGCACTGCATGGACACCGACATCGTCACCGTCAACGAACAGGAACCTGTCGACCTGGTGGCCCAGCTCATGGTGTGGAACAACATCCGCCACGTCATGGTCGAGGATGCCGACAACCGTCTGGTCGGTCTGGTGTCGCAGCGCAAGCTGTTGGGGCTGGTCGGCACCTACCACCCCGAGCAGACCGAAACGCCGCTGCCGGTGAGCGAGATCATGCAGCGCGATCCGGTGACGGTGACCCCGGAGACGTCCACCGTCGAGGCCATCGCCCTGATGCGCGACAACGGGTGGGCCTGCATGCCGGTGATCAAGGACGACCACCTGGTCGGCGTCCTCACCGAGAGCCGGCTGATGGTGATCGCCGGACAGTTGCTCGAGGAGAAGCTGAAAGAGTGAATTCTCAATTTTGAATTTTGAATTTTGAATTCCCACGCGACATCCGTCCGACAATAAACGCTCGAGTATTCCGGTAGGGCCGCGTGCGGCGGAGGTGCGACGAAACGTTCAAACGTTGAAACGTTGAAACGTTAGAACGTTTTCTCCTGATCCGTTACTATCTCCCTGTACAGTTCAGGGGGAGGGTTTCATGGCGGAGAAGAAGTTCGTTCCCTACGTGCCTGCCGAGACGTCGATGCCGGAACTCACGGTCAAGGCGCTGTTGCTCGGCGTGGTCATGGCGATCATCCTCGGCGCCGCCAACGCCTATCTCGGGATGAAGGTCGGCCTGACCGTGGCGGCCACCTTCCCGGCGGCGGTGGTCGCGATGGCGGCGCTGCGGGTCTTCCGCGGCAACATCCTCGAGGAGAACCTGGCGCGGACCACCGCCTCGGTCGGTGAATCGCTGGTCGCCGGAGCGATCTTCACCATCCCGGCCTTCCTGATCGCCGGCGCGTGGACCGAGTTCAACCTCCGCGATGCGATGCTCATCATGGGTATCGGCGGCGTGCTCGGGGTGCTGTTCGTCATCATCCTGCGGCGCCCGCTGGTGGTCGAGGCGGACCTCCCGTTCCCCGAGAGCGTGGCCGCGGCCGAGATCGTCAAGGCCGGACAGAAGGGGCAGACCGGCGCCGGGCTGGTCTTCGGCGCGATGGGAATTGCAGCTCTGTGGGAGTTCATCAAGAACGACGCCGGGGTCCAGTTGATCCAGGACAAGGCCTCGCATTTCGTCCAGTTCGGCCGCTCCGCGATCGACATCCTGGGGCGCAAGATCGAGTACACGGGGGGCATGCTGCTGTCGACGCCGGAGGCTTCGCCGATGGTGATGGGGGTGGGCTTCATCGTCGGGCTCAAGATCTCGGCGGTGCTCTTCTGCGGCGCGGTCACCGGGTGGCTGGTGCTGGTGCCGCTGGCCATCTTCCTCAACCCGGAGTTGGCGGCGATCGGTGCGCAGGATGGATTCACGGCGCTGGCGATGGACGTGTGGTTCCGCCAGATCCGGCCGCTCGCCGTCGGCACGATGATCGTCTCCGCCTTCTACACCCTCTACACCCTGCGCGGGGCGCTGATCAACGGCATCCAGAAGGCGATCGCGGCCCTCAGGGCGGGGACGGCCGCCGACACCGAACGCACCGAACAGGACCTCAACCTCAAGTGGGTGCTGGCCGCGATCGGTGTCATGGCGGTGCCCATGTTCTTCCTCTACCGCTACTTTTCGGCCTCGACGATGCCGGCCCTGCTGCTCACGGTGGTGATGCTGGTGCTCGGAATCCTCTTCGCCGCGGTCGCCGGTTACCTCGTCGGTCTCGTCGGCAACTCCAACAACCCGATCTCCGGCCTCACCCTCTCCGCCCTCGTGATCTCGGCCCTTCTCATGGTCCTGATGGGCGTCACCGGGGTCCACGGCGTGGCGGCGGTCCTCGGGGTGGCGGGCGTGGTCTGCTGCGCCGCCGGTGTTGCGGGCGACATGATGCAGGATTTCAAGGTCGGCCACATTCTCGGCGGCACGCCGTGGCGGATGCAGGTCGGCGAGATCATCGGCGTCATCGCCGCCGCCATCGCCCTGCCGGTCCTCCTCATGGTCCTCAACCAGGCCTACACCATCGGGTCGGCGGAGCTGCCGGCGCCGCAGGCCGGGCTCATGGCGCTGATGGCCAAGGGCATCGTCGGCGGCGACATGGCATGGCCGCTGGTCATCGCCGGCATGCTCTTCGGCGTCGCCCTGATCCTGATCAAGGCGCCGGCGCCGATGTTGATCGCGGTCGGGATGTACCTCCCGTTCTCGACCACTTCGGCGGTGTTCGCGGGCGGCGTCATTCGAGCCATCCTCGACTGGTTCCTGAAGAAGAAGGAGGCCACCGACGAAGAGAAGATGCAGGCCGAGAACTCCGGCATCCTGGTGTCCTCGGGTCTGATCGCCGGCCAGTCCCTGATGGCGGTTCTCCTCGCCTTCGTCGTGCTCTACGAACAGGCCAAGCTCGGCATGGCCGAGACCGAGCACCTCCTGCCCAGCCTCGGACACAGCTTCTCGGGCGGGTTGTTGGTCTATCCGCTGCTGCTCGGTCTGCTGGTGTGGCTGCCCCTGAGCCGCATGCGGGCGCGTTCGACGGGCGGCGAGTAGGACGCCGTGGCAAGGCCGTCCAGCGTCGATCGCGTCGTGGACCTGCTCGAACTCGAGCCGGTCCGCTGTGTTCCGTGGCAGGAGAACGTCGACGGCAACGTCGTGATCGACCGTCCGCGGCCGCCTCTGGACGGTTTGCGCGGGCTCATCGAACGCACCAACTGGTGGCTCACGCCGCGCAGGATCCGTCTCGACGAGCTCGGGAGCTTTGCCTGGCGGCGGCTCGACGGGGTGACCAAGGTGAGGACTCTGGCCGGTGTCATGCGGGAGGCCTTCCCCGACAGGCGGCACCAGATCGAGGAACGGCTCGGTCATTACCTGCGGGCGATGCGGCGGCTGAGAGTGATCGATTTTCCGCGGATGGAGGAGCCGCGGTAGCTCGACTGCCGCTGTGATATCTTTCGCTCTGCCATGACTTTGCAGGCGTTGCAGGACGCGATCACCGTCGACGGGGTGCACAAGTGGTACCGGGTCTACGCCGCCCCCGGGGAGCGCATCAAGCGTCTGTTCGGCCGCCCCAGCCGTCACCTCGACTTCCGCGCCCTCGAGGATGTGACATTCGGCGTCGAACCGGGGACCGCGGTGGGGATCATCGGCGAGAACGGCGCCGGTAAATCGACCCTCTTGAAGATCATCGCCGGGACCACCACGCCGACCGCGGGTTCGGTGGACGTCCGCGGGGTGGTGGCCGCCATTTTGGAACTCGGCGCGGCCTTTCACCCGGAGTTCTCGGGGCGGGAGAACGCCATTCTCTACGGCGCCCTCATGGGTCTCGACAAGAGTGACATGGAGGCGCGGCTCGACGACATCTTCGCTTTCGCCGAACTCGGTGAATTCGTCGAGCACCCGGTCAAGAGCTATTCGACCGGGATGGCCATGCGGCTCGCCTTTGCCGTGGCCACCCACGTCGACCCCGACGTGCTCGTGGTTGACGAGGCGCTGGCGGTGGGGGACGGCTATTTCCAGAAGAAGTGCGTCGATCGCATCCGGGAGATCCGCGACCGCGGCACGACCATCCTCTTCTGTTCGCACTCCATGTACTACGTGTCGCTCTTCTGCAAACGGGCGCTGTGGTTGAAAAACGGCCACATCGAGATGGATGGTCCGGCGCAGGAGGTGGTCAACGCCTACGAGGAGTTTCTGATCACCCGCGAAAAACGACGCCTCGACACCCGAGCCGAGGATGGCGGCGGTGATGCCGCCGGACCTCCCGGCCAGCAGGCGCGGATTCGCGGCATCCGGGTTTACGGCGCCGACGGCGAACCGGCGGAGACCTACGCACCGGGCATGGAACTGGTGGTGGAGCTCGAGTGGGAAGCCGTGGACCCCGAGAGCGGATTTCACGTCGGCGTGTCGCTCGATCGCGGCGACGGGACCCGGGTGGTGGCGGTCGCGACCTTTGTCGACGGGCTGCCGGCCCGAACCGGCGCCGGTGTGCGGCGCGACCGGGTGCGGATCCACGGGCTGCCGTTGGCCAAGGGGAACTACTCGGTGACGGGCTACATATTCGACCCCAGCGCCCTCCACATCTGGGACCAGGCGGTCGTCACCGATTGTCTTCGCCCCCAGGACGAGGGCTGGTCGCTGTCGCTGCTCAAGCTGGACCACAGATGGGATCTCGACGGGGGAGACCGGGGGTGAGCCCGGGCGGAGCCGAAGTCCGCGTCGCGCGCGCCGGCGACGAAAACGCGATCATCGAAGGACTCAACCGGTGCCGCAACAGACCGCTCTCGTTGGAGGAGTGGAGCTGGTCCTATCCACCGTCGGCGGAAGGCCGCCCGGTCGTTGTTGCCGTCAAAGACGGCAGGGTCGTGGCCCACGTCGGCGGCGTGGTCTCTGCGTTTCAGATCGGCGGCAGGAAGGTGCCGGCGCTGAGGTTGGTTGACGAGTTCGCCCTGGCCGAAGTGGGAGGGAGCGGGGAGCAGAATCGTCTGTTGGCCGAGATGTTGCGGACCTGGATGAGCGAATTCGGTGGAATCGACAGGCGACTGATGATCTACCAGTTGGTCGGTGAGGGTGAAAGCAGCGGGCTCTCCGCATTCACCACGGGGCGACGCGTAGCCCTGCCGCCGGTCGAGATTCTGGCGCGGAAAGTGGCCGTCCGCTCTCCCGTCCGTCGGCTGGCCTTCCGGGCCGAACCGGCGCGCGACTGGGAACCGAGGCTCGACGACCTGTGGCGGCGCATCGCCCGTTCGTACCCATTTGCGGCCGTGCGCGACGCCGAGATGTCGCTCCACCGCCACTCCGCCCACCCCGGGGCCCGCCGCCACCGCTTTCTCGTATTTCCGCGCTTTTCCCGCCACGCCGTGGCCTGGGCGGCCTTCGAGACCAACGCCAGCCGTTGCCGCTGGGTGGATCTGGTGTGGGACCACGACGAGCCCGGCGCTCTCGATCTGCTGGCCCACCTGTCGCGCCGGCTCGCGAGCCAGGTCGGGGCGATGAACGAGCGGATCGTGCTCGGCGGCGACGCCGACGCCCGCACCCGGCTCGAGGCCCTGGGTTTCCGATCCGAGGGCGCCCTCGAGGACCTCAGTCTGACGGTGTTCTCGATGCCGCAGATGTTGCGCCCCGCGGATCTCGAGTCGCGGTTTTTCGCCACCCAGACCGACCTCGACCCGCTGCGAAGAATAGGCTGAGAAAGTGCTGGCGGTCCTCGTGTGGACGCTGGTTCCGCTCGCCGTCCTCCACGGCTGGATGTGGCGGCGGTCGCGGGGCCTCCTGCGGTTTCAGGCGGCGCTGGATGTCGGACTCGCGGTGATCATCGGACCCGCCCTGCTGCTGGGCGCCGATCTCAACCCGGTGCGGTGCCTGGAGCGCAACCGGCCCTTCACCGACACCCGGTGGTCCGAAAAGACCCAGTTCCAACCCACCCAGTCGGACCTCGTCTTGCAGTTTCATCCGTGGTGGGAGGCGGCCCGCGAGCAACTGCTGGCCGGCCGGCTGCCGCTGATCGCCGACGACATCGGCGGCGGGCTGCCGCTGCTTGCAAACGGCCAGACCGGAGTGTGGGCGCCGGTGATGCTTCCGGTGTGGGCCCTCGGCCCGGAGCGCGGGACGACGGTGATGGCGCTGTGGAAGATCGAACTGGCCGGTCTCGGCGCCTTCTTGCTGTTGTGGCGGGGGTGGCGGCTGCGGTGGGCGGCGGCGGCGGCCGGCGGCATCGCCTACGCGGTCGGCGCCTACCAGGTGGCGTGGTTGCTGGTGCCTCTGACCTGGGCCACAGCCGCTCTGCCGTGGTTGTGGTGGCTGACCCTGGCGGCGCTGCGGCGCCGTGCGGGGTGGCGTGCCGTCGCCGGTCTTGGTGTGGCGTGCGGTTGGCTGCTGGGCAGCGGACTGCACCCGGAGACCGCAGCGATCGCCATCGGTTCGGCCTTCCTGGGTGGGTTCGTCCTCCACCCGCGGCGGTGGCTGCGGGTATTGGTTGCGGCAGCAGTGATGGCTGTGGTGGCCCTGGTGTTGGCCTGGCCCACCGTGGGCTACATCGGCGCTTCCGCGCGACTCGACGTGGCGCACGATCAACGCCCCAATCTCGAGCCGGTGCCGGAAGGACTCCGCGGACTCGCCATGCGGCAGCTGGCGCTGCCGATGGTCAACGGCCACCCCGGCCGGGGCGACTGGCGGGCGCCCTTCCCCTATGCTCCTGCGGCCACGGGGGTCGGCGGTCTGGCTCTCGCGCTGCTCGCGGCGGGGTCGGTGCGGCGCCGCTACCGGGGTCTGCTGTGGGCGGCGCTCGCCAGTCTTGGCATCGCGGCCGTACTGTATCTGCGGCTGCCGCCCCTCGACTGGTTGCTGGTTCGCATCCCGCCGATCGACCGCATGACCCTGCCGCGGTTCGCGGCCCTGGTGCCCTGGGGTCTGGCAGTGTGCGCGGCCCTGTCGTACGACGGCGCGCTCAACGGGCGTCTTCGAGGCACCCTCTGGCGGTGGTCGCCGGCGGTGCTGCTGGCCGGTATTGCGGTCCTCTGCAGGCCGTGGCAACTGGAGCCGGCTGACCTGCTGCTCGTGGTTGCGACGGTGATTGCCGCCGCCGCTGCAGCATTGCTGGTCCGCCGGCCTTCGCTGATCGTCCTGCTGATAGCGATAGAGCTTTCTGCGTACGCGGTGGGTATCAACCCGGTGGCGGCGGCCTCGGACCGCCTGCGCCGGCCCAAGCTGCTCGAGCGTCTGATCGATGTGCAGGCGGCGGAGGGCGGCCGGGTCATGGGCATCGACGGAGAGCTGCCGGCCAACCTGGCCGGCCGCTACGACCTCGCCGATCTGCGGGCCTACGACCCCCTGCGGCCGTTGCCGTATGCCACCATGTTGGGCAAACTCGGACAATCGGACCCGGTGCTCGGCGGTCCACTGCGGATCGCGCCCCCCGAACTGGTCGGCGCCTGGTCGGTCCGTTTCCTGATCGCCGGGCCCGAACGAAACGTCGACGGATGGGAACCCGTGTGGCGGGGGTCGGAGGGCTCGCTGTGGCGCAACCCGGCGTGGCTGCCCGAGGTGAGGGTTGTCGGCCGCACGGTATCCGGCGGCTGGGATGAGCTGCTGTCGGGTGCGGTCGATCTCGCGACGGCCGCGGTGGTGCCGGAGGGCACGCCGCCGGTCGGGGCCGGTCGTGTTGCGCTCCTATCGGAGACGGTCACGGGATCGAGAATCGAGGTGGTGGCCGACTGCGACGGTCCGTGTCTGGTCATCGCCGCACGTCCCTGGTCCCCGGGCTGGTCCGTCGCGGTGGACGGTGAGCCCGCGCGTCTCGTCCTCGCCAACCTCGCGGGTCTCGGCGTCGTGGCCCCTCCCGGGCGCCACCGGGTGGTGCTCGACTACTGGCCGTGGCGGTGGGGAGATGGGGTACCCTGATGAACGTGACAACCCCCGCCGATGCTGGTTGCGACCTGTCGGTCGTGGTGCCGATCTACAACGAGATCGACAGCGTCGATCCCCTCGTCGAGAGGGTGCGCGGCGCTCTCGACCCGACCGGGCTCGAGTGGGAACTGCTGGCTGTGGACGACGGTTCGACCGACGGCACCGGCGAACGGCTGGACGAGCTGGCTGCGGCGGATGGGCGCCTCAAGGTGCTCCACTTCGTCGCCAACTGCGGCCAGTCGGCTGGGCTCGATGCCGGTTTCAAAAACGCCCGCGGGCGCCTGGTGGCGCTGCTCGACGCCGACCTCCAGACCTACCCGGAGGACCTGCCGAAGCTGATCGAGACGCTTGAAAGCGAGGGAGTCGATGCGGTGGTCGGCATCCGCGCCGAGCGCCGCGACACCGGGTGGAAGAAGTTCAGCTCGCGGTTTGCCAACGGTGTCCGCAACCGGCTGACGCGGGAGGATATCGAGGATACGGGCTGCCCCATCAAAGTTTTTCGGGGCGAGGCCATCCGCCAGGTGAAGATGCTGACCGGGATGCACCGCTTCCTGCCCACCCTGCTGCGGATGGAGGGCTTCACCGTCTTGCAGGTGCCGGTGCGCCACGCCGAGCGGGTGGCCGGTTCGAGCAAGTACGGTACCTGGGACCGCGCATTCTCCGGTCTCCGGGATGCGCTCGGTGTTCGTTGGTTGCAGGATCGCCGCATGAAGTGGAAGCTGCGGTAGGTAGGGCAGGGAGTGCCGTATAGGGAGAGCGCCCGCCTGCCGCGGGCCCGGGGCCCGCGGCTTCGGTCGTTCACTTCAGGCCCTCGGAATGAGGACATTCCTCGGTCCCGAAGTGAACGACCGGGCGCGACAGGGTCGCGCCGGGCGGGCTTTTGCCGGGCCTCTTGATCTCGCCCCTTTTCGACCCGCCCCCGCCCCCCTCCCACCCACCCTCGGAAATCCCGCGGGCTTCGCGCTCGCGGATTTCCGAGGGGCGGGGAATTTTGACTTGGACAGTGCCGACGTCAACGCGTGGCACCTGACGGAGAGCGGTTGGGGTTGTTTGTGGGACTCCGAGAAACGATAGACCCAGGTGATCATCTCGAGCCCGGGCCCTTTTGTGGGGCAGGCGTCCCGCCTGCCGCGGGTATTTGCATCGGGGGGCGGTTTCCCGGCGTGATCATCCCGATGTTCACGGGGTCGTTGCCCGTGAGTGCCCCCTCTGACAATGATTGGGCCCTTGTCGTCAACTCGCAATTGACTTTCGAGTTCCCAACATTGTCAGAGACGGCACGTCCGGTGAACGCGTCTCGTTTCGCACTTTCCGGAACGGTTTTTCGAGCCGGGCCCTTTTGTGGGGCAGGCGTCCCGCCTGCCATTTGGACCGGAGGTGAGCACGACAAGGCCTCACTTCTGTCATCCCGACCGAAGGCCGGCAGGCCGAAGCGGAGGGATCTACGGAAAACTCCGGTGAATGGGCGCGATCCAACATCCAATATCCAGCATCCAACATCTGGGTCAATCTGGGCGATCTGTGGGCCAGTTGGTTGGTGTGGTTGACATTATGTCAGACCTGACATATATTGAATGAGCGATGGGACCGGGTGACAAACCTCTTGTGTGGCTTCGTGGTGAAGTCAAGACGCCGCCATTTTCAACCGCCGCCCGTCTCGAGGCGGGACTCCTGCTACGCAGATTGCAGCGGGGCGAACGGCTCTCGATGCCGCACTCCAGACCGATGGCATCGATTGGACCGAGGTGCCATGAACTGAGAATCGTAGATGAGAACTCGACATGGCGGATTGTTTATCGGCTCGACTCGGACGCGGTGATCATTGTTGATGTGTTCGACAAGAAGACGAGGCAGACCTCGAAGCGTGTGATCGCGACATGTCAGTCGAGGCTCAAGGAGTACGACGATGCGTAAAGAAAAAAGAGAACGCCTGGAAGCAAAGGGCTGGAAAGTCGGTACGGTCGAGGACTTCCTCGAGCTCAGCCCCGAAGAGGCGGCGTATATCGAGATGAAGCTCCGGCTGAGTGAAAACCTGCGGATGCGGCGCAGGCGTAAGAAGCTGTCTCAGACAGCCTTCGCGGCGATGATCAAATCAAGTCAGTCACGAGTTGCCAAGATGGAAGGGGCCGACCCATCGGTGTCCATCGATCTCATGGTCCGTTCGTTGCTCGCACTCGGTGCGTCCCCCGAAGACCTGGCCGACGTCATCTCTTCCACGTGAAATCTGAGGTTCCCGCTCGCCTGCCGGAATAAAACGCAGAGGCGCAAAGGCGCAGAGGCGCGAAGGAATCACGCCGACTACTGACACCGGCGAGATCCCGGCCGTCATACGGCCGGGGACCATTGGAGCGAACAACCGGAGCGGATACTCGTATCCGACGCCGGTTGTCCGCTCCAACGGCCTGCGCTCTCTCAGAGCGCAGGTCTCGCCTCTCACCGACTCCGAATGGCTGGCGGCCCCTCCCGAGAGACAACTGCCCAAGGCAGAACCGACGCGCCCCGGGCGCGGCGTCGGTGTGAAGACCGACGACGGCGAAAGCTCGCTTTCGATGACGGCGGGCTTCTCACCGGGAGACGGCGATCCTCGATCGCCGGCAGTTCTGCCGGTCTGGGCACTCGAATGATCGAGTAAGCGCCAGTCCCTTTGCGTCTTTGCGGCTCTGCGCCTTTGCGTTGAATTCCTGGGCCGGGCCTTTGTGACGACTTTGTGGCTTTGTGTCTTCGTGGTTGCGACGTCGCGATGGATCTGCGTTGATCTGCGCTCTCTACGGTTTCTCCGTTTCGCCTTCCTTGCCGTTCCCTGCGGCCGCGGATATGCTCGCGGCGAGATGAATCCGCAGGGCTACGAAACGCTGCCTGGCACAGACGAGGGGTTCCGCGACCGGAGTCTCGGGTTGGTGGTGTTCGGGGTGATCGAGATTCTGATCGGCGCATTCTGCGCGCTGCTGGTGCCGCTGAGTCTGCTGGCCTGGTGGGTGTCGTCCGGGGAGGTGGGAGGGTCCACGACCCTGAGGTCGGTCCTGCCGATGGTCGTGATCTACCTGATCATGGCTGTGCTCTTTGTCTGGCTCGGGGCGGGTTCCATCCGGGCGCGGCGGTGGGCGCGCGACCTGATGCTGGCGGTCTCGCGCATCTGGCTCGTGACCGGGGTCTGCACCCTCCTTCTGAGCTGGTTGGTGCTGCCGGGTCTTCTGCGGGGCGCCGGTGCCGCCGAGGGCTTGCCGCCCGATATTCTCTTTGTGGCGATCGCCGTGACCTTCGCCATCGTCAGCCTGGTCTACGTCCTGCTCCCCGGAGCTTTCGTCTTGTTCTATCGTTCGCCGGACGTCGCGGCCACCTGCCGAGCGCGCGATCCGCGCCCGCAGTTCACCGACGACTGCCCGCCGCGGGTGCAGACCCTGGCGGTCGTGTGGGCGATGGCGGCGATCTCGGTGGTGGCGATGCCTGCCTACGACTGGGCGTTTCCCTTTTTCGGTCGTCTGCTCTTTGGAGCGGCCGGCGCGCTACCGTGGATCGCGGTACTCGTGGTATGCGCCGTGTTGGCGTGGGGGAGTGTGCCGGCGCCGCCCATGGGCCTGGAGGGGCGCCGTGGCGGCAACCATCGCGGCCGCTGCGACGACGATGGTGACGTCGATCCGGTTGAGTCCGGAAGAGATCGTGCGCGCCCTGCCCATGGCCGACGACCAGAGGCAGGTATCCTGGCGTCGATGTCCTGGCCCGGAGTGTGGGTCATCTCGCTCGGATGGATCGTCGTGTGGGGGTCCATGCTCGCCTACCTCGTCACCCTGCGAGGTTACTTTCGCGATGAGTGAAAAAGACGGCGCGCTTCAGCAGCCCGGACCGCGAGGCTGTCTGGCAACCGCCGCCGCTCTGGCCGTGCTGACGGTGGTCTCGCCGTTCGCGCTGGTCGTCCACCGCTGGCGATGTTGGCGGCGGGGCAACGACATCCGGGTTGCAGTCGCCACGACAACGTGGCCGGCGAACGGCGGTGAGGAACGGCGGAGAATCGACGCCACGGTCGACGTACCGCTGAGCCGCGAACGCGGTCTTCGAAGGCGGGTGACGGACGCCGTGATTCGGGTAGCCGAGGTTTTGAGGCAGCCCGACGACATCTACACCATGGTCTACCGCTTGCCCTGGGACGAGGAGGCGGTGGCTCTCCCGGTCGGCCCGCAACTGCAGGAACTCGGAGAGCGGTTCTATCTGGCCTTGAATCAGGGGCCGGTGGGCGGGAGGACCGTGGTGTGGCTGACCCTCGGCCGCGGAACCGCCCTGGCGTCAGTGGTCGACCCTCTGACCTGCGATCCTGAGGGTATGGGCGAGCCGGAAGGGCTCCTCGCCACGGCCGAGGCGCGGTGGGCGATGGCCTCCGAGTGGGCCCGCGTCGGCCCGTCGCTGATCATCCGCCTCATCCTCGTCGTCCCGGCGATCGGTCGCGCCCGGCGTCGCCGATCGCCTCGAAGCTCTCGGGGCCTGAGGTCCCTCGGCTCGCTTCCGGCTTCGCCCCGCGGGGCTGCGCCGTGCCAAGGCGCTCGCTCGGGATGACAGACACTGAAGGTGGGCTGAAGCCCACCCTACCCGTCCGCTCGGATTGAAGGTCCGAAGTAGGGTGGGCCTCGGCCCACCTTCAGATTCGCGAATGGTGAGCAGACTGCAACTGTAGCGCGTTGCCGCGTCGCGGCGGATGTGGTCAAATGCACAGCCGCTGGAGGACGTATGGACGTCGGGCTGATCAAGGACCGCAGACCCTTCGAGCACCGCATCGGTCTCACCCCGGGCGGGGTGCGCGCGCTGACCGACAAGGGCCACCGCGTCTATCTTGAAAGCGGCGCCGGGCGCGAGGCGGGTTTCTCCAACCACGCTTACACGGACGCGGGCGCCGTCATCGTCTATTCGGACGAGGAAGTACGGCTGCGGTCCGAGATGCTGATCCGGCTGTCGCCTCCGACTCCCGAAGAATGCGAGAGCTATCAGCCCGGGCAGGTGGTGATTTCGGCGTGGCACCTGGCGGTCGCCTCCGAGGACTATTTCAAGAAGCTGCTCGAAGGCGGCGTGACGACCGTCGGATACGAGATTCTCGAGGACGACGAAGGCCACGCGCCGGTGCTGGAGGCGATGTCGGAGATCGCCGGCCGGTTGGCGGTGACGATCGGCGCCGGGCTGGTGCTCAACGACTTCGGCGGCAAGGGCCTGCTGATCGGCGGCGCGCCCGGCATCCCGCCGGCGACGATGGTGATCCTCGGCGCCGGCACCCTCGGTTGCGAGGCGGCGAAGTTCGCCCGCGGCATCGGCGCCCACGTGGTGGTGCTCGACAAGAACATCAACGCGCTGCGCCGGGTGCAGAAGATGACCTTCGACGAGATCCCGACCATGGTGGCCACCCGGGCGCGGATCGAAAAGGCGCTCGCCTTCGCCGACATCCTGGTGTGCTCGGTGGCGGTGCACGGCGAACGGACGCCGATCCTGGTCACCCGCGACATGCTCAAGTTGATGAAACCGCGGTCCGTCATCATGGACCTCTCGATCGACCAGGGCGGTTGCTGTGAGACCTCGCGGCCGACCGATTTTTCCAACCCCACCTACGAGGTCGACGGGATCATCCACTTCTGCGTGCCCAACCTGCCGTCGGCGGCCTCGCGGGCGTCGACCCGGTCGCTGACCAACTCGATGCTGCCGTATGTGGAGGAGATCGCCGACAAGGGGTTCGACCGGGCGGTGCGCGAGAATTCCGCGATCCACCGCGGCACCTACACCTATGACGGACACTGCGTCCGCGAAGGCGTGGCGAAGATCTTCAACGTGCCCTTTCACGCAATCGACGGCGACTGAGGGGGCGCGATGGACTGGAACAGTATCTTCAGGAAACGGGTGACGACCGCCGATGAAGCGGTCAAGGACATCCGGTCCGGCGACCGGGTGTGGATCCACCCCGGGTGCAACACACCGAGCCTGCTCATCGACGCAATGGTGGCGCGCGCACCGGAGCTCGAGAATGTCGAAGTCGTCCACATCCTGACGCTCGCCCCGGCGCCCTACGTGGCGCCCGGGATGGAGGGCCACTTCCGCCACCGGTCTCTTTTCACCGGCGCCAACGTCCGCGCCGCGGTCAACGAGGGGCGGGCCGATTTCGTCCCCATCCACCTGCACGACGTTCCGGCCCTGATCTCTCGCGGCCAGATGCCCATCGACGTCTCTCTGATCCACATTTCGCCGCCCGACGAGCACGGATTCTGCTCCTACGGGGTCGGTGTCGACGCCACCAAGACCGCCGTCGAGCACTCACGGACCGTGATCGCCATGGTCAACCGGCAGATGCCGCGAACCCTCGGCGACTCCTTCGTCCACGTCTCCAAGCTCACCCGGGTCGTGGAGGTGGATGTCCCGTTGATCGAACACCCGATGTCCGAGGAGGTCTCCGAGGTGGCGCGCAGGATCGGCGAAAACATCGCGTCGCTGATCACCGACGGCGCGACCATCCAGATGGGGATCGGCGAAATCCCCGATGCGGTGCTCGACTTTCTCGGCGACAAGAAACACCTCGGCGTCCACACCGAGATGTTCTCGGACGGTCTGGTCGACCTCTTCGAGGCCGGAGTCGTGACCAACGAGAAAAAGAGCCTCCACCGCGGCAAGATCGTCGCCTCGTTCGTGATCGGCACCCGGCGCGCCTTCGACTTCGTCGACAACAACCCCTTCATGGAGTTTCACCCCAACGAATACGTCAACGATCCCTACGTGGTGGCGCGCAACGACAAGATGGTGGCGATCAACTCCGCGCTGGCCGTCGATCTCACCGGCCAGGTCTGCGCCGACTCCATCGGCACGAAGATCTACTCGGGATTCGGCGGTCAGCTCGACTTCATCCGCGGCGCTGCGCGGTCAGACGGTGGCGTCCCGATCATCGCCCTGCCGTCGACCGCCAAAGGAGGGACCTTGTCGCGTCTGGTCGACACCCTGATCCCCGGCTCGGGAGTGGTCACGACGCGGGCGGATGTTCATTACGTGGTGACGGAGTACGGCATCGCCGATCTCTTCGGTCGTTCGATCCGCGAACGCGCCCGCAGCCTGATCGACATCTCGCACCCCGACTTTCGCGACGAGCTCGAAAGGACGGCCAGGGAGCGCAAGCTTTTGTAGAATTGGTTCGGAATTCGGAATTAGGAATTCGGAATTCGGATTCCATAGAGAGTGTTCGATAGGTCGAAGCGAGGAGTCCATGGCGTATCCCGGGTTCGACGTGCAAGACTGCCACCGTCCGGTTCGAACCGTCGGGTCGTTCCGTCCAGGTTGTTCACGACTCCGTCTTGATGGACGCGGTTCTCCAGGCCAGTCTGCCGCTCGGGCAGTCGTGCAACGGGGTCGCTCTGTGCGGCTTTTGCCGCGTGCAGATCCTCGACGGCCTCGAAAATCTCACGCCAGCCTACGGCGAGGAGAAGAAGGTCCTGGCCTCGCTGCACGCGGGCGACCACGAACGGCTCGCCTGCTGCGCCCGCATCAGCGGACCGGTCACGGTCACGACTGAATACTGGTGAGTATTGCGACGCCGGGCCGGCCGAAACAGACGTGAGATGAGCGGCGGCCGCGTCTGATATTGGATGTTAGATATTGGATTCCCGCGCTTCGGACTGCGAAAGTCGGTCGCTATCCAACATCGAACGTCGTGAGTTCCGCGGCGACTGCGTCTGATATTGGATATTTGATTTTGGAGACCCGCCCTTCCGAACGTGGTCGTCGGCCGATCAAACATCAAGAATCAAACATCACTCTTGTCCAAGACGGCATCGCGGACTGCTCGACATCACATCCAGGCTCCACCGCGACCACGGCGGATCTGAAGGTGGGCCAAGGCCCACCCTACCTCGGACCCAGTTTCGAGCGGGTTCGTAGGGTGGGCCTTGGCCCACCTTCAGAGGTGTTTCCTGCGTCTCAGATCACTCGTGTCTCAGTACGAGACCTGGACAACCGTTTTCGGTTGTCGAGGACCTCGTTTTGAAAATGACTTCGACAGATCCTCAACTCCAGTGTTTTCAGTGTGGCAAAGTCAGATGGGGATCTGTTTTGGACAGCACTGATCCAACATCCAACATCCAACATCCAATATCCAACATCTAATATCAGGCCACCGGAGCCCGAGATCCGCGCTCGGTCGCCGCAGCCCGGAAGCTGAATCCGGCCTCTCGCCTCAATTCAGCTTGTCGTTCTTCCAGTACTTGGTGCCGGCGATGTCGGCGTTGGCCATGAGCCCCTTTTCGGTCATCTGGTAGATGGCGAGCCCGTTGGTGAAATCGGTCTTGGCATCGGCGGCGTGCTTGCCCGCAGCCGCGGTGGCGCCGGCATCGGCCTGCCAGCCCTTGTTGACGAAGTTTCCAAATGTCTGGGAATCCTGGAACAGAAAGACGATCTGGTACTTGTTGGCGCCGAGCCCGATGCCGACCCCGGCGGTGCCCATCTGCATGTAGGTTTTCTCTCCGGAATCCTTGTTCACCGCAACACCGTTGCCGCCGCCGCCCGAGAAGCCGAAAGCCAGCTTCAGGTTGTCGAACACCGCCCAACCGTAGGAGTTCTCAAACAGCTCCTTGGCTTTCGGGTTGTCGGCGAAAAGCGTGTCCAGGGACTGCTGGGCCGTTTCGTCGATCTTCATTCGCTTTGATTCCTGCTTCAGAGATTTCCAGTCGTCCTGGGCGCACACCATGGTCGAGGCCAGGACGAGGACGGCACACAGAACGGTCGCAAATGGAGTGAGCTTTTTCAAGGTGATCTCCCTGTTCTTCAATCGATGGCGAAATCATAGCACGGGGGCTGCTAACCACCGTGACGGCCGTCACGTAGTGATTGGTGACAGATACACGAGGAGGACCTCATGAGAGAAGAAATGATGATGGTGATCATTCTGCCGACAATGTTCGTGGTGACCGGCTGGGCCTTCAAGACCTTTCTCAATTTCATCCAGCAGCGGCAGCTGACCAAGCTCCACTACGCGCTGCAGGACAAGTTGCTGGAAAAGCTCGGAAGCTCGCCGGAAGCCGTCCAGTACCTGCACAGCGACGCCGGAGAGAAGATGTTCGCCCTCGCCACCAAGGAACGCACCAATCCCTACGCCCGGATTCTCTCGGCGCTGCAGGCGGGCGCGGTGCTCAGCCTGCTCGGGCTCGGTTTCATCGTTCTGAGATATATGACGCCTGACCAGGATGCCGTTGAGGCCTTTTCGGTGATCGGCGTTCTCGGCATCAGCCTCGGGCTCGGTTTCCTGGCCTCGAGCGCGGCCGCCTACGTTTTTTCGAAGAACTGGGGTCTGATCAACGGGTCACCGGCCGGGACCGAGGGCTGATACCGTAGGCGGCGTGGGAACGGGTGGTCATGATCCCGATGGCACTTTCGCTGCCACGAGGCCAGGCGGCGGACCCGGCGGCGCGGTCGGTGACGATGGATGAGGGGGCCTTTCACCGCCTCTACCATCGCACCGCCCGCCCGCTGCGGGCCTACCTGATCCGGGCGTGTGGCGATCTCACTCTCGCCGACGACCTGCTTCAAGAAGCCTACCTGCGGTTTCTGCGCTCGGGTTTCGAGGGTGAAGACGAGGACCACCGCAAGAACTACCTCTTCCGTATCGCGACCAACGCCATGCGTGATCACTTCAGGCGCAAACGGCCGGAGACCGCCGAGGTGCCTGAACGCGACGACTCGCCGGGCCACGACGCCGCCGTCCACCTCAGATCGGACGTCGGCGGCGCGATGTCCGAGCTGTCACCGAATGACCGGCAGATGTTGTGGCTGGCTTACGTGGAAGGATCCTCACACGAGGAGATCGCGACCGCACTCGGGTTGAGGGCGGCGAGCATTCGATCCATGCTGTTTCGGGCCCGCCGGAGGCTCGCGGAAAAACTCCACAACAAGGGACTGCACCCCGGTGGGGAGGCATCATGAAGAGTCAATTCTGTGTCCACGAAGATGCCGTGGCCGCCGCCGCCAGAACCGGCGAGTGGAGCCCCGAGCTTCGCGCCCACCGCGACGGCTGCATGACCTGTGCCGAGCTCACCCTGGTGGCGGCGGCGCTGGCGGCCGACGCCGAACAGCTTGCGGACGAGGCCATCCCCCTTCCCGACCCGGGTGTCATCTGGCTCCGCGCGCAACTGGCGCAACGGGAGCACGACTTCCGGCGCGCGACCCGGGGCATTGTGTGGGTCCAGCGATTGGCGATTGCCGTGGTAGTGGCCATCGGAGTCACTTTGGCGCCGGGGTTCTGGGCGCTGGTCGGGAAGTTCGTGGCCGGGCTGGATCTGGGATCGGCAGCCGCGGAGCTGCCGCGGGCGGCGGGTTCACCGACCCTGGTTCTGGTCACGAGCCTCCTCGTTCTCGGCGGTCTCGCTCTGTGGGAGCTGACGATGGCGCACGAGAACTGACCCGCCTGTCCTCGAGTCAACCAAACAACAACCACCAGCCGAGGCCGAACACCGCGATATCGGCCAGAACGTGGCTGATCCAACCCGGCCAGATCGAGCGGTAGCGCCAGGAGAGCCAGCCCCAGATCGCCCCGCCGGTGAACACTCCCGCCGACGCCAGAAGGGTATGGAGAGCATTCAGGTACTGGCTCACCGCGATGACGTGGTGGAGGGTGAAGATGGATGCTGATATCAGGATCGCCCAGGTGGCGGAGAACAGCTGTTCGCACTGACGCAGAACGAACCAGCGGTAGACGTACTCCTCCATCAGTGAGTTGACGAGGGTCCAAGCGGCGGCAGCCGCGAGGTAGACGCCGGGCGTCCCGAGCCCCATCTCCTCGACCGCGGCGCGAAGCGGCGCCAGGTCCATCGTCCGGACCCCCGCCAGCCAGGCACCGGCCACGATCACGGCCAGGATGGCCAACCCGCTGAGAGCGCCGACACCCATCCCTCCCAGGCGCGGCGGCGACCAACTGGGGCGCCCGCGCTCGACCACCAGGTACCAGGCGGCGGGAAAAAGAATCAGCCAGACCTTCGCCGCCAGAAAGACGGCGTGGCCGAGCGTGCCGGGAGCCGCGATCATGGCCGCGACGACGCCGATGCTGGGCACCGGCACTACGAGTGCCAGCGCGGTGACGGCTCGACGGCGGTCCGGGTGTTCAGGGGTCACCGGAGTCTCGTGGAGGCGAAACGTTCAAACGTTACAACGTTCAAACGTTTGAACGATTTGCGGGTCACAGTCCCGGAATACGCAGGATGAGATTGGGGTCGGGACACAGGTCGAGGTAGCGCTCGCGATCAGACGGCGCCGCAACGCCGGGATAGTCGCCGCTCATTTTCGGTTCCTCGCAGATGATCTGGAAATGGAGGTGGGGCGGCCAGCCGCCGTTTTCGTGAACATCACCGACGGTTCCCAGTGCCTGCCCGGCCGCCAGCTTGTGACCTGCTTCCAATCCGAGGAGGGTGTTGCGGCTGAGATGGCCGTACAGCGTGAAGAACCGCACGCCACCCAGTTCGTGCTCGAGGATGACGGTGGGCCCATAGTCGCCGAGACCGAGATTTTCGGCCAGCGAGTGCACGACCGCCGGTAAGGGCGTCGAGACCCCGGTTCCCTCGACCACGAAGAGATCGATGCCGAGGTGGATGCTGCGGCGTTCGGTGGTGCCGTCAAACAGGGGCGAGTGGCGGTAGAGGACGCGGTCCTCGTTGTAACGGCCGATGCCCACCGGGATCTCGGATGCCGCGATGCGCTCGAACAGGAACGCGGTGAATCCGGCGACGTCGTTGATGTCGAGATGGGAGAGCTCGGTGTTGGCGGCCGTGAAATCGAAGATCTCGAGCCGTCCCGATCGGAGATCGAAGGGCACGACCGGGGCTATGGCTTTCCCGTTCGCCTCGAGGGCGGCGGCGACCTCGTGTTGTTGCATGGCGTGATTGTAACGTGACAGGTGGATTTCATCCACCCGGGCCGCCCGTGGCCTCGATGTCTTGACTGCGTGAATCCTGACCATTGGGCGTGAGGATGGCACTGACGGTGTTTCGGGAGGCGGGCTGAAGCCTCTTCTCCTGTCATCCCGACCGAAGGCCCGAAGGGCCGCAGCGGAGGGACCTATTCGGCTCGGTTCACTCACTCAGGACAGGTTTTGGACGCGCATTGCAGACGCCACCTCTCCCGAAACCGGTCCCGAGATTCCTCCGCTCGCTCACTTTGTTCGCTCGGTCGGAATGACAGGGGGGGAGGGAATTCGTTCGCTCGGTCGGAATGACAGGGGGGGAGGGAATTCGTTCGCTCGGTCGGAATGACAGGGGGGAGGGAATTCGTTCGCTCGGTCGGAATGATCGTTCCGGTTATTGGGCGCGTCGCCGGCAGCAGGTCAGCGAGATCCCGGCTCCAGGTCCGGCAGGACGAGCGTCGGGTGGAGGGTGGTAGCCCTCCGCTCGGTCTCGTCCGCGAAGATCACGGTGACCGAGCGGAAACGATCCTCCCGCCAGTGGTCCTCTGTGAGCAGCCACGAACGGACGAACTCGGCGACCTCGAGGCGGCAGCGTTCGCGGACCATCTCGAGGTGCATCGGGTCGGACGCTCTCTCCGACAGGACCCCGGTCAATGACCGTTCCAGCCCCTCCATCTGTTCGGCCTCGTTGAACCTCAGCCAGCCGCTGTCGCTGTACTTTTCCATGCCGCCGGTATCGATGGCGGGGGGCAGGGTGGGGCGGATCCGGGGAGCGTGGACCACGCACGACTGGCCCTCGACCTCGAGCCGCCACTCCTCGTCGAGCCGCAGGTGATAGCGGTACGTCACGGGCACCCGGATCTCCGTCACCGTGGTCCCGAGCGGGATGAGGTCCCATGCCACCCAGCGTTCGTCGGTGGTGCGCAGAATCTCGGTTGCCTGAAAGGACGCCAGTTCGAGTTTGACCCCGGAATCGGGCGCGAAACCGGGAATGGCCGCGATGAAGGTCGTGGTGATGCTGCCGGTCTGAAACGCCTCGGCGATGTCGACGACGCCGCTGCCGATCTCGCGAACGATGTTCGTCGCCGCCCGCCCGCCTTCCCTGGCGGTCTGTCCGATCTGGTGCACGACCAGGTAGCCGAGCAGCCCGAGGACCACGACGACGGCGGGCCAGCGCAGAGTCCGGATGGTGTCGAGCCAGGTCGAGGAATGCGGTTTGTCATGAGTCTCGGTCATCTTCAGAACGCTACCGGTTTCGTGCCGGAGCCGCAAGACCCCGGGGCGCATGGCAACCATTCAGAGCCCTGCGGCATCTCATGTTTGACCGAAGAAAAGCAAAGGAGTTCAGCTGTGAAGATTTCCGAAAAAGCCGCCATCATCTTCCTCGCCCTGCTCATTGTCGCCGCCTGGGGATTCACGTACGAGAAATTCGAGGCGACCGTCGACGAAACCGTCGCGTTGTCGCCCGGAGGGGCCGTGTCGCTCGAGAACGTCAACGGCGACGTGACGATCGAAGTGTGGGACCGCGACGAGGTCCGGGTGCAGGCCGTCAAGAGCGCGAGTTCGCAGGAGCTTCTCGACGGTCTCAAGGTGGAGATCAACGCGAGCCCGACCGCCGTGCGCATCGAGACCGACTACCCGTCGTCGCGGAGCTCCCGGCACGAAGGACACGATCACTCGAAACGAGGCCACCACCTGCAGGTGGAGTACACCCTGACCGTGCCGCGCTCAGCGGTCGTCGACGATGTGGATCTGGTCAATGGCAACCTCCTGGTTGTCGGTGTTGAAGGTGGAGTCGAGGCCGAGGCTGTCAACGGCAATATCGTGGTTCGTGATGGCGCGGGGGCTGCCTCGTTGTCAACTGTCAACGGCGGGATCGAGCTCTATGTCGACCGCCTCGGCAGCTCGGAGCAGGTGGAACTGGAAACCGTCAACGGTTCGATTGACCTCTATCTGTCGGCCTCGGTCGGCGCCGACATCAGCGCCGAGACCGTCAACGGCAGACTCGCAAACGACCTCGGGTTGGCGGTCAAGAAGGGCAAGTACGTCGGGGCGAGCTTCGACGGCTCGATCGGCGGTGGGGGATCGCAGGTGGAACTCGAAACCGTCAACGGCAGGATCTCTGTCCACAGTTGGTAAGCAGGTCTCAACCTTTGATCTCAAGGCCTCATCGTTTGACGGTGGGGCTTTTGCTTATTGAGTGAGCAGGCAGAGGATCGATTCTTCTTGACCGGCCGGGAGCGGACGGTACAATGAGTCATCGTGACGAAGACAGAAAAATCAGCGGCAACCAGGCGTCATCGCTCGGCCTCGCCCTATGAGAGTCTGGTCGGTTTTTCGCGGGCGGTACGGCGCGGCTCCCGAATCGCGGTTTCCGGCACGGCTCCGCTCGACGAAAACGGCGAGACGGTCGCGGGCGGCGCCTACGAACAGGCTGTCCGGTGTTTCGAGGTCATTCTCGAAGCCGTGGAAGCACTGGGAGGCACCCGCGAGGATATCTTGCGGACGACCGTCTTCGTGGTTGACGTAGCCGATTGGGATGCGGTGGGCCGCGCTCACGGCGAGTTTTTCGGCACGGTCTTCCCGGCGGTCAGCTTTGTCGTTGTCAGGGGTCTGCTCGATCCCCGCTGGAGGGTCTACATCGATGCCGAGGCCGAGCTGGCCAGCTGATCGAACGATCTTGCGACAGTGATTTCTCCGTCTGTGTTCAACACGAGCACAGGTTGCCCTCGTGATATACTCCGCCCATCACGGTGAACGCGACCCGCCCGATCTCCAGCCTTATTTTTTCGTTGCTGCCAACGATGAGGAAGCGTGTCGCCGCTGAGCAGCGGCGATTCGAGGCCCGGTCGCGGAGGCGGACGTGAACAACATGCCGCGGATTCTCCTCGCCGACGAGAATCTGAGTGATCGGCGGTTGGCGTCCCTGGTGCTGTTAAGCGAATTCGACCAGCTCGACCTGGAGGCGGTCGGCACGGCGGTCGAGTTCGCGGGCGCACTGGCCGCAGGTCGATTCGGGATGGTCGTCACCGAAGCCCGCTTTTCGTGGGGCAGCGGTCTCGAAGTCGTCCGTCTGGTTCGCGAGGCCCGGCCCGATTGCCCGGTCATCCTCTTGACCGCCGAGAGCGGTGAGGAGTTGTGGAGCGAGACCCTGCGGCTCGGGGTCGACGGCTATGTCGCCAAGTCCTCGGATGGGTTCGTGCGCCTGCCATCCGTCGTTCGCTCGGTTTTTTTCCGTACCCGCCGGCGGGCGACGTCGACTGCCCGCGACGCCCCCTACCGCCGTCTGGTGGAGTCGCTGCCGGTGGGGGTCTTTTCGGCCACTCTCGACGGCGAGATCCTCGAAGCCAACCCGTCATTCGCGGCGATGCTGGGGCTGTTCGACCCCGAAGAGGCCGCCTGGTCGAGCTTTCCCGGGGTGTTTGCGGACCCGGCGGCGGCCGAGACGTGGCGCGCCCAGATGGCGTCCGCCCGCTATGTCGGCAACCTCGAGACCCGGCTGCGGAGGGCGGACGGTTCGCTGGTGTGGGCGCGGGTGTCATCGTGGGTCGTCAAGGACCCGCACTCGGGGTCCCGCCAGATCCAGGGAGTCATTGCGGGGACCGACGCGCACCACGCCGTACTACAGGAACTCGAGGAACGGATCGAAGGCCTCGAGCGATCCAACGACGAGCTCGAGAAATTCGCCTATGTCGTGTCGCACGACCTCCAGCAGCCCTTGAGCGTGGTCTCGAGTTACCTCGAACTGCTCGCGGACAGCTGCCGCGAAAACCTCACCGACACCGAGGAAGGCTACCTCGATCGGGCGGCGGGCAGCGCGCACCGCGTCCAGGAAATGGTGGATGCCGTTCTCAGTTACGCGCGCGTGGATTCGCGGGGGCAACAGTTCACCTCGGTCGATCTGGCGGATGTGGTCGAGGAAGTCAAGGGCGGGCTGTGGAAAGAGATCACCTGCGCCAGGGCAGAGATCACCAACGATCCGCTGCCGGTCATCCAGGGCGACCCGTCGCAGATCCCGGCCCTCCTGCAGAACCTTCTGTCCAACGCGCTCAAGTTCGTCGACAAGATCCCCACCAGGGTCCACCTGGGAGTCGAGGAACGGGACGACGAGTGGCAGATCTCGGTACGCGACGAGGGCATCGGACTCGATCCGGCCGGTTTCGACCGGGTGTTCGTGATGTTTCAGCGGCTGCACACCGAGAAGGAATTTCCGGGCTCCGGGATCGGGCTGGCAATCTGCAAGAGGATCGTCGAGCGGCACGGCGGTCGAATCTGGGTCGAGTCGGAGCCGGGCAGCGGCGCGACGTTTTCTTTCACGATTCCGAAACAATCACCCGGCAAGGGGATGTCAATCCGTGCGTGAACGGCTATCATCCTGGGGGCATTGAATGGTTGATCAGACAAAGCGCAGGGCCCTGCGAAGCGGCGAGAAGGTGCGGCTGCTTCTGGTCGAGGACTGCCCGGATCACGCCGATCTGATCCGAGCCAAGCTCGGCCGATCGAAACGGCTCAAGGTCGAGATCACCCACGTCGATCGCCTCGAAAAGGGCCTCGCAAAACTCAAAGCGGGCGTTTTCGACATCGTCCTGCTCGACTTTTCGTTGCCCGACAGCTACGGTCTCGAGACCTTCAGACGAGCCAACGAGGCCGCGCCGCGGACTCCCATCATCGTCCTCACCAGCCTCGACGACAACGATCTCGCGGTCCAGGCGGTCCGTGAAGGGGCTCAGGACTACCTCATCAAGCGCGAGGCCGACACCCGGCTCCTGGTCCGGTCGATCCTCTACGCCATGGAGCGACAGTCGGCGGAAGAGGCGCTGCGTGACTCCGAAGAACGCTACGCGTTGGCCGTGCGGGGCGCCAACGACGGCCTCTGGGACTGGGACCTCGAGGCCGACCGGGTATTTTTCTCGCCGCGCTGGAAGTCGATGCTCGATTTCGGAATCAGGGACGTGGGCGACAGCCCCCGCGAGTGGTTGGATCGCATCCACCCCGATGACCGGCCGCCGTTTCGCAGGCATCTCGACGCCCACCTCGAGGGCGCGACCGAGCACTTCGAATTCGAACACCGGATGCGCAACGCGGCCGGCGAGTACCTGTGGGTCCTGGCGCGCGGGGTCGCGGTGCGCGACCACCAGGGCAACCCCTACCGGATGGCGGGTTCGCAGACCGACATCACGGCCCGCAAACGGGCCGAGCACCAGCTCCAGCACGATGCCCTCCACGACGGTCTGACCGGGCTCGCCAACCGGGTCCTCTTCATGGACCGTCTGGCCTGCGCCCTCGCAGATCTGCAGCGGCGGGCTCAACCCAACTTCGCGGTTCTCTATTTCGACCTCGACCGCTTCAAGAACGTCAACGACAGTCTCGGCCACACCGTCGGCGACAAGCTCCTGGTGGGCATCGCCAGCCGTCTCGAGCATTTCCTCCGCCCCGGCGACACGGTGGCGCGGTTGGGCGGCGACGAGTTCGCGATCCTGATCCACCGGGTCGACGACGCCAGCGGCGCCATCCACGTCGCCGACCGCATCCAGGAAGTCCTGAGCATGAACTTCTCGATCGGCGGGCACGATGTCCTGGTGACCGCCTCGATCGGGATCGCCCACAGCTCGACCGGCTACACCAACCCCGAAGAGATCCTGCGGGACGCCGACATCGCCATGTACCGAGCCAAGGCCCAGGGCAAGGCCCGCTACGAGATCTTCGACCGCGACATGCACCAGAGCGCGGTGGCCCTGCTCAAACTCGAGACCGAACTGCGGCGCAGCGTCCACCGCGGCGATTTCCTGATGAACTACCAGCCCATCGTGTCGCTGTCGAGCGGGCGGATTGTCGGGTTCGAAGGGCTCGTTCGGTGGCAGCACCCGGAGCGCGGGTTGGTGCTGCCGGATCACTTCATCGCCATCGCCGAGGAGACCGGTCTTATCGTGCCTCTGGGCTGGTGGGTGCTCCGGGAGTCGTGCCGCCAGACCCGGCGCTGGCAGCAACGGTTCCCGGCCGATCCGCCGTTGTGGATCAGCGTCAACATGTCGGGCAAGCTCTTCATGAAGTCGGACATGGTCGACGAGCTGTTGGGCATTCTCGACGAGACCGGGCTCGAACCGCGCAGCCTGCGGCTCGAGGTGACCGAAAACGTGGTCATGGACCACGCCGACGTGGCGGTGAAGAATCTCATGGAGCTGCGCGCGCTCGGCCTCCAGCTCTCCATCGACGACTTCGGCACCGGCTATTCGTCGCTCTCCTACCTCCAGCGCTTCCACTACGACTCGCTCAAGATCGACCGCTCCTTCGTCTCCAAGCTGGGGACGGCGGGCGATTCGCGGGCGATCGTCGAGACCATCCTCAACCTCGCCAACAGCCTCGGCATCGGCGTGGTCGCGGAGGGGATCGAGACCGCCGACCAGGTCGACCGGCTGCGCCGCATGCAGTGTCCGCACGGCCAGGGCTTCTGGTTCTCGCGGCCCTTGAGCGTCAGCGCCGCCGAAGAGCTCATCGCCTCCTCGCCCTCCTGGTAGCCAGCCCATCCAGCCAAACCACAGAGACACAGAGAACACGGAGCCGTCCGCCCGGCCGGTTTGCCCGCAGATCACGCAGATTGACGCAGATTCCGGGCCCGTGTTTTTCAACGCAAAGGCGCAGAGACGCAAAGACGCAAAGGGGTCCTACCGATGTCAACACCCGGCGAGGTCCTGGCCGCATGGCGGCCAGGGACCTCTGTGACGATCACCGCGCTCGAACGCAAGCGCTCGGCGCGGTGGTCGTCACAGAGGCCTGCGCTCTCTGAGAGCGCAGGCCTCGCCTCCCACGTACTTCAACTGAATGGGTCTCGTGCGAAAAACGGCTGCCGCTCACTCCGGCCGACCACGATCAATCGATTCGAATGCCCCTGCGCCTTTGCGCCTCTGCGCCTTTGCGTTTTCTTTCTCGGCAGCCCCGGGGCTCACGGACGCCTCAAATTCCGATACGGACGGGAAGCCGCCGGGGGCCCCAGGTGCCGGGTGGGCCGTCGAATCGGCCGGCGCACAAGGTGCCGCAGTGAAGACAGCGGCCGCAGTCGTCGAGGTTCCAGCTGCCCAGGCGGTACCAATCGCGCTCGATCAGGAGACCGCCGCAACTGTGGCAATAGGTGCTGCCTCCGGTGGGGTCGACCACGTTGCCGGTGTAGGCGTAGCGAACGCCATTGGCGGTGGCGATACCGCGGGCGCGGCCAAGGGTTGCGGGCGGCGTCGGTGGTACATCCTTCATCTTGAAATCGGGGTGGAAGGCGGTGAAGTGCAAAGGCACGTCGGGGCCGAGTGTTCCCACGACCCAACGCGTCATCTCGTCGATCTCCGATGCCGAGTCGTTCTCACCGGGGATCAGCAGGGTCGTGATCTCGACCCAGACATCGGTCTCGTGGACCAGGTACTCGAGGGTGTCGAGCACCGGCCGCAGTTCGCCGCCGCAGAGCTTCTTGTAGAAGCCCTCGGTGAAGCCCTTGAGATCGACGTTGGCGGCGTCCATGTGGGCGAAGAACTCGGCGCGCGGATCGGGCAGGATTTCGCCCGCCGTTACGGCGACGGTCGTGAGCCCGTGCTCGCGGCAGGCCGCGGCCACGTCCACCGCGTACTCGAGGAAGATCACCGGGTCGTTGTAGGTGAAGGCGACGCTGCGACTCCCGGAGGCGGCCGCCGCCTGCGCGATCGCCTCCGGCGACGCGGTGTCGGCGAGGATGTCGGTCTCGCGCGACTTGGAGATCGACCAGTTCTGGCAGAAGCGGCAGGCCAGGTTGCAGCCAGCGGTGCCGAAGGACAGGACTCCGGTGCCGGGGTAGAAGTGGTTGAGCGGCTTCTTTTCGATCGGGTCGACGCAGAACCCGGAAGAACGTCCGTAGGTCGTGAGCACCACGCCGCCGTCGATATTCTGCCGCACGAAGCAGAATCCCCGCTGGCCCTCCTTGAGCTTGCACAGACGAGGGCACACCTCGCACACCACCCGACCGTCGTCGAGTGCCCTCCAGTACCGTCCGGGAACCACCGGGTTCATCACCTCCATTGATGATCCCGACCCGGCCGGTTGTCAAGCCGAGACCGGAGGGGAGCAGGGGAGCAGGGGAGCAGGGGAGCAGGGGAGCAGGGGAGCAGGGGAGCAGGGGAGCAGGGGAGCAGGGGAGCAGGGGAGCAGGGGAGCAGGGGAGCAGGGGAGCAGGGCGGACCCTGCCCTTATCACGTTCGGGTCGTTTCGGCGAGACCCATTGTCTTCCCGGACGAGCGACCTCTCTTACCTGTCATCCCGACCGGAGGCCCTCCGGGCCGTAGCGGAGGGATCCCTCCGCTCGGTCGCTTCGCTCTCTCGGTCGGGATGACATTTCGGGAAGCACGAACTGCGCCCCCCTTTCCCCCTTTCTCCCTTTCTCCCTTTCCCCCCTGCGTGGCCCAAGCCGGACGGAAGTCCCGGACGGTGTAGATTTGTTCGGCCTGCATGACTGACTTCACCGACAACCGCGGCATTCCGCCCGATTACGACCCGGCCGACCTTCGCCCGCCCGCACGGTGGGAGCTTGTCCGCGAGGGGCGGGTCGTCTTCGAACGGCTGGCCCTTGCAACCGCGCTTCCTCGAATCCGCGCGGAGGCGCCCCGCGGTTCCGGCGAGCCCGTCATGGTGGTGCCAGGCTTTGCCACCGACGACTCCTGGACCGCGCGGTTGCGGTCGTTTCTCACTTCGATCGGCTACGAGGCACGCGGTTGGGACCTCGGGCGCAACGGCGGTCGGGTCCCGCAGCTGATCCCGGCCGTTATCGAACAGACCGAGAAGTTGGCGTCCGGTCTCGGACAACCGATTCGCCTTGTCGGCTGGAGCCTGGGCGGCTACCTGGCGCGCGAGGCCGCTCGCGAGCGCCCCGAACTGGTGGAACGCGTGGTGACCCTTGGCGCGCCGGTGGTCGGCGGCCCCACCTACACCGCCTCGGCACCGATGTATCTCAAGAAGGGCTACGACATCGAGGAGATTGCGGCCACCGTTCGCGAACGCGAAAGGCGGCCGATCACGGTGCCGGTATTCGCCGTATACAGCCGCTCTGACGGTGTCGTGAAGTGGCAGTCCTGTATCGACACGTACGACAACCCCCACGTCGAGCACCACGAAATCACCTCCACCCACCTCGGCATGGTCAACTCGTCGCGGGTCTTTCGTCTGGTCGCCGAACTGCTCGCCTGATCCGAGCCCGGGTTTCGGAGTAGCGGCTTCGGGCAACGAGTGCTTCAGTCGACGGACTCGGGTCGCACGACCCGCACGACACGCAAGGGAACCTGTTGCGCTCGCAGGCGCGCCGCTTCCGCTGCCACATCCTCCGCGAGGCCGTTGACGACGAACCCACCTTCGTGGTGGGCGATGACGGTGCCTTCAGTTCCGTCATCAATGGAGACCCAGTCGTCAACACTCTCCACCCGGGTCCCTTCCTCCGAAAGAACCCACTCGAGGAGGGCTGCACTGTCGATGAGTCCGTAGGGATCTTCGTGGCGGGTGAAGGGCAACTTCGGAATGCCCTCGGGCTCTTTGAGGATGGCGACCAACGGTAGCGCCCGTTCTTCGCGGACGATCAGTAGAGGCCTATTTTCGACGATGACCTTCGGTACTTCTGCAGCTTCGCGGAGAAGCGCCTCATGGGCGGCAGCCATCGCGCGGTAATCCTCGAGATCCGCCCGCACGACGGACGCACCCGCAACGACCACCAAGGCCGCAATCGCAACCGCAAAACCGCGAATGGTCTTGTGCCGCTGCGGCAACCTCTCGATCAGGCCACCGACCCACAGCGCGACCAGCAGCAGAAAACCGGCGTAGGGGATCGCCAGGTAGCGCTGGGGCATGTGGGGCACCATCAACGTCGGCAGGGTCGGCACGATGAGAAGGGACAATGCGACCCAGGTGCCCGCCACCCGCCACCGCAGACAGGCGACTGCTATCAGGACAACCGCGGCCAACGCCAGCAATCCCTCCCAGGTCAGCCCGGACACGAAGGGCGAGGATTCGCGGAGATAGAGGAAGGCCGCCAGTTGTTGCGGGATCCTGGCCAGGACGTGAGGGCCGAGTTCGAAATACGATCTGGTTGTCGGGAAGACTAGGAACCGGGTGATCGTGTAGAGTGCCGCCGCGATCCCGACCAGGGTCACGGGCAGCACGGCTTCGCGCAGCGATTTCCGACGATCGAGCTCAAGTGCGGCGACGAGCGCCGGCGTCACGACCCAGGTTTCCTTGGCGGCGGCGGCGGCCAGAATCGCGAATGTCACGAGCGCGATCCGACCGCCGTTCCACGACACACCCGCTCGCGGCCAAGAGGCGATCAACACCAACCAGGGCAGAAGCAACAACGGCTGATGTCGGCAAGCAACCACAAAGGCGGACTCGTCTGTGAACGGCGAAGTCACCCACACCAGGGCCACGATCGCGGCCGCGGTCGAACTGAGGCCGAGCCGCCGGCCGGCGACCGCCAACGCCAGCGCAACCAGGCAGTGCAGCACGAGTGAGGTGGTGCGGTAGCCGCGGGCATCGAATCCACCCCAATAGAAGCGGTCGGCCACCAGCGTCCAGGTCGTGGAGGGCCGAAAAAATGTGTCGAGATCCGAGAAGAGCAGAGCCGGCTGATGCGCCGCGTGGTGAGCAAGTTGAATCCACTGGTAGCTGTCGCCGGTCAGGGCCAACGAGACTGCCGGCCCGTGGAGCAGCGTCACCGCCACTGCAATCGACGCCGCAGTCACGATGGCCGCCATCAGACCGGGTCCGAGGACCTTGAAACTACGGTCGTTTCCGAGGTCATTCACCCGACCATTTTACCCGACGGCTCCGAGGGAGGGTCTGAGGCGAAGCCGCACGGGGCATCCCGCCACGTGGGATATCATCGAATAATGAACCCGATCCTCACCGGTGCTCCAAGGATGCGATGGATTGTCGCAACTGCGATGTCTGCAGGTGAGGCCCGGCGCCGGGTTCCATAGAGGTCGTTGGTGTCGAAGGTCGGATTCTCGCGATCGATTCGGTGGATTCTCCTGGGTGCCGTCATTTCACTGCAACTCATCGTCGTCGGGGGCCTCGTCCGTCAGAACGCACCGGGGCTGTGGGAGTCACGCTGGATTCAGGACGACGCCTACATCAGCTTCCGGTACGCGAGAAATCTCGTCGAAGGAAATGGACTGGTCTTCAACGACGGTGACCGGGTCGAGGGTTACACGAACTTCCTCTGGACCGTGCTGGCCGCTGTCCCGCTGGCGAGCGGCGCTGAAGATCCTCTCCCGTTCATGCACCGCGCCGGTCAGTTTTTCTGGTTCGGCAGTTACGCTCTCCTCCTGGCATTCGGATGCTACCTCGCGAGCCGAGGGGTTTACACGGCGCCGTTGGTCGCCGCACCGCTGATCGCTCACTGGTCGTACAACCAGTGGTTTCTGAGCGGCATGGAAACCGGAATGGTGTCGTTTCTCTTTCTTCTCACGCTGGTCATTTTTGCTCTTCAGGACATCACGAGGCCTTTTCTCGCGGCTCTCTTCGGGTGTTCGTGTGTCCTGTCGTTGTTGGCGCGACCCGATTCGTTGGTGTTCCTGGTCGGTCTCGCAGTCGCCGGTCTGGTCTGTCACCTGTCGTGGTTCTTTGATCGGGAATACTGGAGGCGGTGGGTCCCGGCGTTCCTGGTCCCGATCGTCGTGATCTTCGTGCCGTATACGGTCTGGCGCCTCGTGTATTACGGGGACCTTCTGCCGAACACCTACTACGCCAAGGCCGCGTACATCCCAGCCTTTGGTCGGGGCTGGGAGTACGTCACGAAGTACTTTGAAATGTACTCGTTCGCGCCGTTCCTCGTGGTCCCGGCGCTGGCCGCTGTGATGACCCGCGATCCCGTGGTCCGACGTTTTCTCGCGGGTTCGTTCTTTGGCGGAGTTGCGGTCTTTCTCTACGTCATTCGTCTCGGCGGCGATTTCATGGAGTGGCGATTCGTGGATCCCATCACCGGCGTACTGTTCGCGGGAATCGGCGTCGGACTGTACGTGGTAGGACACCGGGTCGTGCGTTGGGTGCTCGGTCGACGCAAGGACCCCGGCGGGCGGGACAGAGCGTGGGTTGCCGTGCCGGCCGTGACCCTCGGGATCGCATGTGCTGTCGTTGGAATCTCCCTCCTGTACCAGACTGCAAAGGCAGGGAACCGCCCATACCAGCGGGATGTGATTCTGGGCCAGGAGACAATTGACTCGCTTGGGAAATATGCTCGGAGCGGGTACGCGTGGGCGGCAATCGGCCGCCGATGCAAGACGCTGTTCCCCGCGGGGACCACGATCGCGACGACCTCTGCAGGGATGATCCCCTATTTTGCCGAGCTCCCGACACTCGATCTTCACGGTCTGACGGATCGCGAAATAGCCCACGTGCCGATCGCTCCGTCTACGGTGAGACGTATGGGTCACGATCATACTCTGAGCGACCGAAACGCCATGCGCGAGCGAGGCGTCGACGTGCTCTTCCCGTGGCCCAGCTTGTGGGCGTTTCCCAGAGCTCTCGCGCTTTCCGATCGGTCGGGAGAGGCGACTGCGAGCATCCGATTGGATGACGGCCGTTTTTTCGAGGTGATCTTCCTGAATCCGGATGGCGAGCTCGTCAGGGCGCTGAAACAACGAGATGACGTCATCTTCAGGGATCTGTCGCAGGTCCACCCAAAAGAAGACATGGTCGTCTATGCATCGATGAAGAAGAGCCATCAGATTGTGGACCGCCTCGATCTCGAGGCGAAAGACGATGAAAACGCCCACGACTTCCATGAGGTTTTTGATGAGGAAGCACCGTACGGGCACAATCATCACGACAAGGTGCTTGCCTACGTTTCAGAAGATGATGTCAAGGTCCTGCGAGACGAAGGCAGGAAGATCTTCCATCAAGCGATGTGGAAGGCGACGGGCATCTCAGCCGACAGGGACCTGGTCATCGTCCTCCGCCACGATCATACGGTGCAGAGCCGGTATCGGATCGAGGTCAACGGTCAGGGGTGTCCGCGCGATCTCGAATTCGAGGGTCGCCCCGAGTCTTGGGGAGAGGCCCAACTGATCGTGCCGCACGGGCTTCTTCGCGACGGAGAGAACCGCTTCCGGATCACACGTGACCGGTCCATCGTGGGCGAGGCCGAGATCTTTTTTATGTGGTTCCTCCAATACAGACAGGACGCGTTGGGAGAGGATGCGTTCGCCCCGTCGAACCTGCTGCCGTAAGAAGCGATTTCGAGAGCCATCGTTCTCACAAGAACCCGAGTCGAACAGACGCCCGCCATCTGCGAACCTGCGGCATTCTCTTTCGTTGTATCTTGAGGGCAAAGCTCTGGAGGGTCTCGTGCTGTCGATCTCGAATCTCTCAAAGACATATTCGAATGGTGTGAATGCGCTGTGCGGCGTGAATCTGGATTTCGGTCCCGGACTGTTCGGTCTGCTCGGACCGAATGGCGCGGGAAAGTCGACGCTCATGCGTACGATCGCCACGCTTCAGAAACCCGACGCCGGCCGCATCGAATTCGACGGAGTCGACGTCGTCGACGAACCGTCATCGATCCGGTCACGGCTCGGCTATCTTCCTCAGGAATTCGGCGTTTATCCGAAGATTCCCGCCGCAGACCTGCTCGATCACCTCGCCGTCCTGAAAGGCGTCGGCGACCGCTCCGCTCGAAGCGAGCAGGTCGATTCACTTCTGAGCCTGACCAATCTGTGGCACGTCAGAAAGACGCCGGTGAGCACGTTCTCGGGAGGGATGAAACAACGCTTCGGCATCGCCCAGGCATTGCTCGGAAACCCGGGCATCGTCATCGTCGACGAGCCGACCGCTGGTCTCGATCCCGAGGAGCGCAACCGCTTTCTCAACCTGCTGAGCGAGATCGGCGAGAACGTCGTCGTCATCCTCTCGACCCACATCGTCGAAGACGTGCGTGACCTCTGCCCGCGGATGGCGGTCCTGGCGGAAGGCCGCATCCTGCTCGAGGGGGCGCCCGGCGATCTGATCTCCGACCTCGAGGGACGCGTCTGGCGCAAAACCGTGGCGAAGGAAATGCTGGAAGCTCTGCGGGCGGAGATGACGGTCATCTCGACCCACCTCCGCTCGGGGGTCACCGTCATCCACGTGCTCGCCGACAGCCCGCCCGCGCCCGGCTTCGAACCGGTCGCCCCCGATCTCGAGGACGTCTACTTCTCGACGCTCTCCAGGTCACGAACCGCGGCCTGAAGAGCGGAGACCCGGTGTTCTCGGACATCATTCGATTCGAATGGCGTTACCACACGCGCCAGTTCTCGTTTGCCGCTGGCGCGGCGATCTTCGCCGTCCTCGGTTTCGTGTTGACCGTCGGGCTTGGGCGGCAGGACGTCCAGGCAAACTCGCCCTACCTCATCACAGAGGTCGCAGCGCTGCTCTCGCTGATGTCGATCTTCCCGCTCACGGTCTTCAGCGCGAGCGCGATGCTTCGCGATCGCGAGCACACGATGGAGGAGATCATCTTCTCGACCGCGCTCGAGAAAGGGCGGTTTCTTCTCGGGCGGTTTTCCGGCGTCGTGCTCGCATCGCTCACGTTGATGCTGTTCGCGATGGCGGGAATGATCGCGGCGCCGCTCTCCGGAGTGATCGACCCGGAGCGCGTAGGGCCCCTGATCCTCGTGCATTACCTGCAGGCCTTCGCCCTCGTCATCCTGCCTGACCTCCTCTTCACTGCGACGGTCGTCTTCGCGATCGCTGCTCTCACGCGCAGCGCGCCCGCGAGCTACGTCGGGAGCGTGGTTCTCTACGCTCTCTACTTCGTCGCCGCCGCCCTCACGAACTCACCACTGATGGCGGCGTCGGCGTCCAATGCGGGAGTTTCGATGAGCCTCGCGGCGCTCGTCGATCCGTTCGGCCTCACCGCCTTCTTCGAGCAGACGCGCTACTGGACGATTGCGGAGCGCGACACGCAGATGATCGCCCTGGCGGGTAACTTCCTCGTCAACCGCATCATCTGGATATTTGCAGCGCTGATGATCTTCGCTGTCGTCTATCGCGCCTATCCCTTCCGGCTGATCGCTCCTTCGCGCCGCCGGGAGACGAAGCGGGTCGACGAGGCCGTTGCCGCATCGAGGCCGTACCGTACCGTTGATCCTCAGCCTGTCGCCTTCTCGCAATTCGCCTCTGCGACGAGAATCGAGATTCGTCTCCTGATGCGAAATTTCCCGTTCCTCGTGCTCCTCCTCACCTGGGTCGTCTTTGCGGTCCCCGAGGTCTGGGGGTCGGTGACCAACGGCGAGTACGGCGCGGCGTTTCTGCCGACGACGAGTCTCGTCATCTCCCGGCTCCGGCAGCCGCTTGCGGTTTTCGGCACGCTCGCGATGATCTACTGGTCGGCCGAGGCATTCTGGAGGGAGCGGAGCGTCGGGATCGATCCGATCGTCTCGGCGACCCCGGTCGCCGGGCCCGTTCTCTTCGGGTCGAAAGTCGCAGCTCTGGCGGCGATGTCGGGCGTTCTCGGGGCTGCTGCCGTCGCGGTCGGAGTCGTGATCCAGCTCATCCGCGGCGGAGCGCCCATCGAGCCCGGCGTCTACCTCGGGTTCGTCCTCCTCTGCGTGACGCCACTCGTTGTCTTTGCAGCAGGGTGTGGGGTGATCCAGGTTCTGTCCCCGAACAAGTACTCCGGCATGCTCTTCACCTTCCTGCTGGCCGCCTTCGTGCACCGGGGCGGTGTGGTTGGCGTCGAGCACCATCTCCTGCGCTTTGCGACCGCCCCGCCCGTCGGACACTCCGATATGGGTGGCTTCGCCGACTCGATCATGGCGTTTGCGTGGTTCTCCCTCTACTGGGCCCTCGTGGTGTCGGTGTTCGCCCTCGCGGCTGGACTTCTCTGGAGGAGGCACGACGACGAAAGGCTTGTCACCCGTCTCCGGTCCTTCCAGCGGACGTCGTCGAAGGGAGCGCGCCTGGTCGCAGCGTCGCTGGCTGCGGCGGCGGTGTTCGTCGGCGCATTCATCTTCACGAACACCAACATCCTGAACCGCTACGAATCCGCGGAACAGGTCCTCGACTGGAAGGCGGCGTACGAACGGAGCTACGGATCGCTCTCCGGGATGTGCAGCCGCGAATCGAAAGGATCGAGTCGAACGTCGATATCGACCCGGAGGCGCGGCGGCTTCGACTTGCGGATGGTACTCATGACGAATCGCTCGACCCAACCGATCCCGCGTCTCCTCGTCTCGGTCCGGCGGGACGCGAAACGGGCGTCGCTCGCCGTCGACGGCCGGCCTCCCGATTCCGTCGACGCGCGTTTCGGGATGCACACCATCCACCTCGAGCGCCCGCTGCTGCCGGGAGAGTCGGTCACGCTGACGTTCGACGTCGCCTATGCAGCGCGGGGCTTCACCAACGACGGCCCGGACAACCCGGTGGAGGGCAACGGCTCGTTTGTCATGGGTTTCCTGCGGTTTCCCGGCGTCGGCTATCGCGCGAGCTACGAAATCCGGGACCCCCGCGAGCGCGCGAAGCGGGGCCTGCCGGCTCGGCGCAGCGAAACCCAACTCACCGGCGAGTCGGAGGGCGCCGACGTTCCCCGGGACGAGTGGGTCTCGGTCGATACGACGATCTCCACCGCTGCAGGACAGATTGCGGTGGCTCCGGGGCGCCTCATCGACACCCGGCACGAGGACGGCCGGAGCACGTTCCGCTACCGGACCGACCACCCGATCCCCAACGTCCTTTCCTTTGTTTCAGCGCGCTACGAGGTCACCCGCGCGCAGCACGCGGGCATCGACATCGAAATCTATTGGCACGCGGACCACGGGAGGAATGTCCCGGCGATTCTCGAATCGGCCCGCGTATCGCTCGATGTGTTCCAGGAGGCGTTCGGGCCATACCCGCATCGCGACCTCCGCATCGCCGAGGTGCCGTCGAGCGCGAACTTCGGAGGGTTCGCGACCCCCGGGCTGGTGCTGTTGGCCGAGAATCGCGTCTTCCTCGTCGATGACGCTCGCGATCGGCCGATCGATCTCGTCTGCCGGCGCGTGGCGCACGAGATCGCGCACCAGTGGTGGGGACACCATCTCGTGCCGGCCCCGGTCGACGGCGGCACGTTCCTCACCGAGAGCGTGACGAAATACGCCGAGACGCTCGTACTGGAGCGTATGCACGGCTCGGCGCAGGTCCGGAGCCTGCGGGCGGTCGAGCTCGACCGGTACCTGTCGGGCAGGGTGGGTGAGGTGGAGCCACCGCTGTTCGAGGCCGCCGGGCAGCCGTTTCTTTTCTATTCCAAGGGTCTCCTCGTCATGGGCGCTCTGCGCGACCTTCTCGGCGCCGAGGCTCTGGAGTCTGCGTTGCGGTCGCTGATGGCGGCGGAATCCGGACCGGACGGCAATGCAACGACCGTCGATCTGCTGGAACACCTCGACATCGTTGCGCCGTCCTCCGACCGGCAGTTGATCGACGATTGGATGAAGAGGGTCGTTCTGTACGATCTCGCCGTTACTTCGGCCCGGTCGACCCGCCTGCCTGACGGCCGGTACGAGATCACGGTGGAAGTGCGGGCGTCGAAGGTCTTCATCGACGAAGCGGGTCGGGAACAGCCGACGACGATGGATGAGGAGATCGGCGTCGCGCTTCACACGGGTGATGTCGGCGGATCCGCCCGCAGGATCGAAAAGGTCCGGCTTCGCTCCGGGACCACCGCCTTGACCTTCGTCGTGGAAAGCGAACCGGAGGCCGTCGAAGTCGACCCCGAGATCCTGCGCATCGATCGCGACCGGCTCGACAACGTGTGGAGGGTCGCGACCAGTCCGTGACGAGAGATACTCTCTCGATTCTGGTACTCTGTCTCAATGACCCAATGCCCGAAATGCAGTTCAGCGGTCCCCGGAGATAGTCGGTTCTGTTCCTCGTGCGGCAGCACGCTTTCGCCGTTTTCTGAGCAGCCGACGGAGCTGCCCGAGCCATCGTCCTCAGCGCCGTTGTCTTCGAACTCGTCCGCCATGGACGAGAGCGGCTTCACGGCCGGAACGGTGCTGGCGGGCCGCTACCGCATCATCGGCAAACTCGGCCGCGGCGGAATGGGGGAGGTCTACCGCGCCGATGACCTGACGCTGGGTCAGACCGTCGCCCTCAAGTTTCTCCCCGAGAAATTGGCCGCTCATCCCCGCGCGATGGAGGCGTTCCTGGCCGAGGTTCGGATCGCTCGGCAGATCAACCACCCCAATGTCTGCGCTGTGTACGACATCGGAGAGATCGATGGGCAGAGGTTCATTTCGATGGAGTATGTCGACGGCGAGGATCTGTCGTCCCTGCTCCGGCGCATCGGCCGCTACTCGAAGGACAAGGCGGCGGAGATCGCCCGTCAGATCTGCGCCGGGCTCGCCGCGGCGCACGACGGCGGCGTGCTCCATCGGGACCTGAAACCTGCCAATATCATGATCGACGGGCGCGGACGCGTGCGCATCACCGACTTCGGGCTGGCGGCACCGGTCGGCCAGGTCGACGGTGCCCACATTCGCGACGGTACTCCTGCCTACATGGCGCCCGAACAGCTCTCCGGGTTGGAGGTCACCCCGAAGAGCGATATCTACAGCCTGGGATTGGTTCTGTACGAGCTGTTCACCGGAAGACCGGTGCACGACGAGGTCACCCGAGAGGGGCTCATGCGCAGCCACTCGTCGGGCAGCGTGACCTCGCCTTCATCCCACGTGGACGACATGGACCCGGCAGCCGAGCGGATCATCCTCCGCTGTCTCGCGGCGAACCCCGAGGACCGACCGGCGAGCGCCCTCGCGGTAGCGGCCGCTCTGCCCGGCGGGGACCCGCTGGCGGCCGCCCTGGCCGCAGGCGAGACCCCGTCGCCCGAAATGGTTGCGGGTGCGGGGGCGCAGGGAGGGCTGCGGCCCGCCGTCGCCTGGGCTCTGCTGGCTACGGCGTTGCTGCTGTGTTCTTCTCTGGTCGCTGCCGGCGCGTGGTGGAAGATCACGAGTTATGTGGACCTGCCCCTGCCGCCGGCGGCCCTCGAAGTGCAGGCGCGCGATCTGATGGCCGAGTTGGGCCACAACGCACCGGTCGGCGATACGGCGCAAGGGTTCCTTCAGGACTTTCGATTGGTTCGCTGGGTCGCCGATGAAGACCCGTCGCCGGACCGTTGGGACTCGCTGCGTGGGGTCTTCCCGCCACCCATCCAGTATTGGTATCGCCGGAGCCCGAAGTCCCTTGTCGCTCGGCCGAATTTCTCGGTCGTGACCTACGACAACCCTCCCCACACCGGCCAGGGCCTGGCCCGCCTCCGGCTCGATCCGACAGGGCGGCTGCTGGCCTTCGAAGCCATCCCCCGGCTCTTCGATGACGAACCGGGACCCTGGCCGACGCCTGATTGGAATCTTCTGTTCGAAGCCGCAGACCTCGATATGAGGGATTTTTCCGAGGTACCGCCGGCCTGGGCCCCGGGCATGGCGGCCGATGTGCAAGCCGCCTGGCAGGGTGCCGTTCCTGAAAGGCAGGATCTGATTCTCAGGGTCGAAGCGGCGGGCTACCGCGGCCGTCCGGTCTCCTTCGAGGTGCTGGGGCCGTGGGTCGAGCCGCCGAGGATGGTGGCGGAGACACGGAGCCTGACCGATTGGCTCGCCGCCAACCTGGGGATCGCGGTGATGACCATCGGGGCGCTCATCGTCGGGATCTTCTTCGCCCGAAGAAACATCCTCGCCGGCCGCAGCGATACGCGGGGAGCCTTCCGGCTCGCCTTCTGGTTCTTTGCGGTACACACCCTCGTCTGGGCGCTGTGGGCCTCGCACGTGTACGACCTCGAGTTGGAGTGGAGCATCGTCCAGGCCGACGTCGGCTACAACCTCTTTCTGGCGGCCAACCTCTGGCTGCTCTACGTCGGCCTCGAGCCGTACGTCCGCCGCCGCTGGCCCGAGGCCATCATTTCGTGGAATCGGCTGCTGGCAGGGAATTTCCGGGACCCGATGATTGGGAGGGACATTCTCATCGGGGGCATTTTGGCTGGTACATTCGGGGTTCTTGAGCATCTGGACGATCTCTTCCTCATGCTGACGGGCCGACCCATCCAGCTTTACGGTCTGAACGGAAACATGCTGTTCAACGCGAGATTTGCCCTCGGTTTCACCGTGGACACCTCGATTCACGCCCTCCTCCAGGTGATGCAGGGGCTGTTCGTCCTGCTCCTGCTGCGAATCCTGCTGCGACGATTCTGGCTCGCCGGGGCCGTCTTCATCCTGTTGATCGGCTTCATGAACGGAGTGCCGGGATCCGACACACCCATCGTCGCGTGGATCCAGACGACGCTGATGGTCTCGGCCGTCCTTTTCGTCGTCGTGCGGTTCGGTCTCGTAGCCGGGACCGTGGGGTTCTACCTCAGCGACATGCTCTCGCAGGTCGTCTCCACCACCGACATAGCGGCCTGGTACGCCCAACCGTCCTTGATCCCCATCGCCGCCATGGTTGCCCTGCTGGTCTACGGCTTCCACATTTCGCTGGCCGGTCGGCCGGTCTTCGGCGAGGCCAAGCTCCTCGACGAGTGAGCACGCGCACGGAATTCAACGCAAAGGCGCAGAGACGCAAAGGCATTCAAGTCGATTGATCGTGGTTTGCTGGAGTGACCGCAGCGGTTTTTCGGGGGAGATGCATTCAGCTGAAGTATGTGAGAGGCGAGGCCAGCGCTCTCTGAGAGCGCTGGCCGCTGTGACAGTTGTCGCACCCGAACGCGAGTGTTCCGTGCAAAAACTGTCACAACGGTTCCTGGCCGCAGGGCGGCCAAAACCTCGGCGGGTGCTGACCTCGGTAGGACCCCTCTGCGTCTTTGCGTCTCTGCGCCTTTGCGTTTTCTTTGCCTGCAGCTGCCGGGCGCCGGAATTATTCGTTCGCTGGCAGCAGCTTCCCGCTCACTTCGCCGAAGCCGACCCGGATGCCGTTTTTCTCGCAGTGCCCGCGCAGGGTGACGGTGTCGCCGTCGGCAAGGAACTTCCTCTCCTCGCCGTCGGCCAGGGTGATGGGCTCGGATCCGCGCCAGCTCAGCTCGAGCATCGAGCCGCGCTCGTGTTTCTCCGGGCCGGAGATGGTGCCCGAGCCGTAGAGGTCGCCGGGGCGGGTGTTGCAGCCGTTGACGGTGTGGTGGGCGAGCTGCTGGCACATCGACCAGTACATGTATTTGAAGTTCGAGGTGGCGATGGTCTCCGGCGCCGCGGTCTTTTCCGGCCGCAGCTGGACCTCGAGCGCGATGTCGTATGCGCAGTCGCCGGGTTGTTTGAGGTAGGGGAGGGGCTCGGGGTCGTTCTGGGTGGGGCCCGCGCACCGGAAGGGCTCGAGGGCATCCATGGTCACCACCCAGGGCGAGATCGAGGTCGCGAAGTTCTTGGCCAGGAACGGGCCCAGCGGCACGTACTCCCAGGCTTGGATGTCGCGCGCCGACCAGTCGTTGACGAGGACCATCCCGAAGATGTGGTCGGCCGCCCTGTCGATGGGGATCGGGGTGCCGAGGTCGTTGCCCGGGCCGACGAAGAAGCCCATCTCGAGCTCGAAGTCCATCAGGCGGCTGGGGCCGTAGGAAGGCGCCTCGGCATCGGGGGCCTTGGTCTGGCCCATCGGTCTCCGAACGTCGGTGCCGCTGACGATGACCGAGCTCGCGCGGCCGTGGTAGCCGACGGGTAGGTGGAGCCAGTTCGCCTGGAGGGCGTTGTCAGCGCCGCGCAGCATGATGCCGACGTTGGTGGCGTGTTCGCGCGAGGAGTAGAAGTCGGTGTAGTCGCCGATTGTGGCCGGCAGCAGCATCTCGACGCTGGCGGCCGGCACCAGGGCGGCGTTGCGGAGGCCGGCGTCGTCCCTCAAAGCCGGCTGGTCGTGACGGAGGAGCTGGGTCAGTTTGGCTCGCACTTCACGCCACGCCGGGCGTCCGAGGGCCATGAAGGCGTTGAGGCTGGAAAGACCGAGGACCGCCGCGGTCCCCATCTCGGGGCCTGAGAGCAACCCGCGGTCCGCGAGCACCGAGAGATCGAGGATCTGGTCGCCGATCGCGACCCCGATCCGGGGGCCCGCCCCGAAGGCCGGTTTGAAGACGCCGTAGGGGAGGTTGTGGATCGTGAAGTCCGAGCCGGCGGACACCTCGATGAAGGAACGCAGTTCGGGGTCGGGACGGGTCATTGCACGGGCTCCTTTGAGCTGGTTGATGATGGTCGAGCACACGGAGATCGTCGCGCGGCTCTGAAAAGCTGCAGCTGCCGAAAGTCGTCAGCACGCCGGACCGGGCCGCGGCCACCTCGGCGGCCGAGGCCTCGAGATCGCGCCACGCCAACCGGTCGGCCTCGACGACAAACGACTCGGTGTCGGTGTCGGCGATGATCTCGGTGAGCCTTCTGACCGGCAGGTCGTGGGTGTGGGCCATGACCGCCGGCCGTGAACAGGTTGAGAAATCCGTGGACGTCGGCGCCGAGAGCCTCGTCCGTGTGGCGGAAGGGGTGGTGCAGCCCCTGGGTGGCCTTGAGCGGCACCCCGGTGGCGCGGCAGGTGGCGATCGAGGCGGCCACCGCCATCGGTTCCGGGATCGCGGCCGGGTCGAGACCGCCGCAGCGGATCTTGAGGCCGAGGCGGTGGTCACCACCCGCGGTGCGGGTGGCGTCGCGGATGGCCGCCGCCGCCGCCGGCAACCGCGGCCGCCATTCGCCGAGGAGAGAAACCTCGAAGTACGGCGTCATTTCGGTCGCGCCGTTCTCGGTGAGGCTCCGCCACGCCTTCTCGACCGCGACTGCAGCACCGCCCGCCTCCGGCAGACGGACCTCGAAGACATCGGCAGTTGCGCGGCCCTGCTGACGGGAGAGGAAGGCACGGATCAGGGCGGCGTCCTCATCGGTGGCCTTCACGAATTCGTCCAGCGTGGCGCCGCCGCGGCCGAGCACTGCGACGTCGATCTTCGCCGCCTGGACCGCATCATCCGTGAGCAGAAATTCGAGCTCGTCGAGGCGCGCCGCCGGACACACGAACCGGGCCAGCATCCAACCGTCTTCGGACCGCCGGTGGGCGAGGTAGCGGGAGAACGCTTCCTCCATCGGGTGGGCGGCCGGCGGAAACAGCCCGGCATAGTCGATGATGCCTTCAAGAAGCGCTTGCGCACAGGGATTCATGGGACCTCCGGTCGGGTTCAGCTATGGTAGCAATTCCGGAGCGGGAATCCGCCTTGCGGATTCCCGCTCCGGAATTGCAGTTACAATCCGGCACTAGGGGGGCCTCGTGATGATGAAGCGTACAGGATTGGTGTTTCGGGTCGTGGTCGTTGGGGTGGTCATCGCTTGGGGTGTCGCAATCCCGGCTGCCGCGGCTGATGTGGAGGTGGCCAATCCGGGCTTCGAGCGGTTGGAACCGGGAGGAGCGATCACCGGCTGGCAGCTCGCGGCGGTTGCGTCGAGCGTCGGCGCCGAGCTTGTCGGCGTCACCGACCAGATGCACGAAGGCGTCGGCAGCGCGAAGCTGGCCGTGAGAGGGCACGGCAAGGCGACCGCGGTCTCCGAGCCGGTGGCACTCGAGGTCGGCAAGCTCTACCGTTTGAGCGGGTGGATCCGCACCGAGGGCGTGATTTCAGACCCCATGGCAAAGTACCCGACGGCCCTGCCGGCGTGTCTGAGCATGCAGGCCCTGCCCTTCACCATGCACTCGTCTGCGGTCGGCGGCGACTCGGATTGGACGCGAGTCGATCAACTCTTCATCGCGGTCGCCGCCGAGGACCGGGTCGAACTCCACCTGGGCTACAACGGCACCGCCCGCGGCACCGCGTGGTTTGACGACATCCGGGTCGAGCGGGTCGAGGACATCGCCGCCTACATCCCTCCCGAGACCGTGCGCTGGTCGGGGAACGGTTTCCGCTACGACGACCAGGGGTGGGTCTTCGTCCACATCGAGGGCGAGCCCTACGAGCGGGGCTTCCAGTACGGTTCGCTGATGCCCGACGAGATCGCCGAGTACGTCCGCAAGCTCGGCGTGCTGCAGCACAAGGAGGATCCCGAGGCGGGGTGGCGGACCATCCGCTTCGAGACCGACGCGCTGTTTCTGCGCAAGTACGACGACGAGTACCTGACCGAGATGCAGGGCATCGCCGATGGCGCCTCCGATGCCGGCGGCGAGGTCTGGGGACGGCCGATCGACCTTCGCGACATCGTGGCGTTGAACTCGGTGATCGACCTCGGCCAGCTCGAGGACGCCCTCGAGGTGACCCCGAACTCCCTCACCGGGCAGGCCTTCGCCTCTCCCGACGAGGAACTCGACATCGAGCCCGGGCAGCACAAGTGCTCGGCCTTCGCCGCCACCGGCCCGGCGACAAAGAACGGCGACATCGTGTTCGGGCAGATCTTCATGTGGGGCGGTTTCACCGGCGTCCACTGGAACGTCATCACCGACATCGAGCCCTCCGAAGGCCACCGCCTCGTCTACCACACGTTCCCCGGCGGTATTCACTCCGGTGCAGACTTCTACCTCAACTCGGCCGGGATCGCGTTCGGAGAAACCACCGTGATGCAGACCCCTTACGAGGAGGACTCGACCCCGCAGTCCAACCGCGCCCGCAAGGCCGCCCAGTACTCCTCCTCGATCGACGACGTGGTCCGCATCTTGTGGGAGAAGAACAACGGGATGTACACCAACGACTGGCCGATCGCGGACTTCAAGACCGGTGAAGTGGCGATCCTCCTTCTCGGCACCCACACCAAGAAGCTGTGGCGCACCTCCGAGGACATGAGCCCCTTCGGCACTCCCGGTTTTCTGTGGGCCAACAACAACAACCGCGACCCCGAGGTGCGCAAGGAGTACGTGGCCCAGCCCGACGACCGCCCCTTCGACCTCATGTTCTCGCCGTGGAACCGCGATGTGGCCTTCAACGAGTTCTACGCCGAGTACAAGGGCGAGATCGACGCCAACGCCGGCGTGGATCTCTGGGCCTCGTCGCCCGTCAACCGCGCCCACGCCTGCGACGGCAAAATCACCAATACGGCGATGGCGGAGCAGATGGTCTTTCTCGCCCACCACGGCAAGGTGACCCTGCGAGAAAAGTTCCCCACTGCAGGGTGGCGCTACCTGCCCGACCTTCCCGGCGCCGAGCCCCACCTCAGCCTCGGCTACTCGGTCGTGAGCCCGGTCTTCGTCGCCGACCAGCTCAAGGCGGCGCGGCAGAAGGCGATCGCGGAGGCGGAGGCTTCGGACGAGAAAGCTCTCGAGCTCGGAGACCTCGCACCGGAGTTCGAAATCACCAAGAAGGACCTCTGGCGCGGCACCGTCGAACCTGCGAGCCCGGCGGTGAGCTGGTTCGTCAGCGCCACCGCGGCCTACTGGCGGATGCTCGACGGTCTCGACGACGAGGACGCCGTGGCCGCCGCCGAACAGCTGGCCGACGATCTGGCGGCCCTCGAGGCGCGCTATCTCTACACGGTCTCGCGCGAGGACGACCTTCCGGCCATCAATGCCAATCGCGCCTACGACCGCTACGGGCCCTATCTGCTGCCACGGATCAAGGGCACCTTCGCCCTCCACCAGCTGCGATTGCTGCTCGGTAACGAGGCCTTCTTCGAAGTGATGTCGACTGTCCACGACCGCTACCGCGGCGACGAGATGACCACGCTCCAGTTTCTCGAGGTGGCCGAGGAAGTCTCCGGCAAGGTCCTGACGCCCTTCGTCCGCCAGTGGCTCGACCGCACCGGTCTGCCGCGGCCCGTTCCGTCGGTCGAAATCGAGAAGGTGCGGCGCGGCGGGTGGGATCTCGAACTGAAGGTGGACCAGGAGGGCGTGCCCTACCGCTTCGTGACCCACCTCGAGGTCGAGGTCGACGGCGAGCGCCTGTTGCGGCAGGTGACAGTGGACGGCGACGATCCGATCCAGCTCCACTTCGACGGGCGGCCGACCCGGGTGGTGTTCGACGCCCTCCACGACATTCCCGTCGAGCACCCGACTTTTTACGCGTGGTCGAACTTCATCGACGAGTTCCACGACACCCTGATCGTCTACGGCACCGCGCGGCAGGACGAGGCCAACCACACCATGGCCCGGCGCTGGCAGGAGATGGTGGCCGATATCTACATCGAAATTTTGCCGCCGCTGGTCAAGGATGCGGAGATCAACCAGGACCAGGTGGCCGCGAGCGACCTCATGGTGATGGGGACCACCGCGGACAACTACTTCTTCGGCCACGTGCCGGAGGATCTGCCCGTGGCCTTCGGCCGCGACTATTTCGAGTGGATGGGGGAGAACTACGGCGCCTCCGACGACGGGCTGTTTCTGGTCGTGCCCAACCCGTGGAACCCGGCCAAAACCATGTACCTCATGGCCGCCAACTCGGGCATGCAGCTCTATCACATGACCCGGACCTACCACCGCGACATCCCGCAGTGGGCGCGCTTCAAAGGCACGTGAGATCGTCGACAAGGGCTACTTCGAGCGACCGGGGTTCGTGATCGAAATCGCCGACTGAGTTGCGTTCGATCTGTCGCCCCTCCGGGGCTTGGATTTATTTCGGGATTGAAGACCCGGGGCTCACGCCCCGGGCTATTTTCTTTCGCCGCTCCGCGGCTTTCATCGCATCCCCGGTATTGTCACAGCGTGGCGCGGTACCCAGCCCCGGAGGGGCGTCAGGAATGAGCCTGGGGCGTGAGCCCCAGGTAACCGGGCAATAAGAGAATGAAAGCCCCGGAGGGGGCGACAGAGTGTTCGCGTCTCTGGTTGGTGGGTGGCCGCCTGCGACCGGATGGGCCGGGACGGCCGCACCACAATGAGTGTGCACCTGGATGTCAAGGTTGCGTGCCCCCGTTTGTCGACGGCAGTGGTGGGCCGTCTTTCGATACGCGCTTCCCGGGAGGAGCCACCTTCAACATTGTTGGCCCGTGTCGCCAGAACTGACGCCAATGTTCGTGAGTCCAACAATATTGAAAATGGCACCTCCGCCGCACGCGGCCATTTCTCCAGTTCTTTCCGGTGTCGCGGGGCACCGTCGTCACGCTTCAAGCCCCAGGCCCCAAGTTTCATGCCGCGAGCGGGCGGCTACATTTGTTTGCTCATCTCCTCGACGACCAGGAACAACTGGGCGTTGAACTGTCCCGGTTCTTCCATCATCAGAAAGTGACCCGGGCCTTCGATGATCACGGCGTCGAAGTCCTCGTGGTAGGCGCGGTTGCCCTCGATATTGGTTGGCCACATCGCCGCGTTGATGCAGCGCACGGGCACGTCGATTGCGGCCAGGGCGGCTGCCATGTCGTAATCCATGAACTGCTCCATCAGGACGTTTCCGACCTCCGGAGAACCCGCGCACATTTCGGTCCGCACCTCGTCCGCCAGCGCCGGGTCGGCGTCCTCGGGGAACATCGAGCCTACGAATTGGTTGCAGGTGCCGAAAAAGTCGGTTCTGAAAGCCGCAAGAATGGCCTGGGACTGTTCGGGGTCGTAGGTCGCGCCGGCATCCTGAAGCGAGTCGACCCCTATCACACCGATCACGCGGTCGGGCATCAGACGCGCCGCCTCGAGCGCCACCGGTCCGCCCATCGAGTGGCCCACAAGGATCACTTCGTCGAGGCCGAGGTGTTCGACCACAGCCTGAACGTCGGTGCCGAATGCCATCAACGGCCAACCGTCGCGGTCCATCCCGGAGAGCCCATGCCCCGGAAGGTCGATGGTGACGACCGTGGAGGACTCACCCATGGGCTCGATCTGCGCGTCCCAGAAGGTCTGGTCGCACATCCACCCGTGGATGAAGACGAGGGCGGGCGAGCCGCTGCCGCGGATGGTGTAGGCGATCGACACGCCGTCCGGCGCGCCGACTGTGCTCGCAATCGGAGGCGCCGGCACCTCTTCCTCGAGAACCGGAGCCGCCGGTTGCGGCGCACCACCGCAGGCGAGAACGATGAGGATCAGGCTGAGCACCGTTGCGCATTTCATGAGTACCTCCCTAGAGGCAGTCAGTTTACCCGATTGGAGATTTCCGATTGGCAGCCGGGACGGCTGCCCCACAACCGGACCGGAAACGGTTGCATTGTGGGGCACGCGTCCCGCGTGCCATCGTGCGGCGGAGCGTGCCATTTTCAACATTGTTGGATCCACGGGTGCCCATGTCGGCAGGTTGCAACGGGCCAACAATGTTGAAGGTGGCAACTCCCGGGAAGCGCGTTCAGAACGTCATTCCACCTCAGAGGCGCCAGACCGCTCAATTCAAAATTCAAAATTCAAAATTAAGAACTTGCTGCTCGGTCCCGGCTGCGCGAGCAGCCGCGCGATCGGCCGCACCTCCATCCACCACTGGTGTTTGGGGCGCTGGTTCTCGGGGTCGACCTCTCGTCTGAGGCCCTCCAACTCGCAAAACTCCACCTTGCCGTCGGCGATGCCGATGGCAAGCGCCGCGTCGGTGCCGGCCTCGACCTCGTCGATCAGCCGCTCGACGCAGCGTTTGGCGAGCCGGGTGGCGAGAATGCGGTCGAACGGTGTCGGGTTGCCGCCCTGCTGTTGGTGGCCGAGGATCGCCTGCCGCACCTCGAAGAGGTCCTTGCCTTCCTCCTCGAAGAGCGACACCATGAACTGGGTGCTGTAGCAGGGGTTGGCGTTTTCGTTGCGGATCATCAGACCGAGGCGCTTGCCGCCCTGAAACCCGCTGACGAGGCTCTCGACATCGGCCTGCAAATCGGCGATCGTGACCCCCTCCTCGTGGAGGTAGACCCGTTCGGCGCCGCTCGCGAGACCGCCCATCAGCGCCAGGTATCCACAGTAGCGGCCCATGACCTCGACCACGAAGCAGCGCCGCGACGCCACCGCCGACTGCTTGATCTTGTCGACCGCCTGGACGATGGCGTTGAGGGCGGTGTCCGCGCCGACTGACAGCTCGGAGCCCGGCAAATTGTTGTTGATGGTGGCCGGCAGACAGATGATCGGAATGTTGAAGGCCGGAAACGCCTCGCGCTTGAGGGCCAGACGGAGACACGAGTCGTAGCCCGACCAGCCGCCGATCATGAGGATGCCGTCGATTGAGAGGTCCTCGATGGTGCGGGCGATGGCGTAAAAGTCCTTGCCGCGCGGGATCACCCGGTTGACGCCGAGTTCGCAGCCCCCGGCGGTGGTCCAACCGCGGACGCTCATCCACCCCAGTTCTTCGACGTCGCCCTCGATGAGGCCGCGAAAACCGCCGTTGACGCCGAGCATGACGTGGCCCTCGTCGAGCCCGATGCGAACCGCCGCGCGGGTGGCGGTGTTCATGCCGGGCGATGGCCCACCGGAGGAAAGCACCGCCAGCCGGAGACGCCGCTGGTCCGGGCGAGGTGGGTTGGGAAGTGACCGCAAGAGGGTCTGCAGGGTGTCGAGGTTGTCGGAGAACCCGCCACCTCGCAGCCTCAGGGCTTCGTTGAATTCCCGGGCATCGATGGCGGCAGCGACCTGTTGGGTGGCCGCGACACACTCAGCCAACGGTTGCCGGGTGACCCGGTTGTGACGCACACCGACCAGTTGGGGCGGGGCGTCTTTGTCAGCCCCCAGGACCTCGTTGACAGCGGCGTGGCCGAGCAGGGTCGCCATCATGCGGTCGTACGCGGTGGGTTGGCCGCCGCGCTGAACGTGTCCGAGGATGGTCACCCGGACGTCTTCCTCCATGTGGATCTCGAGGACTTCCTGCACTTCTTTTGCAGTGATGAGGTGTCCTTCACTGTCAACAGCGCCTTCGGCGAGGACGACGATACTGTCTCTGCGCCCCGCCTCGCGTCCGGCCCGCAAGCGGCGGGGGAGGATCTGCTGCCACGTCTCACCGGCGGGTGGCGCTTCCGGGATGAGTACTGCGTCGGCGCCGGTGGCGAGACCGCTCATCAGGGCCAGATAACCGCAGTGCCGGCCCATGACCTCGACCACGAACGTGCGTTGATGGCTGGCCGCGGTAGCGCCGATGGCGTCCACCGCTTCGGTGATCCGGTGGAGAGCGGTGTCGGCGCCGATCGACATGTCGGTGCCGGCCATGTCGTTGTCGATCGAGGCGCCGAGTCCGACGAGCGAGAGCGTGCGGTGGCGGTCGGCGGTTTCGCCCGCCACCCGGCCCTGGTTCACCAGCTCCTCGAGGAGTTCGGACCATTCGCGGTGGAGGAGATCGGCCGCGGTGAGACTGCCGTCGCCGCCGATCACGATGAGATGGTTGATACCGTTCTCGACCAGGTTATGGACCGCCCTCAGCCGACCCTCACGGGTCCGAAACTCATCGCAGCGGGCGGTGCCGATGATCGTGCCGCCCTTGTGCATGATGCCGCCGACCGAGTCCCACCCCATGGGCTCAAAAAACTCGCCGCCCTCGACAAGTCCGCGGAATCCCTCGCGGATTGCGACCGGCTCGACGCCGGCCTCGAGCGCGGTTCGCACCGCAGCGCGGATCGCGGCGTTCATGCCGGGCGCGTCGCCGCCGCTGGTGAGGATACCGAGCCGGTGATTCTGGCGCTGTTGATCGTTCATTGACTCCCTCGTATGGGTCGAACCCAAGCGGGCATTCTAACCTATCGGATTGGCGTGGGAGCGCGTGACGTCAGGTCAAAGCGGTGAAGGCGGCGCGTGCTGCAGCTATCAGGATGATCGCCGCGAACAGGCGTTTGAGAGCAGCGGGCGAGAGACGGGTTTCTGCGAGGTGGGCGCCGGCGAGACCGCCGGCCAGCACGGCGATGGCCAGCGGGCCGGCGATGTGGAGGTCGATCGAGCCCCGAAGGCCGTGGGCTGCAAGCCCCGCGATCGAAAGGGTGAAGACCGTGGCCGAACTCATCGCCGCGACTTCTCGCGGCGCCGCCCACCCGAGCAGGAGCACCAGAGGGCCCAGAAACACCCCGCCGCCGATACCGAGAAAACCCGACGCCAATCCGATGAGAATCCCGGACGGGATGGCCACCGCCAACAGTGCGGCGGGCGCCGGCGTTGTGGGTTCTTCATCCGAGCCGGCCGACCGCAACATCGCCACTGCCGCGGCGGCGAGACCCACCGCGAGGGCGAAGAGAAAGACCTGCCGAGGTGCGGAGATCAGCCCCCCTGCAAAGGCCGCTGGAACGGCCGGGAGCAGGAAGGGCAGCAGCAGCCGCGGCCGCAACCGCCCGGCAAGCCCGAACCGCAGGAGCGCGGCACCGGTGACGACAACGTTGAGGAGGAGTGCGGTCGACGGCATCGTCTCGGTGTCCATCCCGAACAGCGTCATCAGGGCCAGATAGCCGGTTCCGCCTCCTAGACCGACCGCCGCATACGCCGCCGCCACCAGAGCGCACAGCGGAACCAGCAGGAACATCGTCGTCGGCACGAGAGGATTGTGCCATGGCACGTTTCCGTGCGTCCTTCCCGGGAGTTGCCACCTTCAACATTGTTGGCCCGGGAGATTCCGCCGACGTGAAGGGCCGTGAGTCCAACAATATTGAAAATGGCACCTCCGCCGCACGCGGCTCGTTTCCGCGCGTCCTTCCCGGGAGTTGCCACCTTCAACATTGTTGGCCCGGGAGATTCCGCCGAAGTGAAGGGCCGTGAGTCCAACAATATTGAAAATGGCACGCTCCGCCGCACGCGGCACGTTTCCGCGCGTCCTTCCCGGGAGTTGCCACCTTCAACATTGTTGGCCCGGGAGATTCCGCCGAAGTGAAGGGCCGTGAGTCCAACAATATTGAAAATGGCACGCTCCGCCGCACGCGGCACGTTTCCGTGCGTCCTTCCCGGGAGTTGCCACCTTCAACATTGTTGGCCCGGGAGATTCCGCCGAAGTGAAGGGCCGTGAGTCCAACAATATTGAAAATGGCACGCTCCGCCGCACGCGGCTCGTTTCCGCGCGGTCCTCCTGAACACCCGGGTGCTCAGTTACGGAGGGAGGGCTGGGCCGTAATTCCGAATTCCGAATTCCGAATTCCGAATTCGCGTCGTTATACTCCCCCAATGACCACGTACGCGGCCTCAAGGCCCTTCTGCTCGATCTCGACGACACGTTGATCGACAATCCGGTGCGCACCTTCATCCCGGCGTATTTCGAGGCGCTCAAACGCTTCGTGGTGGACATTGTCGATCCCGACCGATTCATCGCCGAACTGCTGGCCGCCACCCGCGCCATGGACTGCAATGACGCCGCCGGCCCAACCAACGAGGAGATCTTCGCCGAAGCTTTCTATCCGGCGCTCGGCGTCCCGCGGTCGGTGCTCGAGCCTCTGCTCGAGCGGTTCTACAGTGAAGCCTATCCGTCGCTCCAGTCGATGATCGCGCCGCGTCCGGCGGCGCCGAAGATCGTCGAGTGGGCCGGGCGGCGAGGCCTGCAGGTCGTGATCGCCACCAACCCCCTGTTCCCCCGTACCGCGATCGAGCAACGCATGCTGTGGGGAGGCGTCGGGGTCGACCGATTCGATTACGATCTCGTGACCGCCTATGAGAATTGCCGCGCCACCAAGTCGCACGAGACCTACTACCGTGACATCGTCGCGGAGCTCGGCCGGCGCCCCGAGGAATGTCTGATGGTCGGCGACAACTGGGACTGGGACATCGCGTGTGCGGCGCGGGCCGGGGTCCGAGGATTCTGGATCGCCGCGGCCGAGGTGAGTCCGAGTTCGCCGGGAATCGACCCTGTGGGGCAGGGCCCTCTCGACGCCTTCCTGTGCATGGCAGAACAAGGAGACATCGAGAAGGCGTTTGTCGAATCGGTGGCTGAGAGGTTGGCGCTGTGAAGGCTGAAGATCTGCGCCGCCGCCTCGCCGATCATGTCGTGGTCATGGACGGTGCGATGGGGTCGGAACTCATGCAACGCCTGCCGGAAGGCGCGCGCATGGATCTGGCGGTTCACCAACACCCGCAGGCGGTTCTCGATATTCACCTCGCCTATATCGAAGCCGGAGCGGAGCTCATCGAGACTTCCAGTTTCGGGTGTTCCAGACCCCGGCTGGAACGGGCTGGGGCGGGGGATCTCACCGAGAAGATCAATGCCGGATCCGTCAAATTGGCGCGTGAAGCCCGGGAGATTTCGGGTCGCGAGATCTTGATCGGCGGCTCGATCTCGCCGCTCGCCGGCGTGTTGGATCTCGATGAGCCCGAGGGTCGGGCCATGATCCCGCTGGCTCATGCCGAGCAGGCATCGATTCTTGCCGGGCGCGGCGCAGACCTTCTGATCCTCGAGACATTCTTCCGGGTCGACGAGTTGGCGATTGCGGTGGCGGCGGTGCGCAGCGTCACCGATCTCCCGCTGATCGGGATGATGACCTTCGCCCACGAGCGACCCCCTCACCCCTACAAGGAGCAGGCCGAGCACCTCGACGAGCTTGCCGAACTCGATCTCGTGGCGGTCGGAGTGAACTGTGCCCCGGGGCCCATGGGGACCCTCGAGATCCTGCGCCAGGTGACCCAGCTGCGGGTGCCGTTGGCGGCATCGCCCAATGCCGGGACCCTGGTGCGCCGCGAGGGCCGGATCCTGATGCCGCCGGCCACACCGGTCTATCTCGCACAGTTCGTCCGCCAGGCGGTCGGTCTCGGGGCGGCGGTGGTCGGCGGGTGCTGCGGCACCGGACCGGAGCACATCCGCGCGATCGCCGACGCGGTGCGAGATCTCGCTCCCCAGCCCCGCACCACCACCGTGGTGGCGGTCGAAGCGAGCCCACCGGCCCCGGAAGCGATTCGTCCCTCATCAGCGCTCGCGGCCAAGCTCGAGAGGGGACGTTTTGTCCGTCTGGTCCAACTCGACCCGCCCAAGGGGACCAACGTCGACGCGCTCCTGGAGGCCGCCGCGGCGATCGCGGGCCACCCCGACGTCGATGGCGTCGACATCAACTCGAACCCGCTGGCGCGGCTGCGGATGGATCCCATCTTCCTCGGCCAGTTGGTCCAGCAGCGGACCGGGCTCGAGGCGGTGCCGCACATCACGCCGCGCGACGCCAGTCTCATGGGTCTGCAGTCGCAGCTTCTCGGCGCCTGGCGCGGGGGCATCCGCAACCTGCTCGCCATCACCGGCGATCCCTCCCAGCTCGGTGACTACCCCGGGGTGCACGACGTCTACCACGTCGACATCTTCGAACTGGTGCGGGCGCTGTCGCGGTTGGCCGAGGGCTTTGACTGCGCCGGAAATCGGATCGGCGACCCGCCGGGCTTTCTGATCGGAGTCGCCGTCAATCCGGCAGCCGACGATCCTCAGAAGGAGGCCGATCGCTTGCGGCGAAAGATCGACAACGGCGCCCACTTCGCCATGAGCCAGGTCACCTTCGACTGGCAGGCGTGGGATCGTTTCACCGCGCTCTTCGGCGGCGGGCTGCCGGTCCCGACCCTGGCGGCGGTGTGGCCGCTGCGGTCGCTCAAGATGGCGATGCGGCTGCACCACGAAGTGCCGGGCATCGTGGTTCCGGAGAGCCTGTTGTCGGATCTCGAAAACGCCGGCGCCGACGCCGAGAAGATCGGCTACGAGTGGGCGGTGAGGTTGCTGCGCGAAGCACCCGATCATGCCGCCGGGGCGTACCTCATCGCGCCCTTCAAACAGCCGCAGGCGATCCTGCCTCTGATCGACCAGGCGGCGGAGCACTAGCAATTTCGAATTTCGGATTTCGAATTTCGAATTTGGATCATCGCAGGGCGTTGCCGGCGGGAAACGTCCGAGTGCTCTCAGGCCGGGCGAGCAAATGCGTGCGGCGGAGGTGCCTGGCATCCGGCCCGTCCGCCGGGCCGCGTGCCTGGCTCCTCTCGGGAAGAGCGTTCGGAAACGGTCTGCGTGCGGCGGAGGTGCCATCTTTTGCATTGTTCGACTCTCCATACTCCACGTTGGGGGGTTCCCTCGGGCGAACAATGCTAAAGGTGGCTCCTCACGGGCAATGACGCCAGAAACATCGGGGTGTCAACCTCGGTAAGGCCTCTCAAAAACGGGGCCCCGTCTCCGCGGAAGTAGCGTCGTAGCCGCCTCATCGGTTACCCTCAGTTTTGATATGGACGAAATAGACGAAATGACTGATTCCTCGAATGCTCGCCCCTTCACTGCGGCCGGTTCGGACCGCACGGAGGAGTTGCGCGCGATCATGGCGGAGCGCATCCTGGTGCTCGACGGAGCCATGGGGACGATGCTGCAGTCGAAGGACCTCGGTCCCGCGGACTTCGGCGGCGCAGAGTTCGAGGGCTGCAACGAGATCCTGGTGCGCACCCGGCCGGACGTCATCCTCGACGTCCACCGGGCCTATCTCGCTGCCGGCGCGGACCTGATCGAGACCGACACCTTCGGCGGCACCCCGCTGGTGCTCGCGGAGTACGGGCTCGAAGACGAGGCGCGGGCGCTGAACCGGCGAGCTGCCGAGCTCGCGGTCGAGGCGGTCCGGGGGTTTTCGACCCCCGACAGACCGCGATTCGTGGTCGGCTCCATCGGCCCCACCACCAAGGCGATCTCAGTCACCGGAGGGGTCACCTTCTCCGAACTCGTGTGGACCTTCGGTGAACAGGTCCGTGGTCTGCTCGAGGGCGGCGCCGATATTCTGTTTATCGAAACCTGTCAGGACACCCGCAATGTCAAGGCCGCCCTGATCGCCGCTGAGCGCGCCTTTGCCGACGCCGGCGTCCGGCGGCCGCTGGTGGTATCGGGCACTATCGAGACCTCGGGAACGATGCTCGGCGGACAGGCCGCCGATGCCTTCCTCGCCTCCATCGAGCACGCCGGCCTGCTGGCGGTGGGGCTCAACTGCGCCACCGGCCCCGACCTCATGACCGACCACCTGCGGACCTTCCACCGGCGCTCGCGGTGGGCGGTCTCCTGTTTCCCGAACGCCGGGCTGCCCGACGAAGACGGCCGGTATTCGGAGACGCCCGCCTCGCTGGCCGCGGCCCTCGCGCGTTTTGCCGACGCCGGGTGGCTCAACATCGTCGGCGGGTGCTGCGGCACCAGCGGATGCCCACACCGCTGCCCTTGCCAAGATGGTCGTGGGCCGCCGCCCGCGACCGCTCGACATCGACCCGCCGCGCCGCGCGGTCTTCACCGGGATCGATCTCGTGGAGCCTGACGACACCACCCGCCCACTGTTGGTGGGCGAGCGCACCAACGTCATCGGCTCCAAGAAGTTCCGTGAGATGGTGGCGGCACAGCAGTGGGACGACGCGGTCGAGATCGCCCGCCGCCAGGTCAAGGGCGGCGCCCAGATCCTCGACGTCTGTCTGCAGTCGACCGAGAGTGACGAGGTGGGGGCGATCCGAGAGCTCTTCGACCGCCTCGGCCGCGCTGTCAAAGCGCCGATCATGATCGACTCCACCGATGCCGCCGCGGTCGAGGTCGCCTTGACCTACTGCCAGGGCAAGTCCATCGTCAACTCGATCAACCTCGAGGACGGCGAGGAGCGGATCCAGGCGGTGGCGCCGCTGCTGCGGCGCTACGGCGCGGCGGTGATTTTCGGCACCATCGACGAGGACCCCGCGCAGGCGCAGGCCTTCACCCGGGCGCGCAAGCTCGAGATCGCGAGGCGAGGCCACCGGTTGCTGACCGGAAAGTACGGGGTCCCGGAATCAGACATCGTCTTCGACCCGCTGGTCTTTCCGGCGGCGAGCGGCGACGAGAACTACATCGGCGGTGCGGTGGAGACCATCGAGGGCCTCAGGCTGATCAAGGAGGTCTTTCCCGCCTGCACCACCGTGCTCGGGATCTCGAACGTCTCATTCGGCCTGCCGGTGCGCGCCCGCGAGATCGTCAACTCGGTCTTTCTCTACCTGTGCACCAAGGCCGGGCTCGATCTGGCGATCGTCAACAGCGAGCGGCTCGAGCGCTACGCCTCGATCCCGGAGGCGGAACGTCGGATGGTCGAAGCGTTGCTCGCCAACACGCCACCGGCCGCGGGCGATGCCGCCGACCCGAAACTCGCGAACGCTCCTCGCGACTGGCGCGAGCAGAGCCCCGAAGAACGCGCCGCCATCCACGGTTACCACGTCGCCCGGGTGACCGACCACTTCCGCGGCGCCAAACGGGAGGCGGTCGTTCGCCCCGAACAACCGATCGACGAGCGGCTCGCGGGCTACATCATCGACGGCAGCCGCACCGGGCTGATCATCGACCTCGATCTCAAGCTTGCGGAGGGACTGGCACCTCTCGACATCATCAACGGACCTCTGATGGCCGGGATGGCCGAGGTCGGCCGCCTCTTCAACGACAACGAACTGATCGTCGCCGAGGTCCTGCAGAGCGCTGAGGCGATGAAGGCGGCCGTGTCGCACCTCGAGCAGTTCATGGACGCCGAGACCTCGTCCTCGCGCGGCAAGGTTGTGCTGGCGACGGTCAAGGGCGACGTCCACGACATCGGCAAGAACCTGGTCGACATCATCTTCACCAACAACGGCTTCGAGGTGATCGACCTCGGGATCAAGGTCCACCCCGAGGTCCTGGTGCAGGCGGTGCGCGAGCACCGACCCGATGCGGTGGGTCTGTCGGGTCTGCTGGTGAAGTCGGCGCACCAGATGGTTGTGACCGCCGAAGATCTGGCGGCAGCCGGCATCGAGGTGCCGATCCTGGTCGGCGGCGCCGCGCTGTCCGCCCGGTTCACCGAGGAACGGATCGCGCCGGCCTACCGCGGCCGGGTCCACTACTGTTCGGACGCGATGACCGGTCTCGAGACCCTCTTGCAGCTGATGGAGAGTGGTGCGGCCGCCCCGGCGGCGGCGCCCGTCGATCCGCCCGCTCGCAAAGCTCCCGCACCGCGTGCCACCGCCACTTTAACCGCGCGGTCCGAGGCGCCCGCGGTGCGAACGGAACTCCCGCCCCTGCCGCCGCCCCGCCCCGACCGTATGGTGCGGCCGCAGGTGGGGGCCCTCGACGAGATCTGGTCCTACATCAACCCGCAGATGCTGTACGGCAAGCACCTCGGTCTGCGCGGCAACTTCGCCCGGCTTCTCGAAGAGGGCGATGTCAAGGCCGAAAAGCTCAACGCCGTGGTCGAGGGGCTCAAGACGGACGTGCGGTCGTGGATGCGGGTCGGCGCGGTGTGGCGGTTTTATGAGGCCGAGTCCGACGGCGACCGCATCGCCCTGTTCGAGCCCGACACCCGGGACCCGGCCCACGTTTTCACCTTCGAACGCCAGCAGAAACCCGGAGGGCTGTGTCTGTCGGATTTCGTCCTGCCGCCGCGGGACGGTGTGCGCGATTCCATGGCGTTGTTCGTCGTCGGCGCCGGCGAGGGCGTGCGCGCGCGGTCGACGGCGGCCAAGGACGCCGGCGAGTACCTCGCGAGCCACGCCATCCAGGCCCTCGCCATCGAGACCGCCGAGGCCGCCGCCGAGTGGCTGCACGCGCAGCTGCGCGGTCTGTGGGGCTTCCCGGACCCGCCCGAGATGACCATGAAGGACCGCTTCGCCGCGCGCTACCGGGGCAAGCGCTACAGCTTCGGCTACCCGGCGTGCCCCGACCTCGACGACCAGGCGCCGCTGTGGCGGCTGCTGCGACCCGAGGACATCGGCGTCCAGCTCACCGACGGCATGATGATGGAGCCCGAAGCGAGCGTCAGCGCGCTCGTCTTCCATCACCCGGATGCCAGGTACTTCTCGGTCGCGGGTACCAGGTGAGCGAATCGTTGAGAAGTCAGAACGATTGATCGTTGTGACGTTGGTCCGCCGCGCCGGCTGGAGCCGGGGATTGCTGACGAGCAACACGGGTAATCGTAACCAGGTCCCTTTCAACTTCTCATACAGCGCATTCAGGGCTTCCTCATCCATCATCCGCCGAGCGTGGCGGAATCGCGCAACCCCGATGAGACAGGCGCCAGAGAGGAGTTTCGCTGCAAACGCTCGTAGAACTCGGAAAAAGTGAACAAAACTCTCAACCCATCCACGGCAGCTTTGTGGCTTGCTGAAAGACTTGAAACTGCGACCCGAGTCTTCAAGATTGTTATTCTGCGGCAGGCATATCAAGGTGCCTGCGCCATTGATCGTCTACTCAGGGATCAATTGGCCAAGGGAACCAGGGCCATCTGAAACACGAAATCGGGACAGGCTCGCCGCTGAAGCCTTTCACAAAACAGCTCGTTTGCCCATCTCCGCCGCCGCAACTTTGGACGGCACTCACGCTGTAATTGATGCTCGGATCGTCGGTGTCACCATCCGTCCACGAGGTTCCTTCACACGGAAAGAACCGCATTCCTAACCAGTCACACTCTGCCAAGGATTCATCGTCTTCCTCGCAGTAGTAATAATTGGTTTCGATTTCATTTGTCCGTGCTGCAAAGCAAACCACAGGAAACGCACATGTGCCAACGATCAAAACCAATCCCGCGAAACAGAATATACTCAGCGATTTTCTTTTCATCTTGGATTCTCCTTCCCACAAGAGCCTGAGAGACTCGAGTCGCCAAACGGTGGCACGTCAATATTCCGCGAGTCACTACCACCTAACCGACCATAAATACAGGGGCGATTTAGGCAAGAAATCCTCATGCGACACAGTTGGACTCGGGCCGGGAATCGCACTGAAACCTTTTCCTCACGGATTTGGCGTTGAATCGACCCGCATGGATAGTGGGAAATCGGCGCTGAACAGCATCGAGGGAACCCAAAACTAACGCCCCGGGTAATACCCACTGGCGGAGCGCACTTTGTACTTCCTGTCATTCACCCTCACCTCGATTCGGCGAAACCTATTCACCGGTTTTTCGGGGTCCGGTCGGAACCAGAGTACGTACTGCGAACGGAGGATGTCGGAGATTTCCTGATAAACCGAGGGCAATCGGTCAGTAGTGATCTGAAAATACGCCCGGCCACCAGTTTCTCTGGCGAGAGTCATCATGCGATCGCGATCGCGAACGTCTTGGATGTCCCTCGTTTTCGCGTACCGATGGGGATCACCAGTCGCGAGTGTGATGACGAAGATCGGAACCCGCATGGATTTGGAAAACCACTGGGTATCCGAGAAACTGGAGAGCGAACTGGTGTCCGCACCGTCAGTGAGCAAAACCACCGCTTTTCGGCCGCGGCGACCGTGAATCTGCATCAAGGACTGAATGACCGCATCGTTGAGTGATGTCGCACCGCGCGGATACACCTCCGCCAAACCCTGCCTGATGTCAACCGGATTGTTGGACCAGGAGACGAGCACCTCGGAGTTCGAGGAAAAACGAATCAGCGCCGCCTGGTCACCCGGTGAGAGAATATTGTCCGCAAACCCGGTCACGGCGCGGCGGATCTCCGAAAAGCTCTGGAGCATCGATTCCGAGGAGTCGACAGCTATCACGAGCGACAAGGTCTGGTTCTTCTGCGTTCCGACCCCGTCGATTTCGATCTCCTGTCCATCCTCGAAAACCGAGAAGTCCTTTTGATCGAGACCGATCACGGGGACATCATGAGCATCAGACACCTGAACCTGCAATTCTACGAGATCAACGCGAATCCCTTCGCCAAATCCACGCCCGACTCTGCTGACCTCGACAAACCGATTGCCCCGGGAATCGACGATCTCCGCTGACAGGATGTTGGCGTTCTGAAGGTCGTTCATCGGAACTTCGGTGACACAAGGGCACGTTTTCCATCGCGCAACCGTCACGTCGTCGAGGTTCAGGCTTAGCTCCTGAAATTCTCGCCGATCTAGGACGGCGACTGTCACAGATCTTCGACCATTCAACCCAGCACTCTCGGGCGCGATCAGAATTCTGAGCCCGCTTTTCCCGGCAGGACTGTTGATCACGATCGCGTCCTCGCCCAGAATCCTCCCCATTGCGTCCAGTGCTCTTGCAGTGAACTCACTACGCTCCAGGATCATTCTCGTCTTGACCTGCACTGACCACGGCGGGCTTTTCCGCCGTATCAAGAGCTTGTCGTCCTGAAAGAAATCAACTGAGGAACATCCCTCCGGGACCGCCACTTCGAGAGAAAAGGCTGCAAGCCTATCCAGGTTCGGTATCGAGATGAAATGGAGGGCATCGCCTTTCGGAGGCGTGATTCCAACTGCGGACTCCTCAGCCTTGGGCGAAGGCGGTTGAAACGGTGTTTCGGCTTTTGGAATCTCCACTTCAACTGAGGCCAGACCAATAGCGGGTCCGGTGAGTGAACTGGCGGTGACTTTGAGATGATAGTCGCCCGGACTCCACTCGCGATAGACTGTCGCAATGCCTCTGGAATCTACCAGTGCATCGACACTCACTTCATCGATGACATCGCCGGGGGATGAGAGTGTTGCTCTGATCTGCAATCGATCGCCCACCAATGCGCGGTCCTCGGGCGCAATCCCGACCAGCAACCCGACAACAGTCCCCGACGCCCCCCGACCCAGAACCTCCACTTGAACGTCGAGCAGAATCAGTTCCTGCGGGTGAATATTTCTTGGAGAGCTGGGCAAGCACAGCAGCAACAGAATTACCAGAAATCTCAATCTGACCATCATTGAGTTCCGATGATAGGAATTCATTTCAGAGTTGAAACTGCGATTTGCAACGGAAACCGGCGGGCATCATATGTTCTGATACCCAGCGCCAATGATGATAGAGATCTTGGGAGCATGCCACTGCTGCTCGGACTTCTTGCGACCCCCGTCGATCTGGGGATGGTCGCAAAGACTGCTGTTGGCAGTCTGAATGATTTTCCACCCGATCGTCTACCCATACCAGAACCTCTGACGATCTGACAATTTATCCCGCCTCGAAGTGCGACGTCAATAGTCTTAACGGATATGAGAGCGGTCACGGTGATCAGGTTGGTATTGTGAGGATGTAATCTGGTGCTCATCTCCGGATTTCGGATTTCCCTCCCGTACCCCCACCGACGACAGGTGTTCAGGTGCTAGGGGAGGGTGGGCGAAAAATCCGAAATCCGAAATTCGAAATTCGAAATCAGCCTCCCCCCGGTTGACCGCAAAGCTCAGAAAGCCCAAACTGGCATGACCATGAACGAACTCATCCTCATCGTTGATGATGAAACCGGCATCCTGACGACCCTGTCGCAGATTCTGGAGGACGAGGGCTACCGCACGATCACCACGACCAGCGGCGAAGAGGCACTCCACCTCTTCCGCGAGCAGAGGCCGGACGTGGTCTTCCTCGATATCTGGCTGCCCGATTGGGACGGCCTCGAGACCCTGCAGGCGCTGCGCGACGTCGACCCCGACGCGATGGTGATCATGATGTCCGGCCACGGCACCTCGGAGACCGCGGTCCGAGCGATCAAGATGGGGGCCCACGACTACCTCGAGAAGCCGCTCTCCTACGACCGCACGGTCAAGGCGGTGGAAGAGGCGCTGGCGGCGAAAAACAATGGTTCACCTGGTTCCGCCGGCGGCGTGCTCGAGGCGAGCCGGCAGCGCATCGAGCCGGTGGTCAAGTTCGAGGCGCCGCCGCCGCTGTCCCTGCTCCGCACCACCGATCGACCGCAACGGACGATTCGCGAGTCGAGCGTCATCTACGGGCTCGGTCTGCACTCGGGCGGACGCACCGGGATGGTCATCCAGCCGTTGCCGCCGGACACCGGAATCCACTTCCTGACCCTGCCGCGCGGCGTCACCATGCCGGCTCACGTCAGCTCGGTAGCGGAGACCGACTACGCAACCAGCCTGACGCGGGACGGCGAGAGCATCCGTACCGTCGAACACCTGTTGTCGGCGCTGCACGCGTGTGGGATCAGCAACCTCCTGGTCAAGGTCCACGGCGAGATCCCGGTCCTCGACGGATCGGCCCTGAGCTTTCTCGACAAACTGAAGGAAATCGGCGTCGTCGACCAGGACGCTCTGGTCAAAGAGCTGGTCATCGACCGCCGCTACGAGGTGGGCGACGGCAGGAAATCACTGGTCATCGAACCCGCTCCGGTGTTCTCGGTGTCCTACCAGCTCAGCTATCCGCCCCCGGTCGGAGATCAGTTCTACGACTTCGTGTTCACCGGGTGCGACGCTTATCGTCAGGAGATCGCCCCTGCCAGGACCTTCGGTTTCATGCGCGATCTGAAGATGATCAACGAGCTCGGGCTCGGCACCGGCGGCCGTCTCGACAATTTCATCCTGGTCGGCGAGGACAACGTCATCAACACCGATCTGCGCTTCCCCGACGAGTTCGTGCGCCACAAGATCCTCGACATCATCGGCGATCTCTACATGCTCGGTTACCCGGTGCGCGGCAAGGTGACGGCGAAGCTCACCGGCCACCGCGACAACATCGCCATCCAACGGCAGATCCTGGCCGCGAACGGCTGAGAGGGACGTTTCTGATGGCGATTCCCGAGAGGATGCCAGGCGCGCCGTCATGTTGTTGAGGACAACATCATGACGGGAGCCAGGCACCTCCGCCGAGCGCGGCTCGTATCAGCACTCGCTTCCCGAGAGGAGCCACCTTCAACATTGTTGGCCCGCATCATCCTGCCGAAGTGAACGTTCGAGCTTCCAACAATATTGAAAATGGCACCTCCGCCGCACGAGACGGCACGTCCGGTGAAGGCGAACCGTTTCTGGAACGCACCTCCGCCGTACGCGGTCACACCCGCCCCGAGCACTCGAGCATTCAACTTCGGTGGGAGGGTGAGCGGAACAATTCAAAATTCATAATTGAGAATTCAAAATTCAACCTCACGGGGCGGGTAGGAGTTTCGGCTCTCGACAACCTGGGCTGAACGCTTTCCTGTTGACCCCGCGCCATTCAGGTGCTACAACGATTCGCTTGCTTCGGCGAGCCGAAAGTGAGCTCATCCCATGACCGAATTCCGGAATCTCGCGATCATCGCCCATGTCGACCACGGCAAGACCACTCTCGTGGATGCCATGCTGTGGCAAAGCGGCACCTTCCGCGCCAACGAACGGGTCAACGAGCGCGTGATGGATTCGGGCGATCTCGAGCGCGAGCGCGGCATCACCATCCTTGCCAAAAACACCGCCGTGCGCCACAAGGGCATCAAGATCAACATCGTGGACACCCCCGGCCACGCCGATTTCGGCGGTGAGGTCGAGCGCACTTTGCAGATGGTGGACGGTGTTCTGCTGCTGGTGGACGCTGCCGAAGGGCCGCTGCCGCAGACCCGGTTCGTGCTCTCCAAGGCCCTCGCCCTCGGTCTGCCGCCGATCGTGGTGATCAACAAGATCGACCGCGACGACGCGCGTCCTGCCGAGGTCCTGGACGAGGTCTACGATCTCTTCATCGACCTCGACGCCGACGAGTCCCAGCTCGACTTTCCGGTCTTCTGCACCGACGCGCGCAAGGGGCTGTGCCGCGCCGGGCTCGAGGGCGATTTCTCCGACCTCCAGTTCCTCCTCGACGAGATCGTCAAGACCGTGCCGCCGCCCAAAGGCGACCCGTCGGCATCCTTGCAGCTGCTGGTCACCAACCTCGACTACTCCGACTACCTGGGCCGTCTCGCCGTCGGACGCATCGTCAACGGCACCCTGTACGCCAAACGAACGGTGGGCATCGCTCGCGAGGACGGCATCGGTGCGGCCAAGGTGGGTGTGGTCTACTCGCACGAAGGACTGCAAAGGATCGAGGTCGAGTCCGCGGTTGCCGGCGATATCGTCGCGCTCGCGGGTCTCGAAGAAGTGAGTATCGGCGACTCGTTGGTCGACCGCGACGATCCGCAACCGCTCAAACGCATCGCAGTCGACGAACCCACCATGGCCATGGTCTTCTCGGCCAACAACTCGCCGTTCGGCGGCCGCGAGGGCCAGTTCGTGACCGCGCGTCAGATCCGTTCCCGGCTCGAAAAAGAGGCCCTCCACAATGTCTCCATCCGCCTCGAGATCCTTGCCAACGACGCCTTCCAGATCCAGGGGCGCGGCGAGCTGCAGTTGGCGATCCTGATCGAAACCATGCGCCGGGAGGGCTACGAGCTGTCGGTGTCGAAGCCGGAGATCGTGACCCGGGAAGAGGAAGGGCGCAAGCTCGAACCCATGGAGATCGTCCAGGTCGATTGTCCCGATGAATTCGTCGGGGTCGTGACCCAGAAGCTGGGCGGCCGCAAGGGGCAGATGACCGAAATGCACAACCCCGGTCACGGCCGGGTGCGGCTGGCATTTCGCGTCCCGTCGCGCGGGCTCATCGGTTTTCGTTCCGAGTTTCTCACCGACACCCGCGGCACCGGCATCCTCAACCATCTCTTCGACGGCTGGGAGGCGTGGCAGGGCGAAATTCCCGGCCGTGCCACCGGGGCCCTCGTGTCCGACCGCGCCGGCAGGACCACGACGTATGCCCTGTATCACCTCGAGCCCCGCGGGACGCTGTTCATCGGCACCGGGACCGAAGTCTACGAGGGCATGATCGTGGGCGAGAACGCGCGCGACAACGACCTCGATGTCAACGTCACCCGCGAGAAGAAGCTCACCAACATGCGCACCTCGAGCGCCGACGAGGCGCTGCGGTTGGCGCCTCCGCGGGAGATGACCCTCGACCGGGCGATCGAGTGGATCGACGCCGACGAACTGGTTGAGATCACGCCGTCTGCGATCCGGGTTCGCAAACGCATCCTCCGCGCCAACCAGCGCCCCAGCACGAAGCGCCAGAAGGGCTGACGCCCTTCCGGCAAATTTTGAATTTTGAATTTTGAATTTTGAAATTCACCCGGCTGCCTCCCACACGGTTTGCAGAGCGACCGCGTGCGGCGGAGGTGCCATCTTTTTCATTGTTTGATCCACATTCGCCTACGAGCGAGGGCCTCGCGGGCAAACAATGATAAAGGTGGCTCCTCCCGGGAAGTGCCTTTGGAAAGGCGACCTTTCATTGGCGTCAGTACTTGAGCGGTCTCGCCTTGTAGCTGATGATCGCGGCCTGGTGGCGGCCGATCATCTTGTGGGGGGCGATGCGGCCGCAGTGGCCGTACTCGCCGTCCGGTTCGCACAGACCGCGGCACATCGAGACCTGGTGGCCGTTGTACGGGCAGGTGATGATGGTGTAGGCCCGCAGTGAAGTTTTTCCACGCTGTGATTTCGGTCGAAGCAGTGCCATGGGGTACCTCTGCCAGCATGATATCAAGAACGGTTCCTGTTGAATATGGCTCTCCTCAAGAACACGATCTACGTCGACAATTCATCAGATTCGCGTGTCCCGGTTGGACGGGGAGAGCCGCGAAGCGGCGACAGAAAACAGGCCGGGGCGTGAGCCCCGGCGACCAGGCCAAAGGAAACGTCGAGCCCCGGCGGGGCGACAGTTGGCGTCGCCTCCTGTCGTCCCTGGGGGCTTCCCCGCGCGGTCCCGGATGAGCCGAACGTTCCAACGTTCAAACGTTCAAACGCCGCAACAGCACCACCCTCGAGGCGCCGCCTTTGAGATCGCGGAACACCTCCAGATCGTCGGGCAGCCCGTCCTCGACCGCGGCGCGTTCTGGGCACTCCAGACACGCCGCCGCTTCAGGACCGAGGAGACCGGCCGAGAACGCGGCAGCGAGGGCGGCGAGACCGTCCTCCCAGGTCTCGAACGGGGGGTCGGCCCAGGCGAGATCGAAGGTCTCGCCGCCCCGGGCAAGCGCTGCGATTGCCGCGGCGGCGGGCTGGGCAATGGTTCTGGCCCGGTCGTCCTCGAGGTCGAAGAGGGCGCAATTTCCGCGGAGGATGCGGGCCACTCCACGGTGGCGCTCGACGAACACCACCGAGGCTGCGCCGCGGGACAGGGCTTCGAGCCCCACCGCGCCGGTCCCCGCAAAGAGGTCGAGAAAGGAGGCGCCCGCGACCCGGTCGCCGAGAACCGCAAAGACGCGTTCGCGCATGGCGTCGGGCGTCGGGCGGACGGCCATGTTCTTCGCCGGGCCGGCGAGGCGCCGCGAGCGCCAGGCGCCGCCGGTGATCCTCACTTCCCGGTTTCCACGACGCGCAGAATCACCTGGTCGCGAACGTCTGGCCCGACGATCTCGCGGATGTAGGTGTCCTCATGCACCAACACCACCAACCCTTCATCTATCACCTCGACCACCCGCGCGTAGCCTCCGTTCATGAGCTCGACCCGGTCGTCGCGCCGGGGCTGCCACTCCTTGAGAGCCTCCGACGACGGGCTCGACTCGCGGACCAGGAATTCGAGGTCGTTGATGGCGCCCGAAATCTGAGCCAACGGGAGCGACACGGTGGCCATCGGTGAAAACTCGATCCGGCGCGGTGAGTCCGGGCCCATGTGGAGAGTCAGCGCCACGCGGCCTCTCGGCGTCGAAACCGCCGACGTGACCGGTTTCTCGCCCAGTTCCAGCACCGCTTGCTGCAGAATCCCGAGGTAGATCAGATACTGATCGGGGGGCAGGGTCACATGCTTGAAGTAGCCCTGCACACCGTGGTCGGTGATCGACACCACGACGACACGGTTTGAGAAGAGCGTGACCCGTGTGGCGACCTCGCCTTCGGTGAAGACCCGCTCCACGACCGGAATCGGGGCCTGGGCGACGGCCGCGGCGGCAACCAGCGTCAGAAGACAACCGAGAACCAAACGGTTCTTCACCGACCCTCCTCGTCGTCCAGAGTCATCGCGGTCTTGACCGCCCACGGCAGGGCCTCGTCCACGGTGATAACGTCATCGACCAACGCGTCCCGCGCCATGATCAACGCGCGGCCGATGCGCGGGCCGGGGGGCACCTGGTGGTCGAGAAGCTGTTGACCGGTGACGGGCAGCTCGAGACGCGCCGCCGCTTCCGCCGCATCGGCGAGCGCCCGTCTCCGGTCGAGGGGAACCTGAGCCATTGCCAGCAGGAGCGGCTCGGGGGGGCGACCCTCGATGATCCGGGCGCGCCGCGACCGCGGCAGCGAGGGATCGGCCGACCCGACGATCGTCTCGATCTGCTCCGGAAGGGCGAGCAAGCGGTCACGGGCCGATCCGCTGAGCTGCAACCTCTGAACCAGTTGTTCCACGACTCCGGGACCCGAGTTCGCGGCGAGCCCGCCGAGAAAGAGGACCCACAGGTCGGGCGCAGGTCCGAGGCCCTCGAGCTCGTACCACGCGAGCTGGCCCTCGACTTCCATCAGGTGACTGCGAACCGCTTCGCTCCAGCTGAGTCTGGGGCTGATCGCGGGCAGGAGCCCGAGGCGGGCGACGAGGGCGAGCGCCTCCGTGGGGTGGGCCTCGGTCAGGAGAAGTTCGAGTTCGCGCCGCAGCCGCTGCCCCGAAAGCCGTTCGAAGACTCCCTCGGAAAGGGCGGTGGTGATCAGATGCCTGGTGTCGGTCGCAATCGCGAAGTCGAGGCGGCGCGCGTACCGCACCGCGCGGAGGGCGCGGGTCGGGTCGTCGATGAAAGACAACGAGTGGAGGACCCGGATCTCGCGGCGCTGGATGTCCTTGCGGCCGCCGAAGAAGTCCACCAGGTCTCCATAACGGTCGCCCTGGAGGGCCACCGCCAGTGAGTTGATGGTGAAGTCGCGGCGGTAGAGGTCCTGGCGGATCAAGGAAGTGGCGACCTCCGGCAGCGCGGCCGGCGTGCGGTAGAACTCGGTGCGGGCGGATGCGACGTCGACCTTGAGGTCGTGGGGCAGGGTCACCACCGCGGTCAGGAAAGGCGCGTGCGGGTGGTGCCTGCCGTCGAGCTCCTTGGCGAGGTCGGCGGCAAAGGCGATGCCGTCCCCCTCGACCACCAGGTCGACGTCCTCGTTGGCTCGCTCCAGGAGGAGGTCCCGCACCATGCCGCCGACCAGATACACGGGCACCCTCTGACGGTCGGCCACCCGGCGCGCGCCGTCGAGAACGCGTTGCACCCACGGCGGCGCGAACTCGCGCAGGAGGCGCGTGATCGACTGGCTCACCGGCCGGGTCCCGGCCATCCGGTTGTCGAGGGCCGAACCCGCGGCGTGCTGGTGTTCGAAGAGCCGCCGGAACAGCTCCATCCGGGTGACGATGCCTGCGGGCTTTCCGCCTTCTTCCACGACGACAAAGCGGTAGGACCTCTCCAGGAAGAGGTCGCGCAGTTCTTCCAACGGCGTCGCGGCCGCCACGGTCGGCAGATCGGGCTGCATCACCGAGATCACCGGCCGTTCGTTCATGGTGTGGCTGAGAGCGCGGTCGAGGGTCTGGCGGGTGACCAGACCGATCAGGTCGCCGGATGTCGTGTCCTGCACGGGAAGGGCGTTGACGCGCAGCTGGTTCATGCGGTCTTTGGCGTCGGCGACCGTCACCGTGTCGCCGACAGAAAAGATCTTGCGTGCGGCGATGTCGATGGCCGATGCCGGCGGCGGCATCTCGACGGCGAGAGCTTCCAGCAACACCTCCCTCAACTCCACCGGCATCATGTCGGAGACCCGGGCGGAGGCTGCGGTGGGGTGGCCGCCGCCGCCGAACTGCTGGGCGACGCGGCCGACGTGGAGACCGGGCAGTCTCGACCTCAGGATGAGGTTGATGTTGGGCGGGCGGACGAGGAGCACGGCGCCGACCGCGATTTCGAAGATCTCCACCCAGCGGTGGACCACGAACGCGGCCTCTTCGTGGTAGCGGTCGACTTCGAGCATCGACAACGAGACCGGCACGCCGGCGATGTCGATCACCTCGGTGGCCTCGACCATGCGGTTGAGAAGCTCGAGCTGCTCCGGTTGGAGCACCTTGAGGACCCAGCGCCGGACCCACGCGAGCGACGCCCCCTGCTCGATCAGCCAGGCGGCGATCCGCAGGTCGTCGGGGGTGGTCTCCCGGTAGGACAGTCCTCCGGTGTCCTCGTAGATGCCCATCAGCATCAGGCTCGCCTCGTTGACGGTCGGCTCGAGACCGCGCTCGCGGTAGAGATCGGCGATGATCGTGCAGGTCGCGCCGACCGGTCGGACGATCGACTCGGCGGCATCGAGCCCGTCGACTTCCTCCTCGAGGTGGTGGTCGATCAGCGTGACCGGACAGCGGCTGCCGGCGATCAGGTCGAAGACCTCGCCGAGGCGGGAAGGGCTGCGGGTGTCGACCACGACGGCGTGCTCGATCGGCTCGGTCCGGACGCGGCGCAGCTTGACTTCGGGGACCGAGATCTCCGACTCGGCGAGAAAGCGACGCACCGCCACCTCCTGCGACCCCGGGAACACCACCTCGTGGTCTGGAAACAGACGCACGGCGCAGACCGCCGCGGCAAAGGCGTCGAAATCGGCCGAGAGGTGGGTCGTGATGATCTTCACGCGCCCATTGTATTGAATTCGTGGACTTTCGGGGGAGTTCGTCCTTTGTGGTGCGGCCGTCCCGGCCGCACGTGCGGGCGGGACGCCCGCACCACAATGCACCCCGAGATCGACGGAGTGGTTGTGGGGCAAGCGTCGTTTTGTGGCGCAGGCGTCCCGCCTGCGCGTGCAGCCGGGACGGCTGCGCCACAAGCCGCCGATGACGTCTCTCCTCGGTCAACATCCCGATTCTCCCGGCTGCATTGCCCGTGAGAGCCCCCCTTGAGGATGTCTGCGACCGAAAGGCGCCACTCGTGTCGGCGCGGGGGGACCGCAGAATCCTCAAGGACGGCACGTCCGGTCGACGCGCGCCGGTTCCCAGCGTTCGTGAGGGCCCGGCTTTCAGGGCGCGCTTCCCGTGAGGAGCCACCTTCAGCATTGTTGGCCCTTACACCCTTGCCGACTTGAGCATCTCGGGAATCCAACAATGCAAAAGATGGCACCTCCGCCGCACACGGGCCGTTTCCACTCGCCCGAAGGCAACTCCTTCACCTTGTCGTCGTATCTTGGTGCATGCGCTGTACCGCCTTTGCTTTCGTTCTCGCTCTCGCCGCCACCGTTTCCGCGGCCGAGGTGGTGCCGGCGGAGGCGCCGGTGGGGGAGATGGTGGAGGGCGTTGCCTGCGCGAGCGACCCGACCCAGACCTACACTCTCTATCTACCGCCCGGTTTCGATGTTTCAAAACGCTGGCCGGTCCTGCTGATCTTCGACCCGCGCGGCCGGTCGGTTCTGGCGGCCGAGTTGTTTCGCGAGGCCGCCGACACCTACGGTTGGATCCTGGTGAGTTCGGACAACACCCGTTCCGACGGGCCGATGGAGCCCAACGTGGTGGCGCTGCGCGCCCTGTGGCCCGAGGTCCACACCAGGCTCCCGGCGCAGCCCGATCGGATCTACGCGGCCGGGTTTTCGGGCGGCGCCGCGGTCGCCTATGTGCTGTCGAAGTCGACGCAGGAGGTGGCCGGCATCATCGCCTGCGGTGCGCGTTTTCTGCCCGATAGTCTGCAGGGCAACCCCGTGCCGATTTTCTCGGTCGCCGGCGACACCGATTTCAACTACCACCAGATGCACGAGGTCGATGCGCTGCTCGCCGACCAGGGCAACCCGCACCGGTTGGTGATCTTCGATGGGCCCCACAGCTGGATGCCGGCATCGTTGGCGACCGAGGCCGTGGGGTGGTTCGAGTCCCTGGCGATCACCGGGGGCCTCAGACCTGCTGACAACGAACTGCTCGCGTCGCTGTACGCACGGGATCTGGCATCGGCCCAGGGGCTCGAGTCCGAAGGGCAGTTGATCGCGGCTGCGCGGCGCTACCGCGAGATGGCCTCGACGTATCGAGGGGTTTCACGACGCGTCTGCGGCGGACGCCGCCGCCTCCAGGCTCGAGAACAGCCCGGAGTTCAAACGGCAGGCGAAGGACCTCAAGCGGTGGAACACCTTCGAGCGCAACTATCGCGAAACCATGAACCAGCAGTTCTACCTGTTGCGGTACGCGGAGATCGCGCCCCCGGCGGCGCGGGTCGCGCGCGATCTGCGAATCGATGAGCTCAAACGTCGCGCCCTCGAACCCGGCTTCGAGGGAACGACCGCTCAACGTGCCCTCAATGCCCTCTCGAGTGGGCTCAACTTCTACCTTGCTCGGGACCTCACTGCCGCCGGCCAGTACGATCGGCTCGCGGTCTGTCTCGAGCTCGGGCTGCAGCTCCGGGAGGACAACGTTGTGGGGTGGTACAACCTGGCCTGCGCCCGCGCCCGGCTGGGCCGGGAGGACGCGGCAGTGGCCGCCCTCGAGAGGGCTCTCGACCTCGGCTTCGACCGGGACGAGCTGCTCGCCACCGATCCCGACCTCGACCCCCTGCGCGACCGCGAAGACTTCAAGGCGCTGCTTGCCGGCCGCACCGCGGCAAAATAAACGCAAAGGCGCAGAGACGCAAAGACGCAAAGGGGTCACACCTGCTTCAAGTCCGGCGAGGTCTCTTGCCGTCGGACGGCCAGAGACCGTCGGACCGGCCCACCACACCGTGCGCAAGCGCCCGTTGCGGTAGCCCGGTCCAACGGCCTGCGCTCGGAGCGCAGCCCTCGCCCCCCGTCAGTTGTCGATCGCGTAGGGTGGGCCTCGGCCCACCTTCAGGATTGCTGCAGGGCCCTCGAGGTCGTCACGTATGGACATGACTCTGATGGTGGGCTGAAGCCCACCCTACAAGCCCACGCAGAAAGCTCGGCACTCATGGCACCGCTTTTCAGTTTGGCAACAACGCCTTAGCGTCTTTGCGTCTCTGCGCCTTTGCGTTGACTTCCGATCCTTGAGTGCCTCACGCAGATGCGCTGAAGAGGATCGCGAGAGCGTTATCGCGGTTTGCGAGGGACGCGGCCTTGCCCTGATAGATGGTGCCGCGGCCGCCGCCGCGACCGTCGAGCGCCCCGGCCACGAGAGGACCGGTCTTTCCGGGATCGACCGTCGATTCTTCTCCGGCAACCAGGACGAACAGGAAATCGCCGTCGCCGGCCGCCGTCAACAGACCGCATTTCCCCGGCGCCGTCTCGACGAACCTCCGCGCCACCCGCTGGAGGAAGGCCATGTCGCGGTCGTCCCAGTGGGCGTCGACCACCGCCTGGGAGCGCGTGGCGAGGGCTGCTGCCGTGTGGTCGGCCAGCTCCTCCGCGAGCCCACGCGCTTTCCGCGCCATTTCCTTTTCCCTGGCGAGCCGGACGCTGACGATGCCGGCGAGTTCGTCGTCACTGGTGTCGAGCAGCGACCTCAGCTCGCGATTGCGAGCCTCGTGCGCCGCCATCCGGCGCCGGACCCGATCGCCGGCGACAAAGAAGAGGCGGGTGCCGCCGCGCATGGGTTCGGTGCCGAGCAGGCACAGCGTGCCGATCTCGGCCGTGGAGCGGAGGTGAGTGCCGCCGCATGTGTTGAGGTCGAGGCCCTCGATCTCCACCAGGCGGACGGTTCCTGCAAAACCTTCGGGCAGGCGCCGTGAACGCACCCCGAGTCTTTCGAAATCTTCGACCTCGGCCGTGCGATAGCGGACGGCGCGGGCGCCGCGAATTTCTCGCGAACACGCTTCTTCAAGCCGTTCGATGGCATTCGGCTCGAGGTGTGGCACTTCGAGCTCGATGTCGCTCGTGTCCGGCCCGAGGTGAAAGGCCGTGGTCGGCCAACCGAAGTCGCGGAGGGCGACGGCCGTCAGAAGGTGCTGTCCGGTGTGCTGCTGCATGTGGTCCCATCGCAGCGGCCAATCGAGTTCGAGATGGACGGGGCCGCAATCCACCGGTTGCTGGAGAGAGTGGCGGATGGCGTCCCCGGCCTTCTGCACATCCACGACCGCAACGCCCCCGACGGTACCGCGGTCCGCAGGCTGGCCACCTCCCTCGGGGTAGAAAATGGTGTCGGAGAGCACCGCGAACGGCACACCACCGTCCACGCCGCACTCGACCACTTCCGAGTCGAGTTCGGTCAGATAGGCGTCGCGGTGGTACGAGGGATCTGTCATGGATGTACCGCGCTTATCTGGAAACGATGGTCGACCGGTCGGCGTAGGCCGCGCCGCTGTGGAGCACCAGTGTGGACCCTGGAACGGCTGAAGGGTCGCCGCAGTCGCTGGTGTCGAGGCGCACGGGACTGACGTATGTGTCCTGCAGCATGTCGTTTCTCTCGAGCCACATGACGAACCTCGAGGCCGGGATGTTGATTTCTCCACTGCCGGCCCGCACCCACCTGGTGGCGGTTGCGGAAGGGGAACACAAGACATCTTCGCCGCGTCGGATGGTGAAGCTGAAAAGCTGATCCGATGGCGACGATGCCGACCAGCGCGCGACGTCGACGACGACGGAGGCCGGCGAGGCCGCTCTGGCGGCGATCACTCCGGCGCGGCTCGCGTTCGAGCGGGCTTCCGCGACCGTCGTCTTCTCGGCCTCACCGGCCTCACGGACGCGAGCCGCCCACCGCTCGCGATCGATCCTCACCTCGAGGTCGGGAAGCACCGCGCTTGGTCCTTCCACCAGATACTCGCTGGGGAGGACGAGCCAGAGACTTGCAGACGACCCCACCCTTGACAGGACAACGCCCACCACGCGCCCGGTCACGTCGAGCAGCGGCAGCCCGGCGACACCGGTGGGCTTCGCGGTGTCGATCTGGAGAAAAGAGGTGCCGAGCAGGCTGCGGTTCGAATTCGTGACGCGGGCGCGCGCCAGGATGGCGCCCTCCCCGCGAGAGTTGCCCGCCATCACAACAGAGTCCCCCGAGGCGAGGCCCGTGGATTCAGCCAACTGCAACGGCACCCCGCTCGCCCCCGTCGTGCGGACGAGCGCGAGGTCGAGCCAGTTGTCGACCCGGGTGACCCGTCCTTGGGTCGTGCGATTGTCGTGAAACCTGATTTCGACGCTGGGGACCGCCGGACACACGATGTGGGCGGCCGTCACCACGATGCCTTCTGCGACAAAGAAACCCGCGCCCGAGTTGCCCTCACAGCTCAGTTCGACGATTGAAGCCTCGGCGAGTGCGGCAAATTGCTCGGCGCCGATGGGCCCGATGTCGGCACCGGGAGCGGATGCCCCGTCGTCGCGGCCGAGCACGAATACGGCGACGACGAGGGTGAGGCCGACCAGCATGGCGCCGGCAGTACCGGGCCGATCGCGGACAAACCGGAACACGGACCTTCCAGGAGGTGTCTTTTCCCGATGCTGGTCCTCAGCAGTCTCGATCGGTCTCGCGGCCTGGTATGAGATCTGGGTTGCCAGACCGACCGCCGCGAGTTGTTCTTGGCAGTCAAGGGCGAGCGACTTCGGAACCGAGGCCACGACGACCCCGGGTGCGTTCTGCAGGCGGGATTTCAAGGTCAGAAAATCGTGCGGCTGACCGTGGATCTCCACCAGGCGCCGTGCGGCGTGGTAGGCGGAGCGGTCGCTTGGCGACTCGAACATCGTCACGAGATCGAACAGCGTCCGGCGATTGCAGTGCGGGCAACTCCCCGCTTCGATGGCAATCAGCTGGCCACAATGGTGGCAAGGCTGCGTCCTACCTTTCACACATTGATGATATCAAGTTGAGAAATCGGGGGTTAGCCTGCAGGTTCTTCTCGGCGAGCAGGTGATTCTCAATTGGAAGGGGCGGCCACGCGCGGTCCCACGGCGAATCCGTCGCGGCGGGGGTCGCCGACGCCGGTGAAGAGGCCGGTCGTCGCGTCATATACGACCGCGTTGACGCCGCCGAAAAAGGCCGTTTCGCTGCGCGCCTCGGCCGGATACCTGAGGCGGTACATGTGCTCGAAGCCGAGAGCCTGCAGCTGGTCCGCATCTCTCGAGGTGATCGGATCGGCGATTTCGAGACAGACCCTCGCTGGATCGTGGGCGCTGTTCCACAACACTCGCGGCGCCACTACGGCGTCCCGCAATGTCATCCGACGGTCGACATAGTTGACGATGACGTCGGTGAGAGAGGGTGCAATGCGGTCGCTGCCGGCGCTGCCGAGTGCCAACCACCAGCCGTCTTCGCGGAGGATCGTGGGTGCCATGCCCGTGGGGAAGCGTGCTCGCGGCCGCAGGTAGGTCGGGCTGTCGGGGTTTTCAAGGTCGAGAAACTCGAGGCAGCTGTTGTAAGGGAAGCCGAGACCCGGCGCGGCGACCTTGGACCCGTATTGTCGGCACAGGGTCTGGGTGAGAGACACCACGTTGCCGTGCCGGTCTGCGACGGAGACGTGGGTCGTGTGCTCGCCGAGAACGGATTGTGCCCTCTGCGACTGCAGTTCACCTCCGGTGGTGGCGCTGCCGGGTGTGATCAGGGCCGCTCGCTGTCGGGCGTGTTCATCGGTCAAGTACGCCGCGCCGTGAAGGGTCCAGGCGATCGGACTGGATGTCAGTTCGCTGAAGTCCGCATTCGCGATGCGAAACGCCTCCACCAGAACCTGAAGCTGTTCCGGGGAAGTCCCGGCGAAAAACGAGCTTGGAAAATTTTCGAGGATGTTCAGCGCCATCAGAACCTCGGCGCCGGCGCCGGGGGGCGGGAACGAGATTGCGGTGGCGCCGCGATAGCTCCCGCGCAGGGGCGCGATCTCCGGTATTTTCACCGTCGCGAGATCGGCAGAGCCGACGAAACCTCCATTGGCGGCCATGTCCGCCGCGATCAGGCGCGCTATCTCACCACGGTAGAACGTGCCCGCTCCCTCGCGCGCGATGCGCTCCAGGGTCGCCTTGAGGTCGGGCCGGCACATTACCTGATTGGGCTCGGCGAGATTCCTGCCGTCCGGAAGAACCGCGAATCGCAGGTACTGCGATGCCAGGATCTCATCGAGATAGCCGGAAGCCCAGGCGATGGAGTTCGCACTCACGCCATAACCGGCGCCGGCGATCTCGATCGCAGGCTGCAGGACCGTCGCCAGATCCATGGTCCCGTATCGTGTGAGGGCCAGATCGAGGGCCGCGAGGGTGGTGGGCACCGCCACCGCCGCATGGCCGAAGTACTCTTTCGCCTCTCGGATCTCGAGAAGCCGCGAGGCATCGGCGGTGAACGGTACCGTGACGGACCCGTCGATCGCCGATTCACGACCGTCGGCCAGGGAGATCAGAATGTACGTCATTCCGCCGAGGCCTGAACCTCCGGGGTCGGCGACTCCGAGGGCGAACGCCGCCGCCACCGCGGCGTCGACGGCGTTTCCGCCCTGTTCGAGGATCACCGCGCCGGCGCGGGACGCTTCGATCGAGCCGGTCGAGACCATGCCGAACTCGGAACGGACGTCGGGGGCGTACAGCGGAGCGTGTTTTCCTCGTCCAGGCGAACGACCGCTCGTGCACCCGTTGGCCGCGACACCCGCCGCGAGCCCGACGACGAGCCCGGTTGCGGCCAGCCCCTTCAAGGGTCGTCCTCCGATCATCGCCGCTCTGCGACCGGTTGCGCGATCACCTCGGGGCCGAGGGCGGTGCCGGATCGTCTCGGATCCCCGACCCCGACGAAGACGCCCGACCGAGGGTCGTAGCCGACGGCGTTGACGCTGCCCATCCGGGCGAGGTCGAGGGGTGAGGCGGGGAATGTCACGCGATCGATCGTTTCGTAGCCGTAGGTCGTGAGCCGGTCGGCGTCCCCGCCACTGATTGGCGGTGCGATCTCGATCAGAACCCGGGGTTCCTGTTCGACGGTACCGCCCCACAGAATCCTCGGCGCCACGACGGCATCGCGCAGACCCATCTCGCGATCGACGAGGTTGCTGATCGTGACGGTGACGATCGGCGGGATGCGGTTGCTCGCGCCGCTGCCGAGGGCCGCGACCAGCTCACCATCGCGGAGCACGATGGTCGGTGCCATCGGCGTCCCGAGCGTGATTCGGGGGCGGAGGTAGTTCGGGCACTCCGGGTTGTCGAAGTTGAAGGAAGAGAGCAAGTCGTTGTAGGGGAAGCCGAGCTCCGGGGCCATCACGGCCGCACCGTACGACCGGCCGAGGGTCTGGGTCAGCGACACCGTCGTGCCGAACTGGTCGACCACCGAGACCTGGGTAGTGGTCTCGCCGAACTTCGAACACCGGGGGTCGATCGGGCCGTCGAGAACATCCTGTGGAATGACCCTCCCGACGACGATCATGTGAGCCAATTCGGCAGCTTCGTCCTTGTCGATACAACCGTCGATCGGAATCACCGCACCGGATCGGGCTCTCGCGAGAACGGCGTCACCACCGTTGGCGATGCGAAACGCCTCGAGCATCACGTTGAGGCTTTCACTGGAGCCCTCGGCGAGGAACGGGCCCGGAAATTGCTCGAGGATGTTCAGCGCTCCGGTCACCCGGCAACCGCCGCCGGGCTCTGGAAAGGTCAGGATGTCGTACCCGCGATAGGTCGTTCGCAGGACCGGTCGCTCCTTCACGCGCAACGTCATCAGGTCGGACTTGCGGAGAAATCCGCCGTGGTCGATCATGTCGCGCTCGATATCGTCGGCGATATCGCCGCGGTAGAAATCGGCGGCGCCGGCGGCGGCGAGGCGGCGCAGAGTCGCGGCCAGGGCCGGCCTGCACATACGGTCCCCGGGGCGCCCCACCGTGTGCCCGTCTTCCATCGCCACGAAGCGGAGATGCTCCGAAGCCAGCAACTTGTCCATGTAGCGATGGGTCCAGGTGATCTGGATCGGGCTCAGAGCGTAACCCCGTTCGGCAACCTCGACCGCGGGGCGGACGAGGTCGGACCATGCCATCGAACCGTAGCGCGAGCGGGCCAGTTCGAGGGTGGCGAGATTGGTCGGCACGGCGACCGTCTTGTGGCCGAACAGGAGGTCTTCCTCCTGCAGCAGGAGAAGCTCCTCGGGTGCGACGCCGGCGGGGGCGGGTGGGGAGCCGTCGATCACCAGGTCGCGGCCGCCGGCGAGGTGGATGACCATGTAGGTCATGCCGCCGAGCCCAGAGCCGTCGGAGTCGGCGACGCTGAGCATGATGGCGGCTGCGACCGCGGCGTCGACCGCATTGCCGCCGCGCTCGAGGACGTCAACGGCCGCCCGGGTCGCCTCCGGCGAGCCCGTCGCCACCATCCCGAAGTCGGAATGTGCTTCCGGCGCCATGAGTTCGGTCGGGTTGCGGTTTTCCTGTCGCGCACGGTCTGCTGCCGTGCACCCTGACAGGTTGACGGTCGCTGCCGCCACTGCAAAGAGTGCGATGCCGAGTCGGGTGTGCCGGTTCATACCGTGCGCGAGTGTACCTGCACCCTCACCGGGCAGGTATCGCGACCGTCTCCGTTTCCGGGTCCCTGAGGTGTCTGCAATCGGTCATTTCTGAGTTGCAACGACCCGCGGTCCCCCGGCAAGACCGCCGCGCCGGGGATCGGCCACACCGATGTAGGTCCCGGATGCCGGATCAAATGTCGCGGCGTTGACGCCGCCGAAGTCCGCGATGTCTGTCGGAGGAGAGGGGAAGTGCAGGGCTTCAACGGGGTGCTCGTAGCCCATCGCGTTGAGAGGGACGACGAGCGCTTCGGTCACGGGCCCCGCGATCTCTGCGTAGGTTCTGGATTCCTTCCCGCCCTCCCAGAGGACTCTGGGGGCTTCGACCGCCTCGCGCAGGTCCATTCCACGATCGAGCATATTGCTGATGACGGAGGCGAGAATCGACGGGATGCGGCTGCTCCCGGGAGTTCCGAGAGCCACCAGGCGACCTCCATCCTGCACCAGAATGGTGGGTGCCATGTCGTTGGGGCAGAGGCCGCGGGGGCGGAGAAATCCAGGACAACGTGGATTGCTCACCGTGAATGACGCGAGGAAATTGTTGTAGATGAACCCGAGTCCCGGAGTCGCCACCTTGGCGCCGTAGGACTGCCCGAGTGTCTGGGTCAGCGAAACGGCGTTCCCTGCCGAGTCGACAATCGAGACCTGGGTGGTGCTCCCACCTTGAGGCAGGCACTCGGGGTCCGCCGAGCCCGAGATGACGCTTTCTGGAAGGGCCGCGCCGGGCACGATCATCCGGGCGACGAGCGGCGCCTGGGCTTTACGCTCAGTCGGAGTGGCGAGATGGCCGGTCGGCGGGAGGAGACCCGCGCCCGCCGCCGCCCGGCCGCCGAGTGCAATGCGCACACTCTCGACAAAGACATGGTGGCGAGCCGCCGAGTCCTCAGCCAGAAAGGTGGAGGGAAAAGTCTCGAGAATATCGAGGGCACCGACCAGGCTGTCGCCGCCTCCGGGTGGCGGGACCGTGAGCACCTCGGCACCGCGGTAGGTCGTGGTCATGGGCGGCACCCGTCGAACGCGAAGCGCGGAGAGGTCTGCCTTGCGCAGGTGACCGCCGTTCCTCATCATGTCGGCATCGATGCGGTCCGCGATGGCCCCGCGGTAGAAACCGTCGACTCCGTCGCGGGCGATTTCGCGCAGCGTGGCCGCGAGGTCGTGGTTGCAGACGAGCCTGCCTGGCTCCCCGATGGTCTCCCCGTCCTCCATGACCAGGAACGGCAGGTAGTCGGAGCCCGCCAGGAGCTCCTCGTAGTAGGACCGGGTCCATGCTGTCTGGATCGGGCTGAAGCGATAGCCGGATTCCGCAACCTCGATGGCAGGCTGGAGTGCATCGCCCATTGTGATCGTCCCATAGGTGCGGATCGCGAGGTCGAGCACCGCCAGCGTCGTCGGCACGGCGACCATCTCGTAGCCGTACTCACGGTCAGCCCGCTCGGCCGCGCGGAAACCCTCGAGGTCCAGGTGCCCCGGTGCGCGAGCGGTGCCGTCGATCGCCGCGGCATGCCCTCCGGCCAGGCGAATCACCATGTATGTCATTCCGCCGATGCCGGACGCGTCGGAATCCGAAACCCCGAGAACGAGAGCGGCGGCGACCGCCGCGTCGACGGCATTCCCGCCCCGTTCGAGGATTGCGACAGCAGCCTCGGTGGCTTCCGGAGAACCGGTGGCGACCATGCCGAAGTCCGACCACGCCTCCCGGGTCTCCAACTCCGGCGGCAGCATCTGCGCACCGGCTCCCGTTGCGGCCGAAATCAGGAGAACCATCCACCAGCAGAGGCGAGAGAGAGTTTTGAAAGGCAACTTGAAAACCGCCATAAAGACCGGGAACCCAGGCGCCTGGGCCCGCCGAGCCGGCGGACCTCATCGTCGGTCACGGGAGTGTACAACGGGCGTCAGTAGTCCGCGAGCACCGATCCCCGAGGGGCCTTCGACGACTTCCCGCCGCGCCATCTCGGCAACGCGGCGAGCACCGCGGCGCCGACATCTTCAAGGGCCGTGTACCACACCGGCAGCGCCAGCAGGGTGAAGATCGTCGAGGTCGCGAGACCGCCGATGACCACGACCGCGATGGAGTCGATGTAGGCGCCGGCCACGGTGGCGCGGGCCATCACCAGCGGTATCAGCCCGAAAATCGTGGTGATGGCGGTCATCATGACCGGACGCAGCCGGTCGCCGCAGCCCTCGATCAGAGCCTCGCGCCGTTCGATGCCGGAGACCCGCAACGAGTTGACGTGGTCGACCAGGACGATGCCGTTGTTGACCACGATCCCGATGAGGATGATGATCCCCATGAAGGCGATCGGGTTGAGGTCGTAGCCGCCCAGCCACAAACTCCAGAAGGCTCCGAAGAAGGCCAGCATCAAAGTGATGAGGATGGCGAAGGGCTGGGTGAAGCTTTCGAAGAGAGCGGCCATCAACAGGATCACCGCCATCAGGGACAGCACCACGCCGCGGAACATGGTTCCCAGCGCCTCGTCGCGGTCGTGCCCCCACTGGCCGAAATCCCACGAGTAGCCTTCGGGAACGGTGAAGCCGACCATGCGTTCTTCGACCAGCGCCTTGGCTTCGTCGGTGGTCACGGCGTCCTTGTCGAACTGGACCGCCACCCACTGGGTGGTCTGCCGGTTCTCCCGCTGGATGCGTTCGGGGGTTCGCGCGATCGTGACCTCGGCGACCGAACTCAAAGGAACGGTGCCGCCGGAGCGGTTGGGGACCGGAAGATCGGCCAGGGCGTCGATCCCGGGCTGGGCGTCTTCGGGGAGCCCGAGCACCATCTCGACCTCGCCGTCGGGGCCCTGGAAACGCTGCAGGCGGCGCCCGCGGAAGGCGAAGCCGACCGTCTCGGCGACGGCGCGCGGCGTGACCTCGAGGCTGTGGGCGGCGTCGGGGTCGACCAGGAGCCGCAGTTCCTTGGTGCCGCGCTGGGTTGGCCCCCAGATCTCCTCGAGGTGTTCGATGCCCCGCATCCTCTCTTCGACCTGCATCGAAAGATCCTCGAGGTATTCGGGGTCTTCGCCGTGCAGGGCCACCGACACCATGCGCCGGTCCTGGCCGCCGCGGTGGCGCCAGTTGTCGCGGTCGCCGACCTCGACGGTGACGCCGGCGATCTCCGGCAGCCCGACCCGCAGCTGCGACCGCAGCTTCTCGATGGCTTCCGGGTTGGCCTCTGCCTCGGGCAGATAGATGCGGGTCATGCAGAAACCCATCTCGCTGTACCACGAGTAGACGCTGTCGAAACCGAGCTCCTCCTTGCGGCTGAAGACCCACTCTTCCAGCTCGTCGATGTGGCCCTCCAGCACGTCTTTGGAGACGTCGTCGTGGACCCGCAGGAAGATCGAGACCTCGCGGGTCTGGTTCGGCATATCGCCGGATTTTTCGATCTGCGACAGGGGCCAGGCGGCAGAGCCGGCGATCACGAAGAGGCAGACGAGGGTCACCAACCGGTGGTCGAGGGTCCAGTTGAGAAGCCGGCGGTAGGCTGGAACCAACGCTGCGGGCGACGAAACCGGGTTTCGGCTCATCGGCGGGAGCGAATCTCGCCGCAGCCAGGGGAATGAAGGTCAAGGAAATCAGCAGCGAGCAGGCCACCGCCAGACAGATCGTCAGCGCGACCTCGCCCATCATGATCACCATGGTGTTGCGTTCGGAGACGAAGAGCCACGACCACACGAAGATCGAGGTCGCGGTCGAGGCGACCACCGCCAGCGCCACCTGCCGGGCGCCGAGCCGCGCCGCCGCCGGCGCCGGGTGGCCCAGGCCCTCGTAGCGGTGGATGTTCTCGATCACCACCACGGCGTTGTCCACCAACATGCCGACGCCGAGCATCAGACCGAGCAGAGTGAGGACGTTGAACTGCGCGCCCAGGGCGTACATCGCACCGCAGGTGACCAGCAGCGAGAACGGGATGGCGGTGGCGACCACCAGCGTGGTGCGGAAGCGGCGCAGAAAGAAGTGCAATACCACAACCGCGAGAAGGCCGCCGTAGATGCCGGCGTTGCGCAGACCCGACAACGAGTTGCGAATCGCCTCGCCCTGGTTTTCCCAGATCAGAAGGTTGATGCCTTCGAGTTGGGGGTCCTTCTTGATCTCCTCGATGCGCTCGAGGGCCTTGTCCACGACTTCGATGGTATTGGCGCTGGGTTCTTTGTAGACGTCGATACCGACCGCAAAGGACCGGTCGAGATGGCGTCCGTAGTCGAGGCGCGGTTCGCGCATCTCGACCCCGGCCACATCGCCGATGCGGAGGCCGTCGTCGCCGACGCGCAAATCGGCGATCTCACGCGCGGACTGGAATCGGGTCAGGGTGCGAACCTCGTAACGGACCACGTCGCCGCGGATGACGCCTGCGTCCACATCCTGGTTGGCGGCGTCGATGGCGGCAAGGACCTCGCCGGCGCCGATGCCGTGCCGCCTGAGAGCGTCGAGGTCGAGGTCGACCCGGACCTGTTGTTGTTCGACCCCGTAGAGGTCGACCCGGGCCACGCCCTTGATGCGCTCGAGGGGGCGGCCGATACGGCGGTCGAGAAGGTCCCAGGACTCCGACAGATCGCGTTCGGCGGAGATCCTCCCGGCCAGCACCTGGGAGCTGCCGCCGTCGGTGTCGCCGCGGATCGAGATGTGGCCGATGGTGTCCGGCAGGAGGGGGCGGGCGCGGTCGACGGCCTCGCGGACCTCCATCTTCTTGATGTCGACGTCGACCCCCCAATCGAACATCACCTCCATCCGCGCCGACCCGGACTGGGTGTTGCCGAGAATCCGCTTGACGTCGGGGATGGTGGCGATCTCTTCCTCGAGGGGTTCGACGACCTCTCGCAGGGCCTCGAGCGGGTGCGATCCCGGGAACGGGATCTCGATGTCGATTTCGGGCTCGTTGACCACCGGCATGAAGTCGAGCGGCAACAGAAAGACCGCCACCGTGCCCAGTACGGTCAGGCTCAAGAGGAGCATGAGGGTCGCGACGGGTCGGTCCAGGGGAATGTCGGTCAGGCGCATGACGTGCGCCCGAATTTTGAATTTTGAATTTTGAATTTTGAATTACGACCCAACCATGCGGAATCAGTAGGACGCCTGTGCGCCCATTCCGAATTCCGAATTCCGAATTCCGAATTCATCATTCCTCCACGATCCGTTCGCGTACCGGCGCGGCGCCGATGATGCGATAGATGCACGGGATGACGATCAGGGTGAGGATCGTCGAGACGGTCAGGCCGCCGATCACGGTGATCGCCAGGGGCGCCCTCAGCTCGTCGCCCGCACCCAGCCCGAGGGCCATCGGAAAGAGGGCGAGGACGGTGGTGGTGGTGGTCATCAGAATCGGCCGCAACCGCTCGCTGCCGGCGCTCACCAGTGCATCGTCGATCTCAGATCCCTCGCGCCGCCGCCGGTTGACCGCATCCACCAACACGATGGCGTTGTTGACAACGATGCCGGCGAGCATGATGGCGCCGATCAACGCCAGGACACTCACCGAGTTCGAGGTCACAGCCAGCGCGGCGACCACGCCGACCACACCCAGGGGCACCGCCATGAGGATCACGAACGGGTGGATCAGCGACTCGAACTGCGACGCCATCACGACATAGACGAGAAAGGTCGCCAGGGCCATCGCCAGCCACAGGGAGTTGAAGCTGACGGAGAGCTCTTCGTTCTGGCCGGAGAGTTCGGTTCGGGCGCCGGGTGGCAGAACCAGCCGGGCCACCGCCGCATCGACCGCCTCGAGGGCCCTGCCGAGATCGCGGGTGGTCGGCAGGGCGGTGACCTCGGCCACCCGCGCTCCCGAATAGCGGTAGATCGCCGCCGGGCCGCGGCCGGTCACGACCTTGGCAACCGCAGAGACCGGCACCGTCGTCCCCCCCGGGAGGATGATCCGCAGCGCCTGGACGCCTGAGGCCAGCGACCGGAAGCGCTCACCGGCGCGCAGTCTGATGTCGATTCGTTCCTCGCCCTCGCGAAACTCGCCGACCACGTCGCCTCGGATCTTGGTCCGGAGGGCGGCGCCCACGTCTTCGGCCGACACGCCGAGGGAGGCCGCCCGCTCGCGGTCGAGTTCGACCAGGATCTCCGGGCTGCCCGGCTCCGACGTGGTGGCCACGTCGCGGACCTCGGACAGATCTTCGAGCGCCTTCCGTACCGCTTCGGCGGCCAGATCGAGTTCGATCAGATTGTCCGAGAAGATCTGGACGGCGATCGGCGGTCGAACCGAGAGCACGGCGGGGCGCACCAACTCGGCCTCGGCGCGCGGGAAACGGGCGATGACCCGGCGCACCCGGTCGACGGCGGCGCCCTCGTCCTCCGCGCCGCTTTCGGCGGTCATCCGGAAGTTGATCTGTGCCAGGTTTTCTCCCAGGGTCCGGCGGCCAGACGCCGCAGACGGCAGGCTTCCGACCATCGAAAACACCGATGCGAAGGCGGGGTCGTCGACCAGCATGCCCTCGATCCGATCGACGGTTTCGGCGGTCGCCTCGAGGGTGGTGCCCTCGGGCAAGTGAACTTGGAAGGCGAATTCCCCCTGGGAGAGGTCGGGCACCAGGTCGGTGCCGAGACTCGGGATGACCATCACCGAGGCCGCAAAGGCCGCGACGGCGGCGAGCACGATGATCCACCTACGGCCGAGGGCCGTCGACAGGGCGCCGGGGTAGCTGCGACCGACCCAATCGAGGGCCCGGCTGAGGGGAGAGGCCACGAAATTGAACACCCGGCTGAAGGCCCACCACGAAGCGCCGATCACGATCGCCGAGATCAGGATCAGAAAGCGGATGGGGAAGGCGATGACGGTTGCGGTGCGGCTCGTCAGCGATCGTCCGTTGCCGAGAGGCTCGAGCTCGAACCCGGCGAGGCGCACGGTGAAGGGGAGGCTCTCGCCGTCGGCACCGCGGCGCCCTGCCAGGCCCGTGGCCTTTTCGAACCCGGTCCTCGCCGTGAAGCCCGAGAGGGCGGGAATGACGGTCAGAGACACGATCAGCGAGATCGACAACGAAAGGCAGACCGTGATCGCCTGGTCGCGGAAGAGCTGGCCGGCGACTCCCTGGACGAAGACGATCGGAAAGAACACGGCGACGGTGGTCAGGGTCGCGGCCGTGACTGCACCGGCCACCTCGCCGGCGCCCTTCATCGCGGCCTGGGCCCGTGCCAGGCCCTCGCCGCGGCGGCGGTCGATGGCCTCGAGGACCACGATCGAGTTGTCGACCAACATGCCGATGCCGAGGGCGAGGCCGCCCAGAGACATGATGTTGATGGAGACCCCCGCCTGATCCATGAAGAGGAAGGTCGCGACCACCGAGACCGGGATGGTGAGAGCGATGATGACGGTGGCGCGGAGGTCGCGGAGGAAGAAGAAGAGGACCAGGATCGCGAGCAGCCCGCCGATCCAGGCGGCCGACCACACCATCTGGATGGAGTCGGTGATGTAGGCCGAGAGATCGGTGAGGACCTCGATCTGGAGGTCCTCCGGCATCTCTTCGCGCAGCTCCTCGAGTCTCTCCTGGACCGCCCTGGCGACCGCCACCGTATTGGCCGTCCCCTGGCGGTGGAGATCGATCTCGATGACCTCGTGGCCGCCGAGCCGGGTGATCTCGTCGCGGTCGCGGTGGCCGCGGAAGACCCGGGCCACGTCCTCCACCCGGATGCGGCCGGCGGGGGTCTCGCGCACGACCGTTCGCTGGATCTGTTCGAGGTTTTCGAACTCGTGCATGGTGCGGACCAGGTAGATGGCGTTGAAGTCACGCAGGGTCCCACCTGGGGAATTGATGTTTTCCTGTTGCAGCGCGACGGCGAGATCGGCCGGCGAAAGACCGAGCGCCGCGAGACGGTCTTCGTCGGCCTCGACCACGATCTCCGCATCGAGCCCGCCGCGGACCTTGGCGGCGGCGACGCCGACAACCGCCTCGAGTCGCGGTTTGAGCCAACGTTCGGCGAGCTGGCGCAGTTCATCGAGGTTGCGATCGCCTTGAAAGCCGAGGCGCATGATCGGTTCGAGCGAGGGATCGAAGCGCAGGACCCTGGAGATCTCGGCCTCGCGCGGAAGCTCGACGAGCCCGAGCCGCTCGCGGACGTCGAGCCCGGCGGTGTCCATCGATTCGCCCCACTCGAACTCGAGCACCACCTCCGACAGGCTCGACCGGGACTGCGACCGCATTTCGCGGACGCCCGGGATCACCCCTACCGCCTCTTCGATCGGTCGCGTGATGAACTGCTCGACGCTCTCGGGGGCGGCGTCGGGGTACTCGGTCTGGATGGTCAGGGTGGGGTAGGAGAGGTCGGGCAGCAGGTCCACCGGCAGGTTCTGTACCGCCAGCAGACCGAAGGTCGACACCGCGAGGGTGGCCATGAGCACGGTGATGGGGCGGTTGACGGCAAAGCGGGGCAGCATGGGTCAGACCGCCGCGACCGGGATGTCGATACGACCATGGAAGATCATCAACCGGCCGCCCCGTCGTTCCCGGTCGAGTCGGCGTCGGCCATGACCCGCACCTTGGCGCCTTCGGACAACGCCGGTGCGCCGACCACCACGACCTCGTCGCCGGGGACGATCGTGATTTCCGCGTCCGCCGGGTGGTCGATCTCCACCCGGTTTCCGTTTTCGAATCCGAGCACCACCTCGATCTGCTCCACGAGATCATCATCGGCCAGCCGATAGAGGTGCCAGCGGCGGCCCTCCGCAACCAGGGCCGAGCGGCTGACCACCAGCGCATCCATGTGGGTGTCGGTGACGATGTCGACGCGGACGAAGGCGCCGGGTCTGAGTCCGGAGTTGCCTTCGACGGCGACTGTGACCTTGACCGTCCCGGTCGCCGGGTCCACTGCAGGCGCGATGCGCTCGATGACGGCATTCGCCACGGTATCGGTGGAGTCCGCCGCCAGCAGCACCTCCTGCCCGGGCCGGAGGCCGGTGACGTGCCGTTCGGGGATGTTGACGTCGGCGTACAGGGGGTCGATGTCGGCGAGGTCGTAGACCGGCGTGCCGTCGGACACCGTGGCCCCGACATCGAGGTGACGTTTGACGACGGTGCCCGCGATCGGCGCCCGGATCACCGTCCGCGAGAGCTCGAGCTCGGCAAGCTCGAGGGCGTGTTTGGCATCTCCTGCGGTGGTCCGGCTGGCCTCGAATTCGTCGAGGCTCGAAAGCCCTCGATCATGGAGACCGGAGATGCGGGCGAAGTCCCGCTGCGCCTTTTCTTCATTGGAGAGGGCTCGCGCTGCGGCGATCTGCTGTTCATCGTCCTCGAGGTGGGCGAGAGGCTGGCCGGAGGAGACCTTGTCGCCCTCTTCGACCACCAGCCGCTCGACCACGCCTCGGGTCCGTGCGGTGACGGTCGCCTGGCGGTCTGCGCGCAGGGTGGCTGACGTGGAATAGAGCGAGGAGATGGACTCGAGCGCGACCGGGCTGACCTTGACTGCGATCGCGGGCTCTTCCGGCTTGGATCCCGCGCCCGGCCCCTGTCCATTTCCGCCGTGGCCGGCAGTCTCGCCGCCGCAGCCGACAGCGAAAATCGAAAGGAGGAGGGCCGAAAACTGCACGATGTGCCGCAGTTGCAGTGAGTTCGAGATCTTCTGGATGTTCAATTTGCATTCCTTTGGCGCGCGAAGTGATCCTCGCGGATCGGCTGCCCCGTGGATAGTACGGGAAAATGCTGATGGGGGTTGCTTTATTCCTGGGGCGGTTGCCCGCCCGGATACAGGTCACAGGGCACAGGATGCAAGATACAGGTCACAGGATCCTGCACCCTGCATCCTGAATCCAACATCAAAAAAAACCCGGGCCTCTCGGCCCGGGGTTGATTGATGTTTTTGAGAGAACAGGCGATCAGTACATGCCGCCCATACCGCCCATGCCGCCCATGTCACCCATGCCGCCGCCGGGCATGCCGTGGTCCTTCTTGTCCTCGGGGATCTCGCAGACCAGCGCCTCGGTCGTGAGGAGCAGGCCGGCGATGGAGGAGGCGTTGAGCAGAGCGTTCTTGGTCACCTTGGCCGGGTCGATGATACCGGCCTTGATCATGTCGGTGATCTCGCCGGCAGCAGCGTCGTAACCCAGGGCGCCCTTCTTGGAGCGGATCTCGCGCACGATCACCGCCGCCTCGTCGAGGCCGGTGTTGAGGATGATCTGCCGCGTCGGCTCCTCGAGGGCGCGCAGGAGGATCTTGACGCCGGTCTGGACGTCGCCGGTGGTCTCGTTGACGAGCTTCTCGACGCTGGTCATGGCGCGCAGCAGCGCGACGCCGCCGCCGGGCACGATGCCCTCTTCCACGGCCGCCTTGGTGGCGTGGAGAGCGTCCTCGACGCGGGCTTTCTTTTCCTTCATCTCGGTCTCGGTGGCGGCGCCGACCTTGATCTGCGCCACACCGCCGACCAGCTTGGCCAGCCGCTCCTGGAGCTTCTCGCGGTCGTAGTCCGAGGAGGTGTCCTCGATCTGCCGCTTGATCTGCCCAACCCGGCCGAGCACGGCTTCGTGCTTGGACTCGTCGTTGTCGTCGACGACGATGGTGGTGTCGTCCTTGTTGATGACGATCTTCTTGGCGTTGCCGAGGTCGTCCCAGGTCACGTTCTCGAGCTTGATGCCGAGGTCCTCGGAGATCATCTTGCCGCCGGTGAGGACGGCGATGTCCTCGAGCATGGCCTTGCGGCGGTCGCCGAAGCCGGGGGCCTTGACGGCGCAGATGTGGAGGGTGCCGCGGAGCTTGTTGACCACCAGGGTCGCGAGGGCCTCACCCTCGACGTCCTCGGCGATGATCAGAAGGGGCTTGCTCTGCTGGGCGACCTTCTCGAGGATCGGCAGCAGGTCCTTCATGTTGGAGATCTTCTTTTCGAAGATCAGGATGACCGCGTTCTCGAGCACGACTTCCATCCGCTCGGCGTCGGTCACGAAGTAGGGGGAGAGATACCCGCGGTCGAACTGCATGCCCTCGACCACCTCGAGGGTGGTGTCGAGGCCCTTGGCCTCTTCGACGGTGATGACGCCGTCCTTGCCGACCTTCTCCATGGCTTCGCGGATGATTTCGCCGATCTCGGAGTCCGAGTTGGCGGAGATGGTCCCGACTGCGGCGACCGCGTCTCCCTCAACCGGCTTGGCGAGCTTGTTCACGGCCTCGACCGCCACCTTGGTGGCCATGTCGATGCCGCGCTTGAGATCCATCGGGTTGGCGCCGGCGGTGACGTTCTTGATGCCTTCGCGGTAGATGGACTGGGCGAGGACGGTCGCGGTGGTGGTGCCGTCGCCGGCCACGTCCGAGGTCTTCGAAGCGACCTCGCGCACCATCTGCGCACCCATGTTCTCGAGGTTGTCGGGGAGCTCGATCTCCTTGGCGACGGTGACGCCGTCCTTGGTGATCGTCGGGGAACCGAACTTCTTCTCGAGCACGACGTTGCGGCCCTTGGGGCCGAGAGTGACCTTGACTGCGTTGGCGAGCTTGTTGACACCCGCCAGGATCTTGCTCCGAGCTTCCTCGGAGTAGACGATTTGCTTTCCTGCCATTTTCGCCTCCTCTTACTTTTCGATGATGCCGAGGATTTCGTCCTCACGGACGATCGTGTGTTCCTCGTCGTTGATTTTGATGTCCTGGCCGGTGTACTTGCCGATGAGGACGTGTTCGCCCTTCTTGACGGTCATGGGGAGACGCTTTCCGTCGTCATCCATCTTGCCGTCGCCGACTGCGACCACAACGGCCTCTTGCGGCTTTTCCTTGGCGGTATCGGGGATGATGATGCCTCCGCGCACTTCTTCGCCGGCTTCGATGCGCTTCAGGAGCACTCGATCGCCCAAAGGTTTGACCTTCATCTCACTCACTCCTTTCGAGTTGTTGCTTGTTTTTGGCACTCTTTCCAGGAGAGTGCTAGCGCGAATATAATCACGATGCGATCGCTTGTCAAGTTCTTTTTCGGGAATTTCTTATAAGAGGTCACTAAGATTCTGTATGAATACTTGATGGTGTAGATCTTAGTCAGTTCAACTAAGAAAAAATCTCCAAAACATTCTCATCGGTTCAACGTTGAATTTCGGGTGGGGGGTACCGGCGTCGTTGCCTCCCGGCGGTTGGGAGAGTACTTTAGGAATGCGTGACACCGGGACCGATGCAACCACCTGAAATCGACCGCACGGGGCCCCACAACGGCGGGACCCCCGCCGGTGGCGTCAGGCGTCGCGGTCGCGGGGGGCCGATCTTCGGGATCCACCCCGGCGAGGGCGGGCTGGCCTGGCTCTTCTTCTTGAATTTCCTGGTTCTCACCACCGTCCACTTCGCCGCCAAGAGCGTCCGCCAGGCGACCTTCATCGACTCGCTGGGTGCCGCGAACCTGCCGTGGGTCTATCTCGCGGTGGCGGTGATCTCGTTCCCGGTTTTGGTTTTGTACTCTCGGCTCGCGGCCAGGATCCAGCTCCCGATGTTGATTCTGGCGAGCACGCTGCTCCACGTCATCGGCCTGGTGGCCTTCTTCGTGCTCTTCGGTCTCGGACAGGACTGGGTGGCGGTCGCCTATTACATCTGGCTCGGCATGGCCTTCGCCATCGCGGTCTCCCAGTTCTGGACCTACGCCAACCAGGTCTTCGATCCCCGCCAGGCGAGGCGGTTGTTCTCCTTCATCGGGGCCGGCGGTCTGTTGGGCTCGGTGCTCGGCGGAACCATGGCGGTCAACGTCACGCGGGCCCTCGGTACCCGTTTCACCCTGCTCGGAGCGGCGGCGGTCCTGCTGGCGGTGCCGCTCACGATAGTTTTGATCGAGAGACGCCACAGACCGGCGGCGGTGGCGCCGGTTCGGAGTCGCAACCCCCGCCTCGAAGAGGCCCGCGGCGGGCTTCGCACCCTCCGCGGATCGCGGCTCCTGGGTCTGATCGCGATGCTGATGCTGGCGACCGTCACGATCGGCCAACTCGTTCAGTGGCAGTTCTACTGGTACGTGGAGAAGAACACCAGCATCCTCGACCAGCGGACTTCGGTGATCGGGTTTTCGTTCATCCTGATGGGGGTCGCCGGTTTTCTGTTCCAGCTCATCTTCACCGGTCGTATCCATCGCGTGTTGGGTGTCGGTGCCGGGATGCGCGTCCTGCCGGGGACGGTGGCCGTGGCGCAACTCGCGGTCGTGCTCGCGTTCGGGACCGCCGGGGTCTACCCGCTGGTGTGGTTGCTGTTCCTGTCCGAGGGCAGCCTTCGGCACTCGGTGGACCAGGCCACCCGGGAGCTCCTTTTCCTGCCGGTGGCGGAGGATCTGCGGGTCCGCGCCAAGGCATTCATCGATGTCTTCGTCCAGCGCTTCGGCAAGGGTGCGGCGGCGATCCTGATTCTCCTTACCCTCGAGTTCCTGCCACCGGCATGGGTCGGCGTGCTGACCCTCGTCCTGGCTGTGGCGTGGCTGATTCTGACCTTCCGGGCGCGGCGGGAATACGTCACCGCCTTCCGCGAGGGTCTGAAATCGGGAACCCTGCAACCGGATGCGGCGATCGACCCGACCGACGTCAAGACGGTCACCACCCTGGTGCAGTCGCTGGGCAGCTCGGATTCACGCAAGGTGCTTCACAGCCTCGACCTCCTCGCAGACAGCGGCGAGGGCCGGCTGGTGCCGCCCCTGTTGCTGCACCACGACAGCGCCGAGGTACGTCGGAGGACACTCGAGGTCCTCGCCGCCACCAACCGTGTGGACGCAGCGCCGTTGGTGGAACGGGCCATGAGCGATGCGGACGCCGGTGTCAGGACCGGCGCCATGCGCACGCTGGCCGTTCTTCGCGGCGAGCACGCGGCCAAGTTGGCGTTGGAGAGGCTCGACGACCCGGACGCGCACGTGCGGGCGACCGCCGTGGCAAGCCTCCTGGCGGCGGGTGACGGCGATGCCGGGAAACGCGCGGAGGCAGTTCTCACCGAACTCGCGAAAGACGACGATCCTCTGGTGCGCGCGGACACGGTCGCCGCCCTCGGGCAGGTCGCCGATCCGATCGCTGTCGAAGTCATCATCGCCATGCTCTACGACCGCGATCTCGCAGTCGTGAAGGCGGCGATTGCCACGGTTCGGCAACGGGTCAAGCGCAGCGGCGGCAACCCGCTTTACGCCACCATCCTGATTTCGTTGATGGGTAACCGCCGGCTCAAGCACGAAGCGCGGAGCGCGCTCGTGGCGCAGGGCGAGAGCGCGATCAAGCCCCTGGTCCTCTTCATGCGGTCGCCGGACGAGCAGATCTGGGTGCGACGGGCGGTCCCGAAGACGATCGCACTGATCGGGGCGCAGAGCGGCGCCGACGCGCTGCTCGACAACCTCGGCGACGGTGACGCCATGGTCATGTCCAAGATCGTCGAGGCCCTGGTCTACATGCGGATGAGGGACGCGGCCATCAGCTTCAAACGCCGGACCGTCACCCAGCACCTCAGCCGCGAGGCCGCCCACTACGTGCGGCTGCTGGCCGATCTGTGGGCGGTGTCGTCGCTTCACGAAGCGCGTCTCGACGGGCCGCTGGCGGTGTGGAAGAAGGACGGGCGGGTGCCGACCCTCCCGCAGCAGCTGCTGGCACAACGGATGGCGCAAAGCGTCAACAATATCTTCGGGCTGCTCGAACTCATCAACAACCCCGAGGATGTGCGTGCAGCGCAGCGCAGTCTGCTCAGCGATCAGCCGAAAATGCGCGCCCGAGCGCTGGAGTACCTGGACAACACCCTGTCGGGAACGGTGCGGCGGGACGTGTTTGCGGTGATCGACGACGCGCCGCCGGAGGACAAGCTGCGGCGCGCCGACCAGATCTTCGGGATCACCGTGCAGACACCCGAGGAGACCCTCGCCCGCCTGACTCAGATCGATCCCAGGGTAGACCCGAGCGCCATCGGCATCGTACTCGCGGCGCTCTACAGTGTGTGGAACGAAGAGATCGAAGCCCTCTACCCGATGATCAACAGGCTGGCCGAGGAAACCAACGACGAGATGGTCCGGGAGACGGCCGTCTGGGTGAGCCGCCGCGTCGAGGGCGGCCCGCGGACCCGCGGCGTGTTGGCAAAACGAGGAGACAGTGACATGGCCCCGATGGCTCAGATCGAGATGATGGTCTTTCTCCAGGGTGTCGATCTCTTCGCCCACTGCAACGCCGAAGAGGTTCTGCGGCTGGCGGCGATCGCGAACGAACAGCACTTCGAAAAAGGAGAGGTCATCTTCCGCAAGAACGATCCGGCCGACAACCTCTACTGCGTGGTCGAGGGCAAGGTGAGGCTCGATGCCGGCGGTGAGGCGGGCGCGGTCATCGGAACCAGCGGCAGGTTCGGGGTGCTCGACATTCTCTCCGGCCGGCCGCGACTCGGCGACGCGACGGCGGTGTCGGATTGCCGGGTGCTCGCAGTCGAGGCCGAGGATTTCTTCGATCTCCTGTCCAACAACATCGAGATCGTGAGGGCGCTCTTCAGGACCGTCGTCGCCTTGAGCGACGACGCCGATGAGAGGCTGTTGTAGGGCTTGAGGCGTGGGGCCTGGGACTTGAGGTCGAATAGCCGTTCGCTGTCGAACTTATCTGATATGGCAGGTGGCTGAGCCTCAGACCCCGAACCCCGGGACGATAATCTCAAGCCCCAAGCCTCAAGCCTCAAGCCCGCGGCACGTCAGCGCCGCGCTGCGGCGCCGATGTGCCGCGGTGGGACTTTCAATCACTTGCACACATGCGATAGCGTTCACGCGAACCCGATGGAGGGAGCGCAGAACTCATGCAAAGACCAGATCCGATTCGCTGTACCTATTGTGAGGCCATTCAGGTGTGGTCGTCGGAGCAGACCGACCGGACCATGATGGGCGAGGTCCACACCTGCCCGTCGTGCGGCCAGGCCACCCATACCTGTGACGACCGTGTCACCCACGAGCTCGAGCCCGATTCGATCATGCACTGGATCGCCGCCGAGCCGCTGTACTGAAGCGGTCGGCCGAGGCCCCTGCGATAACCCGCGAGTGGACGAAAGGGAGGGGATAAACCCCTCCCCTACGGTTTTCAGAAACGCGGTCGTGGCGGGCGCATTGTCGCCCCTCAAAGACGTAGGGGAGGGGTTTATCCCCTCCCTTTCGGGTGTTTTCGGACTACCCGAAGGGGAGTTCACTCACCGCTACGACATGCAGGTGGATGTTTTCGTCCCGCGGGGCGGAAGCCGCAAATACGCGTCTCCGCATGGGGCCGGATGGCGTCAGGGTCGTTGCTCGCCACCACCAGCCGCAAGCGGTTGAAACCAGCCCGCTGGCGTTCCGCGAGACCGGCCGCCATCAGCGCCGGGAGGGCGTTCGCCGCCGTCTCGGGAGCCTCCTCGCCCTCGACCACGTAGACCAGCAGACGGCCGCCGACATCGATGCGGGTGAGCAGCAGGCTGTGTTCCGGGACCGGTTCCGAACGCGAGCACTCGATCCACTGCAGCACCTCCTCCGGACACCCGCAGCCGAGGGTCGAGCGGATGAAGTTCTTGCATTCGAGCGAGGTCTGGGATCATTTGTTCATTGTACGTTGATTCGGGGATCGAACCGTGAATCGGGGTCTCGTGGTGGGCCGACTTTCAGTGCGTTCTTCCCGTGAGGTGCCACCCGTCACATTGTTTGCCCGTAGGTTCTTCCGTACTCGGGAGGTCGAGCTCAAACAATGAGACAAATGGCACCTCCGGTGAACGGCGGCGCCGGTCGATCCGCAGCGCGCTTCCCGACGGTAGTGGTGCGCACCCGTCGGCACGGTCGTGCCCGTGACGATCCTGCCCGCTGTGAAGCACGCGTCGTCGAGATCGAAGCCCATTCGACGTGGAGGTCTGGCCACCTCCAGCCATCACGTTGGCCCGCATCAGCCACCGACGGGAACGTTCGTGCCTCCAACAATGTTGAAAATGGCACCTCCGCCGCACGCGACCCGTTTCCCCACGTGTGTCCTTGGCAATGAAGCAATGGCAGGTCTCGCTGCCTCATCTGCCTCACTGCCTCACTGCCTCACTGCACCGTCGCCTCCGGGTAAACTGTTGCGGTGACCACCCAACCCAACAGCGCCTTCCAGGCGCGGGCCCGATACGAGGCGGCGCGCTACGGGGCGGACGCGTGGGTCTTTGTCCGCGAGCTGTTGCAGAATGCGCGCGACGCGGGTGCGGGCCGGGTGTGGTTCGAGGCATCCGCTGCGGGAGGGGTGGACCGGATCGTGTGCCGTGATGACGGCAGCGGCATGACCTTTGCGCACGCCCGCGACTACCTCTTCACGCTCTACGCCTCGAGCAAACGAGGCGGCCCCCGCAGCGCCGGGAGGTTCGGGATCGGTTTCTGGTCGATCCTCCGTTTTTCGCCCTCGGCCATCACGATCCGCTCGCGGGCGCCCGGCCACGAGGCCTGGCAGGTTCGCCTCGACGGCGATCTCGGGGTCGTGCGGCGGGAGACCGTCGCGAATGGATCCGGGAACCGAGATCGTGATCGAACGCGCGGCGAGCGGCGACGACATCGAAGATCTCCTCCGTGCGGCCGTGCTTCGCGATGCGCCCTTCGTCACCCGACTCGGGGAACGGTGATCGCCGGATGGAGGTGCAGATCAACGGCGAGCCGGTTCGTGCGGCCTTCGACCTCCCGCCCCCGAGCATGAGCTTCCGGCGGCGTGGGCTGCGCGGAGTCGTGGGTCTGGGTGCGGAGCCCAAGGTCGAGGTCTTTGTTCACGGTCTTCGGGTGCGGGATGCCGCCGGCTTCGACGACCTTCTCCTCACCGGCCGCCGAGGGCGGGTGGGGGTGCCGACAGTCGCCGACGGGCTCGCGCCAAGGGCGCTGATGGACAGCAGCGCCTTGACGGTGCTCCTCGCCCGGGGCGACGCGCGCGAGGATCGGTCGCTGCGGCGACTGGTGGCGGTCGGCCACCGCGAGCTGCGTCGCCTGGTGCGGGCCGAGCTCGACCGCCACGCCCGCCCGTCGCCGGTGGCGTTGGTGGCGGAGACGGTGTGCGAGTGGTGGTCGAACTTCGCGTCCGCTTGTGCTCGCCGCCGCCACCGCACTGGTCGTTTTCGGCGCCGTGGCGGGTTGGCGTTGGATCGCCGGACGGTGGGGCGTTGCGGTCCGACGCCGAGAGTCCGGGACGGCCCGCAGGACAAACCGCCGGCTCAACGGGTGCACGCCTGTCCTACACCGATATCGGCAGCCTCTATCGAGGGCCGGATGCCGATGAGCTCGGCGGCCCGTCGCACGCCCTCGCCCTGGAGTACCGGCCGGCCCTCGAGCGACCCTTTTTTGCGGCCCTCCTGCTCACCGGGATCGACCCGAACGGAGCTCCGGTGTACCCGCCGCCGACCGGCGTTGAGACCATCGCCGGCGTGCCCTGCGCCGACGGTTGCCTCGAGGTTTCGCTGACTGTCGCAGGCGGTAGCGGCATCCTCAGGCTGCCGGTAGCGACGGGGCATGTGGTGGACCCGTACAGCGTGACCTTGGACGGTGAGAGGCTCGATCTGGTCGGGGAGGTGGGCGGCCTTCCCGCCGTCGATCTCGGCAACCGGCGCGGGGGGCGGCTGGCCTATCGCAGTTCGCCCGGGGAGGGCGTCGTGGTGGGGCGCGGCGGCGACTGGCCACCGCTACCGCCGGAGTTGTCAGGTCCACGCAACGAGATCGCGGCCCTCCCCGCCGACGCGCGGGCTGCAGCGGCGGCCGAGTGGGTGCGCCGGCGGGTGGTCTACGATGCGTCCCCTGCGACTGCGCGCCGCCACCGCGCCGAGCAGCGTCGAGGGCGAGACCTTTTCGCGCGCAGCTTGCTCGTCGGCGCCGGCGACTGCGACGTCCAGAACGCCCTGGTGGCGGCAATTCTCGAGAGCGCCGGCATCGCTTCGAGATTGGCCGTAGGTTGGGTCGGCGAGGACGGTCGCACGCAACCGGGGCTGCACGCCTGGGTGGAGTACCTGGGGTCGGACGGCGGGTGGCGGGTTGCGGATGCCAGCGCCGATGCCGGCCGCGCCGCACCTGAAGCGGTGGCGGTGCCCCCGACAGGGCCCGAAGCGGCTCGCCTCTGGCGCAACCCGATGGTGTGGTTGGGCGCGGGACTGGCCCTGGTGCTCACCGCCATCGCGCTGTGGATAGGACGCAGCCCCGCCCGCCGCCGTTTGAACCTTGGCGGACGCGAGGACATCGCGGGTCTGGTTCGGGCGGCGGCTGTCCAACCGGAGGCCTTCACCGGTATTCAACGCTCTGTTTCGCCGGCGGTTGGTGCCGATTCTCGGTGGGCGGGCGATCTCGATGGACCGGGCGAGGGCCGTCGCCGGCAGGGGCGGGTTGGCATGTCGCTGGACGGGGCTGCGACCTGGCCGTGCAGGCGGCGGTTCGGGGCACGGTGATCGACCGCGACACCGCGGTGGGGGCCGCCGCCGGTGAGGCGCTGGGAGCGGTCGATCTCGACGATTGGCAGGCCCTTCTCTCGCGATCCTGGGAGGACCCGGTTGCGACCCGGGTGGGAGAGGTCCTGACGGAGAAAGGCGAACCCTACCGGGTGAGGATCGCTGGTGGGGTAGGGGAGGAAATCGCGGTCCTCGACGGCGCCCTCGTGGGTCTCTCAGCTGCCGGTCGGTGGCTGGTCCTCGACCACGGGAGCGGGGTCTGGAGTGCGGTCTGTGATCTTGCGCGGGTGGCTCCCGCGAGTGCCGCTCTGCTGCTCGCCGATTCCGTGTTCGATCGCCTCGGGCTGCAGCCGGCGCTTCGAGAGGCCTGTCTGGCCGAACTGGCCCGCACTGCCCTCGAGGAACAGGTCGGCGGTGCGCCGTGATCGATTCTGAGTTCTTTGCGATCGACGTCGCCAGTGAGATCCGCAGCTTGTGTGATTCGCAGCTCCGCGGCACCTGGCAGATGCCCGCCGAACTTGTCCGGTATGCCGTCCGGTGCGGAGCCGCGCAGGTGTCGATCGTCAACCGACGACGCGGTTTCACCGTCAGCTGGAAGGGCGGCCGCCTGGGACCGACGACGCTCTCCGACCTGGCGGTCGCGCTCGACGACAGCGCGGAATCGGGGGGCCGCCAACAGGCCATCGCCGACCTTGAAACGAATGGCGACGAGGCGCTGTTGTGGGCCGGTGGGGTGGCCGGCGCGCGTCTTGAAATCGAGAGTTCGGCGAGCGGGCGGAATGTCCGGTTTTTTCGCCGCGCGGGGCGGCCGCCAGAATTGTATCGAGCGGCGCAACCGGAGGTGCCGGCCGAGACCGAAGTGCGCTGGAGATGTTCGAGCCTCGACCGGCGGCGTGCCGAACTGTGGCTGCACATGGCATGCCGGTTTTCAAGCGCCGAAATCACGGTGAACGGCCGGCCCGCACCCCGGGGGTTCTCCGGCGGACTGTATCGAACCCGCATCGAAGAGCCGTTGCCGTGCACCATCGGTCTCACCGCGCATGGTGAGGAACCGGTCTTGTGGTTGCTGCGCGAGGGCATCGTTGCTGCCCGTGCCGTCCTACCGGGGTATCCACCGTTCGAGGCCGCGGTCGAGCTGGGTTCGGTGGTGTCGGGGCCGGCCGCCGGTTCGGATCTGCGCCGCGCAGTGGTGCCCTTTGTGCCGGAGCTCTGCGAGAAGGCAGTGGGGATGATGATCGAGGTGGCTGGCCGCCCGGGTGGCCTGTCGGGACCATTCGGCCAGCGGCTCGTCGCTCTTCTTCTGCGCTCCGCGCGGAGGGATCTGAGAGCTGCGGAGATCCGGTCGCTGCCTTTGTTCGCGACGCTGAGCGGGGACGGGAGGCGGCTCTCGCTGGCTCGTCTCGAAATGATCACAGCGCACGGCGAGGGCCGCCTGTTTGCCGTTGAACCGAACCACGGCGGTGAGGCTTTTCTGGCCGATGGCGCGGCGACCATCGTGGCATCGCCGGATGTCCGCAATCTCCTCACCGAGTTGACCGGTATTCGATGCCGACAGCCGCCGCGGCAACGGGTGGGATGGCGGCGGAGACTCGCGGATGGCGCCCGGGCGCGCGGCCGACGGGCGGTCGAAAGGTGCCGGGGGACCCTCGCGCCCCGGATCGTGCCGGAGGCGACTCTCTCCGCGAGTGAACGGCGGGTGTTGGCATTGCTGCGCGCGGTTTTTTCGCCACGGACCGTCGAGTTCGGTGGCGGTGGGGGTCTGGGCAGGACCTCGTCGGGAGTGATCCTGCCCCGGAGCGACCCCGCGGTGGTCGCCGCCGTCGCCCTTGTCGGAGAGGACCCGGTCTGGTTGTATCCGATGGTTCTCGCGCTGCAGCTCGGTCCGTCGGCCTTCGGATCCCTGCAGAAAGACTGGCGCACTGGAGTCGGAGCCCGCTCGGGGAGACCGCCAGAAACAGGTCGCTGGTCGTAACCGACCCACTTGCCGCTGTTTATGAGACAATGGTAGAGCTGTGTTGCGGAGGGGCGCCGCCCCGGTCGCGTGCCGCTGCGCATCGCACGTCGGTCCCGAGTGGAACCGGGACCTCATTTGGGGGGCATATGCACGGCAGAGAACAGAAGGTTCTGGCCGCGGGCATCGAACGTTCCGCGTTCGAGCAGCTCGCACCGGTGCTGCGGCGGGACGCGCTCGAGGTGGATTGGGTGGCGACACCGGAGGCCGGCGTCAACCTCGCTTCCGAACAGCGGTTCGACGTCGTGATTCTCGACGCCGAACCGGCCGACTGGTCCCTGGAGGAAGTTGTTCGGAGACTCCGCGGGGGCGCGTCGCCGAGCCGCAATGCCGCGATCATGGTGCTTGCCGAGCCCGACCAGGTCGATGCCGCCCGCGCCCTCAAAGCCAAAGGGGTCAACCGGGTGATGTTGATCAGCGATCCGCCGCAGATGATCTGCGAGCAGATGGCGGGGCTTTTGGAGGTGGCGCCGCGGGTGGCGTTGCGGGTTCCCATGAACCTGCAGACCGCTCTCGGAAACCGCGGCCGCGAGATCTTCTGCCAGACCGTCAACCTCTCGGCCACCGGGATGCTGGTGCGGACCCAGGCCCGTCCCCAGCTCGGCTCTCCGGTGGTGTTTCAGCTCCACCTCTCGGAAAAGCTGGGAGCGGTCATCGGCCGCGGAGAAATGGTCCGGCACGCAACACGTTTTCAGGGCGGGTTCGACGGCGTCGGCGTGCGTTTCAAGGGCTTTGCAGACGATGGAGCCGCCCGGCTCCAACAGTATCTCGAAGAGCTGGCCGGAACGCCCGCCGGACAACGCGTGGCATCGCAACCCGCCGAAGTCGACGTCCTGATGGAACAGGTGGGCGGTCCCATCCCCGAGTTCGATCCGCTGGACGACGAGGACATCGCCGCGTTCCTCGACTGAGCTGGTACGGGGCGCTGCAAAATATGTCGACGGTGCGTTTCGACGCGCCTGAGGGTATGATGCGGCGGCTGTATTGAAGCCAGTCAATTCGGGAAGTGCGGGGTTTGACAATGACCGAAGATGAGAGCAGCGGGGGGCGGTCGGTGTCGCCAACGGATGGGGACGGTGGCATGGAAGCTGCGGCGGGCCTCGAGACGTGGGGCTGTCGCGATTCGGCCGAGCTCTACCGCGTCGATCAATGGGGCGAGAATTTCTTCCGGGTCGGCGACAACGGACGGCTGACTGTCGATGCCGGGCGCGACTCCGATCACGCGATCGACATCTACGACGTCGTGATGGGTCTCGGCGACCGCGGGATCTCGACGCCGGTGATGATCGGGTTCCCCGAGCTCGTCGAGCGCCGCATGGAGGACATGGCCGCGGCGTTCGCAGCGGCGATCGAGGAAAACGACTATCAGGCGGGCTACACCGCCGTCTACCCCATCAAGGTCAACCAGCACCGCCAGTTGGTGTGGCAGATCGAAAAGCACGGGCGCCGTCTGGGCTTCGGTCTGGAGGTCGGTTCCAAACCCGAGCTCCTGGCGGTGATGGCTTTGACCGCCAACACCGACGAACGGCTCATCATCTGCAACGGTTTCAAGGAACGGCGCTACATCCACCACATCATGCTCGCCACCAAGCTCGGGCGCCGGGTGGTGGCGGTGATCGAGAACCTCGACGAGCTCGAGCTCATTCTCGAGGAATCGGTGGCTAGCAACGTGCGTCCGCACATCGGCATCCGTCTCAAGCTCGATTCGCCGTCCGCCGGCCGCTGGCGCGACTCGACCGGTGAGAAGGCGAAGTTCGGTCTCACCATTCCCGGGGTTCTGTTGGTCGTGCAGCGCCTCGCCGAGGCCGGGATGTTGGATTGCCTCGAGCTGCTCCACTGCCATATGGGATCGCAGATCAGCGACATCCAGGTCGTCAACACCGGTCTGGCGGAGCTCGCGCGGGTGTTCGTCGAGCTCCAGAAGATGGGTGCGAACCTCAAGTTCATCGATGTCGGGGGCGGCCTCGGCATCGACTACGACGGCAGTCAGACAAACTCGGACTTCTCGGTCAACTACAGTCTCGAGGAATACGCGAGCACGGTGGTCTACCGGATCAAGAGCGTCTGCGAAGACGCCGGTATCGACCACCCGAACATCGTCACGGAGGCGGGCCGGGCGATGGTCGGCCACCACAGCGTGCTGGTCTTCGACGTGCTCGGTTGCAACCGTCTCGATCGCTGGGCGCTCGACCCTGCCGGCGCGCGGCGAGAGGTCGACGCGGTGGGGGCTCCGCGCGTCCTCAACGACCTGCTCGAAGCGTACGTGTCGGTGGCGCCGGACCGTCTCCTCGAGGCCTACCACGATGCGCAGCAGGCCCGCGAGGAGGGACTGACTCACTTCGCCGTCGGTCTCTTCGATCTCAAGAAGAGAGGGCTGGTCGATCGCCTCTTCTGGTCGACCTGTATCGAGGTTGTCCGATTGTCGGATGATCTCGATCCGATGCCGGAGGAGATCGAGCAGCTCAGGCTGAAGATCAGCGACACCTACTTCTGCAATCTGTCGGTCTTCCAGTCCCTCCCGGACTCATGGGCCATCGACCAGGTCTTTCCGATCATGCCGATCCACCGTCTCGACGAGGAGCCGACGCGGCGCGCCACCCTGGTCGACATCACATGCGATTCCGACGGCAAGATCGACCACTTCATCGACGAGGTCGACGATATGGCGCCGGTGCTGCCGGTGCACGAACTGCGCGTCGACGAAGACTATTTTCTGGCGGTGTTCCTGGTCGGGGCCTACCAGGAAACCCTGGGCGATCTGCACAACCTGTTCGGCGACACCAACCTGGTCCACGTCCGTTCCGACGGCGAAGGCGGATGGAACCTCGAGGATGTCGTGGTCGGAGACACCGTGGCCGAGGTCCTCGGTTATCTCGAGTACGACCCGCGCGTCCTGCTCGAGGCGATGCGCCGCGACTGTGAGCTGGCGGTACGGGCGGGCCGTCTTTCGGTCGCGGATTCACGCGAGGTGCTGCAGTCCTATGAGGCCGGGCTCGCCGGCTCCACCTACCTGGAGTAGCCATGGCGAAACCCGGTTTCGGAGATCTCCCAGCTTCCTTCGTCGATCCGGCGACGGCCGCGATCGCCGTGCTTCCGGTCCCCTACGACCTCACAAGCACCTGGAAGAAAGGGGCCGACCGCGGGCCTGCCGCGATCATCGAGGCCTCCCACCAGGTCGAGTGGTATGACATTCCGACCGGGACCGAGGTCTACCGGCGGGGCATCGCCACGCTCGAGCCGGTGGTGTGCGAAGAAGGGCCCGAGCGACTCGCAGACCATGTCGAGGAGAGAGTTGCGACGTTGTTGGAGGCGGGAGTCCTGCCGGTGGTGCTCGGCGGCGAGCACTCGGTCTCGATCGGCGCCATCAGGGCGGCCGCCAGAATTCTACCGGGCACCTCTGTGCTTCAGGTCGACGCCCACGCCGACACCCGCGAGGAGTATCAGGGCTCGCGCTTCAACCACGCCTGCGTGATGGCACGTGCGCGGGAGCTCTGCCCGGTGGTTCAGGTGGGACTGCGCGCGGTGGACGTTTCGGAGATGGCGGGGCTCGATCCCCACCGGGTTTTCTGGGCCCACGACATCGCGGCCGCCGGGCGGGACAGCACCGCCTGGATGGACGACGCGGTGTCGCCCCTCGGCGATCCGGTGTGGGTGACCATCGACCTCGACGGCTTCGACCCGTCGGTCCTGCCGGCCACCGGGACCCCGGAACCGGGAGGGCTCGACTGGTATCAGGTGGTAGGTCTCCTGGAGAGGGTGGCCCGGCGGCGCCGGGTCATCGGTTTCGATGTCGTCGAACTGTTACCGACAGACGAACACTGGGCGAGTTCGTTCCTCGCCGCGAAACTGGTGTACCGGTTTTTGTCGATGGTGTTTGCGTATCGGGTGGAGGGCGGCTAGGTTGCATCGAGGCAGTTTGACTTTATTGGCTCGTTTCCCGAGAGGAGCCACCCTCAACATTGTTGGCCTGAATCGTCTATCCGACGTGAATATTCGAGTGTCCAACAATATTGAAAGTGGCACCTCCGCCGCACGCGACTCGTATCCGCACGCGCTGAGGCACCTCCGCCGCACGCGACTCGTTTCCGCATCCTGGGTCGGCGAGACTTCACTCGGGGAAGATTCGAAATTCGAAATCCGAAATCCGAAATTGTCCTACCAGCCGAGGACGTAGGCGAAGATGAGCGGGGCGACGATCGAAGCATCCGACTCGATGACGTAGGACGGCGTGTCGATGCCGAGCTTGCCCCAGGTGATCTTCTCGTTGGGGACTGCGCCCGAGTAGGAACCGAAGCTGGTGGTGGAGTCCGAGATCTGGCAGAAGTAGCTCCACAGGGGGACGTCGGTGCGCCGCAGATCCTGGTGCAGCATGGGCACCACGCAGATCGGGAAATCGCCGGCGATCCCGCCGCCGATCTGAAAGAAGCCGAGCCCGGCGTCGTCCGTGATCTCCTCGTACCAGCGGGCAAGTTCGACCATGTACTCGGGCCCGCTCTTCATGGTCGCCGGGCTTGTGACCGTCCCTTCGATGAGGTGTGCCGCAAAGATGTTGCCGAGGGTCGAGTCCTCCCATCCCGGCACGAAGAGCGGGAGGTTGCGCTCGGCGGCGGCGACCATCCAGGAGTCCCTGGGATCGATCTGGTAGTGCTCCTCGAGCAGGCCTTCGTTGAGCGCCTGGAAGAAATACTGGTGGGGGAAGTAGCGTTCGCCGGCGTCCTGGGCCCGGTACCACAGGCCTTCGAGCACGCTTTCCATGCGCCGCATCGCCTCCTCTTCGGGGATGCAGGTATCGGTGACGCGGTTGAGATGGCGGTCGAGGAGTGCCTGTTCATCGGCTCGCGTGAGGTCGCGGTAATCGGGCACGCGGACGTAGTGGTCGTGCGCCACCAGATTGAAGACGTCCTCCTCGAGGTTGGCGCCGGTGCAGCTGATGCCGTGGATCTTGCCCTGACGGATCATCTCCGCCAGCGACAGCCCGATCTCGGCGGTGGACATGGCGCCCGCCATGGCGAGAAGCATTCGTCCACCGCCCTCGATGTGCTCGACGTAGCCCTTGGCGGCGTCAACCAACGCGGCGGCGTTGAAGTGGCGGTAGTGGTGGGTGATGAAGTCGGAGATGGTCATGGTGCGGGTCCTCTCGGGGATCTCGAGGCCCTCATGATACCCAAACTTCTCCAGACGGTCTGATGTTGGATCTTGGATATTGGATCATCTTGGTCGGCTGGAGTTCAAATCCAGGCTCCACCCAACCGCGGCGGGTCTATCGGATATTGGTTTTTTGATATTGGATGCACCCGCCCGCCTTTTGAAACTGCTCCGTTGGAAAGGGATCCTGTGTTCTATCCAACATCCAACATCCAACATCCAACATCAATGCTGTCCAAAACAGATCCCCATCTGACTTTGCCACTCTGAAAACACTGGAGTTGAGGATCGGTCAAGGCCATTTTCAGAACGAGGTCCTCAACAACCGAAAACGGCTGTCCAGGTCTCGTACTGAGAAACGGGTGATCCGAGACGCAGGAAACATCTCTGAAGGTGGGCCAAGGCCCACCCTACGAACCCGCTCGGAACCTGGGTCCGAGGTAGGGTGGGCCTTGGCCCACCTTCAGACCCGCCGCGGTCGGGGTGGAGCCTGAATGTGATTTCGAGCAGTCCACGATGGCGTCTTGGACAAGAGTGATCCAACATCCAATATCCAATATCCAACATCCAATATTCGAGATCACTCGTAATCTACTCGGAATCCCAAAAACGCGAATCCGCAGCACTTTGGAACGGAGTCGCTCTAGCTCGGCATCCCCACGGCGAACAGCACCGCGAAGTAGTGCAGTGTGCTGCCGGCGAGGACAAAGACGTGCCACACCGCGTGAGAGTAGGGCAGCTTTTTCCAGCCGTAGAACGCCAGCCCGAAGGTGTAGGCGAGGCCGCCCACCACCACCAGGATCAATGACCTGGTGTCGAGGGCAGCGATCAGCGGTTTGATGGCCACCACCACCAGCCAGCCCATGGCCACGTACAGAGTGACGGACAGCCACCGCCAGCGGCCGTGGGCGAGGGTGTTGAGCAGAATCCCGACCGTTGCAAGAAACCAGATGCTGCCGAAGAGCGACCACCCCCAGCCGCCGCCCAGCGCCACCAACGCGAGGGGCGTATAGCTGCCGGCGATGAGCAGGAAGATCGCCGAGTGGTCGAGCACCCGGAAGATGTGTTTGGCACGCTCAGAGGGCAGGGCGTGGTAGAGGGTCGAGGCGGCGTACAACAGCACCAGGGTCGTGCCGAAGACCGCACAGGAGACGATCCGCAGGGCGCCGCCGGTGATGGCGGCGCTGGTCACCAGAACGGCGAGCCCGCCGATGCTCAGGAGCCATCCCACACCATGCGTGATGCTGTTGGCGATCTCCTCACCGATTGAATAGCGGGGTGCGGCCATTTCGTTCATCCGGTGCAGCGTAGCAGCTTTTAGGAGTCCGCGTCGACAATCCCTGCGGTGAGGGCCGGAGCCTCCCGTCAGGGGCCGTCAATCGTCGAGGGCCGGGTTGGGAGGGGTTGCCGAGCTCGTCGTCCCGCCGTCCGGTTCTCGGCGGGTTACACTCCACGGGCCATGACCCTGGAGCTGAACCGAGTCCGCAAGTCCTACGACGGAGGCGACACGTTTGCCGTCGACGAGGTGTCGTTGCGCGCCGAGCGCGGCCAACTGGTCGTGCTGCTCGGAGAGTCGGGCTGCGGGAAGACCACGACGTTGAAGATGATCAACCGGTTGGTCGAACCGACCTCCGGCCGCGTGCTCATCGACGGTGTCGACACGGCGGGCGTCGACGGGGTGGCACTGCGGCGTTCCATCGGCTACGTCTTTCAGGGCATCGGGCTCTTTCCGCACATGACCGTCGCCGCGAACGTCGGGATCACACCGAGGCTCCTGCGGTGGGACGCCGACCGTCGGTTGCGACGGGTTCGGGAGCTGCTGGAACTCGTCAGGCTCGATCCCGGCGAGTACGCCGCAAAGACGCCGGCAGAGTTGTCCGGAGGCGAACAGCAGAGGGTCGGGTTTGCGAGGGCATTGGCCGCGAACCCGACGCTGCTTCTGCTCGACGAACCGTTCGGCGCCCTCGACCCCCTCACCCGCGATGGGTTGCGCGACGATTTCCTCGAAATTCAGCGGGGACTGAACATGACGGCGGTGATGGTGACCCACGACATGACCGAGGCGCTGTTGCTGGGCGATCGCGTCGTCGTCATGCGCCAGGGCCGGGTCGTCCGCCAGGCCTCGCCGCAGGAGATCCTGAGCGACCCGGGCGACCCCTACGTCGCCAGTCTGATGGCCTCGCCGCGCCGCAACGCGGAGCGCCTCCGCACACTGGCTGCCGGCGGGGATGCCCCCGTGGGGCGCCCATGAGCGACAACATCGCAGCCCGATTCGCGGAGTTGCCGGATCTGCTGGCCGGTCACCTTCTGCTCTCGGTTTCGGCGTTGCTGATCGGTATCGCCGTCAGCATCCCGCTCGGTGTCGCCGCGAGCCGCTCGCAACGCCTCCGGGTCCCGGCGCTGGCCGTCGCGGGTCTGATTCAGACCGTTCCGAGCATGGCGCTGTTGGCGTTGATGGTGCCGCTTCTGGGTGGGATGATCGGGTTCGTTCCGGCCTTCGTGGCCCTCACGCTCTACAGCATTCTGCCGGTGCTCGGCAACACCGTCACCGGCATTCTCGAGATCGATCCGGCGCTGACCGAGGCCGCCCGCGGGGTCGGGATGACGGATCGTCAATCCCTTTTTCATGTCGAGCTGCCGCTGGCCGCTCCCTTCATCATCGCCGGTGTCCGCACCGCCACCGTGTGGGTGGTGGGGATGGCCACCCTTTCGACTCCGGTCGGTGCGTCGAGTCTCGGCAACTTCATATTCTTCGGCCTGCAGACCCGGAACTGGGTGGCGGTGGTTTTCGGTTGTGTCGCGGCGGCGTTGTTGGCGATCGCGCTCGACGCGCTGATCCGGCTGCTCGAGGCCGCCGCGAGACGGCGCAGCCGTCTGCTGGGCGTTGTTGCGGGGCTGGGACTGGTGGCGATGGTCGGCGGCGGTCTGTGGCCGCTGGTTGGAGCGCAGGTTCCACCGCCGTTGACGGTTTCGTCTGGAAGCACGGCGGCAGGGGTCGCGATCGATCGTGACCGGCTTTCTCTCGAGGGTCGGTCCTTGACGGTCGGCGGCAAGGGATTCACGGAGCAGTACATCCTCGCCGAGCTTCTGGCGTTGCGATTGGAGGCCGCCGGCGCGGTCGTCGATCGGCGGCCGAATATGGGGACGACAATTCTCTTCGACGCGCTGCGCAGCGGAACGGTCGACGTCTCGGTGGACTACACGGGAACCATCTGGACCACCATCATGGACCGGCCAGAACCCGTCGAGAGAACCGCCATGTTCATCGAGGTGGCGGCCCACCTCCTTCGCGAGATACGCCGTACTGACACCGGGCAGGCTGGGGTTCGAAAACGCCTACGTCTTCGCCATGGACCGTGACCGCGCCGGGGCGTTGGCGGTGCGCAGCATCGCCGATCTCCGACCGACTAGCGGCGAGCCTCACGATCGCGAGCGACCCCGAGTTCTTCGGCCGTCCGGAGTGGGCGAGGGTGCGGGAGATCTACTCACTTTTCGACCTGCGAACCCGCAGCATGGACTCGACCTTCATGTACGGCGCGGTCCGGGACGGCGAGGTGGATCTCATCACGGGCTACACCACCGATGGCCGGATCAAGGCCTTCGACCTCGTCGTGCTCGAGGACCCGCTCCAGGCCATGCCTCCCTACGACGCGATCTTGTTGCTGTCGCCGGAAGCCGCCGCGGATCCCGCCGTGGTCGCCGCGTTGCGGCCGCTGCTCAACTCCGATTTCGGATGAAGACATGCGAACGGCCAACATGATGGTCGATGTCGAGGGGCTCGAGGTGGTCGCAGCGGCTCGATTTCTCAACGACCGCATCACCCAATGACAACCCCAGATGAAAGGGCCCGTCCGGAGACCTGCGGCGGCCGTCAACAGCTCCTGTGCAGCAGGGCCGGCGGTTGGACCCCGGCAGCGGCAAACCCCTCGACGACGCGCTCGGTGACATCGGTTTCGTAGGATTTCTCGAATCTGACGTCGAGCACGTAGGCCTTGGCGCGGAGACGCAGGGCGAAGTAGCTGTCCTGGAGAACCTGCGAGACGGTGACCGCCCACGGGCGCGCGGTCGAGAAGAAACGGGAGCTGGTCAGGGCCTCGGTGACGATCGTCTTGGCGACCGCGAGGTCCTGGTCGAGCCCGATATAAAAGTCCATCTGCACCATCATCTCGACCGATCCGGCATTCCCCGAGGCGACCGAGTCGGTCAGAAACTTGTTGTTCGGGATCGTGACCTGGGTGTCGTCGAGAGTCATCAGCTTGACCGAGCGCAGGCCGATGTGGACGATCTCGCCGTACCAGCCGTCGAAGCTCACGCGGTCGCCGACCTGGAAGGGCCGGTCGACGAGGATGATCAGCCCGGCGACGATGGAGGACACGAAGTCCTTGAGAGCAAAACCGACCGAGACCGCGATCGTGCCGCCGAGGGCGAGCAGGACCTCGGGGGTGATCTCCAACACGGTGAGGGCGGCCGAAAGACCTCCGAGCAGCAGAACGGCGAAACGCGCGAAGGAACCCGCCTGGTTGATCAGGAGCCGTTTGTCGGTGAATCTTTTTCCGAGCGCGTCGAACAGTTGCCGCATCAAGCGGGCGATCACCAGCGTCACCAGTATGATCAGCACGGCGTAGGGCAGGTCTCCCGGCTGGAACAGGGAGAGCAGACTGCTGTTGGGTTCCATCATGTCCTCCGCATGCTCATTCCGGCAGCAGGTTGCGCCGGCGCAGGAGACGGACCGCCGCGCGGTGCCAGGTGGCGGAGACCCGGTACATCTCGTCGTCGAGCGTGATGGCCCCGAGCTCGAGCAGACGATCGATGTGGATGAAGCACTGGACGCGATCGAAGCGCGTGACCTCGATCAGGTCGTCGAGGCAGATGCTCTCGTGGGTCACGATGGCGGCGAGCACGAAGAGACCGTCCTGCCCCCCGTCCTCGAGGCTTTCGACGTCGGGCGCCTTGAAGAGGCGAACCCGCACGCTGTTGCCGCGGTCCGGGTCGAGGGAGCGCAGAAAGAAGTGCAGGGCGGCTCGGGGATTGCCGTCCGAATAGTCCCACAGCAGGCGGCAGTAGCCCTCTTCGGACTCGATCAGGCGGGAGCGAACCGACACCCCTTCGAGCCGGTCGACCACGAGATCGGCGTAGTTGAAGCGAACCTCGCTGGCGGCGCACCGGGCGCGGATGAGCGCGGTGATCTGTTCTTCGTCCCAACCGACCAGATGGTGTCGCGTCCGAAAGACCGTGGCATCCGGTCGGACCGCCCGGAGATGACGCCACCCGTACGCGTTCATGCTGCACAGCCAGAAGACGTTGTTGCAGGTGCGATTGACCAGAGTGGCGAACGCGCTGAAGGCGTCGTAGCCGCCGACTTTGGCCAGGAAGAGGTGTTGAGCCATGTCCAGCACCACAACCCGCTTCGGCCCGCCGTAGAGCGCCCGACCGAGTTCGCGCGGACCGGGATCGGGCCCGGCGTCGACCTCCAGCAGTTCAGCCAGCCGCGAACAGAGATCCGCGTTGTCGGTCACCCGCCGGCCGAGAACGATGCGTTGGATCTCCAGGTCCTTGCGACGGATCTGGTTGAGCCACGTGGTCTTGCCGATGCCTCGTTCACCGGTGAGCAGGTAGGAGCCGCGCGAACCGGTGTCCCGCCACGTGGTGAGGATCCCGTGCAACTCCTCCAATCCCGGAAAGTTCGCCACCACCAGCGGCCCGGCCTCGATGGCCTCTTCGCCGAACGCCTCGACCAGGTCCTCGGGCAGCTCGCCGACGTCGCCCTCGGCGTAGCCCTGCTTTTCAGCCTGTCGTTGGACGCGTTGTCGGAAGAGGAAGGCCAGGGCCTTCTGCGTCTGTTCGAAACCGAGTGCGAACTCGCGGACGACTGTCGCGGCGCCGCGGCCCGCGAGCCAGACGAAGGCGGCTGGTGCGAGAAAGGCCCCGTACCAACGCGAGCGCGTCGTGCGCAGGGTATCGGCCAGGTGCCCGGTCGGCTGCAGCTTCAAAAACGTGTCGACCATCACGCCGCGCCAGCGGAAAAGCTCGACGAGCACCGCCGCCAGCACGATCACCCACGCGAATTTCGTCACCAGGGTCCCGAGAAACCCCTGACCCATCCCGCTCGAGACAAGCCTGATCACAACCAGGATCACGGCGACCCGAAGGACCAGGCGGACGCTGCGCAGCAACATGGCCCGGCGGGTGTCGTTCGCGTCGAGACCGTAATGGACTGCGATGTTGACGAACATCGTCGCCACGACGTCGATGGCCAGGCGGTACACACCAAAAATCATCAGCACGGTCAACACGGCGTCGATCTCGGTGATCGCGGCGGCGGGCCCCAACGCCCATCGGAGAACTGAGATGGTGATCAGAAACAGAGCCCACGGACCGATGGTCTCGCACCATCTGAATACCCTCTGGGCCCTCCGTTTGCCGGCGACGCTGGTCAACGAACGGAAGGTCGTCGTCCGCCAATCGCTCGAGCCAGCCGCGCCACCGCCTTCGGGCCCACAACGCGGCGACGAGGACCGCGGCCACGAGCACCAGCCGCGCGAGGGCCGCACCGACCTTGAAGAGATCGCGCGCCATCTGCGGGACTTCGTCGATCGAGTGGCGGCGGGAGGAGACGTGGTAACGAATCATCAACGTCACGGTTCGCCGTTCGCGCTCCGCCTGCTGAAGACCCGCGCGGTCAAAACTGAGGAGGGCCCTCCGGTATTTCTCCGAGAAGCTGTCCCGCATGGTCGAGCGCAACCGCACCAGCTGCTTCAATGCCTCGCCGTGGAGCTCGACGGCTTGCCAGCGGTCTTCGATCTCGGCGTCACCTTCGGCTGCGTTCAGAGAATCGAGGGCACTGTCGAGAGCTGTCTTTTGGTCCTCGAGCACCTGGACGAGTTCACCGTCGATCTCGTCCACCGCCACGGTTCCGGGCGTGGCCGCTGCGAGCCGATCGGCGAGGTCCTGGATCTTTTGCTGGAGAGCTGCGCGTTCGTCCGGGAGGTCTGGATCGGCGGGCCTCGTCTCCACGGGTTCGGAGATCCGGGCGGCAGGTACGGCCCGCGTCGGTTCGGGGAGTGTCACAGCCGGTGACTGAACCGAGAGCGGCGGCTGGGCCCCGGCGATCGGGGTCGCGGGGGCCTCGTCGGGCGAAGCAGGCATGGCGGAGACGGCCATGACCGCGGCGGCAACCGATGTTCGGACGAGAGACGTGATGCGATGCATGAATGTTGATCTTTCGGAGACGGGATCATAGCAGGAATTGCTGATGGCGTATCCTTCTCCAGATGGCGTGGTGGTGACATCTGACGGAGGTGGCGGGTGGCTCGTGGGCGATTCAAACTGGAGATGACCGTCGCCGGCACCGCGCTGGCTCTCGGGTGTCAGCAGCCGGGTTTCCCGGCGACCGGGGCGGAACGGGCGTTGCAGGCGGTGGTCGACCGGACCGTTGCCGACAACGAAGCGGTTCACGGCGCCGCCTTGTACGTGGACGCATCTCGTCTCGGCCTCCGCTGGGAGGGGGCGGCCGGTCTCGCCGGGCCCGAAACCCCCATGACCGCCCACCACCCGGTGCGCATCGCCAGCAACACCAAGACCTATGTTGCCGCCGCCGTTCTCCGGCTCGCGGAGGAGGGGAGGCTCGGAATCGACGATCCGATCGCCGCCCACCTGCCGGACGAGACCTCCGCCCTCCTGATCGGCGACGGGTATCGACCCGATCAGATGACGGTCCGCCACCTCCTCACCCACACCAGCGGGCTGTACGATCACTCCGATTCGCAGAAGTACGGCGACGCCATCATGGCTGATCCGCAGCACCGTTGGACTCGCACCGAACAGGTCGAGGCGGCGATGGCGTGGGGCCAGCCGTGGGGAGCGCCGGGTGAGATCTACACCTACTGCGATACCGGTTACGTTCTGCTGGGAGCGATCATCGAACAGGCGAGCGGTCGGCCGTTGGCGGCGGCGGTTCGCCGACTGCTGCGTTTTGACGAGCTCGACCTGGCCTCGACCTGGTGGGAGGACCTCGAACCGCCTCCGGAAGGTGTGCCCGGCCGCGCCCACCAGTACATCGACGAAACCGACACCTTTGCTTTCGATCCTTCCTTCGATCTCCACGGTGGCGGTGGGCTCGTCGCGACCGTGGCCGACATGGCGCGGTTTGAACGAGCCCTCTTCTCCGGCGGGGTCTTTTCGGATCCCGCCACCGCCGATCTCATGGTGACGACTGTTGAGGGTGCTGCGGCCAGACCCGACGCCGATGACGCGGCGCTGGCTCCGGGGGCCTACCGGATGGGGATCTGGGTCGCGGAGATCGACGGCGTCACCGCCTACGCTCACTCCGGCTTCTGGGGCACCGCCGCCGTCTTCGTTCCGGAGCTCGATCTTTCGGTGGCCGCCACCGTCAACCAGAACAAGGCAAAGGAAGCGATGTGGGAACTGGTCCGGGAGGCGATCGCGATCGTCAAAAAAGAACAGAGCGCGACATCGCCCTGAAGGTACCGGACGCCGGTCCGATGGTCGATTGAAAGGAATGTCCATGCAACTGAAAACTCTGGCAACGGCTGCCGTCGTGGCAGGCGGCTGTTTCGTACTGGCGTGCCGACCGGCCTCCGAGCAGCAGACAGCTTCCTTCGAGCGCGCATTGCAGACGATCGTGGCGGACGCTGTCGCCGGCCACGAGGCCGACTTCGGCGCCGCCCTCCATGTCGACGCCCCGCGGTCAGGTCTGACCTGGGAGGGTGCAGCCGGTGTCGCCGATCCGGCGACGGGGGAAGAGATGACCGCCGCGCTCCCGGTGCTGGTGGCGAGCAACACCAAGACCTTCATCTCGGTCAGCGTCCTCAGGCTCCGGGAGCAGGGCCGGCTCGACCTCGAGGATCCGATCGAGTCCCACCTGCCGGACGGATATGTCGAGCTTCTGCGGGGCGACGGCTACGACCCGAAGACCATCACCATCCGCCACCTCCTGACCCACACCAGCGGGCTGTTTGATTTTGCCGACTCCGACACCTACACCGAGGAGATCATGGCCGACCCGAAACACCGCTGGACCCGCACCGAACAGCTGGAATCGGCGATGGAGTGGGGCGACCCCTACGGACCGCCCGGGGAGGTCTACCGTTACTGCGACACTGGCTACATCCTGCTCGGCGAGATCCTCGAGCAGGTGACCGGCCAAACCATGCCCGACGCGGTTCGTGAGTTGGTGGGCTACGACCGCCTCGGTCTTGACTCGACCTGGTTCGAGACCCTCGAACCGAGACCCGACGGCGTGCCGGAGCCGGCGCACCAGTTCTGGCTCGGCATCGATGTCACGACGATCGACCCATCGCAGGACCTCTACGGCGGCGGCGGGCTGGCTTCGACGGTTGGAGACCTGGCGGCCTTCTTCCGTGCGGTCTTCACCGGCAGCGTCTTCGAAGACCCGTCGTCGGTCGACACCATGCTGACCACACTCGATGTCGGGCGCGCAGGTCCGGACTATTTCGGGTCCGAGCTCAAGGTCGGAGAATATCGGATGGGGGTGACGGTCACCCAAATGGGCGGCCGCACCGTCTTCCGCCACGGAGGTTTTTTCGGGACCATGGCGGCTTATGTGCCGGACCTCGATCTCGCCGTCGGCGCCACCGTCAACCGCACCGAAAGCGGCGACGCGCTGCATTTCATGGTCGAGAGCGCAATCGCGGCAGTGGCTAAGAACCAGCCATGAACGGCCACGGGTCGACCGGCGTGCCGTCGACCACGATTTCGTAGTGGAGGTGGTTGCCCGAGGCGTTGCCGCTCTTGCCGACCTTGCCGATGACCTCACCGGCCTTCACCCGCTCACCCCGCTCGACGGCGATGCTCTTGAGGTGCGCGTAACGGGTGCGGACACCGTTGCCGTGATCGACAACCACCGTCCGACCGTAGGCCCCGGAACGCTCGGCCACCACCACCTTGCCGGCGGCGGTGGCCCGAACCGGCGTGCCCTTCGGGGCGGAGAGGTCGATGCCCTGGTGCCACGTCCCGGAGCGCCGCACGCCGAAGTTCGACGACACCGACGCCACCGTCGAATCGACCGGCCAACCGCTCGGGGTCGCGGTGTCGCGGTCGGCCTTGCCCCCCGATGCACAGCCGACCAGGAATCCCGCTGCAGTAGCTACGAGGGCGAATCGTGAGAACAGGAGTGTCCATCTCATCGCCTGCCCATTATCTCTGTTCTTCCCGGCCTCAGACGCTACGCGGCGACAGGAAGAAGCCTGCGGCGGGAGCCCCAGGAGAGCCAGGAGATGAAGGAAACATCTCTGAAGGTGGGCCAAGGCCCACCCTACGAACCCATTCGACAGCTGGGTCCGAAGTAGGGTGGGCCTTGGCCCACCTTCAGACCCGCCGCGGCCGGGGTGAACGGCGGGGAATCGAACAATGTCAAAAGTGGCACCTCCGCCGCGCGCGGCCCTGCCCGCCCTGAATGCGAATTGCGTTCACGTTCCTCGGGTGTGCCGGTGGAATTCAAAATTCAAAATTAAGAATTCAAAATTCAAAAGGTGATCACCTCGGTCTCAGGGTCCTTGAGGGCGTCGGTCAACGGCACACCCATCCCGCGCACGTCGATCCCCATCTCGCGGATCGTTTCCACCAGGTCGAGCTTGGTCGCGCAGGCGATGCACGCCTCGACGATCACGCCGTCATCCTGCATGGCTTTGACCTTCGCCTGGAGGGCCGGATCGCCGGCCAACAGGCGTTGCGAGGGTCCCCACACCACCAGCCGGACTTCGGCGAACCACCCGTATTTCTTGGCGGCGTGGGTGTACATCAGACAGACCTTGTCCGCCACGTCGGGGTCGGCGCTGGTCCACACCACCATCAGCTTTCCGGTAGGAGGGGCGGCTTCATCACCCTGTGCGGAGCAGGGGGAGGCTGCAACGAGCGCCGCGGCGAGCACGATTCCGAAGATCAACGGTCGATTTTTCATGGCGATCCTCCTCAGGAGGAGTATCGCCGATCCCGTGTTCGATCGAGCGACCGACGACATCTTGGTTTCTGTCATTCCGACCGAGGGAACGGAGTGAGGGAGCGGAGGAATCTCAGGAGATCCTGCCTTGAGCATCCGCAAGATCCCTCCGCTCGGTCGCGTTGCTCCCTCGGTCGGGATGACAGGAAGGGGGGGTTGGCGTGCTCCATCGGTCGGGATGACAGGAAGGGGGAGGTCGTCGTGCTCCGTCGGTCGGGATGTGCAGGCGGGACGCCCGCACCACACGGCTTTGATCGAGGACCATTGTGGTGCGGCGGTCTCGGCCGCACATTCGTGCGAGAAACCGCGGGGGACGTGTCTTGCCAGCCGTAGGCGGGTCGTTTACGGCCCACAACTACCGGCGCGCCTGTCGGGTGGGCCGTAAACGACCCGCCTACGCCTTTCAGCTGGTCTCGCGCATTTCTCCGGGGGGATGTGGCCGAAATTCAAAATTCAAAATTCAAAATTTAGAATTCTCGGTCGCCTACTCTTCCCACGCCTCCCACAGAAGCTTCTTGAGGATCCTCGCCACGGCGTCGAGCATGTACGCGTCTTCGTCCTTGATGTTGCGGGCGGAGATCGTCAACTCGGGAGTGACCATCGCGCGGTGCCAGCTTTCGGTGGTGCCGGTCCGGCGCCGTCGGTCACCGGTCATGGCCCGTTGCAACCGCGCGAGAAACCACCCCAGCCGTTCAATCTCGATCGACGGCGGAGCCGCTTCGGTCTGTGGGGTCTCCGGCTCTTTGGTTTCCGGCGGCACGGGTGGTGCTGCCGATTCGACCTTCTTTTTGATTTCGTCCTCGTATCGGCGGGCGGGGCGGATGGCGTCGTGGCCCGGCGGCGGGGTCTGACGGTCGCTCGACCCGAACCCGGTGGCGGCGGCTGGGGCGGAGGCGGAGGCCGAATTGGCATCCATGAGACCGAGCCGCACCCTCCGGTTGAAATCGGGCGCCGCCGCAGCGGGTTTTTTCGACGGGTCCATCAATGCCTCCGATATTTCGGCCGCTTCTTCTGCCAGCGCCGAGGACGTGGGGTTGCCCTGAACCGCCACCGGTCGGGCGGAGTTGACCGGTGCGACCGGCACCATCGGCTCCACGCCGCCGAGGTGGTCCACGACCTTGAGCGATTCTTCTCCCGCCACCACGCCGGCGATCGTTTCCGGCGAGACCCGTTCGAGAATGTCCCGGATGTCCGCCAATGTGAGGTTGCCGACCTCTCCCAGATCCTGCTTCTTCCGGATCAGATTGACGAACTGGAGGCGATCCAGGAAAAGCTGTGGGTAGCGGGTTTTCGGGCCCCGCCGCCCGACCTTCGGCAGCAGCCCCTGCTGCACGTAGTAGGCGATGGTGCGCTTGTCGAAACCCGTCCGTTGCTCGATCTCATCCAACGTGAAGGTGCGGTGTTCAGACATTGAACGAGCATAACAGGACAGCATTTGACAGTCAACAACTGTGGATTTCGCATGCACTGGCAATATACAGGCAACTACTGCAAATAGATGGTAAAAACTTGGAGCGGCGGCCGTCGGGTAGTCGTTGAATTTTTAAAATATGGTTGAATATAACTATGGTATGATTTTTCCTGGTTTGAAATTTTTGTAAGGAATCAGGTCTGATCTCACCCGTTCCGTCAACCGATTATTCCCGCGTCGATTTCCAAAGGAGATGATATGTCCGTACGCCGGTCGCCCAGTGTCGCTGCCGCGTTTTGCGCCACCCTATCCATCCTGTTCTTGTTCGCGGCGGCGCCGGTTTTCGCCGTCCAGCCCGGAACGGTTCTGATTTCGCCGGTCTCCGGTGACGGAAACTCGGTCGAAGTTCCGGTCCACGTGCCGGCGCGAAGCGAAGCTTCGGCTGGCAAGGCGTTGGACGTGAAATCCATGAATCTGCTGCAGTCCGACCCGGCGGGCCCGATCACCATCCTCGTCGAGTCGATCGAGCTTTCCGGCGACACACCGACGGCGGATGACAACGACTACACCCGGATCGACAACGCCGTGCAGGCGGTCGCACTGCTCGGCAACGGCACCATCGTTCGGCTGGTCGGGACCTTTGATTGGACGGAAGAGAACGCCTTCGCGTCCTGGGCCGAAGACGACAACTACGGCATTCTGGCCCCCACGGGCGTGGCCGACGTCACGATCACTGCGCCCGCCCTCGGCGAGGCCGTCGTCATCGGACCCGGTGAGCTCGAAGATGTGGACATCTACTGGGAGGGCTTCCTCTACATGTGGGGCGGGCTCTACCAGGGGTGGACGGTGGAGAACCTGGTCATCCAGGGATTCGACTGGTCCATCGGGATGTTTTATGACGGAGCGAGCGGCGGTTCGACCGAGGATTTCAACGGCGTCACGATCCGCAACAATCGGATCACGATGCCCCACGACACCCCGGGCAACTATTCGGCGGGCGTCGGCGAGGTCTTTCAGAACATCGCCCTCCACCTCGGTTTCGGCGAAGATCAGACCATCGAGGGCAACCAGATTTTCATCCCGGGTGACACCGCCGGAGACGACTCCAACCCGGAAGCCGTGCTCAAGGCGTCGTGCGTGGCACTGCAGTCCAACACCTCGGGTGGCAACGCCTACGACGGTCTCCGAATCATCGACAACACGATCGAAATTGCCGGAGCCCCAGCGGCGGTGCCGGAGATCATTTACGGCATCTGGGAGAACGCAGCCGGCCACACCTCCAACATCGAGGTGAGGGGAAACTCTTTCATCAATGAGAGCAACGAGAACGATCCTGCACTCAACGTCCAGCGCGCCTTCCGCGTGACCTCCCATTCATCGGAATCGTCCACCGTGAGGTATGCCGACAATCTCGTCGTCGGGGCCAACATCGGGATCCACTGGATCGGCGACAACTACACGAGCAACCCCGGGCCGGGGCTCTACCCGGTGGTGGTGGAGGGCAACACCCTGCTCGGCAACGACACCGGTGTGTGGGTCCACACGGACGGGTTGGACAAGCGCGCAGGGGGAGTTGCGGCCAAGGCGGATATTTCCGACCTCCGCAAGGCAGCGCTCCGATTCAACCGGCTCGTCGGCAACACAGTTGGCGTTCGGTCGGACGACGCCGAGGTGACCGCCGAAAACAACTGGTGGGGCTGCAACGAAGGCCCCGGCGAGATCGGCTGTGATTCCGCCCTGTACAGCGGCTCGGAGGGATTCCTCGATGCCGACCCGTGGTTGGTCCTCGGCGTCGCGACGGACAGTGCCGTCGTGAAAGTGGGTTCCGGCACAGCGGTTGGTGCCTCGGTGACCACGAACTCCGACGGAGTGAATCTCGGCGAGATCGACTTCCCGGCTGCGGATATCGACTTCACCGCCGAACGTGGGAGCGTCCCCACCCCGGCGGCGACGTCCGGCGGTTCTGCCGCTGGTTCCTTTACGGCGACCGAACAGGGCATCGGCTCGGTCACGGCACTGCTCGACAACGCTTCGGCGACGACCACCCTGCTGGTCACCGACGAAAATGGGACGGTTCATGTCCAATCCGTAGAGGAGACCGAAGACACCCCGACCCTTGCCGACAACGATTACACCCGCCTCAACAACCTGGTGCAGATGGTTGGCGACGGCGTCACCATCGAGCTCGAAGGCACCTTCGACTGGACGGAGGCCTTCGCGAACATCTCCTGGTCGTTGGGTTCCGACGGCATCGCCGACACCGGCGACGACTACGCCATCGCCGCCCCACCGGGGTTCGAGGGCGTCACCATCGGCGCGGACAACCTCGGCGACGCCGTGATTCAGGGCCCTGGCGACGTCCCGACCCTTGATTGGGAGACCTTCCTCGGGATGTGGGACGGTACCTATTACGGCTGGACCGTCGAAAACCTCGAGATCCGCGGTTTCGACTGGTCGATCGCCATGTTCTACACCACCGGCGCCGATTTCAACGACGTCACCATCAGCAACAACCGTATCCTGATGCCGGCCGATCAACCCGGCAACTACTCTGCCGACATCGGGGAGCCGTGGCAGAACGTCGCCATCCACATGGCCGGAGGTCACGGCCAGACCGTGGAGAGCAACGAGATCGTCATTCCAGGCGATGCGCTCGCCGACTCCGCCGCGTCCCTCAAGGCCGCGTCAGTCGCGCTCCAGTCGAACACCCACGGCGGCGCGAGCTACGACGGGCTGAGCATCACCAACAACGCCATCCGAATCACAGGTGCGCAGTCGGCGGACCCGGAGTGGGTCTACGGCATCTGGGAGAACGGGCACGCCCACACATCGGACATCGAGATCAGCGGCAACTCCTTCGTCAACGAGAACCCGGGCAATGAGCCCGCACTCAACCTGCAGCGGGCGTTCCGTGTGACCTCTCACTCTTCAGACGAGACCACGGTCGTCTATTCCAACAATCTGGTTGAAGGGGCCAACATCGCCATCCACTGGATCGGCGACAACTACACCAGCTCGCCGTCGTCATCGGTGCTTCCGGTGGTCGTCACCGGCAATACGTTGACCGGCAACGGCACGGCCGTGTGGGTCCACACCGACGGCCTCGAACCGCCCGACAAGGCGGCGGCCAAGGTCGCCGGCCCGTCAAAGATGAGCAAGGCGGTCCTCAGCTTCAACCGTATCGCCGGCAACGCGGTCGGCGTGCGTTCCGACGACGCCGAGGTCAAGGCCAAGGACAACTGGTGGGGCTGCAACGAGGGCCCGAACACCGTCGACTGCGACTCGGCCGAGTACAGCGGCAGCTACGGCTTCCTCGACACCGACACCTGGATCGAGCTCGGGCTGTCGGCGGTGCCGGATGTCGTCCAGATCGGGGCCACGTCGGCCGCCACAGCCGTTTTCGCGTCGAACGCCGAGGCAAAAAACGGCGTCGAGACGAGCCCGGTCCCCGACGGTACGCCGGTGTTCTTTTCAGCCACCGGTGGCGTCATGACCCCGACCACGGCAGAGACGCTTCTCGGAATCGCGGCCGGCACCTACACGGCGGGCTCGGTCATCGGCGACTATTCGGTCAGCGCCACCGTCGACTCCGAGACGGTTTCCGCCGCCGTGGAAGTGGTCGCGTGGGCTGACCTCGCAGTCTCGATCGACCCGGAAGTCCAATACGGTGACGACGGCACGACCGCGGATCTGACGATCACCGTGACCAACGACGGACCGGTGGATGCCATTGGTTCAGCAGTCGTCGTCGACTTCCCGGTCGAACTCGCCTCCGCGGCCTGGACCTGCGCCGGCAGCGGCGGCGGTGTGTGCAGCGCGAGCGGGATCGGTGACATCGGCGAGACCGCAGACCTCCCGGTCGGTGGGAGCGTGGTCTACTCGGCCACCGGAACTCTGCCCGATCCATTCACCAGCTCGATCACCGTCACGGCTTCGGCGGCGACTCCGGCAGGCGTGACGGATCCCGACCTCGAAAACAACGAAGCAGAAGGCGACGTGATCGCGGTGCACATCTTCAGCGACGGGTTCGAATCGGGTGACACCTCGGCGTGGTCGGCCACGGTCGGTCTCACCCCCTGACGATCTGTTCAGTGAACACGACAGAGGCCGTCGCGACTTGCGACGGCCTCTTTCTTTGAACCCTACGATATCGTTCCAGCCGAATTCCGAATTCCGATCCCGTCCTACTCCGGATCCGTGCCGGAGTATCGCTTCGCGAGATCGCGGACCGCGTAGAGCAGGACCCCGACGTGGATCCATGATTCGTGTTCGAACGGAATCGGCGGGTAGTTCCGGTTGGAAGCGACGAGCAGCAGGCTCTTACCGTCGCGCACCAGACGCCGGGCAGAGGGCTCACCGTCGAAGTACCCGACCACGATCCTGCCCGCCTTGGCCTCGAGCTTGGAGTCGATGATCAGCAGATCGCCCGGGTACCAGTCGGGGATCATGATGTCGTCCTCGGCACGGACCAGGATGTAGCGCCCGGCGATCGGCGGCAGGTGAAGGATCTTCACCAGCGGCGACTCGCGGTGGACCCTGAGATCGGCAGTCGGAGTGTCCATGCCCGACGGATCGCTGGGGCGGCCGGAAAAAAACCGGACGGTGAAAAACCCCTGGTCGTCTCCGAGGTGGGCCGCACACTCGTCGGGGAACAACGCGCAGGGCGATTGACCGAGGGCGTCGAGCAGGCGCTCGATCTGCAGCCAACTCGGGCTCACGTCCTCGCGCTCGTACTTCGACAGGAGGCTCTGGTCCATGCTTGCCGCGTCGGCGAGTTCGGCCTGGGTGATGTCGAGGGATTCCCGCAGCTCCCTCAACCTGCGCCCGAATCCCAGCTTGCTGGCCTTTCGCATTGTCTGGTACCTCCTAGGGCAGATCTTACATGAAACCCGCTGGCCCGGCCACTCGGGTCTCCACTTCCAAACCCGTGACGATCCTCTGTGTGGTAATATAAAACAACACTTGAAAGTGTGTTTATATTTATAACCAGGCACATCGAGCCTTTTTTCGGAGCAGCACATGGGAATCTGGAGCCGAGTGTTCGGCACGAAGACCGATCGACCCGAGGCGGTCAGGCCGTCCGGTCTCTTGAAGGACGAGGGCGGGTGGTACTACGAAGAGGCCCAGGACTATTCGAGCACCCAACAGACGATTCGCATCGAACAGGATCGACCCGGCGACTGGCACGTGCGGGAGAGTTTCTGTGAGGTCGAGGGCCTCAACGACCCGTCACAGGCCGACGACGTTGCGCGCTTCTTTGCCGGGTCCTACCGGTGGTTGCGTCTCGAACGCAGGCCCACCGGCCGCCACGGGAGGAAGACCATCGCGGTGATCGGGACCTCCCGCAATTCCAGGGGGAAGGAACAGGTGAGCCACCTCGGCTACCTCGCGCCGGGACTGGCGAACGGGCTCGACCGCCAGAACGTCTCCAAGCTCTGGGGCCGCATCCGTTTTATCAAGTTCCCCGGTCGCCGCCCGCGCTACCTGATCCGTTTCGACCTCATGGCCGAGGGCGAGGAAGAGACCCTCGGGTAGGCGTTACCCGCCTACCCGGATACAGGATGCAGGGATCAGGATGCAGGTTTCAGGATCGACGGCCTTCAAGTAGCGGCTGAAGAGCCTCCATCCTGCATCCTGCATCCTGCATCCTGCAACGTGCTCTGAGCCGCTGCGCGGCTCAGAGCACGTTGTGCGTTATCCAGTCCGAGGTCTCTTCGATCGAGCGGTTGGTGACGTCCACCGTTCGGATTCCCGGGATGCGTCGAAACAGTCGGTCCGCGAATTCGAGTTCGGCGAGGATGTTCGCGCGATCGGAGTAGCCCGGGATTCTGGCGCTGTGACGACTGGCGCGGTCCGATCGCAGACGCACCTGGCGCTCGAACTCCATCTTGAACCCGACCTTGGGGATGTCGAGCTCGGGCACCGCGTCCGGCAGCGGCATGTCGAGAATGATCGGGATATTCGCTACCCGGAGCTTACGGCAGGACAGGAAGATGCTGGTCGGCGTCTTGCCGGTGCGCGACACTCCGAGAATGATCAAGTCGGCCTGGCCGAGGGTGGCGATGCCGGCCCCGTCATCGTGGCGAAGGGTGTAGTGGATCGCCTCTGTGACGAGGTAGGTTTCTTCGCTTTCGCTGCGAAAGGCCCCGGGGGTCCGGCTCGGTGCGTGCTCGAGGATGTTGGCGAAGATGTCCATCAGCGGGCTCATGACGTCGACCACCGTCAGGTTCTTTTCAGCTCCGCGGCGAACCATGGTATCGGCCAGTTCGCGCGAAACGAAAGTGAAGACGATGATGCACTGACCTTCGGGGGCCTCGTTGACGACCTGTTCCACCTGCGCCTCAGTTCGCACGAACGGAAACCGCCGGACGTTGGATCGGGCGCCGCTGAACTGCACAAGGGAAGACGTCACGACCGCCTCGGCTGTCGAACCCGTGGCATCGGACACGATGAAGATGTTGAGTGCCTCGGTCACGGCCTCACCTCCATATGATGTCGATTACTGCGACAACTATATGACGGCCGCGGTCGGAATCAGCGTTTCGGCTTGATCAGCGAGAAGAGGTGTTGGGTGGTTTCAAACCCTTTTGGAGTGTGCTCGCCGAGATCCTTGAATTTGAAGTGCTCGTCGGCCAGCCGCCTGGTGACCGGGCACACGATGATCGGTCCGGTCGATTTATCGGCGAACTTCTCGATCCGGTACGCCAGCACCACCGACTCACCGACCATCGACAGGCCGAGAGCGCCGTCGCTGCCGTAGCCCGAGATCGTCACCAGCCCGGTGGCCAACGCGAAGTCCATCGCGAGGGGATGACCACCGACATTCCAGATGGCGGGATCCGCCGCGAGTTTCGCGACCAGCTGTTTGAGGTTCAGGGCCGCCTCGCAGGCCTTGCAGGCGTGGCACTCGTGCGAGTTCTTCTCCCAGAACGCGAACAGCGCGTCCCCCTGGAGCTCCTTGATGGTGCCGCCGAGCGCGATCACCTCGCGTTCGACGCGCTCGAAGACGCGGTTGACCGAGGTCTGCAGATCGGCGGTCCCGGCCATGCGGACGAGCGTGGTGTAGTTGCGGATGTCGCCCACCAGAACGGTCACCGTTGTCAGCTCGCCGACGCCGAAGGTGTCGGTCGACGGTTCGTCGAGATCGGCCACCTCCGGCGCTTGGCCGTCGAGACGGAGCGTCAAGGTGCGACCGAGAGACAGCTCCTGACCTACCGTGATCTCGGTCGTCATGTTCGGGGTCAGCCGGCGCCCGTCGAGCCGGGTGCCGTTACGGCTCATGTCCCTGACGAAACAGCGACCGTCGGGCTCCTGGGTGATGACGCAGTGACGCGATGACACGGTCGGGTCCTGAACGCCGAGATGTCCCGCCAACCCCTGCTTCTTTTCGCTGTGGCGGCCGATCTCGATGCGGTCGAAGAAGAGGAAGACCCCGCCCGGCCCCTCGACGCCGTCGGCCACCAGCCACTTGCCTGGGTACTCGATCACCTCGGGTGGTCGGTAGACCAACACGGGTCCGGGATCAGAGCTCATGCCTCACCATCACGATCAAGAATAGTAGACTGATTCTCAATATTCCCCATTGATCTCCTTCGACCTGTCACATCAGGACACGATGTCGTCTGCCAGTTCATCTTGAAATCCTATCTAAGCCATTGAATCTTTGATAATTTATAGGCTGCTCCAGGGAATGGACCGGCAGATGCTCCGGGTGTGAGTCGTGAACACATCATGGCACAGCAAACCGACCTCAAGGGTTGGTGGCTGTCTGCAGGGTCGAGCTTGAAACCGTCCCGGAGATCCCTCCGCTCGGTCGCTTCGCTCTCTCGGTCGGGATGACAGATAAAGAAGCGCGCCGCTCTCTCGGTCGGGATGACAGATAAAGCAGCGCGCCGCTCTCTCGGTCGGGATGACAGATAAAGCAGCGCGGCGCTCTCTCGGTCGGGATGACAGATAAACTGTCATCCCGACCGGAGGCCCGGAGGGCCGGAGCGGAGGGACCTCAGCCCACTCTCGGTCAACCCGATCGGATCGACGAAGGGCTCTCCAATCTCTGTCATCCCGACCGGAGGCCCGGAGGGCCGGAGCGGAGGGACCTCAGCCCACTTCGGTCAACCCGATCGGATAGAGAAGGGCTCCCCACTCTCTGTCATCCCGACCGGAGGCCCGGAGGGCCGGAGCGGAGGGATCTCTTCGACTCGGCTTCAGCCCTAGTCTTCGCTCATGTCAGATTCTGGAGGGGAGGTTTTGATAACCTCATCACGCTGTGTCTCGGTATTTCGTCTACATCATGGCGAGTCGATCGCGCGTCCTCTACACCGGTGTCACGAACGATCTCAACCGGCGTATCGGAGAGCACAAAGATGGTTTGATTCCCGGATTTACGAAGAAGTACCGCGTGCACGTTCTCGTGTATTACGAGAGCACCACCGACGTCCGGGCGGCTATCGCCAGAGAAAAGCAAATCAAGAGGTGGCGGCGAGAGAAAAAGGTGAGGCTGATCGAAAGTTTGAATCCTGAGTGGAAGGACTTGTCGGGCGACGTCGCGCCGTTTTGACGGGTTGGTGTGGGTGAGGCGGGGAGTTGACCTGAGGGCCGGAACAGGGCTTTACTCAAGGCGCCTTAGAGATCCCTCCGCTCGGTCGCTCCGCTCTCTCGGTCGGGATGACAGATAAAAGAAGCGCGCCGCTCTCTCGGTCGGGATGACAGATAAACGTCAGTCGCGCCGCTCTCTCGGTCGGGATGACAGATAAAGCAGCGCGCCGCTCTCTCGGTCGGGATGACAGATAGAGCGCGCCGCTCTCTCGGTCGGGATGCGTCTGAACCTGTCATCCCGACCGGAGGCCCGGAGGGCCGGAGCGGAGGGACCTCAGCCCACTTCGGTCATCCCGATCGGATTGCGAAGGGCTCCCCACTCTCTGTCATCCCGACCGGAGGCCCGGAGGGCCGGAGCGGAGGGACCTCAGCCCACTTCGGTCAACCCGATCGGATTGAGAAGGGCTCTCCACTCTCTGTCATCCCGACCGGAGGCCCGGAGGGCCGGAGCGGAGGGATCTGCAATCGGCAGCAGCGGTGAATTCGCAGAAATCTTCGACCCCGACTCTGTGTTCCCCAGGGAACGTGCTAGGGTATCGGCCTCGCACCACCTTGCGAGGTGTGCGATCAACCAACCCACACTGGAACTGGAGAACACTCAATGAAGATCAAAGCTGCCTGTTCGATCGTTGCGACGCTGGTGTTCGGCGCCGCCGTCGGCTGTTCGGGCCAACCGGCCGTCGAGGAAGAGGTGGTCGCGGAGACCGCCGAGCCGATGGTCTCGCACGCCGCCAACACCGGAGGGCCGGTCATGGTCACCGGCGCCGTTCTCGAAACCATGAACTCGGGTGGCTACACCTATGTCAAGGTCGACAACGGCGGGGAAGAGATCTGGGCCGCCGCCGGCGAGTTCGAGATTGCGGTCGGCGACCGGGTGGTGTTTCCGCTCGAGACCCCAATGCAGGATTTCCACAGCAACACCCTCGACCGCGACTTTCCGCTGATCTACTTCGCGTCCTTCATCGTTCCGGAGGGTGAGGCGCCGGTCATGGCGCAAACGTCCGCCATGGACCTGCCGCCCGGACACCCGTCGCTCGATGCGTTCGCGATGAATCAGGAGGCGGCCGTCGAGGTGGGTGAGATCGCTCGTCCGGCGGGAGCCGTGACCATCGCCGACGTGTGGAAAAACCGGGTCGATCTCGCGGGGTCGAACGTCACGGTCACCGGCCGCGTCGTCAAGTACAACGCCGCCATTCTCGGCCGCAACTGGTTCCACATCCAGGACGGTTCCGGTCAACTGGCGGACGGTACCAACGACATCACGGTCACCACCACTGCCGATCTCGCGGTGGGAGACGTCGTGACCGTCACCGGCACCGTCGCCGCCGACAAGGACTTCGGCGCCGGCTACACCTACACCGTGATGATCGAGGACGCCACAGTCACCAAATAGCCGCGTGCAGGCGGGACGCCCGCACCTCAACAACCGCACCATCCCGACGGTGAAGCCGGAGATGGCGCGCTTGAGACTGTTGCGGCTTCCCTGAAAACCGTAGGGGAGGGGTTTATCCCCTCCCTTGCTCTGGTTCGCCACCGACCATCCTGCATCCTGCATCCTGCATCCTGCACCCTGCATCCGCCCGCAACTGCGGGCGGACACTAAAAAACCCCTCCACGAGGAGGGGTTTGTTCTGTTGAGCGCTGGTTTACCAGCCGCCGCCGTAGCCGCCGCGACCACCGCCGCCGCCGCCACCCGACCGCTGCTTCGCCTGGGCAACATCCACGCGGATGGTGCGTCCATCGAGCTCGGTGCCGTTGAGGGCCGCAATTGCCTTGTCAGCCGCCTCGTCATCCTCGAAGGTGACAAAACCGAAACCACGCGAACGACCGGTGTCGCGGTCGCTGACCACCACCGCTTCGCTGATCTCGCCGTGCACCGCAAACGCGTTGCGCAGGCTCTCGTCGTTCGTATCCCAGCTCAAACTTCCAACAAACAGTTTCTTCGACATTCTCTTCCCATCTCCCTGAGCGCCGCCGTCGATCCGGTGCGCCCGTTCCAAAGTTGCGGTGGACAGTGCTTCCACCCGAGCAGAAGCCAGCCACAGCGGCCGGCTACGGAATTTGCAACATAACACGTATCATCCATGGGATCAAACCTTAACAAAAAACCCCTCCGCGAGGGAGGGGTTCTGATTGTGATGGAAAGGAGCTTTACCAGCCGCCGCCGTAGCCGCCGCCGCCGCCGCGATTGCCACCGCCGCCGCCGCCGCCGTAACCGCCGCGACCGCCGCCGCCACCGGAGCGCTGCTTGGCCTGGGCCACGTCAACGCGGATGGTGCGACCGTCGAGCTCGGTACCGTTGAGCGCCGCAACGGCCTTGTCGGCCGACTCGTCGTCATCAAAGGTGACAAAGCCGAAACCACGCGAACGACCGGTGTCGCGGTCACTGACCACAACGGCCTCGCTGATTTCGCCGTGGACCGCGAACGCATTGCGCAGGCCCTCGTCGTTCGTGTCCCAGCTCAAACTACCAACAAACAGTTTCTTCGACATATCTCTCTTTTCTCCGTGAGCGCTGCCTTTCAGGGGCACGCCCGTCTCGCACAACGTGGTGGACCCTGCGTCCACCTAGACAGAAGCCGGCCCCGTTGGCCGGCAACAGACACCGCAATATATCAAAAAGCAACTCAAATCACAATATTTCTTGAATTTGTGCAATTCCACAAACCGGATGGGATCTGCTGGAGACGTCATCGTGAGCGAAGACGGGAGTCTCCTTGGACGATAAGCGGCAACAAAAAACCCCTCCGTGGGGAGGGGTTCGATGTGCTGAGTGTCAGCTTACCAGCGGCTGCCGCCGCCGCCGCCACCTGAGCGCTGTTTGGCCTGGGCCACATCGACCTTGATGGCGCGCCCGTCAAGCTCCGTCCCGTTGAGGGCCGCAACGGCCTTGTCGGCCGACTCGTCGTCCTCGAAGGTGACAAAACCGAAACCGCGCGAACGCCCGGTGTCGCGGTCGCTGACCACCACGGCCTCGCTGATCTCGCCATGCGTGCTGAACGCGCTGCGCAGGCTGTCATCATTCGTGTCCCAACTCAAACTTCCAACAAACAACTTCTTCGACATAACTCTTGTATCTCCGTGAGCGCTGCCCTTCGAAGGCGCGCCCGTCTCGTGCATGGTGGCGGACACTGCGTCCGCCTCAACAGAAGCCGGCCCCGTCGGCCGGCGACAGAAAGGGCAACATAGCATCTATCTTCTTTTATTTCAATAATTTTATTTATCTTCCACGACGACCGGGTCGATGTACGGGTGGAATTCGAGAATAGGCCGGTACCTCCAGGTGTTGCAGTGGTGACCATCGAGTCACTTGGAGAATCGGGGAGATTTCAACAGTGGAGCCTGAATCAATGCTCGGCGCCTATCGCATTGTGTCGCCTCTCGGCGCCGGCGGGATGGGGGAGGTCTACCGCGCCCACGACCCCAAGCTCGGCCGAGATGTCGCCATCAAGGTCCTCCCCGCGGAGATGAGCGCAGATCCCGAACGCATCGCGCGCTTCCAACGCGAGGCACGCGCCCTGGCGACCCTCCAACACCCCAACATCGCCAGCGTCTACGGTTTCGAAGAGGACGAAGACCACCGCTTCCTCGTCATGGAGCTCGTCGAAGGCCAGGATCTCAGCGAGCGCCTCGAGGCGGGTCCCATCCCGGTCGGCGAGGCGGTTGCCCTTGCCCTGCAACTCACCGACGGCCTCGCCGCCGCCCACGAACAGGGCATCATCCACCGCGATCTCAAACCCGCCAACATCAAGGTCACCCCGGATGGCGGCCTCAAGATCCTCGATTTCGGTCTCGCCCGCGCCTACAGCGGCGACCCGGATGGCGAAGACGACCTTCACAATTCGCCGACCATCACCGCCGCCATGACCGGGGCCGGCGTCATTCTCGGCACAGCGGCCTACATGTCGCCCGAACAGGCCCGCGGCGAAACCGTCGACCAACGCGCCGATATCTGGGCCTTCGGCGTGATTCTCTTCGAGATGTTGACCGGCAAACAGTTCTTTGCGGGAAACACGGTTTCCGACACTCTCGCCGCTGTGCTGCGCGCCGAGCTCGACTGGGATCTGCTGCCCGCGGATACGCCGCAAAACGTCCGCCGTCTGTTGCGCCGGTGTCTGACGCGCAATCCCAAGGACCGGCTGCGCTCGGCGGCCGATGCCCGGCTCGAGTTGTCTGAAGGTGAGGAGCCGGTGGTCGAGGCTGTCGGGGCTCGACGGTCGCTGGCGCTGCCGGTCGCCCTTGCCGTTCTCGCTGCCTCGCTCGTCCTTGCAGCGTGGATATTCAAACCGGTGGCCCACGACGAGGAAAAAGTCCTTCCCACCCACCTCGGTCTGACCCTTCCCGACGGCCTCCAGGTGGCGAGCCGCGACATGTTGCCGCTCGGCGCGCCGCAGCCCTGTCTGGCGATCTCCGAAGACGGCCGCCTGATCGTGGTCGTCGTCGAAAGCGATAACGCCACCTGGCTCTACCGCCGATTTCTCGACCAACCGGCGGGCGAGGTGCTCGAGGATACCCGCGGCGGCTACCACCCGCAGATCTCACCCGACGGGCAGAACATCAGCTTCATGAAGGGCAATGCCCTGATGCGGATGAGCGCCCGCGGCGACCGTGCCACCCAGTTGATCGAGCTGCCCAACTCATTCGGCCACACGTGGATCAACAACGACGAGATCATCATCAACCGAAGCGAAGCTCAGGAGTTGTTATTGATCGATTCCGCGCGCGGCGATGCGAGCCCCTACGCACGCAAGACCGATCGCGATGAGTACTTCTGGCCCAGCCGCGTGCCCGGCACGAATACGATCCTGTTCAACAGCGACAGCCATGTCGCCAAGAGTGTGGAGGCCGAGGTCGACGAGATCAGCCTGATGGATCTGGCCACAGAAGAGAGAACCGTCCTCGGCATCGGTGGTTCGATGCCGAGGCTGCTGGCGGGCGGAACCTTGTTGCTGGTGCGTGACGGCATTCTGGTGGCGGCCTCCTTCGACCTCGACAACCCGGCCGCAATGGTGCGGCCGGTGCCGGCGCTCGAGGGCCTCCTGGTCGAAGGTTGGATCGGACAGTACGCGGTTTCCGGGAACGGCACCATGATCTACGTGCCGGGCGAGTGGCTGCTCGGCAACGAGTTGGTGTGGGACGGAGGGACGGGCGATGTCGAGCGCCTGACTTTCCCCCTTTTGTCATACGGCGATTTCGAGTTGTCGCCGGATGGCAAGAGCCTGGCGATCACCGTCGGCAACGGCGGCGACGCCCAGGTGTGGGTCTACGATCTCGAGCGTGGCGCCCGCCGGCTTCTGACCACGGACGATCCCGGGTGGACCGGTATCTGGTCGCCGGACGGCGAGCGAATCGCGTATGCGGGGTACGCCGGTGAGTCCACCGGAATGTTCGTGCGAACGGTCGGCAGTAATGTCCCTGCCACTCTCCTCTCCACAGCCGACGGACACCTGAGCCCCTATGCGTGGCACGATACGAGCGGAATTCTCTTCAACATCGGTTCCGGGATCTACCGGCTCGATCCCGAAAACCCCGGCGAACCCGAACTCATGGTCGACACCGACGCTTCCGAGTGGGGCCCGGACATCTCACCCGACGGCCGCTGGTTCGTCTACACCTCCGACGAGTCGGGCCGTTACGAGATCTACGCCCGCGCCATCGGCGGCGACCGTACCTTCACCGTCTCCCTCGACGGCGGCGAAGAGCCGATCTTCTCGGCCGACGGCGAGACCATTTACTTCCGCTATGGCAACCGGTTCTATTCGACCCCTGTCCTCGAAGCCTCGACGGACGGCACGCGTTTCCGCGCCGGCCGGCCCGAAGTCGTGGTCGAAGGCCCCTATTCCAATGTCCCGGGGCTCTCCTACGACGTCGGGCCCGACGGTCGTCTCCTGCTGCTGAGAACCGACGGCGGCACCGAACGCCCCAACCACCTCAACGTCATCCTCAATTGGAAGGCCGGGCTCGAAGAGTGATCCCAATGGCAGCCGGGACGGCTGCCCCACAAGCGCCCCGGGTTGGTTTTGTGGGGCACGGGTCCCGCGTGCCGGACGGTGGGGTCATCGTCCGGCAAAATGCAGGAATTCAGAATTCAAAATTGAAGACACATTCCGCGCGACGTCGTGACCGAGTACCCTCTCATCATGATCACCCGGTTCCTTCCCCCGCCGGCGCTGCCCCCGTGGCTCGAGGAGGAACTGCCCTTCAATCGCCGCGTCTTTTCAGACGCCGGCCACAGCATGCACTTCATCGACGAGGGCGAAGGCCCGGCGGTGCTCCTCCTCCACGGCAACCCCACCTGGTGCTACCTGTGGCGAAAGGTGATTCGTATCCTCGCCGGTGAGAACGTCCGCATCATCGCCCCGGACCTCATCGGTCTCGGTCTCTCCGACAAACCGCGCGATCCTGCCATCCACACCCTCGACTTCCACGCCGCGCGGATCTCGACCCTGGTTGAGGCCCTCGATCTCCACGACCTCACCCTCGGCGCCCAGGACTGGGGCGGCCCGATCGGCGCCGTCATGGCCGCGCGCAATCCCGACCGGATCGCGGGCGCCGTCTTCGGCAACACCAGCATCCGCGTCCCCGAGCGTGCGCCTCGGGTGACGCCCTTCCACCGCTTCTCCCACACGCCGGTCGTCAGTGACCTCGCCTTCCGCCACCTCAACCTCCTGGTGAAAAACCTTCACCGCGCCCAGGGCGACCGGAAGAGCATCGGCCCCGCCGAACGCCGCGCCTATCTCTACCCATTCTCGAGGCTCGCCGATCGCGCGGCACCGCTCGCCCTCGCTCGTCTCGTCCCGACCGATCTTTCGAGCCCGACCTTCACGACAATGCGAGAAGCCGACGCCTGGGCCCGCGCCTTCAAAGGCCCCGTCCGTCTCGTCTGGGGCCGCCGCGATCCCATCCTCGGCCGCACCATCTACAGCATGAAGAAGCTCTTACCGGATGCCGAGGTCACCGAAACCGGCGCCGGCCACTTCCTCCAGGAAGAGGTGCCTGAAGAGCTCGCCGGCGCGATCCTGAAAACCGTGCGGGACGCCGGGTAGGGATCCGGCTTCGCTGAGGCCGCCGGGACAGTGAACCTCGCCCCTACGACATGGAGCCCTGGACGAGGCCGGGATCCCCTCCCTGCTCACGCCGGGATGGATTTTCGGCACCGATACTAATTTTACCCATTGACAAAATATTTGAACGACGTTAAATTCAATTCATGGTTACACCGAAAACGAGCGTTGCCCGCATCAAGCGAGAGGCCCGGAACGAGCGCCGGCGGGAGCAGACCCGCACCGAAATCCTCGACACCGCCAGGGCCGCCGTCCTGAGCGACGGGCTGGCGAAATTCAATCTTGCGGCCGTCGCCGACGAGCTCGCGCTCACCAAACCGGCCCTCTACTACTACTTCGACAGCAAGGAAGCCCTGCTGTTCGAGGTGCTGCTTCGTGAGTGGCACGACCTGGCGACGGCGGTGGAGGCTGCGGTCGATCAGACCGACAGCGGCATCGACGCCGTCGAGCAGCTGATGCGCGCGGTCTTCGAGCACTATCGCGACCGGCTCGAGCTCTTCATGTTGTTCCACAAGATGGGGCCCGGTGGCGATTTCCAGGGGATCATCGGACCCGCGGAGCTCGAACGCATCCACCCGCTCAACGCCCTCCTCTACGGCGGTGCGGAAAAGCGGCTCCGCGGCGATCAGCGGAAGGGCCTTTTCCCGAACAGCCGCGACCCGCGCCGCTTCGCCTTCACCGCCCACATGGCCGTGATCGGTCTCCTCAACATGAAGGCGATCGCGGCGTCTGCGGACGACCCACTGATCCACAGCGACGACGACCTGATCGACGATCTCTGCACGACGTTCCGAGCCGCAGCGCTCCACGGAGGTATGAAATGACGTTTGAAGACCCGGTGTTCGTGACCTATGTCGTGGCCGCCACCCTCATGATCCTCAAGTTGATGGGGCAGGGGTGGATCACCGTCTATCGAATGATGAAGATCGGCAGGCGGTTTCCTCAACCCCGAAGACGCCGCCGCGGGTCTGGCGAATCGCAAACCCCGCCCGGGTCAGCTCGACCCCGATGACTACGTCGAGCGGTCGCGGCGGATGCACCACAACGACCTCGAGAATATCCCGGCGTTCCTGATCGCCGGTCTGCTGTTTGCGTGGACCCAGCCCCCTCTCTGGCTCGCACAGTGGTTGCTGTTCGGTTTCGTGGCCACCCGGATGGCGCACTTCTGGGCGTATTTCACCGCCAAGCCGCACGAGGTCCGCGCCACGTTTTTCAGTATCGGTTCACTGATCGTCATCGGCATGGCGGTCTACACCTTCATCTCCGCAATCCGGTAAAGGGGGCGATCATGACCATCACGAACTCCCAGTCCAACACGACGATCGTCGAGATCGGCGACGGCATATACCGGATCAGTACGCCGGTGCCGCCGATGCCCGCGCTTCCGGTGGGATTCACCTTCAACCAGTTCCTGATCGCCGATGACGAACCGCTGCTGTTTCACACCGGGCCGCGCCGGATGTTCCCCCTGGTGCGCGAGGCCATCGAAGCGGTGATTCCGGTGAGCAGCCTGCGCTATCTCGGCATCTCGCACTTCGAGGCCGACGAGTGCGGCGCCCTGAACGAGTTCCTGGCCGTGGCGCCGCGCGCGGTGCCGCTCTGCGGCGCGATCGCCAAGATGGTGTCTGTCGACGACGTTGCCGATCGCGAGGCGCGCGGTTTCGGCGACGGTGAAGAGCTCTCTCTCGGCCACCACACCGTGGGCTGGATCGACACCCCCCACCTGCCCCACGGGTGGGACTGCGGCTACCTCATCGAAAAAAAGACATCCACCCTGTTCTGCGGCGATCTGTTCACCCAGCCTGGCGACCAACACGAACCGCTGATCGAGGGCGACATTCTCGGGCCGAGCGAAGCCATGCGCGACGCGATGGACTACTACGCCCACGCGAGGGACACCGACCAGCTCATCGCCAAGCTCGCCGCCAACAAGCCGACCACCCTGGCGTGCATGCACGGTTCGTCCTGGACCGGCAACGGCAGTGACCTCCTGGGACAACTGGCCGCGGCGCTCGGTTCAACATCGGTGGCCGGGCGGGGATAAACCCCGCCCCTACGACTTTCAGAGATGTTCTGAGCACCGTAGGGGAGGGGTTTATCCCCTCCCTTCCTTTTTCTTGATCTCCCGAATGCGGGCCTCGACGGCCTGCGCTTCCTGCTCGTTGCCCATCACCTGCAGCAGCTTCAAGTAGTCCTCGAGGTTGTCGACGCTCCACGGATGGTTCGGGCCCCAGGCCTTCTCCTGGATGGCGATGACCTCCTCGAACAGCTCGCGCGACTCGTCGTAACGCCCCGAGTCGCGGTACAGACAGGCCAGGTTCTGGAGGGTGACGGCGGTCTCGGCGTGCTCCCGCCCGACAGTCTCGAGCTGGGTTGCCAGGACCTCGCGGTACAGCGCCTCCGATTCCTCCCACCGTTGCTGCCGCTGTCGGAGGTAGCCGAGGGCGTTCCTGGCATCCAGCGTGATGGGGTTGTCGTCGCCCAGCGCGTCCGTGGCGAACTCCATTCCTTCGACGGCGTACGGCTCGGCGTCGTCGAGGCGATCGTGCTTGATGAAGAAGAGCGCCGCGCTGGTCTGACCGGCGATCGCTTCCGGGTCGGCGTCGCCCATCGCCCGCAGCTGCGCCGCGGCGGTCGCGACGTAAAGCCGCTCGGCCTCGTCGTACCGGCCCAGCGTGTCGTAGAAACCGGCGAGGCTCATCTGGCTGCGCAGGGGCTGGCGGTGCTCGGCGCCGAAGGCGCGATTCTGCCCCTCGATGGTCTCGAGGTACAGGCGCTCGGCGTCCGCGGTCCGGTCCATCTCCTCGTAGAGGTTAGCGAGCCGTAGATCGTCCGCAGCGTGTCCGGGTGATCCGGGCCGAAGACTAGGCCACACCAGGTGATCCCCGGGTTTGCCGCCTCGGTTACGTTTCCTTGATGGCCCGAATGCGCGCCTCGACGGCCTGCGCTTCCTGCTCGTTGCCCATCACGTGCAGCAGCTTCAGATAGTCCTCGAGGTTGTCGACGCTCCACGGATGGTTCGGCCCCCAGGTCTTCTCCTGGATGGCGATGACCTCCTCGAACAGCTCGCGCGACTCGTCGTACCGCCCCGAGTCGCGGTACAGACAAGCGAGATTCTGGAGGGTGACGGCGGTCTCGGCGTGCTCCCGCCCGACAGTCTCGAGCTGGGTTGCCAGGACCTCGCGGTACAGCGCCTCCGATTCCTCCCACCGTTGCTGCCGCTGTCGGAGGTAGCCGAGGGCGTTCCTGGCATCCAGCGTGATGGGGTTGTCGTCGCCCAGCGCGTCCGTGGCGAACTCCATTCCTTCGACGGCGTACGGCTCGGCGTCGTCGAGGCGATCGTGCTTGATGAAGAAGAGCGCCGCGCTGGTCTGACCGGCGATCGCTTCCGGGTCGGCGTCGCCCATCGCCCGCAGCTGCGCCGCGGCGGTCGCGACGTAAAGCCGCTCGGCCTCGTCGTACCGGCCCAGCGTGTCGTAGAAACCGGCGAGGCTCATCTGGCTGCGCAGGGGCTGGCGGTGCTCGGCGCCGAAGGCGCGATTCTGCCCCTCGATGGTCTCGAGGTACAGGCGCTCGGCGTCCGCGGTCCGGTCCATCTCCTCGTAGAGGTTGGCGAGCCCGTACATCGTCCGCAGCGTGTCCGGGTGATCCGGGCCGAAGACTCGGCGCCGTCCATCGAGAGCGGCCTGATAGAAGGGCACGGCCTCGGTGAAGCGGCCCATCCGCTTGGTGATGACGCCGACGAAGTTGGTCGCGTCGAGGGCGTCGGGGTGGTCGGGGCCGACCGTGCGCTGTCGGTCGTTCATATTCTCGGTCGCGAGCGCCAACGCCTCGTCCAGACTGCCGAGAAAGTAGTGGGCCTCGGCCAGGTTGCTCTTGGTGCGAAGCGTTCCCGGGTGGTCGGCGCCGAGCACTCGGGTCTTGACCTCGAGGAGGTCGCTGTTCAGTTCAACGGCCTCGTCGTAGCGCCCCATGCCCCTGTAGATCCAGGCCAGGTTGTGGAGGTAGATGAGGGTCTTGGGGCTTTCTTCGCCGTTTTTCCGGCGCGAGGTCTCGATCAGCTCACGCGTCAGATCCTCGGCCTCGGCGCCGCGTCCGAGATTCCGGTAGAGCGCGGCCAGCGAGTTCATGGTCGCCATGGTGTCGTCGTCCTCGTCGCCCAGGAACTCGCGTTGGGCGGCCAGAACCTCCACATACGCCTTTTCGGCCTCCTCCGTCATGCCCCGCCGCTCCTGCAGCATGGCTAGCAATCGCTTCGAACGCAGGGTCTTCTGGTCCCCCTCGCCGAGGACCCGGCGCTCGGTCTCGTACACCGATGCGACCAGCGATTCGGCCTCGTCGTCGTGTCCGAGGAACATCTGCTCTTCCGCGAGCTTTCGTCCCGCTTCCAGTGTCCTCGGGTCCTCCGCGCCGAACACGCGGCCGGCGGCTTCGTAGGCCTTCTCCGCCTGGGCGGCGGCCTGGGCGAGCAGACCGAGCTCGCCGTAGGTGGTGGCGATCGTCGACCGCAGCTGGAGTGCGATCTCGGGCCGGTTCTCGAACTCGGTGTCGATGGTTTTCGCGGCGCGATCGAGGATCTGGGTGTCGATCACCGCAAGGGCGGCGTCGGTGGCGTTGACCTTTTGCGTCAACGCGTCGAAGGCCGCACCGGCCGTATCCGTCTCGCCGTTGCCGACAATCCGCTCGCGCAGATCGGCGAGCATCGCACGGCCCATCTGCTGGGCGTCGACCGACGCCAGCATTCGAGACTGGAAGTCGACCACCGCCTCGAGGTCGGTGCGCGCCTTTTCGGCCTCCCGGCGCTGCTCGGCCTCGCGCAGCCCCAGCGTGGTCGAGACCGCAGACCCCGGCGATCAACGCGAGGAGGGTGGCGAGCGGCCCCGCCCACCAGGGCCCGGTTGCGGGCCGCGAACTTCCGCATCTGGTAGGCCGCACTCGGCGGGCGCGCCATGATCGGCTGCGACGCCATGTGGCGCTCGACGTCCTCCCCGAGGGCGGCGGCGCTCGAGTAGCGGCGATCCATGTCCTTTTCAAGGGCCTTGCCGATGATCGTCTGGAGATCGGGGTCGAGCCTGCCGGTGCCGCTCCAACTCTCTTTGAGCGGCCGCGGCGGCTCCTCACAGATCACCCGAACCGCCTCGGCGATCGCCGACCGCGAGACGTCGTAGGGGCGTTTGCCGGCAAGCAGCTCGTACAAAATGATGCCGAGTGCGTAGACGTCGCAGCGCACGTCGATGGTCTCGACCTCGCCCCGCGCCTGCTCCGGGCTCATGTACTGCAGCGTGCCCTTGATCATCCCGATCTCGGAGACCGTGGTCGCGGCGATGTCGGAGTCGGTGATGCGGGCGAGCCCGAAGTCGAGGATCTTGACGACCGGGCCGGCGGTGCTCTGAGCGCTGCCGCCCACGGACACCGCCTCGTCGCTGACCACGATGTTGGCCGGTTTGAGATCGCGGTGGATGACCCCGCGCTGGTGGGCGTAGTGGACGGCATCGCAGATCGTCCGAAAGAGCCGCAGCCGCAGTTTCAGTTCGTCGGCGTCGATGACCTGCGGCCGGCTGCGCAGCCAGTGGTCGAGAGTCCGGCCCGACACCAACTCCATGGCGAAGTAGTCGAAACCGTCGTCGGTGTGGCCGGAGGCGTAGATGGCCGCGATGTTGGGGTGCTTGAGCCGCGCCAGCGTCTCCGCCTCGCGCTGGAACATCCGCGCGTGGAGCTCGTCGACCTGGTGGTCGCGGCGCATGACCTTGAGCGCGACCCGGCGCTTCGGCCGTTCCTGCTCGGCCTCCCACACCACTCCCATGCCGCCCCGGCCGAGTTCGCCGATGATCCGGTAGCCGGCGATCGCCACCGGCTGCGACCCGGCGTGTGCCTCCGCCGGGCTCGAGGCAGACCCCGACACCGAGATCGTGGCGCCCGGCAACTCGACCCCGTCCGATGAAATCGTCGCCTCGTTCTCGATCGGCGGCACTTCCGGCCGCTTGCCGTCCTCATCGTCGTGCTGTGTCATGGGCCCCCTCGATGTCGTGCGGTCATCGCTGCATCAGAAAGCAGCGCCGGCGGCGAGGGTATTCCTCGCACGCCGCGAATCCGATGGCCTCCGATCGGCTCCATCTTCGTGAACAGATCTGACAGCCTTGTGGCGCAGGCGTCCCGCCTGCGCGTGCAGCCGGGACGGCTGCACCACAAGACCACGCTTGTGGAGTAGGCGTCACGCACGCAATGATGAAGGCCTCGGGGAAGTGGCGTTCTTGAAACCTGGTATAACCCGAGTTATACTCACGCCATGAAAACCGCGATCTCGATCCCTGACGACGTCTTTGATGCAGCTGACGAAATGGCCGCACGTCTCGGCGTGAGCCGCAGCCAGCTCTACGCGACCGCGGTCCGCGAGTATCTGGAGGCGCATCGCAGCCGCGGCGTGACGGCGCGTCTCGATCAGTTGTACGAGAGAGTTGATTCGCGCCTCGATCTGCGCGTCGCGGAGGCTCAGTCCGCCTCGCTCGGTGATGAGGACTGGTGATGCAGCGGGGTGAGATCTGGTGGGCGACCCTCCCCGCGCCCTCGGGTCCGGGGCCGGGCAAGCGCCGGCCGGTCCTCATCGTCCAATCGGATGCATTCAACGCGAGCCGCATTCAGACGGTGATTGCCGCGGTCATCACCTCGAATCTGGAGCTCGCCGCGGCCCCTGGAAACATTCTGCTCCGGCGCCGCGAAACCAAACTGTCAAAGGACTCCGTCGCCAACGTCTCACAGCTGATCACGCTCGACCAGTCATACCTCACCGAGCGGGTGAGCGAGCTTCCCAAGCGGCTCATCGGCGTACTCGACGAGGGGCTCCGCCTCGTCCTCGGGTTGTGACCGCAAGATCGCCAGCCGCTGTGAAAGAAACGTCAAATCTGCGGAGGGGCGAAGGGCCCCTCCCGGGTCTGACCCTAAAATGTTTCTATGGCGCACTCGACTCCGCTCCACGGCCCGGTTCGAGTTCTTGCGTGCCTCCTCTTGATCGCCGCTGGCGCTCGAGTCGAGGCGCAATCATATCCGCCGATCTCCCTCACCATCTCGAACTTCGAGTCGGCGGGGGAGTGGAACCGCGGCACCTTGACCGCATCACCGAGACAACAGGGCGACACCTCCCTGCAGTGGATTCCCGACGATGGCACCCTCACCCTCGACCGGAGCTTCGATTTCTCAGCCTACGACGGGCTCCGCTTGTGGATCCACAGCAACAAGGACTCCGGCCACGAACTGCTCGTCTATCTCTCGTCGGAAAACTCCGCGACCGCGGGCGGCGACTACTACAACCTCAAGCTGCAGGTGGATTGGATCGGCTGGAAACTGCTGGAGCTGCCCTTCCTCGACTTCAAGTCCAACCGCGAGCCGCTCGGCTACGACGCCATCGACGCAGTCAGCATCTACGCCAGCGGCTGGGACATGACCCCCGACCCCGAGGTGGTGCTCTACCTCGACGCCCTCGAGGCCTTCGGCTTTGCCTATCCGCCGCGCACCACCGACCCCCAGGTCACCGTCTTTGACTGGAGGGTGGGCGCCGTCCGCGCCGGTTTCTGGACCAACGCTCTCGAAAACGACTTTCCCGGCCAACAGCACCCCAGCTCCATCGACGTGGTGAGCTCTCCGCTCTACAGCTTTGACTCCAACGTCCTGCGTTACTCAGTGAACTGCGGCGAGGACCTTTCGGCTTTTCCCGAGTCCAGCGAACCCACCAACAAGCGGGCCGAGAGCCACTCGAATTGGGGCGTCTACGGCGCCGTCCCCGGCGACACCGTGTGGTGGCGTTTCACATACCGCTGGGAGAGCCTCGACCGCGACCACGAGATGACCATCTTCCAGTGGCGCAACCAGAACCCCGGCGTGCTCGGCGGCCCCGGCGTCGAGCTCCAGTTCAAACCGGTGGGCGGCCAGCTCCAGATCGTCGGCACCGGCTGGGCGGTCGATTACCCGGACCGCGGCGTGCTGGTGGAGGACACCGTCACCGACCGCTGGTACGACTTCATCTGCACGATCACCTACAGCGTGAGCGACGGCGCGGCCCGCTGCTGGGTCGACGGCGAGCTCAAGTGGGACTACACCGGCCCGACCATGCAGACCGCCGACTACGACACCCCCCACATCCGCAACGGTCTCTATCGGTGGGACGCCGCTCGAGACTTCCCCGGCAGCGGCTTCGACCCTTCGACCGGCGAGATGGTGGTCTACCAGGGCCTCACCGCCTTCGCAGTCAACCCGGACAACGGTCTGCAGAAGATGCTGGATGCCTTTCCGTCGTCGATCTTCGTCGACAACTTCGAAAGCGGCGACGAGGGGCTCTGGTCCGCACGTACTCCCTGAACAGATCCAAAAGGCTAGTGGCGCAGGCGTTTCGCCTGCGCGTGCAGCCGGGACGGCCGCACCACAAGACCACACCTGTGGCGCAGGCGTTGCGCCCGCGCGTGCAGCCGGGACGGCCGCACCACAAGACCGCACCTGTGGCGCAGGCGCTTCGCCCGGGCGTGCAGCCGGGACGGCCGCACCACAAGATCACCCATGGTGTCCGCCTGACCGCACCGCCCATGACTGTCATCCCGACCGGAGGCCCGGAGGGCCGTAGCGGAGGGATCTGGACGGTGGTGCTCCATCGGGGCTTGTCCACCCAGCACGGCAGCCGGGACGGCCGCACCACAAACAACCTTTGAGCACCGAAGGGGTGGGTTCATTCCCTCCCGGTTCACGTCGGTATGGCGCTTCGGGCGGAAACTCAAAACTCAAAACTGAAAACTCAAGACTATCCGAACTGCCAACGAGCGCCACTCAAGCCACACTCCGGCACTAAGATCCTGAACGCGCGGAGTAAACTCCTCCGGCCATGGAGCCACCCTTTTCGCACGCCGGTGAGTTGGCCGCGCTGGCGACCGCCTGCTGCTGGACGGTCAGCGCCATCGCCTTCCAGAACGCCGGCCGTCGCGTCGGCTCGCTGCCGGTCAACCTGATCCGGCTGGTGATGGCGGTCTTTCTCCTCGGTGCCTTCACATGGGCCACCCGAGGGACGCCGCTGCCGACCGATGCCTCGCCCCACACCTGGCTGTGGCTGGGGCTGTCGGGTCTGGTGGGATTCACGATCGGCGACCTCTGCCTGTTTCGTGCCTTCGTCCTGGTCGGCGCGCGGATCTCGATGTTGCTGATGACCCTGGTGCCGCTCTTCACCACCATCCTCGGCTTCCTGGTGATGGGCGAAGTCCTGACACCGACGGAGCTGGTCGGGATGGCCCTGACCATCGTCGGGGTGTCGTCCGTGGTCTCCGAACGACGCCGCGACGCCAACGGTCGGATCGAGCGCCTCCCGCTCGCCGGCATCCTCCTCGGTCTCGGCGGAGCTGTCGGTCAGGCGCTCGGGCTGGTCCTGGCCAAGTTCGGTATGGGCTCCTACAACGCCTTCGCCTCCACCCAGATCCGGGTGCTGGTCGGGCTCGTCGGGTTCATGATCGTCTTCACCGCGACCAGCCGCTGGCCGCGGGTCCGAGCCGCGCTCTCAGATCGCAAGGCCATGACCAGCACCGGCATCGGCTCCTTCTTCGGACCGTTCCTGGGCGTCTCGCTGTCCCTCCTCGCGGTGCAGTACACCGAAGCCGGAGTCGCCGCCACCTTGATGGCCCTTGCCCCCGTCCTGATCATCCCGGTGTCCATCATCTTCTACCGCGAGCAGGTCGCCTGGCCCGCCGCCGTCGGCGCCGCAGTCGCCGTCTGCGGCAGCGCGTTACTCTTCCTGTAATCCGCTCACGGTTTTCAGGTATGCATGCCGCCGATGAGCATCGTAGGGGCGGTATATCCCCGCCCGGCACACGCCGGTTGGCAATTTTTGATGGGCGCCTTGCATCACTTTGTGAGGTTGTGATCAGTGGCACCCGTGGTTGAAGGCCTCCGCGAGGACCCGCTCCGAGGAGCCGTCATGAGGGCCGACTGGAAAGGCTTTCGACGCCTTCGTGTCGGGCCGTATCGTGTGATCTACGCGTACGACGGGCAGGACCTTCTCGTCTTCGTCGTGCGTGTGCGCCATCTGGGCGAGGTTAACCGCTCGCGCGGGTAAGTCGTGCAAGAAACTGAGCTTCTTTCCCGATTCTGCATCGCATGACTTTTTTGCACATAAGCAAAAAAAGTCGCCACGGATTTCGCTTCCCGTGTGGGTTTCCACGCCGTGCCTTCTCGATCTCGTTCGGGGCTTCGTCAGGTCGTCGAACCGCTACCCTCCACCCACGGATAGTCCTGAATGACCCGCCACGGCAAGACCAGCCCTGCAGATCTCTGCTGGCGGTCGCCGCCCCCGGCGATCAGAACCCTCTGGATGCCGTCGGGCGGCGGCGGAACGGCCTCGCGAGCCAACGCGGAGAATCTCTCCAACGACTCGAAGAAGGACGGGTGGACGGTCGCCCCCGACTTCGCCTCAACCGCCACCAGGTCGCGGCCACGGTCGATCACGAGGTCCACCTCGCGGCCTCTCTGGTCGCGCCAGTGATGGAACCGCGAGCGCACGCCCCGATTGGCGAAGGCCTTGGCAATTTCGGCGACGACCCAGGACTCGAACACGGCGCCGCGCAGCGGGTGGCTCTTCAATTCCTCCGGTTTGCGGATGCCGAGCAGCCAGCAGGCGAGCCCGCTGTCGACGAAATGCAACTTCGGGGCTTTGACGACCCGTTTGCGCACGTTGCGATGCAAAGGCGACAACCTCCTCACGAGGTAACCCGCCTCGAGGACGGACAACCATGATCGCGCGGTATTGTGGGACACGCCGACTCCCTCGCCGAGCGCCGACTGGTTGACGAGGTTGGCCGTCTGCGATGCCGCCAGCTCGAGAAAACCCTGAAAGGCGGCCAGATCGCCGACCGCCAGGTGTTGACGCACATCCCGTTCGACATACGTTTCGACGTAGGCCGCAAGCCAGCGGTCAGCCGGTACTTCCCGGTGGTGGATGGCCGGGTAGCCGCCCTGCCACAGGGCTTGCCACAGATCCTCGACCGGCGACAGAGCGACCCGCTCCTCGATGTCGAGAGGCAGAAGCTCGACGAGGGCCGTGCGCCCCGCCAGCGACTGGGTGAGATCCGAACGCACGCCGAGGTTGACCGAGCCCGTGAGCACGAAACGACCGGGACGGGAGTCCTCGTCGACGATGCCCTGGAGATAGCTCGTGAGTTCGGGAACCCGCTGCACCTCGTCGAGGATCGCCCCGTCGGCGAGCTCGCCGAGAAACCCTCGCGGATCGTCGACCGCGAACCGGCGTTGGTCGGGGTCCTCGAGCGAGATATACCGAAGGTCCGGAAAGGCCATCCGGCAGAGCGTCGTCTTCCCCGATTGACGAGGGCCGGTCACGGTCACCACCGGAAAGGACTGAGCCAACTCGATGAGGGCGGGTTGGATCCGACGTTGAATGGTCTTCTTGCTCATGTTCAAATTGTAAATCAGATTTCCAATTTGTACACAACGCTGCCTCTTTTTTGTGACCCCCTGCCTGGTGGACGTTATTGCTTGCTTCCTTCCCGATACCTTCTTACAATGGCGCCGTCCGGCCAGTCGTCAGCCCTGCCGTCCACGTACCAGTCCGAGGCCACGGGCCGACGGCGACATGGACAATATTTCATTCTGATTGAAAAATTGTCCATTTTCAGATAGGCTTCACATATGTTGATCCCTCGCCGAATTGGCGAGTCCGTGCTCCGGAGGAGCCGAAAATACCCGGTGGTCTCCATCACGGGTCCGCGGCAATCCGGCAAGACAACGTTGGCGCGGTACCTCTTCCCGGATCACGACTATGTGTCGTTGGAGAGGCCGGACTATCGAGAACAAGCCCAGGAAGACCCGAATCGCTTTCTGCGTGCATTCAGCAATGGTGTCGTCTTGGATGAAGTACAGCGGGTTCCAGACCTGTTCTCGTACATTCAGGTCATCGTGGACGAATCGCGACGCCCCGCGCAATTCGTTCTGACGGGCTCACAGAACTTTCTCCTTCTGGAAAACATCAGCCAGTCGCTCGCCGGACGGGTCGCGATTTTCAAATTGCCTCCTTTCTCCTTCTCCGAGCTGCAATCCTCGCCGTACGCCCACGATGATCTGGATACCTATCTCTTCACCGGTACGTACCCGCCCGTTTATGACCGTGGATATGAACCTCGACCCTGGTACATGGATTACATCCAAACCTACATCGAACGAGACGTGAGAAGCGTGCGCCGAGTGACCGATCTCGCGCTGTTTCAGAGATTTCTCGGCCTCTGTGCCGGAAGAGTGGGCCAGTTGCTCAATCTCAATGGACTGGCCGGCGAGTGCGGCATCAGCCATAACACCGCCCGTGACTGGATGTCCGTCCTCGAAGCGAGCTACCTGGTATTCAGGCTGCAGCCCTTTCACGAAAACTTCAACAAACGAATCGTCAAACAACCCAAACTGTATTTCTTTGACTCCGGTCTCGTCTGCGCCCTCCTGGGCCTGCAAGACCACGGGCAGCTCGCGCATCACTACCTGCGCGGCAACATCTTCGAGTCGTTCATCGTGTCCGAGTTGGTGAAAGCACGGTGGGTGGCGGGCCTCTCCGGCTCCGGATACTTCTGGCGGGACCGCCGCGGCCACGAGGTGGACTATCTTCTCGAAACAGCTGACGGCGTCACACCGGTGGAAATCAAGTCCGGGGAGACGATTCGCGGATCGATGTTCGACGGCCTCAGCTACTGGTCCAAACTGACCGGCGAGGATCCTGGGTCAGGGCTACCTGATCTACGGAGGGCGGGAAAACCAGGACCGCAAGCTCGGGCGGGTTCTCGGTTGGCAGGGAATGTCGGAACTCCTGATCAAAGACCGCTGATCACACCGAGCCACACACGCGGTTCTGAGAATTCAGGATGCAAGCACCCGGAAAGTGGCGCCCGTGGGTGGCTCCCATGTTCCCGCACGGCAGCCGGGACGGCTGCCCCACAAAAGGGGCAACCATTTCTGAAAGCCTTGTGGGGCAGCCGTCCCGGCTGCCAAGTGCGCCGGCCGAGATTCAAAATTCAAAATTCCGAATTCCGAATTCGAAAAGGTGCCTCGCACGTCGTCCGGTATCTAAATAGCACGAGCACGAAATCGGTGCCCGGCACCATGACCATTATCGACCACTCAGATCATCCGGCGTCGGTCCCCTCCCGGAGGAGATCGAGGTAGCGTGCATAGCTGAAAACGCGATCCCTCCGGCGACCGGTGGTTTCCTCGAGCACCCCGGCGCTCACCAGCGCGCCGACCGCCTTGGACGCGGTCGGTTTAGTCGCCCCCAGCAGCCTGGTGACCCCCGCCAGGGTCACCATCGGGTGACGCGGCAGCTCCTCGAAGAGACGAGCGGCCGTGACAGTCGTCGCCGAATGGGCGAGCACGGTGGATCGGTCGCGGCTCACCAGGGCAAAGAGGTCGCGCACCGTCGCAGTGGTCTCGTCCGCGGTGACGCGAACTCCATCGAGGAAAAACGCCACCCAACCCTCCCAGTCCCCTTCGGTGCGGATGGCACCCAGTCGTCGGTAGTACTCCTCCCGGTGGCGTTTGAAGTAAAGAGCTGAGGTAAAGCAGCGGCTCTGCGAGCAGGTCCCAGTGCTCGAACAGGAGTGTGATCAACAGCCGGCCCACCCTTCCGTTTCCGTCGAGATAGGGGTGGATTGTTTCGAACTGTGCGTGGAGCAAAGCGGATCTCACCAGTTTGTGCGCAGGGTCGTCGGTGTGGATCGCGCGCTCGAAATGGGTCAAGACGTCAGGAAGGGCGTGAGGAGGAGGGGGCACGAACACAGCGTTGCCGGGTCGAGTGCCGCCGATCCAGTTCTGACTTCGACGCACCTCGCCCGGTTGAGCGCCTTGCCCAGGCCGCCCCGCCATCAGCCGTTGGTGCGTCCGGTTGAGCAGACGGACGCTGATCGGCAGACCCTTGGGGCGGTGCAGCTCAGATCTTGCGAACGAAAGCGCCGACAGGTAATTACAGACCTCGTCGACGTCAGAATCGACCGGCGGCTCGTCGTTGCCTGTCGCCTCGAACGTCAAGAGGTCGACAAGGGTTGCCTGTGTGCCCTCGATCTGGGACGACAGCACGGCCTCCTTGCGCACGAACGCATAGATCAGCCAGTCGATCGACGGCACCATTTCGCCGGCGACGGCCAACCTCGCTAGGGCGGCCTCCGCCCCACCCAGCAGTTCCTCCATCGGCGGGCTCATCTGCAACGCTGGTCTCGTCGGCGGAAGAGGGTAGGGGATGAACGCCCGCACCTCCTCGCCCGCGACCGTCGTCTTCTCGTATGTGCCCGTTGTCCGTTTCACAGTCCCTCCCGTTAGGAAACTATTCTTTCCTAACTTGAATGGAAAGTAAAGAGATGTTTATTAGTCACGATCGCCGGCTCTGTGGACATCCATCATGAAATTCGATCATGAAGTGTTCGATTTTCATGGTGTTATTCAATGATGAATCAACGCCCGTCGATTCTCGACGCGCTCGAGCAGGCGCTCGATCGAAGCCCGAAAAAGATGGCTCGCACGTAGTTTCGAATCCAAAAAGCACGAGCACGAAATCGGTGCCCGGCGCCATGACGTGCGAGATATTTGCACTGCCACCTCACGGTTGCGCCGGGTCCTCGTCCCTTCGAGTTCGCGCAACACCGAGAATACGTATAGAATACGTGTAGTTGGAGGACGCGATGCAGAAGAAGCTCACAATCACGATCGATGAAGAGGTCTACCGGGGCCTTCACGCAGTCGTCGGCCGCGGCCGCATCAGCCGTTTCCTCGAAGACCTGGCGCGGCCGCACGTGGTCGCTCGCGAGCTCGACTCGGCCTATCGGGAGATGGCCGCCGATGCCGTGCGCGAAGCCGAAGCCGAGGCGTGGGGGGAAGGCCTGATCGGGGACGCGAGCGATGACCCGCGGTGAGGTGTGGTGGGTCAGCTTCGATCCCGCCATCGGCGGTGAAATTCGAAAGACCCGGCCCGCTGTCATCGTTTCCAATGACGCCTCCAACCGCCACCTCAACCGCGTGCAGGTCGTGCCGTTGACGTCGAACGTCGATCGCGTCTACCCCAGCGAGGCCGTGGTTCGCCTTGCAGGCGAAAGCAGCAAGGCCATGGCCGATCAGCTCGCAACCGTCAGCAAGCGCCGCCTGGTCGAATCCGCGGGCCGCCTCTCGGCCGCCGACATGGAGGCTGTTGGGCGCGCAATCGCCATCCAGCTGCAGTTGGAGATTGCCGGGTGACGATGACCCTTGAACGATCGTAATTCTGGATACGTATCCTTCCGAGTAAGAACTGGAGACCTCAGCGTGAACAAGAATGCGACGACCAAAATGTCCTCCAAAGGTCAGGTCGTCATCCCCGAGAAAGAAAAAGGTGCCCGGCGCGTAGTTCCGGCGACGACTTCGTCGCGATGGGAACGGGGAGGGTGCAGACCTACGCGGCTGCAGATGAGCAGCCGCCGTTCGTGGGAGCGCGTTGATTTCTATATGGGTTCGCGGTTGGGCCTGTCGCGCGCGATGTCATCGCCACGCTCCGGCTGCGTTGACAAAACGTACGGTATAACGTACGTTATCAACGGAGGCACGACATGACGACCATCTCCGCAACCGACGCGCGTTCCAAGCTGTACAAGCTTCTGGACCAGGCGCGCGAAACCAGCGAACCCATCCTGATCACCGGCAAGCGGGGCAACGGCGTGCTGGTCTCGGAGGACGACTGGCGATCCATTCAGGAAACCCTCCACCTGCTTTCGATTCCCGGAATGCGCGAATCGATCCGCGAAGGGATGGCAACGCCGATTGAAGAGACCAGCGAGGAGCCTGGCTGGTGAGTCGTTGGCGGCTCGTCTATACGAAACAAGCTCAAAAAGACGCAGGAAAGCTCGCCGGTGCCGGACTCAAAGAGAAGGCCCAGACCCTTCTCGACGTCCTCTCCGAAGATCCATACCAGTCGCCGCCACCATTCGAAAAGCTCGTCGGCGATCTGGCAGGCGCCTATTCGAGAAGAATCAACATCCAACATCGCCTGGTCTACCAGGTTCTGAAAAAGGAACGAATCGTCAAGGTCCTTCGTATGTGGACCCACTACGAATAACGCTGCATTGGAGCCAGATCGAGGGTACCCATCCCTCATCCCGAAATCTCTCACGGGCAACCGGCCGAAAATCCGAAATTCGAAATCCGAAATCCGAAATCTTCTCAACAAGTGCCCGGCACGTAGTTCCAAGCTCATGCAGCTCCTCGTCAGCGACGACAACGAGTTCTCGCCGTACGACTGAGTCCAGACAGGGCCATGTGTGCCAACCGGGGGTCGAAATCTGAGGCGCAGCGATCTACGGAAGTTCCATCTCCGACGCACGCCACGACGAGTACGCCAGGGCCTGCCGGATGTCCTCGTCCTCGAGGTATGGATACGCCTCGAGAATCTCGTCTCGAGAATGTCCGCTCGCCACCAGACCGACGATCGTACCAGCGGTGACGCGCATGCCTCGAATGCTCGCGCGTCCACCCATGACCGCCGGGTCAAACGTAATCCTGTCCAGCTCGACCATCGGCTTGCCTCGCTCAGAGAGTATCACCGGCGGTTGGCCATCGACCCCAACGGGGTCTGCCCACACGCACGGCAGCCGGGACGGCTGCCCCACGAAAAAGAGCAATCGTTTCTGAAAGCCTTGTGGGGCAGCCTGCCGTGTCACGGCGTAGCCGTAGGCGAAGCCGGATCCCCGGCTGCCAAGTGCGCCGGCCGAGATTCAAAATTCAAAAGTCCGAAATCTCACACGAGCAACCGGCCGAAAATTCGAAATTCGAAATCCGAATTCGAAATGGTGCCTCGCACGAAGTTCACGCCAGTCCGAGCCGAAACTCGACCGGGATGTCGTCTATCGCTCTGCGCCCCTGCCCGAGGCCTTCATGGTACCCTGACACCATGACCGTTGAACCTCACGAATCACGCGCTGCGGGAGCTGTGACGCTTTCGACGGATCTCTCCGACCCGCAGGCGGTGCCCTATTTTCTCTGGGACGAGCCCATGACGGTCGCCGAGCTCCGCGAGCGGCTGAGCACGGCCTCGCCGCCTGAGCGAACGCGTCTCCTCGGGAAGATTCTCCGCGAAGCCAGGGACACCGAGGTGTGGCTGTTCACGACGCCGGCGGACGTCGCGAGATCGTGGAGCGGGATTTCCCGAAACCTGGGCCGGCGCCGTGAGTTCTGGGAGTTCCTCCTTGAAAGCTGGTCGAAACAGGGGCGGCTCGATGTCGAGTGGTCTCGATAGACTCCAGCAGGACCTGCTGAGAGCGTTCTTCGCGCGCGAACAGCGTTTCTTCCTGACAGGCGGGGCCGCTCTCGTGGGTTTCTACCTACATCACCGCGAGACCCTGGATCTCGACTTGTTCACCACTGAGGACAACCTCGATGACGGAGAGGCCGCACTCCTGGCCGCAGCCGAGGAAATCGGCGGAACTGTGGAGCGTCTGAGGACATCGAGAGATTTCAGGAGATTCCTCATTCGCAGAGATAACGAGTCGGTGGTTGCCGACATCGCCCGTGACCTTGCTCCTCAGGTCGACAGCGAAAAACCGGTGCTCGACGGCATCCGCATCGACTCGACGCGCGAGATCATGGCCAACAAGCTGTGCACCCTCCTGTCTCGAGGTGAGCTGAGGGATCTGGTTGACGTGAAGGCGCTTGAAGAAGCTGGGCTCAGCGTGGAGGATCACCTGGAGTTCGCCGCATTCAAGGACGCCGGGCTGACACCCGCGCAGCTCGCGTGGGTCCTGTCGCAGCTGGAGATCGGTGACGATGCCTCGCCGCCCGGCGGGGTGTCCGCTGACGAACTCCGGGCGTACCTCGAAGGTCTGGTTCAGCGCCTTTCCACCGCGGCTTTCCCTGAGTAACGGTTTCGGGCGTTGGGAAGCGACCACCGCGACCTGGGCGATGTTACCGACATCGTCGCCACCGATCTCTACCGCTCCACCAACCGTTGGCAGCGCGACGGGTGCTGTCCCTCTCGGCGGCAGACTGACCGCCCGGAAGTCATCAGCGAGCGACAATTCCGAAATCCGAAATCCGAAATCCGAGAGCGGCGTGCGTGCCCGAAATTCCTAATTCCTAATTCCTAATTCCTAATTCGACCCTTGCTCTTTCCGCATCCCCCCAACCAACCTCGCCGCGCCCTCCCTCGCCGCCTCCACGCTCCCCGCGGCAATGGCACCGCCGAGCCGGTCGCCGAGCTGGAACGCCACCACCTTCGACGCGGCGTCGACCACCAGCATCGGCGAGGCGTCGGCGGGCTCGACGGTCACCTGTCCGTCCCCGCGCTCGAGGTAGAAGGCCTCGAGCTGGCTGAAGCGCGACGCCGCCTCGGCCGCCGATTCGCTCTCGACGATGAAGAGCTGGACGTCCTCGCCGTCGACGGTGTAATCGACCCGGTAGGCGTCCGTCAGGTACGGCTGGCCGAGAAAGTTGATGGGGATGAAGCGCTCGCTCGCCTCGACACGGCCCTCCTCGGGGAAGAGGTCGAGCGTCGCGAGCTGATCGCCCTGGCCCGGAAGCCGCGCGGCGATCTCCTCCGCCAGCCCGGTCAGCAGCCCCTCCATCTCGGGGCTGTCGTCGAAGCTCATCAGCTTGACGTACCGCGTCCCCCGCCAGAAGCCGAGGGTGTTGCTGCCGAGAAAGCCCCCGGACCCGACCTCGAGCGGCCGGTCCTCCCGGGTGCGCTCGGCGGCGAAGATCCCGAAGGCCTCCTGCGGCCGGCCCATCTCGTAGACCTCCAGCACCACCGCGCTCGAATCCTGATCGTGAACGATACTCCGCGGCGTCGACCCGCACGAAGCCGTAGTCGATGAAGAAGTCGGCCTGGCCGTTGATGTACTCCCACAGATCGTCGGGGCCGTAGCTCTCGGGCTCGGTCGCCGGCGACCAGCCCGGCAGCTCGCCCTCGCCGGGAAGCTCGAAAGCCGCGCTCGCCGTCGCGGCCGGCTCCTGCGGCGCTGCTGCTCGGGACCACCCCCGCAGGCGGCGCAGAGCGCCATCATCAGCACCACGGTGCCGCATCGGGCCGGGTCCGGTGAGTGTCCGCGTCATCCGCGCACTCCATCGACCTAAGCCCTCTTCCAGCCCTCGCCGGCCAGCTCCCGCAACCGGTCGGCGATCGGCAGCTCGCGGCTGCACCGCGCCTGACAGGCCGCGCAGTCGGCGCACAGCTGCAGCCCACGCTCGGCGGGCACGGTGGCGATCGTCTCCTCGGCCTGGACCGGGTTGCCGTAGGCCTCGGCGTACATCGAGGCGCGCATCAGCGTCGGGATCTCGACCCCCTCCGGGCAGGTGGGCACGCACTCCCGGCAGCTCTGGCAGAAGTAGGTCCCCGGCAGCAGCGAGGCCAGCTTGAGCTCGCGCTCCTCGGCCTCGCTGAGCTTCGAGATCGGCCATCACCCGGACGTTCGAATCCATCTGATCGAAGGTGGTCATGCCGGGGATCGCGGTGCACACGTGCGGGTTGGCGAAGACCCACTTGAGCGCCGCCTGGTGGTTGATGTGGACGCCCTCCTGCTTGTTGAGGCGGTTGCCGCCCTGGGTCTTCATGGCGACCACGCCCACATCCTTGCCGGCCGCATACGCGATCGCCTCCGCAACCGCCTCCTTGTGGTCCTGGAGGTAGTTGTAGGACGTCAGCACCACGTCGTAGATCCCGGCGTCCACCGCCGCGCGGATCACGTTCGGCTCGTCGCGGTGGGTCGACACCCCGATGAACCGCGCCTTGCCCTGCTCCTTCGCCTTGACCAGCGCCTTCATCATCGGCTCGTAGGTGGCCATGGCGGGGCTGTAGCAGCTGTGGAGGTAGAGGATGTCGACGTAGTCGGTGCGCAGCCGCTCGAGGCTGGTCTCGAGCAGCTTGAAGAGGTTGGCCTCGGTCGGCGCCGGCGCCCGCGCCGATCCCTCGCTCGAAAACACCCCCGTATCGCGGTCCCGGGCGAAGTACATCTTGGTGCCGATGTAGACCGAGTCCCGGTTGCCGCGCGCCTCGACCACCTCGCCGATCACCTCCTCGCTCTTGCCGCGCAGGTAACCGTGGGCGGTGTCGAGGTGGTTGAGACCGAGGTCGAAGGCCCGGTAGAGGAGGTCCGGGTTGTCCGAGTTCATCACCCCGAAGCTGATCAGCGGGATCTTCAACCCGGTGCGCCCGAGCACCCGGTACTCGAGCTTCGTCTCCTCCGCCTCCGGCTCCGCTGCCCCGGCGACTTTCGCATAGCCGCTCAGGTCGAGCCCCGCCGAAACCACACCGGTCGCCGCACCGCCGATGAACCAACGCCTGCTGACTCCCTTGTTCGCCATGACCGCCTCCCTCTCGGATTCCGGCTCGCACATCGATCCCGCTCCGAAGAACGGGCGCTTCCTTGTTGCTTCTGACAGTTTACAGGGGCGGCCCACGGCGTCTTCCATAAAGCCTTCGGTGAATGTGAAGTTACACGTGGCCCCAGGGTGAGTCACTGCGCATGACGAGTGGCCCCAGAGGGAAACCGTAATACGGCGGCGCACTTCGCGGCACTGTTGCTAAGTGGATGCCCCGTTGCCCAGAACTCGGATGCGGAAACACGTACACTTTCGCTGAACTCGAGCCAAATCGGGAACACTCGTCAAAACACCACGTCACGTTCTGAGACACATCCTGGAATTAATAGCTGTTCATCCTTGGAACCATCACCATCGGTTTCCCAAGCTTGGTGCAGGCGGGACCTCAATCGGCTACGGCGGCGGGCGATGCAAAGGCTGCAATCGCTATCAAGGTTATCCTGATTACAAAGGACCTGTCTCTTAAACCGGTGCCGAAAAAGTCGTTCTTGGTTCGCGGAGGTTCGTTGGGACCAGACGGGGTGGAGATTACAACCGATTTCGGCGGCCAAGTCGCAATCGAATTACCGCCCGGTGAATACACCGTCGTGAGTGAATCACCAGTTGAGTTCGAAGGCACGTCTTTCACCTGGGATGTTCAGGTATCTTTGGCTCCGGGTGAACGACGGGTTCTCGAACTCTCAAACGACAACGCAGAATCTCACGTGGTAGAGCCGCCGCCCAACCAAGAAGTGGTACTTGACGAAGGCTCGCTCTACAGGATTATCAAAGACGGGGTGGTGAAGGTCATCGCAGAAGGTGGCCACGGATCGGGTTTCTTGATCGACGGTGAGGGATTGATTCTGACCAACCACCATGTTGTCAGGGACAGCCCTTACCTAGCTGTGAAGATCAACGATACCCATAAATACGAGGCACAATTGGTCGCGGAGGACGATTTCAACGATATCGCCCTGATTCGGGTGAACCCCAGTGTCGCGAAAGACCTGCCAGTATTGAAGATCGCAGAGGATGCGCCCGATCATCCCCCCGTTTCGGTTGGTGAACGGGTCCTCGCGATCGGGAGCCCTTTGGCCACCGAGACGATTCTGACCCTCGGCATCGTCAGCAAAGTGGAGCAGGGTGCGATCTATAGTGATGTGAGCATCAACCCAGGCAACTCAGGTGGGCCGCTATTCAACATGCGAGGCGAAGTCATTGGCATCAACACGTTTGGAATTGGCGCTGCGTCCGGGCCTGGCGTTTCAGGAATCGTGAGGATCTACCTCGCCAAAGACCTTCTCGCCCAGGGCCGATCAGTGGTGGCAGGCCTTCAGCCCCCTCCAGACAGAGAACTTCCTGTAGAGAGTTCCTTTCGATTCCCCGCTCAGCAGTTGCGAGACGAGGCGCTGAGAATGGCCTATAACCCTAAGCTGTATCACATCGAGGCGGGCCAGATTGACGTGCAGCTCATGACGCCCGTTGTCATCGCAAACCTTGAAGTGAGCGATGAGATAGCCGCGTCGAACCGGCAGAAGAAGCGATCCAAGAAGAAGTCTGCGACATATGAAGCTGGCAAGGACTTCTACAATTGGAGACAGTACGCGGGTGACTATCGTCCGGTCGTCGTCATCCAGGCGGTCCCAGAGATCCAGCTCACCGGGGGATCGACATTTGCCGTCCTGATGATCGGCAATAACGCCCATCGGAAATACAGATTCAAAACGGACTTTGTGCGCATGGAACTCGTTCGTGACGGCACAGTGATTGAACCCATTCACCCGGGCAAGACACAAACGGTTGTGAGTATGCAGGGCCACATGGAGAGTATGGAAGACGTTGGTGTGTATGGGAGATACGAGTATCCACCCGAGGCGTTTCGACCTGGCGCAACCATCTACCTCAAGGTCTGGCACACTGATAAAGCGGAAGCAAAAATCGAGATGCTGAAACCCGATCTCGTAGGGCGTATCTGGCGCGATTTCAAACCGTACTTCGCTTCGCTCCAGGAAAAGGTTGCAAGTTAGGATCTCAAAGGAAACGTTTTTGGTGGTGAATCCATAGTTTTCTAGAGAATGACTATTCGGTCGTGATCTCGTTCTGAAATATCGACAGGGCCACTGATCACAACCAATCAGCTGAGCGGAACCGGGTACGCAGGTTGAGAGGTTGTGATCGGTCTCGTACACGCCGCCGGACCGTCAGAGATTCCGATGGGACGACTATGGCGAGTAGCGCTCCAGCAGGTCGACAACATTATCGGCCCTTCCGGGTGCAACGCGACCTCGACGAACTGTGCCGTCTCCAAGAACTTCGAGCGGGCGCGTCCCGTGGAGGTCTGGGACAAAAATGCGATCACCGGTGACGAGGTCGAGGTCGGTGCCGGACATCGCAAGGCGGCCACGGCCTTCGGCATCGACGGTTGACGTCGGCTGGGCCGCATCGCAGGACCGAGCGGGCCGACGGCATCGAAAATGTTGCGACGGCCGCGCCGACGCGACGATGGCCGGCTCGCCGCCGCCCTGCGGCGGGTCGTTGGCGGCGTCGAGGATCACGGTGTCGATCTCGGGCAGCCACGAGAACCTGGGAATCTCATAGGTGTCGAAGTTGGTGTCGAGGACCTTGCCGCCCTCGAAGCGCACCTCCTCGGTGAGGGCGTAGCCGAGGCCCATCATCAGGCAGCCCTCCATCTGGATGACGGCGCCCTCGGGGTTGATGGCGAGGCCCATGTCCTGGGCGCACACCATGCGGGTCACCCGCACCTCGCCGGTCGAGCGGTCGACCGCGACCTCGACGGCGAGGCCGACGAAGGTGCCGGCGTCGATGCCGAGCGCGATGCCCTGGCCGCGGCCGCTGGGCGCCGGCGCGGGCTTCCAGCCGAAGCGCTCGGCGGTGGCGTCGAGGACGCGCCGCATCTTGGCGTCGGCGAGGTGGCGCCGTCGGAACTCGACCGGGTCGGTGCCGGCCGCCGCCGCGAGGGCGTCGATGTGCGACTCGCGGGCGAAGGTGTTGGTGTTGTTGCCGGGCGCCCGCCAGGCGCCGGTGGCGAAGGGGTGGGTGCCGGGGCCGCCGCGCCAGCTGTTGGGCGAGGCCACCGTCCGGTGGTTGGGGATCTCGTAGAACTGCTCGGCGCCGCGCGAGCCCGCGAAGTAGGTGGTGTAGTCCCAGTCGGTGATGCGGCCGCCCTCCCCGAGGCCGGCATCGATCGTGACCACCGCGGCCGGGCGGAAGGTGTCGAAGAAGAACTCCTCGGCGCGCGACCACGCCACCTGCACCGGGCGGCCCAGCTTTTTCGCCAGACCGCGCCGCCTCGATCGCCTGCTGGTTGTAGGTCTTGCCGCCGAAGCCGCCGCCCACGAAGGGCGGGATCACGCGCACCGCGTCCTCGGCCAGACCGAGGGCCTCCGCGGCCTGCGACTTGAGCGGGAACGGGGTCTGGGTCGAGGCCCAGATGGTGCAGCGGCCGTCCGCGAACTCGGCCACCGCGGTGTGGGTCTCCATCGCCGCGTGCGCCACGTAGCCGTCGAGGTAGGTGAGGGCAACGCGTGCGGTCGAAGCCGCGCGGCCCGCCTCGAGGTCGCCGCCGCGGTCGACGGCCTCACCGGCCGGCGCCACCTTCAGCAGGTGCTCGAAGATCGAGTCCTCGTCGAGGTCGGACTCCGGGCTGTCCCAGCTCGCCTGCAGCTGCTGGAGGCCCCGCTCCGCGCCATCGGGAGTCGCGTGCACGACGGCGATCAGGTCGCCGTCGCGGACCAGGGCCGCGCCGGGCACGGCGTCGAGCCCGGAGGCGTCCACCTCGAGCAGCGTGGCGCCGTGGGCGGGCGGCCGCAGCAGCCGCGCGCAGACCATGCCCTCGCGGCGAATGTCGCCGGCATACTGCGCGCGGCCGGTGACCTTGGCCACCGCGTCGTGGCGGGTCTCGGAGCGGCCGACGATGGTGAAGTCCTTGACCGCCTCGAGCGCCGCCTCGCGGTCGAGCCGGCGCGCGATGCGCTGCCCCTTGGCAAGCTCGGCGTAGGTCGCCGAGCGCTGCGGCTGACCGACGACGCTGACGACGCCGTCGGCCACCACGAGCTGGTCGCGCGGCACTTCGAGCTTCTCCGCCGCCAGCTCCAGCAGGACCTCTCGCGCCTCGGCGGCTGCGGCGCGCAGCGGCGGCCCGAAGAAGCGCGTCGTCATCGAGCCGAAGGTGCCCATGTCCCACGGGCAGAGGTCGGTGTCGCCCATCACCATGTCGACCACGTCGAGCGCTCACCTCGAGCTCATCGGCCAGCATCTGCGCGAGCGAGGTGTGGACCCCCTGTCCCATCTCGATCTTGCCGGTGAAGCAGGTGACGCGGCCGTCCTCGCCGATGCGCAGGAAGGCGTTGTAGTCGTCGGGCAGCTGGCGTCCGAAACGGCGCGGCGCCGCGGTCTCCTGGGCGGCGAGGTCGCAGCCGGCGACGGCGATGAAGATGCCGCCCCCGAACAGCTCGAGGAAGCGGCGGCGGCTGACCTCAGACGGCGGGTCGATGCCGAGGTAGTCGAGGATCTCCCGTGCGGTCGGGCTCATGACTTCGCCTCCTTCGCCGTCTTCTCCGCCACGCTCTCGATGGCGGCGACGATGCGCTTGTGGGCGCCGCAGCGGCAGAGGTTGTCCTCCATGGCGTCGTTGATCCGCGACCGCGACGGCGCCTTTTCGTCCTCCAGGAGCCCGTAGGCGTTCATGATCATGCCCGGGGTGCAGAAGCCGCACTGCAGGGCGTCGTGGTCGACGAAGGCCTGCTGCAGCGGGTGCAGGTCGTCGCCGTCGGCGAGGCCTTCGATGGTCAGCACCTCGGCCCCCGCCACCTTCTCCATCGGCAGCTGGCACGAGCGCTCGACGCGGCCGTCGACCACCACCGCGCACGAACCGCAGAAGCCCTCGCCGCAGCCGAACTTGGTGCCGGTGAGTCCGAGCTCGGTGCGCAGCACCCACAGCAGCATGCGGTCGGCCTCGGTCGTCACCGACGCCGGCTCGCCGTTGAGAGTGAAACGGATGGTTTTCGCCATGATTCCTCCACCGCCACGTGCGCTCTTCGAGTTGTGTTCCCGGAATCGTAGCACTCACCGGGACCGCGGCACCTTCGCGAGTGAGCGAGGCCCTACAATTCCGGCTTGAACTCGGACTCGTCCTTGTGGGGCACGCGTCTCGCGTGCCGGGTGGCGGGTTCATCGCCGGCACCCGTTGGTCACGCGGCGATGCTGCGACTGCCCGTAGGGGAGGGGTATCCCCTCCCTGTTTAGTGTACGATCGGCCAGCCCCGTGACGTCGCTGGGAGCCGCAGCCGCCGGATGGAGGCGTTCTGGACGATCGTGTCGGCAACGCGCGTGGAGGCGCGACGCGTGCCCCGACAATGGTCCGCACATCCAGCCTGTCGCGGCTGCGAGCCGGCAGGGTGGAGGAATGATGCCCTCCAGGCTCCAAGTGCTCAAGAGAAGGGCTGAATCGAGATCGCGAATCATGTCTGATTTGATATTCGCCTTATTTACCTCTTGACAGATAAGTCCTTTTTCTTTAAAATTGCTGGGATCGGGCGCCGATTTAACTTCGTAACTTGCGGGCGCCATAAACAAATGCCGCTAAAGCGCGAACGGCTCGGAGGACAGCTTCAGCCCGTCGCGGATTCGACGGGCTTTTTTTGACGGCGCCTCCAACCATTCTGCTCAGCGGCGGGACAGAAAGGGAGTTCAGTATGGACACAACTCGCCCCGCCACGCTCACCCCGAACATGGACACGGAGGCCGGCCGGAAGAAGGTCAGGGACCTCACGTTTCTCCTCGCGCCGCCTGCGGACCGCGAGGGAGTCGAAGAGATCGCCACGGCCGCAGCGGGGGTCGGCGTCACCCCCGGCGAACTGTGGATCGAGATGGTGCGGGGGTCCGTGAACGAGCTCCTCGAGCCCGAAGGGGACGGTCGATCGCTCCTCGACGAGGTCGTCTCGAGGGTCCTCGGCGAACCGGTCACGGTGTGGGGCGTCCAGGGCGCGTTGCACTTCCAGGCGGGCCGACAGATCCCGGGTCTGACCATCATCACCTCACAGGTCCTCGACGCCGCAGGCCGCCCGGTTGCCCGCGATTTTGCGGACATGGAGATCCGCGCCCGCATCGGCCGCGCCCTGATGGACTACACCCATGCCGACAACGTGACGTGCACGGCATGGTACGAGCCTGACGAGCCCGGTATCCCGGAGTCTCGCCTCGGCACCCGGCCGGAAGGAGGCCTGACATGCGCGGCGCCATCGCAGGCGACATCTTCGGCGCGGCCTTCGAGGGCCACCCCCTCAAAAAGGAGGACTTCGACCTCTTCGGCGAGGCGCGCTACTTCACCGACGACACCATCCTCACCGTGGCCACCGCCGACGCACTGATGGGCGACGGCGACTACGCCGCCGCCTACCGCGAGTGGGGCCGGCGCTACCCCGGCCGCGGCTACGGCGGCATGTTCCGGCTCTGGCTCGGCGACCCGAGCCGCGGCCCGTACAACAGCTTCGGCAACGGCTCGGCGATGCGCGTCAGCCCGATCGGCTGGGCCTTCGACACCCTCGACGAGGTCCTCGCCGAGGCCGAGCGCTCGGCAGCCGTCACCCACAACCACCCCGAGGGCATCAAGGGCGCCCAGGCCACCGCGGCCGCCGTCCACCTCGCGCGCATCGGCGCCACGAAAGACGAGATCCGCGCCGAGATCAGCGGCCGCTTCGGCTATGACCTCGACCGCACCATCGCCGCCATCCGCCCCGACTACCGCTTCGACGTCACCTGCCAGGGCTCGGTGCCCGAGGCCCTGATCGCCTTCCTCGAGGCCGACGACTTCGAGCACGCGATCCGTCTCGCCATTTCCCTCGGCGGCGACGCCGACACCCAGGCCGCCATCGCCGGCGGCGTCGCCGAGGCCTTCTTCGGCGGCGTGCCCGAGCGCATCGAGACGGAGATCGACACGGTGGTCGACCGACCGCTGCTCCGTGTGGTGGAGCGGTTCATCCAGGTGACGAGCAAAAGGGGTGTGGCGTTCGGGCGGGAGGGGGAAGGCGAATGACCCTGCAGAACAAACGTCAGCTGTTGGCCGATTTCGAAGCTCTGTTTGATAGCTTCAGTCGGACGCCGGTCATGGGCAAAGGGTACGCGATGCCTGCCTTGCGCAAGTCCTTTCGGAGGCTTGCCGAGGTCGATCCAGAACTTGCTGTGGAAAGTATTATCGGGAATGCAGGCATTGCGTACTATTTTCGGCAGCTCGCTGCCGGAGCTAGCGAAAAAGGTCGGGGAAACCGAGAGGATCGCCGAGGCCTTCGGTAGATATGAAGCCGCTCTGAAAATTCGAAACCAGGCTGAACGACTTGCCGCCACCGCCGCGGCGTTCCCGGAGCGATCCGAGCTCCGCCAGAGCGCTCTCGAAGGGATCGTGGCAGAGGCACGCAAGATAACCGCAGCCGATTCTCGGCTTGGATATTGCGCGCGTAACTTCGGAGCCCTGAACGAAGTGTCGCCGGACCATGCCGAGAGGCTCGTCGAGATCGCGGTCGAGAGCGTGGAGAGAAATCCAATTGAAAACGACGGGGCCTACAAAGCAGTTTTCGACCTCGCCTCGCAACTTTCGCAGGCGAACGTGCTGCTTGACGTGCGCGATGGGCTGAGCCGAAAGCTGAGGGCCTACGAGAGGTTTCGCGACCTGGGTAAGAAGTATGCCGAACTGAACAAAGTTATCACCAACGCGGAAAAGCACCTTTCGGAGTCACCAAAGGCCGACGAGGACTTCGCCCGCGTGCTCGAAGACCACAAGAGCTACTCGGTGACCCTCCAGGACGACGACGGGGAGTGGGACGACTACCCGGCGTTCGACGGCGAGCGCATATGCGTTGGCGACGGCGATGACATGGTCGAATTCTGGGGCGGACTTGGTGTTGTCCTCGACGCACTTCGGGAACTTTTGTCGGCGGTCGATCTCGAGGAGGTCGCCATTGATTGGGATCGATGCCCGTTCCACCTATTCCCAGAATTCGAAGACTTCGCATGGGGACTCGCCAGTTGGGACGCCTATTTCGAACGTTTCTTGGACGAGCACAACCTTGCCGATATCGATTCCCAGAGCTGGGGCGGGGATGCCCCCGGCCGCAGCGGTGTGTGGATCAGGGTGTGGATGCCGGAAGACCGGCTCGTCGCTGTTCTTCGGGATCTCTGGGCCGCCTACCGGTTCGCCGCGTCGGTAGTCGTTCCCGAACTCAACAACGAAATCAAAAGCATGGTCAGCTGAAAGGAAAATGACATGGCTGTCTTCATCCAGTTCATCAACGTCGTGGTTCCGGTGTCCGTTTTGAACGAGAAATATCCGGACGGTCTCGACGGCTACGTTCGCGACCGCGGCGGCACTTTCTGTTGCGATGGTCGCCTGACCCGCGTCGGGTTCATGAGCCCTGTCGGCGCCGAGCGGTTCCTGATCGAGCTCGAGAACAAAGGTCTGACGCTCATGGAAGGCGATAACTGGAAGGATGTCGCGATCGTCGCGCAACCCAGTCCGCGCGCCACAGCAGGGTGTTCATGGGTGGCCCTCGGAAGGATGCACGATGGCCCTGACTTCGCCTGCCTGCGGGACGACGTGGGCGATCCAGGCGAAATTCACACCACGCCAGGAGGAACCAAACAATGGATCCTCGACAACAACTACACGTTCGCTCCTTTCGAAAATGCGGAGGATGAGGTTCGAATTCTCCGCACCGAGGGCCTTGTCGACACCTGTTTCGACACCCGGACCGGCGCCACCGTGCCGATTCGCGGTTTGAGTCGCTACCTCGATTTTCTCGAGCGCAAGCGCGCAAGGAGGTGACGCGAGTGCGCCTGAATCTTGATTCTGCCTCTCGCCCCGACGAATCCGTTGCCCCTCTGAAAGTCGTAGGGGAGGGGTTCATCCCCTCCCGGCCTCGAAAACTCCACTGAACGCCGTAGGGGAGGGGTTCATCCCCTCCCTGTTCCAACAACCTGAACCGATGAAAGGAGAAACCGCCTGCATGAAGACCGCCGAACCGACCGATTGGAACGCGCTGCCGATGCCTGAGCTGAACACCTCGATTCCGCTCGGACTGCTTTACCACAAAAAGCAGCTCATCATGATGCAGCGGGGCGTCATCCCCCGCGAGATGGAGGACAAGTGGTTCGTCTACTGGAAGGACGACGAGCTCCACTTCCACCGCAGCTGGACCGGCTTCTGCATCTACATCGTCCGCTTCGAGGTGGAGGACATGGGGGCAAAGGGGGTTGAGGCGATCCTCAACCGCGACCCCGACCAGTACCGCTGCACCGATGACCTCTACGACGCCAAGATGATCGTGTACCTGATCAGCGTCCTCCTGCTGCGGCGCCCCGCGAAGTTCCCTTCGAAGTCGAAGGACCGAACGCGCCGCGCCCTCGAGATGTGGAGCCAGGTCGGCCGCGCCGGCCTCGGCGAACACCCCGACGACGAGGTGAATTGAAATGAGAAATGGCACGCGGGCGTGTATCAGAATGGGCACAACCGTTTCTGAAGGCCCTGTGGGGCAGGGGGTAAACCCCTCACCTACGCCCTTGCGGGACGCCTCTGAAAACCGTAGGGGCGGGGTTTATCCCCGCCCGGCAGCCGGGACGGCTGCCCCACAAAAGGGCAGTCATTCCGATTGGGGAAAGGCGAGCTCTTTCCTGTTGTCATCCCGAGCGAAGGCGCGTGAGCGCCGGAGCCGAGGGATCTCTGTGGGGCCCGTGAGGATTGCTTGGCTCCGAACCACCCGTCAGATTTCTCCGCTCGTTCGCTGCGCTCCCTCGGTCGAAATGACATCAATAGGTGGGATGGCCGCACCACGAAAGGCACCACCGTTTCTGACAGGCTTGTGGGGTACGCGTCCCGCGTGCCA